>CBDIRF010000001.1:0-306954 GCA_965284115.1 Devosiaceae bacterium
GACCGAACCGAGCACATGCGCGGCTTCCCGGCCGCCTGGATAGAAGCGACGGCTCTCGGTGAGGAAATCGATGCCGGGCAGTCCCAGCATCATGATGCGATCCTGCACCTCGGGCGTGAGTTCACGCTTGATCCAGACGAACCCGCGATCGCCGCTGAGACGCTGGCGCAGCCAGGCTTCGTCCAGATCTGGCAGCACTGAGCGCAGCCCGGCAACGGTTCCTTCGACGTCAGCGATCCGGCGCGGCTCGGCATAAAGCGAGGGCACGCGGATATCCATCGCCATCTCGAGACCGTTGCGATCGGTTATAGCGGGGCGTGACGCCTCGATCTCGCTGATCGTTCGCCCCTCAATCGTCGTCTCGGTCCTGACCAGCGCCAGTTGCACCAGGCGCCCACCCACCAGAAGGAAGCAGGCCACGAGCAACAGGCATGCGATGGCGATGCGTCGGCGAGTGATGCGCGCGTTTAAGCTGGTCACCCCCTGCAGGGTGATCATTTCGGTCGTCATTGAAGGTCCAAAAGCTTGCAGGCCCGCTTGCGCGGGCTATGAGGGCATCAGCCCGGTTGCTGCAATTCAGGCTCTCGGCGGCTGGTAGATTGCCGACGGCACGCTTCTGCGACGGTGCAGATCGATCGAAGCGGACCACGTGCTGGAGCCATTGGCGCCGTCGGCGAGCTTCCTGTCCCTGCCCGGCAGGTCATCGGCGGCAACATGTTCATGGGTGGTGGAATGCGAGTGGCCGGTATTTGCTTCGGTGACGCCGACGCTGGCCAAGGCGGCGACTAGCTGCGGTCCCTGCGGTAGAGCCGGCGTGTGCGCATGGCCGTGGGCACCTGCCGAAACCAGCAGGACCACAACCAGTCCGATCCGCACCAACCATGTCCGCAGCATTGCCCGCATGGCTTCAAATTGTGCAGTGCGAGTTAAGACCGCCTTAAGGTGCGTATACCTGCAGAGGCCGAGCGACCAGGTGTCGCAGCGACGCCCAGGGTTGCCTGCGGCCAGCGCTGTTTCGAAGGGGCGGCAGCGAGGCAGGGCTTCGCCGCAGGACGAGGACAAAGCCGCGGAACAGGGCGATGCCGAAATAGGTACAGGACATCCTGAGGCCACGAACTCGCCGCTCTCGATCGCGTTGGACACAATGATTCTCACCATTATCGGCCCAGCGGGAAGCCGCGCCAAACACACAACCACTGAACGATCTCTCTCGACATCCCGACCGTACGGCACCCGGCCAGATGGCAGCGCGATAGGTTGATGTCGTATCGACCAGCTTGCCATCGACGGCGACGTGGACGGGCGTGCGGCCGGCGTCAGCGATGGACTGGTCGATCGTCACGCCGGCCTCGCTCAGCAACGCGGGATTGCCGACCAGCCCGATCTCCTCGCCCAGCTTTCCTCGCCGACGTCCATCGTGTCGAGGATGAACCGGTGTACATGGCCATCCTCTCGGCGGCCACGTTCAGGGGCGCTCCAATTGCCGCACCAAACTCTTCGGCACGAAGTCGAGAGAATTCGGAAACCGTTGTCGTGAGTAGGCTGCGCATCTCGCCAGCTCCGGTTTTGAACCGCTGGCTGACACTATCGCACCTCCAGGAATGCAGTCCCGGGACAACAGTGTCTGCGCAAGGCGTGCCCCCGCCATTGCGACTGCGCTGTACTCCTCCGCTTGCACCGCCAGCGCCTTGAACGGAGAATCACAGTCATATGGCAACAAGCTCACACCAGCCTGGCCCGAAATGACCGCGGCATTCGTGCCAAATCCGTGCCAACTTTTCTCTCAGCCAAGGCCGAGTGCTGGAGCGGGTGAAGGGAATCGAACCCTCGTCATAAGCTTGGAAGGCTTCTGCTCTACCATTGAGCTACACCCGCGCCGGAGCGCCAGCGCTTCTTAGAGGCTGAGGCGCGATGCTGGCAAGCCTCTTCGATCCCGCCTGGGCCTGTTCGATCCCAGCGTTGTGCGTTGCCCGGCCACCAGATCGGAGTCAGCGTGGGCTATGCGCGCCGCGATTGGCCTGGTGATGTTGCCGCTGCTGGCGGCCCCTGCTCCGGTTAATGCCGAAGATGCCCGCTTCATGCTGTGCGAGGCCCTGCCCCATCTAACCTGCGTGTGGTCCGGCGACAGCTTCTATCTGCGTGGCCAGATCGTTCGTCTCGCCGACGCCGTCGCGCCGGAGCGCTACACTTCGGAATGCCGCGCTGCGAGCCAGCTCTCGTGGCGTTCTGCACTGCGGCTGCGCGACTTGCTGAATGCCGCACCGTTCGAGATCGGGGATGCCGATGGGTCGGCGTTGGCGGTGGTGTCGCGGGACGGGCAGTCGCTGGGGGCGGAACTGATCAGCGAAGGCTTGGCCCGGGCGAGGACGTCTGCAGCACCAAGCTGGTGCGGATAGCCTGCCTCAGCCGGTGATGCTCGGTCGCAATGCCTCCTACAGGCGAACGTATGATTGACTCCCGGCGCTGCCGCCGGATGGATGCCGCGTCTCGAGGAGGACGACGATGCGGCTTGGTATGAGCGGGTGCTTTTTGCCCGCGGACATGAATGACCTGACCCCCGAAATGTGCCGACGGGTGCGTAATGCCGGCTTTTCCGGCATCTTCACGCGGTTTCGCGACAACGACCCGCTGAGCGCCCGGCGTGAGGAGGCAAGCCGGCTGAAATCGCTGCTCGCCGACGAGGGCGTGGCGCTGTTCCAGACCACCGGCTACTGGCAGAACCTCGTGACCTCGGACGAGGTGGCGCGCGCCCAATCAGTAGAGGTGGTGCAGGCGGCCCTCAGGCTCGCCGGCTGGATGGGGGCACGCGGCATCGACACCGGGCCCGGCTCGATGAACCCTGATGGGCCCTGGTTCCCGCATCCCGACAACTGGACCGCCGAGGCCGAGAACCAGTTGATCCGTTCGCTCAAGGAATGCGCCAAGGCGGCGGAAGATGCCGGCGTATTCCTCAGCCTGAAATCGCACTCGCTGGTGACGCCGCGCACGCCGCAGATCGCTGCCCGCATTCTCGATGCAGTGGATTCGCCCTGGGTGCGCTGCGACTATGATTCCGCCAACTGGATCACGCTGGAAACGATCTACGACACCGGCGGGGCGCTCAACGCGCATTTCGACCTGCTCGGCCGCCATATCTGTAGCGCCCATGCCAAGGATATCTGGGTGGAGAACCGGCTGGCCATCCACCTGCAGGATGGCTGCCCCGGCAAAGGCGTGATGGATTTTCCGACCCTGTTCCAGCGGCTCGAAGCGCTCGACCCGGACTACCCGCTGATCGCCGAGGGCAATTCCAGCGAGGAGCTGCCGACAGTCGGCGCGCTGTTCCACCGGGTGGCGGAGGAGCGCGGCATCCGCATCCTCGATATCGGCGACCAGGCGGAGGCGGCACGATGAAGCTGTTGCTCGTCGGCGGAGCCGGCCATGTCGGACAGCTGATCACGCCTTATCTGAAGGCCCGCCACACGCTCAGGGTGCTGGACCTCGCCCCGCCTGCCGACCCAGAGATCGAGCATGTGAAGGGTTCGGTGCTCGATCCCGAGGCGATCCGGAGCTCGCTCGTCGGAGTGGATGGCTTCATTTGGCTGGCGATGCGCAGCGCCCAGGGCGGCATGGTGACCGACCAGGACATCGAAACCATCATCAACAATTACGACTTGAACACCAAGGCGTTGCACCTGTTCCTTTACCTGGCGCAGGAAGCCGGGGTGAAGCGCGGCGTCTATACCAGCTCGATGAGCGTCCACTATCGCGGCCGCCCGAACTACCCCGGCGAGGACCAGGTGCCGCGACTCGCCCTCCGTCTACGGCCTCAGCAAGGGGCTTGGCGAGGCGATCTGCGCCTATTTCGCCCGCTGGTTCGGCATGGATATCATCGGGCTGAGGATCAGCGGGCCGCGCAAGCGTTCCGACTATCTGGCGCAACGGCGCAACCCGCAGCGGGCCGGCGATGGCAGCTATGTCTACCCGCTCGACGAAGAGGACATGGCGAACGCCTATCTCGGCGCCATTGAAGCGGTCACGCCACCGTCCGCGGGCAGGTTCGAAGTCGCTGTTCATCGTCGGCGACGAGAAGGGCGAGGAGCACGACCTGTCCAAAGCGGCACGGCTCATCGGCTGGCAGCCCCGCTCGCACCGGCTGCTGACGGAATAGCCGAGTGCAGATGCTCCCGCGAGCTAAGCGCGGCGGCCGGAGCGCCGCTTTACGGCGGCTCCGCAGCCGGCTCTGAGACGACCTGACGATGTCGGGGGGATGGTGGAGGGGACTGGATTCGAACCAGTGTACGCTAAGCGAGCAGATTTACAGTCTGCCGGATTTAACCACTCTCCCACCCCTCCATTCAGAGCCGGAGAAACGAACGGCGCCCGTCCCCGGGCGCGTCGTCGGGGCGGTTTATGTCGGGGCGGTGAACGCCTGTCAACACCCAATCCGCCCTTTGCGCATTGCGGGGCTCGCCTTGCTGTCCTGCATCAAAACCGCTAGGGCATCCCCATGAGCCGCAACAAGTTCCCGCCCAAGCCCAAGTATGACCCGGATACCGGGCCGGTCTACCTCTATGGGCTGCACACCGTGCGCGCGGCGCTCGACAATCCACGCCGCGAACGGCGGAACCTCCTGGTCACTCCCAATGCGCTGATGCGCCTCAGGGAGACCGGTGCGGTGGAAATGCGATTCACCGAAACGACGCCCAAAGAGCTCGATCGGCTGCTCGGCGCTGACGCCGTTCACCAGGGCGTGGCGCTGGAAGTCGAGGCGGTCAGCCGCTTCGGGCTCAATGATGTGCACAACCCCCGGCTGGTGGTGATTCTCGACCAGTTGACCGACCCGCATAATGTCGGGGCGATCCTCCGCACCGCATGTGCGTTCGGCGCCGATGCGGTGGTCACCACGGCCCGGCATTCGCCGCGCGAAACCGGCGTGATGGCGAAGGCCGCTTCGGGCGCGCTCGACATGGTGCCGATGATCGAGGTGCGCAACCTCGGTGACGCCATTGAGAAGCTCAAGGAGGGCGGCCTCCGAGTGATCGGCTTCGATTCGGAGGCCCCTGCCCCGATCCGCCCACGCACCGACGATGCGCCGATGGCCATCGTGCTCGGCGCCGAGGGCAAAGGGCTGAGGCAGCGGACACGCGAACTCTGCGACGAGATGGTGCGGCTGGACATGCCCGGCCCGATCAAGTCGCTCAACGTTTCCAACGCGGCGGCCATCGCGCTTTTCGCGGTGACCGCCGGCCGGCCGGCGCAGTAGTCAGGGCCGCGGCGATGCCGCGACCCACTTGATCCCGCTCAGGGCGTGGTGCAGCGCACCAGCGACGCGCCGTTGACGCTCAGCGCATCGGGCCCGGCCTGGGCGATCTCGATGGTCTTGTCGCCGGCCTTGAGGCTGGCTTTGCCGTTGCTGGCGGGCACGGCATCGACCAGCGTGATCTCGCTGCCCTGGCGAACACTGATCTTGGTGATCACCACGTAGCCGGTGCTGCCGGCCTGATCGACAGTGCCGCAGGCGGCGTAGTCGGGTGCCCAGACGCCGAGATAGCCGATCTGGTCACGCTTGGCGTTGGCGGCGAGCCGCGTATCGGGCTTCAGGCCATCGGCGGCCGGCAGGATGCCCATCGCCGGCGTTGTCATCATCGGCGCTTCGGAGGCGGCAGCGACGGCCTCGGCAGCGTCGGCCGCGCCCTTGCCCGGTGCGGGAGCAGCTTCCGCCGCAGTGACGGCAGCAGCGGCATCGGCGGCGCCCTTCGCCGCGGCGGAGGCGGGAGCGGTGGCGGCCGGAGCGGCTTCCGCCGCAGTTACCGCGGCGGCCGCATCGGCCTTGCCCTTGGCCGCAGCGGCGGCGAGCGTCGCCTGTTTGTCGGCCTCGGCTTTGGCGGCAGCTGCCTTATCGGCAGCTGCCTTATCGGCGGCGGCCTTATCGGCGGCAGCCTTGTCGGCAGCGGCCTTGTCGGCAGCAGCCTTGTCGGCGGCAGCCTTGTCGGCAGCGGCCTTGTCCGCGGCAGCCTTGTCGGCAGCAGCCTTGTCGGCGGCAGCCTTGTCCGCGGCGGCCTTATCGGCAGCAGCCTTGTCGGCGGCAGCCTTGTCCGCGGCGGCCTTATCGGCAGCGGCCTTGTCGGCGGCAGCCTTGTCGGCGGCAGCCTTGTCCGCGGCAGCCTTGTCCGCGGCAGCCTTGTCCGCGGCAGCCTTGTCAGCGGCGGCCTTATCCGCGGCAGCCTTGTCAGCGGCGGCCTTATCGGCAGCGGCCTTGTCAGCGGCAGCCTTGTCGGCAGCAGCCTTGTCCGCAGCAGCCTTGTCGGCAGCGGCCTTGTCCGCAGCAGCCTTATCGGCAGCAGCCTTTTCCTCGGCGGCCTTCTGTTCGGCGGCGGCCTTGTCGGCGTCAGCGGTGGCCGCAGGTGCCTCGGCGGCGGGCTTGGCCGGCGGCGGCGACGAGTTGTTATTGCCGCAGGCGGCGAGCAGCAGACCCAATGACAGGGCGGCCGGCAGGGCCAGTAGGTGCATTCGTTTCATCGTCGGTTTCCTCTCCGAAGCTGCTGCGCCCGTTTGTCCGGTGCGCGTGACCTGATTGCGTGGGCGGGCCAACGCCCACCCTATCCGCCGGCGATCGTCACGACGACGTTGACCGTAGCCGCGACGATGACCGTGTTGAAAAAGAACGAGACGACGCCGTGCAGCGTCACCAGCCGCCGCATGGGGCGCGACGTCACCGCCACATCCGCCACCTGCGCGGTCATCCCGAGCACATACGAGAAATACAGGAACGCCGCGCCGTCAGGCATCTCGCCGGGAAACGCGAGGCCGGCGAGCACACCGCCCTTGTCGTCGGGATCATCGCGGTAATACTCGCGCGCGTAGTGCAGCGCCGCCATGGTGTGCACGGTGAACCAGCCGAGGAGGACCGACACCACGCTGACCGCGATCCCCACCGCATCGGACCCGCCCTTCCCATCATTGAGAGCCAGAAACAGGAAGATCACAGCCACCGCCGCGACCAGCAGGGTGACGAGGAAGATCGCCGCCACCGGCAAATCGGCGTCATCGGGCCGCTGCTGCAAGAACTCGGCAGTGAGGCACGGGAACTCGATACGGACGAGCAGCAGGTAGGTGACGAACATCGCATTGGCGCCGATAGCCACCGCATATTTGGGCGCCAGCAGCAGGCACACGACAACCACTGCCGCTCCTGCGCCAACGCCCCAGTAAAAGGCGGCGTGCCGGGGCAGGATGCGAGCCGGAACCGATGCGCTTCGTCTGCCTCCCACGACCGTCCTCTGAACCAGTAAATCACCAACTGGCTGGATATTTGCACAGCGAGGATGCCATATCTAACACACGCCGTCGCCGCCTCGTGGGCATACCGCCGCGCCTTGCACCATCAGGCCGCCAGTGTTATCGACCGCGTCGCGCCGGTATAGCTCAGTCGGTAGAGCAACTGATTTGTAATCAGTGGGTCGCGGGTTCAATTCCTGCTGCCGGCACCAGCACAATCAAGGGCTTAGTGGCGAAACAGCTGCTAAGCCCTTCTCTTTTCGTTGCAGCCGGGCGATTTCGTCGGCATCGCCGCCAAGTGACTGAAGGGACTGGGACATCCTGCCGGGAATGCAAGGGTCAGGTGGGGAGTTTTGCCCGTTTGCCCACGTCGTTCGCATTTGTCTAGCGACGGCGGAGATCCCACTCAGCATAAAGACGGTTGAGCCCCTTCCGGTCTTTCAAAGCAATGAGCGGCAACCTGGAACTGATGAAAATCTGCTGGTCGCGATCATGCTTTCGCGGTTGGTCTACCAGTACGTAGCGGAACAACGACCATTTGAGCTTGTCAGTACCTCCCTCTAGTTGACCCGGTCGGTCCGGACCTTCAAACAGGGTGCGCCTGACGTAACGAAATGCGTTGTGCCAAGGCTCGTTACCAAGCTGGATTATCCCCGTGGCCCGAGCGAGACGATCCGGATAGTAGGACGCATAGTTGCCCTCGATGACCCACGCTTCTTTGCTGATCGCCTTCGCGTGCGCTGCCGCAAATTCCTGAGCAGGCACCGGGACCCAGTTCGTGTATGGCGCGTGACGAAGAACGTCGAGAGAAACGGGGTCGAGGCCAAGTCTGCGTGCAAGCGCCAGCGTGAGCGTGGATTTTCCTGAGCCAGAGGGGCCGGCAATCATGATGCGCCGCCCAAACCCCTCTATCGGTCCGAACTCAGACATAAGCGCCGCTCCAGTTCCCCCGACCAGGTCCTTAGCACGGCTAGCCCTCACCCCGCTTCTTCCACCTCTTCAGCACCATGTCCCGCTTCAGTCGAGACAGCCGCTCCAGAAAGAACACCCCGTTCACCTGATCGATCTCGTGCTGGGCGATGCGGGCGGGCAGGCCTTCGAAGCGGCGCTGTTGGCGGGTGCCGGTCTCGTCGTCCCAGGCGATCTCCGCGATGTAGGGCCGGATGACTTCCACCTCGACGCCAGGCATCGACACCGAGCCTTCGGGGCCGGGGATGCTGGGGCCGTCGGTTGCGACGATTTCGGGGTTGTAGAGGACGAGATAGTCGCGCTTCGAAGGATCCTCGTCGGCGCTGATGACCACGACGGGTGCGACGGCGCCGATATGCACCGCGGCAAGGCCATAGGCATTGGCGGCGCGGGTGGCCGCGAGCAGGCGGTGGCCGACGGAGCGCAGCCCATCGTCAACCAATCGCGGCTCGGCCTCGCGGGTAAGCCGCGGATCGGGGTAGCCGACGATCATCGGCTAGACCCTTCCAAAGATGACCGAATTACCACTGCTATCACCCCACACTCGGTGTCATCCCTGCGGAAGCAGGGACCCAACTCACCACCTGCACCAGCCTAGCGGACGAGGGCAGAGCCCTCGCCGCGGAGGTCCCAGCTTTCGCTGGGATGGAAGCCGGTGGGGAAGTCAAGGTCGAGCCCAACCAGTTCAGCTGGTTCAGCGCAATCCTGAAACGAGCTAGAACAGCCCGCCGCGGCCCAGCGTCATATCGGTGGCCGCCGGATCCTGCCCGGCCTGGATGGCCTGGAAGGCGTTGGAGTCGACGCCGATCACCGAGGTGACGAGGTTGGGGCCGGTGCCGGGCTTGAACGCCTCGTAGATCGCCTGGTCGCCGCCATTGGCCTTTACGCCGGTGCCTGGATCGATCCACACCTGCGCCATCCCGCCAGGCATGTTGAACGGGGTTGGCGGCTTGCCCTTCAGGGCCTTCCCGACGAACTCGGTGAAGATCGGCACAGCCATTTCGCCACCGGTCGACTGGCGGCCCATGTTGCGCGGCGTATCGAAGCCGACATAGACGCCGACCGCCAGCTCGGGGGTGAAGCCGATGAACCAGGCGTCCTTGTAGTCGTTCGAGGTGCCGGTCTTGCCGGCGACCGGACGGCCGAGGCTCTTGGCGCCGGTGCCGGTACCGCGCTGCACGACGCCTTCCATCATCGAGGTGATCTGGTAGGCGGTCATCGGGTCGAGCACCTGCTCGCGGTTGTCGATGATCAGCGGCTCGCCCTGCTTGTTCCAGCTCTGGGCCGAGCAGCCGTCACAGACGCGCGCATCATGGCGGTAGATGGTCTTGCCGTAGCGATCCTGGATACGATCGATCAGCGTCGGCACGATCCGGCGGCCGCCATTGGCGATGGTGGCGTAAGCCGCGGTCATCCGCATGTCGGTGGTTTCGCCGGCGCCGAGCGCCATGGCCAGCACCGGGTTCAGTTCGTCGTAAATGCCGAACATCTTGGCGTAGTCGGAGATCAGCGGCATGCCGAGATCCTGGGCGAGGCGCACCGTCATGACGTTACGCGAGCGCTCGATGCCGCGGCGCAGCGTCTGCGGGCCGTAGAATTCCTGCGCGTAGTTCTCGGGCCGCCAGACCGAGCCGTCACTGTTGACGATCTCGATCGGGGCATCGAGCACCACCGAGGCCGGGGTGTAGCCATTGTCGAGCGCTGCCGAATAGACGATCGGCTTGAACGATGAGCCGGGCTGGCGCATCGCCTGGGTGGCGCGATTGAACTCGAACTCGGCATAGGAGAAGCCACCGACCATGGCGAGCACGCGCCCGGTGCGCGGATCCATGGCGACGAGCGCCCCTTCGAGCTCGGGCACCTGCTCCAGCGTGTAGGCGCCCTCGCGGTCGGCGAGCTTGGACACATAAATCACGTCGCCGGGCTTGAGGATCGAGCCGAGTTTCTTGCTGACCCACTTGATATCCGGTCCGGCGAGGGTGCCGATGATACGGTCGGCGGAGACCTTGCCCTCGATATCGGTGGGGGACGAATGCCGATGCGGCCTTCGTTGTCGCCCATCTCCAGCACCACGGCGAGCGTCCATTCCGGCACGTCGCTGAGGGGCTTGACGGCATTGACCGCCACGCCCCAGTCCGCGGTGATGTCGACACTGGCGATCGGCCCGCGAAACCCCTCGCCATGATCGTAGGAGATCAGCCCATCCATCAGGGCGCGGCGCGCATATTCCTGCAGGCGCGGGTCGAGCGTGGTGCGCACGCTGAGGCCGCCGCCATAGAGTTCGGCCTCGCCGTAGAGCTTGCCGAGCTGGCGGCGCACTTCTTCGGTAAAGTACTCGGCCGAGAACAGCTGGCTGCCGGAGGTGCGCGGCTTGACGTTGAGCGGCTCGGCCTTGGCCTTCTTGGCCTCGTCGGCGGTGACGTAGCCGTTCTCGACCATGCGGTCGATCACCCAGTTGCGCCGCTCGATGGCCTGCTTGGGGCGGCGGAACGGGTGGTAGTTGTTGGGGCCTTTGGGGAGCGCGGCGAGATAGGCCGCCTCGCTGAGGGTCAGCTCGTACAGCGCCTTGTCGAAATAGTTCAGCGCCGCGGCGGCGACGCCGTAGGAGTTGAGCCCGAGGAAGATTTCGTTGACGTAAAGCTCGAGGATCTTGTTCTTCGAAAAGGTCAACTCGATGCGCAGCGCCAGGATGGCTTCCTGGATTTTGCGGTCCCAGGTCTGCTCGGAGGTGAGGAGGAAGTTCTTGGCCACCTGCTGGGTGATGGTCGAGCCGCCGCCCTGGATCGAATCGTTGCCTTCGACGCGCGCCATGATGTTGTCGCGCAGTGCGCGGACCACGCCGTCCACGGCGATGCCGGAGTGGGTGTAAAAGTCCTTGTCTTCGGCCGAGATGAAAGCGTTGATGATCAGCGGCGGGATGGTTTCGATCGGCTGGAACAGCCGGCGCTCCCGGGCATATTCAGCCAGCAGCGTGCCATCGGCGGCATGGACGCGCGTTGTTACCGGCGGCTGATAGTCCTTCAGCACCGTATAGTCGGGCAGCGTCGCATTGAGCTGGTTGAGATAGACGACGGCAACCGCGACGGCGCCCAGGGCGCAGAACACGCCAAAACCGAAGAGCCAGCCGATAAGTCTGAGCATCAGATCGTGAACCTTGGAGCGGGCGCCACCGGTCCGATCGGATGAGGCGCACAATATTGCGGAATCATACCAGACAAGGGCGGAAATGTGGACAAGCGCGCCCTTTCAATAACTTGCGATGTGGCCCGTGCCGAAAACGTCACTGCGTTGCCGCGGCCTTCTGCGTGCTGTCGAAGTAGTCGGCGATGCCGCGGGCCAGCGCGTTCACCACCCGATCGCGCCAATCGGACTGCTGCAGGTTGGCGATATCGGAGGCGTTGGAGAGGAAACCCAGCTCGACCAGCACGGATGGCACATCGGGCGCCTGCAGCACGAAGAAATCGGCCTGCCGTACCGGGAAGCGGCGCAGCGCCACGCTCGGCTCGAGCTGGCGGACGATGGCCTCGGCGGCGAGGAAGCTGGATTTGCGCATCTCGCGCCGCATCAGATCGACGAGTATATCCATCACCGCCGGGGTCGCCTGCGGCACCGAGAAGCCGGCGACGATATCGTAGCGGTTCTCGCCATCCGCCAGCACCTTGTCCAGCACATCGGTGGCGTTCTCATCACGGGTATAGACGCTGGCGCCGCGGATCTGCTGATCCTGAAAACTGTCGGCGTGCAGCGAGATGAAGAGATCGGCCTTGTTCTGCCGGGCGAGATCGACCCGCTCGTTGAGCGACAGATAGGTGTCGTCCTCGCGGGTCAGCGCCACATCGAAGCGCCCGGAATCGATCAACACCTTCTGCAGCTGCAGGGCGAAGGCGAGCGTGATTTTCTTTTCGTGCGTGCCGTTGGGGGCGCTGGCGCCATTGTCGACGCCGCCATGGCCGGGGTCGAGCACCACCAGCGGACGCGTGGCGGTGATCGGCGCGTGGGTGCCTGGGTCGGTCGGGGCGGTTGCCGGCGCCGCGCCCTGGTTGGCCGCCGACGCCGCGAGATCGGCCGCCACCTTGCCGGCGAACTGTTCGGGGGTGGCCGTAATGATATCGACGACGAGGCGCGCCGGCTGGTCGGCCACCGCATCGAGAATATAGGCCTGCTGCACCTGCGCCGGCTCGGCCAGCGTCAGGAGCGTGCGCGCCCTGCCCTTTTCGGCCATCTCGACGGTATAGCCGGTGACTATGCCCTTACCCGCGACGTCAGCCGGGGCGAGTATCTTCAGTTCGAACGCCTTCACATCGATGGCGATGCGGTTGGGCTTATCGAGCGAAACGATGGCGAACTCGGTCGGCCCCGAGAGATCGATGATCAGCCGGGCCCGCTGCGGCGTCGCGGTGACGCGCGCATCGATGACATCGGGATAGTCGTCGATCAATTCGAGCTGGGCGAAGGCCGGGTGCGAGACGAACAGGCCGGCCACGAGGACCAGCAGGATCGCCGCAAACCCAGCAAACCCGCGGGCGTGGCCGCCGGAGCCGGCAGATTTCAACAAGACAGCATCGCTCCCCTAGAGGTGGTGCAGGACGCCAGAGCACTCGGGCAATTCTGCGGCGTTACGCACCGCGCGTCGACAATGCAATAATGTGATCGCTCTGGAAGCCGCCCGTACCCATGGGTTTTGAGTTTCCTGTTGCCAATTTGCGGCAACAACCCTAAAGCGATCTTGAGGCGGCCTGCTGCCGCCACCATATGCCGGAGCGGCGCAATCGGCGCCCCTGGCCCTCGTGGTCGGCAGCGGCGGATCGGAAATCACTAGCGGTGAGACCGATCTGAAGTGCGGCACATTTGGCGCCTCGCGATAAAATCTCGACCCCTCGGGGTCGAAGAACAGGCGGTTTGATTAGCGCTGGCCTGTTCTCAAGGAAGAGGTCTGATGGCCATCGGGCAGACAAAGAGTGACGCGATCCCGAACAGCGGTTGCGCTTTTGTCGTCGAAGTCCCGGCTGCCGTCGCTCTCCAGTCTCGCGGCGGCGCTCGCGCCGTCGCTTTTGCCGGCGCCTCGCGCGCCATCGTCCTAAAACCTTTCGCCTCGCATGGCGCGACATCAGGAGGACCGGTTCGCCGGTCGATCGGTGTCGGCGCGCGACGGCGCGGAGACTTCGTCTATGGCTACAAAGCGCATGCTGGTGGATGCCATCCACCCGGAAGAAACACGGATCGTCGTCACTAACGGGAACCGGCTCGAAGAGTTCGATTTCGAATCCGCCCAGCGGCGGCAGCTGAGGGGTAATATTTACCTCGCCAAGGTGACGCGCGTGGAGCCCTCGCTTCAGGCGGCCTTCATCGAGTATGGCGGCAACCGCCACGGCTTCCTGGCGTTCTCGGAAATCCACCCCGACTACTATCAGAATTCCCATTGCCGACCGCGAAGCGCTGCTGCGCGACGAGGCGCATGATGACGACGAGCACGACCACGAGCACGCCGCGGCCCAGGCCAGCGCGCCGGCCGAGGTCAGCTCGGATAGCGACGCGCATGACGACGCCGAAGGCGACGACGAGCACAGCCATATCGAGCAGGCGCCGACCAGCAACGAGCCGGTCGAGAGCGTCGGCGGGTCGGACGCACTCGAGGACGTGCAGGAACGTCGTCGCCCGTCGCAGCGCCGCCACCAGTACAAATTCAGGAAGTGATCAAGCGCCGGCAGGTCATGCTGGTGCAGGTGGTCAAGGAAGAGCGCGGCAACAAGGGCGCGGCTCTCACCACGTACCTGTCGCTCGCCGGCCGCTATTCGGTGCTGATGCCCAATACCGCCCGTGGCGGCGGCATTTCCCGCAAGATCACCAATGCCGCAGACCGTAAGCGGCTCAAGGACATCGTCGGGGATCTTGAAGTGCCGCAGGGCCAGGGGATTATCCTGCGCACGGCCGGCGCCAGCCGCACCAAGGCCGAGGTAAAGCGCGACTTCGAATACCTGCAGCGGTTGTGGGAGAACGTCCGCTCGCTGACGCTCAAGTCGCAGGCGCCCTGCCTCGTCTACGAGGAAGGCTCGCTGATCAAGCGGACCATCCGCGACCTCTATAACAAGGATATCGACGAGCTGTTCGTGGCGGGCGACGACGCCTACCGCGAAGCCAAAGACTTCATGCGCATGATCATGCCGAGCCACGCCAAGAACGTGCAGCTCTTCAAGGATGATGCGCCGCTGTTTTCGAAGTTCAACGTCGAGGGCCAGCTCGACCAGATGTTCTCGCCGACGGTGACCCTGCCCTCGGGCGGCTACATCGTCATCAACCCGACCGAGGCGCTGGTCTCGATCGACGTGAACTCCGGCCGCGCCACCAAGGAACACAATATCGAGGACACGGCGCTGCAGACCAACCTCGAGGCGGCGGAGGAAGTCTCCCGCCAGCTCAGGTTGCGCGATCTGGCCGGCCTGATCGTCATCGACTTCATCGACATGGTGGAGAACCGCTCGAACCGGGCGGTGGAGCGCAAGCTGAAGGACGCGCTGAAGAACGATCGCGCCCGCATCCAGGTCGGCCGCATCAGCCATTTCGGCCTGCTCGAGATGAGCCGGCAGCGCATCCGCTTCGGCGTGGTCGAGAGCTCGACGCATAAGTGCCCGACCTGCCAGGGCACCGGCCTCGTCCGCTCGGTGGAGAGCCTGGCGCTGATGGTGATGCGCAACGTGGAAGACCACGTGCTGCGCAAGCCCGGCCAATCGATCAATGTGCGCGTGCCGACCGATGTGGCGCTCTACATCCTCAACACCAAGCGCGGCACGCTGAACAACCTCGAGGCCAAGTATGGCCTGTCGATCACCATCGTCGCCGATGACCATGTCGGCCCCTCGCACTTCGCCATCGAGCGTGGCGAGACCCGCGTGCTCGATCGCAGCGAGACTGCCGGCACGCATGTGCGCGTCGACACCACCACGATCATCGATGCCGAGGCCGAAGCCGCCGATGCGCTAATCGAGGACGAGGAAGACGAGGAAGAGGAAGAAGCCACCACCGGCGGTGGCGAGCGCCAGGCCCGCTCCGATGAAGGCGGCGAGCGCTCTGGTCGCCGCCGCCGTCGCCGCCGTCGTGGTGGCGACCGCGAGGATCGTCCGCAGGGCGGCCAGCCGCAACAGCAGCGCCAGCCTGTCGAAGCCGCTTCGGACGACGAGTCCGAGGACGGTGAAGGTGATGAGGCACCGCGCCAGGCCGGTGAAGGCGCCGTCGGTGAAGACGGCGAGCCGCGCCGCCGCCGCCGCCGCGGCCGCCGTGGTGGCCGCCGCAACCGCCGTGATGGCGAGGGTGGCGAGCAGCGTGATGGTGCGAACGGCGAAGTGGCTTCGGAAGATGCGGTCGCCGCTGCCGATGCGCCGGCCGTAGCGGTTGTTGCGGAAGCCGCTGCCGTCGAGGCTGCTGTTCCCGTCGCCGAAGCAGCGCCGGCCGAGAAGCCGAAGCGCGGGCGCCGCAAGAAGGCGGAGCCGGTCGCAGAAGAGTCGGCTCCCGTGGTCGCTGAGCCTGCTCCGGTAGTTGCCGAAGAAGCTGCACCGGTGGTGGCGGAAAAAGCTCCCGTCAAGAAGACCGGTCGGGCAAAGAAGCCTGCAGCCGAGGTCGTGCCGGAAGTCGTGGCCGACGCACCGAAGCCAAAGGCGACACGCGCTCGCAAGCCCAAGGCCGCTCCGACCGAGGTCGCGGCTGCCGAAGCTGCACCGGCGGAAGCCGTGGCCGAGGTGGCGGTTGCTGCCGCGCCGGAGCCGGAAGCTGCTGCCGCGCCGCGCAAGCGCACTAAAAAGGTGATCCCGGAAGGCGAGATCGTCGTGAGCTCGGCCGCTCCGGCTGACGCCGAAGAGAAGCCGGCAGAAGACGCCAAGCCGAAGAAGGCCGGCTGGTGGCAGCGCCGCCTCGGCCTCGGCGGCTAGACGCCAGTTCGACCCATCGAATCGAGAAGGGCGGGATCATCTCCCGCCCTTTTTTTGTTTTCAATGCTGCGCGGCGTCAGGCGGCGCGACGATGGGCGTTGGACTGGCGCAGCCGGTGGGCAAGCACGCGGATCACCGCGAGGGCGAAGGTCGGCGCGTATTCGACCATGACGAGGAACTGTTTCTCGCTGATCGGAACGACCACGCAATCGGTCTCGGCGATCACGGTGGCGCTGCGCGGCTTGGCCTCGACCAGGGCCATCTCGCCGAAGATTTCCGACTCCCCCAGCCGTTCGACGATCGACCCGTTGACCTCGATCGCAACGGTGCCGGCACGGACAATGAAAAGTTCATCGCCGGGCTCGCCGCTGCGGAAGATCACCTCGCCCGCGTTGTAGTGGCGACGCTCGCCACCGAGGCGGCTCAGGACCTGGAAGTCGATACTCGTAGGCTTCACGACCGCCTCCGTTCAATTGGCTCGGCAACCTGCCGTTGCCACGAGGGCAAGTCAAAGCCCTGATAGGAACGGTGCTAATTCAATCTAAAGTCCAACGCTCTAGGCGATGGACTGTTGACGGTCAGGCTGCCTGCGGCACCGTCAGTGGTTCCCGGCGCTCGCCGCGCAGCACCACGACGCCCAGCACCAGCGTCCAGATCGCCCACAGGGTGTAGCTGATGGCATTGATCGCGCCGACCTGCGGCACGCCGAATGGCTCGGCCATCCCGGTAATGATGCCAAGCGCGGTCACCACACCGAACGCCGCGATGATGCGGTGCTGGCGGATGATGAGCGAGGCGACCAGCAGGGTCCAGGCGGCGGTGAACAGATAGCCAAAATGCTCGCCGACCCCCATGCCGAGATAGCGGTTGGCTGCATCGAACAGGGCAACCGCCATCTGCTGCTGCGCCGCGGTCGCGTCAGGCGCCACGTAGCTCGCGGCCAGCCCTGGAACGAGGATCACCCAGCGCAGCAGGCCCAGCGCCTGCACCAGCCCCGCCAGCACCCCTGCCCCGATCGACAGCGCCGCGAGCTGGCGATGCCGTTCCCACAGGTGAAGTCCAAGTCCGATCGCTGCCGGGATCATCGCCAGCGCGGCGGCCATCATGGCGTACCAGTAGAGATGGAGATCGGCGCCTGCGGCAGCGAAGCGGGTCAGCGCCTCGCCGGCCGGATGGCGGAGGATGTCCGGGTACTCGAAGGTCAGCTGCAGGCCGGTGAAACCGGCGGTGAAGACGATGGGGACGGCGATCAGCAGGATGCCGGTCGAACGCATGCTGGTCATGTCGAAGCTCCTTTCAGGTACGGGGCAATGAGGCGTCGGAACAGCCGCAGGCCCTGTTCGATGTCGGTCTCGGCAAACGGGGTGCCGCCCGCGTCGCGGAACACCAGCCAGAAGTCGCCGATGAGCCAAAGCGACTGGACGAGATCGTCGAGCGCCTGGTCGTCGCCGATGGGTGCCAGCACCCCGGCGCCCTCGAACAGTTCGATCAGCCCCCGGGTGTTGGCGATGCCGGCCTCGCGGTTCTGTCGATAGGCGGCGGCCAGCTCGGGATCGGCGTTGAGCAGCAGGGTCAAGTCGCGAAAAAAGAAGCGGTACTGCGCCTGGATGGCGAAGTTGCCGGCCACCATCCGCTCGACCATGGCGAAGTCCGGCATCGCTCCGGCCGGAACAGCGTAGTTCTCAGCCCAGGCGGTCGTGATCCGGCCGAACAGGCCACGGACGATCTCGGCCTTGTTCCGATAGTGATAGTAGAGGTTGCCGGGGCTCATCGGGAGCGCTTCGGCTATATGGTTGGTGGTGACGGATGCTGTGCCATGCTGGTTGAACAGGGTCAGCGCGGCGTCAAGAATGCGGGTCTTGGTGTCTGTCACGTCGGATGGCTCGCTAGAGTATTTACTCTAACGAGACGTTTAGAGTTTTTACTCTACCCTGTCAACGAACTTGATACTTACCCATGGCGACCGTGCCAGGCTTAAGAAAAACAGGCCGATAGAACTGATGTCACCCACTTACAGCCTGTTCTCGTACGATGAGGTCCGTCGGCGTGTACACGTCGAAGACGCGCGCGTGGAGATCCTCGGAGAGAAGAGCATCGGAAATGGCGAGTACAGCGCTTACAAGGTGGCCCTGCGGTGGGGGGGACGGGTCTATTGTTTCCTGGGGCGGTACGATGCTTTGACTGATGCAGCGGGCAAGTACATCAAGACGGATGGCGGCAGGTCAGTTGGAATTCAGGTCACGGAGGTCGATCTGCGTGCCCGATACGGAGATCCCGACACTGGAGTCGTCTATAGCTCGACATTCGAGAACACAGCGGCGGCGCGACAGGAGGCCGCGGACTTGGCTGCGGCGTTCTTCTTTCATGCCAGAATGCTCCGGGGCGGCCTTCCCATTAAGCGGATATCCTTCCTGGCCAAGGATCAGATAAGCCCTTTGGAATTCTGATCCGATTGCGCCTTTCGCCTCCGTCAGCGCCCCCCAGATTCTACATCGGCTACCGTCTCGCAATGTCCCGCACCGAACGCCTGCTCGACCTGATCCAGCTGCTGCGCCGCCATCGTGCGCCGGTGAGCGGCCCTGCCCTCGCCGACGAGCTCGGTATTTCGATCCGCACGCTCTATCGCGATATCGCGACGCTGCAGGCGCAGGGCGCCGATATCCAGGGTGAGCCGGGCCTCGGTTATGTGCTTCGCCCCGGCTTCACGCTGCCGCCGCTGATGTTCTCGGCCGACGAGATCGAGGCGCTGGTGCTGGGCTCGCGCTGGGTGGCGCGGCGGGCCGAGGATCCGCGGCTCGGCGATGCGGCAGCGAACGCGCTGAGCAAGATCACTGCCGTGTTGCCCAGCGAGCTGCGCGACAGCGTCGACGGCTCGAACCTCCTGGTCGGCGGCGGCGAGGTGATCCCGGCGCAGGTAGACCTTTCTGCCATCCGCCTTGCCATCCGCGAACAGAGAAAGCTGGTGATCGCCTATCGCAATGCCGGCGGCACCGCCACCGAGCGGTGTATCTGGCCATTCGCCATCGGCTTTTTCGATCGGGTGCGGGTGGTGATCGGCTGGTGCGAACTCCGCACCGATTACCGGCACTTCCGGCTCGACCGCATCGAGCGGATGGAGGCCCTGCCCGAGCGCTATCCACGCCGGCGCGCCGCGATGCTGAAGGAGTGGCGTGAGCGCGAGGGCATCCCTGGCCGCTGACTGCTGGATGTCGACCACTGCCGGAAACTGTCAGTCTGTACCGCTATCCCGTCTCCGGCAACAACGGAGACACGCCATGCGCACCCTCAATTACCTGCTCCTCGCCGTCCGCGACCCGCTCAAAAGCGCCGAGCTCTACAGCAAGCTGCTCGGCCGCGAGCCGGTGGAGAAAGCCCCGACGTTCGTCCTCTACGTGCTGCCCACCGGGCTGAAGATCGGCCTGTGGCTGGCCGACGAGATGGAGCCCAAGCCCAACGCCGCCGGCGGGGTGGAGATTTCGTTCAGCGAAGACAGCAAGGAGGCGGTCCGCGCGACGTTCGAGGAATGGAGCAAGCTTGGCCTGAAGGTGGTGCAGGCGCCGACCGAGATGGATTTCGGCTTCACCTTCGTGGTCGAGGATTTTGACGGCCACCGGCTGCGGCCGTTCGTGCTGGGTGATAACCCGCGGTAAATCTTCCCACTGAACCGCAGGTCCGGCTCGAGCGCCCCCTCTCCCCGCGGCGCCACGCGTCCGCTAGGGGGAGAGGGTTGGGTGAGGGGGCCTTGCCGCAAACGCCGAGCGTGGGAAAGGCCCCCTCACCCGGCGCTGCGCGCCGACCTCTCCCCCAAGGGAGAGGTGACCGGTGCCCTGCTTCTATCTGCGCGGCCCAGCCGGCCAATGCCGGTACACCACATCATCAGCGTCCTGGCGCGGGGCACTATCGTCCCGCACCGCGCCGAGACGCTCAGCGACGGCGATGGAACGCACATTGGCAGGGTCGAAATAGCTGACAAGGCTCTTGAGCTTCAGCTCGGCGAACGCCCAGTCGCGCAGCGCCGTCGCGGCCTCGGTGACGTAGCCCTGCCCTTCGAACCCATCGTAGAGCAACCAGCCCAGTTCCTTCTCGGGGAATAGCGGGCCGTGGTTGATGCCGACCTGCCCGACGCATTCACCCGTCGCGGCGAGATCGATCATCAGCCCGCCGTGGCCGTACAGCGCCCAGCACGCGATATCATGGCAGAACATGCCCCAGGCAAAGCGCGGCTCGAGCGGCCCACCCATATAGGCCGAGCGCGGCGACGCCATCAGCTCGCGATAGGCGGGGAAATCGGCCTCAGTCATCGGCCGGAGCACCAGCCGCGGGGTCCGCAGCGTCGGGATATCGGTCATCGCTTCCTCAGGAAATCGCCGATCCGGTTCAGCCCCTCGTCGATGGTCGCCCGGGTCCCGGCGTAGGAAAAGCGCACGAAGCGGTTGCCGTTGCGCCGGTCGAAGTCGATGCCCGGTGTCGCCGCCACCCCGACCGTATCGAGCATCTGCATGCAGAAGTTCAGCGAGTCATTGGTGAAGCGCGAGAAATCGACATAGGCGTAGAACGCGCCATCGCCCTCGTTGGCCGAGGCGAGGCCGAACTGCGCCAGCCCCTCGGCCAGCACGTGCCGGTTCACCGCGTATTGCGCCTTCTGCGCTTCGGAATAATCCCGCTCGCCCAGCGCTACCCGGCCAGCGACCTGGCTGAGGGTCGGCGCGGCGATGAACAGGTTCTGCTGCAGGATGTTGGTGCGGCGGTTGAAGCGCTCCGGCAGCACCATCCAGCCGATGCGCCAGCCCGTCATGCAGTAGTATTTCGAGAAGCTGTTGATGATGATGGCGTCGTCGGTGAACTCCAGCGCCGAGACCGACGGCGCCCGGTAGTCGAGGCCGTGGTAAATCTCATCGGAAATGAACTGCACGCCGAGCCGGGCGCAGACCTCGACGATCTCCCCGAGCGCCTCGCGGGTTACCGCCGCACCGGTGGGGTTGGCCGGCGAGGCAAACAGCAGTCCGTCGAACTTTTCGCGTGCATAGGCCGCCTCGATATCGGCGGCGCCGAGGCGCCAGCCGGCAGCCGCGGTGACCGGGATTTCGACGGCCTGCATGCCGAGGCCATCGAGGGTGTTGAGATAGGCCGGGTAGCCGGGGCGCGTCACCGCAATCTTCGCGCCCGGCCCGAAGGCGCCGAGGAACGCGAGGATGAAGCCCGAGGACGAACCCATGGTCACGACGATGCTCTCGGGGTCGACGGTCGCCTTGTGCTGCTGACGATAATAATCGACCAGGGCGCGGCGGAGCTCGATCTGGCCGGCGGAGTGGGTGTAGTGCTGCGGCAACTCGAGCGCGGCAGCAACCGCCTCGCGCACCCGTGGCGCCGGCGGGGCGCCGGGCTCGCCCAATTCCATGTGCATCACGGTGCGGCCGCTCGCCTCGACGAGTTTCGACCGCGCGGTGATTTCCATCACGTAGAACGGCCTCAGGCCGGTGAGTTTTTCGTCCGTCTGCATGGCGCCTTGGCTACGGGAATTGCGACGCCGCCTCAACAACAATTGAAGGCGCAGCGTTCGGTCCGGGCGGCGCGGCATGGCATAATCGGCGCGGTCTGCTAGACAAGGTTCGAAACAGGGTCGTTCCGGAGTTCGCATGTCTCGCCTCACCACCATCCTCGTACTTGCCATTGGTGTACTGGCGGGCGGGCTCGGCGCCACGCTGCTCTCTGCCCCCAAACTCGATGAGGCCGGCGCCCGGGCCATTGCCGAGGATGTCGTGGCCAAAGCGAAGCCCGAACCGGGTCTTACCGCTTCGGCGGTGGAGAGCATCGTCGCCGACCTGATCGCCAAACAACCCAAGCAGGATATGCCGCAGCCGGTAGCAGCACTCGAGCAGTCGACGCTCGATCCGATGATCGAAACCTACCTGATGGGCAATCCGCGCATCCTGCAGAAGGTGTCCGCTGCACTCGACGCCGAACTGACGGCGGAGCGCACTGCCGCGACGCGCGACGCAATGGTCGAGCTGAAGCCGGCGATCTTTGAATCGAAGAACGGCATCGTGCTCGGCAACCCTGACGGTGACGTCACCCTGGTCGAGATGTTCGATTACAACTGCGGCTATTGCCGACAGGCCCTGCCCGACCTTGCGGCGCTGCTCGACAGCGACAAGAATTTGAAGGTCATCCTCAAGGAGTTCCCGATCCTGTCGCAGGGTTCGGTGGATGCGGCGCGTATCGCGGCGCAGGTGGCCGATGCCGATGTCGATTACTGGGCCTTCCACCAGGCCCTGTTCACCAGCCGCGGCCAGGTCGACAAGGCAGTTGCGCTGAAGGCCGCGGCAGACCTCGGGCTCAACCCGATCAGCCTCGAAATGGGGATGAAGACCCCCAGGGTCGACGCGGTGATCGATGAGAGCTACCGCATCGCCGACCGGCTGAAGATCACCGGCACGCCGACTTTCATCATCGGCGACGAGATCATCCCCGGCGCCGTCGGCCTCGAGGCGCTGCAGCAGCGCATCGCCAATATGCGGGCGTGCGGGGCGACGGTGTGTGCGACGACGGATCAGCCGGGCTGAGGCTCAGATCTCTCAGTGATTGCCTTCTCCCCTTGCGGGAGAAGGTGGCGCGAAGCGCCGGATGAGGGATCCGCAACCACGGGTTGCGCGATCGGAGCGAAGCGACGAGCGACTGAGCGGGCGGAGAGATACCCCTCATCCGCCCTTCGGGCACCTTCTCCCGCAAGGGGAGAAGGTAGAGCGCCGCAAATCCGCCCTTTTTCGTGCATTACTCCGCGCCACGCTTGCGCCCGCTGGGGGGCCAGTGCAAAAGGCACGAACCATGGCTCACCGCGTCCTCGTCCTCAACGGCCCGAACCTCAATATGCTCGGGACCCGCGAGCCCCAGACCTACGGCACGCAGACGCTTGCCGACATCGAGAAGATGGCGATTGCCGAAGGCAAGGCGCTGGGTCTCGAAGTCAGCTGCAAGCAATCCAATATCGAAGGCGAACTGGTCACCTGGATCCAACAGGCGATGGGCAATTTCGACGCCATCGTCATCAACCCAGGCGCCTATTCGCACACCTCGATCGCCATCCACGATGCGTTCCGCGCCGTGGCGTTGCCGGTGATCGAAGTTCACCTCTCCAACATCTACACCCGTGAGGCGTTCCGCCATCACTCCTATGTTTCGCCGGTGGCGATGGGGGTGATTTGCGGTCTGGGCGCTACCGGATATAGGCTGGCGCTCCACGCACTGGCCGAAAAACTCTAAGAGGCAGAATATGACCAAGGCGTCGTCCCCGAATGCCGATCAGGAACTGATCGAGGCCATCGCCAAGCTGCTCAACGAGCAGAACCTTGCCGAGATCGAAATCGAGCGCGACGACCTGCGCGTCCGCGTCACCCGCTCCTACGCCAGCCAGGCGGTGCAGCAGGTTGCCGTTCCGGCCTATGCGCCGGCGCCCGCCGCCTACGCTGCCCCCGTGCCGACGGCTCCGGCCGGCTCCGCTACCGGCATCGCTCCGGCCAATGATGACCTGAGCTCGAACCCGGGCACCCTCACCTCCCCGATGGTCGGCACCGCCTACCTGTCGCCCGAGCCGGGCAAGCCCGCTTTCGCCAGCGTCGGCACCAAGGTGTCGGAAGGCCAGACCGTCCTCATCATCGAAGCGATGAAGACCATGAACCAGATTCCGGCGCATCGCTCCGGTACCATCAGCCGCATCCTCGTCGAGGATGCATCGCCGGTCGAATACGGCCAGCCACTGGTCGTGATCGAGTAAGGCGAGAGATGTTCCAGAAGGTCCTCATCGCCAATCGCGGCGAGATCGCGCTCCGCATCCTCAGGGCCTGCAAGGAGCTCGGCATCCAGACCGTCGCCGTCCATTCGACCGCCAACTCCAACGCCATGCATGTGCGGCTTGCCGACGAAAGCGTCTGCATCGGGCCGCCGCCGGCCAAGGACAGCTACCTCAACATCCCCTCGATCATGGCGGCCTGCGAGATCACCGGCGCCGACGCGGTGCATCCGGGCTATGGGTTCCTCAGCGAGAACGCGCGCTTTGCCCGCATCCTCACCGAGCACAAGATCACCTTTATCGGGCCGTCCGAGCACCACATCCAGATCATGGGTGACAAGATCACCGCCAAGCAGACGGCGGTGGAGCTTGGTATTCCGGTGGTGCCCGGCTCTGCCGGCGAAGTTGCGACCGAGGCCGAGGCCAAGGCGACCGCCGAGGAGATCGGCTACCCGGTGCTGATCAAGGCAACGGCCGGCGGCGGTGGCCGCGGCATGAAGGTGGCACTCACCGAGGCCGACGTGCTGATTGCCTGGTCGACCGCCCGCGCCGAAGCCAAAGCCGCGTTCGGCAACAACTCCGTCTACATGGAAAAGTACCTCGGCAAGCCGCGCCACATCGAAGTGCAGGTGATGGGCGACGGCCAGGGCAATGCGGTGCACCTGGGCACCCGCGACTGCTCGCTGCAGCGCCGCCACCAGAAAGTCTGGGAAGAGGCATCTGCCCCCACCGTGCCGGCCGACCAGCGCGCCAAGATTGGCGAAATCTGCGCCGCCGCGATGCGGAAGCTCAAATACTCGGGCGCCGGCACCATCGAGTTCCTCTACGAGGACGGCGAGTTCTACTTCATCGAGATGAACACCCGCCTGCAGGTGGAGCACCCGGTGACCGAGCGCATCACCGGCGTCGATCTGGTGTACGAGCAGATCCGTGTCGCCTCGGGCGAAAAGCTCAGCCTCGAGCAGGACAAGATCACCTTCACCGGCCACGCCATCGAAGTCCGCATCAATGCCGAGGACCCGCAGACCTTCACCCCGTCGCCGGGCAGGATCAGCTTCTACCACCCGGCCGGCGGCGTCGGCGTACGCGTCAATTCCGCAGTCTATGCCGGCTATTCGATCCCGCCCTATTACGACAGCCTGATCGGCAAGCTGATCGTTTACGGCCGCACCCGCGAAGAATGCCTGCAGCGCCTGCGCCGCGCCGTCGACGAGTTCGTGGTGGATGGGATCAAGACCACGCTGCCGCTGTTCCAGCGCCTGATCAAGGAGCCCGATATCATCGCGGGCAATTACGACATCCACTGGCTGGAAAAGTACCTGGGCATGAAGCCCTGAGGCCAAGCTGGTGGGTGAACACAGGCTCGACGAGTTCGTCACGGGTGCCGCTATCTAGACGCTACTCGACCGCGCGTACTTTACGATAGATCGCGTGAACCGCTTTCTTGGACTAAACATGTTGTCAACTAGCCCAACGACGGCTCCCTGAAACCGGTCTCCGAATATCGCGCCAGTCGCGGCTGCGATACCTGTCGCTGCCGTTTGGCCAGCATCTACCCCCGGACCCGCGCCAGCCAGGTCTGCGACTATCGCGCCTAAATAGGTGCCGCCGCCCACACCGGCCACTTTCGAGAACAGTTTGAAGGTCGGCCAGAGATACCTATTCACCGGGCCAGAAATGATTGTGTCGCTCACATACGAGGCAAGATCATCGATTGCCTCACCAAGCGAGTCGGCTCTGCGCTGAGAGCGCCAATCCTGCAGCCGGCGCATGTTCTTCGTCGACGCCATGAACTCGCGAAACTCCTCGCCACTTGGTGTCGCAAGAACTGCCACATGCTTGCGGCTGAGTTTGACGAGGCTGCGAGTTAGGCTCTTGTCCAAATCGCGACTTGCAAGGCCAGCTGCGTACAGGTCATGGTCTCGTTCGAACTCATCCATTGCGACCGTCGCACGCTGATGATTTATCTCGTGGCTGGGGCAACCATGATAAATCGATTGAACCTTCGCATAGGCCGTGTTGTACCAAGCCTCGACGAGCGCAATGTCCGCTTTCACGAACTCATCGTCGGTGTGTTCGAACATCAAGTCGAGCAGCGACATGAGTTCGCTTCTTCTAAGTCCTACACCAGCTATCTGATGGACAATTACCTCAACGCCCGTCCCCTCGGTTAGAAGGCCTAGCACCGTCGATTTACCCTTCAACAGTTGCTCTACCATGTTCGCGTTGAAATCAAATTGCTGATCCCATCTTGTGAACCGCGCCCCACGACGGTTCACGAGGTCCAGTACCTTAGGTTGTGTGGACTCTTGGGATTCCCAAATCAGCTGAGGGATGATTCAAGACTGCTTTTTGGGAGGCAGTTTTGGGCGTTCTGGATCGATTGGTTCTGAGTGACGAGCATTGGAATCGGATGAGCGGTCTGGTGATCGGCCGTCCGGACCAGCGTGGCTCGACCGGGCGCGACAACCGGATGTTTGTCGAAGGGGTGCTGTGGATCACGCGTACCGGCTCGCCGTGGCGGGACCTTCCCGAGGTCTTCGGCGAGTGGAACAGCGTGTTCCGTCGGTTCAGCCGCTGGAGCACCAAAGGCGTCTGGTGGCGTATCTTCGAGGCGATATCCGATGATCCGGACTTCGAATACCTGATCGTCAACTCGACCATCGTTCGCGCCCATCAGCATGCTGCAGGGGCCAAAAAGGGGGGCCTGAAGATCAGGCCATTGGCCGCTCGCGCGGGGGACTGAGCACCAAGATCCACATGGCCGTACGCGGCCTGGGCTGCCCGGTACGCTTCATTCTCACTGCCGGCCAGAAGGGCGATGCGCCACAAGCCGAACCACTGATCAAGGGCCTGCCTGCCGACGTCGTCATGGCCGATACCGCCTACAACTCCGACGCTCTGCGGCAAGCCATCGCCGAAAAGGGTGCCCTCGCCGTCATTCCCAACAATCCATCACGTGCCATCAAGCACAAGCTCGACAGGCACCTCTACGCCCAGCGCCATCTCATCGAGTGCTGCTTCTCAAAGCTAAAGCAGTTCCGACGCGTCGCAACACGCTTCGAAAAAACCGCTAGAAACTACCTCGCCGTCGTCACTATCGCGGCAACCGTACTATGGTTGCGGTAAGTGTCCACACAACCTAGACCATGTGTGATACTTGAGTTCGGCTTTGGTTGCGTCCACTCCGATGTCGACAAGTACGTCAACCATGTCCCTAAGCGACTGCACTCTGTCGGCTGAGATTTTTGGCAATTCCTTGTGTACCAGCGCAGCCTCCTCGGTTCCGAGGCTCTCGAAGTAGTATCCCGTCAATTTGTCGGCGGCTGGCGCTCGCACCATCCGCAACCATGACTGAGCTAGATTATCTTCGCGCCCTCGAATCTCCACGTGCTCCAGGGCAGTCTCTCTAGCTCTGGAGTTCAGACACTCGCATCAGCTCCTGGAACAGGGATCCGTCGAATATCTGCGCCTCGACAAGGACGTTCTCGTCATGGAGCATAGTATCTAGTCGAAATTTTGCTACATATTGGTCCCGACAGTGGGGATCACCTTGCCTAAACACCGCCTTCTGCGGTCGGCTGTCGTTGGTGTCGGAGAAGAAGCGCAACAAACTGCTTGGTGAGGCCATCGCAAGCTCCATTGGCGAGCTGACTTGATGTGATGCGTCATTCGGGCACTTTCAACAGCGTCTTCGGCGAGGGACGCAGGATTTCCCGTAGTGCTTTCCGCGACGGCCCCTTGTTTGCCACAAGTCCGGCTGGTGCTCTATTGAGCGCTCCTCTCATCCAGTGCTTCGCGTCCCCTCTCCCGGAGGGATGAGGCGGCCGCCGGACCCAAGCGGCCCCCACTCGTTAACGAAATCTGAACGAGCCCTCCAGCGCCGGTTCAGCGGCCGCGTGGCACAAACCTCCAACCTAAGGAGATCGTGCCATGCCGCACATGATCGATTACCTCGACGCCGTCGTCCTGATGCTGCCGGTCGTGCTCGCCGCGATCAGCCTGCCGCTGCTGGTGCGGCTGGTGATCCGCTGAGCGTTTAGCGACCGAGACTATCGAGGAACCCACCCATTTCGGCGCGATAGCGCTCGGGGTTTTCCTTGAATGACAAGAGGTGATTGGCGCTCGTCTGCAGATAGGTCGTCGGCGCCGTGCGCGCCGCCACCAGCCGCTCGCTGATGGTGACCGGCACGAGGCTGTCGGCAGTGCCATGGGCGAGGAACAGCGGGCCGGGGAACTTCGCCACCGCATCGAGGCTCACCGCCTGGTTGAGCTGCACCCGGCGATAGGTATCAAAGACAAAGATCCCGGCATTGGCCAGCGTCCGGGCGAACGGGATCATCCGCGCACCGATCTTGTCGGCCACCACCTCGGTGAAATCCAGCGCCGGTGCGTCGAGCGCCAGCGCCACCACCTTGTCGGTTTGCGCCGAGCGCATCAGGAACTGCCCGACGATGCCGCCGCCCATCAACTCGCCGACGAGGATGACGCTGGGGGCGCCACGGCCCAGCATCCAGCTCACCGCCGCGTCGAGATCGCGCCACTCGTTGACGCCAAAACTGTAGATGGCATTGTCCGGCGTCGGTGCGCCCTTGTCGTTGCGATAGGTGATCAGCAGCGTCGGGATGCCGGCCTGATTGAGGATCGACAGCTGGCGATAGCCGTTCTCGCGAATGCCGCCGATGCCGTGGACATATACCGCCCACGGCCCGGCCGGGTTGGCCGCCGGCACCAGCCAGGCCTCAGCCTCCCCAGTTCGGTGCTGTAGCGCACCGCCTCGAAGGGCAGCCCGAGCGCCGCCTGCGGGTCGCCGCGATAGCCGAGCTCGTACGGATCGGTCGGCGGGTTGGGATTGTTGGCGCCGCTCCAGTCGACGCCACCGGGGGTCAGGAGGTGGTTCATCAGCATGGAGGTGCCGACACCGCCCACGGCGACGAACAGCACCACGACGATGACGATCCCGACGATGATGCGCCGAACCCACTTGTTCATCGAACGCCCCCAACCGCACGGCACCATATCGCGTCCGGCCGCGGCACTTGCAAGCCCGCTTTGCCGTTGTTTCGCCGGCTCGCCGGGCCCATATTCAAGCGATGAGCAAGAAGCCTGACCCGTTTGCCATCGACCTGACGCCCGAACTGATCGTCAGGGCGTATCAGGCGGGTATCTTCCCGATGGCGGAGGATGCGGGTTCGCCCGACCTGTTCTGGGTCAGCCCGCAGAAGCGCGGCATCATCCCGCTCGACCGCTTCCATATCTCGAAGAGCCTGAGGAAGACGCTCCGGACCCATCCTTACCAGGTGAAGGTAGATACCGACTTCGCCGGGGTTATCGAGGGTTGCGCCACCGCAGGGGTGGATCGCGAGTCGACCTGGATCAACCCCGAGATCCGCCGCCTCTATGGCGCGCTGTTCACGCGCGGCATCGTCCACACCGTCGAGGTGTGGGATGGCGCGGCGCTGGTCGGCGGGCTGTATGGCGTGTCGCTGGGCGCGGCGTTCTTTGGGGAATCGATGTTCCACCGGAAAACCGATTGCTCGAAGATCGCCATGGCGCATCTGCTCGTGCGGCTGGTGGCCGGCGGCTATCACCTGCTCGACACGCAGTTCGTCACAGAGCACTTGCGCACCTTCGGCGGCATCGAAATCCCGCGCGAGGATTATGAGGCCCGCCTCGCCGAGGCGCTGCAGCACCGGGGCGACTTCTTCGCATGCGACCACTAGAGCTGCCGCCCGGCTGGGTGGCTGGAGTTGAGCTGACGCCGCAGACGATCGGCAAATCCGGGGCGTGGGTGTATCGCGCCGGGAGCACGCATTTCATCAAGTCCGAACCGATCTCGCCGCAGGCCGAACTGCCGGGCGAGATCGCGCGGCTGCGCTGGCTCAATGGCACCGGCCTGCCCTGCCCGGCGGTGGTCGATGCCGCGGACCACGGCGGCCGCCACTGGCTGCTGATGACGGCACTGCCTGGGTACGACCTCGCTTCGACCGAGCGGGTGACTGCCGAGACCGCCGTCCGGGTGATGGCCGCGGCGCTGCGCCAGTTGCACGCGCTCGATGTGGCAAGCTGCCCGTTCGATCACCGGGCCGCTATCCGCGTCGTCGCGGCCTCGGCGCGCTACCATGCGGGGCTTTATGACGGCGATGACCCCCAGCAGGGGCCGGCAGATTATGCGCAGCTAATGGCAGGCGTGCCCACGAGCGAGGACCTGGTGGTCACCCATGGCGACGCGTGCTTTCCCAACGTCATGACCGAGGACGGCCGGTTCACCGGCATCATCGATTGCGGCCGGCTGGGCGTGGCCGATCGCTACCAGGACCTGGCGCTGGCCTGCCGGAGCCTCGACTGGAACTATGGCGCGGCGGCGATCCCGGCGTTTCTGGCGGCCTATGGGGTGGTTGAGCCGGATCGAGCGAAGCTCGAGTGGTATGCGTTGCTGGATGAGTTTTTCTGAGCAATTCACCACTTCTTGGTGGCAATCTCGTTACCGGCGCTGGCAGCTCCGTCCCTTCTCCCCTCAGGGGAGAAGGTGGCGCGAAGCGCCGGTTGAGGGGTGAGGCGGCGCAACGAGCGCTCGCTGAGAAGCTGAACCCCTCACCCAGTTCCGCTACGGACCTGTCGGTCCTAGCTTCACTACCCTCTCCCCTCAGGGGCGAGGGCCGCTCCGTGGCACACCATACCCGAGCCAACTCGCTGTGACAGGCTAATCCACCTGCGCCCCACCAGTGGCATTGGCCACTGTCGCGGTCATCGACGCGGCCAGGTCCGAGGCCAGCAGCACGGCGACGTCGGCGATCTGCGCGAGCGGGGCCAGCCGGCGCAGCGGGGTGCGTTCGCCGGCGCGGCGCTCGGCTTCCTCGAGGGTGATGCCCTCTTCTCTCGCGTGCAGCAGGAACGCCTCGCGTACGCCCGGTGCATCGGGAGAACCGGGTGAGCGGACAGAGACGCAGCGCACCCCGGCGGGGCCGTTCTCGACCGCGAGGTGTCGGAGGAAATGCTCGATGGCCGCCTGGGACACGCCGAACCCGCCCATGATGTCATAGGCCTCACGGGCCGCGTTGGCCGTGATGCCGACGATGACGCCGCCGCCATTGGCCGCCATGTGCCGCGCATTGGCGGTGCCGGTCGAAAACCAGGTCTTCATCCCGGTCAGAACGGGGGCGATGAAGCGCTCGCGCGGCATTTCGATGAGCTTCTGGCCCTGCGTGTCGTCGACGCTGACCGCGTTGAACATGATCTTGATCGGGCCGGCCTTGGCGACGATCGCCTGGAGGTGCGCTTCGACCGCGTCATGGTCGGTGGCGTCGACCGGCGCCACCTCGGCCTTGCCGCCGGCGGCCCGGATCTCGGCCGCCACGGCTTCGAGCCGCTCACGGTTGCGAGCAGCGAGGAACACCCGAGCGCCCTCGCGGGCATAGGCCTTGGCGACGGCGCCGCCGACCGCGCCCGAGGCCCCATAGACGATTGCCGTTCGATCCTCCAGCAGCATGGCTCAATCCTTGATCTTGATGGCGACGGTGGTTTCCCACTTGTCCGGGTCGGGCTCTTCCTCGGGGCTGTTGGGATAGATCTCGAAACGCGCGGCGAAGTGATCGCCGTCACTGCCGCTGGTCGCATCCCACTTGAGGCCTTTTTCTCGGGCCCAGCCGATCAGAATGGCGTTCACATCCATCAGGTTGTCGTAGTGCCCCCAATAGGTGGTCTGGGCATAACGGCCAGCCGGCAGCGTGCCGCCGATCAATTGGCCATCGCTCGCCACCGGCGCCGCCACCGGCACGCCGAACTCGATCTCGAGGTCGGGCATATCGACGATGTTGTACTTGAAGAAGGCCGGGCCAACTGGTTGCAGCGACTTGGCTTTCACTGCCGCGAACATCGCCGCCATGGTCGGCCCGATCACCGCATCGAACGGGATGGTCACCCGCTTGCGGATGGCCACATAGGGTTGAGCCGCCCGCTCAACGATCGTTGGTAGGGTGAGCATCGTCGTCCTCCCGCTTGCTCTCCAGGGCCCGCCGCCGCGCGGCGGCGATATCCTCGGCGACGCCATCGCTGCGCGGCCGGCCCTTGGGGCGCCAGTCGTCGTCGATGAACTGCTGGACATAGCGGTCGAACACATCGAAGCCGCTCTTCCAGCCCCAGCCATGCCCATCGCGCTCTTCGACGCTGATGAACGGGGTCTGCCGAAAATACATCCGGGTCTTGCCGTGCTCGTCGACGAAATCCATCGTCACCACGGTCTCGAACCCATCATACTCGTTGATGTAGCTGAAGCTCAGCCGGCTCGGCTCGACGATCTCGAGATACTGGCCGCTGATCCAATGGGCGTGGCCGGGGCCATTGCTCATGCAGCGCCGCCATTTGCCGCCGACGCGGAAATCGATGTCGCAGCTCAAGAGCGCATAGCCCTCGGGCCCGTGCCAGCGCACCATGTGCTCCGGCTCTTTGAACATCAGCCAGACCAGGGCGCGTGGCGCGTCGAACAGCCGGTCGAACGCCAGCACCAGGGCTGCCTGCTCGGCCGCTACGCTACTGCTTTGGGCCATTCGGGTCTCCCCTTTGAAGCTCGGCGAGATAGGTATCCATGCGCGCGAAATTCTGGTCCCAGTGTCGGCGGTAGCGCTCGACCCAGCTCGAGAGTTCGGCCAGCGGCGCCGCGTTGAGCTGCACCGGGCGCCACTGTGCGTGGCGGGTGCGGGCCACGAGGCCGGCCTGCTCCAGCACCTTGAGGTGGCGCGAGATGGCCGGCATCGAGATATCGAACGGCGCCGTCAACTGGCTCACCGACGCCTCCCCCTCGCTCAACCGCTGCAAGATCGCCCGCCGCGTTGGGTCGGCGAGCGCGGATAAAGTGAGGCTGAGAGCGTCGGTGGCCATATTTTGCACATGTGTTAAATAACACATCTGTTAAATACCGGATGGTGTCGTGAGTCAATCCTTGGCCATGCCATCGTGGCTGGGTCAGCGCCCGAGGCGGAATGCCACTTCGGTCTGCCATTTCTGCGGGTCGGGTTCGTCGGCCGGATCGGTCGTGTAGATCTCCAGCAGCGCCGCGTCGTATTCGCCGGCCGCCGCCTCCGGCATCGGGTGGGCGATGCCCTGGTTGCCCAGCCATTCACCAAGAGCCACGTTGGCCTCGTTGAGCCCGTCATAGGGGCCGGTATGGATCAGGGCGGCAAAGCGCCCGGCCGGGATAGTGCCGGTCTTCACCCTCGTATCGCCTACGAGTTGCGTCGCCGTGGGGAAGCCGACCTCCATCAGCATCGGCCCATGCTCGGGCATGGCGAGATAGCTGAAGAAGGGTGCGCCCACCGGGGCGGCGCCTTTGGAGGCGAGCCAGCCGGCGACCTCGCCGATCAGCGGCGGCGCCTTGCTGGGGATTTCGCCACGGTCGAGGTTGATGCGGATCGCCGCGAACGGCTGGTCGAGGCGGGTAACGATCGCAGGGGTGCTGAGCATGCTTGGGTTCCTCTCGTCGTGGATGGGAGGGAGCTAAGCGCAAGTCACCGGGGCGGGACTTGATCGTGGTTGCGGTGGTTGATCTGCGCGTTGGTTGGTCAACCACCGAGCTTGCCACCCCCCACGGTGTCACCCCGGCGAAGGCCGGGGCCCATCCTGAGATGGTGCAGTTGGTCGATGGGCTGGCGAGAAACGCCGGAGCGCTGTCTGGTATGAACGCTGTCCGGCTGAAGGTGATCTGTACCGAGAATCGATGGGCGAGCGGTGATCCGCCGAAACACCTCAGGATGGGCCCCGGCCTTCGCCGGGGTGACACCGTGGGTGGGGGTGGTTTGGGTGCTCTAAACGAACCGCCGCGAGTTTTGGTTACCCGCCGGTAGCAGTCCCCGTATCCGCCGATGGCGGCGGGACATCCGAGCTCTGCTTGCAGTCGATCAGCCAGATATCGTAGACGGCGTGGTCGATGGCGTTGAGGGCCGGGCTGTCGGCGAACATCCAACCGGTGAAGATACGGTCGATCGAGCCCTTGAGGCTCACCTGGTCGACCTCGACAAACACGCTGGTGCGCTGCGTCTCGGTGGGCGGCCTCGTGTAGCAGGCGCGCGGGGTGATCTGCAGCGCGCCGAACTGCACCGTCTCATCGATATAGACGTCGAAGCTGGTGATGCGGCCGGTGATCTTGTCGAGCCCGGAGAACTGGGCGACCGGATTGGCGATGGTTTCGGCCAGCACAGGGCTCGCCAGCGCAAGGCTGGCGAGAACGACGGCAACTGCCTTGCGAACCAAATGCATGGGCTGGACGACTATTGAGCTTATTCCGGAGACCAGGCGTCGTAGTCGCCGGTGACGCGAGGGCGCTCGCCCTTGTTCAACAGGCTGCCATCCGGGCGGTAAGCTGCGGCAGTGCCGGTGAGGTTGGGCTGGTGCGGCTGCTGCCAGGGGCGCGCCGTGTACTCCGCTTCGGTCGGCGGGGTGTTGGTGCGGTAGTGCATCCAGCCATACCAGCCGGGCGGGATGGTGGTGGGCTCGGCATAGCCGCCGGCATAGGAAACCATCCGGCGCTCATAGCCATTCGGGCCGGGCTTCGAACCCTTCTTCGAGCGGTAATAGCGGTTGCCGGTCTCGTCTTCGCCGACGAACTCACCCTGGGTGGCGATCCAGAGGCGCGTGCCCCAGGTGTTGCCCCGCCACCAGGCCAGGATCTCGATCAGGAAGTCCTTCATGCCGCCGTTCGCCATACCGTCTGAACCCGTCTCGGAAGCCGTGCTGCGCCGGGCAAATCGCCGGCCATTTCTGCCTGTGGCTCTAACATGCCGGGCCACCCACGCCTAGCATAAAGGCGAGCCTGCCCTGCCCTCTACCTATGGTGTGCCAACCCACTACGAAGCGCTCTGTATGGTCGTCGATTTGTGACGGAAATAATGCGCTTGACAGGATTCGCACCGAAATCGCCCTCCCGCTTAGCCTCACCGGCTCACCTTCGCGCATTGCGCAAAGATGGCGAAAGAGTGGCTCAATTCCCGTGGTTTAGGCCTGGTTCCGGCACCACTCCGCGAGGCCAGGGTACTGAAAATTAACTCTCGAAACGGTCAAATCGCGCTTGGAACTTTTCCCCGTAATCCACATATGAGATACTGGATTTAGCCGTCGGATACGGGCAATGCCACTAGCAGTTGTATGTTGTGATCATGCCTCGGCATTGACCAACTCGAAGCATCGGACGCATCCTTTCGAGGTTGCGCCGCGCTTGTTCAGTCGGCACGACGGACGACCGGGACCACACGGCGACAGCAGTTCGCTGAGGGTCCCAAACGGGGCTTCCTGGGCCGCATTTCGCGGCCAGATAGACAGCGTCATACAAAGAGGCAGAAGCCGTCCTTGGCGGCTCGCGGGCTTTCCTGTCCGCTTTATTGGGGAATATATAGACAGATGCGCATCGAACGCCGGTTCACCAAAGCCAACGACAGCGCCTATGCGGGGATCGAATTCCGCTCGGTGACGAGCGAGATCAAGAACCCCGACGGCTCGATCGTGTTCAAGCTGGAAGGCATGCAGGTCCCCTCGACCTGGTCGCAGGTGGCGGCGGACATCATCGCGCAGAAATATTTCCGCAAGGCCGGCGTCGCCAAGATTTTGAAGCGCGTCGAAGAGAACGATGTGCCGAGCTGGCTGTGGCGCTCGGTTCCCGACGACAAGGCGCTGGCCAAGCTCCCCGAGGCCGAGCGCTTTGGTTCGGAAACCGACAGCCGCCAGGTGTTCGAGCGCCTTGCCGGCACCTGGACCTATTGGGGCTGGAAGGGCAAGTATTTCGCCACCGAGGAAGATGCGCGCGCCTTCTTCGACGAGCTCTGCTTCATGCTGGCGACGCAGCGGGTTGCCCCCAACTCCCCGCAATGGTTCAACACCGGCCTGCACTGGGCCTATGGCATCGACGGCCCCGGCCAGGGGCACTTCTATGTCGACCCGTTCACCGGCAAGCTGACCTCGTCCAAATCGGCCTACGAGCATCCGCAGCCGCATGCCTGCTTCATCCAGTCGGTGACCGACGACCTCGTCAACGAGGGCGGCATCATGGACCTGTGGGTGCGCGAGGCGCGCCTGTTCAAATATGGCTCGGGCACCGGCTCGAATTTCTCCAAGCTCCGCGGTGAAGGCGAGAAGCTTTCCGGCGGCGGCAAGTCCTCCGGCCTCATGTCTTTCCTCAAGATCGGCGACCGCGCTGCCGGCGCGATCAAGTCGGGCGGCACCACCCGTCGCGCCGCCAAGATGGTGGTGATCGATATCGATCACCCCGATATCGAGGACTACATCAACTGGAAGGTGAAGGAGGAGCAGAAGGTTGCCGCGCTCGTCACCGGCTCCAAGGTGGTGTCGAAGGCGCTGAAGGCCATCATGAAGGCCGCGGTGAATTGCGATGGCACCGGCGACGACTGCTTCGACGTCAACAAGAACCCGGCGCTGAAGCGCGAGGTGAAGGCGGCGAAGAAGGCGCTGGTTCCGGAGAACTACATCCAGCGCGTCATCCAGTTCGCGCGGCAGGGCTACACCGATATCGACTTCCCGGTTTACGACACCGACTGGGATTCCGAGGCTTACCTCACCGTGTCGGGCCAGAACTCGAACAATTCGGTTCGCGTCACCGACGATTTCCTCAAGGCCGTCGAGACCGATGGCGACTGGAACCTGTTGAGCCGCACCAAATCCGGCAAGATCACCAAGACCGTCAAGGCGCGCGACCTGTGGGAACAGATCGGCTACGCCGCCTGGGCCTCGGCCGACCCCGGCATCCATTTCCACACCACCATCAACGAGTGGCACACGAGCCCGGAAGCCGGCGAGATCGTCGCGTCGAACCCGTGCTCGGAGTACATGTTCCTCGATGACACCGCGTGCAACCTCGCCTCGGTAAACCTCTTGCCCTACCGCAACGCCAACTCGTCGTTCGACGTCGCGGCGTTCGAGCACACCACGCGGCTCTGGACCGTGGTGCTCGAAGTCTCGGTGATGATGGCGCAGTTTCCGAGCAAAGCCATTGCCGAGCGCTCGTTCATCTACCGCACGCTGGGCATCGGCTACGCCAATATCGGCGGCCTGTTGATGACATCAGGGATTCCCTATGACTCGGCCCAGGGCCGCGCCATTGCCGGCGCCATCACTGCCGTGATGACCGGCGTTTCCTACGCGACCTCGGCCGAAATGGCCGGCGAGCTCGGCCCGTTCCAGGATTACCCGCGCAACTCCAAGCACATGCTGCGCGTCATCCGCAACCACCGGACTGCCGCCTACGGCAAGACCGAGGGCTATGAGGGCCTCAGCATCAACCCGGTGGCGCTCGATCACGCTTCGATCGGCGACGAGACGCTCTCAGTTCGCGCCAAGGCGGTGTGGGACGATGCGCTGTCGCTGGGCGAAAAGCACGGCTACCGCAACGCCCAGGTCTCGGTGATTGCCCCGACCGGCACGATCGGCCTCGTGATGGATTGCGACACCACCGGCATCGAGCCCGACTTCGCGCTGGTGAAGTTCAAGAAGCTCGCCGGCGGCGGCTATTTCAAGATCATCAACAATGCGGTGCCCCCGGCGCTGCGCACCCTCGGCTATTCCGAGAGCCAGATCGCCGAGATCGAGGCTTATGCGGTCGGCCACGGCAACCTGAACCAGGCGCCGGGCATCAACCCCGGAACCCTGCGCGCCAAGGGCTTTACCGACGAGAAGATCGCCGCGCTCAACGCCGCGACCAAATCGGCCTTCGACATCAAGTTCATCTTCAACCAGTGGACGCTGGGTGCCGATTTCCTCAGGAGTCTCGGCGTCACCGACGCGCAGCTTGGCGACATGAGCTTCGACCTCCTCGCCTTCCTCGGCTTCTCGAAGAAGGATATCGAGGCGGCCAACACCCATGTCTGCGGTTCGATGACGCTCGAGGGCGCGCCTTCCTCAAGGACGAGCACCTGCCGGTGTTCGATTGCGCCAACCCCTGCGGCAAGACCGGCAAGCGCTTCCTCTCGGTCGAGAGCCACATCCTGATGATGGCGGCCGCCCAGCCGTTCATTTCGGGCGCGATCTCCAAAACCATCAACATGCCAAACGACGCTACGGTCGCCGACGCCAAGGAGGCCTACCAGCTCAGCTGGCGCCTGGCGCTCAAGGCCAATGCGCTCTATCGCGATGGCAGCAAGCTGTCGCAGCCGCTCAATTCGTCGCTGGTCTCCGATGAGGACGACGAAGAGGAAGATGCCGTCGAGCTCTTGAACGCCGCCAACCAGATGGCGCGCGTGCCGGTGGTCACCGAGAAGATCGTCGAAAAGATCATCGAGCGGGTGTCGCGCGAGCGCGAAAAGCTGCCGAACCGCCGCAAGGGCTATACCCAGAAGGCCAATATCGGCGGCCACAAGGTGTACCTGCGCACCGGCGAGTTCGACGACGGGCGGCTGGGCGAAATCTTCATCGATATGCACAAGGAAGGCGCTGCCTTCCGCGCCATGATGAACAATTTTGCCATCTCGATCTCGCTCGGCCTGCAGTATGGCGTGCCGCTCGACGAGTATGTCGAGGCCTTCACCTTCACCCGGTTCGAACCGGCGGGCATGGTGATGGGTAACGATCGGATCAAGAACGCCACCTCGATCCTCGACTACATCTTCCGCGAACTCGCTGTGTCCTATCTCGACCGCGAGGACCTGGCGCATGTCCACACCGACACGCCGACCGCGCTGTCGCAGTCGGGCGAAGGCGTGCGCCCTGCCCCGATCCCGGCCCAAAACCTCGTCTCCCGCGGCATGACCCGCGGCAAGGTGAAGGACCAGAACCTGATGCTGGTGTCGGGTGGCCTCACCGCTGCCCAGGCCTACAACCCGGTCGCCTCGATGCAGACCTCAACCGTCACGGCGCTGAAGGCCGCCACGGCCCTGAAGATCGAGCCGAGCCCGACGGTGCTGAACGAAGCGGAGCTGAACCCGATCCCAAGCCCGCCGACGCAGCAGAACCCGGGACAGTTGCGGGCCCAGGCGCTGATGCAGGGTTACACGGGCGATCAGTGCTCGAACTGTAACTCGATGCGAATGAAGGTGTCGGGCCATTGCATGGTTTGCGAGGATTGCGGGACTACGACCGGGTGTAGCTGACCGTTCGCGCCGTTACGCGGTGGCGACGCAATACACCAACAAGACTTGACCGATTTCAAATTATCCCCTCTGTCTATTTCTACAGCTCAGAGGGGGTAATTTTGTCACAGGTCATCACGGTCATGAATATGAAAGGTGGTGTAGGGAAGACCACCATATCGATGAACGTTGCTGGCGCATTGGGCTATTTCCTTTACACCAACAAGCCGCGACGCATATTGGCGATCGATTACGATCCCCAATTCAACTTATCGCAGGCATTCATACCATCGGCGAAATACTTTCCACTCGAAAAATCGCGAAAGACGGTACTATCTGTCTTGGTCGACGATGATACGGACCTAGATCCATTTGACATCCAACTGCCAGGCAACCATACGCCGCCGGCCATCTCTACTCTTTCCTATGGCATTTATAGCCATTCGGCGAATAAAGGCGAACTCGATCTCATTCCGTCTACACTTGACCTTATGTATGTCGCTTTAGGGCAAGCCGAACTTAAGACCAAACCTATGGAAGAGCGTTTCGACAAGTTTATTGCTGAGGCCCGGACGCAATACGACCTGATATTTATCGACTGCCATCCGGCCGGATCCATCTTCACGAAAACCTCGCTACGAAATTCCGACCACGTGTTGATACCCGTGGTGCCGGACTCTTCCTATGCGGTTCGCGGTATTGGCCTAATGCTCGACTTCATCTCCGCCAAGAAAGTTGGGGGAGGGAATCCGACACCGCATATTCTCTTCAACTCCACAAGCCGAGTAGGAGTGTCGAGTGAAGAGAACACGATACGAGCCTCAAAGACCTTTGGTGGTCTCTGCATGAAAGCCACGCTTAAGAGATACAAGGCATTTCGCGAGCCGGAGGGAGGGGCCGGGTTTGTATGGAAGAGCAAGAAGCCTTACAGCAAGGCGGCTGCAGGCAACCTGCACCAAGTGGTAAATGAGTTCATCGGGAGGATAGGAGCTTAGAGATGAGTGTGCTTACGGACCGCCTCCTCAGGCAAATCATAGCAGCAGCACTCAACACTGCGGACTCGAGGGCGGAGCTAGAGGCACTGGCTCGAGAGTTCGAACAGGGGCCGCTTCCTCTGAATGTCGCCAGGGTGCTGAGATCAGTCACGGCTGCAATGCCAAGTTCTGGGCACCCTCCGACCGGAAATGATAAATCGCGCTCCGATGAGGAAGAACTCGTCGAGTTCATACAAAGGCGCAAAATATCAAAGAATGTCGCGCGACTAGTGATGGTCGATGACATCCCCACTCTGAAAAATAAGCTCGCTGATGCCAAACAGACCGTGCGCTCGTACGTCCGGCAGTACTTTGGCGCGGGAGGATCTCTAAACGCCTTCGTAGATAAGTACCAGCGTGGCCCCGGTATGCCAGACCCATACTTAGAGGGGATCGTGCAGCGAGTGTCTCGTAGCTAAATGCCAGATACACCTCGCGAGAAATTGGAAGCAGCATTGCAGTCGGTAGATTGGCCGTCCAATGTCGCGGCGTTTCTCTCAGAAGCCGCTTCGACAGAGGCGATGGCAGGAGCGCTCATGCGCCTTGCGGTTTGGTCCCGTCAGCTGGAGCAGGTGGACAAAGGGAATCCTGCGCTAACATTCATACGGGAAATGCAGAGTAGCGCGCAGAGCGCCGCCGCGCTGACCTCATTGGCATTGTACAAACCCGCGGCTGCATCCATTCGTACAACAATCGAGACGGCGTTATACTATACATATTTCCGCACTCATCACGAAGAGATGGCAACTTTGGTGCGAGAGTCGTCATATTTTGTGCAGAAATCAGACATCGTACAGTATCATAACCTTCACACGAAGGACTTCAAAGCCAACCAATCGCAACTCGGTTTGCTTTCGAGGTTGGACAAGTCCTACTCGTCGCTATCAGCGGTCGTGCATGGGCAAATTCCAGGGACGTGGACGTTTAGCTCCCTCAAAGGTCTCTCGCCCAATGCTGAAATCAAGGGGCAGGTGGTGTCTCATCTCGTTGAGGCCGAGGAAATCGTGCACAGGCTCCTCATATCCACCGTTGGGCGGGCCTTTTGGGATGACTTTTCCTCATCAGCGAAGAAGGCGCTACTGAGAGGTATGGCGGGTGACCTTAAGTTATCGTTGGGGCTTGATCACTCATAGACTGTTGCCAGCTATAGCCCGGCCCGTGGCAACCCGTTGAAGCCCCACTCCATCGGAACATCCGGGCTCCGATGGCCTCAAGCCAAAACCACGATCGGCCGGCGCGGCGTGAGCCTCATTTCTACCTGCGGACTATCGCGAGGGGCAAACGCCTCGCCGTTCCTTCGCATAGTTCCATCCCCCGGGGCCAGTGGCCGCCGGATGCGTAGGCACGTCCAGTTCCAACGCACACGCGACGAGCGTCCTATTGCCGACGCCACCCGCCGCCTGTGATACACACCCTCTCCCGCCCTCCGCCAGCACAGGCCCCCGCCATGAAGACCTTCACCGTCCCCCATACAGACGTCACCGTGTCGAGCGTTGTGCTGGGCCTGATGCGCATCGCCAAGATGAGCGACGCCGAGGTTCGCGCGCTCTACGACGCGGCCATCGAGGTCGGCGTCACCATGATGGACCACGCCGATATTTATGGCGGCGCGCCGCATGTCTGCGAGGCGCGGTTCGGCGAGGCGCTGAAACTTTCGGCGTCCGATCGGGCGAAGATCCAGATCCAGAGCAAGGTCGGCATCCGCCGCGGCTATTTCGACTTTTCCTCCGAGCACATCCTGCAATCGGTCGATGGCTCGCTGAAGGCGCTGCGCACCGACTATCTCGACGTGCTGCTGCTGCACCGGCCCGACACACTGGTCGAACCCGAGGATGTGGCGAAGGCCTTCGACACGCTCCACACCAGCGGCAAGGTCCGCCATTTCGGCGTCTCCAACCACACGCCCGGCCAGATCGAGCTGCTGAAATCGGCAGTGAAGCAACCGCTGCTGTTCAACCAGGTGCAGCTCTCGATCGCCCACGCCAACCTCTTCGCCCAGGGCATCGCCGCCAACATGGGTGGGCTCGAGCAGTCGGTCTCCCGCGATATCGGGCTGCTCGATTATTCGCGGCTCAAGGGCATGACACTGCAGGCCTGGTCGCCGGTGCAGAAGGGTTTCTTCGACGGCGTGTTTATCGGCGATCGTAAGGACTACGCCGAACTCAACGACGTGATGGACGAACTGGCGAAGAAGTATGCCATCACCCCCATGGGCATCGCCATCGCCTGGATCACCCGCCACCCGGCCTACCTGCAGGTCGTCCTCGGCACCACCAAGCCCGGGCGCGTGCACGAGAGCGCCGCCGGCTCGGACATAACCCTCACGCGCGAAGAATGGTACCGCCTGTTCCGCGCCGCGGGGCACACGCTCCCGTAACCGGCACTGGGACCGGCCACCTCAACGATGAAGGCAACGCTCCGATCAGATCATCGCCGCCAGACGTATTCGATGTGCCGCTTCAGAATTCCTGTTCGATCTCTCGTATGCAGTCTTCGAGTTCTAGGCGGTGAGCTGTGATTTTGCGGGCCGGAAGCGGAGGATTGATGGAGCGTAATCGTGTAACCAAGGACACCCGGGTCTCCTCGTAGACGGCCTGTCGGGACGCGACATTGTTTTCCGGCAGCGCATGAATGGCCCGGCGCAGCTGTTCCCTATAGTCCGCCATATCCCAGCCTCTTCATCCCTTCGCATTGCCATCCGTGGTACTTAGGTCCCTCATTCCGGTAAAGTCCATGCCCCCTGGCGCCCGTCCGCAGCGGCAGGATAGCCCTGCCGTCTTCGCGCTATTTTAGCTAAGCCTCGGCACGATGCTGACAATTTGATCGCCCAAGGGCTGGTATACGGCCTTTTCAATTCCGGGCAGCAGGCCTCCGGACCGACCACGCGGAGACCACACCTTGAAGCAGCTGATCGCCGTTCTTTTTGTCATGCTGTCGATCGGCAGTGCCCTTGCCCAGCAGGCCAAGCCCGCTCCGGCGGCGTCATCCGACGCAGTCGAGCAGCTCATCACCGTCCTTGAGGACCCGGTTTTGCGGGAACAGTTGCTCGAACATTTACGGGCGGCGCCCGGCGAAGCGCCAGCGACCTCCACTGAGGAAACCGATAGCGGCGCCAACACCGGGTTGGTCGGCGCGCTCTACCGCTGGTCCGATGATGTCGTCACCTCCCTGCCGACTGCCACTTTTGGCGTGCCGATCGATCGGAAGCTGGCGCAGGCCGGGGCGCAGATTGGCAGCCGGGTGCAGGGTGGGGTCAGCGATGGGCAGTTGCTGCAGTTTCTGGCGTGGGCCCTGCCCGGCCTCGCCATCGTTACCGGTGTCGGCATCGGGCTGCGGCGGGTTGGGCAGGGGTTGGTGGAGGCGACGAAGCCCGTGCGGAAGCGCAAGCTCGCCATGGGGTTGATGCTGAAGCTGGTGCTGGCGGCGGCGGCCGTGCTGGTGGTTGCGGTGCTGGTGAGCTTTCTGCCGGTGGCGAAGGTGGCCGGGACCAGCTTTACCAGCCTTACGGTCGGCATCCTGCTGGCGATGCTGACGGCGGATCTTGCGACTTCGGTGCTCTCGGCCTTTGGCAGCATCCGCAGCGTGCGGCTGATCCGCTATGGGCAGCGGCGGTTCTACCCGTGGTGGCTGGCTATCGCCGGGTTCGCCACCTTCGCGGCGCTGTGCGCGGACCCGACGATGCGGCAGGTGGTCGGCTTCTCGGTGGCCGACTTTGCCGCCTTGATCCTCAACACAGTTGCGGCGCTGACCATGTTGGCGTTCGTGTCGCGCCACCGGCTGCCGCTCGGCCGGCTGATCTTCGGCGGCGCGGCGCGGGCGCCGGATTCGGACAATCCGATCCAAAATGCCACACGGCGCCTGGCGCGGCACTGGCACCTCATCGCCTATGGCTTCCTGATCCTCAGCATTTTTAGCCTGTGGGCCGGGCAGCGCGACAATGATGTGATGAGCCAGATGCTGTGGTCGTTCGCGGTGGTGCTGGTTGGGCTGATCACCTTCGCGGTGCTGCATCGGCTCACCACGCCGAAGCCGCCGCGCTACCGCTACGAGCGGCAGACGCTGCGACAGATCCTCGCCGGCAAGATCCTGAGGATGGTGCGGCTCGGGGCGGACGTGGCGACGCTGTTCGCCATGGCGATCATCGTGGCCGGGGTCTGGGGTTTTGACATCTGGGGCTGGCTGACGTCGGACGGGCGCGTCGTGGTCGGGCCGCTCTTCGCCGCCGCTACCGTTGTCGCGGTGGCCTGGCTGATCTGGGTGACGCTCGATGCCTGGATCGCCACGACGCTGGCGCCCAACCGTAACGCACGCGGCGCGGCGCAGCGCTGGGGCGGCTGCAGACCCTGTTGCCGCTGATGCGCAATGGCGTGCTGATCCTCCTCGTGGTGCTGGGCGGCATTGCGGTGCTGGCCAATATCGGGGTCGACGTGACGCCGCTGATCGCCGGCGCGGGCGTGTTCGGTCTCGCCCTGAGTTTTGGCTCGCAGCAGCTGGTGCAGGACGTGATCACCGGCTTTTTCATCCTCGCCGAGGATACTATTGCGGTCGGCGACACCATCAGCACGGGCGATCGTACCGGGGTGGTGGAAAGCCTGTCGCTGCGCAGCATGCGGCTGCGCGACAGCGATGGGGCGCTGCACTCGATTCCGTTCTCGACGGTGAAGGCGCTGAAGAACAGTTCGCGCAACTTTGGCGTGCTCCGCCCGCGCTTCACCGTGCCGGCCGGCACCGACCCGCTGGCGGTGATCGACGAAATGCGGACCGCGGCCGCCGAACTGAGGGCCGACCCAAAGTTCTCGCATGCCATTACCAGCGACATGCACGATCTGGGAATCGACGAGATCAATGCCGGATCGGTGGTGGTGAGCGGCTCGCTCCGCACCAGCCCGGTGCGGCAACCCGAGATTGCCCGGGCCTTCAACGGCCGCATGCTGGTTGGGCTGGCTGAGAAGGGGATACGGCTGTAGGGAGGCTCGCGATTAGGCAGCACCCATGTTGTGGTTGGAGGCGACCTGGGCTTCCACCTGCGTCCTCCCCGCGCAGGTGCGCCAAGGTATGGCCATGCCCCACCCACCGTGTCATTCCCGCGAAAGCGGGAACCTCTGTTTTCTTGCCTGCGGCACCATCGCAAACGGAGGTCCCCGCTTTCGCGGGGATGACACCGAGCTTGGGGCGCTTTCTGGTGGCAAGCCCCCGATGGGCGCTGCGTCAGAAGCGGTAGGTGCGCCGTAATTTGGCGCATATGCCCGAAGGGGGATTAGGCTCTAGCGCTTGAGCCATCGGTACAGCCGGCAGCTCCCCACCCACCCTACCAACCTTGCGCGGATGTAAGGTGGCGGACAGGGCGGCGTAAGGAGGCGGGCTCAGGGTCCCGTCGGCCCTCAAGAGGTCGACGACTGGTCGATCCGGCCGTAACCGATTGGAGTTGTCATGCGCAAACTCGTCCTCCCCCTGCTGCTCGTTGCTGCCCTCAGCGCCTCGTCCGGAGTAATGGCTGCCGGCTATGGCAGCGGCGGCACGATGGCCGCCCCCACCAGCCCTGCCCCCGCCGTCCAGGCGCCTGCGGTAGCCGCGCCGATGCACCTCAAGCTTGCCCGCGGCACCATCAAGCTGATTGACGCCAAGGCGTGCACCGTCACCCTCACCAGCCGGAACGTCTATCAGTTCGGCCCGAACTGCGACTTCTCCAAGCTCAACGTCGGCGAGAGGGTCTCGATCAAGTGGCTGACGAAGGGCAAGCTCCGCGACGCCACGACGATCGCAGCCCGCTGACGCTGTGCTCCTGAGCGCGGGCGGGGAACCGCTTCGGCGTCCTCCTCCCCCGCGCTCACGGCCTCGAGCGACAGCAATCTGCTCGGGCGCCTTCGGCGAGGTCTCGTCGGACGGGAGATTTGGCTCCAGCCATGAGGTCGCCGCGCCGCCAGGCGCTGCCACCAGCCCAGCCATGCCGACCGCCTCCTGCCTCTGCGGCGATATCCGCCCCACCACCTCTGACAATCCCTATCGCGCCGGCATCTGCCATTGCCTCGATTGCCGAAAGCACTCGGGCTCGCTGTTCGGCAGCTTCGCGATCTTTCCGCCTGAGGCCGTGACGGTCGAGGGCGCGGCGCAGGCGTATCAGGGGCGGAACCTCTGCCCGCGCTGCGGCCCGTCGGTGTTCTCGCGCTCGGACGATGAGATCGAGGTGCATCCGGGGGCGTTCGATGCGCCGGACCAGTTTCGGCCGAGTTACGAGCTCTGGACCATCGGTCGCGAGGCCTCGTTGCCGGCGCTCCCGCTCAGGCACAGCTATGCGCGTAACCGCGAGGGCAGCGGGCGGAGTGAGGACTGACGCTCCGCCGCCGGCGTCCCGCGCAGGCACACACGCGCAAAGTTACGGTCGCGCCGCAGCCACCGGCTGTCATCCCAGCGAAAGCAGGGGACCCCACGGCGAGGGTTCGGCCCTCGTCCGTCACAGCCCGTGCCAGCGGACAGTTGGGTCCGCTGCTTTCGCTGGGATGACACCGGGTTTGGGGACGTCGAGCGCACTGATGCGTGCATCGGAGCGCTGACGACGCGGAATTTACCCTGTAGGCAGGACGCACTGGCATTGCCAAGTCTTTCCTCCTAGCGGTTACTGCACAAGCAAAGTCATTTTGCCTTTGGGGGGCTGACGTGAAGCATCTGATACTCGCCGTTACCTGCTGTTCTTGGCTGCCGGCGCCGCTTTCAGCGATGGGCTGCGGTCAATGAGAACCTCAGCCATGCGATCGATCCTTGCCGTTCTCGTCGTGCTCGCCGGCGCGGGCGTGGCATTGGCGGCGCCCAAACTCGCCAACCAGACCATCATGACCTACAGCCCCGGGCACGGCACGCAGGTCGAATACTACGACAAAAAGGGCGGCACCTGGCTCTGGTATCCGGGCAACAAGGTGGTGCTGCCGGGGCGCTGGAAGACTGAGCGCGGCAATATCTGCTTCGGTTACACGCCCAACAGCTACAACCCGGTCACCGGCCATAGCGGGGCGGGTTGGGAGTGCCAGCCGCTGAAGATTTTTGAGAGCGTGGTGGTGGAGCGCGCGGCGGGCGATGTGTTCGGGCTGGCGAAACGCAGCAAGCCGCCATTCTCGCTGCCCAAGCGCCGCACCAGCATCGAGGCGCTGAGCAAGCGGCTCAAATAGACCCTGCCGTCATTCGCCAACAGGAACAACCACCATGCGCGTACCATCCATCCTCCTCCTCGCTGCCCTGCTGCTCGCGGGTGCCGCCACCGAGGTCGCCGCCAAGGGCGGCGCACAGCTGCTGCCCAAAAGTTCGCTCTACTACAAGGTGACCACCACCTCGACGAAAGCCGAGATCAAAGCGATCTGCGACGAGATGGTGGCGCGCCAGGATGCCTCATCGATCGGTCGGCAAGATGCCTCGAGCCTTTACATGCACGGCATGATCATGGGCGTCAGCTGCGTGAAGGTCGACTATTTCAAGGCTCTGGTGCTGGCCCGCGATTCCGGCGACGCATTCACGCTCAAGGCGACCCTCACCTACATCCGCGACCGTGCCGCCGGCGGCAACCAGAAGGCCATCAACGCGCTGGCGAAATACGAGAAGACTTACAAGTAGCTCGGTCGTGCTTTGGGCTGTCCCTGGTTAAGCTCGACCGCTGCCCACCCACCGGCTGTCATCCCAGCTGGGGCGACTGCGGTGCTTCAACCTGTCTGAAAGCAGCCGAGGACCGCTGCGGGAATTCCCGCAGCGGCATCGATGGTTGGCGGGCAGAACCAATCCCCCAGAAGTTATGTTGACGCAGTAACTCAAGTTATCCTACTCACGTACCGGGCTGTTGCAGGGGCCGGGGGTGATTGCCTCGAGGGCGTTGTTGGCGGCCGGTTCGTGATGGGCGGCGCGCCGCTCATTCCGCGTCTTTCGGGGTTCTCATGGCCGAAGCAAGCACAGCTCAGGCGGTTCCGACTCGGCTTGCCGGGCGCGGTCTCGAGGCCGGCTATGGCGATGTGCAGATCCTGCGCGGCATCGACGTCGTCATTCCCGATGGCCGGGTCACGATTCTCGTCGGGCCGAACGGCAGCGGCAAATCCACCCTGCTCAAGAGCTTCGCCCGCATCCTGCCGCTGAAGCGCGGTGAGGTGCTGCTCGACGGCAAGGACATCCATCGGCTACCGACCCGTGAGGTCGCGGCGAAGCTTGGCCTGTTGCCACAGGGGCCGATCGCCCCGGAAGGGCTGACGGTGCGCGAGCTGGTGGCGCAGGGGCGCTTTCCGCACCAATCGCTGCTGCGCCAATGGAGCAAAGCCGACGAAGCCGCGGTGACCGACGCCATGGCGATGGCTGGAGTTACCGGCTTTGCCGAGCGGGGCATCGATACGCTCTCGGGCGGACAGCGGCAGCGCTGCTGGATTGCGATGATCCTTGCCCAGGAAACCGATCTGGTGCTGCTCGACGAGCCCACCACTTTCCTCGACCTCAAAGTGCAGGTCGAGCTGATGGAGCTGGTCACTCGCCTCGCGCACGAAGCCAAGAAGACCCTGGTGATCGTGCTGCATGAATTGAGCCTTGCCGCCGCCTATGCCGACCACCTGATCATGATGCGCGAGGGGCGGATCGCCTGTTCGGGCAGGCCGGAGGAAGTGTTCACCTCCGAGCGCATCCACGAGGTGTTCGAGCTCGATGTGAATGTGCTGCGCGACCCGGTGACCGGACGGCTGGTCTGCGTGCCGTTCGGTTCGCGCGGGCGCGCGCCGCTGGAACGCGCCGCAGAATGAGCGCGATGGCTGCAAAGTCTGCACTGAATGTTCGCGGCTGGTCCGGCGTCGTGCCGCTGCTGCTGGTGCTCGTTGCGGCCTTCGTCATCCACATTGCCATCGGCGCCAAGCTCCTGCCGCTCAGCACGGTGTTCGATGCGCTGTTCAACTTCGACGCGCAGAATTTCGACCACACGATCGTCAGAAAGCTCAGGCTGTCGCGGGCGGTGCTGTCGATGGTCGTCGGCGCCAGCCTCGCGGTGGCCGGCGCACTGATGCAGGGCGTGACCCGCAACCCGCTCGCCGACCCCGGCCTCCTCGGCCTCACCGCCGGCGCATCGTTCGCGGTGGTCATCGCCATCGGCGTGTTCGGCATGACCACGATGGGCCTGATCCCGCTGATCGCCAGCGCCGGGGCGCTGGCTGCAGCGGCGGTGGTGTATCTCATTGCCCGCTGGGTGCCCGGTGGCGCCACGCCGCTCAGCCTGACCCTATCGGGTGCGGCGATCAGCGCCTTCCTCGGAGCGCTGATCTCGATTGCCCACCTGCTCGGCCAGGATACGTTCGAGAACCTCCGGGTCTGGCTCACCGGCTCGCTCGCCGGCCGCTCGCTCGAGCTGTTGTTGTGGACCGGCCCGTGGATCGCGGCGGCGCTACTGGCGAGCCTGGTGCTGGCGCGACAGGTGACGGTGCTGTCGATGGGCGACGACGTGGCGCTCGGCCTCGGCATCAACACCAGGTTGCTGCGCATCCAGCTGATCGCCGCCGTCGTGGTGCTCACCGCCTCGGCCGTCGCCATTGCCGGCCCGCTGGGCTTTGTCGGCCTCGTCATCCCGCATGCGGTGCGGCTTTATGTCGGCGCCGATTACCGCTGGATCGTCCCCTACTCCGCGTTGGTCGGCGGCGCTTATCTGCTCATGGTCGACATCATTGCCCGCGTCGCAATCATCCCGCGCGAAATCTCGACCGGGCTGATCACCGCGATGATCGGCGCACCGCTGTTCATCTATCTCGTATCGAGGCGGGCGAAATGAGCGTGTTCGCCATTTCCTCCGGCCACCTGGTCATCCGCGCCGCGGGCGAGCAGCTGGCGTTGCGGCTGCCGCTCCGCGCCCTGCTGGTGGTTGCCGGGTTGGCGCTCGGGCTGCTGCTGATCGTCGGCTACAGCCTGCTCGTCGGCACCTACGGCATCGGCATCGAGGATGTGATCGAGACGCTGCGCGGCTTCAGCATCAGCTCGGCGATCGACAATGTGGTGTGGGAGTTCCGCTTCCCGCGGACGCTTGTGGCGGCGCTGGCCGGCGCGATGATGGCGCTCTCCGGCCTCGTGCTGCAGAACCTGACGCGCAACGGCCTCGCCGACCCCTCGCTGGTCGGCATCAGCCAGGGCGCCGCGCTGGCGGTGGTGCTGATGATCGTCGCCTTCGAGGACACTGCCATCGGCTGGCGGCCGGTTGCTGCCTTTACCGGCTCGGTCGCCGTTGCCGCGATCGTGCTGTGGCTGTCGCAGGGGCGGCGCGGCAGCAACCCGATCCGCTTCATCCTGATGGGGATCGGGGTTTCCGCCTTTATCGGCGCCGTCACCTCGGCATTGCTGACCTATGGCGAGATCGACCGGGCGATGTCGGCGCTGGCCTGGCTGGCCGGCTCGATCAATGCGGCAAGCTGGGGCGATGTGATCCTGCTCGGGGCATCGGCCGTCATACTGCTGGTGCCGGTGCTGGGCTTCAGCCGCTCGATGCAGGCGATGCGGATGGGCGAAGTTACGGCGGTCGGCCTCGGCGTACGGGTCAACCTGACGCAACTTGTGCTGGTGGCGTGTGCTGTAGGGCTTGCCGCCATCCCCACTTGCGTCGTCGGGCCGCTCGGCTTTGTCGGGCTCATTGCGCCGCATGCGGCGCGTCGGCTCGGTCATAGCGGCCCAGCGCTGCACATCATTCTTACCGCCCTCGTCGGCGCAATCCTCGTCGGCTCCGCCGATCTCATCGGCCGTATTGCCTTCGCCCCGGTCCAGATTCCGGCCGGACTGCTCACCGCCTTGATCGGCGTACCGCTCTTCGTCTGGCTGCTCGGCCGGACGCGCGCGGCGCAACAAACCTAAAGGGAAAACCAATGACTAGCCGGATAGACGCCACACGACGCCTTGTTCTCGGACTGGCCGGAGCCCTGCTCCTCGCACTGACCGCCCTGCCCGCCCTGGCGCAGCAGTTCCCGATGACAATCGCGCACAAGTTCGGCACCACGGTGATCGAAAAGGCGCCGGAGCGGGTCGCCTCGCTCGATTTCAACGGCGCCGACAACCTCCTGGCGCTCGGCATCCAGCCGGTCGCCATCCGCTACTGGTATGGCGATTACCCGCGCTCGGTGTGGCCGTGGGCCGATCCGCTGCTCAAGGAAACTCCGGAAATCCTCCGCGGCGACCTCGATTTCGAGCAGATCGCCCGCGCCAAGCCAGACCTGATCATCGCCATCGCCTCGGGCATCACCGACAAGGACTATGAGCGGCTGTCGCTGATTGCCCCGGTGGTCGCCGTAGCCGCCGGCATCGGCGACTTCGCCACCCCGTGGGACGAACGCGCGCTGATCGCCGGACGGGTGGTCGGCAAGGAAGCCGAGGCCAAGGCCCAGGTCGACGCGATCAACCAGAAGCTCGTGGAAGCGGCTGCGGCGCACCCGCAATGGCAGGGCAAGAGCGTGGCGGTGGCCTTCGCGACTGAAGGCCAGCCCGGCGCCTACACTTCGATCGACGTCCGCGCCCGCATCATCGCCCAGCTCGGCTTCGTCGTACCCAAGGCGATCGACGACCTCGCCGGGGAAGGCAAGTTCTGGACCGCCTTCTCGATCGAGCAGACCTCGTTCCTCGAGACCGACCTGTTGCTTTGGCTCTACTCGGACGCGGCGGACTGGGACGGGCTGCAGGCGCTCGAAAGCCGGCCGTTTCTGCCGGCCGTCAAGGAGGGACGCGAGGTGTTTATCGGGCCCGAACTCACCGGCGCCTTCAGCCACGCCTCGCTGCTGAGCCTGCCCTACGCGATCGAAGGCCTGCTGCCGATGATCGAGGCGGCAACCGATGGCGACCCGCAAACCAATGCCGACAATCGCCTCTGAGGACGCGCGTCGAAAACCTGGGGACGCCCAAATGACATTTCGCAAGCTCATCGTCGCCTTTGGGCTCCTCGTCGCAGCGAGCCTGCCGGCCACGGCGCAGGAAACCCGCTCCTTCACTGCCGCCAACGGCACGTTCGAGATACCGGTCGCGCCGCAGCGCATCGTGGCGCTCAACGACCAGATCGTGGCGCTGCCGCTTTATGAGCTGGGGGCGCCACTGGTCGGCAGTGCCGGCCGCACCGCGCCCGACGGCTCGTTTTTCATGCGCGGCGGCATGGATACGCTGGGGATCGACTTCGCCAATACCGAAATCGCCTATGTCGGCGGCTTCAACGCGCTCGACGTCGAAGCCATCGCGGCGCTGCAGCCCGACCTGATCATCGGCGGCCCCTACACCGATGCGGCTGTGGCCGAGCAGTTGCAGAAGGTGGCGCCGACGCTGATCATCGACAACAACCCGCTCGGCATCATCGACACGATGCGGACCTTCGCCGACATCACCGGCAAGACCGGCAATTTCGAGCGGCGGCTCACGCGCTACCAGGCGAATGTCCAGCGCACCCGCTCCTATATCGACAACCCCGACGCCGTCTCGGTGACGATGACCTTCGTCTTTCCCGCCGGCGAAGAGATGTGGGTCTACAAACATACCGGCAATCTCGGCGCCATCGCCCAGGTGGTGCGGGATCTGGGGTTCAAGGAAACGGCGGCTGTCGCGGCTCTGCCCGACAACGAGACGAACTTCAGCGCCGAGCTGATCCAGAGCCTCGATGCCGATTTCGTCTTCGGCTTCTACCGCCAGCAGCCGGATGCCACACCGGCCACCGTTCGGGCAGCCTACGAGAAGTTCGCGCCGGGCTGGTGCGAGGCGCTCAGCGCCTGCCGCAACGGGCAGTTCATCCTGCTGCCTGGTCCGGCCTTCGGCCCGACCATGACCGGGCTCGAACTGGCGCTCGAACTGATCGAGTTGCAGGTGGCGGCGCGGCCGTTCACGCCGTTCGTGGAAGCCGACTGATGGGACGGCACGTCTTCTGCTCCGACCTCTGCCTCGAGCGCGGCGAGCCGCTCGCCGGGCTCGGCGATGCCCCACAGCGGATGCTGATGTTCGCCTGGCCGCGCGGCAAGTGGCGCACGCCACGGTGGGAATTGGTCGACCTGTCGCCCGAGCTGTCGCAGGCGCTGCACGACGCGGCCCATGCCGGGCTGCATGTCGCCCTCGTCGACAAGGTCGAAGCTCCGGGCGCCCTGCCGACGCTGCATGCCCTGCCCGAGAATATCCGTGCCGATTTCGACGACGAGGCCGAGCTGATCGGCGCGATCCGCGGCTACATCGAGGGAAGGCTGTTCGCCGGCGAACGGGACGAGCGCACCACCATCGTCTGCTGCACCGACAGTCGCCGCGATGCCTGCTGCGCCCGGCACGGCTTTTCCACCTACAAGGCGCTGACCGCAATTGCCGATACCAGCGCCTTCAACATCGTGCAGGCGACCCATATCGGCGGCTGCCGCTTTGCCGCCTCGCTGGTGGTGATGCCGCAGCGGCAGCGCTATGGCCGAATGAGCGCCGAGCACGCGACGGGCTTCCTTGCCGCCCTCACGCGGGGCGAGGTGTACCTGCCGACCTATCGCGGCCGCACCGACCGGCCCGAGGCCGAGCAGGTCGCCGAACTCGCCGCCCTCAAATGGGCCGAAGCGCATGGCCACCGGCCGAGCGCAGTGGCATTCCGCGGCGAGGTTCCGGAGGCGACAGCGGACGGCGAGCACCTGACGATCGAGGCCATCGTCGCGGGAACCGAGCTTTCCATTCAGATGCACGCCCAGGATTTCCTGGTCCAGGGCAGTTGCGAGGCTGTCGCCGAGGGCGGCGGCAGCCATTCGCTGCGCTGGTGCCTCGACAAGGTCAGCGAGCGCGCTGACGAGGTCAGCGAGCGCGCTGACGAGGTCAGCGAGCGCGCTTCAACCACCGCCCACTCAACCCGAGTGCTCTAGCATGCGACTTTTCATCCGGACCATTGTCCTTGCCGCCCTGCTCCTCTTGCCGAGCGCCGCCATGGCACAAGCGACCCGCAGCTTCACCGACGACACCGGACGAACCGTCGACATTCCGACGAAACCGCTGCGCATCGTCTCGCTGCAGGATCTGGTGCTGACCGTGCCGCTGCTCGAGCTCGGGGTCACGCCGGTCGGCAGCCATGGCCGGACGACCGCCGAGGGGGCGCCGTTCATCCGCTCGAGCGCCGTGCTCACCGGCATCGACTTCAACAATTCCGCCATCAAGTTCGTCGGCAACCTGCCGGCCGATGTCGAAGCCATCGCGGCGCTGCAGCCCGACCTGATCCTGACGACGCCGTGGCAGACCGCCCCGGTCGAGCAGTTGCAGGCCATCGCGCCGACGCTGGTGCTCGACGACAATGTCCGCGACGTGCTGGGCATGCACGACGTGCTTGCCGATATCACCGGGACGACCGATCGGCTGGCAATCCTCAAGGCTCGCTATGCCGGGCAGATCGCCCAGATCAAGCGGCTGATCGACACCGGCTCGATCACCGTCAGCGTCATCCAGGGCAATGATGGAAGCCTGTCGATCGAGCATACCTACGGCGCGCTCGGCAAAGTGCTGCGCGATGCCGGGTTCAGGTTCCCGGCGCGGGTCGACGCGATCCCGGCCGGGCAATCGGCCGAGTTCAGCGCCGAGAGCCTGCCGGAGTTCGATGCCGATTTCGTCTTCGGCACCTATCGTACCGATACGCTGCAGACGCCCGCCGATGCGATCAGCGCTCTCGAAGGGGTGATGCCGGACTTCTGCAGCTTCCTCCACGCCTGCCGGGAGGGACAGTTCATCGTCATCCCGCGCGAGGAAGCCTCGGCCGCCTCGTATTACGGGCTCGGGGTGCTGAGCTACATGATCATCTCGAACATCTCGGGCCGCCCCTTCGTGCCGAAGCCCGAGTGAGGCCGGCGGACGCGAGGATCAGCCGGCGAGTTCGGCCATGAGCCGATGCACCCGCTGGTCCCGCGTTCCGTTCACCTCGACGATGCGCGGCCCATCGGTCAATAGACCAAGCTCGTCGTCGCGCAGTATGGCTTTGAGCCGGGCATCCACCCGCGCCCGGAGCTTTGGGTATTCGATGGTCACCGCGATTTCGTCAGGTCGCAGCAGCGGCACGAAGGCGACGATATCGAGCGTGGCGAGGGCGCTTTCGATGCGCTGCAGCAGCTTGCCGTCCGGGCTCCACTCAAAGCCTTCGGCGGCGCTCAGCACCTCGAGATAGGCGATGAAATCGAGCGGGCAGCGGTCGAACACCACGTCGGTGTCGCTGGTCGCGAGGATCAGGGCGCAGCTCTGTTTCAGCTGCTCCTCGAGATCGGCGACATTGGGCCCATCGGCGAACACCACGCCCTGCTGCACCAGCAGCCAGTAGGGCTCCGGCACCGATTCATAGCCAGCAACGGCCGCAACGAAATCCTCGACGAGCGTGGTCTTGCCACTCCCGTGCGTGCCGGTCACCGCGATGCGCATGGCCACTCCCTTTGGCCTTCCCTGCCATCGCACCAACCGAAAGTCTACGGCCCGGCGTGCGCCAGCAGCGCCTCGATCAGTGGGCGCTGGCCCAGATGCAGCCTGGTCCGCGCCGCCTCGAGCCCGAACCACGCGGCCCGGTCGACCTCGGGAAAGCTCTGCCGCTGGCCGGAGCGCGGTGGCCACTCCATCTCGAAGCTGTTGGAAACCAATGCGGCGGGATCGAACTCACCTTCGAGCGCGAAGGCCACCAGCAGCTTGCCGCTTGTGACCTTGAACTCGCCCAGCGGCGTCAACGCGCCCTCTGGCACTGCCCCGACCTCCTCGGCAAACTCCCGCCGCGCCGCGGCTTCCCGTTCCTCGCCAGGGTCGATCAGGCCTTTGGGAATCGACCAGGCGGCCTCATCCTTCCGAGCCCAGAACGGCCCGCCGGGATGCACCAGCAGCACCTCGCGCCTGCCTGAACCAGCACGGTGCAGTATGATTCCGGCTGAAATCTCTGACACTTGCACAGCTCCCGCGCTTGTCACGGCAAAACCGGGTCGTCCGCCCTGAGTAGTTTCCGTACCACCAGTACACTTGATCCTCCACGGTGCTGTCGGCATATCCGGCGTCAATCCTGGCGGGGGGCGACCGCTTGGAGTTGGACGATGTCCCTACCCCGCTCCGCCATGGAGCTGACCGCAGAACTGGTCGCGCTGGTCGAGCGCACCGAGCCCGATCCGGGCCCGACGCCCGGCCTGCCCGACCCTACTGCCGCTGATCTCGACGCCACAGCCAGCGCGTTGCTGGCGAACCGCCCGGATGGGCCGCTCTGGCTGTTTGCCTATGGCTCGCTGATCTGGAAACCCGAGTTGACCCATCTCGAAACTCGCCAGGCGCTGGCGCATGGCTGGCATCGCCGCTTCTGCATGCGGCTGACCCGCTGGCGCGGCACCCGCGATGTGCCCGGGCTGATGATGGCGCTTGATCGTGGCGGCTCGTGCGCCGGCCTGGCCTACCGGCTGCCCGACGCCGATCCGCATGGGCAATTGGTGCGCCTGTTGACCCGCGAAACGGATAGCCGGCGGCCGACCAACGTGCCGCGCTGGGTGCGGCTCACGACACCCAACGGCCCGCTCAGCGCCCTGGCCTTTGTCGCCTCCCCGCAGGGCGACAACTATGCCGGTCGGCTGCCGCATGCGGTGGTGGCGCGGACGCTCGCCCGCGCTGCCGGGCACTGGGGTTCTGGCGCGCAGTACCTCTACAACACGGTGTTGCAGCTCGAAGCGCACGGCATCCGCGACCGGAACCTCTGGGCGCTGCAGGCGCGGGTCGCCGAGGAGATCCGGGGGCTCGCCCTGCCGCTGGCGGCGTAGTCAGTCCCGGAACTGCAGCGGCACGTAGCCGCCGCCGATGGTCATTTCGACGTCGACCTGATCATCGGCGGTTACGCCGAGCTTGTTGCGGACCACCTGCTTCAGCGGCAGCAGGTAAGTGCCATCCCTGGGGAATAGCGAGGTGGTGAAGGTGACGCCGTTGATCGTCGCTTCAACCGGGATGACGCCCCAGCCGTAACTCGCGGCCTTCTTCACCTTGGCGATCTCGGCGCCGAACTCATCGGGGATCCGGGCATAGAAGAACGGCGCAGGACCGCGCCAGTAGATCACCGTCGCCGTGAACTGCAGTTCCATGCCGACCTCCAACGCGGCGAGTAGAGCGGAGCAGCGAAGGGCCCGCAAGCGGCGCGTCTTGTTCTCGTCACGGCCGGCGCCTAGCCTCACGCCCTGAGCAGCACGGGAGGAAACCATGCCGACGCGCCTCAACCCCTATCTCAACTTCAACGGCAATGCCCGAGAGGCCATCGAGTTCTATAAGACCGTGTTCGGCGGCGAGCTGACGCTCAGCACCTATGCCGATGGCGGCATGCCGCACGAGCCGGCCGACAAGGACAAGATCATGCACGGCCAGCTGATCTCGCCCAGCGGCTACTGGGTGATGGCGGCCGACACGCCGCCCGGCGTGCCGTTCACGCCCGGCAACACCATCAGCGTTTCGCTCAGTGGTGATGATGAAGCCGAACTGCGGGGCTACTGGAACAAGCTGTCGGTCGGCGGCACCGTGGTGATGCCGCTCGAGAAAGCGCCGTGGGGCGACAGCTTTGGCATGCTGGCCGACAAGTTCGGCACCTCCTGGTTGGTCAACATTACCGGCGCCGGCAACGCCTGACCGCGGCGACGTAAACTATTGCGCGCAATATCCCCGCCCTCATCATGCGGGAATACTTGTTCTCCCGGTTCGCGCGTGCGACGCCTCTGGCGATACTTTGGGAGAATTTCCATGCGTCGTTTGATACTTGCTGCCGCGCTGCTGCTGGTAGCTGTTGCGCCTGCCTCCGCGGCTTCGCTCGCCAACAAGACCCAGCAGAGCTACTCGCCAGGGCATGGCATGCAGATTGAATATCTTGCCGCCGATGGCGCCAGCTGGCTCTGGTACCCCGGCAACACCAAGGTCCTTCCCGGAGAATGGAAGACCGAGGCCGGCGACATCTGCTTCCGCTACGGCAAGAACAGCTACAACCCGGTGACCCGAACCAAGGGTGGGGATTGGGAATGCGCGCCGCTGAAGGTCTACAACAGCACGCTGGTGACCTCGAGCAAGGGCGACATCTTTGGCCTCGCCGGGCGGAAGAAAGTGCCGTTCGACCTGCCGCAAAAACTCCTGCCGATCAGCCAGTTGCAGGCGATCGCCGACCCCAGCATCGTCGAACGCGAACTGGCCAGAATTCCCAGCTGCGAGCAGATCCTCGCCGGTGCCAACAAGAGCCGCGAGGGCAAGATTTCAGCGGCGCTGCTCTACTATCACGGCATGCAGATGGGCAAACGCTGTGTGACGGTGGACTACGTCAAGGCCATCACCATGCTCAACGAAGCCGGCGAAACCCGTAACGCCGCCTCGCTGGTCAAGGATCTCTCCAACAAGGCCAATACCGGCAACCCCAAGGCGATCAATGCGCTGAAGAAGCTCGAAAAGCTGGGGCTGGTGAAGGAAGTGCGCGTCCAGTAACGCGCACCTCCCCCCTGCCCGGCCTACTCGGCGGCCGCGGCCAGCACGATCTCTTCGTTGCCGTCGACGAAATCCTCGAACAGCACGGTGGTGCGGTCTTCGGTGCCAATCACTACGGCCATCTGGCCGGGGCCGGTGAGGCGGCGGATCGGCTTACTGGGCTGATCGACGTTGAAGCTCACCGAATAATGGCCGCCGGCCAGTGTGGTGAACGGGATGCCGCGATAGGTGGCGGTCGAGGTAACGTGCACGTGGCCGGCAATCACCTGGCGGATATCGTTGTGGGTCGCGAGCGCCTCGAGGAACGGTGCATCCTCGAGGATGCGGATGGTATCGGATGCGATGTGCAGCGCATTGGCGTTGTGATGGAGGATAACGATCACCGGCTTATCGGCAGCCTCGGCGAGGCGGGCCTTGAGCCAGTCGATCTGGTGCGCCTCGAGCACGCCGTCGACGCGGCCCGGCTCGGACGAATTGAGCAGGATGGTGCGGTACCCCTTCACATCGAGCACCTTGTCGAGATGGCCGGTCTCGCCGGCGAACTCCTGGCCGAACACGGCGAGGAAAGTCGGGCGATCATCGTGGTTGCCCAGCGTGATGTGCACGGGAATGGTGAGCTTACTGATGATCGTCTGCAACCGGCGATAGGCGGCGGCCTGACCGAGGTCCGCGAGGTCGCCGGCGAGGATGCAGAAATCGGCATCGGCGTAGCGGGTATTGATGGTTTCGACGGCGAGCTCCAGCCGGGCGGCGGTATCGAGCGTCATCGACAGCTCGCCCTCCGCCACCAGGTGCAGGTCGCTCATCACGATGAATTTCAGTGTCACGGCAATGGCCCCATGGTTGATGGCGGGCCTCCTAGCTGCGGCGGATGACCGGCACGTGACACACGTCACCGACATTGCCCCCTTCCCCTCTGCCGTGACATTTAGGGGCACGGAAACTGTGAGACCAAAGACCATGAAGAAGATCGGTTTCCTCTCGTTCGGGCACTGGACGCCCTCCTCGCAATCGCAGACCCGCTCGGCCGGCGATGCGTTGCTGCAGTCGATTGACCTGGCGGTGGCGGCCGAGGAACTGGGCGCTGACGGCGCCTATTTCCGCGTCCATCATTTCGCCCGCCAGCTCGCCTCGCCCTTTCCGCTGCTCGCCGCCGCGGGCGCGAGGACCAAGCGGATCGAGCTCGGCACCGCCGTCATCGACATGCGCTACGAGAACCCGCTCTACATGGCCGAGGATGCCGGCGCTGCCGACCTGATCGCCGGTGGCCGGCTGCAGCTCGGCATCAGCCGCGGCTCGCCCGAGCAGGTGATCGATGGTTATCGGCATTTCGGCTACGTGCCGGCCGAGGGCTCGACCGATGCCGACATGGCGCGCGGCCATGCCGAGGTGTTCCTCGATCTGCTCGCCGGCGAAGGCTTTGCGCAGCCCAACCCGCGGCCGATGTTCCCCAACCCGCCGGGGTTGCTGCGGCTCGAGCCGCATTCGCCGGGTCTTCGCGATCGTATCTGGTGGGGCGCCGCGACCACGCCGACGGCGCAGTGGACCGGCAAGATGGGGATGAACCTCCAGAGTTCGACCCTGGTGATGGCCGAATCCGAAAAACCCTTCCACATCCAGCAGGCCGAGCAGATCGCCGCCTTCCGCGCCGCCTGGATAGAAGCCGGGCACACACGGACGCCGCGCGTCTCGGTGAGCCGCAGCATCTTCCCATTGGTCACCGATATGGACCGCGCCTATTTCGGTGGCGAAGGCCGCAGCCAGGATCACTTCGGCTATATCGAGCCGGGCAAGCAGGCCGTGTTCGGGCGGAGCTATGCGGCAGAGCCAGAGCAACTGGTGAAGGAGCTCAGCGAGGACGAGGCGATCAAGGCGGCCGATACGCTGCTCCTGACGGTGCCCAACCAGCTCGGCGTCGCCTACAATGCGCATATCATCGAGGCGGTACTGAAGCACGTGGCGCCGGCGCTCGGCTGGCGCTGATTGGAGCAGGTGGGCGATGTGTAACGACTACGAACAGCACGTCACCCACCAGCAGTACCAAGCGGCGATCAAGGCGCTCGAGCTCGACAGCAGCGGGGCGCCGGCCGAGCTGCCGCAGGCCGACGACATCCGCATCGGCGATATGGCCGGTGCTGCGGGCGGCCGGCAACGGCGTCGAGGTGGTGTCGATGCGGTTCGGCTGGCCGCCGCCGCGGCCCAAGGCACCTCCGGTGTTCAACTTCAAATCCGACGGGCGGCACTTCGACAAATCGAAGCGCTGCCTCGTCATCCTCTCGGGTTTTTTCGAGTTCACCGGCAGCAAGTCGCCCAAGAGCAAGCACCGCTTCAGCCTGAAGGGCTCGCCGATCATGGCGATCGCCGGGTTGTGGAGCGAGGACGCCGATGGGGCGCTGAGCTTCACCATGCTCACTACCGAGCCGGGGCCGGATATCGCGCCCATCCACGATCGGCAGGTCTGCGTGATCCTGCCCGAGGATTGGGCGCATTGGCTGTTCTTGACCAAGCCCGAGGAGGAGCTGCTGAAGCCGCTCCCCGCCGGGACGCTGGATGTGGTGACGGTTCGGCCTTAGGGCGACGTGGCTGGCTGGTGCCCATTGCCTTCTCCCCTCAGGGGAGAAGGTGGCGCGGAGCGCCGGATGAGGGGTGAGGCGGCGCAACGACCGCTCGCTGAGAAGCTGAACCCCTCCCCCTAGTTCCGCTACGGACCTTCGGTCCTAGCTGCACTACCCTCTCCCCTCAGGGAGAGGGGCTTACGGTTCCAGCCGCCCCTGCTCCGGTTGAGCCTCGGCCGAAACGTTCTTCTCGTCGCGGGTCTTCCACAGCGAGTAGAGCACGCCGCCGGCGAGGACACCCAGGGTTACGGCGAGCGACAGCAAGGTGTCGATCTTCACCCCGAACGGCACCAGCGCCACCTTGGCGCCGATCAGCACCAGGACGATGGCCAGCGAGACCTGCAGGTAGCGGAAGCGGTTCATCGCCGCGGCGAGCGCGAAGTAGAGGGCGCGGAGGCCGAGGATGGCGAAGATGTTGGAGGTGTAGACGATGAAGGTGTCCTGGGTGACGGCGAACACCGCGGGAACCGAGTCGACTGCGAAGATCAGATCGACGGTCTCGACCATGATCAGCGCTACGCCGAGCGGGGTGAGGAAGGTGACGAGCTTGCCGGTCTTGGTATCGGTCAGCTTGGTCAGGAACTTCTTGCCGTCGAGGTTCTGCGAGATCCGGAAGTGTTTGCGCAGGAATTTGAGGATCGGGTTGGCCTCGATATCCGGTTCCTTGTCCTGGTGCGAGAAGAGCCGCACGCCGGTGAAGATCAGGAAGGCGCCGAACAGCACCAGCACCCAGCTGAACGAATGGACCAGTGCCGCGCCGAGGCCGATCAAGAGCGCCCGGAACACGATCACCCCGAGAATGCCCCAGAACAGCACGCGATGCTGATAGAGCCTGGGGATGGCGAGGAAGCCGAAGATGGTCGCGATGACGAACATATTGTCCATCGCGAGGCTCTGCTCGATCAGGTAGCCGGTGTAGAACTCGAGCCCGGCTTCGGCGCCGCGGCTGAACCACACCCAGACGCCGAACAGGATGGCGACGAAGACATAGCCGGCATAGAGCGTCAGGCTCTCCCGGGCGGAAATTTCGTGCGCGTTACGGTTGAGAATGCCCAGGTCGAAGACCAAGAGGCCGACAACGATGGCGAGGAACGCCACCCAGAAATAGACGGGAGTACCAAGGAAATCGCCCATAAGGGCGCTGAGCAGCATATCCATGCCGGACCTCTCCATGTGAACGTTGGAGCAGTTCCGACATCACGGAGCGTAGAAATGCTGCCGTCAGAGGGGCCCGGCACCGCTCGCAGAACGTAGCGAGCGGTTGGCGGAGTTCAAGGGCTGGGCAGCGGCAAAATGTGGCAGGGGGGGTTCTCGAGTTAGGCCGAAGCGGCAGTGCTTGCCGACCCCCACCCCTGTCCCCTCCCCGCAAGGGGGCGGGAGACCCTCACACTGACATCGCGGCTCTAACGTCTCCCTCCCCCTTGCGGGGAGGGATCAAGGGTGGGGGTCGGCTCCCACCGGCCTGGCGCCTAGAGAAACCGCGTCGCCGAGAACGCCGAGGGATCGACGAACGGCGCTTCGCCGGTGATCATCTCGGCGATCAGCCGGCCGGTGACCGGGCCCAGCGTGATGCCGTGATGGGCGTGGCCGAAGGCGAACCACAGGTCTTTGTGGCTGGGGGCCGGGCCGATGATCGGCATCATGTCGGGCGTTGCCGGACGGGCGCCGCGCCAGGGCTGGGCTTCGAGCCGCTGCCCCAGGCCGGGCAACAGTTCTCGCGCAAAGGGTTCATCGCGATCGACCTGTACCGGTGTCGAAGGTGCATCGCGCAGCGCGAACTCGGCGCCGCTGGTCAAACGGATGCCGCGGACCATCGGGGTCAGCAGGTAGCCATAGCTGGTATCGAGGATCCAGTTGCCCAGCGGCTGCGCCGTCGGCTGGCCATAGTGCATGTGGTAGCCGCGCTTCACCCCCAGCGGCAGGCTATAGCCGAGCCGGCTGGTGAGGTCGCCGGCCCATGGCCCGAGGGCGATCACCGCGTCGCGCGCTTCGAGCACCCCGTCGGCGACCGGCAGGCGCCAGCCGGTCGCGCCCTGCTGCAGGTTCAGCGCGTCGCCGTTGACCACCACGCCGCCCAGTTGCTCGAACAACTGGCGATACTTCACCACCAGGCCCTGCGGATCGCGGATGCTCCACGGGTCGGTCCAGTGCAGCGCGCCCTCGAGCGGAATGCCGAGGCCGGGTTCGCGCCGGCGCATCTCGTCGCTGCTGAGTTCGGCGCTGCCGATGCCGAAGTCGCGGCGCAGGGTTTCGGCCTTGAGATAACCTTCATCCTGCTTGGCCTTGTCGCGATAGAGCAGGTACCAGCCCTTCTTCTCTATCAGGTCCGCGGCCCCTGCCCGCTCGATCAGCGGCGCATGCTCGCTGATCGATTGGGCGATCAGCGGCGCATAGGTTTCGACGATGCGGCGGTAGGCATCGGGCCGCGAGTTCCACCAGTAGCGCGCGAGGAACGGCGCGAGGCGCGGCAGCGCGTCGAGGTGGTAGTGCATGTCGGTGCGGTTGTTCAGGCCGTAGCGGAACAGCTCGCCCAGATCCTGCGGGAAGGCGTGCGGCATCACCCCTTCGCGCTGGATCAGGCCGGCATTGCCGTAGGAGGTTTCCTCGCCGGCGCCGCGCCGATCGACCAGCACGGTGGCCCTGCCCCGCATCTGCAGGTGCACCGCGACGCTGACGCCCACCATACCCGCGCCAAGAACGATGCTGTCGGCCTGCATGACTTACCCGAAGAAAACTGTCGGGTCCGCTTTTAGCGAGGTTCGGCGCTGCCGTAACTGCGTCAGATGGGCAGCACGCGGGAGTATTTCACCTGGCCGAGCCAGAAGCTCGATTTGATCCAGCTCACGCCCGCCACCTGGGTCAGCTTCTCGCGCAGGAACGCCTCATAGGCGGCGAGATCGGCGCAGACGACGCGCAGCAGGAAATCGAACTGGCCGGTCATCAGGTAACATTCCATCACCTCGGGCCAGCCGGCGATGGCGTCGCCGAAGCGGTCGAGCTGTTCGGCCCGCTGCCGCTCCAGCTTGATCGAGATGAATACCGAGACCGGCAGGCCGACCGCCTTCTGGTCGACCACGGCGCTGTAGGCGGCAATGATCCCCGCCTCCTCCATCTGGCGGATGCGGCGCAGGCATGGCGAGGCCGAGAGCCCGACCCGGTCGGCGATGGCCTGGATGGTCATGCGACCATCCTCCTGCAAAGCCCGGAGAATACGGCGGTCGATTCCGGTAAGTTCAATTTTGGCAGAATTCACCGTCCTGGGCGGCATTTCGTGGCAAATCCTGCGCAAGGGGATAACAGAGCAGTCACAATAGGCAGGAAACACCCATTGGGCTAGTGCACCGTTAATGTCAGACATTTGGGAGGGGACATGTCGACGGAGCGTATCGCCCTGATTGAGGCGCTGGCTGGTAAGGCCTTGTGGTTATCCAATTGGATGATCCATCACGCCAACCATCTTCGCCCCAACCCGGACGGGGTAAAGGTCGGCGGCCACCAGGCTTCCTCCGCCTCGATGACGGCGATCCTGTCGGCGCTGTATTTCGGCATCCTGAAGCCCGAGGATCGCGTCGCGGTGAAACCGCACGCCGCGCCGGTGTTCCATGCCATTCAGTACCTGTTCGGCAAGCAGAGCCTCGACAGGCTCAAGGCGTTCCGCGGCTATGGCGGGGCGCAATCCTACCCGTCGCGCACCAAGGACACGGACGACGTCGATATCTCCACCGGCTCGGTCGGCCTGGGCGTCGCCTTCACCGCCTTCGCCTCGATGATCCAGGATTATGTGCGGGCCAAGCCCTGGGCTAACAAGCGCGCCGAGGGGCGGATGATCGCGCTGGTCGGCGATGCCGAGCTCGACGAGGGCAATGTCTACGAGTGCCTGCTGGAAGGCTGGAAGCACGGCCTCCGCAACACCTGGTGGATCATCGACTACAATCGGCAGAGCCTCGACGGCGTGGTGCGCGAGGGGCTGTACGACCGGATCGAGGCGATCTTCCGCGCCTTCGAGTGGAACGTCGTGACGCTCAAATACGGCGTGAAGCAGCGTCGCGCCTTCGCCGAGCCCGGCGGCGAGCGGCTGCGCCAGTGGATAGATGCCTGCCCCAATGCGCTCTACTCGGCCTTGATGTTCCGTGGCGGCGCCGCCTGGCGCGAACGGCTGACCGATGAGATCGGCGACCAGGGCGACGTCTCGGCTTTGCTCGAGCGGCGAACGGACGCCGAACTGGCGGAACTGATGGCCAATCTCGGTGGCCACTGCATCGAGAGCCTCTTGCAGCAGTTCGAGGGCCAGACCACCGACAAGCCTACGGTGTTCATCGCCTACACGGTCAAGGGCTGGGGTACGCCGCTGGCCGGGCATAAGGACAACCACGCCGGACAGATGACCGGTGCGCAGATCGACAGCCTCAGGGCGGCGATGCGGGTGCGCGAGGGCCATGAGTGGGAGCGCTTCGAGGGCCTGAAACCTGGCGAGCGCGAGCTCACGGCCTTCCTCGATGCCGTGCCGTTCAACACCGCTCAGTCGCGACGGCTGTCCTCCCCGGCCGTCCCGGCGCTGGGGCCGCAGTTCGTCGGCCCCGGCGCCACGTCCACCCAGACGGCGTTCGGCAAGATCCTCGATGCCATCGCCAAGACCGACAGCGAGCTGGCGCGCCGTATGGTCACCACCTCGCCAGACGTCACCGTCTCGACCAATCTCGGCACCTGGGTGAACCGGCGGCACCTGTTCGCCAACCGCGAGATGGCCGACATCTTCCAGAAGGAGCGCATCCCCAGCGCGCAGAAATGGCAGTTCACCCCCGATGGCCAGCATATCGAGCTGGGCATTGCCGAGATGAACCTGTTCCTGCTGCTCGGCGCGGCCGGGCTCAGCCACTCGCTGTTCGGCGAGCGGCTGCTGCCGATCGGCACGCTCTACGATCCGTTCATTTCGCGCGGCCTCGATGCCTTGAACTATGCCTGCTACCAGGATGCACGGTTCCTGCTTGTGGCGACGCCCTCCGGCGTATCGCTGGCCGGTGAAGGTGGCGCGCACCAATCGGTCGGCACGCCCCTGATCGGCATGGCGCAGGATGGGCTCGCCTCGTTCGAGCCGGCTTTCGCCGATGAACTGTCGGTGATCATCGACTGGGCCTTCGACTATATGCAGCGCGACGGCAGCGACCGCGCCGATCTCGCCGACTGGCCGCGCGATGTGTCGGGCGGCTCGGTCTACCTGCGCCTCTCGACCTGCTCGATCGAGCAGCCGCCCCGCGCGGTGACGCCAAGGCTCGCCAGCGACATTATCCGCGGCGCCTACTGGCTGGTGCAGCCGACGCCGAACTGTGAGGCGATCATCGCCTATCAGGGGGTGCTCGCCAGCGAGGCGATCACTGCGGCCGGGATGATCGGCGGCGAACGGCGCAACGTCGCGGTGCTGGCCGTCACCTCGGCCGATCGGCTCAATGCCGGCTGGCACGGCGCGCAGCGCGCCCGGCTGCATGGCGATCGGGACGCCACCTGCCATATCGAGACGCTCCTGGCCGATGCCCCGGATAGCGCGGCGCTGGTCACCGCCATCGACGGGCACCCGGCGACGCTCGGCTGGCTGGGCAGCGTACGCGGGCATCGTGCCATCACGCTGGGGGTCGAGCACTTCGGTCAGACCGGCACGGTGACCGACCTCTACCGGCATTTCGGCATCGACGCGGCGGCCATTGCCAATGCCGCGCAGAGCCTGTTCGGAGGGCGGCGATGAGCGTGTTCGCCCGGCTGAACGGCATCACGGCAAAACTCTGCCAACCTTGTCATTTGCCGGCCACAAACGGCTTGCCAAGCCAATCCGGAGTTGTCAGACATATGTCATAAGGCCGATTGCGAGGGGAATTGCAGTCAGCCGATGAACCGGTTCCGGGTGGGGCGTCTATGCCCGGAAACCGCTCATGCGAGGCCCGTTCGGATCGCGGCACGCCGAGGTTCGGCCGGGGCACAGGGGACGTCAAGCAGTAAGCTCTGCAACAAGGAGGGAGCTCTATGAACGCGTTGCTGAAATTTGTCGGCGCGGTCGCGCTGGCGGCGGGATTGACCGCCGTGCCAGCGTTGGCGCAGACAAAACTCACCGTACCGGGTGGATCCACCACCGGTACGTATATGGACTACATGAAGACGGTCTACGCGCGCGCTTCCGGCGCCGAGCTGCTGCAGGAGCCGCTGACCAGCTTTGACAACGAATACCAGCTGACTCCGCTGGCCGCGACCAGTTGGGAGCAGTCGGCCGATGGCCTGACCTGGACCTTCCACCTGCGCGACGGCATGAAGTGGAGCGATGGCGAGCCGGTCAAGGCGAGCGACTACATCTTCGCGCTGCAGCGTGCCGCCACCACCGGCTATGACTTCGCCTGGTACTGGAGCTTTGCCTCCGGGATCAAGAACTGGGACGATGTGTCGGCCGGCAAGGCGGACGTGTCGACCCTCGGCCTCAAGGCCGTCGACGACAAGACCATCGAAGTCACCACCGCGGCGCCCAAGCCCTATCTGCCGGGCGTGGTGTCGCTCTGGTACCCGGTACCCAAGCACCAGTTCGACAAGTTCGGCGATGACTGGGCGAGCAACGTCGAGAACGTCCTCTCGTCGGGCCCGTTCCTGCTCAAGAGCTGGGAGAAGTCGAACAACTCGGTCGTCCTGACCAAGAACCCCGACTATAACGGCCCGTGGGCGGCACAGGTCGATGAGCTGACCGTCGATCCGTCGGTGGGCCTGCCGGAAGTGGGCATGCCCGCCTTCCTCGCCGGCGACCTCGCCTATACCACGCTCAATGCCGGCCAAATCCCGGTGGTGAAGCAGCGCTTCCCGGACTCGATCCGCACCGAAGCGGTGTTTGCCACGTCCTACCTCGCCTTCGATCTCGAGAAGGCGCCGTTCGACAATGCCGACGTTCGCAGGGCGCTCTACTACGCCGTCAACCGCGACGAGCTGACCGCCACCGTGCTCAAGGACATCGCCATCCCGGCGCGCTCGATCCGCGCCCGGCTACCCTGGCTACAGCGACAAGATCGCGGCGCAGGCCGTGTTCGACCCGGCGAAGGCCAAGGAACTGCTCGCCAAGGCCGGCTACCCCAACGGCGAAGGCTTCCCGACCGTCGAAGTCTGGTTCCGTGAAGAAGGCGGCTATAACGGCGCGATCCTGCCGGCCATGGCCCAGTACCTGCAGGCCCAGTTCAAGGACATTCTCGGAATCACCATGAATATCAAGGTGATGCCGGGCAAGGACTGGATGGAGGGCATGCTCGCCCGCAAGAACAACATCTACCTGGCGCCCTACGAGTACGACTACCTCGATCCGTCGAACTTCTACGGCCTGTTCTACAATGGTGGCCGTCACAACTACCGTGTGGCGGAGTACGACAAGCTCGTCGCCGAGGCCGACAAGAACCCGGTCTGGGAAGAGCGCGTAAAGCTCTACGAGCAGGCCGAGCAGGTGATGATCGACCAGGGCCTTATCGTGCCGCTGGTGCACCCGGTCATCACGGCCGCCGTCAGCGACAACATCACCGGTCCCGGCGTCACGCCGAACTCGCGCGGCTTCACCCCGCTCGGTCGTATCGGCAACTTCCTCTACTCGCACATCACTGTGAAGCAGTAGCAGCACCTCGTTCCCCGGCTTCGGCCGGGAACCCCTGCCTGCGACGCGAGAGAACCTGTGACATCCCGAACGGGAGCGCAGCAGGACGTCGCAGCAAGCATTCGGAGGGCCGCCTTAGACGGGTGTGCACGCCCTGCCCTTGCGGATCATGTGCACCATATTTGAGGAGAGTGAATTGAATTTGCTGCTGAGATTGGCAGGATCGATAGCGCTGGCGGCCAGCCTGGTCGTGCCGGCGCTGGGCCAGACCGTGACCGTCCCCGGACAATCCACGACGGCCACCTACATGGATTATATGAAAACCGTCTATGCCCGTGCCGCCGGCTCGGACATGATCCAGATCGGCCTGACCGCCTTCGACAAGGACTTCAACCTCACACCGATCGCGGCGGAGAGCTGGTCGCAGTCGGCCGATGGCCTGACCTGGACCTTCAAGATCCGCCCCGAGCTCGACTGGAGCGACGGTGAACCGCTGACCGCCGAGGATTTCGTCTTCGCGCTGCAGCACGCCGCGACCACCGGCTACGATTTTGCCTGGTACTGGAGCTTTGCCGGCGGCATCAAGAACTGGGACGACGTGACGGCCGGCAAGGCCGACGTTTCGACGCTCGGTCTCAAGGCCGTCGACGACAAGACGCTCGAAGTCACCACCACGGCGCCGAAACCCTACCTGCCGAGCGTCGTCTCGCTCTGGTACCCGGTGCCCAAGCACCAGTTCGACAAGTATGGCGAGGAATGGTCGACCAAGGTCGAGACCATCGTTTCGTCGGGCCCCTGGCTGGTCAAGGAATGGGTGAAGTCGAACAACAACGTCACCCTGGTCAAGAACCCGGATTACAAGGGGCCGTGGGTGCCGCAGATCGATGAAGTCGTGCTCGACTCTTCGCTCGGCCTGCCGGAAGTCGGCGTGCCCGCTTTCCTCGCCGGCGATGTCGACATGACCTCGCTCAATACCGGGCAGGTCGCCATGATGCGCGGTCGCTATGCCGACCAGATCTACACCAACCCGGTGTTCGCCACCCAGTACATCGCCTTCGATCTCGAGAAGGCGCCGTTCGACAATGTCGACGTCCGCCGGGCGTTCTACTACGCCATCAACCGCGACGAGCTGACTTCGACCGTCCTCAAGGACATTGCCATTCCGGCCCGCTCGATCCTGCCGACGGGCTTTCCCGGATATAGCGAGAATATCGCGAAGCAGGCCGTGTTCGACCCTGAGAAGGCCAAGGGACTGCTGGCCAAGGCCGGCTACCCCGATGGCAAAGGCTTCCCGGAGATCGAGATCTGGTTCCGCGAGGAAGGTGGCTATAACGGCGCCATCCTGCCGCCGATGGCACAGTACCTGCAGTCGCAGTTCAAGCAGATCCTCGGGATCACCATGAACATCAAGGTGATGCCGGGCAAGGACTGGATGGAGGGCATGCTGGCGCGCAAGAACAACATCTACCTCGCGCCTTACGAATACGACTACCTCGACCCGTCGAACTTCTACGGCCTGTTCTACAATGGCGGCCGGCACAACTACCGCGTCGCGGCCTATGACGAGCTGGTCAAGCAGGCCGACTCCGCCGCGACCTGGGACGAGCGCGTGAAGCTCTACGAGCAGGCCGAGCAGGTGATGATCGACCAGGGGCTGATCGTGCCGCTGACCCATCCGGTGACCATGAACGTCGTCTCCGACAAGCTCGGCGGCGATGCCATGACACCCAACAAGCAGGGCTTCTACCCCAACTGGTCGGGCTACGTTTACACCCACCTGACCAAGAACTGATCGCTCTAACAGTGCTCCCGGCTCCGGCCGGGGCGCCCAGTACGGAACAGCGCATGACTTTCGTTAATATCAAAGGCCTGAAGGTCAGCTTCCGTCAGCATGGCGGCCAGATCGACGCGGTACGTGGCGTCGACATCCAGCTTGCGGAAGGCGAAAGCCTGGGCATTGTCGGGGAGTCGGGTTCGGGCAAGTCCGTGTCCTGCCTGGCGCTGATGCGGCTGTTGCCCGGCACGGCGACCATCACCGCCGACCGGCTCGAGCTCGATGGCATCGACGTTCTGAAGGCCAAGCCGCGGCAGATGGCGGCGCTGCGCGGCAAGGTCGCGGCGCTGATCTTCCAGGATCCGGCCACGGCGTTCGATCCGGTGTTCACCATCGGCCACCAGATGGTCGAGACCATCCGCACACATCGTGACGTGTCCAAGGCGACAGCGCTTGATGAGGCCGAGCAGCTGCTGCTCAAGGTCGAGATCAAGAACGCCAAGGATGTGCTGAACTATTACCCGCACCAATTGTCCGGCGGCATGCTGCAGCGCGCGATGATTGCCATGGCGCTGAGCTGCCAACCCAAGGTGCTGATCGCCGATGAGCCGACCACGGCGCTCGATGTCACCATCCAGGCGCAGATCCTGCAGCTCATCAAGGGCCTGCAGGCCGAGATGGGCATGGCGCTGATCATGATCACCCACGACCTCGGCGTCGTTGCCGAGACCGTCGATCGCGTCGTCGTCATGTATGGTGGCCGGGTGATGGAAGAAGGTCCGGTCGACCAGATCTTCGACACTCCCAAGCACAGCTATACCCAGTCACTGCTGGCGAGCCTGCGCGCCGGCGAGTCCCGGCGGGCCGAGCCGGGCACCGGCGAGCCAATCGCCCCTGCCCTCGAGTTGCGGAACCTCTCCAAGGTCTACGCGCTGCGCCGTCGCGGCCGGATCTTTTCGACCTATGTCGACTTCCCCGCCGTGCGCAGCGTCAACCTGGTCTTGCCGCGCAACAAGATCGTCGGCCTCGTCGGCGAGTTCGGGTCGGGCAAATCGACCACCGGCATGATGGCGATGCGCCTGCTCGAGCCGACCGCCGGGCAGATCCTGGTCGATGGCACCGATATCTCGAAACTCGACGTCGGCGGGCTCAAGGCGTTCCGCCGCCGCATGCAGGTGGTGTTCCAGGACAGCTATTCGGCGCTCGACCCAATGATGACGCTGAGCCAGATCATCGCCGAACCGCTGCATATCCATGGGGTCAAGACCTCGCGCGAGCAGACCGAGGAAGCGCTGAGCTGGCTCGAACGTGTCGGCATGGATCGCAGTTTTGGCAACCGCTACCCGCACGAACTGTCGGGCGGCCAGCGGCAGCGCGTGGCCATCGCCCGGGCGCTGATCCTCGGGCCCTCGGTGCTGGTGGCGGACGAGCCGACCTCGGCGCTCGACGTCACGGTGAAGTCGCAGATCATCGGGCTCTTGAAGAACCTGCAAAAGCAGATGGGCCTCTCCATGCTGTTCATCAGCCATGACCTCAGCGTCGTGCGCTCGCTGACCGACAGCGTGGTGGTGATGTACAAGGGCCGCGTCGTCGAGCAGGCGCCGACGGCCAACATCTTCGCCAACCCGCGGCATCCCTATACGCGCTCGCTGCTCGATGCGATCCCGGTCACCAACCCTCGGGAGCGCCGCGAGCGCACCTTCATCACCGCCGACGACATCGCCGCCGGCACCCCGCGCCTGTCGCGCTCCAGCCTCGCGGCTGAAGCGTCGGCCGGCGACATTCCGCAGCTCGTCAGCGTGGCCCCCGGTCACCTGGTCGAAGCCATCGTCACCAACTGATGGAGGTCCGGGCATGATCGTCTATCTCATCAAGCGCCTGCTCTCGGTCGCCGTCACCTTCTTCATCGTTTCGCTGGTCATCTTCCTGATGATGCACGCGGTGCCGGGCGGTCCGTTCACCGAAAAGGACATGCCGCTGTCCGCAGCGGTGAAGGCCGCGCTCAATGCCAGGCTGGGCCTCGATCAGCCGCTTTGGGTCCAGTACACCAACTACATGGCCGGGGTGCTGCAGGGGAACTGGGGCGTACCCTACCAATCGCCGGGCGAGACGGTGATCAGCCTGTTGCGGCAGGCCTGGGTGCCCAGCCTGATCCTCGGCGGTTCGGGCGTCATCATCGGCGCGGCGCTCGGCATCCTGATCGGCATGGCGGCGGCGCTGAAGCGCAACAGCTGGATCGATTACCTCGCCTCGACGCTGTCGGTGCTCGGCCTCACCATCCCGGTATTCGTCATCTCGATGCTGCTGATCCTGATCTTTGCGGTCTGGCTCAACTGGCTGCCGGCCAGCGGCTGGGGCAAGCCCGAACGGTGGATCCTGCCGATCGCTGCCTATGCGGCGATCCCCCTCGCTACCTATGCCCGCTATACGCGTTCCGCCATGCTCGACACGCTCAACCGGCCGTTCGTCACGGCATTGCGCGCCAAGGGGCTGAGCGAGCGGCGGATCATCTTCCAGCACGTGTTGCGCAACTCGGCTATCCCGATGGTCACGGTGTTTCTGCCGATGTTCATGGGTACGGCCACCGGCTCGATCTTCGTCGAGGCGATGTTCCGCATCCCGGGGCTGGGCAGCTACTTCGTCTCCTCGATCGAAAACCGCGACTACCCGCTCGAAATGGCGCTGGTGCTGATGTTCACCATCGGCATCTGCTTCGCCTACCTGATTTCCGATATCGCCTACGCGTGGCTCAATCCGCGCATCCGTCTGGGGGACGACGCGAAATGACCACCGACATCGAAACCGGCGCGCTCGCCGTACCGCCCGCGCATACCCAGCACAGCCCGGCCTATTTCGCCTGGCGGCGCTTCGCCGCCAACAAGGCGGCGGTGACCGGCGGCGTCGTCCTGGCCGTCATCATCCTCGCCGCGATCTTTGCGCCGCTGTTCACCAAGAGCGCACCGGACGCCCAGCTCTACCTGACCCAGTCGCTCGCCTTCCCCTCGGCCGAGTTCTGGTTCGGCGTCGACGACCTTGGCCGCGACTTCTTCACCCGCATCGTCTACGGCGCCCGGGTGTCGCTGCTGATCGGTTTTGCCGCCGCCACCTGCAGCCTGTTGATCGGCATCCCGGTGGGCGCCATTGCCGGCTATTTCGGCGGCCGGGTCGACTGGTTCATCATGCGTATCATCGAAATCTTTTCGGTAGTGCCGCCGCTGCTGGCGGCGATGCTGCTGGGCGCCCTGGCCGGCGGTGGCTTCGTCACCATTATCATCGTGGCGTCGCTGTTCGGCTGGTTCGGCGTGTGCCTGTTGGTCCGCGCCCAGGTGAAATCGTTCCGCGAGAAGGAGTTCGTGCGGGCCGCGCAGGCGCTCGGCGCCTCGCCCTGGTACATCCTCCGCCGCCACGTCATCCCCAACTCGCTGTCGCCGATCATCGTCGGGTTCGTCCTCTCGGTGCCGGGCGCCATGATGCTCGAAGCCAGCCTCAGCTTCCTCGGCATCGGCGTTGCTCCCCCGACCCCGAGCTGGGGCCAGATGATCAATGTCGGCATCAACTTCATGTTCTTTTACTGGCACATGGCCGTGTTCCCCACGGCTGCCCTCGCCATCACCGTGCTCGCCACGACGCTGTTCGGCGACGGGCTGCGCGATGCACTCGATCCCACACTGAAAGGCCGCTGACTTGTCCTCCAATCTCGCGCGACACTTCCTCCTCCGGGACGATGTCGTTTTCCTGAACCATGGCTCGTTCGGCGCCTGCCCGCGCCCGGTGTTCGAGACCTACCAGGCCTGGCAGCTCGAGCTGGAGCGGCAGCCGGTGGCCTTCCTGGGTCGCGACCTCAGCGAGCGCACCAAGGTGCCCCGCGTGGCGCTCTCGGCCTTCCTCGGTACGACGTCGGAGAACATTGTCGGGCTGGTCAACGCCACCGAAGGGCTCAACATCGTCGCCCAATCCCTCGACCTCAAGGAAGGCGACGAGATCCTGACGACCGACCACGAATACTCGGCTCTCGAAAAGACCTGGGCCTATGTGGCGCGGCGCACCGGCGCCAGGATCGTCACCGTCAAGGTGCCGATGCCGTTCGTCTCGGAAGCCGCGTTCACCGACACGCTGCTCGCGGCGATGACCGAGCGCACCAAGGTGCTGTTCCTCAGCCACATCACTTCGCCGACCGCGCTGGTGTTCCCGATCGAGCTGGCCGATCGCCGAGGCGAAGAAGCGCGGCATCTGGACCGTCATCGACGGGGCCCATACGCCCGGCCACATCCCGCTGAACCTCGATGCCATGGGCGTCGATTTCTACTCGGGCAATTGCCACAAGTGGCTGATGACGCCCAAGGGCTCGGCCTTCCTTTATGTGCTGGCCGGAGTTGCAGGGGATGATCAACCCGCTGGTGATCAGCCATGGCTGGACCGCCGATTCCAAGCTGCCGGACGCCAAGGGCGCCTTCGGCAATTCGCCGTTCATCGACGAACTGGAGATGCAGGGTACCCGCGACCCGGCGGCCTGGCTCAGCGTTCCCGCGGCGATCGAGTTCCGCACGGAGCATGACTGGACCAGGGTTGCTGCCGATTGCCGCGATCTGGCGCAGGAAACCGCCCGCCGCCTGCAGGCGCTTACCGGCCTCGAGCCGCTCAGCACGCCCGAGTTCTGCGCCCCGCAGATGGTGGCGATGCCGGTTCCCGAGATCGGCGAGCCGGCCGAGTTCGCCAAGGAGCTGATGGCGCGCTACGCGATCGAGATTCCGGTGTTCAAGTGGCAGGACCACCATATCGTCCGGGTTTCGGTGCAGGGCTACAACTCGAAGGCGCAGATGGACATTCTCATCGAAGCGCTGACCGACATGCTGGAACTGGGAAAACCTGAGCGGGCACGTCAGCATGGCTGACAAGATCGCCGAATTGTGATGGTTGTGCCGCAACGGCCAGTTGGCCGGGAGGAACAGGCGTGGCTGAGGACGGAGTACTGAGCTACCTCGAACCGCTGGAGACACGGACGCGCGGCGTTGCCGTGCTGGATGCGCTCGCCGAAATGATCGAGCGGGCCGGACTGAGCGTCGGCGATCGCCTGCCGCCTGAGGTCTCGCTCGCCACCACCCTCGGCGTCGGCCGCTCCACCATCCGCGAAGCGCTGAACCGCTGGGAGGGGCTCGGCATCATCCGGCGCCGCCGCGGCGACGGCACTTACCTCGCCGCCAAGGTGCGGACGTCGCGCGGCCTGGCCCCGACGATGATCCGTTTCGAGGGCGAGGCCCTGCTCCGCCTGGTCGAAGTCCGCCGGGCCCTCGAGAACGAGGTGGTGCGCAAGGCCACCGTCAACGCCACCAAGCCACAACGGGCAGAGATCTCGCGGCTTTGCGACGTGCTGCTGGTGGAAGTCGCGGCGCGCCGCAACTGGCACAAGGCCGATGCGGCATTCCACGGCGCCATCTACGAGGCGTCGGGCAATCCGATGTTCGGCGAAATCCTGCACAAGCTCGACGAGGCGCTGGAGCGCTCCAACGAGTTGCCGTTCGGGCGCGACGATTTCGGCCTCGACTCGTTCCCGCCGCACCGCGACCTCGCCGATGCGATCGTCGCCGCCGACCCGGTAGCGGCCGTCGCGGCGATCAACGACGTGCTCGACAAGGTGCGCGACGAGATCGAGATGATCATCGAAACCGGCTTGCTGCCGGCAGTCGCGGCGGTTCAGCCCGGGCGCGTCGGACGGCGCGGGTAAGTCACCCGCGGCGGTAGCTGGTGGTGGATGACGGCGACGCCGACGAGACAGGCGGCGCCCGCAACGACCACCAGGAACAGCGTATCCATCGGCATATGGGTCGAGAACGCCACCAGCGGCACCGCGCCCGCCGGTGGATGCGTGACGCGCAACAGCAGCATCGCCGCAATCACCAGCCCGACTGCGATGGTCGCAACCCACCAGGCCGACGGCGCCACCGCAAAAACCACCACGCTGATCGCTGCAGCGACCAGGTAGCCGCCAAAGATGTTGGCCGGCTGCGCCAGCGGGCTCTCGGCCTGGCCGAACAGCAGCACTGCAGTGGCCCCGAATGGCGCCAACAGCATCGGCAGTCCGGTCCAGGCCGCCAGCCCGCCCACCAGGGTCATCGCAATGACGGCGCCCATGCCGGACTTCAGGTGCGCCAAAGTCTGACCGCGCGGCTCGTGCCGGTGGATGAAATCGAGAAGGCGGCGCAAGTGAGAATACTCGGGCAGGAAACGGTGCACGTTTGAAGCGCAGTTTTCTGCTCAATTCAAGGGCATGCCGCCCAAACTTAAGGCCGATGGGGAAACTTCCATCTCAGCCGCCGACGCGCGCTGCCTCGCTCAACCCAGCCGCTTTGCCCGCTGCACCGCGGCATCGAAGGCATGGAGGAAGTTAGCGCGATCCTTGGCGGTAAAGCCGGCATTGTAGCCCTTGCTCTCGCCGGTTTCGCGCAAATGCTGGTTCAGCTCGCGCATCGCCAGCGCCATGCCAATCGATTGCTCGGTGAATGGCTTGCCGGATGGCCCGAGCACTACGGCGCCCTTTTTCAGGGCCCGGCCGGCCAGCGGAATATCGGAGGTTATCACCAGATCGTTGGCGCCCACCTGCTCGACGATCCAGTCATCGGCCGCATCGGCGCCCTGTGGCACCATGACGTTGCGCACCATCGGGTCGCGCGACGGACGCAGCCCGAAATTGGCGACGAAGGTGGTGACCATGCCGTGCCGCGCGGCGACACGCAGCACCTCGTCCTTGACCGGACAGGCATCGGCATCCACAAAGATCTGCGCCGTGGCCAAACTGACGACTCCGCTGCAATCGCGCCGCAATGACAGCGCACCCATGCCATGACAATAGCAACGACACCGGATTTGCCGATGCGCCTTTTGCCGCTCTCCTTCTCGTCCTTCCGCTGCTGGCTGCCTGCGACAGCAGCACACCCAAGGCCCCATCCGCCGAAGCACCCGCGGCTGTAGCGCCCGCCAAGACCCCGGCCGCCAAGACGCCTGCCACCGCAGCAGCTACGGTCAAGTTGCCGCCGGGCGCCCGTCCGTTGCTCGGCAGCTGGGCGGCGCTCGATTGCACCGACAAGACGGCACTGACGGTGGTTTCGGCGAACACGTTCTCGGCGGCAGGCAAGAGTTGCGACATTGCCTTGAGCGACAACAAGGACGGCACCTTCAGCGCCACCTGCAACAAGCAGGATCTGAAACTGACGCCGATCTTCGGGCCGGCGGGCGAAGGCATCCGCATCGCCATGGGCGATGCAAAATCGAGCACCGTGTTCCGCTGTTCGAAATAGCTTCAGCCTACATCCCCTGAACGAAGCCGAGAATGTTGCCCTCGGAGTTTCGGCCCAGGCGTTCTTCACCGGGCCGAAGCTGGCGACGCCATTCTCGGTCTTCAGCTCGGGCAGGTCGTAGTCGAGAAACGTCACGCCCTTGCCGCGCATCTGCCGCATGTCGGCGTCAAGATCGGACGTATCGAACGACAGCATGGTGTGCTCGGCGGTGCCGGCGAAATCCGACTTGTAGAGAAAAGCGCGTACCCCGTTGAACTCGTAGCTCGCGCCATATTCGTCCTGTCTGGCAGGGGCGATCCCGAGCTTGTCGCGGTACCAGGATACGGCACGGTCGACATTGTGGGCCGGGATCATGGCGGTGGCTCGGCTTTGCGCGTTCATGACATCCTCCATCTTTGACGAAGTGGCAACGCATCGGCACCGCGTGGGTTTCCCACGCTTGCCGATCCTGCCATCATCGCACGCAGCCGGAGAGTTACCTATGACCCCATTCGAGCGCATCACCACCGAGGTCCGGGCCCAGGTTCCACTCGTCCGTGCCATGGAGGCAACGCTCGGCAAACAGGCCGCGCACGCGTTGGTGCGAGCGGCCCTCGACAAGGCCAACCGGGCAATCGTTGCGCAGCGCGGCTCACTGCTGGACATTCCCACCCTCGCCACCGAGTTCGCCGGTTTCGGCGAGGGGGTGCGCTACGAGTTCGAAACGCTGGAGCAGACCGCCACGCTGCTGCGCAACCAGGTGAACCACTGCGACTATGCCGAGTTCATGGAACAGATCGGCGCCCGCGACCTTGGCGAACTCTTGATCTGCAACGGCGATTTCGCCATGGCCGACGAGCTCGGGCTGAAGCTCGAGCGGACGAAGACCTGCATGAACGGCGATGGCATGTGCGACTTCTGCTACCACGTGAAGGCGCAGTCGGTCCCGGCAGCCTGACCCTCGTGGGTCATTGCACCTGTTCGACGTCCACCCAGATGTAGCCGCGGGCCTCCAACTTCCGGAGCGCAATCCGGGCACTCTCCATACCCTCATTCGCTTTGCGCTCGAGGGACTTGAGCATGCCATTTGCGCGGTCCCGGTCACCCGCCTTGACGAAGAGCTCGAACGCGCGGGAGTAGTCCACCCGGATGCACTTCTCGCCGTTCCAACTTCTCCCACTCCAGTAGAGATTTCCCGCCGTGATCATCTGCTTGGGCCCCTTCTCGGCTTCGGCAATGACCCGGTCACAATATTGCTTTGCAGTTTCTGCGGCGAACACAGGTGTGACCAGCGCCGAAAAGATCAGCGCAGCAAACAAATATTTCATGTCCAACAATCCCCACGCGCCGAATGTTATCCCCAGCGCTCCCGCCAAGTGGGTACCACATCATTTTCCGCTGCGCTCGCGGAATAAATCGCCCGTGCCATGGCTCTACTCAGACACACCGCGGCAGCGTGGCCGATTTGCAGGGCGTTCAACACCGGCGTGGTGATCGGCTTTGCTCCGGTCGACACCGAAAAGATCAGGTCGCCATCGACCTGCGTGTGAGCCGGGCTGGCGCCGCGGGCGATGCCGTCCTGGGCCGCCACCGCCAGACGCTTGAGCTGCGCCTTGGTCAGGTCGGCGTCAGTTGCGACGATAGCGATGGTGGTGTTGGAGATCGGCGTTACCCAGTCGCGCTTCGAGCGCGAGGTCTGTTCGAACGGCATCGGGCCGGGGAGCGGGCCAAGGCCGCCAAACTCACCATCCGCTTCGAACGGTGCCGCCCAGAAATGCTTGCTGTCGCCCATGGTGACGCTGCCGGTGGGGTTGGCGACGACCAGCGCGCCGACGGTGAAGCCGCCTGATATCACCAGCGAGGCTGAGCCGAGCCCGCCCTTCAGGTTGGCGGTCAGCGCGCCGACCCCGGCGCCGGCCGTGCCCAAGGCGAAGTTTTCGCTGGCGTTGGCCAGCGCCTTAACGCCAAGCGCACGATAGGGGTTCTCGTCCCAGTCCTTGTCGCCATTGTTGAGCAGGTCGAAGATGATGGCGCCCGGCACGATCGGCACGGTTGCCTTCTCCACCCGAAAGCCGCGACCGAGCTTGCGCAACCCGTCGGTTACGCCCGACGCAGCATCGAGGCCGAAGGCGGAGCCGCCTGACAGCACCAGCGCATCGACGTCCTCGACCAGCTTGTCCGGCGCCAGCAGCTCGGTCTCGCGCGAGCCGGGCGAGCCTCCCATCACGTCGACAGAAGCGCGGAAGGGCTTGTCCGCCACCAGCACCGTGGTGCCGGTCTTGATCTTGTGATCCTCGGAGTTGCCGACGCGCAGGCCGGCGACGTCGGTGATCAGGTTGCGCGGTCCGGGTTGCATCCGGGCTCCTTGGTCGGGATTCTGAGGGAGTCACTCACTCAACCCGACCCGTCCGGTCATTCCCGCGCAGGCACGAAACCCCGCTAGCGATCAATCGATATGCACCGAGCGCGGGGTCGGCCAGGCGGCCGTTCCCAGCCGTTCGTTCACCAGCGCCAGGGCCTGGTTGACCGGTACGCCGTTCGGGTCCCAGATGCGGCGCATCTCCAGCATCTGACGCGCGATCGCCCAGTTGCCGAGTTGCAGATGGGCATCGAGCAGCAACTGCCCGAACAGGTCGCGCTGGGCATGGCTGCCGCCGATCTCGGTCATCCGTGGATTGGCCAGCGAGAGCCATTTCGCCGCCACACCATGGTCGCCCCGGGCATGCGCCAACACGCCTCGCGCCGCCGGCAGCGCCACCTCCTGCCAGACGACGCGATCGAATGCCGACGAGGTCGCCGCCTTCTGCTCGACGGCCTGCATCAGCTCGTCCGCCTCCACGCGTTCGGCGCGCGCCAGCCCGTAGAGATACTGCAGCGTCAGGAAGGGCTGGATAGTGTCGCGCCCCCTGCCCTTCATATGGTTGGCGACATCCTCCCAGCGGTTGCCGACATCCATGCCGGCGACCTCCATGCGGGCCAGCAACGACACGGCGCCAACCTGGTCTTGCGAATAGTCCGGCTCGATCCCCCAGACGTGGTTGTCGTAGGCGTCGAACACCGCCGCGTGGTCACCCTGGCTGATGTGGAACAGCGCCTTGTGCCACCAGTTGTGAGTGTACATGAACGAGTTGAGGTCGACCCAGGTCCGTTGCACCTCGGTGAGGAACCGCACCCCCTCTTCGACGCGGCCGGTGCCGAGCATCACATGCGCCAATGCATGCTGGGCCCACGGTTCCTTGCTCTTCAGCTTGAGCGCCAGACGCGCCTCGCGCTCGGCGGTTTCGAGGTCGTGCAACTGCTCGTAGGCGAAAGCCAGCATGCCGTGGATATGCGGGTTGTCGGCGTTGGCCGCTTCGGCTGTCCTGGCGATGCGCAGCATGCTCGCCGCATCGCCGCGGTTGAAGCTGAAATACTGGTGCAGCTTCACGGAAGCGAGGTCGCGCGGATAGCGCGCCACGAGCTCGTCGCCGATCGCCTGCACCGCGGGAATGTCGCCGGCGATCCAGCGTTCGAGCTGCGTCAGCAGCATGTGTTCGCGCTCGTTGGCGCCCGCCGCCGCGGCCTCGGCGCGCGCCAGGTATTTGCCGGCAGCGGCCTTGGCGCCATCTGCCTCGAGAAACATCCAGGTGAAACCGGCATAGGTATTGGCGAGTACGGCGTCCGGCTCGCCATCCGCAGCGGCGATGATGTTGGCGGCCTTCTTCTCGTAGCCGAGGAAGCCGCTGACGAAATCGTCGATCCCCTGCAGCGTCGCCGAGGCGGCGCGGCTCACTTCATTTCCGAGGGCGTCCTGTGCCATGCTCGCACTAACCACTTGTCCAACCGGTCAAATATAGCCCTCACGCCGAGCCTGTCCACGCAGGCGGTGAGCAAAAACAATCGAGATACCTGCATGCCGCAGTTCCGGAACGGCGCCGCCTCGGTGCACTACGAAATCCTCGGCGAGGGCACGCCGCTCTTGCTGATTGCCGGCACGGCGAGCGACGGCGCCAGCTGGGGACCACTGCTGCCATTGCTGCCCGGCCGGCAGTTGATCCTGATCGACAACCGCGGCTCCGGACAGACCAAGGTCGAAGGCCCGATCGAACTGGCGGAGGTGGTCGGCGATTGTGCAGCGTTGCTCGATCACCTGGAGCTCCAGCAGGTCGACGTGATCGGCCACTCGCTCGGCGGCTTCCTTGGGCTGGCGCTGGCGGCAACTTATCCCGCGCGGGTGAATCTGGTGACCATGGGCGCGGGCACCATGAGCCCCAAATCGCGAACCCTGTTCCGCGACCTGTCGCGGCTCTACTTCACGGTTCCGGCGGCAGACTGGTTCCGCCTGCTGTTCCAGTGGCTGTTCTCGACACCGTTCTTCGCCGACGAGACGAACGTCGCCGCGGCAGCGGCGGCCTCGACGGCCTATGCGTACCGCCAGTCACCCGGTGATTTTGCCCGCCAGGTCGCGGCGATCGATCGTGGCATGGTCGTCGATCTTTCTTCGGTCGCTTGCGAGGTGCTGGCGCTCTCCGGCGATCTCGACCTCTTGGCACCACCCGGCGCGGTCGAAGAGCTGCACGGCAAGGCGCCGCGCTTCACCCACGAGCGGATCGCCGGCGCCGCCCACTCGCTGCACTGGGAGGCCCCTGCTGCAGTGGCGTGGGAGATCAACGCGTTCCTGCGTTAGCCCGTGCCGGTGCCCCACGCTGCATCTCCCCCTTGGCGGGAGAAAGCGAAAACTTGGGCTTAGCGCAGCTAAGTCCTTAGTTTTCGCAAGAGAGGGGGGCGTGGGGAGCCACAATGCCCGCCAAAATCCCCTCTCTGGAATTTCTAGGACTTAGCGAAGGGCTAAGCCCAAGAAATTCCATTCTCCCCCGCAAGGGGGGAGATGAGGAGAGATCGCACCTAAATCACCCGGCCGCCATCGACCTCGAGCGCCACACCGGTGATCATCGAGGCTTCGTCCGAACAGAGGAAGCAGGCAGCATTGCCCATGTCCTCGGGGGTCGAGAAGCGACCCAGCGGAATGGTCGAAAGGAACTTTGCCCGGATTTCCGGCGTGTCCTCGCCCATAAAGGTCTTGAGCAGCGGCGTCTCGCCGGCCACCGGATTGATGGCATTGACGCGCACGCCGAGCGGCGCCAGCTCCACCGCCATCGACTTGGTCGCCGTCACCATCCAGCCCTTCGACGCGTTATACCAGCTGAGCCGCGGCCGCGGGCTCACCGCAGCGGTCGAAGCGACGTTGAGGATTACGCCGGTCCGGCGCGCCTTGAAGTGCGGCACGAGGTGGCGTGCGGTCAGGTAGACCGACTTCATGTTGACGTTGAACACCCGGTCGAAATCGGCCTCGGAAATCTCGTCCAGCGCTGCCGGCTGGTGTGAGACCCCGGCATTGTTGACGAGGATATCGACCTTGCCGAAGGCCATCAGCGCTGCCGCCGCCAGCTGATTGACGCTCGCGTCCTTGCTGACATCGACATGGCCGGCCTTCTGCCCCAGCTCCCGCGCCAGCGCCTCGGCGCCTTCGAGGTTGATGTCGGCGATCAGCACGCGCGCGCCTTCGGCGGCGAACTTCCGCACGATGCCCGCGCCAAACCCCGATGCGCCGCCCGTAACGATGGCGACCTTGCCGTCCAGTCTCATGAAATCACCCGTGCCATGCGGCCACTGTCTTCAACACCGAGAAGCCGTATAGCGCCTCGAACCCTTTTTCGCGACCATGGCCGGATTTGCCGACGCCGCCGAAGGGCAGCTCGACGCCACCGCCGGCGCCGTAATTGTTGAGGAACACCTGGCCGGTCTTGATCGCTTTGGCCATCCGCATCTGCCGCCCGCCGTCGCGGCTCCAGACTCCGGCTACGAGGCCAAAATCGGTACCGTTGGCGATTGCCACCGCTTCCGCCTCGTCCTCGAACGGGATCACCACCTGCACCGGCCCGAAGATCTCGTCCTGCGCCAGCCGGTTATCCGGCGCCACGCCGGAAAGCAGTGTGGGGACCTGATAGTGCCCGCCACGCGGTGCATCGCCGACGATGGCGCCCTGCCCGGCAATTTCTGCACCACCGAGATCAGCCAGGAAGCCGCCGACGATCTCCTTCTGCCGCTCCGACACCAGCGGGCCGAGATCGAGATCGGCGATTGCCGGACCAACCTTCAGCGACCGGTAACGCCCAGCCATTCGCTCCAGCACCTGGTCGTGGATCGACCGGTGCACCAGGATGCGCGAGCTGGCCGAACAGGTCTGGCCGGCGTTCTGGATGCCGGCATTGATCAGGAACGGCAGGGCGCGGTCGAGATCGGCGTCCTCGAACACCAGTTGCGGCGACTTGCCACCCAGTTCCAGCGTCACCGGTACGACGTTCTCGGCCGCTGCATGCTGGATCAGCTTGCCGACGCCGACCGAGCCGGTGAACGAGATGTGGTTCACCCCCGGATGGGCGGTCAGCGCCGCACCGGCTTCCTCGCCCAGCCCCGGCACCACGTTCAGCGCACCGGCCGGCAAGCCGGCTTCCTCGGCGATCCTGGCGAAGGCGATCGCCGTGAGGCACGCTTCCTCCGCCGGCTTCAGCACCGCTGCGTTGCCCATGGCCAGCGCGCCGGTCACCGAGCGGCCGATGATCTGCATCGGGTAGTTCCACGGAATGATGTGGGCGGTAACGCCATGCGGTTCGCGCAGCGTGTAGACGGTGTAGCCGTCGAGGTACGGGATGGTCTCGCCGTGGATCTTGTCGCAGGCGCCACCATAGAACTCGAGATAGCGCGCCAGCGCCAGCGCATCGGCCCTCGCCTGCTTCAGCGGCTTGCCCACATCGAGCGCCTCGATGCGGGCGAGGTCATCGACCCGCTCCAGCACCTTCTGCCCGATGCGCGCGAGGATGCGGCCGCGCTCGGCCGCCGGCGTGCGTCCCCACTCTCCTGCCAACGCCGTTTGCGCCGCACCGACGGCGGCGTCGACGTCAGCGGCCTTGCTGCGCGCAATCTGCCCGATTGTCTCACCGGTCGAGGGGTTCTCGATAGGAAGGTAGTCGCCGCCCTGCGGCGCCACCCAGCGGCCACCGATGAAGCACTTTGTCGGGTCGAAGAACAGGTTCAGGTCGGTCATATCAGTCAATTCCGTGCGTGGGGCCACCCCCACCCTTGATCCCTCCCCACAAGGGGGAGGGAGACGACTGCTGCTTTAGCGCGAACAGAGCAACTCGCACAGCCCGGCCTCCCTCCCCCTTGTGGGGAGGGAATGAGGGTGGGGGTGACCCCACGCTCAGTTCACGTGGCGGCCTCGCGCTTGGCAAGCGCGCCCTCGAGGTTCGGGGTCGCAGCCAGTAATTCCTGGGTGTAGGGGTGCCGGGGCGCCCGGAACACCTCTTCGGTCGCCCCCTCCTCGACGATCTTGCCCGCCCGCATCACCAGCACCCGGTCGGTGATGGAGCGGACGACCGCGAGATCGTGCGAGATGAACAGGTAGCTGAGCTGCAAGCGATCGGAGAGATCGGCCAGGAGGTCCAGCACCTGCGCCCGCACCGACACGTCGAGCGCCGACACCGCCTCGTCGAGGATGATCAGGCTCGGTTCGATGATCAACGCCCGGGCAATGGCGATGCGCTGGCGCTGGCCACCGGAGAATTCGTGCACATACTTTTCGCCGTCGGCAGCTGAAAGCCCGACTTCCTCCAGCGCTCGCGCGACACGCCTCTCACGCTCCACCCCAGATGGCGCTGCCGATCCGAGGAGATGGAACGGTTCGCTCACCAACCGGTCGACGCGGTGGCGCGGATTGAAACTGCCATAGGGGTCCTGAACACCACCTGCAGCTGCCGGCGGGTGGCGAAGCTCGCGCCCTTTTTCGGGTCGATCGGTTCGCCGGCAATGGCGATGCGGCCGCCCTGAGTGGGCTCCAGCGCCATGATGGCGCGGGCCAGCGTGGACTTGCCGCAACCGCTTTCGCCGACGAGGCCGACATTCTCGCCCTTCTCGATCCTGAGCGTCACGCCATCGACGGCGCGCAACACCTGGCGCTTCTCGAACAGGCCGCGGCGCGGCAGCGGGTACTCGCGCACCACGTCGTCAACCGCCAGCACAGGGGTGCCGCCGACCACCGCCGGCGGGATGCGCGGTGGGACGTGCGAGGAAGCCTCGAACAGTGCCCTAGAATACGGGTGCTGGAGGTTGCGGAACAGCTGGACGGTCGGCCCAGCCTCGACCACCTCGCCCTGCCGCAGGATCGACACTTTGTCGGCGAGCCCGGCGATCACCCCGAGGTCATGGGTGATGAACATCAGCCCCATGCCGTCTTCATCGACCAGCCTTTGCAGCAGTCTCAGGATCGCGGCCTGCGTCGTCACGTCGAGGGCGGTGGTCGGCTCGTCGGCGATCAGCAGTTTTGGCCGCATGGCGATGGCCATGGCGATCACCACGCGCTGCCGCTGGCCACCGCTCAGTTCGTGCGGATAGCGATCGAGCGGGAAACGTGCCGTGGGCAACTCGACCCGTTCGAGGGTCTGGCGCGCCACCTCCAGTGCCTCGCGGCGCCCCAACCCGCCATGCACCATCGCGGTCTCGGCCACCTGGTCGCCGATGGTTTTGACCGGGTTCAGCGCCGTCATCGGTTCCTGGAACACCATGCCGACGGTGCCGCCGCGGATCTTCCGCATCTCGGCATCCGGCAGTCCCAGGACCTCGCGACCGTCGAGCTTGATCGAACCCGATGTCGTCGAGCCGAACGGCAGCAGTTGCATGATGCTCAACGCGGTCATCGATTTGCCCGAGCCGCTTTCGCCGATGACGCCGAGAATCTGGCCGGCATCGACCGAGAGATCGATATCCCTGAGAATTGGGAATTTGCCGATCGACAGTTGCAGGTCCTTGACGTCGAGCAGCGCCATCAGCGGTTCCGCCTCAGGCGTGGGTCGAAAATGTCCCGCAGTCCGTCACCAAGCAGGTTCACCCCCAGCACCATCAGCACGATGGTGAGGCCGGGGACGAGCGCGACGTGCGGCGCGAGGCTGATCATGGTCTGGCTGTCGGCCAGCATCTTGCCCCAGCTCGGGGTTGGCGGCTGCACCCCCAGCCCGACATAAGCCAGCGCCGCTTCGGCGAGGATGCCGAGGGCGAACTGGATGGTCGCCTGCACCACCAGGGTGTTGAGGATGTTGGGGAGGATGTGTTCGAACGAGATGCGCGCGGCACCCTTGCCGGAAACGCGCGCCGCCATGATGAACTCGCGTTGCCACAGGCTCAGCGCTCCGGCTCGCGCCAGCCGGGCGAATACCGGCATGTTGTAGAGCCCGACCGCGATGATGGCGTTGATGGCCCCCGGCCCGAACACCGCAGTGATCAGGATGGCGATCAGCAGCGCCGGAAAGGCGAACACCAGGTCGTTGGCGCGCATCAGCACATCGTCGAGCAGCGTGCCGCGCCGCGCCGCGGCCCAGAGCCCGATCGGCACGCCGATGACCATGGCCACGGTCACCGCGATGAAGGCCACGGCGATCGAAGTCCTGGCCCCGACCATGATCATCGAAAGGATGTCGCGACCGAAATGGTCGGTACCCAGCCAGTGCTCGGCCGAGGGCGGCTTCAGCTTGTTGGGGATGTTCTGCAGCAGGTAATCGTACGGCGTCCAGACGAACGAAATGAGCGCCGCCAGCACGAAGACCAGGGTGATCGCTGCTCCGATGAGGAAGTTGGGTGAGCGGAGCGCGGCCCGCAGCAGGCTGTCACGTGGCGCGGGCGCGGTAATGGTGCTCATCGGGTCGCCCTCCTGAGCCGCGGATCGACCAGCGCATAGGTAATGTCGACGAGGAAGGTGACGAGGATCACCGCGAAGACCAGCAGCATCACCACTGATTTCACCACGATCAGATCGCGCGCGGTGATGCCCTGGAACACCAGCCGGCCGAGCCCAGGCAGGAAGAACACGTTCTCGATGATGATGGCCCCGGCGAGGAGGAACGAGAACTGCAGCCCGATAATGGTCAGCACCGGGATCAAGGCGTTGCGCAGCGCATGCCGCCACAGCGTCTGCCCCTGGCTCAGCCCCTTGGCCCGGGCCGAGCGGATGTAGTCCTCTCCCAGCGTATCGAGCAGCGACGAGCGCATGACGCGCGCCAGGATCGAGGCCTGCGGCAGCGCCAGCGCCACGGCCGGCAGGGTGAGCGCCTTCAGCGCCAGCAAGGGGTCCTCCCAGCCCGGAAAGCCGCCGGCCGAGAACCACCTGAGGGTAATCGAGAACAGCAGCACCAGCAGCATGGCGAACCAGAAATTCGGCACGGCGAGGCCGACCTGCGTTGCTCCCATGATGCCGACATCGGTCGCGGAGTTGCGCTTGACCGCGGCCAGAATGCCGACCGGAAAGGCGATCAGCGTCGAGAGCGCCAGCGCGAACAGGGCGAGCGGCAACGAGATCCAGATACGGTCGCCGATCAGCTTCGCCACCGGCACCTTGTAGGTGTAGCTGATGCCGAAATCGCCATGCAGCAGCCCCAGCACCCAATTGAAATAGCGCTCGAGCAGCGGGCCATCGAGGCCGAGCGCGGTGCGCAAGGCCGCCGTGGCTTCCGGTGTGGCGTTCAGCCCCAGCATGAACTGCGCCGGGTCGCCAGGAACGACTTCGAGGACGAGGAAGATGACGATCGAGGCGGCGATCAGGCTGAGGATGAGGGAGACGAGGCGGCCGAGGATGAAGGAGGGCATCAGCTGGCGCCCCTGGGCGAAAAGGCCCCCTCACCCGGGCTGCGGCCGACCTCGCCCCCAAAGGGAGAGGTGGTGCGTGGGCACGGTCGCGCCACATCGTCACCTCTCCTTTGGAGGAGAGGTCGGCGCGCAGCGCCGCGTGAGGAGGCCTTTTGGCGTAGGGTGCGCTGGGTCAAAATCATAGACCGGGGCGGGCTTTCACCCGCCCCGCGTGACTGACTCTTCCCAGGACACGCCGGTGAGGTCGGTCGCCTGGGTCGGCGCGTTTTCCCACATGCCCTTGAGCTTGGCGTTCTCCACCCCGACCTTGGCCAGTTCGAACAGGAAGCCCGCCGCGTAGTTATCGGCGAGGTTCTTTTCGGCCGCCTTGGTCAGTTCCGAGCGCTTGGCCGGGTCGGAGGTGATCGCAAGGTCGGCGATGATCTTCTTGAAGTCGGCATTGTTGTAGTTGAAGTAGTAGCCGTCGCGGGCGAAAATCCCGATATCGTTGGGCTCGGTGTGCGAGACGATCGTCAGGTCGTAGTTCTTGTCGGTGAACACCTCGCTGAGCCACTGCGCCCATTCGAGATTGGTCACTTCAGTCTTGATGCCGACCGCCGCCAGCTGGCTGGCGATGATCTCACCGCCGCGGCGGGCATAACCCTCGACCGGCGGCAGCTTCAGCGACAACGTCAGGTCGGTGATGCCGGCCTCGGCCAGCAGGGCCTTCGACTTTTCCGGGTCGTAGTTCGATTGCGCGGTCAGGTCGACATAGTCGGGATTGGCGGGCGACAGGAAGGTGCCGATCGGCGTGCCGTAGCCGAACATGGCGCCGTCGATGATCGCCTTGCGATCGATGGCATGGGCGATCGCCTCGCGCACCTTGACGTTGTCCAGCGGCGGCTTGGCGTTGTTGATCGAGAGGACGGTTTCGCCCTCGGTTGAGCCGATCACCACGCGGAAGCGCGGATCGTTCTGGAACTGTGCCACAGTCTCGGGGGCCGGGAAGTTCGGGAAGCTGTCGACGTCGCCGGCCTGCAGCGCCGCGAAAGCGGCCGTCGGATCGGCGATGAACTTGAAGGTGGCGCCCTCGAGCTTCACCGGCGTGCCCCAATAGGCCTGGTTTTTCTCCAGCGTGATGCTGTCGCCCTCGACGCGGTCCTTGAAACTGAACGGGCCGGTGCCGATCGGGTTGGTCTTGTTGCTGTCGGCGCTTTCGGGCGCCACGATCACCGCATCGCCCCAGGCGAGGTTGTAGATCAGGTTGCCGTCGGGCTGCTTCAGCGTAAGCTTGACGGTCGCCGGGTCGACCACTTCCACCGAGGCGATCGAGGCGTAAAGTGCCTTCTGCGCGTTCAGCGAACCCTCGGCATTGATGCGGTCGAGCGAGAACTTTACGTCGTCGGCGTTGAAATCGGTGCCGTCGTGGAACTTGGCGCCCTCGACCAGGTGGAAGGTATAGGTCAGGCCATCCTCGGAGATTTCCCAGGATTTGGCCAGAGCCGGCACCACGCTGCCATCGGCGATGATGCGGGTCAGGCCCTCGAAGACGTTGGCATAGAGGACTTCGTCGACGGCGGCGGCGGCCTCGGCAGTCGGGTCAAGGCTGGGCGGCTCGAGCACCAGGCCGACCTTCACGTCGGTCCGCGCCTGGGCGAATGCCGGCGTCATCGCGGTGGTCATTGCCAATGCGCCGGCGAGAGCCAGCACGACCAGTGATCTGCGCATGATTATCCCTTCTGATTGAAGCCGCTTACCCCCGCGGCGTTGAGACGATCCTAGGATGCTTCCGGCCCGAGGTGAACCGGTGGTGTGAGCGGATTTTCGCCAGTTGTGGCGGCAGCTTGGAAGAGCTTTCCGCATCCCTGTCATCCACCGCCACATCCCCACACTCGATGTCATCCCTGCGAAGCGAAAGCAGGGACCCAACTCTCCGCCTGCGCCTGCTGCTGCCTGGGTCCGCAGCTTTCGCTGGGATGACACCGAGTTTGGGGAGATGTCAGCGCACTGATGCAGAGCATCGGAGCGGTGAAATCCCGTAACTTAGCCCCCATGCGCCTTGGCGAGGATGACGCCGGTGGAGGGGCGAGACGCCGTACTTGGCCCGATGGCTATATCGGCTGGCTCTCCAGCACGATCTCCCATTTGTCGCCGAGCGCGATCTGGATTTCCGAAACGAGGAACGGCAGCAGCGCGTTGAACTCGTTGCGGTCACGCTCCGACATTCGCCAGGTCGGATCGTTCGGGTTGTCCCAGTTGACCTGCCGGTCATACAGCTCATTGAGCCGCGTCAGCCGGCGGATGATGTCGCTGGAAAAGCCCCAGAAGCCGATCTCGGTGGCATGGCCATCGACGAACAGCGGCGCCAGCCCATGGCTGACCATGCCGAAATCCACCAGGAACACCACCTGCTTCACCGTGGATCGCGCCCCAGCTTGCCGAGGCTCCCACGCCGCTTCCGGCGCCTCGTCCGTCCAGGCGACGGATACGCTCTCGCTCGAGGTCATATGACCCCCACCGTGTGCCAGAAATAGGGCAGCACCGCCCGTGATCGGAGGCGGTGCCTCCGCTTTTGTTCAGGATAGCTCATGTCTATCGCCCCTCAGGTCCGTCCGCGGGGGCAAGGTTAGCCAGTTCGCCGCTTGTGGGCAATTTATGCCCACTGCAGTATCGACCCGCTTGTGCAAAAGCTCAGGCGAGCCACACTCCAACTAGCGCCACAACAGCCGGAATTGTCTGTACAAACAAGATCTTGCGACCGACCGTGACAGCCCCGAACACACCTGCAACGGCAACGCAGAGGAGGAAGAAGATCTTGATCGGATCGCCCGCCTCGCCGAGCCAGATGCCCCAGATCAGCCCCGCCGCGAGGAAGCCGTTATAGAGGCCCTGGTTGGCCGCCAGCGTCTTCGACTCGGCGGCGAAGGCCGGCGTGGTGCCGAACACCTTCATGCCTTGCGGTTTGTCCCACAGGACCATTTCGAGAAAGACGATGTAAAGGTGGATGAGGGCGACGACGCCCGTCAGAATGCTGCCGATCATGCCCGCGACTTCCTGCTGGATGATGGAGCCTAGAGCAAAAGGCCGCCCGGTGGGCGGCCTTCGCATTCTCAGTGTGGTCCGGGGTCAGTGCTTGAGGGCGTCGCGCGCTGCCTGCTTGACCTTGCCGGCCGCCTTCTGCACCGAACCTTCCAGCTTGTCGGCAGCGCCGTCGGCCTGCAGCTTGCGGTCGCCGGTGGCTTTGCCGATAGCTTGCTTGACGTTGCCGCGCGCCTGCTTGGCCGTGCCCTTGATTTCGTCCTTGTGCATTCCCGGTCTCCCTGGGGGTTAGCGTTCGGGGCGGATAATGCGGGCGGGCCGACAAATGTTCCGGCCGCCGGACGAATTAATCCGGCGGCCACCTGCCTCTACCCCTTCAGCCGATTGGCATAGACCTTCATCGAACCCGACAGATACTCGGCGAACCCGGCCTCGACCATCTCGTAGCGGGCGATGAAATCCGGATGCGAGAGGTAGAGGTCCGCCAACCCGGCATAGGCTTGCGGCGGGCACGGCTTGCCCCACGCCTCGGACACCCAGGCCCGATGCCGCCCGAGCAGTGGATCGAGGCTGGGCGAGCCCATCGGCACGCCGCGGCGCAGGCCCTCAGCCAGCCCCTGCTCCATGTCGTGCAGGTCCTGGTTGAGCGCCAGCCTTTCGGCCTCGGACAAGCTTTCATACTTGCGCTTGCCGAGCGCGATGCGCTCCGGCATGTCGCCGCCGAACTGCTGCACCAGCCAGGCCTCATACTCGACCTGCCTGTCGGGCGAGATGCCCTTGTACAAATCCGCGTTTCTCATCGCACGATCTCCTTCAAGACTGGCGATCGTGCGGTCGATCGTCCTGACAAGTTGGGCATAGCGCTTTGCCTCTTCGCTCAGCCGCCTGCGCTGCTGGCGCAACGCTGCCAGCCGGTCGAAGCCCGGCGCATCGAGGATAGCGCCGATCTCGGCAAGGGGGATGCCGAGCTCTCGGTGCAACAGGATCTGCTGCAGCCGCAGCAACTCTTGCTGTCCGTAGTGCCGATAGCGGTTCTGCCCGATGAACGCGGGTTTCAGAAGGCCGAGCTGGTCGTAATGGTGCAGCGTCCGGACCGACACCCCGGATAGCCTCGCAACCTCTGTGACCGTCAGTGATTTCATCGCGCGCGTTCTCCCGCGGGATAAGGGGATAGTCCCTGACGCTACGTGAGGGTCAATATCGATTTGCGCAGAAGCTGCGACCGCGGGTTTTACACCGCATCAACCAGGCCTCCGGCAATCGCCGACAAATGTGGAAACTCGGTATTTCGTCCGTCGTTCCTCCCCCACAAAGTGGAGCGCTTTCAGGCGCCCGCGAGGTGAAATGGCCCAACGGATCGACATTCAAGACCTGCTCATCTGGGCCTTCCGGCACCAGTCGGTAGAGACTGCCACCGGCGCCCACCCCGATGCGTTGACGGTCTACTGGGCGGTGCTGGCGCTGCCGGTGCCGCACGCCACGGTGATCCGCCGCTTCGCCCGCGAGGCGCGCCGGCCCGATTGGCACGCCGCACACACCCGCATGGTCTCGCTCGATGGGGTCCGTCGCGGACGCCGGCTCTATACCGAATGGGTCCGCGCCCTGGTGGTGCTGCAGCGAACGCTGGACGGCTCGCTCGGCCGGTTCACCGTCACCGGCCCCAGCCTCGACGATCAGCCCTGGGTGCGCGAGCGGCTGCGGGCTTAGTTACACTGGCGGACCAGCCGCGTCAGCGCCGACGCCGAACCGGTAAGCCCGAAACTGTGGATCGGATAGCGGCCGTCGGCGTCGACGACGCTCAGCCCCTCACCCGATTTCAGCAGCGCCACCAGCGGCCCGTTCGCCGGCACGCTGCCCGCGAACATTCCGTCCATCTCCTCGTAGCGCATCGACAGCCGCTGCGTGGAGACGCCGACGGTGAAATCGACATCATTGACTTCCTCGCCATCCGGCGAACGCTCCGCTCCCGCCGCGAGGTCGTAGCGGATGAACACCGCACCGCCCGAGCAGGTCATCAACAGATAGGCGTCCGGCCGGTCCGTGGCGCAGGCAGCCACGGTGAACACCGGCCCGCCCTCGTCTTCCTGCGCTCCCGCCGTCCAGGTCGCGCAGGCTTCTTCCGCCGCCACCGGCAGCGCCGCGACCAGCAGCACGACCAGGATGAGCCCGATCCGGATCATGGCGCCTCGCCGAGGTAGCTGACCTCGATGCGCTGGAACAGCGGGCCTTGCTTCATGGTGTCGAGCCATTTGTTGAACGCCGCGACGTCCTTGAAGCCGGCCTTCCTCGCGTCCGCGTCAGTCACCGCCGCTGGCGACATGTCGTCGATCCGGCCGATCTGCAGCAGCCCCACCTTGGTCTTCAGCGTCCCGCCCGGCTTCACCGTCGGCCGGGTCCAGCGCCGGAACTGCAGCGTGATCTCGCCGCGCTTGATCGCCTCCAGCACCTCGAGCTTCAGCAGCATGTGACACTCCCAAGCAGGCCGGCCCCGCGAAGGCGGGAGCTCTCCGAGCCTTGCAAGCCTTCTGATGTTCGGCGGGCTGAAGTCAAGGCCGCAGCCATGCGACGCCGTTGCGCCTCCTACGAACCGCAGTCGGCCCGTCGCGCCTCGGCAGCCGGAGTTGAAGCAGTTCTGCGATGTATCCACAAACGTGCATTACTTCCAAATATCGTTGCCGCCCCGCTTCCGCATGCAAGAAATTGCCGCTACGGTCGCGCCAGGGGACGACCATTCATTGCAACCGGATTTCTTGATGTGAGAACTGACCTATCACATTCCGAAGGAACATTTTCGGCGCAGAAGACCAACACTATTCCTCGACTTCTGATTGTTCCGCCGCGCCACAGCTCGCCGCTGGTCGACGGACAAGATCACAAGATCGCGCTCTCTCTGGTTACCGATGTTACGCTCAGCCTGTGCAGAAGCCGCCACTATGAGGTGATCGCACCGCACTCGGCAATGAAGCTGACGAGTGGCCCAATCTGGGAGGAAATGCTCCCCGCCGATTACGTGGTTCTGACTGACGTCGTGCTCTGCCAGAAGGATCTGCCCGTCGCCCTGATGAGCATCGACGTCGTCGCGACGGCCCTCGGCCAGCGCATCTATCGCGGTGAGGTCGAGCTGCGCTCCGGGGCGCTGCAGAGCATCCATGACAGCTTTTGCGCCGTGCTCGCCGACAAGATCTGCGGCGAGATCGGTGCGCACGAACTGCGGCGCTACCGGCGGACGGGCGCCGCCTCGGCCTATGTGCACTACCTGATCGCCATGCAGCGGCGGGACCGCAACGACCTCACGTCGCTGCTGCGCGCGCAAAAGTCGCTGGTCCGCTCGACCCAGCTGTCGCCCGACTTTGTCCCGGCCCTGGCCCAGCTGGCGCGGACCAAGACGCTGGAATGGCTGGAGCGCGGCAGCGCGGACCGTACCCTGCTCCGCGAGGCTCGGCATCTGGCCGAGCGGGCCCACAGCTATGACCCGAACGACAGCGCCAGCTTGCGCGAAATCGGTCACTCGGCATTGTATCTGCACGATCTGGCCGGGGCCCGCGCGCATTTCGAGGCGGCCCACCAGCTCGCCCCGAACCATGCCGACCTGCTCGTCGACCAGGCAGACGTTCTCACTCACTTGTCCCGGCACGATGAGGCCGAGGCCAAGATATCGCGGGCGCTTTCCCTCAATCCGCTGGCGCCGGACGACTACTACTGGATCGCCGGGGCCGTCAGCTTCTTCCGCGGCGAGTACCGACAGGCGCTGACCCGGCTATCGGCAATGGAATCCCCCGGGCTCGCACTGCGCCTGATGGCCGCCTGCGCCGCAATGCTGAACGACGAACCAGCCGCGACTGCGTATCGAGATCGGGCGCTGGCCCGTGATCCCGGCTTCACCGTCGACAAATGGCAGAGCCTCTACCCGGCTCCCAATCCTGTCGACACGGCGCATTATCTCGACGCTTTGCTTCTGGCCGGCTTCCCGCGAGGCGCGTAAACTAAATATTAACCCGATTGTGATCCTCCTGTGCTGTTCACAGGAGGATCTCAATTGAACAAGTCATCCGCTTCGTCGAAAGTTGCTACCGCAACCGTCAATGCCGCCAAGACTTTCCCCGCCCTGCCCCGTATTCCCAGCCGCAAGTTCTTCCGGCAGTAGCCGGTGGGCGGCGCCGTCCTGACGCCGCCAAGCTGGTTTGAATATGGCGAACGCAATACACCGGCCGCACTGACCGTTGAACGGCTGCGGCCGTACTTTGCTGCCCTTGGCATCACCCGCCTTGCCCGCCAAACCGGCCTCGATCGCATTGGGATTCCCTGTTTTTCAGCCATTCGACCCGCCGGGTTGACGCTCAGCGTCAGCCAGGGAAAGGGTCGCGACGATGCCGGCGCCATGGCGTCGGCGCTGATGGAGGCTGCCGAGTTCGCCGTTGCCGAGCGATCGGAGGCCCCCTCGCGGCTCGCCACCGCCGATGCGCTCGGGCTGGCCGGCGACAGCTACTACGACACGGCCCGCCTCCTGCCGGCCGACCGCCCTCTGCCGACCGACACCCCGATCCACTGGCTCAAAGGCAGCAGTTGGCCCGGCAATACCACCGTCTGGATCCCCCGCGATGCCCTGACGATCGGCGATCAAGCCACCGATCTGCCGGAAGTTGGCCGGAGCACCAACGGCCTTGCCTCGGGCAACACCACTGAGGAAGCGCTGTTCCACGCCATCTGCGAGTTGCTGGAGCGCGACGCCACCTCCTTGTGGTCGCTACTGCCCGACGCCGCGCGGTTGACGACGGAGTTTCCTCTCGAAGCGGTGGACGATGCCGTCATCAAGGTCTTCGGCAAACAAATCCAGGATGCTGACCTCGAGCTTCGGCTGTTCGACCAGACCACCGACCTCGGCGTACCCTGCGTCATGGCTGTGATCAGCGAGCGCAGTTCGGACAATGCCAGACTGTTCGATGTTGCTGCCGGTTACGGCTGCCACCCGAACGGACCCCGCGCCATCGGCCGCGCCATCACCGAGGCGGCGCAGACCAGAATCACCAATATCGCGGGCGGACGGGACGACTTCTTGCCGACCGAGTATTTTGAGGAGGCAGACGAGTCGATCGCGTTTCTTGACGCACCGCGCGTGACAGAAGCCCGGCCCCCCGGCTGGCTAGCGCCCGACACGCCATTGCCCCAGATGCTCGAGCGGCTGGCGGAGCGCATCGGGGCGACCGCCGAGATCGTCTGGAGTGAACTGGGTGGCGCCCCCTACGGCATCTCGGTGGTACGGGCCCTCTCAGCCGTACTCGAGGACCGGGAGACCAACGTCAACTGGTCGCCGGGCCAGCGGGCGCTCGGAGTGCTGACGCCGTGAGAGTGCTGTTCGTCGGCCCATCGCTTTACGGCGAAACACCGGATCTCAGCGGAATCACTGTCCGCCCTCCGGCGCGGCAAGGTGACATCGCCCAGGCCGTACTCGACGGCGCCGGAGCCATCGGCCTGGTCGATGGGTTCTTCGATGCGGTCGCCGCGCCGTGGCACAAGGAAATCCTCTTCGCCCTCGGGCGCGGCGTAACCATGCTGGGATCATCCTCGATGGGGGCGCTGCGCGCCGCCGAGTGCGCCGCCTTCGGCATGCTGCCCATTGGCGAAATCGCCCGGGACTATTGCAGCGGGGCGCTCGACGACGATGCGGCAGTGGCGATCTCCCACGGCCCGGAGGAGCTTGGCTATCCGCCCTTGACCGAACCGCTGGTCAACGTGAAGCCGACCCTCGACCGCCTGCTGCAGCTGCGGCTGATCTCCGAACTGGAACAGACGCGGATCTGGGAACGGGCCCGTCGGCTCTATTTCAAGGATCGCTCGGTGGAAGCTTTGCTGTCCGCCGAGGAGCGCAGCGAGATCCTTGGCGCCTATCGCACGCACAAGGTCAACCGCAAGGCGAACGATGCCCTGCTGCTGATCTCGGCGCTGCGGACCTGCGCGGCAGAGGCCGGCCCGCACAGTGCAGACCCCCAGCACCCCTCGTTCTTTTCGAGGCACATTCTCCCCGCCATGCTAGAGTAAGGCGGGTCGCGTTCAGCGATCGAAACGCCGAGATGCGATCAACGCCACGCTCAACGCGCTCCGGGCTCCGATGGTGCGGGCGGTGGGACTCGAACCCACACGGGGATACCCCCTCCGGATTTTAAGTCCGGTATGTCTACCATTCCATCACGCCCGCGGCCGGACAGGGCTTCCCACAAACATGGCAAAAACTCAAACGGGAATAGGCAGATAAACCCTGACATGTTCTGTCAGGGGTGGAGGCTATGGTCCGTGTCAGCAAAAACCAGGAGACTGACATGCAGTTCATCGACCGCTACCCCATCACCGTCACCGAGCAGTTCCTCGCCTGCCGCGACTTCTGGGCTCGGCACCTGAGCTTTTCGGTGATCTTCGAGAACGACTGGTTCGTGCTGATGCAGGCCGACGGCGCCAGCATCGCCTTCATGTCGCCCAGCCACCCCTCCTGGCCGCCGGGTCCCGAAGCCTACACCGCCGGCACCAGCATGGAGCTCGAGGTCCGTGACGCCGCCACCGCGCTCGAGGAAGTCCGCGCCACCGGCAAGGAGCCCGATTACCCGCTGACCGACGAACCCTTCGGCCAGCGCCGTTTCAGCCTCAAGGACCCCTCGGGCCTGTGGATCAACGTAGTCCAGCAGCTCTAGGCAGGGGCGCATCCCCGGGCATCATCCCGGCCTCTGCCGGGCTGATATCCGAGGGGAGCCAGATCGAGTTTAGGGACCTCAGTCGGTCGCGCCGGAGATCGGCGGCACATAGGCGACGTCGAGATCCCAGGGGAAGAAGATCCAGGTATCCTGGCTGACTTCGGTGATGAAGGTGTCGACCATCTCGCGGCCCTTGGGCTTGGCATAGACGGTGGCGAAATGCGCGCCGGGGAGCATGTCGCGCACCACGCGCGCCGTGGCCCCGGTGTCGACCAGATCGTCGACGATCAGGATCTTGCCGCCATTGCGGGCCTTTTCCAGCAGCTCCGGCGCGATCGGCTTCAGTACCTTGATGCCGCTCTGGTTCTGATGGTCATAGCTCTTTACGGCGACGCTCTCGACCACGCGAATGTTCAGCTCGCGCGCCACGATCGCCGCCGGCACCAGGCCGCCGCGGGTGATCGCCACCAGTGCGTCGAACGGCCCCAGCGCCTGCAGCCGCCAGGCGAGCGCCCGGCTGTCGCGGTGGAACTGATCCCAGGTGACCGGGAAGGATTTCTGCTGGGTCTGGTTCACTTTACTTCTCCTGGGCGGCCCGGCCGCCTCGATCTCAGACAAGGGCAAGCGCCCGAAAAACTCAGTAGGCCTCGACATCCGGCGAAAGCCCGGCGGCGCGATGCGCCTCGGCGACCATCTCGCGCACCCGGCCAGCCGCCTCGGCCAGCCGCGCCTCGTCGGGCGAGCGCAGCACCAGCTCGGTCATCACGAAGCTCTGCCCCATCTGCGGGTAGCTGCCCATTTTCACGTCGGGGAACTCCTGCTGCAGCTGGCCGAGCGGACCACCGATAGTCCCCTCGCCGACGCGGCAGCGGATGGTGATCGATTTGATCTTGTCTCCGCCTTTGAGCGTCGGCCGGATGGCCTCGAGCATCGCCAGCATGATCTTGGGGACGCCGGCCATGACGTGCACGTTGCCGATGCGGAACCCGGGCGCGGCGCTCACCGAATTGACGATCAGCGAACCGCCTTCGGGAATTCGCGCCATGCGCAATCGCGCCTCGTTGACCTCGGTGCCGGTCTGCTGCCAGCGCGCTTCCAGCATGGCGCGCGCCTCGTCATTGATCGGCAGCTTGACGCCGAACGCCTTGGCGATGGCATCGGCGGTGATGTCGTCATGCGTCGGGCCGATGCCGCCGGTGGTGAAGACATAGGTGTAGCGAGCCCGCACCGCGTTCACCGCGGCAATGATATCGTCCTCGATGTCGGAGACGACCCGCACTTCCCTCAGCTCGATCCCGAGCTCGGTGCAGAAGTCGGCCGTGGCGCCGATATTCACGTCCTTGGTCCGGCCGGACAGGATTTCATCGCCGATGACGACGAGGGCGGCGGTAACGGGTTCGGGCGATGGCATGGTGGCCCCGGATTTGCGAGGCACAATGCATTGCCTCACCAAAGCCTGAAAGGTCAAGCAATCCGGCATGTCATCGGGCCCGGTTGCCCACAGTATTGCCGGTGGGCTGGCAGCGCCAACACACTTCCAATCCTGAGCCCGAACGCCTACTTTCGTTGCGAACGGAGCCGCCATGATCACCTACGTCGAAGCCGAAACCAAAAGCCGCCGCACCTCGGGGGTCATCCCGCTGCACGGCGAGGCCGGCTTCAACGGCATGCGCAAGGCCGGCCGGCTCACTGCCGAAGCCCTCGACCTGCTGGTCGATGCCGTGCAGCCGGGCGTCACCACCGCGGCGCTCGATCGGCTCGCCTACGAATTCGCCCGCGACCACGACGCCATCCCGGCGACGCTGTTCTACAAGGGCTATCGCCACTCGATCTGCACCTCGATCAACCATGTGGTCTGCCATGGCATGCCCGAGGATCGGCCGCTGCGCGAAGGCGATATCGTCAATATCGACCTGACGCTGATCGTCGATGGCTGGTACGGCGACAGCTCGCGCATGTACCCGGTGGGCGAAATCAGCCGCAAGGCCGAGCGCCTGATCGACGTCACCTATGCCGGTCTCGCCGCCGGCATCGCCGCGGCGAAAGCCGGCGCCACCACCGGCGATATCGGCGCGGCCATCCAGGCGCTGGCAGAAGCCGAACGGATGAGCGTGGTGCGCGATTTCGTCGGCCACGGCGTCGGGCAACTGTTCCACGACGAGCCCAACATCATGCATTTCGGCGTGCCGGGCACCGGTGTGCCGCTGAAGCCGGGGATGATCTTCACCATCGAGCCGATGATCAACCTGGGCCGCCCGCACGTAAAAATCCTCGCCGACGGCTGGACCGCGGTGACCCGCGATCGCACCCTCTCCGCCCAGGCCGAGCATTCGATCGGCATCACCGAGACCGGCGTCGAGATCTTCACGCTGTCGCCACGCGGCCTGTTCAACCCGCTCGACGCGCGTCGCTAGCCGATGAGCGAGGGGGAGAAGCCAGCGCCGGCAAATCTCTCCCCCAGGGACTCGGCGAGGCCCCTGCCCCACATTATCTCGGCCATCGCGAACGCGCCCGGCAGCGCTTTCTGCAGCTCGGCGAGCAGCACATCGAGGATTACGAACTGCTGGAGCTGATCCTGCAGATCGTCATCCCGCGCAAGGACACCAAGCCGCTCGCCAAGGAACTGATCCGCGCCTTCGGCAGCTTTTCAGGGGTCTTCTCGGCGAGCCCGCAGCAGTTGGACCAGATCAAGGGCCTCGGGCTGGTTTCGGCCACCAACCTCAAGATCATCCAGGCGGCAGCGCAACGCTTCGCCCGCGACCGGATGACGCCCGACCTGCCGATCCTCGGCTCATCGACGGCGCTGATCGACTATTGCCATGCCCAGATGGCGTTCAACGATATCGAGCAGTTCCGCATCCTGTTCCTCGACAAGAAGAACCGCCTGATCGCCGACGAAGTACAGCAGACCGGCACGGTCGATCATGCCCCGGTCTACCCGCGCGAAGTGATCAAGCGCACGCTGGAGCTGAGCGCCACGGCGCTGATCCTCGTCCACAACCATCCCACTCACCCATTTTGATCACGCTGGATCACGCTGAATACCGCTGAATCATAAGGCTTTTTGGGGTTGTCGTAGCGTCGGATATCATGGCATAGTGGGGTCGGTTTTAGGGGGATCGAAGCCCTTTTTGACCCCAGTCGCCGACCCCACAAATCCGTCGAGCGACCCCACTTGGAAGCCGATGGAGAAGCCCAGTGCCAAGCCTTACCGATGGAGAAATACGCCGCGCCCTGAAGGAAGTGGAACAGACGGGAAAACAGGTCAGCCTCGTCGATGGCGAAGGTCACGGGACGGGACGCCTCGTTCTCGTAATGAAGCCCATGCCGACCCGGGTCACCGCCGACTGGATGGCTCAGCAGTGGCGCGATCAGAAGCGCATCAAGAAGAAACTCGGATCATATCCTTCGATGCCACTCAGCAAGGCGCGAGAGATGTTCAACCGCGATTTCGCGGACATGATCCAGAAGGGCCGCAGTATCAAGATCGCCGGCGACACGCGACCTGGAACCGTCGCCGATCTCTTCGAGGCCTATGTCGCTTACCTCAAGGACGCGGAAAAATCGTCCTGGAAGGAGGCGGAAAAGGGCCTCAACAAGATCGCGGATACGCTGGGGCGTAACCGGCCTGCCCGCGACATAGAACCGGATGAGATCACCGCCATCATCCGCCCCATCTATGAGCGCGGCAAGCGCTCAATGGCGGACCATGTTCGAAGCTATATTCGATCCGCTTTTAGCTGGGGCCTGAAATCAGAACACGATTACCGCTCAAACTCAGCGCGCCGATTCCGCTTGGTTTACAATCCTGCCGCAGGCATACCGACGGAACCCAAAAAAGTCGGAACGCGCTGGCTGGACGAGGACGAATTCCTCCGTCTCTATCGCTGGCTCGAATGCCCGGACACTCCGGTGCATCCGCCATATACCCGCGCGGTCAGAATTCTGATGTTGACGGGGCAGCGCGTGGAGGAGATTGCCCGACTGCACATCGATCAGTGGGACGCGAAAGAACGCATCATCGACTGGTCGAAGACCAAAAACGGGAAGCCTCACGCGATCCCGGTGCCAACAATCGCCGCGGACCTCATCGAGTCCATCATACCCAACGCTCATGGCTGGTTCTTCCCTTCGGCAACCGATCCGTCCAAGCCGGTCAGCCACGGCACACTCTATTCGTTCATGTGGCGCCAGCGGGACCGCGAAGTCATTCCCTTCGTGACGAATTGCGATCTGCGGCGAACATGGAAGACGCTGGCTGGCAAGGCCGGCCTGTCCAAGGAAATCCGAGACCGTCTGCAAAACCACACGCTGCAGGACGTCAGCTCCAAAAGCTACGATCGGTGGAACTATATGCCGGAAAAACGTGCGGCCATGGCCAAATGGGACAAGTTCGCCCGGGTGCTGCTGAGTAAGAAGAAAGGCAGCGGCGCGCTGAAAAAAGCGGCTTAAGCGTGCTGACCCTATTGATTGCTGCCGCTGCGACGGCCCCCGGCATGGCGGCGGAGCGCGGGCGAAGTGGTCGGGTGATCTCCTATTACCGCGTCATCGCGCGGTGCTCGGCACGCGGTGCCAGGGGACAAGGGTGGTGGAATGAGCCCTCCTCCGTTCAAACCCGTCTCGCGCCGCGCCAAGGCCGGCAAGCCGGTTACGGAGGCCTGGCCCGACGGCGAATTAGTGCAACAGGTTGTTGCACTATTGCCCTGCCGCCGCGCGATGACTGCGTCGGAGGCCGCTCCGCGCACCTCCTCCCATTGACCGAACATAGCTCCTAGGCTATATCGATATGTGGGAAGTCAGACTAGATGACGCCTTCGAGATGGAGTTTCTAGCCTTCGAGCGAGAGGTGCAGACCGAACTGCTGGCTGTCGCCAAGCTGCTTGCCGATTATGGCCCGCAGCTTGGCCGCCCGCACGTAGACACGCTCAAAGGATCAAGGCACGCCAACATGAAGGAATTGCGCTTCGGTGCCTCCGATGGCGAATGGCGTGCCGCCTTCGCCTTCGACCCGGAGAGGAAGGCAATCCTACTGGTGGCTGGCGATAAATCTGGCGGCAGCCAGAAGCGCTTCTACAAGCAGCTTATCGCGAAAGCGGATTTACGGTTTTCCGTGCATCTGGAAAACCTGAAAGCCGCAAAGAAGGGAATGTGAGATGGGTCGGAGCCTGGACGAGGTAATCGCCGCGCTGCCTGCGGAAGAGCAGGCTGCGATCGACGCGCGGTATCAGGACCTGAAGCAGGAGGTCGAGGGTCTGCGCGAGTTGCGCCAGATTACCGGCAAGGCACAGGCCGACATCGCCACCGCGCTCAACATCAAGCAACCCTCGGTCTCCAAGATCGAGAAGCAGGCCGATATGTATCTCTCGACACTCCGCAGCTATGTCGAAGCCGTCGGCGGCAAACTGGAACTCATGGTGAAACTGCCGAAACGGCCGGCCATGCGCATTCATCATCTCGGTGACGTCGCACCGGCGGTGCGTGCGCCAAAGCCAATCCGGGCAGCCAAACAGCGCCATGGATGAGCTTCAGCATTCCATCTATGTCGATCGCTTTCGGCTGGCCTTCCACACCCAGCGCGGCACCGCGTTCCAAGACTGGTTCGTTCGGCTCGCGGGCTATGCCTTCGCCGCCGACTTCGAAGAAGTGCGTCCTTATGGTCCTTATGGCGATCTAAAATGCGACGGCCGCCGCGTCAGCACCAAGTCCGTCTTCCAGTGCTATGCCCCAGACGCGATGAAAGAAGCCGAACTCATCACCAAGGTCGATGAGGACTTTCATGGCGCACGCGCCCATTGGAACGCCGATATGGCGGAGTGGGTCTTCGTCCACAATGATGGTCGCGGCCTCCCGCCTAATGCGGTCCAGCACATCGATGGCCTGCGCCAGGCGCACGCGCCGCTTGCTATCGAGACCTGGTCGGAACCGGAACTCCTGAAGCTCGCGATGGGACTCGAACTCGCAGCCCTGCAGGCGCTGTTCGGCCCTGCCGCTTCGATAGCCATCGTCGATCGCCTGGTAATGGCCGACCTCGTGCCGATCATCGAAGCGCTCCAGCGTCAGGACCCGAACGCCGGCGATCCGCCGCTCACCCCGCCGTCGTTGGAGAAGCTGGAAAAGAACGCGCTCTCGGAAGAATCCGGGCTCCTGCTGCGGATTGGCCGGCGCAAGTCGAGCCTCGTCGATACATTCTTTCGCAAGAGCCCTCGGCCGGATCTCGGCGAGCGTATCGCCGAGGCGTTCCGTATGCGCTATGCCGAGTTGAAAGCCTTCGATCTTCCGGCTGATACGATCTTCAAGCACTTGCAGGACTATGCCGGTATGAATGGCGAACCGAAGCGCCAGGGCGCCGCGCTGGCCGTGCTCGCCTATTTCTTCGATAGCTGCGACATCTTCGAGGATCCTCTCGTCTCTGTGGAGGCGTCATGATCCTGCCAACAAAGCATGTCCGTCCGGACCGCGCTCTCATCGGCGTCGGCGCTGAGGTTCTCGAAATCCTGAAACGACCGATGACCATGTCTCGTCTGTGGGACGAGGTGCGTGGCCGCCGCTCGCAACATGCTCCCAATGCGCCGATCGACTATCAGTGGTTCATTCTCGCACTGGACCTGCTTTACACGATCGGTGCACTCGACTTCGACCGCGGTCTGGTGCGGAGGGTCGCGGCATGATCCGCCGTTTTGGCAGCGACCTGCCTTCCTTCAAGACCCTGACTTTCGAGCCGGGGCTCAACATCCTGCTGGCCGACAAGAGCGAGGGTGCCAACGACCGCCAGTCTCGCAACGGCGCCGGCAAAACCAGCTTTGTGGAACTGGTGCATTTCCTGTTCGGCGCCGACGTTCGTAAGGAGAGCATCTTCCGGTCCGACGTTCTCACCGAATGGACCTTCGATGTGGCGGTCGATGTCGCCGGCGAAGCGATCTCCGCGACCCGTAGCGGCGCCAAGCCGAGCCGGCTCATGATCAACGGCGCCGTCGAAAACTGGCCGATCGCACCGCAGTTCGACTTGGCAGCCGGACATTTTGAGCTATCAAACGAACAGTGGAAGGCCAATCTCGGCAAGCTCTGGTTCGGCCTGCCGCTCTCGGCCGGTGACGAAAGCGAACGCTTCCAACCGTCCTTCCGGTCCTTGTTCTCCTATTTCGCGCGCCGCCAGCTCAGCGGCGGATTCCAGCAGCCGATGCAGCATTCGACGATGCAACAGACTTGGGACCAGCAGGTCTCGATCTGCTATCTGCTCGGCCTCGACTGGACCATTCCCGGAAAATTCCAGGAACTGCGCGGGCAGGAGAAGGTCGCTCAGGAATTGCGCAAGGCCGCCAAAAGCGGCGACCTCGGACGCTATTTCGGCAAGGCTGCCGATCTCCGCACGCGCCTCACCATCGCCGAGGCCCGCGCCATCAGGCTGCGCGAACAACTTGCCTCATTCGAGGTCGTGCCGGAATACAAAGAGCTTGAGCGCGAAGCCAACCTCATCACCCGCGAGATCGACGCCTTCAATGTCGACAACGTTATGGACGGTGACTTACTTCAACAACTTCGCGCGTCGCTCGGCGAAGAAGGCGCGCCTGATCTCGGCGATGTCACCAAGCTCTACGCGGAAGCCGGCGTCGTCTTGCCGGACATGGTCCGGCGGCGTTTCGATGAGGTAGAACGGTTTCATCGCTCGATCATCGAGAACCGCCGCGCCCACCTGAATGCCGAGATCACCTCCGCCGAGGCCCGCATCGCCGAACGCGATCAGCGCACTGCCGAGCGTGATCGCCGGCGTCGCCAGATCATGAACGTGCTGAGTTCGGGCGGCGCATTGGAGCACTACACCAACCTGCGCGAAGAGGCCGGCCGCGCCGAGGCCGAGGTCGAGGGTTTGCGGCAGCGTCTCGAGACCGCCGAGCGTATCGAAAGCACAAAAGCCGAACTGGACATCGAGCGGGCCAATTTGACGAAGGCGCTTCGGGACGATCTGCACGAGCGCAATGACATCCTGCGCGAGGCGATCCTGACATTCGAATCACTGTCGGAATCCCTCTACGAGAAGGCCGGAAGTCTCACGATCGCCGAGACCGGCGGCGGCCCGCAGTTCGACGTCCATATCGATGGGCAGCGGAGCAAGGGCATCACCAACATGCAGATCTTCTGTTTCGATCTGATGCTCACCGAGATCAGCCTGAAGCAAGGCCGCGGGCCTGGCTTCCTCCTGCACGACAGCCACCTGTTCGATGGCGTCGATGAGCGCCAGGTCGCCAAAGCCCTGCAGCTTGGCGCCGAGCGCGCCGAGGCCGCCGGTTTCCAATACATCGTGACGATGAATTCCGACGTTCTCCCCCAAGAGGGGTTCAAGCCTGGCTTCAAGGTCAGGGACCATGTCTTGGAAACCAAACTCACCGACGCTACCGATACCGGTGGGCTGTTCGGGCTTCGTTTCAACTAGGAGCGCCGATGCGATCTGCGCCCTTCACCCGTCCTACCCTCGTCGCCGCCGTCGAATTGCTGGAGCAACACAGCCAAGCGCGGTTCAACCAGATGGTCCTCCGTCTCGGACTGGAGGACGAGATTTCCTCGAGTACCTCCATCAGCGTCGCTAACAAGTGCGCCTTGCTAGGCCGGATCGTCGTGCAACGGGCCGAGGCCGTGCTCGACACGCTCGAAGGCAGCATGACCCTGGGCGAGGCGGTGATCCGGCAAGCCGCGCAGCTGGCCCAGCAAGACCCAACGCACGCCTTGCAAACGGCCTTCGCACGGGGCCTTGCGCGTGACGGATACGTTTTGACGTGGGACGACTACGGGCGAAACGCGTCCATCCGCGCGGCATTACCCGGCGAAATCCAGCTTCCGCAGACTGACGACGAGGTGCATCAGCTTCTCAAATCTTCCGGCTTCGCAACTCCGCTTGGCCATCTCGACCAAGCCATTGAGGCGCATACGCGCGGCGATTGGGCCGCGTGCAACAGCCAGCTCCGAACTTTCCTTGAAAGCCTATTCGACGACATCGCCCGCAACGTGCGACCGCAGGAAGCAGCCCAACGGCCAAGTTCAGAAAACCGGCGCGCCTTGCTCGCAGAAATCGGCTTCCTGGCGGTGGATCGCAACGAGTGGACCCAGGACGGAAAGAACTACGTCAACGGCCTCTTCAAGATGCTCCACACGGAGGGTTCGCACCCGGGCCTCTCGGATGAAGACCACAGCACCTTTCGCCTGCATGTCGTTCTCGTCACAGCCAGGACCTTCCTGCGGCGGCTCGCCTACGGTCAGTGAGGCCAGACATGGCGTTCTTCTCGCAGGACCAGTTGGAAGCCACTGCCGATGCCTTGGGCGATACCACCCAAGGCCTTACATGGCCGAGGATCGATCATGAACAACAAGCCCCGCGTCCACCACTTTGTACCCCAGTTCTGGATCAAAAAATTCAGAGATTCGGATGGAAAATTGCAAGGATACTCGTGGGATGACGACCGCATCAAAGAGCGTGCGGCCAAGGCCGTGATGCAGATATTCGATCTCTATACGATCCAGCCGTCCGGCGCCGACGACACCACGCTCGAAACCGGCGAACTCGGAGATATCGACCGAAACGGCAGCGCCGCTTTCGAACGCGTGTTGGCTGGAGACCATTCGGAGGCCGCAAAAGTCGAGCTGGCGAATTTCCTCGCTGCGCAGGTCATGCGTGACCCCCAGATCATCGCATCCTACAAACCAAAAACGCAGGAATATGCCCTTGCGCTCCTGGGAGCGCTCGACGCCCCCGATTATGGAAGTTTTCTGGCGTCGTTGAGCCTGCGCTTTCCAGGCGCAGACCTCAAAGAAGTCGAATACAACTACATTCGTGGCCTCGGCCCCGCCTGCGCCGAGAAGGAGATTGAGAAAATCATCACCGCACTGGACGCGATCGGTGGACTTCCGGAGTTGCCGTTCACGGACCTCGTCCGCGATCTCAGCGGCCGCGATATTGTCCGCGCTGTTCTTCTTGGCTTCGATTGGCAGATCAAGATCGATTCCAGCGCTTGCTTCGTCCTCGGCGATGTCGGCATTCTTTATAACGGCCGCGATCTCGGTTCGGGCCTGAAGGCGCCGCTCTCTGATACCACCGCGCTATATCTCGCGCAGTCGACGACCCCGACACAGGGCATCACCGTCAAACCAGCAGAGCCGTTCGAGGTCCAAAATCTCAATCTGGAGAGCGCAGCGCGGACGCGCCGGTGGCTCGTCGGAGATCCGCATCAGCTTGCTCAACTGAAGGGCCAACTCTCCTCCCAGGGGTTCCCGCCGGCCTGACGTCCTGTTCTGGCTTGCTCCCCAGACCAATCCAATGCGAGCGCCGAAGCTGCAAACCCATTCGGGGTGAAAGCAACAAGCGCAAGCTGATCTTGGAGGAAACTGGGGACCACGTGATATTCCGCTGACAAATCGTGTAAAATCTCAACACGATGAATCGATGACCGAGAAATGAACGATCCTATTCCTCCTGACGCGCTGAAGCAGATCCGGCATCTCCTCGCATCCGCTATCTCGGATACGAAGGCTTACGGCGTGCCAGCGCTCTGCCGCCGCTGAATCTCGCGGATGGCACGGAGGAAGAAGCGTTCGCCAGCAAGTACAAGTACGCCCAGAAACGGCTCGCCGAGGTTCAGGCGCCGCAGGTTATTGAAAGCGCCAAGGCCCTGGTCGCCGAAGAACCCCACTTCGAGCTTTCAGAGCAGCTTGCCAAGATCGACGAGCTTCGCGGGGCAGACGTTACGACGCTGACGCGACGCCGGCTGATTGCCTTGTTCGACGGCCGCCCGCTGGCGACCGAGATCGATGACATTGACCTCATCCGCCTGGTCTGGCCGATCGGCCAGATCGTCGCGCCGATTCAGGGCACCGGCCACACGCTTGAGGACGACATCATTCGGCATACCATCCGAAATGATGATCTCACCCAGCGCGAGCTGCTGGAGACGCTCGGCTTGCTGACATGTTCGCGCCTGCAACTCTTCAAATTCCTCGCCGCAGTTACGGCGCCGGACGCGCAGACGCCCGCGGGCCAAGCTGCAATCGTGCCTCAAATCGACGAACTGCTGCGAAGGGACGGCTACACGCTTGCGGTAGCCGGGAAGATTTCGGGCAGCCCCCACTACCTTGTACAGAAAGTTCCCACCGGATCGCCTGCGGACGAGAGCATCTCCGCTGCACTTGCCGCCTTCGATCCAGATCAGGTGCATTCGCGATGGATGGCAGCCCTCGATCGACGCGTGACCCAGCCGGAAGGTGCGATCACCCTCGCGCGGACATTGCTTGAAGACGTGTGCAAATGGATTTTGGATCAGGCCGGCGAGACGTGGCAGGAGTCCGACGATCTTCCGGTGCTTTATCGCAAACTCGCGAAAGTGCTGAAGCTCGCCCCCGACGACCACACCGAACAGGTGTTCAAACAGATCCTCGGGAGCTGCCAGTCGGTTGTCGAATCCCTCGGAGCCCTACGCAATAAGCTCAGCGACGCGCACAGTCCCGGACCAAAGCGTGCCAGGCCTCAACCGCGTCATGCTGAACTTGCGGTCAATCTAGCGGGTGCAATGGCGACCTTCCTGGTCTCGACATGGCAGGCGCGTCGCCAAGAGCGCGTCGCCGATGCAAAGGCCAAAATCTCTTAGCCGCAGTCGATCGCCTGCCAAATTTGAGCGCTTCAAGGACGTTATCGTGGTGACGAACAAAGATGCCTGGCTCGATCTCGCCCATCGGCTCTACGAAAAGGGCAAGGCGATCTTTGACGAGTCGGACGTTCTGGAGAGTGTCGCCGGCACACGCGATCCAAAGGTAGTCGCGCTCACGCTCCTTGCCCGCACCATGGGCAATTTCCAAGCTGGAAATCCTGCTCCTCGAAAACGGCCACGTCGTCGAGGCAAGGACCATGGCGCGATGCTGCTACGAAAATCTCTTCTGGATCGCAGCGCTCGCCAAGTCAGGCGAGGCCTTCGTTCATGCGATGGAACTCGACGACACAGCGAGCAGGATGAAGCGCGCGACGGGTCTGCTGGAATGGACGAAAGCGCAAAACCGGAAATTCGATTTTGCGGAAACCTTGGCCGATTTCCATTCCGGCCTAAAGATCAAGCACGGCAAGCCCAGCGCGATCAGTCAAAAGACCGCCGCAGATGATGGCGGCGTCGGCGACGCCTACATCGTCTACCGTGAACTTTCTGGCGACGCCGCTCATCCTTCGGCCACATCCCTCAGCCGCCACGTCTCTTGGGATGGTGATGGCGACGAGGCCCGCTACACCTTGCACGCCCTTCCGATCGAGGAGCCATTCGCAGTGGCGGATACCTTGGAGCTGGCGTGCAATCCGCTGCTCGGCGTGTGCGTGGCGGCGAACGAGATCCTTGGCGGGACAACTGCCGGAGAGCGACTTTCCACGCTGGCCGACGAATTTACGAAGCTCAGCGGCGAGAACAAGACTGCGCGAGACGCTGCCTGACTAGAAGTGGGGCTTTCTCTTTTGCCAGCGCCGACGCGCCACGGAAAACTGCTCGGTCTCAAACTCGACGCGCCTCACGCGATGCACGACGACGCTGTCGAGAACGACCCGCAAGCTGGCGTCGCGCCAATCCGGATCGGACGGCTCCCACTGAATCGCCGCTAATGAAGCAAAATCGGGCCAACCGGCCGTCTCCTCCTTTGCTGTGGGCGGTTCCTCTGGCGCCGCCGGCACCTCTTCGATCACCTCGTACTCGGTCTCCCAGCCATCTTCTTCCATATGCCCGCTGCGCGCCGAGATCTCCGCCCCGGCCGGCACGTCCACCTTTTCGACCCGCGCCGCCTTGTGGAAAAACACCACGTTGAGCACAGCGCCGGCCGCCTGCACCGAAGGGAATATGATCCCGTCCAGAGAGATGGCGCCCTCGGTCGCCAGGAAATCTGCAACCGCCTGCGTTGCGAGATATTCGAAATGCTCGTCGTCGGGCATGACCGGCCGCGTAATCCGCTGGCTGAGAGAACGCAGAAACATTGCGCGCTCCAATCGTCCGGCAAGCTCCGGATCGAACACGCTGCCACCGTCGCTGACCGCGCTCAAAGCGGTCAGGTCGAGCAGCCTCAGCGACCGGATGATCTCGAACTGCGCCACGGCCACCTGGCTTCCGACCGGCGGGCGGACTTCAGCAATTGCCGCCGTCGGATCATTGGCACCGTAGAAAACCGATATGCCGCGGGCGTTCATGCGGCCAGCGCTAGCCAAGAACGCCGGAGGAGACCCGAGTTGCTGATCCGGCCGGCAAAGCGCGGCCTCCAGCTTATCATCGGACTGGAAGACCCTGGCGCGATAGACCGAGCTGAAGCTCGTGCCCGGGCCAGCATCGACGACGAGCGGGCGACCATCGCGGCTGCGTAAGACGTCTATTCCGGTGAAAATCGCCGCTAAGTGGGATGCCGCAGCTCTGCTGAAGAAGCGTGCTTCAGTTTTCAGCGACTTCTCAAACGAGCGCCATTCTTCCTGCCAGGCTTGGTCGCTCGTTCCCTTCTGCTCGTAATACGCATCGCTGGAAAATTCGGTTTCCTCACCCATGGCGGCAGAGTCGAAATCATCGAACTTGTCCTCGAGGATCTGCTGGATGTCCTCCGCAGCCGCTTCGGGCATGTCGGCCGAGTTCATGATCGCATAGACGGTCTGCTCACCGTCGCGATCCCACTCGTACTCGGACTCCCTGTCGCTGAGCATTGTTTGCTGCCACGACGTCGGCTGATCGGATGTTCGAGCGTAATGCTGATCGAACGCGGCTTCGACGCGCTCCGCCATCTCCCCAATCAAGTATGACTTAGCCGTCCTGTCGCAATACGAGCACTTGCGACGCTTACCATCATGCCGAATTTCGGCGCTGAGATAGTCTTCTCCGACGCATCGGTAACACAGCTTCTTTGCCTTCAGCTCTTCAACTTCATCCTGACTAAGCACCTTACATCCTATCTTATGGGAGAAGCGGGCACGGGTTCGCTTGCGGCGTCATGATGGTCACCGCACGTCTCGCTCGCGTAACAGCCACATGGAGGTTGAACCGTGCTGATCGCTCGGCATCCGCCCCTCGCGGTTGCAAATACCGTTGGTAGGCTCCCTCAAACACGATCACCTCGTCGAACTCTTTTCCCTTCGCCTTATGAATCGTCATCACGGTCACTCCGTGATGGGGCCGCGTCGTCGCCGCGAACTGATCCTCGACCACCGCTGCGCTCAACAGGCCGCGCGCATCCCGATAAGCGCCGTAACCACGCCACGCCTCGGCGAACCGGCTCTCGATCTGCGCTCCGCGGCGCAGCAGCCGCATGTGTCGAGCTTCTTTGGCGACCGCCTGCAGCTCGGCTCGAGGGCTCGCCTCAAATATCGCGCGTATCGAACGCCAATCCGTCATCGGATCTCCACTGAGGGGATACGCGGCGACGCTCTCCAGCAGTGCCCGCACGTCCGGCCCTACGCCGCGAGCGCCAAACCCGGGATCACCTTGCGCTCGCAAAGACCGGGCAATCGTCCGCAGGCGCGCGGCCTTGGCAATCCCTCCGACCGACGCAGTTTCGTTGCGTCCCAACTCAAAGGCCGCGAGGCCATCAAGCACCAGCGCACCGAGGTGGTCGGGATGATCTCGCGGTTCGAGCAGCAGCGCGATCATCGCGGCGGCGAGCATCGGGCCTTCCGCTGAGACCAGGATCTCCACAGGGTAACGCGGCAATCCATGATCGGCCCGAGCCATATAGTTGAAGACGCCAACGGCCAGCGCATTTGCTGGAACGAGCACCGCAAGAGACCATTCGTTTGCGCGACGCAGCCGGCCGACGGCACGAAGAATTTCCTGTTTCAACGGTCTGAGGCTTTGCCCACCGTAGCGGGCGATTGAAACACCCGTGTAGGCGACCGCGTTGAAGACGCCGTCGATCATGTCGTCCGCGAAGTCCGTGATCTGCGTGCCAGGACTGCGACGATTTTCGCCCAAAAAATCGAACTGCGTTGGCCTGAACGCTTCGATAAATTCGTCGAAGCGGCGCGGATCGGCACCCTTGAAATCATAGATGCGCTGTTTCGGATCGCCTAAGGCGATTAGCCGACTGTGCTGACCAAGCTGGGCGACCATCTGCCACTCAGTCGCGTTCGTATCCTGGAATTCGTCGACGATAATCAGCGGGTACGCCCGCGCGTAGGCTTGCGCCAAGAGCGGCACCTGCGCGAACAACTCGGTCAAAAGCGTGGGGAATAGATCGAAGGCGATCAACCCCTCCTGATCGAACAGCTCTCGTTGCCTTGCCAAGCGAGCTGCCCCGTCCAGACCCGCGAGACGCCCTCGCGCTTGAGCCGGAAGAAGGAGCGAGACGCCGGGCCGCGCGCAGAGAAGGTAGGCGTGGCTCTTGAGGATCGTCCACGCAAAGCCGTGATAGGTGTTGATCTCGATGCGGGCCAACTGTTCGCGCGGGATGGTCGCGGTCGCTTGTTCCGCGACCCGGGCGACGGTGGCGCGAGCAAAGCTCAGGAACAAAGCTTTCCCGGTGTTGCCGAGCCGGCCCGCTGCCAAATCCGCGCACGCCTTCGCGAGAGCAATCGTCGTCTTGCCCGATCCGGCACCCCCGCGAACGAGAATGCTACCCTCAGTTTCCAATAGCCTTCGCCGCTGATCGCAAAGCACCAACACCATCGCGGCTATCCGAAAACGCCGGGCGGCTGTGGCGCCGGCGGCTGCGGAACTGGTGGCACTGGCGGCACGACCATGTTCTTCAACGCCGTCAAAATTCCCAGCATCGTCTGCGGAAAATGCCCGACCTGGCAGAGATCGAAAAAGACGGTGAGATAGTCGTCGCCTTTCTTGTGCGTGAACAGAGAAAGGAACGGCGCGCGATAAGCCGCCTCCGGTGACCCGTTCGGTGGAATGAGATGGGCAAGTGCGGGCGGCCACTCGCCGGCGCCGGCAAACCACTGGACGAACCATGCCTGCATCGCAGGCGAAACCTCGGCCTGAAGCATATGCTCGAAACCCGCATAGGGCTGCTCGAAAGGCGCATGGCACGCGGCCACGATGGCTGCGCGAGCCTCCGGCTGCTGCTGATCGAAGATCGTCGCGACCGTCTTGCCGAGGCCGCGAAAGAAAGTGGCAAACGGAGCCACCGCCGTTTGGCCACCCGCGTCGAAGGGCACCCACCCAAGTGCATCGAGCCGCTTGTATTGCGCCGGGGCAAGTTCAGCCGCTCGACGCGCCACAGCACTGTAGGCGACCAGTTCCGTCTTACCCTCCACGACGATGACGCGGCGCGCCAGCAACGCCTCGCAAAAGCGAGTCCGGAAGCCGTCTCTGAAAATCTTGAGCTTGAGATTATCGGGCAAAACCACGCTCGTCGCGGTTAGCAGCCCGGCGTTATCGCGCGTCAGGACCGTCATCTGCTCGGGCGTGAATTGCTCGATGACGTAGGGCGAATGCGATGTAAACAGCGCCTGGGCTGCAAGCTCGCGCACCTTGTCGACCACACGCTTCTGAACGTGCGGCGGCAGAGAAAGCTCGGGCTCCTCCATGGCGAAGATGACCCGTCCATTCCTGCGCTGGGCAATCAGCCCGAGCATCGCGAGCACGAGCGCATTGATGGTTCCCGATCCCTGGTGCTGAAACGGAGCTGCATAGCCCGGCACACCGGTCGCCAAAAATGACTTCAGAACGCGCCGCAAATCTTCCCGTGTCAGCTCTGAGACCCGCAGGTGCGGCGCGTCGGCCCATTCGCCCGGAACGATCTCCCGCATCGCGTCGCGTATCGCGGTCAGTATCCGGCCGAACTCAGCATCTTCCTCGCCCACCACATCCAGACCGCGCAGGCGACCGAGCAATCCCTCCCACATGCGGGTTCGGACTTCATATGTCTTCAGGATCACATCGAGGAGGGAGCCGCGTTCCATCGACAGTGCCCGGTTTCCAGTCCGAAGTGCCCGAAGATGGAGAAATCCGAACTCCCGTTTGTCCCCTGAGCGACATTCGCTGATAGGCGTGCCGTCCTCCTGACGTGGAACGGCAAACCACGTCTTCGCGGTGAACTCGTCGTTCTCGGAATCATAGGCCCCTTCAAACCGCACGCGAACGGCCGGCTCCGTGCCGGCCTGCGCCGCACCGCCGGCCGCACCCGCGCCCAAAAGCGATCGGTCGGCCGTGCGCCAAAATTCGAGATTGTTCCGGAACTTCGTGCAGTGCTGTTCGTCCAGGCCCGCGATCACCACCTCGACCACGATGATCTTCGGAGGCTGGTTCTCTACGGCGCGATAATCGCCGCCATAAAAGTCATGCTCGTCGATGGCTTGCGTTCGCGCCAACCGATCCGCTCCGATCGCCAGTTCGATCGCCTCGAATACTGTCGACTTCCCGGTGTTGTTGTCGCCCAGGAGGACGGTTGTACCCTCGAAATATATGTCAGCGAGCTTTATGCCGCGAAAATTTTCTACGTGGACGCGGACAATTCTCACCCCAACCCCCCAATATCTTTTAGTATCTATTTCTTGGACTCATGTAGTAGCACTCTTCGACCTAAGTGTCCGCAGATTGAACAGGTTTCGATGCTTGCCGAGCAAACAAATCTTGTAATCAGCCGTCGCTGCAGGGCGGCACCGTTTCGACGCTGGGCGCGCTCGCCGCGCACGGGCGCAACAACTCGCTCTCAGGCTTCGTCAGATAGACCCAGTGCGCTCAGTCGCCCGGCCGCAGGACCACTCCTTGAGCATTATAGGCTTATTTTTGAGGCGACGCTGGGGCCTACCCGTCCCTTGAGGGGAAAGCCTTCCCCTACGTCCGAGCCCGGTCTCGGCCGACCCCTTCTGCGGGGCGGCTGCCCCGCAACGCCCCGCTGAGAGTGAGAGAGTGGATTGGTTTTCCGTGACGGGTTGAAGGTTGGAGAAGAGGTCTCCGACGCCCGTCATGGAGATTGGTCCCATGAACATTCAAGTCCTCGATGCGCGCCGTGACACCAGCGGCGGTTACAAGGTCGATGTCAGCCGGGGGGAGCGGATCGGCCGCGTCTCGTCGGAATGGTTTTCCCGCCCCGCCGACGAGCGCTACCTCTCACTGTCCGAGCTGGGCCGCGCGGTTAGCGAGCGGTCGGAACGTAGCCGGACGCGCGTGGTGGAGAGTGCACTCGTCCATGTCGAGGCGAACCGCAGCGACCCGGAGCGGCTAGCGCTGATCCTGCCGGGCTCGGACACTCCTATCGCGCCGACGCATTGGTCCTTTGGCCAGATCGCCAGTCTGGTCGGAGCGCCAGCCGCCTATTTGCGGCAGCTCCCTGCCGCACTTGCCGCCATCAACCTGCAATACGGCCTGACCTCCAATCGGGCCGAGCAGATCAAGACGCTCGAAACCGACAACGGCCGGGTCGAGCTTCGCGCCGCCACCGGCCCGGACTACGGTCGGATCTTCGACCACGAACTGGTCGAGGCCGTGCAGCGCATCGCCGGCAACGGCACGGGCGACACACGCTGGAAGGTGCCGGGCGTGCTCGATTGGTCGACGGGCATCTACAATCCGCGCGTCGACATCACCAAGGATACGACCACGCTCTATGCCTCCGACCGCGACATTTTCCTGTTCCTGGTCGACGACCTGAATCCGATCGAGGCCGGTCGCCTCCCTGACGGCTCGCCGGATCTCTACTTCCGGGGCTTCTACTGCTGGAATTCCGAGGTCGGCGCCAAGACGCTCGGCATGGCGAGCTTCTATCTGCGCGCGGTCTGCCAGAATCGCAATTTGTGGGGCGTGGAGGATTTCGAGGAAATCACCATCCGCCACAGCAAATATGCCGCCAATCGCTTCGCGCACGAGGCGGCCCCGGCGCTGCTGAACTTCGCGAACTCCTCACCCCTGCCATTCGTCAACGGCATCAAGGCGGCCCGCGAGCGGATCGTCGCCAGGACGGACGAAGACCGCACAGACTTCCTTCGTCGGCGCGGTTTCTCCAAGGCTGAGACCGGCAAGATCATCGACACGGTGCTGGCGGAGGAAGGTCGCCCGCCGGAGTCCATCTTCGATTTCGTGCAGGGCATCACCGCCGTCGCGCGCGACAAACCGCATCAGGACGCCCGCCTCGACATGGAGGGCAAGGCCAAGAAGCTGCTCGATCGAGCTTCCTGATTCCCGCAAAGCTGGGGATGCGGTTTCCGTATTTCCGGCTTTGCGCTTCCGTGCCTTTCCGGTTCGCCGGTCCGTTGCGCTGCCCCCTTTAGAGGAAGAGGGCGGCGCTTCGCTTCGTGACGGGTTGGAGGTTGAGAAGAGTTCGGCCGCCCGTCGCGGAGTAAATCCCGATGGCTACTGCCGTTCAGAAGATCATCCTGTCGTCCTCGCGCGACATCCCCTTCAACAAGCTGGTGCTCAGCCAGTCCAACGTCCGGCGCGTGAAGGCCGGCGTCTCGATCGAGGACCTCGCGGCCTCGATCGCCCGGCGCGGCCTGATCCAGAGCCTCAGCGTCTTCCCCGTCGTTGACGCCGAAGGCAACGAGACCGGCATGTTCGAGGTGCCCGCCGGCGGCCGCCGCTTCCGCGCACTCGAACTGCTGGTGAAGCAGAAGCGTCTCGCCAAGGTCGCGCCCGTCCCCTGCGTGGTCCGCGATCGCGACGGCGCCATCCTCCCCGAGGAAGTGTCGCTCGCCGAGAATATCGAGCGCGCGCCGCTCCATCCGCTCGATCAGTTCCGCGCCTTCCACGACATGCTGACCAAGGGCATGACCGAGGAGGAGATCGCCGCGGCGTTCTTCGTGCCCGTCAACGTGGTCAAGCAGCGGCTGCGCCTCGCAACCGTCTCGCCCAAGCTGCACGACGTCTATGCCGACGACGGCATGACGCTGGAGCAGCTCATGGCCTTCACCGTCTCCGACGACCACGAGCGTCAGGCCCAGGTCTGGGACGCGATCAAGGACGCCTGGTCAAAGGAGCCCTATCAGATCCGGCGCATGCTGACCGAGACCACGGTGCGCGCCTCCGACAAGCGTGCCGCCTTCCTTGGCATCGAAGCCTATGAGGCGGCTGGCGGCATCGTCATGCGCGACCTCTTCCAGGCCGATGATGGCGGTTGGCTGCAGGACGTCGGGCTTCTCGATCGCCTCGTCGCCGAGAAGCTGAAGGCCGAGGCCGAGGCGATCGCCGCCGAAGGCTGGAAGTGGATCGAGGTCGCGGTCAGCTTCCCCTACGACGCGGTACGCGGCCTGCACGAGGTCCCCGGCGCGCCGACCGACCTGTCGGCCGAGGAACAGGCGACCATCGCGGCGCTCACCGCCGAGCAGGCCACGCTCGAAGCGGAATATCAGGACGCCGACGAACTGCCCGATGAGATCGACGAGCGTATGGGCGAGATCGAGACGGCTCTGGCCGCGTTCGACGATCGTCCCGAGCACTTCGACCCGGCCGACATCGCCATCGCCGGCGTGTTCGTCAGCATCGACGCCGACGGATCGCTTTCGGTCGATCGCGGCTTCGTCCGGCTCGAGGATGTCCCTCAGGTTCGGACCGATGGCGAGGAAGGATCGGAGCTGGGCACCAATTCCGCTGGTGCCGCGAACCCCTCGGTGCAGCGCGCCGTCATTACCATCGGCGGCCAGCCTGTCGAACCCGAGGACGACGATGAGGACGACGGGATCAAGCCGTTGCCCGAACGCCTCGTCATCGAGCTGACGGCCTACCGCACGCTCGCGCTGCGCAACGCGGTGGCGGAGAACCCGCACATTGCCATGACGGCGCTTCTCCACAAGCTGGTCTCGGACAACTTCATGACCCGCATGTACACGGGCGCCATGGAGGCGGGGGTGAAGCATATCTTCTTCCCCGTTCAGGACGAGGCGCTGAAGGACAGCCCTTCCGCCCGCGCGGTGCAGGAGCGTCACGACGCATGGGCCGGCGACATCCCGAAGGACGACGACGCCCTTTGGGATTGCCTCGCCGGTCTCGACGATGCCAGCCGCATGGCGCTGCTGGCGCACTGCGTCAGCTTTGGCGTGAACGCGCTCTATGAGCGGCCGAATCCACACAGTGCCGGCGGCGTGTCGCAGCACACGCTCGACATGAGGCTTGCGCAGGCCGACCGGCTGACGCGGGTGACCGGGCTCGACATCGTCGAAGCCGGCTGGCGCCCGACCTTCGGCAACTACCTCAACCGTGTCACCAAGCCGCGCATCCTCGAAGCCGTCCGCGAAGGCGCCGGCGAACGGGCCGCCGAGCTTATCGGTCACCTGAAAAAGGGCGACATGGCAAAGGAGGCCGAGCGTCTCCTGGCCGATAGCGGTTGGCTGCCCGAGCCGCTTCGACTTGCCGGTGTTAACGGCGATTCCACAGGGGACGCGGACGGCGGCGGCGACACCGAGGGGGCCGAGCTGCCTGACTTCCTCAGCGCCGACGATGACTCGGAAACGCCGGCCGATGGCGAGGACGACGAACGTCACCTGGTCGCCGCCGAATGAGCGGCTCGCGGGGCGGCTTCGGCCGCTCCGCACCTCTCCCCCAATCGAAGGAGCGTTCGCATGGTGCAATTCAGCCCGGCGCCGATCCGGCGCGTCGTCTTCCAGTATTTCCTGCCGGTCCATGTCGAGGTCGAGGATGGCCTCGTTTCCCGCGTGACCGTCATCGACGAGACGCCCGTCCGCAACCCCACCGTGGTCGACGGCGATCCCGAATACCCGGCCCAAGCCCTGGCAGCCGCCGACGACGGCCAATCATGGCCGTCCTGGCAGTTCGGCTACTAGCGCCGCCAACCACGATCCGATCCCCACGAGCCCAGCCCAGCGCTGGGCTCTTTTCGTTTCAGGAGCCCGATATGCCCGCCTATCTCACCCGGTTTTCCTGCCTGCTCGACGTCGGCTCGGTCGCCAATGTCGCGCGGGCCTTCGACATCTACACCGCGCTGATGGCCGAGAACGCTCGCGAGGACCCGCCTGCCGAGCCGTTCCTGCTCTCGCTGACGCCCGAGTATGGCGCGACGCGCTTCTGGCTTCGCGACCCCGGAACCGCCGATCCGCAGTTGCTGATCACATTCGTCACGCGCTGCGCCGAGGCGTTCGCGCTCACCGGCACCTGGGGGTTTCAGTGGGCCGGCATCGCGTCGGACCCTGTCGTCGACGGTTTCTCCGGCGGCGCCCATCTGCTCGATCTCTCCACCGGCCGCACGATCCAGTGGTTGAGTACGGGCCGCTGGTTGGCCGAAGGAGGTGTGCGATGATCCCCGAACACGCCCGCGCCAACTTCCAGACCCTGCTGCGCGCCGCGGAAAGTGGTGATCTCGCGCTGATGGAATGCACGGACGCCGCGACCGGCGAGCCGCGCTATGTCATCTGTGCGGTCGGCCGTGACGGTGGCGACTATATGTTCACGCCGTTCGGCCACCTGGCGGACGGCAATCCCTTTGACGCTTACCCTCCGCCCAACACGGGCGGCGAAACGGCTGCCTGAATTCTACCAGACGGCCACTTCCCATTGGCCGTTGACACGGGCAAAGCCGACCGGCCGGTTCTGCGGCGTAGCGTTCGCCCTCGTCGCATCCATCGTGAGCTGCGTCATGCACGTTACGCCGGGTCCAACACCGCCCGGCGAACAATCACCAAGCTTCAGCGTCGCATTGGCGAGCGACGTCCCCGTGAAGAGGCGATGACGGCGGACGGCAGCGATGGCCTCTTCTTCTGTCGGTTGCGCCACGCCCGCGACCGCGGCGGCCGATGCGCCGCTGGGTGCGATCATCGGTCGGAGCGCGAAGCCCGCCCCGAAGCCCAGCACGAGGCATCCGCCGACCACTATGCCGATCACACTTCTCTTCATCACAGTCTCCTCCGGAACCTCGCTCGGTCAGACGGACATACGTCCCCGCTCGCCGAGGTCGCCGTCCGCCATGTGCTGGATGAAGGAGTGTAGCGCCGCGCAGCCGACCTCGGAAGGTCGAGCGATCAGACGGTCATGCCGCGCGCCGGAGCGAGAGGACAGCCGGAACGGGTTCGAGCCGGTCCGGTCGAGAGAGAGCGCCGTCCGGGTCTTCCGATCCCGCTCTCCGGAGAAATCCCCATGTCCGACATTACAAACAGCACTGACGATTCCTCGGCGCGCGCCGTGGCCCTCGTACCGGAGGCTCGCCGGATGGACTTCCTGCCGCTGCTCTTCCGCCGCCAGCATGTCCTGGTGGCGGAGATGACCGTCTATCACCTGATGGAACGCCTGAGCCCGCTCGATTATCGCGGCGGTCTCTGGGACTTCTATGAGCGCGACAGCAGGCCGCTATATCTCGCGCCGAGCTCGAAGCCCCGCTTTCAGATCGTCTGCGACACCAACGGTTATGAGGGCGAGGTATCGTCCGACGCCGCCGGCATCATCGCGACGCTGTTCGCCTTCTCCCATCTTTCCTTCAAGTACCCGGTCGACGCGATGTCGGAAGGATATGGCCGCCTCTACGACTACGCCGCAGACCATCCGGAATCCGCCGAGATCTTCCAGGCAATCGACTGAAACCTGCCCTCTCCCTCAGCGCCCGGCCTCACAGTCGGGCGCTTTTTTTATGTCGACGGATCAGAGGAAGAGGACGGCCGGGACGGGTCGAGTCCGGGCGGTCGAGAGAGAGCGCCGCCGGGCTTGTCCTTTCCGCTCTCCCGAGGTTCCCCCATGAACATTCTGTCTCCCGTGGCCCTTCCGGCCGCCACCGTCACCCGTGCGTCCCCGATCCTCGCGGTGGCGCTACAGCTTGTCGATCATCTCGAACGCGGCCAGCGCATCGACGCTGCGATCCTCCGCGCAGCGATGGAAGCAGCCTTCGGCGCGTCCGACACCGTCGGCGCCTGGGACTGGAAAGCGGCCTATGAGGCGTGCGAGGTCGCCACAGTCCTCTTCCTGCGCAAATACGGAAAGGCGCTTTTCCGTAAGGCCGCATCTCCGACTGCACGTCTTTCCGCTCTTTCGAAGATCGCCGGGCTCCTGCCGACGCATACGCGGCGCTCGGAAGAATTGCAGGTGCTCCAGCAATTCTCGACGCCGGCGCCGCTCGGCCTCGCCGCAGTGGCGGCCGCCTCGATTGCCGCTGGCGATATCGTGCTGGAGCCATCGGCTGGCACCGGCCTGCTCGCCATCCTGGCCGAGATATCAGGCGGAACGCTCCTCCTCAACGAGCTGGCCGAGACTCGCGCCGATCTGCTCGTTGCGCTGTTTCCGGCCATTGCCGTCACCCGCTTCGACGCCGCCCAGATCGACGATCATCTCGCGCCGGGAGCCCTCCCCTCCGTCGTGCTGATGAACCCGCCGTTCTCGGCCATGGCAAGCGTCACCGGCCGCATGGCCGATACAGCCTATCGCCATGTCGCTTCGGCGCTGGCCCGGCTCGCCGATGGCGGGCGGCTGGTGGCGATCACCGGCGCCAACTTCGGCCCCGACCTGCCAGCGTGGCGCGAGGCCTTCGTCCGCCTTCAGGAACATGGCCGCGTGGTGTTTACTGCCGCGATCGACGGCTCGGTCTATGCCAAGCACGGCACGACCATCGACACGCGATTGACGGTCATCGACAAGCTGCCGGCCGACGATCGGGCCGCGCTTCCCCCTTCGCCAGGCACCGCGCCCGACGTCGGCACGCTGCTCGGCTGGATCGCGACGCAGGTTCCGCCGCGTCCGACTGCTACCCTCCCGCCAGTGGCAACCTCGGCGTCTACCGCGACGCCCCGCACCGTTCGCGGATACCTCGCGCGTACCGCTGCCGCACGTCCCGCCACGCCCGCGTCCATCGAGCCCGAAGGCGTCGAACTCGCCTATGAGACCGTGGACTGGACGCCCGCCGAAGACGGCCGGATCACCGACGCGATCTATGAAGAATACGGACTGCAGGCGATCCGTATTCCCGGGGCGCAGGCCCATCCCACCAAGCTGGTCCAATCTGTGGCGATGGCCTCGGTCGCGCCGCCCAAGCCGAGCTACCGGCCCCGGCTGCCCGCCAACATCGTCTCGGATGGCCTACTCTCGGACGTCCAGCTCGAAACCGTCATCTACGCCGGCGAGGCGCACTCCGACTTCCTCGCGGGATCATGGACACTCGACGACACCTTCGACGTCGTCTCGGCCGCGCCCGACGATGCGCCGAACGCCGTGCGCTTCCGCCGGGGCTTCATGCTTGGCGATGGCACCGGCGCCGGCAAGGGTCGCCAGTCTGCCGGCATCATCCTCGACAACTGGATGCAGGGCCGTCGCAAGGCGGTGTGGATCTCCAAATCCGACAAGCTGCTGGAGGACGCCCAGCGTGACTGGTCGGCGCTCGGCATGGAGCGGCTGCTGGTCACGCCGCTATCGCGCTTCCCGCAGGGCAAGAACATCACGCTCTCCGAAGCCGTCCTATTCACCACCTATGCCACGCTACGGTCCGACGACCGGGGCGAGAAGCTTTCCCGCGTCAAGCAGATCGTCGAATGGTTGGGCTCCGACTTCGATGGAGTGATCATCTTCGACGAAAGCCACGCCATGCAGAACGCCGCTGGTGGAAAAGGCGAACGCGGCGACGTCGCCGCCTCGAGCAGGGCCGTGCGGGCCTCCGGCTCCAGCACGCCCTGCCGAACGCGCGCGTCGTCTATGTCTCGGCGACCGGCGCGACCACCGTCCACAATCTCGCCTACGCCCAGCGCCTCGGTCTCTGGGGCGGCGAGGACTTCCCATTCTCGACGCGCGCCGAATTCGTCGAGGCGATCGAGGATGGCGGCGTCGCGGCGATGGAAGTGCTGGCCCGCGACCTGCGCTCGCTCGGTCTCTACACCGCCCGGTCGCTCTCCTATGACGGCGTCGAATACGAACTGGTCGAACACCAGCTCACCTCCGAGCAGACCGGCATCTACGACGCCTATGCCGGGGCCTTCGCCGTCATCCATAACAATCTCGACGCCGCCATGCAGGCCGCCAACATCACGGGCGACGGCGGCACGTTGAACCGCCAGGCCAAGTCCGCCGCCCGCTCGGCCTTCGAATCCGCCAAGCAGCGGTTCTTCGGCCATCTGCTGACCTCGATGAAGACGCCGACGCTGATCCGCTCGATCGAGCAGGATCTGATGGACGGCCATGCTGCCGTGATCCAGATCGTTTCAACCGGCGAGGCCTTGATGGAGCGCCGTCTCGCGGAGATCCCGACCGAGGAATGGAACGACGTCCGGGTGGACATCACCCCGCGCGAGTATGTTCTCGACTACCTCGCCCATTCCTTCCCGGTACAGCTCTATGAGCCTTTCACCGACAGCGAGGGCAATCTGTCGTCGCGGCCGGTGTTTCGCGATGGCCAGCCGGTCGAGAGCCGTGATGCCGTCGCTCGTCGCGACCGCCTGATCGAGAGGCTCGCTTCGCTGCCGCCAGTGCCCGGCGCGCTGGACCAGATCGTCCAGCGCTTCGGCACCGATGTCGTGGCGGAGGTGACGGGACGTTCGCGCCGCATTGTCCGCAGGACCAGCCCCGGCGGCATCGACCGCCTCGCCGTGGAGAACCGCGCCGCCTCGGCCAATCTCGCCGAAACGCAGGCGTTCATGGATGACCAGAAGCGCATCCTGATCTTCTCCGACGCGGGCGGCACCGGGCGCAGCTATCACGCCGATCTGTCGGCACGGAACCAGCGGCTGCGCGTCCACTATCTGCTGGAGCCGGGCTGGAAGGCCGACGCCGCCATCCAGGGCCTGGGCCGCACCAACCGGACCAACCAGGCGCAGCCGCCGCTATTCCGGCCGATCTCGACGGACGTGAAGGCGGAAAAGCGGTTTCTCTCGACCATCGCTCGCCGCCTCGACACCCTGGGCGCGATCACGCGCGGCCAGCGCCAGACCGGCGGCCAAGGTCTGTTCCGACCCGAAGACAATCTGGAATCGCACTACGCCCGCGACGGCCTGCGGCAGCTCTACCTGCTGCTGGTGCGCGGCAAGGTCGACGGCTGCTCGCTCCAGATGTTTGAGGACGCCACCGGCCTCTCGCTGATGGATTCCACCGGCATCAAGCACGAACTGCCGCCGATCACGACGTTCCTGAACAGGTTGCTGGCGCTGACCATCGACCTTCAGGGCGTCCTGTTCACGGCGTTCGAGCGGCTGCTGAACGCCAAGATCGAAGGCGCTATCGCTTCCGGCAGCTACGACGTCGGGCTGGAGACGCTGCAGGCCGAGAGCTTCGTCGTCACCGACCGCAGGACGATCCACGTTCATCCCGGCACAGGCGCCGAGGCGCGGCTGCTGACCATCACCCAGCGCCAGCGCAACCGTCCCGTGACGCTCGCCGAGGCGCTCGACCACCTCGACGATCCGGGCGCGAGGTTGCTGATCAATGAGCGCTCGGGCCGCGCCGCCGTGCAGATACCGACCACCAGCATCATGCTGGACGATGGCGAGATCGAACGGCGGGTCCGGCTGATCCGGCCGATGGAGGCGCACAACATCCCCATCAAGATGATGGACGAGACCCATTGGGTGCAGGCCGAGCGGATCGCCTTCAAAGCGGCCTGGGACGCCGAGGCCGCCGAGGTGCCGGAATATGCCGACAGCACCATCCATGTCGTCAGCGGGCTCTTGTTGCCGATCTGGAAGCGGCTGCCGAACGAGTCGACACGGGTCTATCGGCTCCAGACCGACGACGGCGAGCGCATCGTCGGCCGCCGAGTCTCCCCGCATGGGTAGCCGGCGCGCTCGCGACCGGCACATCGAACCTGACGCCCGACGACGCCTTCATGGCGCTGATGGATGGCAAGACCATCCTCGACCTCACCGAAGGCCTTCAGCTTCGCCGCGTCCGGGTCATGGGCGCCAACCGCATCGAGCTCTCGGGCTTCACCGACGCCATGCGCGATCGCCTGCGGGCCTATGGCCTGTTCCATGAGATCATCTCGTGGAAGCTGCGGATGTTCGTGCCGACCGACGCGACCGGCGCGGCCATCCTGGCCAAGGTGCTGGAGCGCTACCCGGTCGAGCGCATCGGCGAGCGGGAGGCGGCGTGATGGCACGACAAGACGCCTCCGAACTGGCGATCCGTCTCGGCCGACAAGCCGAGGCGGTATGCCGACATTATCTCTCCGCCGGTCATCGGGAGGGCCGCTATTGGCTGGTCGGCGACGCTCGCAACACGCCCGGTCGCTCGATGTTCGTGCGGTTGAAGGGCGGCGAGACCGGCAAGGGCGCGGCCGGCAAATGGACCGACGCCGCCACCGGCGAGCATGGCGATCTCCTGGATGTCATTCGCGAGAGCTGCGGCCTGGTCGACTTCAAGGACGTCGCCGATGAGGCGCGCACGTTCCTGTCGATGCCGCATCCCGAACCGGAGCGTCCGCATGATGGCGAGCGCAAGTCACCGGCGCCGACCGGCTCACCCGAAGCGGCACGGCGGCTCTTTGCCATGGCGCAGCCGATTTCGGGCACGCTCGTAAAGACGTATCTGCGTACACGCGGCATTACGGATTTGCACGGAACCGGAAGCCTGCGCTTCCATCCTCACTGCTACTACCGGCCGGACGAGCACTCCCCAACCGAGACCTGGCCGGCGATGATCGCATCGGTCACCAATCTCGACGGGCATCAGACCGGCGCGCATCGCACCTGGCTCGCACCTGACGGCTCGGACAAGGCCCCGATCGACACGCCGAGACGAGCGATGGGCGATCTCCTCGGGCATGCCGTTCGCTTCGGCGTGGCAGGCGAAGTGATGGCGGCAGGCGAAGGCATCGAGACGATGCTGTCGCTCAGGATGGCGCTGCCCACCATGCCGATGGCGGCGGCGCTCTCGGCCGCACATCTCGGCCATCCTGTTTCCCGACACGCTGCGCCGGCTCTACATCGCCCGCGACAACGATCCGGCCGGCGATGGTGCGATGACGACGTTGATCGAGCGGGCGAATGCGGCCGGGATCCAGGCGGTCGTGGTGTCTCCAACACTGGGCGACTTCAACGAGGATCTCCGTCTCGCTGGTTTGGACAGCCTCCGGGCAACGGCACGGGTCCAGATCGCGCCACAGGACGTCGCACGCTTCATGGCGCTGGCGGCATAGGCCGGCAGGAGAATGCAGGCGGCGGACCGCCGTCGTCGGCATCGCTCGGATGATCCCATGTCGGAGAGAACCGCGCCCCGGCCTTCGAGAGGGCGATCGGCCAGCAAACGGCCCGGACCCGCAATGCCTGCGGCGGACTATTTTCCGGCGCGGCCGAGAGCCGCTTTCCATCGCGAAACAAAATAGCCCGCCTTCGTCCTCCTCCGCTCTGCTCCGGCCCTCCGCTTCGCTGCGGGTGCAGCTCCGGCCCGCCCGCCGGCTTTCGTCGCCATGAAGGCCGCGAGGGTCGCGGTCGAACCGACGGAGCATTCCATGAGCGAGCACGACGACTACGAACCGCACCACGCCTCTTCCCCCACCGACCATATCCTCAGCGAGCTCCAGCTTTACGGCTACCGTCCCTTCACGGACGAACCGGATCCCCGACCGCTTCCGGAGGGCGACCATGTCGCCGGCGCCATCGCCGACATCTTCGACGCCCTGATAGTCACCTTGGAGGACACCCGCCTCGAGCCCGACCTCGACGATCTACTCTGGTCGACCGTCAACCTCTTCCACCGCGCCACCGACCGGATCGAACGGGAGCTGGACGACAATGAACAGGCGCAGCGCCGCGGCCAGCGTGAACAGGACGGCAGCGAGGTTAAGGCCGTCGAACTGGAACGCCTGACGGCTGAGGGGCAGACCCTGATCGAACGCCGCAATGCCTTCGAGCTGATGCGCGACCAGGCCGCCGAGCACTATGAGCGCCACACCGGATCGAACTGGCGACCCCGCAGCGGATCGATGGTCAACCATCGCAACCTGACCTCGGCGATGATCGACAGCCGGGACTTCCTAGCCGCCAAAAAGCGCGCCGACAACGAGGTGCTGCTACCGGCCGGTCCAAAGATCGCCTTCACCGGCGGGCTCGACTTCAACGATCATCGCCTGATCTGGGCCAAGCTCGATCAGGTCCACGCCAAGCACCCCGACATGGTACTGCTGCACGGCAAGTCGCCGAAGGGCGCCGAGAAAATCGCGGCCAAATGGGCCGACACTCGCAAGGTGCCACAGGTCGGCTTCGCCCCCGACTGGACGAAACACGCCAAGGCCGCACCGTTCAAGCGCAACGATCAGATGCTGGACGTCCTGCCGATCGGGGTCATCGTCTTCCCCGGCACCGGCATTCAGGACAATCTCGCCGACAAGGCGAGGAAGCTCGGCATCCCGCTGTTCGACTTCCGCCCGAAGGGAGGTGGCGCGTGAGCGCCGCCTCTCACAGCATCTCAGGTCGGAACAGCGATCTACGGCTGATGATCTTGCCGGACACCACGAACACGCCATCGCCAGTGTAATGCAGCGTCTCAGGATGCTTCGGTGAAGCGGCGACATGCGCCTTCACCACCTCGAAGATGAAGAAATTGTACTTGTCGACCAGCGCGTCGTCGTGAAGGCGGCATTCGAAGCTGGCATGGCATTCGCCGATCAACGGCGCATCGACCTCGCTCGCGTCTTCCGCCGTGAGATCGAACTTGGCGAACTTGTCGATCTCTGCCCCCGACGTGTTGCCGATCCCGACCACGGTATCGGTCAGCGCCGTCGTCGGCAGATTGATGACGCACTCCCGGCTGTCGCGGATCATGCGGTGACTGTGATTGCCGCCGGAGATCATCAAGCCGACCAAAGAGGGCGAGAACTCCATCGTTTGCCAACCGAGCGTCATGATGTTGGTCGCGCCCTGCCACTTCGACGACACCAGCACGATCGGACCGGGCTCCAGATAACGCCGCACCTGGCTGACGGGGAAGTCGGTCTTCTTAGGCAGTTTCGGCACGGGCGTCCTCTTCGGCTGTTGCGCTTTGCATGACCCTACCGGCCCATGTCGGCAGCATCACGACGGGCGGCACGGTGACGAGGCTATGGCGCGAAAGCATTGAACAGGCGACCCCATCGTGACCCCGGTCATGGTGGAAAACCATCTCCCGCTTCCAATGCGCTGATCCTTGGTCCGGCCGCTGGCCTGACGCCATCAACCCGTAAAGGGTCGGACTACGCAAAGCGTGCCGCCGCTCCGGCTTCGCCTGCGCGGTGATTGCGGCCATCGGCCGGACACATCGGGCGCCTGTCGCGCGGGAGATGGTCTCCCGCCTCCAAGACAGGAGCCGGTCAGATGTCCCTCAATCAAGCTCACGCCTTCGCCTTCAGCCTCGCTACCACCCTCATGGTCACCATCGTCATCTTCCAGGCCGGCGACGGCACCATCGGCGTCATGCCCGCCGGCGAATATGACGGCGAATTCGCCGCCATCGTTCACGAGATCGATCCCTTCGCCCGCTGATCGCGGGCAAGGCGTCCCGGCCGCAAGCGGAAATCTCGCGGGATTTCCGCTCCCGTTCCGCCTTCTCTTCGGCTATACTGGTGACGCGCCGTGGTGGTGGTGGTGGCGCGACCGTCAGACCTTTATCTCACGGAGAACACCACCATGATCTTCATCGGCATCCTCTCCAGCATCGCGGCGATCGGCGCCCTATGCTGGCTTCTGTTCACACTCGCTGTCTTCGCGCTGCCGTTCTTCGCCGGCGTCAGCGCCGGGACATGGGCCTATCAGACCGGCGCCGGCTGGCTCGGGGCGATCCTCGTCGGCCTTTTCACCGCCGCGCTGACGCTCGGCCTCGGCCAGTTCCTGCTTGCCTTCATCCGTCCGCTCTGGATACGACTCGCGATCGCACTCGCCTTCGTCGCGCCCGCGGCGCTCGCCGGCTACCACGCGACGCATGGCATCGTGAAACACACCATGCCCTCCGACACCTGGCAGATCATCTTCTCCATCATCGGCGCAATCGCGGTTGGCGTCACGGCGCTGATCCGGGTGACGGCAATGGCCGCGCCCGGGCCAACCGGGCAGAACATCGCGCGCGCCTGACATCGTTGCCGGCCGCGGCAGGACGGTGGGTCGATGTCTACATGTCGCGTTCCTTGTCGGCAGGGTCGTTTGCAATCGCCTTGATCGGATCGACGGCTAACCCAACTGACGCGCCATGCCCTCGGTGACGGAGCTTGGGGGCAATGCCATGACAGCGCGCCCGACGGTACGAGTGCCGAGAGGGGGCGATCTCGTGGGCGACGGGCAGGAGTTGGCGGAACATAGCGTCTGGCGGAGCTGGCTTGAACCGCGGTGTCAGGCGTCGTCACGGTCCATCGGTTCGGGTGGTCGCCACGTTCTCCTGTGATGCGTCTCTGTCAGGTCGACCGCTCCAAAACGGCCTCTTCAATGGGCTGATCTGGCCGAAGGTCGGCTGCGCCTCGATCGCCTATGCCGCAACAGCGGCGTCGGAACTTTCTTCCCCTGCCGGCTGCGCCGTCATTCCTCGCGAGCCAAGAAAGCCCCTCCTTTGCTGTCAGGCCCCTGCGGGGTGCGCCGTCAATCGCCTCCGGCCTGTCGATCGCCATCGAGGCCGCAATGGTGCGGGCTCGGAACAGAGTTCAAGGAGAACTACCATGGCGACCATCGGCACCTTCAAGAAGACCGGCAACAACGAGTTCACCGGCGAAATCGTCACCCTCAGCGTCCAGGCCAAGGGCGTCCGCATCGTCCCCGAAACCCGCGCCACCGGCGAGAACGCCCCCAGCCACCGCGTCTTCGTCGGTCGCGCCGAGATCGGCGCCGCCTGGGCCAAGCGCTCCGGCGAAGAGCGCGACTATCTCGGCCTCAAGCTCGACGATCCGAGCTTCAACGCTCCGATCTACGCCAACCTCTTCGACGACGAGGACGGCGAGACCTACAGCCTGATCTGGTCCCGCCCCAACCGCCGCAACGGCGACTGAGGCTCAGCGACGCCCCGCCCGGACAGTCCGGGCGGGGCCAAACGCTTGCGCGAACCGAATCAGTTCGCGCCAACCCGACCAAAACCAGACATCAAAAAGCCAGAACCGCTGGCCTCGGGTGACAAGAGCGACTATTATAGCCGTAGTTCTAGCGTGCGAGTAGGTCCGAGTGGGAGGTGATCATGCATGATCACCGCCCGACAATCGCGGGCCGCACGCGCGTTGCTGGGTTGGACACAGGAGACGCTCGCTGACAAGGCCCGGGTATCACTGACCGCTTTGAAGCGCCTCGAATCCGGCAGCGGACTTGAGGTGTATGAATCGACGCGCGATCAGGTACGGCGGGCCTTTGAAGGCAGCGGCATCGTCCTGCTGAACTCCGGCGAAAGCGTGGGAGTGATGCTGGTTCATGGGAAGAAAGAAGCCTGACGCCACAGAGTGGAGCAGCGTCGCGCGGTCTTCCGTCATCTGCTTCTTGCGAAGACGGCACAACCAAATCATCGTTAACAATCCCCTTCAAAATGGATATATCTATGAATGGGGGACAAAGTGACCAAAGACGACTTCCTGGACCAACCGCCAAGCGGGGCGTCGCTCACCGCCTATGACCAGGCGCATTTAAAGCTGTACCTGCGTTTGCTAGACGCGGACGCTGGCGGCGCCGATTGGCATGAAGTGGCCGAAGCCCTCTTCGGTCTGAACGCCACCGCCGAACCCCAACGTGCCTTTCAAGTCTATGCCGCCCACCTCGCTCGCGCGAAATGGATGACCGAAAACGGCTTTTGCGAGCTTCTCGGTCCTCGTCTGCACTGAGGTGATGCAAAACCCGCATCACGTTGATCCGACTTCGTTCTTCCCACGCCACGCTCAACTTGGGATCGTGACCGCTGCTTTACTCGCGTTGCGTCACAATTGCGCGGAGGTGGTGGAGGATGTCCGAAGATGAAAGTTGGCGGTCGGAGGCCGCCTATGACTATGTCGACAAGCTGAACCCAGGCGATCTTGCATGGGAATTCTTGCGCCGGAACCCCGACTACCGGAAGGCCTATCAGGATCTTGTGTCCAGCGGCCGGCTCTCACTCGAAACGGCCGAAGAATTTGCGAACCTATGGGGGTTGCGATTTCGGTGCCGACCCTCTCATCCCGGCTCATGCCCAGCAAATCTTCTGGATCCCGCAAGTCGATCCGGCGGCAATAATGTTCGCCGCAGGTCCGCGACCTGAAGGATTTTGCATCACTGCCGACGAACTGCGCCTCCGCGCGATATTCCAACAAGACCCTGCTCATCTGAGGCTCAATATTCGCGGCGAGCACTATGACGTCACGCTCGCCGACCCGCACGACGAGAACCCGCTCGGGGCGTTTGTCATGTTCGATGACCTCACCCCGGACCGACAGCTTGCGCTGACCCGTTTCTGGAACGCGATCAAGGGCAAGCGCATACCGAGCGACCCTCGAATGACTCCGCAGCGCCGCGATCGCGCGCGACAGATGCTGCGCGCGGTCGATGGACGCCGTGCCGGAGCGACTTATCGATCGATCGGAGAGGCTCTGTTCCCTGGTCATAAAATCGACTCCGCCTCCTGGGCCGGGGACGCGCTGCGCGAGATCACCATCCGCCTGGCCCGCGACGGCCTAAAATTGGTCGGGGGCGGCTACCGCTCCCTCCTGCGCCGACCCCGCCGATCATAGCGGACCATCGACCGTCTGAGACGTGTCGAAATTAGACTCCTATCTTCGACATCGTCCGACCCACCGTCTTCACGCCACCGTGCTCTCGAACCGCCGCCTGACGGCAGCGGCCCCCAACGAGACCACGGAGGCTCGACAATGGCCGATACGACCGCCGGCATCCCGCCACGCTACCTGCGCACACAGGAAGCCGCTCGCTTCCTCGGGCTGTCCGAGCGCACACTGGAGAAGCACCGCACCTACGGCACCGGCCCGGCCTATCGGAAGCTCGGCGGTCGAGTCGCTACGCCATCGAAGACCTCCAGACCTGGGCCGATCGCGGCCTCGTCAGCTCGACCTCCGATCCGCGTGGCACGGTGCTCCCCGCAAAGCGGCAGGAGCCCTCGGATCGCCGCTTCGCCGGCCGCCAGCCGCGCTGAGACGACCTGCCATGTCGTCCCGTCACACACAGCATGACGAGCGTGCGCAGCTCGATCTGTTCCGGGCACTGCCCGGCGATCTCGCGCCGCGCGACGCCCAGGACCTCATGGCCTATCCGTTCTTCTCGCTTGCCAAGTCGAAGCGTCTGGCGCCGATCGACTTCAAGGCGGGCTCCGTAAAGATCCGCGTCGAAGCCGTGCCCGAACACGGGATGGCGACGATCTGGGACGCAGACGTCCTCATTTGGGCGGCCTCGCAGATCGTCGAGGCCCGCGACGTTGGCCTCCGGCCGTCGCGCCTAATGGCGACCACGCCCTATGAGATCCTGAACTTCATCGGCCGCGGCGTGTCGCTGCGCGACTACGACCGCCTGAAGGCCGCACTCGACCGGCTGCAGTCGACCACCGTCGCGACTTCGATCCGCCAGCCGACCGAGCGGCGGATGCATCGCTTCTCCTGGATCAACGAATGGAAGGAACGTGCCGATCACCGCGGCCGGCCACTCGGGCTCGAACTGATCGTGCCCGACTGGTTCTACGGCGCGGTGTTGGACGACGCGCTCGTGCTGACGATCGACCGAAACTATTTCGGTCTCACTGGCGGCCTCGAACGCTGGCTGTACCGCCTCGTGCGCAAGCACGGCGGCCGCCAGGAGTTCGGCTGGAGCTTCGATTTTCCGCATCTGCACGCGAAGTCCGGAAGCCTCTCCCCGCTCAAGCATTTCGCCTACGACCTGCGCGACATCGTCCGCCGCCAGCCGCTGCCGGGTTATCGCCTGACCATCGAGCACTCCGCCGGCGGTCCCGAAATCCTGTCCTTCGTACCCACCGATCCCGACGCGCTCGGCATCCCGCGCCGCCGTCGACGCTCGACAACTCGACCTGGGGATAAGCTGTGAATCATCTCGTGCTATCAGGGACCGGCACTATCGTGCCATCGGGGACCGGACTCTCGTGCTATCGGGGACCGGAATCGTCGATTCATCGCGCTGAATCAGCAGCTTGCGAGCCTCGTAACTTATCTAACCGAAATTCCTACGGAATCTTTCTAACGGACCCCGCTTTTTCGACCGCTGTGAACGAGTTCCCGATCGCCGGGAGACCGTCATGATCGTCGCGTTCCTCAACCAGAAGGGCGGCGTCGGCAAAACGACGTTGGCGCTGCACCTCGCCGGCGAATGGGCACGGGGCGGCAAGCGCGTCACGCTGATCGACGCCGATCCGCAAGGCTCGGCGCTGGACTGGTCACAGCAGCGCAGCCGGGAAGGATTAGAGCGGCTCTTCAGTGTTGTCGGCCTGGCGCGCGACACGCTCCACCGCGAAGCGCCGGAGCTGGCGCGCGATGTCGATCACGTCGTCATCGACGGACCGCCGCGCGTCGCCGGTCTGATGCGCTCGGCGCTGCTGGCTGCCGATCTTGTGCTGATCCCGGTGCAGCCGTCACCGCTCGACGGCTGGGCGTCGGCCGAGATGCTGACGCTGCTCAGCGAAGCGCGGATCTATCGACCGGAACTCAAGGCGCGGTTCGTCCTGAACCGCTGTGCCGCTCGCACGATCCTCGCCCGCGAAACCGCCGAGACGCTCGCCGAGCATGATCCGCCGCCGCTCCTGACCACGATCGGTCAGCGCATCGCTTTCGCCGATGTCGTGCAGACCGGGCGGCTCGCGGCCGAGCAAGACGATACATCGCCCGCAGCGCGGGAGATCACCGCGCTCGCCGCCGAAGTGACGGAATCGGGGCATGAGCGAGCAATCCTCGAAACGCCGCTTCGCGTCCCGGCCGGCCGATCCGGAAAGCTGGATCAAGGCACCGGACCGTCCGTCGCCGCGCGCGGACACCGCCGCCGATTTCACCGCCAGGCTGACGATCGACGTCACCGCCGACATGCGCGGGAAGAATCAAGATCGCCGCCTTCCAGCGCGGACAGACGGTCGCCGACATGCTGCGCGCCCTGTTCGAGCGCGAGTTCCCCACCAGCGAAGGAGAGCCGCGATGATCGGTGTCGCCGACACGCCGCTGCGCAGCGGCTTGCCGCGTGCGCTCGCGGCCGATGCCCTGACCCATGTCGAGCTGACATGGATCGAGAAGAAGATCGAATTCTGGATCAGGTTCGGTCGCGAGACCGCCGAACAGATCCTCGACCGCCGCCGACGCGTCGTGTCGTTCGCACCGGGCAGTGTTTTCGCCTTCGTTCGCTGGACCTCCAACGGCTACGGCACCGCACTTTCTCGGCTCGACATCGTGCGCGCCGTCGGTGCGGGCGAGCGCTACCAGACCCTGCCATTCGTGCGCCCCGGCGGCGACATCCTGTTGCGCGCCGACGGCTGGCCGAGGGTCGAGCGCGTCCTCCAGCTCATTGATGCCATCGAGGCGCGGGGCATCGGTGCGATCGACGTTTCACCCGATCACTGGCGACACGTCCACAACCGTCTGGCGGTCGGTGAAGCACCGCGCGCCTACGACGCGCAGCAGCATCGCGCCTTCCTCCTGCGCCAGAGGATCATGCCATGAGCCGCTTTGGATACGTCATGACGACGTACTTGGCGGTGATGCTGATGGGCATCCTGTCGATCGTGTCCTTCGCGCCGAAGCTGATCTGGAATGCCTCCGCCAGCACGCCGATCGGCCTCTATGCGATCAGCGCCAGCGACGGATTGGAAGCGTCCGACCTCGTCGCCGTAGCCGCGCCGGAGCCGATCGCCACGTTCCTTGCCGATGGCGGATATCTGCCGCGCGGCGTGCCGCTGCTGAAGCGGGTCGCGGGCCTGCCCGGTCAACGGGTTTGCCGATCCGGCCATACGATCACCGTCAACGGCCAGGCCATCGGCGACGCGCTCGACCGTGATCGCCGGGGCCGCGAACTGCCGATATGGCAGGGATGCCGCGTCGTCGCGGACGACGAACTTTTCCTGATGAACTGGCAGATCCGCGACAGCCTCGACGGACGCTACTTCGGCCCCTTCCCGCCACCTCAGTCATCGGCCGGGCCACCCCCCTCTACACCGACGAGGACGGCGATGGCCGCTTCGTCTGGCGCGCGCCGACGCGGTGACGGCACGCCCATGACCTTGTCCACCGCACAGCCAAGGAGAACCCCATGTCCCTGATCGGTCAATTCAGCCGCACCAAGAGCGGCTATGCCGGGCGCGTTCGCACGCTCACCATCGATGCCGAATTGGTGCTCGTGCCGGCCGACAATTCCGACGCCGAAAATGCGCCGGACTTCCGCATCCATCTCGGCCCGGACGAGGAAGGGCCGGAGGTCGGTGCGGGCTGGAAGCGCACCGGCGAGAAGGCCGGCGACTACGTCTCGCTGCAGATCGACGATCCGACCTTTGGTCATCCGATCCGCGCCAACCTCTTCCAATCCGCCGACGACAAGTCCGCTTGGGGCTTGCACTGGAACCGTCCGCCCAAGCGCGCAGAGCGGGACTGAACGATGTCGGTCCCGCTCCCCAAAGCTGTCGCCGGGTGGTCAAACACCGCCCGGCGCACAGTCTTCCTTCTCCTTTCCGGCCTTCTGCTTTCCGTGCCGCTCTGCGCCAATGCGAATGCGCAGACCGTGTCGGCCGAGCGCCCCTCTCGCATCGATTCCTACGCCACATTCATCGCCGAGGCCGCGCAACGGTTCGGCGTTCCCGAGCACTGGATACGCGCCGTCATGCGCGTGGAAAGCGCTGGCGACGTACGGGCGATCTCGTCAGCCGGCGCGATGGGCCTGATGCAGGTCATGCCCGCCACATGGGCCGATCTGCGCGCCCGTCACCGGCTCGGCGCGAATCCTTACGATCCACGCGACAACATTCTGGCAGGCGCCGCCTACCTGCGCGAGATGCACGACCGCTACGGTTCGCCGGGCTTTCTCGCGGCCTACAATGCTGGTCCCGGGCGCTATGAAGAGTATCTCGCTGGCCGTCCGTTGCCCGCTGAAACGCGCGCTTATGTCGCCGCGCTCGCGCCCATTATCGGCGGCGGAGATGCCCTTGCTCCCGTCACGGTCGCGGCGGCCGATCCCAACGCCTGGACACGCTCGCCGCTGTTCATCGTGCAGTCCGAGCGCGCCGCCACCGCTGTTTCGACACCCGGCGATCGCGCTTCGAACGAGGCTCCGGCTGCAACTCCGGTGAGTGAAGCCACAGCCATCGCTCCGCAATCCGGAGGCCTCTTCGTGGCTCGGAATAGCGATGGGGGGCCGCGATGACGGTCTTCGCAGCATTTCGTGGAATAGCGTGCTCTGGCGGAAGGATGGCGGTTCGAGGAGGAGGAGCAGGCAACACAACCGCACGATGGCGAGATAAAAGCGCGCGAGGTGCGGCTTGGTGCGGTCGTGTGTTTTCAGAGACTTATGGCGCATCTGCGCGAGGTGCGCCTGATCGGCGCAGCCTGCGCATTCGCCATTTCGCCAGGGATTTCCGCGCGATTGCGCGATGTGCGGGGCCTCGGCCATGAGCGGCGAGGACGATTTCCGCATCCGGCCAGGCCGCATCCGCTCGACCCGCGCGCAGCAGGCGCGGCCCTTCATCGCGCAGGCGCTGGCGGCCGCCCAGCGTGCCGGCGGCAACGTCTCGCGCTCCGGCAAGATCAGCTCGGGCAACCGCTCGCGGTTCGGGCGCGGCCAGCGCGCGACCGTCCAGGCCAACCGGCTGCTCACCAGCCGAACGCGCAACACCGTCATCAAGACGCGCGTCGTCCGTCATAGTGCTCGGGCCGCGCCGCTCAGCGCCCACCTCAGCTACCTGCGGCGCGAGGGCGTCACCCGGGATGGGGAGAAGGCGAGGCTGTTCGGTCCCGAGACCGACGACGCCGATCCCAAGGCCTTCGCCGAACGGACACAGGACGACCGTCATCACTTCCGCTTCATCGTCTCGCCCGAGGACGCGACGGAGATGTCCGACCTCAAGACCTACGCTCGCGACCTGATGGGGCAGATGGAGAAAGACCTCGGCACCAAGCTCGACTGGGTCGGCGTCGATCACTGGAACACGGACAATCCTCACGTCCACATCATCCTGCGCGGGCGCACCGATGACGGCCAGGACCTCGTCATCTCGCGCGACTACATCAAGGAAGGCATGCGCGCCCGCGCTCAGGATCTCGTCACCCAGGAGCTGGGGCCGCGCACCGATCACGAGATTCGCCGCAATCTCGAACGGCAGATCGAGGCGGAACGCTGGACCAACCTCGACCGCCAGCTTGCCCGCGACAGCTATCGCACCGGCCTCGTCGATCTTGCCCCGCACGCCGATCGCCAACCAGACGAATTCCATGCGATGAAGGTCGGCCGCCTGCGGAAGCTGGAGACGCTCGGCCTCGCCGATCAGGTTGGCGCCGGTCAATGGGTCGTATCCGAGAACGCCGAGGCAACGCTGCGCGAGCTCGGCGAACGCGGCGACATCATCAAACGCATTCATCGCGGCCTGACGGAACGCGGTATCGAGCGCGGTGCCGCCAGCTATGTCCTCGCCGGCGAAAGCCTCAGCGATCCTGTCATCGGCCGTCTGGTCGATCGTGGTCTCGACGATGAGCTGAAGGGCACGGCCTACGCCGTGGTCGACGGCACCGATGGTCGTACCCACCACATCAAGCTGCCCGACCTCGACGCAGCCGGCGACAGCGCGCCGGGCTCAATCGTCGAGCTGCGCAAGTTCGACGATGCCCAAGGCCGCCGCCGCGTCGCCCTTGCCGTTCGGTCTGATCTCGACATCGAACGTCAGGTTCATGCGACCGGCGCCACCTGGCTCGACCGGCAGGCAATCGCCCGCGATCCCGTCGCGCTTGGCGGCGGCGGTTTTGGCGCTGAGGTGCGCCAGGCGATGGACCGCCGTGCCGACCATCTCGTCGGTCAGGGTCTCGCCGAGCGCCAAACCCGCGGCGTCAGCTTCTCCCCCGGACTGATCGACACGCTGCGCCAGCGCGAGGTGGAGGCGCTGGGCGAGAAGCTCGCGGCCGAGACCGGCCGCCAATTCTCGAAGGCCGCAACGGGCGAGTATGTGGCGGGCACTTACCGCCAGCGCTTCGCGCTCGCGTCTGGTCGTTTCGCCATGATCGACGACGGGCTCGGATTCCAGCTCGTGCCCTGGTCGCCATCCCTCGAACGTCAGATCGGCCAGCACGTCTCCGGCGTGTCGCGCGGCGCTGGTGGCGTCGACTGGAGCTTCGGCCGCAACCGCGGCCTCGGCATGTAGCCCAATCAAGAAAGGAGTGCCCGCCATGTCGGCGACCAAAATCCTCTGGGGCCAGATCCTCACCGTCTTCCTAATCGTGCTCATGACGACCTGGGCGGCGACGCAGTGGACGGCCTGGCGGCTCGGCTTTCAGCCCCAGCTTGGACTTCCGTGGTTCGAACTGGCTGGTTGGCCGATCTACTATCCGCCCGCCTTCTTCTGGTGGTGGTACTTCTACGACGCCTACGCACCTCCAATATTCATCGAGGGAGCCTATATCGCCGCGTCAGGCGGCTTTATCTCCATCGCCGTCGCGATCGGCATGTCGGTCTGGCGGGCGCGCGAAGCGAAGAACGCCGAGACCTTCGGCTCCGCCCGATGGGCTGATGCCCGCGAAGTGAGTGCCGCCGGCCTCCTGGGCGCGGATGGCGTCATCCTGGGGAAGTTCGAACGCGACTATCTCCGCCATGACGGTCCCGAGCATGTGCTGTGCTTTGCGCCAACCCGGTCCGGCAAGGGTGTTGGCCTGGTCGTGCCGTCACTGCTGACCTGGCCGGGCTCGGCCATCGTCCACGACATCAAGGGGGAGAACTGGACGCTGACGGCGGGCTTTCGATCCCGGCACGGCCGCGTGCTGCTGTTCGATCCGACCAACGCGAAGTCGGCCGCCTACAATCCTCTGCTCGAGGTCCGCCGCGGCGAGTGGGAGGTCCGCGACGTCCAGAACATCGCCGATATCCTGGTCGATCCGGAAGGCTCGCTGGAGAAGCGGAACCACTGGGAAAAAACCAGCCACGCGCTGCTGGTCGGCGCCATCCTACACGTCCTCTATGCCGAGGCCGACAAGACCCTGGCTGGCGTCGCCGCCTTCCTCTCCGATCCGAAGCGGCCGATCGACTCGACGCTGGCCGCCATGATGAGGACGGCCCATCTCGGCGAGGCCGGACCGCATCCGGTGATCGCCAGCGCCGCGCGCGAGCTGCTCAACAAATCCGACAACGAGCGGTCCGGCGTGCTGTCTACCGCGATGTCGTTCCTCGGTCTCTATCGCGACCCCGTTGTCGCTGAGGTCACACGCCGCTGCGACTGGCGCATCACCGATGTCGTTGGCGGCAAACATCCGACGACGCTCTACCTCGTCGTACCGCCGTCGGACATCAATCGGACCAAGCCACTGATCCGTCTGATCCTCAACCAGATCGGTCGACGGCTCACGGAGGATCTGAAAGCGAAGGGCAATCGCCACCGGCTGCTGCTCATGCTCGACGAATTCCCGGCGCTGGGTCGCCTCGACTTCTTCGAAAGCGCGCTCGCCTTCATGGCCGGCTACGGGCTGAAAGCCTTCCTGATCGCCCAGTCGCTGAACCAGATCGAGAAGGCCTATGGGCCGAATAATTCGATCCTCGACAACTGCCATGTGCGCGTCAGCTTTGCGACCAATGACGAACGGACCGCCAAGCGTGTCTCGGACGCGCTCGGCACCGCGACCGAAATGCGCGCGATGAAGAACTATGCCGGTCATCGCCTGTCGCCATGGCTCGGCCACATGATGGTCTCGCGCTCGGAAACAGCCCGGCAACTGATGACACCCGGCGAGATCATGCAACTTCCGCCGTCCGACGAGATCGTCATGGTCGCCGGCACCCCGCCGATCCGCGCGAAGAAGGCGAGATATTACGAGGATCGCCGTTTTCAGGACCGCGTCCTGCCGCCGCCGAATCTCGTCAAGCCGGCAACGGCCCGGCCGGACGACTGGAGCACGCTACCGCTTCCAGCGACGCCGATCGTGTTGACAGCGACTGGCGGCGGGAAAGGATCGGAGGACGAGGATACGACCGACTCCGAGCGCCGCCACCAGCCGGAGCTGAGCCGCTCAAAACCCGTTGAGCCTAAGCAACCCATCGAAAACGAGTTCGAGATCGATCCCCGCGACGACGCCGATGAGGATGCCGCACGTCTCTCGCGCATGAATCAGACCATGCGCCAGGTGGCACGCCAAGCGTCGCTCGATCCTGGCGACGGCATCGAGCTTTAGGAGACACCATGGCAAAGCCTCCCAAAAAGCAGCGCCTATCGGTGTATCTCGAACCAGACGTCATGACGGCGCTCGCCGCGCATGCCGCCAGGCGTGATCAGTCCCTCTCGCTGATCGCGGAAGCCGGGATCGCCTCGTTCCTGTCGCCCGATGCCGCCGAGCGGCAGGAGGCGGCCACCACCAAGCGACTCGACCAGATCGACCGGCGAATGGCGCGTATGGAGCGCGACCTTGGCATCGCCGTGGAAACGCTGGCCGTGTTCATCCGCTTCTGGCTGACGACGAACCCGCCGCTACCCGAGCCTGCCCAGGCCGCGGCGCGCTCGAAAGCCGGCGAGCGCTACGAGGCGTTCGTCACCGCGCTCGGCCGAAGACTCGCCCACGGGCCGAAGCTTCGGCAAGAGATTTCCGAGGATGTCGCGCCCGCACATGACGCGGACTAATCATCACCGAGAACACCGCAAGTATTCGGACGTCCCGCCGTTTCCCTGTCTTTGTACGCCACAGTACGACGACCACATGATGGTTGTTGTCAGGCCCTAATTTCTGCCTCTTCTACTCATCCCCGATCCAGGGCCGCGTGTCGCGGTCCCGCAAGAGAACGGGGACGACGTGGCGGCAACTCACCAGAAATCGGAAGCGATCCTTCGCGGCGCCCGCATGCTGCGCACGGCTCTTGGGCCGGCGATCGCCCGGTTTCTGGAAGATCCCGCGATCGTCGAGGTGATGCTCAATCCCGATGGGCGGCTCTGGGTCGACCGGCTTTCCGAAGGGCTTTCCGACACGGGGAGCTGCTGTCGCCATCGGACGGCGAGCGGATCATCCGCCTGGTCGCCCATCATGTCGGCGCTGAGGTTCATCCGGGCGCACCGCGCGTCTCGGCCGAGCTGCCCGAGACGGGAGAGCGGTTCGAGGGGCTGCTGCCTCCCGTGGTGTCGGCGCCGGCCTTCGCGATCCGCAAGCCCGCCGTCGCCGTGTTCACGCTCGACGACTACGTGGCTGCCGGGATCATGGCGGCCGATCAGGCCGAGACGCTGCGCCAGGCCGTCGCCGATCGGCGCAACATCCTCGTTGCCGGCGGTACCTCGACCGGCAAGACCACCCTCACGAACGCTTTGCTCGCGGAAGTCTCCAAGACCTCCGACCGCGTCGTCCTGATCGAGGACACGCGCGAACTGCAATGCGCGGCGCCCAATCTCGTCGCGATGCGGACGAAAGACGGCGTTGCCTCGCTCTCCGATCTTGTCCGCTCCTCGCTTCGCCTCCGTCCCGACCGCATCCCAATCGGCGAGGTTCGCGGGGCTGAGGCCCTCGATCTGCTGAAAGCCTGGGGCACCGGCCACCCCGGCGGCGTCGGGACTATCCACGCCGGCACTGCCATCGGCGCGCTGCGCCGCATGGAGCAGCTCATCCAGGAAGCCGTCGTCACCGTCCCGCGCGCGCTGATCGCCGAAACCATCGATCTCGTGGCCGTGCTCTCCGGTCGCGGTGCCTCGCGCCGGCTCGCCGAACTCGCCCGCATCGAGGGCCTCGGCCCCAACGGCGACTACCGCGTCACCCCCGCAACCCAGCCCCTCACAGGAGACCCGTCATGATCCAGCACGCTTTGCGCATCCGCCGCCACATCGCCACGGCGGTATCCGTCACCTTCCTCACTCTCGCTCTCGCGCCCGCGGCTCACGCTTCCGGGTCCCAGATGCCGTGGGAGGAGCCGCTCCAGAAGATCCTCCAATCGATCGAGGGACCAGTCGCCAAGATCATTGCCGTGATGATCATCATCATCACCGGCCTGACGCTGGCCTTCGGCGACACCTCGGGCGGCGCCCGCAAGCTGATCCAGATCGTCTTCGGTCTGTCGATCGCCTTCGCCGCGTCCAGCTTCTTCCTGTCGTTCTTCTCGTTCGGCGGCGGGGCGCTCGTCTGATGGCCGATGGCGCGGACCATGGCGGCGAGCTGCCGGGCTTTTCGGTCCCGGTTCACCGGGCGCTGACCGAGCAGATCCTGCTCGGCGGCGCCCCGCGCTCGCTTGCCATTCTGAATGGCACGCTCGCCGCCGCACTCGGCCTCGGCCTTCGCCTCTGGCTGGTCGGCCTTGGCCTATGGGCCTTGGGGCACTTCGCAGCCGTCTGGGCCGCCAAGCGTGATCCGCAGTTCGTCGACGTCGTGCGCAAGCATCTGCGCATCCCCGGCCACCTGTCGGTTTGAGGAGCGACGCCGATGATGAACCTTGCTGAATATCGAAACCGCAACACCCGCCTCGCCGACTTCCTGCCCTGGGTCGCTCTCGTCGGCGAAGGGATCGTGCTGAACAAGGACGGCAGCCTGCAGCGCACCGCGCGCTTCCGCGGCCCCGACCTCGACAGCGCCGTGCCGGCCGAACTGGTCGCCGTCGCCGGCCGGCTCAACAACGCCTTCCGTCGCCTCGGCTCCGGCTGGGCCATCTTCGTCGAAGCGCAGCGCCACGGCGCCGCGACCTATCCGGCCAGCATGTTCGCCGACAGCGCCTCCGCCCTGGTCGACGCCGAACGCAAGGCGGACTTCGAGGAAGCCGGCGCGCATTTCGAGTCCAGCTATTTCCTCACCTTCCTCTATCTGCCGCCCGCCGAGGACGCCGCCCGTGCCGAAACCTGGCTCTACGAGGGCCGCGATCATGCCGGCGTCGACGCGAATGAGATCCTGCGCGGCTTCGCCGACCGCACCGATCGCATCCTCCAGCTCATCGACGCCTTCATGCCGGAATGCGCCTGGCTCGATGACGGCGAGACGCTGACCTATCTGCACTCGACCGTCTCGACAAAGAGGCATCGCGTTCGCGTGCCCGAGACGCCGATGTATCTCGACGCGCTGCTCGCAGATCAGCCTCTCACCGGCGGGCTCGAACCCCGGCTCGGCGACGCGCATGTCCGCATCCTCACCATTGTCGGCTTCCCGACCGCGACGACGCCCGGCATCCTCGACGAGTTGAACCGACTGGCCTTTCCCTATCGCTGGTCGACGCGCGCCGTCCTCCTCGACAAAACCGATGCCACCAAGCTGCTAACCAAGATCCGCCGGCAGTGGTTCGCCAAGCGCAAGTCGATCGCCGCCATCCTCAAGGAGGTGATGACCAACGAGGCCTCGGCACTCGTCGATACGGATGCGTCCAACAAGGCGGCCGATGCCGACATGGCGTTGCAGGAGCTGGGCGCGGACTATGCCGGCCAGGCCTATGTGACCGCCACCATTACGGTCTGGGACGATGATCCGCGCATCGCCGCCGAGAAGCTGCGGATGGTCGAGAAGGTCATCCAGGGCCGCGACTTCACGGCGATGCCCGAGACCATCAACGCCGTGGACGCCTGGCTCGGCTCGCTGCCCGGCCATGTCTACGCCAATGTCCGCCAGCCGCCCATCAACACATTGAATCTCGCCCACATGATCCCGCTTTCGGCGGTGTGGGCGGGACCGGAACGGGACGAGCATTTCGCAGCACCCCCACTGCTGTTCGGCAAGACCGAGGGCTCGACCCCGTTCCGGCTTTCTATCCATGTCGGCGATGTCGGCCATACGCTGATCGTCGGGCCGACCGGCGCGGGCAAGTCGGTGCTGCTGGCGCTGATGGCGCTGCAGTTCCGGCGCTATCCCCAAAGCCAAGTCTTCGCCTTCGACTTTGGTGGATCGATCCGCGCCGCCGCGCTCGCCATGCGGGGCGACTGGCACGATCTCGGCGGCGGTCTCACGGAGGGGGCAGACGACAGCGTGTCGCTTCAGCCGCTCGCGCGCATCGACGATGTCGCCGAACGCGCCTGGGCCTCCGACTGGTTGGTCGCCGTCCTGATGCGCGAGAGCGTGGCCGTCACGCCGGAGGTGAAGGAGCATCTCTGGTCGGCGCTGTCCTCGCTGGCGTCGGCGCCGGTCAACGAGCGAACGCTGACCGGCCTGTCCGTCCTCCTCCAGTCCAATGACCTGAAACAGGCGTTGCGGCCCTATTGCGTCGGCGGTCCCTATGGACGTCTGCTCGACGCCGAGGCCGAGCATCTGGGCGAAGCCAATGTCCAGGTCTTCGAGACCGAAGGGCTGATCGGCACCGGCGCGGCCGCCGCCGTGCTCGCCTATCTCTTCCACCGCATCGAAGACCGCCTCGACGGCCGGCCGACGCTGCTGATCGTTGATGAAGGCTGGCTCGCCCTCGATGACGAGGGCTTCGCCGGGCAACTCCGCGAATGGCTGAAGACGCTGCGTAAGAAGAACGCCAGCGTCATCTTCGCCACCCAGTCGCTCTCGGACATCGATGGCTCGGCGATCGCGCCGGCCATCATCGAAAGCTGCCAGACCCGCATCCTGCTGCCGAACGAGCGCGCCATCGAGCCGCAGATCACCGCCATCTATCGCCGCTTCGGACTCAATGATCGCCAGATCGAGATCCTCGCGCGGGCGATGCCAAAGCGCGACTATTACTGCCAGTCCCGACGGGGCAACCGGCTGTTCGAGTTGGGCCTGTCGGACGTGGCGCTCGCGCTCTGCGCCGCTTCATCGAAACAGCACCAGGCGCTCATCGCGGAAGTCCACGCCCGCAGCGGCACGGACGGCTTCCTTGCCGAGTGGCTTGCCGAAAACCGGCTCGGCTGGGCCGCAGACCTCATCGCCGACCTCACCAACGTCACCCCCCAAACCGATCCGGAGGCACGCTCATGACCTATTCCGTTCGTTCCCGCTCGCGCGCGCTGCGCATGACCGCCGCGCTGCTGACGGTCTCCGTCGCCGCGATCCCGTTCATGGCGGCGCCCGCCCACGCACAGTTTGGCGGCATCGTCTATGACCCCACCAATTATGCTCAGAATCTTCTGGCTGCCACACGAGCGCTTCAACAGATCAACAACCAGATCACATCGCTTCAGAACGAGGCGACCGGTCTGATCAATCAGGCGCGCAACCTTGCGAGCCTGCCGTTTTCGTCTCTCCAGCAGCTCCAGCAGTCCGTTCAGCGCACGCAGCAGCTTTTGGGCGAAGCGCAGCGCATCGCCTACAACGTGCAGAACATCGACCAGGCGTTCCGCACCACCTATGGCAACGCCTCGATGTCCGCCTCGGACCAGCAGCTCGTCGCCGGCGCGCGCGAGCGCTGGCAGAATACCGTTGGCGGCCTGCAGGACGCGATGCGTGTCCAGGCCGGCGTCGTAGGCAACATCGACACGAACCGGACCCAGATGTCGGCGTTGGTCGGCCAGAGCCAAGGCGCCACCGGCGCGCTGCAGGCGACACAGGCCGGCAATCAACTTCTCGCCCTGCAAGCGCAGCAGCTCGCCGACCTCACGGCTGTCGTCGCCGCAAACGGTCGTGCGCAGAACCTGTCCGAGGCCGAGCGCACGGCCGCGGCCGAGCAAGGTCGAGAGCAGCGCCGCCGCTTCCTGACGCCGGGAACGGGCTACCAGCCCGGTAACGCGCGCATGTTCCCGAACGGCAACTGAGGACGCGGCCATGGACGGCAAGATGCTCGCCCGGCTTGGCGCCGTCGTGTTCGTTGCGGTCGCGATCACCGCGACCGCCATCGAAATGAGCCGGAAAGAGGAAGCGCCCGAGGCCTGGCCGTCCGGCCGCGCTGCCGTGACCGCAGCCGACCCGTTGCGGGACGAGCTGATCCGCTGCCAGGCGCTCGGCGAAGCCGGCCCCCGCGACCCCGCATGCTTGCGAGCTTGGGCCGAAAACCGCAACCGCTTCCTCGCGCCAGGCGCGCGACCTACCGAGCGACTGCCGGACATGCCGCCAGCACCGCGAAGCGACGCCACGCCCCAACCGGGCCGCACCGATCAGCCGGCCTTGGAGCCAGCCGCGCCGATCGCGCCGCAGCAGCTCGACGAGGCGAGATAGCATCATGGGCGGCACCGGCGTCATCGACCATTTCCTCGAGGTCTTCACCCGCTACATCGACAGCGGCTTTGGGCTGCTAAGCGGCGAGGTCGCCTTCATTGCCACCACCCTGATCGTCATCGACGTGACGCTGGCTGCACTCTTCTGGAGCTGGGGCGCCGACGACGACATCATGGCCCGCCTGGTGAAGAAGACGCTGTTCGTCGGCGTCTTCGCCTACATCATCGGCAACTGGAACAATCTCGCCCGCATCATCTTCGAGAGCTTTGCCGGGCTCGGCCTGAAAGCCAGCGGCACGAGCTTCACCACGGCCGATCTGCTGCGCCCCGGCAAGGTGGCACAGACCGGTCTTGACGCCGGAAGGCCGCTACTCGACTCGATCTCCAGCCTGATGGGCTACTGGTCGTTCTTCGAGAACTTCATCCAGATCGCCTGCATGTTCCTGGCCTGGGCGCTGGTGCTACTCGCCTTTTTCATCCTGGCGATCCAGCTCTTCGTCACGCTCATCGAATTCAAGCTGACGACGCTCGCAGGCTTCGTACTGATCCCGTTCGGCCTGTTCGGAAAGTCGGCCTTCATGGCCGAACGCGTTCTCGGCAACGTCATCTCCTCCGGCATCAAGGTGCTGGTGCTGGCCGTGATCATCGGCATCGGCTCCACACTCTTTTCCGAATTCACCGCCGGTTTCGGCGGCGCAACCCCCACCATCGACGAAGCGATGGCGATCGTGCTCGCCGCACTGTCGCTGCTCGGCCTTGGCATTTTCGGCCCTGGTATCGCCAGTGGCCTCGTCTCTGGCGGTCCGCAGCTCAGCGCCGGCGCCGCGGTCGGGACCGGTCTCGCCGCAGGCGGCATGGTCGCGCTCGGCGCTGGCGCCGTCGGCGCCGCCGCTTCTGGTGGCGCGGCACTGGCTGGTGGCGCCGCCGCCGCCGCTCGCGGCGGCGCGGCGATCGCTGGCGGCGCGTCCACCGCCTACAGCCTCGGCGCTGCCGGTCAATCCGGCGCGGCCGGAGTCGCTTCCGGGCTCGGCGGCGTTGCCCGCGCGGGCGGTAGCGCCGCCGTCTCACCACTGCGCCGCGCCGCTTCGCGTGCCGCCGAAAGCATGCGCTCCAGCTTCAACGCTGGCGGCAAGGCCGCCTTCGAGGCGACGGGCGGCACGTCCACCATGGGCTCGATCGGCGGCGACGCGGCCGGTGACGGCGCCGCTACCGCCGGTTCCGCGAACGCGGGTGGTCCGCCGGCCTGGGCGCAGCGGATGCGCCGGTCCCAGCACATGACCCATGCCGTCCACGCCACGGCCCATGCCGTCGGCTCCGGCGATGCCCATGGCGGCGGCTCTTCCGTCAATCTTTCCGAAGGCGATCGCTGATGTTCAAACGACCCTCCACCCATTACGGCAAGGCCCCCGAGCCAGAGACGCCCTATCAGCGCGCCGCCCAGGTCTGGGATGAGCGCATCGGCGCTTCGCGTGTTCAGGCGAAGAACTGGCGAATGATGGCGTTCGGTTCGCTGATCCTGTCGGCCGGCTTCGCCACCGCGCTCGTCGTGCAGTCGGCGCGGGGAACGATCGTACCGTGGGTGGTGCAGGTCGATCGGCTCGGCCAGGCGCAGGCCGTCGCGCCTGCCGTCGCCGACTACCGGCCGACCGATCCCCAGATCGCCTTCCACCTCGCGCGTTTCATCGAACAGGTCCGCTCGATTCCGTCGGACGCCATCATCGTCCGCCAGAATTGGCTGCGCGCCTACGACTTCACGACCGATCGCGGCGCCATGGCCCTGAACGACTACGCTCGGTCAAACGACCCGTTCGCCAAGGTCGGCCGCCAGCAGATCGCCGTCGACGTCTCCAGCGTCATTCGCGCTTCGCCCGACAGCTTCCGCGTCGCCTGGGTCGAGCGCCGCTACGAGAACGGCCAGCTCGCCGAGACCACGCGCTGGACCGCGATCCTGACGATCGTCGTGCAGATTCCCCGAAACGCCGACCGGCTCAGGGCAAACCCGCTCGGCATCTATGTCAACGCCATCAACTGGTCACGGGAGCTTGGGCAATGAAGCCGTCTTTCCGTAAAGCCGGAAACCCGGCTTCACACACATCCGTATTCTCGGCTCTCCGTAGAGCCTCATTCCCCATGATCGTGCTGGCAACGACCGCGCTCGCCGGCTGCGCCACGACCAATCCACCACCGGAGATTTCCTACGACAACGCGGCTCCGGCGGTGCAGACCGTTGACCCGCCTGCGCCCGTCACCGTGGTCGAGCTGCCCCGGCCGCTGCCGCTGCCTGGCCAGTTGCAGCGCGTGCCCGAGACGCGCCGCGCGCCGGAGCCCACCGATCCTACCGCAAGAGTCAACCAGGCCAACGCCGCCGCGCGTATCCAGCCGGTGCGTGATGGCTTCATCAACTCGATGCAGGTCTATCCTTTTACGCAGGGCGCGCTCTATCAGGTCTATACCGCCGTCGGTCAGATCACCGACATCGCGTTGCAACCCGGTGAGCAGCTTGTCGGTTCCGGTCCCGTCGCAGCCGGCGACACGGTGCGCTGGATCATCGGTGACACCGAGAGCGGATCGGGCGCGACACGCCAGATCCACATCCTCGTGAAACCCACCCGCGCCGACCTGATGACCAACCTCGTCATCAACACCAACCTGCGCACCTATCACATGGAACTGCGCTCGACGGAGCGCACCTATATGGCATCGGTCTCCTGGCAATACCCGCAAGACCATCTCATCGCGCTCCGCCGGCAGAACGCCGAGGCGCAGGCCGCCCAGCCGGTGGCGAGCGGCGTCGACCTCGCCAACGTCAATTTCCGTTATGCGATCGAGGGCGACCGCGCCCCGTGGCGGCCGCTGCGCGCCTTTGACGACGGCCGCCAGGTCTTCATCGAGTTCCCGCGCGGCATCGGTCAGGGCGAAATGCCGCCGCTGTTCGTCGTCGGACCCGAGGGCAACACCTCGGAGCTGGTGAACTACCGCGTTCGTGGCCACCACATGATCGTTGACCGCCTGTTCGCCGCTGCCGAGCTGCGCTTCGGTTCCGGCGATCGCCAGAAGCGCGTTCGCATCACCCGCACCGACGGGAGGCCGGCGTCGTGAGCGAGCGTGATCCTCGGAATGAGGAAGTCCCCGACGACGATACTCAGCCCTTGACCGGCGAGCCGGTCGGCCCCGCGCCGATGCGCCTGCGCGCGGAACCGCCGCGCGTCACCCGGCTTTCGCGCAAAGTCCTCGCGGGAATTGGCCTCGTCGCCAGCGTCGGACTCGGCGGTGCTCTCGTTTATGCGCTTCAAACTCGCGATGGCGGCCGCCCGAACGAGGAACTCTATTCGACGGATAACCGCTCGACCGCCGATGGGCTCGCCGGCCTGCCGCGTGACTACAGCGGCGTTCCTCGTCTTGGGCCGCCCCTGCCGGGCGATCTCGGCCGCCCGATCGTCGACGCGCAGGAGCGTGGTCAGCCAGTGCCAGCCCCTGGCATCGCCACCCCCAATCCGGGCATTAGTCCAGAAGAACAGCGAAGGCTCCAGGAGATCGATACTGCAAGGACCAGCCGACTCTTCTCCGGCACAGAGACGCGGGCGGGCGCCTCAGCCACGGCACCCGCCATCGCTCCGCCACCAGTGCCCGACCTGGCGGGCCTTGGCCTTGCACCTCCACCGTCGACGCCCTCAGCACAGGACCGCCAGAATGCCTTCCTCAACGCGGCCCCCGATCGCCGCACGGTCGCAGCCGATCGCGTCGTTGCGCCGGCGTCGCCGAATATCCTGCAAGCCGGCGCCGTCATATCGGCCGCGCTGATCACCGGCATCAGGTCGGACCTGCCGGGCCAAATCACGGCGCAGGTCACCGAGAACATCTACGACAGCCCGACTGGCCGATCCTTCTCGTCCCACAGGGCACGCGCGTCATCGGCCAGTACGACAATAACGTTCAGTTCGGTCAGAGCCGTGTGCTGCTGGTCTGGAACAGACTGATATTCCCGAACGGGCGCTCGATAGTTCTTGAGCGCCAGCCGGGCGCAGACGCTGAAGGGTTCGCCGGCCTCCAGGACGGCGTCGACTATCACTGGTGGGATCTGGCGAAGGCAGCAGGGCTCTCGACCTTGCTCAGCGTCGGCGCGGAGCTGGCCACAAACGACGACGATCGACTGATCAGCGCGATCCGCAACGGCGGGCAGGACACGATAAACGACGCCGGCCAGCAGATCGTACGCCGTCAGCTCAACATCGCGCCGACACTAACGATCCGGCCCGGTTTTCCGGTTCGAGTCATTGTCACCCGCGATCTCGTCCTCGAACCCTACGGAGCACGGTGATGGCGAAGTTAAAACTCGGCCCGATCCTTGAAGACAAGCCGGTGAGAATAACCATTGAACTGCCCGGTGCGCTCCATCGCGACCTCATTGCCTATGCGGAAATCCTCTCTCAGGAATCCGGGCAGTCGCCAACGGAGCCGTCGAGATTGATCGTTCCGATGATACAGCGGTTTATAGCAACCGATCGAGAGTTCGCCCGCGCCCGGAGACGCAACCCGAAGGACATCCCTTCAGAACCGCGCTGACAGGTCAAGAAAACGAATGACTAGCCAGGGAGGCGTGCCTCGGCGCGATGATCTGCGCGAGCGCGAGCAAGTGGCGCAAGGCCGGGTTAGCATTCTCTTTTGACCACACAGCACTCGACGATATAACGCCCTTCTCGCCGGACACCGGAATAAAAACCACTTCTTGGACATCACGTCGAAGCGCAGACGAGCAGGTGAGCGTAACCCCATAGGCCATTGCGACGAGGTCAAGCAAACTCGTTCGCGAGACATCGTGGACCTCCATTCGTGGTCGAAATCCTGGCTTGGAGAGTTTGCTGATCAGATAGTCTTGGATCTCGGCACCAGGCCCGCCACGACTAACAAGAAAATTCTCTTCGCGCAGGTTCTCCCATGTGACGCTCTCTAAACCGGCGAGGTGGTGCGTCCGTGGTAGAACGGCGTAAATTGACTCCCGCCACAACATGAGCGCTTCGCAACCGGGAACATGCGGCTGTCCAGTTCCGAAGGAAACATCCAGATCTCCCATTGCAAGCGCATGAAGCGCCTCTTGCGACGTGCCTTCCCACAGCTCCACGCGTATCTCGTAATGCCGTTCTCTGAATTGCCGCAGCAGGTCGTGTAAGAAACCGCTGGCTAGGGACGCCAATATGCCAATCCTGACCTCGCCCCTACTTCCCTGGTGAACTTCTGTGGCAAGCCGAGCGGCGCGGTCGAGCTGTCGCGCGCCGACAATCGCATCTTTTAGAAAGTCGGCACCAGCCTCTGTTAAACTCACGCCGCGCCGGTCCCGAATGAACAGTGGGAAGCCGAGACGATGCTCAAGCAACTTAACCCTACGGCTGACGGTAGACTGCGATAAGTCCAGCGCAACCGCTGCGCGCCGAAAGCTACCTTGCTCCGCAACGCACAGCGCGCTTCTCAAGTAACGAAGGTCCAGTGCCAAATCCGTCATTTGTGGATATCCGCCAAGGCCAACGGAGGGCGGGTCGCAGAGCGACCACACCCTCCTCGGACAGAAGAGCACCCTCCCGTCAAAGGGAGGACGGCAATCCAAGTGCCTTCGCGACGCCAGCGCCGTAAGCGGGATCCGCAGCGCTGCAGTTGTCCACGTGTCGCTGCTTCACCTCGATCCGCGCATCCCCTAGATTGCGCGCCGTGTTTTCGAAGAGCAGCCGCTGCTGCTCCGCGGTCATTTTGCGGAAGAGAATGCCCGGCTGCTCGAAATAGTCGTCATCCTCCCGGTGGTCCCAATGATCGGCGGCGCCGTCCAGCTCAAGCGGCGGTTCAAGCAGGGACGGATCGTGTCCGATCCAGGCGCCCTTGCTATTGGGCCAATAGCTCGGCGCGGCCCCAAGATTGCCGTCGGTCCGCATGCTGCCGTCCCGGTGATAGCTGCGGAACGGGCACTTGGGCGCATTCACAGGGATATGGTTGAAGTTCACGCCCAGCCTGTAGCGCTGGGTGTCGCCGTAGGAAAAGAGCCGCGCCTGCAACATCCTGTCGGGCGAAAAGCCGATGCCGGGCACGATGTTCGCCGGGGAGAAAGCGGCCTGCTCGACTTCGGCGAAATAGTTCTCTGGATATCGATTGAGTTCGATTTCACCGACTTCGATCAGCGGATAGTCGGCTTTCGGCCAGACTTTGGTGAGATCAAAAGGGTTGTGCCGATGGGCCTTCGCCTCATCCTCCGTCATCACCTGGATATACAGCGTCCACTTGGGGAAATCTCGGCGTTCGATAGCGTCGAGGAGGTCGCGGCCATGCGTTTCTCGATCGTTCGCGACGAGCGCCGCCGCCTCTTGATCGGTGAGGTTCTCAACTCCCTGCTGCGAGCGATAGTGAAACTTGACCCAAATCCGCTCATTGGCAGAATTGATCATCGAGTACGTGTGGCTCCCGAAACCGTGCATGTGCCGGAAGGATCTTGGTATTCCGCGATCAGACATGATGATCGTCACCTGATGCAACGCTTCGGGCAAAAGCGACCAGAAGTCCCAATTATTATCCGCCGATCGCAGACCGGTCCTTGGGTCGCGCTTGACGGCGTGGTTGAGGTCGGGAAACCGCATTGGATCGCGGAAGAAGAAAATTGGGGTGTTGTTGCCAACGAGATCCCAGTTGCCCTCTTCGGTGTAGAACTTGAGCGCAAAACCCCGGATATCTCGCTCCGCGTCCGCCGCTCCGCGTTCGCCCGCCACCGTTGAAAAGCGAGTGAACAACGGTGTCGTCTTACCAATTTCGGAGAAGATCTTGGCCTTCGTGAAGCGGGTAATGTCGTGTGTGACGGTGAAGGAGCCATAAGCCCCCCAGCCTTTCGCGTGCATGCGACGCTCGGGAATGACCTCGCGATCGAAGTGCGCGAGCTTCTCCATCAGCCAGATGTCCTGCAGCAATGCAGGGCCGCGACGGCCAGCGGTCATCGTGTTGAGATTGTCGGCGACAGGAAGCCCCGCCGCGTGTGTCAGTGGTGGGGTATGTTTGTTCATGACATCTCCTTCTTTTCCTTCTTTCATTCGATTAATGCAGAGCCGAGCAATTCATCGAGCGCCGGCTATCTGCGCGTCTCTGACCGTCATCCGTATTCGGCGAAAGCGGGTCATGCGACGCCTACGCTCCGGACCACATGGCCTGGACTGACCCAACTCGGCGGCGCATGGCGCTGCCAAATCGTGGTGAGGGCCTCGACCAGTCTCGCTTCATCGTCGGCGGTATGGTGGGGATTTGGCGTTATGCGGAGGCGCTCGGTCCCTCGTGGAACCGTTGGATAGTTGATCGGCTGGACGTAGATCCCCCAGGCCGTCATCAACTCGTCGGTCACAAGCTTGGCCAGCCCAGCGTCGCCGACCATCAGGGGCAGGATGTGGCTCGGGCTGTCGAGGAGGGGCAAACCGGCTGAGATGAGCTTATCCTTGACGGATGCGACCCGCCGGTCGAGAGCTTCGCGCTCGACGCCGTGCTTCTTCAGGTGTCGGACAGCCGCCCGGACGCCAGCGACCGTCGCAGGCGGCAACGCGGTGCTGAATATGAACCCAGGCGCATGGCTGCGGATGAAATCGACCACCTCTGCGCGGGCGGCGATGTACCCCCCGATACCCCCGAAGCCTTTGCTCAGCGTGCCTTGGACGATGTCGATCCTGGCCATGTCGCCGGTCGCTTCGGCGACGCCGCCGCCGCGTTCTCCGTAAAGACCAACGCTATGCACCTCATCAAGGTAGGTCAGCGCGCCGTATCGTTCGGCTAGGTCACATATCTCAGAAATCGGGGAGAAATCCCCATCCATCGAGTAGCAGCTTTCAAAGCAGATGATCTTGGGGCGATCCGCGTCGATGGCCCGCAGCCGTCGTTCGAGATCCTCGACGTCATTGTGTTGGAAGACACGCTTCTCGGCGCCGGAACGTTTGATACCCTCGATCATCGACGCGTGGTTGAGGGCATCCGAGATCAGGACGCAGCCCGGCAGAATCCGTCCCAAGGTCGAAAGCGCGGCATCGTTGGCAACGAAGCCGGACGTGAAGACCAGCGCCGCCTCCTTGCCATGCAGATCGGCAAGTTCTTCCTCGAGCTTCACATGCTCGTTGCTTGTCCCGGAGATGTTGCGAGTCCGCCAGCCCCCGCGCCGTAGCTGTCGAGCGCCTTGGCGGCCGCGGACAGGACCTCGGGATGGACGCTCATCCCGAGATAATCGTTGGAACACCAGATCGTCACGTCGCGTCCAGTCCGGTGATCATAGGCGCGCACGGGGTCACGCAGATGCCGCTCGAGGTTGGCGAAGACGCGATAGCGCTCTTCCCGATGAAGCGCCTGAAGCGAGCCTGAAAAGAAGTCGCGATAGTCGAATGTACTTGTCTGCATTTTAGTATCGTTCATCACGTCGTCCTTCCGCCGCGGCGGTGTTGCTTCAGCGCCGGTGGACGCGTGCGCCAGATCGAGTTCGTGCCCATCACGTGGTCCCCGCCGCGCCTGGCCAGTAGTGGGAGGCAGGCAAAGCGCGCGCGCCGAAGACGGCCTGGCCGACCCTGACGATCGTCGCTCCCTCCTCGATGGCCCACTCAAAGTCGCCGGACATGCCCATTGAGAGATCGCCCAGCAGCGCCCCCTGGGGCGCGTCTTGCAGAGCCCGTTCGCGGATTTCGCGCAGCACGCGGAAGCAACGCCGAACTTCAGCCTCGTTCTGTGTGAAGGTGGCCAGCGTCATGAAGCCTTTAGGCCGCAGCGCGCTGTAGGCCGGCAGTTCCTTGAGGAAGCCGAACACCTCGTCAGGCGCCAGTCCAAATTTGCTGGCCTCGCCCGACGTATTGACTTGAACAAGCACATCAAGACCGCGCCCGGCCTGCTGCAGTCGCCGCTCCAGCGTCGTGGCGAGAGACAAGCGGTCCAGGGACTGCACCTCCGAGGCGAAGCTCAGCACCTCCTTGGCCTTGTTGCTCTGGAGGTGACCGATCATCGACCAGGTAACAGCTTGATCCTGAAGCGCCTTGGCCTTGCCGAATCCCTCCTGCACCTTGTTCTCGCCAAGGTCAGTCGCGCCCGCACGCACCGCCTCCATCACCCGCTCGGGCGGCACGGTCTTCGTCACGAGCACCAGACGCACGGCATCAGGCGGACGGTTCGACCGCTGGGTCGCGTCGATGATCCTGTTCCGGAGGTTTGCAAGATTTGCGGCGATGTCAGCCATAGGCGGCTCCCGTTATGGGATAGGCTGCGGTCAAGGCACCGACGCGCGCGCGAATACGCGTTTCATCCACCCCGCCAGCGCGGAGACCCGACAGAGTATCAAGGATGAGCCTCCCGACCTCGCGGAACGACTTTTCGTCAAAACCTCGCGTCGTCGCCGCCGGCGTGCCCAAGCGGATTCCGGAGGTAATGGTTGGCGGCAATGGATCGAACGGAACTGCGTTCTTGTTGGCAGTTAGGCCGAACCGCTCCAGTTCCTCGACGGCTGCCTTGCCGGTGAGTTCAAAAGAGCGGAGGTCGACGAGCAGCAGATGGCAGTCGGTGCCGCCGGTGACCAATCTCAGCCCACCGTCCTGTAGGACGTCGGCCAAGGCCCTCGCGTTCGCGACGACAGCCTTGCTGTATCGAATGAAATCAGGCCGCAAGGCTTCATGAAAGGCCAGCGCCTTTGCCGCGATCACGTGCATGAGCGGCCCGCCCTGCGTCCCCGGAAACACGGCTTTGTCGATTTTCTTCGCTAACTGTGCGTCATTGGTGAGGATGAGACCGCCGCGCGGCCCGCGCAGGGTCTTGTGGGTAGTCGACGTCACGACATGGGCGTGGGGAAGCGGGTTGGGATAGAGGCCGGTCGCGATCAGGCCCGCATAGTGGGCGACATCGGCGAGCAGCCAGGCACCGCACCGATCCGCGATGGCGCGCATCCGAGCGAAGTCGATTTCACGGGGATAAGCAGACCCGCCGGCGATAATGAGGCGGGGCCGTTCGGCGAGCGCGACTTTCTCCATATCCTCATAGTCGATGTGTTCGTCGTCCTTGCGCACCGTGTAGGGAGACACCGCGAACCACCGGCCGGAGAGACTGACCGGCGAGCCGTGGGTGAGATGCCCGCCACACGCCAGGTCGAGGCCCATGATCCGGTCACCCGGTTCCAGCAGCGCGAATAGGACGGCGATGTTCGCGTTCGCGCCGGAATGCGGTTGGACGTTGGCGTAGCTCGCGCCGAACAGCCGGCAGGCGCGATCGATCGCGAGTTGCTCGACAACATCAACGGCTTCACAGCCTCCATAGTAGCGGCGTCCCGGATAGCCTTCCGCGTATTTGTTGGTGAGGATGGAACCTTGAACCGCCCGCACCGCCGGGCTGACGATGTTCTCCGACGCAATAAGCTCGATCTGTGCGTGCTGGCGAACAGCCTCCTGAGAGACGGCCGCCATCAGGTCGGTGTCGAACTCCGGCCGTCATGCCTCAAGTCCCTCAAGCCACTCGGCGAGCATTCTGCGCGACGCGTCCCGCAATGCGGGACCAACTTCTATCGCCGTTTTGCGCAGCAGATTTGGGTCAAGACCAGCAGCCGCGAGTTCGATGGCATGGCCGACCAGCCAACGCTCCATCCCGGTGCATGCATCGACTTCAGGGTGGAACTGTAGGGCGAGGACGTTCGGGCCGAACGCGAAAGCCTGTCGCGTACAGGCTGGCGTCGCCGCAAGATGTTCAGCCCCATCTGGGATTTCGAAGGCATCCCCGTGCCAGTGCAGCACGGGAACACCTTCGAGGTGCCGTAGCGGCCCAACCCGCCCGACATCGGTCAAAGTCAATTCCGAAAAGCCGATTTCCTTCATGCCCGTCGAGGCTACGGTGGCATTCAGCGCTGCTGCGATCTGCTGCGCGCCAAGGCAGATTCCGAGGGTCGGCAGGTTCGCCGCAATTCGCGCCTCAAGAATCTGCCGCTCCTCGGCCAGGAATGGGTAGGCATCTGCCTCGTAAACCCCAACCGGTCCGCCAAGGAGTACAAGCAAATCCGCGAGCATAGGGTCCAGCGTCCAAAGCTCCTGAACGCCGATGTCATAATAGTGGACCTTGTAGCCGGCAGCGATCAGCACAGCCTCGAATGTCCCGAGATCTTCAAAGTGAATGTGCCGGATGGCGACGGCAGTCTTCAGTGTGGCTGGGGCTCCCCTGGGCATGACGACCTCAAACTCCACTCAGTTCTGGGCATACCACCGTCAGGTGATGTGCAAGTCCGCGCACTCGGTTCTGGGTATTCTTTCCAGTCATTCGGCTTTCCTCAGCTTTGGCAGGCACATCCAGCGCCGACCGGCTGAGGAATAATTGGTTAGCGGCGCCAGCGGATGTGCCGGATAATCGATGGGAGATAGGCCGGCTGCTATCGCGTTGTACTGAGCCGGGACTTACTGCGACGATCGTCTGTCCATGTGATCACAAGGACGTCGCGATATCCTTCCGAGCAGGATGGAAGACACGCGATGGGTGTCGCTCCGTGTAAAAGCCGCTTGTCGTCGAGGCAGACCGCTTCCAGCGGCTGCTTCAGCGTGAAACGGTCGACGCGCGCGCCGTCTATCGAGCGGATCTCGGTCTCTCCGCCCGACACGCCGAAACGATCGACGGCCATCATAAACACCCAGTCAACGCCGTCCTGATGCAGCCCTTCAGGTGTGGGACAGCCAACCTGGCCCACGCCTGCCGTGATACGGAATTGGTGGACCTCGACATGCCATAGACGCGATCCGGTCCCCCACTCGACAATTCCTGTCACCGCGCGCAGCAGCGTGCGGAGAACTGCACCGTCCGCGACCTCGGCGCTCGTAGGGGCGAACCAGCGGTCGATACCGCCGTTCAGCGGATTATTCTGCCGATCTTGAAAATGGGCCTGATGTGCCTCTCGGACGATGGCATCCGGTCCGACGCCAAACACGGCGAAGCTTCTGCGTCGATAGCGACCGCCGTCCGCCATCCAAACATCGACTGCAAGGTCGTTCCAGCTTGCCTTGAACGCTAGCCACTCTTCCGGCAGGCAATCGCCGAGCACGGAGGCCACTAGGCCGGACGACAACCTCGAATAGCCCCGAGAATGCAGGGCATTGATAATATCGAGCGGTGCCGGGTTCCGCGCCGCCTTGCGGCGACCTGCCACCGGAATCGGCGGGCCGGGATCGCGATCGACAGCGGCACCATCTGGTTCAGAGCTTTCAAGCATCACGATCTTCCTCCGCATTCATCGGATCGCGGCCGAGTCTGACCGGGTGCGCCTTCCAAGGCTCCGCCTGCCCTGCGACCTCGCCGCGGCTAGGAGCGATATGCTTGGAGCAAGCGGACAAACAGGTCCGGATGTAGAAATCGCGCTGAGCCGGTTTCGGGGTCGGCAAATTGCGGCAGCGCACGGACCGGCCTAGTCGGTCACTCGCATCCGGCCCTCATCGCGAGGCGCCCCGACTGCTAGCCGATTGGTTAGCGCAGAACGAGATCCGCGGTCGCGTTGACAGGCCAGCCACTGGCCCAACCGCCGTCGGCCACTCGGGAAGCAGTTTTGCGCATATCGGAAACCGAAGGCGCTGAGCCTAACCGCTCGCCCTGCCCGTCTCTGATTGTTGAGGCGCCGCCCGCCCCCCGGCGCCCAGTTGGCCCGGGACGTTCCCCCGTCCCGGGCCACGTACTGGAAGCAAGCGGAGGATCTTGCTTGCCATCAAAGTCACACAATAGGTCCCCGCTACGGCGCGCAGAACTCGCTCTTGGCTTGAGTTGGTCGCTAACCTTGAGACCTCAAGCGTTTTTTCAGTCGGCCTCGCAGTATTATTTGCAGCCAAACCATGCCGAACCTATAACGAACCGGCCCACCTGAATTGGGCGAACTCGTTGAAGGCGGTATGCCGCATGGGAAAAGGTGCAATATTAGAGATCGAGGTGAAGCCGGCGGAGCGTGAGCCTGTCTTCCTCGCGCTCGCGCGTGCGATCACCGAAGAAATCGAACGTGGTCGGCTGAAACCCGGGGATCCTCTTCCCGGCACACGTGCGCTTTCCGTCAGCCTCAATCTCAATCGAAACACAGTGGATGCCGCTTTCCACGAACTCACGATGCAAGGCTGGCTCGTCACCGAACCGTCACGTGGGACATTCGTTGCCGCCGATTTGCCCGACATCATCCAGCGCGCCGAGCCGCTGACAACGGCCGTTCCGCATACAACATCGGCGCGCAGCTTCCGACGCGACGCGCTGAGTCTGTCCGACGGTTCGCCAGATGTGCGGCTTGTCCCCACCACCGCCTTCGCACAGGCCTTCCGCCGGTCTCTTCTCAGCGTCGCTTTCGTCGCAGGCGGCTCGTACGGTGACCCGCGAGGCCATCCGGCGCTCAGAGAGGCGTTATCTGTCTATCTACGCGAAGAACGCGGCCTCACCGCACGGCCTGACGACATCCTCATCACCCGAGGCAGCCAGATGGCCCTCTTCCTGGCAGCCACCGCGATCGTCGAGCCCGGCGTGCAGATTGCAGTTGAGCGGCCGGGCTACCCGCTTGCCTGGTCGGCGTTCCGCGCTGCGGGTGCGACTGTCGTCGGGGTTCCTGTCGACGCTGGCGGTCTCGATGTCGACGCACTAGACGAACTAGCTCAACGCTCCCCGCAACTGCGCGCAGTTTATGTCACGCCGCATCACCAATACCCGACCACGGTCACGCTAGGCGCCGCCCGCCGTCTGCGGTTGCTGGAAATCGCCCGCCGGCACAAGCTGGTGATCATCGAGGACGACTACGACAACGAGTACAGATTTGACGGCCGTCCGGTACTCCCCTTGGCAGCGCGTGCTGATGAGAGGCTCCCGATCATTTACGTCGGCTCATTGTCCAAGCTTTTGGCCCCGGGCATCCGGGTTGGCTATGCGGTAGCGTCGCCCAGGTTTCTGATGCCGATGGCCGATCGGCGTGAAGCGATCGATCGGCAGGGAGACTTGCCGCTCGAGCATGCGCTCGCCGATCTGATCTCGGATGGAACCATCCGGCGCCACGCGAGAAAGGTTCGCCGAATTTATCAGCGCCGTCGCGATCATCTCGCGCAGCTCTTGAGCACCCGACTCGATGGCGTCGCCGACTACACGCTACCGGCCGGTGGATTGGCGATTTGGCTCCGCCTCCGATCCACGCTGAGCGCCGAAACCTGGGCGCTCAACGCGGAGAGCCATGGCCTCGGACTCCTACCCGGCATCCGCTTCGATCTTGATACCGTCAGCCCTCCCGAAGCCTTCCGGCTCGGCTATGCTGCGCTCGATGAGCAACAGCTTGAGCGGGCTGTCGATATCCTCGTGAGGTCCGGTCCGGATTTTCGCCGCAGCACCTGACCCGAGCGGTTGACCAAGGCAACTCCAAGCGCGACCGCTAGATTTTCAATCGCGTGGCTCTCCGCAGACTGGACGCGTGCAAGCCGCACCGCACCGGAAGCTGACACTTTCCACAACGACCACGAAAGTCCGAATGTAATCGAGGGTGCGGGCATCCACCACGATCGATTTTGTTGATCAGTTTGATGCAAGCAATATCACTTTCTAAGATCAAACAAGGCGCCCATTTTCTCCGGGGTCGTGCTGATAACTCGGACCGATCGTCGTTTGCCTTCGCGAAATGCTTCGACAGAACTGCTGTCTTGCTCGGCGCGAGAAGGACTTAAACTAAGGAGACGCAAATGAAGAAGTCGATTGAACAAAGCCCTCACGCTGAGCAAATAAACTCGCTCAAGTTTATAAATCCTCCTGGTCTCTACGATCCTCGCCCGAACGCATATTCACATCTCGCTGTCTTTCCAGCGGGATGGTGTATGATTCTTCCGGCCGGGCAAGGTGGCGAGAATGCACAAGGCGAGCTGCCGCCGGGCTTTGCAGAACAGCTTCGCCAAGCCCTCGACAACACCGAGATAGTCCTTGCCGCGGCAGGTGCGCGTATGTCGGACGTGGCGAAGTTTAATTTGCTGATCGTCGAATACAACGAGGAGAAATTCGACGTCGTGCGAAAGGAATTCACCCGCGTCTGGGGCGACATAAAGCCCGCCTGGACTTTGATCCCTGTCCCGGCTCTTGCCCTGGAGGGCATGCTTGTGGAAATCGACGTAATCGCGGTCGTGCCGCAATAGGTACAGGACTCAAGCCCCCCGCACGGCGTATCATCTCTCCGCGGATGCACGGCAACGTCGCATTTGCACTCGGCGCATCGGCGCTTGCCTTTCCGCCGGGGGCGATGCGTCCACTGCACGCGCTAGTGGATTGAATCGGACGCGTGGTATCTGCGGACATTCCGCCGGCGGACATCCGCGCTGCATGCAGCAGCCGATGACATTACTCTCCAGAATGGCGAAGGCGGCGAACAAGGTGGTCGTGCTGTGGCCCTTGCGCTGGATGAACTACAGGCCGCCGCACGCCTTGACAATTGATTAGGACTCCTTAGTATAAATGCATGGACCATGCTGATGAATCGGACCCAATCATTGTTCGCCTGCGCGAAGGTTTCGACAGAATTTCTGTCGTGCTGCGCGCTGAGCAGTGGAGCAGCGCCGGTGAAGTCGGCCTAAACCCCAGCCAGGCGCAGGTCCTAGGTTTGCTTGCGACGCGTCCCGCGGGATTACGGCCAAAGGAAATCGCGGCTCATCTTGCCGTCTCCGCGGCAAGCACCACCGACACGCTAGGCGCACTTTCGCGCAAAGGTCTCGTCCACCGCGAACCAGACCCGAGTGATGCGCGAGCAACGATCATACGCGCCACTCCGGACGGTGTTCGGCTAGGCAGTAGTGTTTCACGATCATCGCCGCACATCGCCTCCGCACTAACGAAGCTGGCACCTACCGCGCAAGAGGAGTTGCTCGTGGCGCAGATCACGCTCATCAGACAGCTTCAACTGGTCGGCGCCATCCCGGTGCAACGCATGTGCGTGTCGTGCCGCTACTTCAGGCCAAACGCCCATCCCGGCGAGGCCGCATCTCATCATTGTGCCTTCGTTGACGCCCCGATCGGTAGCCGAGATCTTCGGCTCGATTGCGGCGAACATGAAGAAGACGATCCCGCCGCCCAGACTGCCACCTGGGCGGCCTTCATGAGAATTGCTTCCGGCAAGTTATCGCAGCCGGGCAATGTCGTTCCCGGTACATAGCCGCGGAACAAAAAGCGGCCCGGCGACTGCCATCGCCGGACCGCTCGAATACCCCCTCCAAGCATCAGAGAAGGAATACTGAATATGGCACACGTCAACCTCATCGATCCAGCCTCGTCTTCCGCCGCCGTCAAGCCGGCACTCGACCAAATCAAGGGTGCCTTCGGCGTCGTTCCGAATATGTTCAAAGCCGTCGCCAACTCGTCCGCCGCGCTGAACAGCATGTGGGGCTCATTCGGCGCTCTCGGCGGCGGCAAGCTTGGTGCGCGTCTGGGCGAGGAGATCGCCGTGGCGATCGCGAACGCCAACAACTGCGAATATTGCCTGGCAGCCCATACGGCTCTCGGTAAAAAAGCAGGAGCTTCAGCCGACGAAATCGCTGCGGCTCAGGTTGGCAAGTCGGAGGATGCTCGCACCCAGGCCGCACTCACCTTCGCACTCAAAGTCGTCCGTGACCGCGCCGCGATCACCGATGACGACGTCGCCGCCCTCAAAGCGGCCGGCTTCGATGATGAAGGCGTGGTCGAGATCATCGGGCACGTCGCCCTCAACCTCTTCACGAACTACATCAACGTTGCGCTAAAAGTTCCGGTCGATTTCCCGACCGTGCAGTTGAAGCGAGTGGCTTGATCCAACTTCGGCCGGGCTTTCCTATGGGCGAGCCCGGCCGATCCCTATTCTACAAGGAGTCTCTCTATGACCCCACGGCTCGCGCCCCCACTCCTGACCGTCGATTGGCTAAATAGCCCTAAGCCGCTCGATGTTCCTGATTTCCGAGGCCGCATTCTCGTCATTGAAGCCTTCCAAATGCTCTGCCCGGGTTGCGTTGCGCATGGCCTGCCGCAAGCGCAGCGCATCACGCAAGTCTTCCCAAGTGACCAAGTCGCCGTGATTGGGCTACATACGGTCTTCGAACATCATGAAGCGCAGGGTACGCGCGAAGCGCTCGCCGCGTTCGCCCACGAGTACCGTTTGACGTTTCCGATCGGCATCGATCGACAACAGGGCCGGCTCCCTGCGACCATGACGGCCTACAACATGCAGGGAACCCCAACGCTGGTGGTGATCGACCGCGCCGGCTTTCGTCGCTTTCAGAAGTTCGGCCATCTCGACGACCTGACCCTCGGCAGCATTCTCGGCACGCTGCTGACCGAAGCGGGGCTGGACGAAGGAACGGAAGTTGCTGCCAACGGCGCGAACTGCGATGAGACGGGCTGCACCGTCTCGATAGCACCGTGACGTAAGCCAGACCAGACTATGCAGTATTACCAACCCGGCGTGATGAGGACGCCGGGCCGACAACGCAAGCCATTATCGCGGTAGCAAAGTGCTCAGCAAAATGAGCACGGCGGCGGCCGCAGCAACTGCGGCATTTAGACCTCGCCCAAGCCGCCATCTACCGCGATTTCGGAACCATTGATATAGGCGGAATCATCGCTCGCAAGGAACAGCACGACCTTTGCGACATCTTCCGGCTCGCCAATTCGCCCCAAGGGGATCGTCGATCCGAGGTAGTCGACCAAACCTTGTTGATCTTTCGGGTCCGGCCCGGCGGCTCCGAGCAACAACGGGGTACGCGACGGGCCAGGGCTAACGACGTTAAACCGGATACGCCGATCTTTGAGATCCACCATCCAGTTCCTCGCAAGGCTGCGCACTGCAGCCTTTGAGGCGGAATACACGCTAAACGCCGCTGTGCCCTTCTTTGCTGTCACCGAGCCGGTTAAGATGACCGAAGCGCCGTCCGAAAGGATGGGAACGGCCTTCTGCACGGTAAACACGACACCTTTAACATTGGTGTCGAATGTCTGATCGTAATGCTCTTCCGTGATGCCCTCGATCGGCAGATGCGAGAAGTTACCCGCATTGGCGAACAAAATGTCGATCCGCCCCTTTTTCCCGCCAACGGTTTGAAAGAGCCGGTCGAGGTCCGCCAGATTCGAGGAATCGGCCCGAATGCCTTCGGCGTTCTCGCCCAGGGCGGCGACGGCATCATCGAGCTCGGACTGCCGACGGCCTGTTAGATAGACGAACGCACCCTCTTCTACGAACAGCCGGGCGGCCGCTAGGCCGATCCCGCTCGTTCCACCAGTTACGACAGCAATCTTATTTTCCAGTTTCTTCAGCATTTCAAAGCGCTCCTGACTAAATTCATCGGCACCTTAAATTGCGCATTGTCGTAGATAAATCGGCATCCTATAGAAACATAATGCACACCAATGCATAATCAGGAGGCAGGATGGACCAGTTGCTCGCTCTTCGGGCCTTTATTCGGATTGCGGAGGCCGGAAGCTTCGCGAACGCAGCGGATCAGCTCAACCTGCCCCGATCGACAGCGAGCAAACTGATCCGCGATCTAGAGGAGCATTTGGGCGCAAAACTCATACAGCGCACGACCAGAAGCGCCTCGGTGACGGTTGAAGGCGCAAACTATTATGAGCGAGCGACGCGTCTCCTGGCGGAACTCGACGACATGGACTCGGCGACCTCAAAGATGCCCACTAAACCGACGGGCCGCCTTCGCGTCGACGTCGGTTCCGTACTTGCAAACCTCGTCATTATTCCAAGGCTGCGGGAATTTCGCCGGCGCTATCCGGAGATCGATTTGCATCTAGGCGTAAGCGACAGGCGGGTAGCCGTAATCAGCGAAGGCGTTGATTGCGTTATTCGAGGGGGAGACTTGCAAGACACTTCGCTAATTTCGCGCCGGCTCTGCGAACTCGATTTTGTGACATGCGCCTCCCCAGCCTATCTCGAGGAACATGGTGTGCCACCGACACCGCGCGAACTCGAAAATGATCATGTGCTCATCAGCTATTTTTCAGCGCAAACCGGAAAAACCTATCCACCGTCCTTCTCACGTGGTGAGGAGCGGTACGAACCACCGTTAGGTTCGGCCGTCCTCGTGAACGACAGCATTGCTCACCTCAACACTGTCCTCGCGGGCGTCGGAGTGGGACAGATACTCCGAGTTGCCGCAGATCCGCATGTGAAAAGCGGCGCGCTTATCCGATTATTCGAAGACTTCTCTGGCCCAAAGCATACGATGTACATCGTCTATCCACCGAACCGTCACCTAAATGCAAGACTGCGCGTCTTCGTTGATTGGACAATCGAGATTTTCCGCGAGGCTAGACTTTAGGGTCTATCTGCCTTGGCTGCTGTTTCTCCGACATGCACGAACTTCAGCACAAGCGCGGCTCCGATGCGGCAGACAGGATTCCTGCGGGCGGACCATTCAGACCCAGCCTTGCAGCTCGCGGCGAACGACCTTCTCCAGCACGGTCAAGCCGCCTTCGCTGTCATTGAGACAGGGAACGTGAGCGAACTTCTCGCCGCCGTGGCGGAGAAATATTTCGCCCGCTTCGCCGGCGATCTCCTCCAGCGTTTCGAGACAGTCGGAGACGAAGCCGGGGTTCATGACCACAATGCGCTTGGCGCCCGCTTCGGCCAGTCTTTCGACGGTCTGATCCGTATAGGGCTGCAGCCACTCCTCCGGCCCGAAACGGGACTGGAAGGTAACCATGAAGTTCTTGCCCGTGAGGCCGAGGGCCTCCTTCAGGAGCCCTGCGGTCTTCTGGCAATGATCGTAATAGGGATCGCCCGCCTTGAAATAGGATTGCGGAATGCCGTGGAAGGAGGCGATCAGCATTTCCGGCTCCCAGTCGAGCGCCGCATACTTCGCCCTCACAGAATCCGCTAGCGCTTCGATATAGGCCGGTTCGTCGTGATAGGGCGGCACGGTGCGTAACGCCGGCTGCCGGCGCAGCTTTATCAGATGCTCGAAGGCCTTGTCGTTGACGGTCGCGGTAGTGGAGGCGGCATATTGCGGATAGAGCGGGAAAAGCACGATCTTCTCGCAGCCCTGTTCCTTCAGTGCGTCGATGCGGTCGGCGATCGACGGCTTGCCGTAGCGCATCGCCCAGTCGACGACGACATTCGGAAGGTCCGTCAGCCGGCCTGCCATCAGTTCACCCTGGCTACGGGTATGGGTGCGCAGATAGCTCTCGTTCAGTTCCTTGTTCCAGATCGCCTCATACGCCTTGCCGATCTTCTGCGGCCGCTTGTTGAGCACGATGCCGTAGAGGATCGGATACCAGTAGAACCGCGACCACTCGATCACCCGCTTATCGGAGAGGAACTCCGCCAGGTAGCGCCGCATCGGCCAATAGCCCGTGCCATCCGGTGTGCCGAGGTTGACAAGCAGCACGCCGACTTTGTCGAAGCTCACTTCCGGTTGATTGGCGGGTAAAAAAGCTGAGTGAGTGGTCATTCAAGTGCATCCAGAATCAAGAAGAACGCCAGGCAACGGGATTTGAACGCCACTTGTCGGAGGCCGTGCTTTCGGCGGAGCGAACCCGTGGCTACCGGATCCTTTCTTTAAGGTCCGAATGGCGCTGCCTTTGCAGAACAGTCCAACTACCCGGCGGTATGGTGCAGCCGCTGCCCTGAGCGGCTGCACCACCGGAGGAGTTCAGAGTTTAGCGAGCCGTCCGACAGCCTCAGCGACACCGCGGCCGTAGTCGGGGTCTGCCCTTGAGCAGTTGTCGATGTGCCGCTGCTTGACCTCGGCTCTGGCGTCGCCCATCGCACGCGCGGTATTGTCGAACAGAACCTGCTTCTGAGCTGGCGTCATAAGCCGGAAAAGGTCGCCTGGCTGCTGGTAGTGGTCGTCGTCGACCCGATGGTCCCAGTGATCAGCCGCGCCCGAAAGATCGAGTGGCGGCTCATTGAGCTGCGGCTGGTCAGACCATTCGCCCTTACTGTTTGGCCAATAGGTCGCCGTGCCACCGAGATTGCCGTCCGTGCGCATCGCGCCGTCGCGGTGGTAGCTGTGAACGGGGCATCGCGGCGCGTTGACCGGAATGTGATGGTGGTTGACACCGAGCCGATAGCGCTGCGCGTCACCGTAGGAAAACAGGCGGGCCTGGAGCATCTTGTCGGGAGAATAGCCAATACCCGGCACGATATTCGCGGGTGTGAACGCTGCCTGTTCGATTTCGGCAAAAACATTGTCAGGGTTGCGGTTGAGCTCCATGACGCCGACCTCGATCAGCGGATATTCCTTCTTCGACCAAACCTTGGTGAGATCAAAGGGATTAAACCTGAATGTCTTGGCCTGCTCTTCCGTCATCACCTGTATGAACAGCTTCCACTGCGGAAAATCGCCACGCTTGATGCTGTCGAAGAGGTCGCGGTGATTCAATTCACGATCCTGGCCGATGACAGTCGCCGCTTCAGCATCCGACAGGTTCTCAATGCCCTGCTGGGTTCGAAAGTGGAATTTCACCCAAGTCCGTTCATTGGAGGCGTTTAGGAAGCTGTAAGCGTGACTTCCGAAGCCATGCATGTGACGAAAGCTCTTCGGGATGCCGCGCTCGCTCATGATGATGGTGACCTGGTGGAGCGCTTCGGGCAGCAGAGACCAGAAATCCCAGTTGTTGTCGGCCGACCTCATGCCTGTGTGTGGATCACGCTTAACGGCATGATTGAGATCCGGGAAGCGTAGCGGGTCGCGGAAGAAGAAGATCGGCGTGTTGTTGCCGACCATGTCCCAGTTCCCCTCCTCTGTATAAAAGCGCATCGCGAAGCCGCGGATATCGCGTTCGGCGTCCGCCGCTCCACGCTCGCCTGCGACGGTAGAGAACCGCACCACCATCGGCGTCTGCTTACCGATCTCCGAGAAGATCTGCGCCTTGGTGTAGCGGCTGATGTCGTGTGTAACTGTAAATGTCCCGTGGGCGCCGGCACCTTTCGCATGCATGCGGCGCTCTGGGATCACTTCTCTCACGAAATGGGCGAGCTTTTCGATGAGCCAGACATCCTGGAGCAACGCAGGTCCGCGCGGCCCTGCCGTTTGGATGTTGACGTTGTCGCTGACGGGGGCGCCGCTGGCGTGGGTGAGGTGAGGTTTAGTTGGGTCGGATGTCATAAAGCGCTCCATCGTTGAAAACTGGAGCCATCTTGCCGATTGCGTTTGATGGGAGAATGATAATAATTCTATTTTATTGATAGGCATTGCCTATAGGTTGTCGACCCGCTGGAGTCTGCCGTGAAAACCTCGATGAATTTTAGCGGCTTGTCCCTTCGGGATCTCGAATACATTGTGGCTATCGCGGAGCATGGCAGTTTCATTCGCGCAGCCGAAATCTGCGGCGTCGCTCAGCCATCATTGTCGAGTCAGGTCCGAAAGCTGGAAGGTTGGCTGGGCATCACGATCTTTGAACGGACAACGCGGCGCGTTGTTGTCACTGCCGAAGGGCAGAAGTTCGTGGAGCAAGCAAAGAAGGTTCTCGCCGAAGCACGCACACTTCTGGCGCTCGCAGGGGGCGCAGACGGACCATTTGGAGGATCGCTCCGGCTCGCAGCAATTGCAACGCTCGGCCCCTATCTGTTCCCGCGCCTCGTCGGGTCGTTCAAGAGAGACTTTCCGCGGTTGAAATTGAGCTTGGGAGAGGGGCTGACCGACCAGTTGATCGAGCGGTTGATCACGGGAGAACTCGACGCGGTGCTGTTGTCCTTACCTCAAGATCAAAGACCGCTCACCATCGTGCCGCTCTTCGTCGAGCCTTTTCTACTCGCGTCGCCCGAAGGCCACCCGGCCAGCCGAATTGGTGGACCGGAGTGGCAGGCACTGGAAGGCGCTGAGCGCCTTCTCCTCGATGAAGGCCATTGTCTACGAGAACAGGCGCTCGCTGCATGCTCGTCGTCGGAAACCGCTATTCGGCACGCTACGAGCCTCGAGACGTTAAAATACATGGTCGCAGCGGGCGAAGGATGCACACTCGTTCCGGCGCTTGCACGAACTGACGGAGCTCCTATCCACTACACGCCACTAAACGAGCCACGCTATGCGCGTGAAATCGCAGTTGCCTGGCGCCGCAGTGATCCCCGTGACAAAGAATTCCGCGATCTTGCCCAATGGCTAAAGGGCGCGGCACAGGCGCTTGATCCATGCCTTCGCCCCGCCGTTCGTTAGAGACGGCTTATGTCAGATCACCCAGACCGCGCGCACGGACGCGGATCGCATCGACGCGAAGCAAGATATCGCGCGCATTGGTGAGGAGAGCCTAGCCTTCGGGCGTCAGAACCCCTTGTGACCCCAGCGATCGAACAGGGAAACCCCGAGCGCCGCCTCCAAACTCGCAATCGCATGGCTCACCAGAGACGGGACGCGCGACGGCCGCGCCGCACAAGAACGGAAGCCGTCGCCTTCCTCCACGACAACGAAAGTCCGCATTTGATCAAGCGTCAGGCCATCAAGCATGATCCATCCGCTAGATCAGTTTGATGCAATTTATGTCACTTTCGCAGATCAACAAAACTACCCATTCTTTCTGAAATGCGGCTCGATTGCTTGCTCAGCGACGTCGAAGAGATGGATCCGTGACGTTGATGACAACGCGTGACGAGAGCGCTCATCTCTCATGTCGATGCGGTTGCGCAGGTAATCGTATAAGAAACATGAGCGAAAGCTAAATGATTCCAGAAGTGACTAATGGCTCTCTCGCAATTAAATTGAAAGAGCGGGAGACGGGCATATGTCTTTATGGGTTCGCTCCGCCGAAGCAAGCGACGCCAGCAGAACAGTTGGAAGGTATTGTTCAACAACAGACGGAACGTCTGCGGTCCCTGCCGGCAGATGGCCTTATCGTCTATGACATTCAGGACGAAGCCGAGCGGGCCTCAACTCCGCGGCCGTTTCCATTCTTGCCTACGCTCGATCCGCACAGGTATGCGCATGAAAGTCTCAAGGACTTATCGGTGCCAAAGATTGTTTATCGATGTGTGAGCCGAGACACTCCTGCTGAGTTCATCCAGTGGCTCAAGAGCAAGCGTAGCCGCGCCATCATGGATATCTGTACTCGTCGGCGCCCCGAGCAATCATTCAGGTGTTACGCTCACCTTGACCGATGCGTACGCGTTGGCACGGCAGCACGCTCCTGACCTACTTCTTGGCGGCATTGCTATCGCCGAGAGGCACGCGAAGAGTGTCGACGAACACCAGCGAATTGTTTCTAAAACGGAGAAAGGATGTCAATTCTTCGTTACGCAAGCGGTCTATGACGTGACGTCAACAAAGACCTTGTTGTCTGACTATGCATTAGCAGTTCGCGCAAAGGGTGATATTCCCCTGCCGATCATCCTCACGTTCTCACCCTGTGGGTCGTTGAAAACGCTGTCCTTTATTCAATGGCTCGGCGTATCCGTACCGCGGTGGCTTGAGAACGAATTGCGGTTTGCGGCCGATCCCTTGACGAAGTCTCTGGAGTTGTGTGAACGCGTTTTCGCAGAAGTTTGGGATTTTGCCCAAGAGAAGGGCATCCCACTGGGTGTTAACGTCGAAAGCGTCTCTACCCGCAAGGTAGAAATAGAAGCGTCACTGGAGCTATTTCAGCGACTGCGCCAGCGCATCAAAAGCTCTAAGCCATGAGGCTTGCAGATTGGGTCATATCCCTTCGGCGTCTTGCCCCGCATTGTTCAAGTCAGTTTCCAATTCGTCAGCCGCCTTTCCCGACACTGCGAACCCTCTTGGTCCGTGCCACGCTGGATCAGCACTCATTGCCCACAAAGCCGGGCGAGCAATTCGCCAAAAACCCGCGCCGCCGGCCCCAGCGGCTCATCAATTCGATGCACAAGATAGACTTCCATTGGGAGTTGGCTGTCTCTTCCAAGCGAGGCCGTTGACAAGCGGACGAGCCGTCCCTCGGCCAGATCCCGCTCCACCTGCCATTCTGGCAGTCGGCCCAGCCAAGCCCCGCCAGGATCAACGCGTGCTTGGCGTCCTGATTGCTGACACGGCACGTCTGCGGCGAAAGCACACCGAAGTCGCGCCCCTCCGAGCGTTGCGAAGGGTCCGAGAGGACGATTTGCAGATGGTCGGCAAGGTCAGGACTGCCGAGCGTGACACCCCCGGCGTTGCGACCCAACGGGTGTGCAGGCGAGACCACCGCGATCATTTGGACTTCCGCCAACGCGCGCCGGCTGATCGCTGGATCAGGAAAATCCTCGCCGGCCATGATGCCCAGCGTGAAGCGACGGTTTATCAGACCCTCCAGCGGCCCCCCTAGCGGCGACACAGCAAGCCGGATGGAAACCGTGGGGTAAACTGATCGCATCTCCTCCAACGCCGCGCCGACAGTCGCAAGCGGAAAGAGTACGTCAACGATCAGAGACAGTTCCAACTCCACGCCTTCACCCAAGCCGCGCGCACGGGCGCGCATCGCATCGACGCGTAGCAGAATATCGCGGGCATTGGTGAGAAGAGCCTGCCCTTCCGGCGTCAGAACCGGCCGGTGACCCGAGCGGTCGAACAGGGAAACTCCGAGCGTTGCCTCTAAATTCGCGATTGCATGGCTTACCGCAGACTGGACGCGCGACAGCCGCGTCGCACCGGAACGGAAGCTGCCGCTTTCCACCACGACGACGAACGTCCGCATTTGATCAAGAGTCAGGGCATCAAGCATGATCGATCCGATAGATCAGTTTGATGAAAACAATATCACTTTCTGAGAACATAGAAAACGCCCATTTTCTCCGGGATCAGCGGGAGAAATCGCCCGCGTGAAACTCCAAACAAGACAAGGAGAAATCGAATGGCGAATGTTCTCGTGCTCTACTACTCTTCCTATGGTCACATCGAGGTGATGGCTGCGGCCATCGCCGAAGGCGCACGCGAGGCGGGCGCGACGGTCGCGGTCAAGCGCGTGCCGGAGATCGTACCCGAGGCCGTAGCGATCGATGCCGGCTACAAGCTCGATCAGGGCGCACCGATCGCTACCGTGGCCGAACTGGCTGAATACGACGCCATCATCATCGGCACCCCGACGCGCTTCGGCAACATGGCCGCGCAAATGAAGAACTTCCTCGATCAGGCCGGCGGCCTCTGGTTCGAGGATGCGCTGGTTGGGCGCATCGGTAGCGTATTCACCTCTTCGGGCAGCCAGCACGGGGGCCAGGAAACAACGATCACTGCGACGCACACGGTGCTCCTCCATCTCGGGATGGTGATCGTCGGCCTGCCGTACAGCTTCAAGGGCCAGACGCGGATGGACGAAATCACCGGTGGCACGCCCTATGGCGCCACGACGCTTGCCGACGACGGCAATGGCGGCGACCGGCAGCCGAGCGCGAACGAATTGGATGGCGCGCGCTTCCAGGGTCGCCACGTCGCGCAGTTGGCCGCCGCGCTGGTCGCCGGCAAGGAGCGTATCGCGGAGGCGGGCTGATGTCCTCCATCGCCACGACTGCGCCGGACCGAACCGACTGGCGCGCGGTCGCCACAGTCGTCGTCGCCGGTATGGTCGCGGCGATGCAGGTCGGCAAGGGGCTGATTGCCGGTCCCTTGCTGCAGGCCGACCTTGGCATCGACCTTGCCGCCCTGGGCTGGCTCACCTCCGTCTTTGCGATCGTGGGTGTCGTCGGCGGGATGCCGGCCGGCGCCCTCGTCGCGGCGACCGGCGATCGGCGGATGCTCGGTGCCGGCATGGTCGTCCTGATCCTCGGGATCGTCCTGGGGGCGATGAGTCAGCACTTCACGCTGCTCATTCTGTCGCGCGTCTTCGAAGGTTTCGGCTTCCTGCTCGTCGTCGTCGCCGGCCCGGCAATTCTCATGCGCGTCGTCAATTCGCCCCGGCGCGACTTTGTCTTTGCCCTGTGGAGTTGCTTCATGCCCGCGGGCATGGCCATCGCGATGCTCACCGGTCCGCTCGTTTCGAGCTGGCAGGCGATCTGGTGGATGAACGCGGTGATCGCGCTCGTCAGCCTTTTCGCGATCATCGCAACGGTATCACCATCGAAGAGCACGTCTCGCGCATCAACGGTGGGCAGCTTCCGCTCGGACGCGGCTGCCACACTGAGAAGCCATGGGCCGATGTTACTCTTTGGCGTTTTCGCCCTCTACAACCTGATGATGTTCACGCTCTTCAGCTTCTTGCCGATCCTGCTCGTCGCGCGCTTGAACATTTCGCTCGGAACCGCTGGCTTCCTTAGCGCCCTCATCATGCTCGCCAACATCTTCGGCAATCTGGCTGCGGGCAATATGCTGTCCCGAGGCATTGGCCGCGGTCGTCTGGTCACCGTTGGCGCCTCACTAATGGGCGCTTCCGCGCTTTGGATCTTCCTTTCCCAGTCTGGTGACACGGCTACGGTCGCACTTTGCGTCCTGTTCTCTGCGACCGGTGGGCTTATCCCCGCGACGTTGATGTCATCGGTTCCGATACTTGCGCCACGTCCGGCGCTCGCGCCGATGACGATGGGTCTGCTGATGCAGGGGAGCAATCTCGGACAGCTTGTCGGTCCTGTTGCGGTCGGCACCGCGATTGAAATCTACGGCTGGCCCGCGGGAGCCGCATTCGTGGGCGTCGGCGCAATTGTCTGCATCCTCCTGGCCGCGATTCTCGAACGCGTCCTTCGTGCGAAGGCCGAGGAGAATATGTAGCCGAACACGCAGATTCCCAAGCAACACACTTCACGACGCGGGCTGTCTGATGAGATTTGGCAGTCATCGAAAGTTCAAACACGCAAATATCAATCCCTATACAGCGCGTATAGTGACCAGCAACGAGGACACCATGCCCAATTTCATTGCAGTCTTTCTGGAAAGCAAGTTCGCCCTCATCAGCGGGCGCGTGATCCTCACGTGTTTGTTTTGGATGGCCGGGCTGTTCGGCTTGTTCAACTTTTCCGTTATCGTTGAGGAAATGACTGGCGCCGGCCTGCCTTTGCCTGCCGTGTTTGCGGTGGCGACGATTGCCTGCCAACTCATCGGTTCAGCACTCATCATAACGAACATCGCCGGCTTGGGTTGGCTGGGAGCGGGAGCGCTCGGTGTGTTCACGCTGCTGTCGATACCGATCGGCCATCCGTTCTGGACCTTCGAGGAGCCGCGGGCGACTCACGAATTCCAGATCGCGCTTGAGCACATAACAGTCGTCGGCGGCATGCTGCTGGCCGCAATTCTTTCATTCCGGAAGTAGCCCAGCCCATTCGCGGAAGCTTTGCTTAATCGCCATTGCGGAGGGGGTCACTCAGTGAGGTAAAAATGATCGAAGTACTCAAGAAGCGGCGGACGCAGTATTCGCTCGGTCCAAATCTGAAGATCAGCACAGACACGATAGATGCGCTGGTCCGGGAATCCATCCGCCTCGCCCCTTCACCCTTTCATTCCCAAAGTTCCCGGGCCGTGATCCTGTTCGGCGACGAAAATCAAAAACTGTGGAACATCGTGCGAGAAGAGCTTGCGACCATCCTTTCAGTGGAAGTCCTAGAGCCATCCCTCGTGAAGATCGACCGGCTCGCCGCCGGTGTCGGAGCGGTTTTATTTTTCGAGGATCAGCAGACCGTTCACGATCTTCAGCAGGAATTTCCTCGCTTTGCGGAGCATTTCCCGGCTTGGTCAGAGCAGTCAGGCGGTATGGCGCAGTTTGCCGTTTGGACGACGCTTGCGAATGCCTCCATCGGCGCGAGCCTGCAACATTACAACCCCCTCATTGATGCCAAGGTTCAACAGACCTGGGACATTCCGAGGAGTTGGAGGCTTCGGGCGCAGATGCCCTTTGGCTCAAACGAAGCGCCAATTCTCGAAAAGGGGAACTTTTTCCCGATCTACTGCGCTTCCGTACATATGGAGAAGGCGCCCCAATAGCGGACGCGACATCGCCGCCCCCGAGCAATGTGGTCTCCTTCGAGACCCGTCGTCGAAGCAGCCAGGTTACCCGACAATGAGCGCGGGTAGCGTCGCGGCCGCACGCTCTCGAAGGCGTCAAGCACAATGTCCACGCGCTACACGTCGGCGCTTCACGACTGCCAAACGAAGGTGCGTGTGAGCAGGAAGGCGTCCGACGCGCCGCCCATTGGGGAGAAGCCGAGAAGGCACCCATCGGCTTTGGACCGTGCCCCCAGGAATTGGCGCAGAATCAACCAGAATATGAGGAATTTTTGAGATGCAGTTCGGTATTTTTTCGGTCGGTGACATCGCGAGAGATCCGAGGACAGGCGTTACTCCCTCGGAAAACCAACGGATCAAGGCGATGGTCGCGATTGCACTGCAGTCAGAGAGGCTTGGCTTCGACGTATTCGCGACCGGTGAGCATCACAATAAGCCGTTTGTGCCGTCCTCCCCGACGACTTTGCTTGGATTTATCGCAGCTCAGACGAAAACGATCCTGCTCTCCACATCGACAACACTGATAACAACAAACGACCCGGTTAAGATCGCCGAGGACTACGCGATGCTACAGCACCTCGCTGACGGACGCGTCGACCTGATGATGGGACGTGGCAATACCGGTCCGGTTTATCCATGGTTTGGAAAAGATATTCGAAATGGCCTGGAGCTGGCCATCGAGAACTACGCTCTGCTGCGCCGCCTTTGGCGAGAGGAGGTGGTGAACTGGGAAGGAAGATTCCGGACGCAGCTACAATCATTCACATCGACGCCGCGCCCGCTCGATGGAACGCCCCCATTTGTATGGCACGGCTCCATCCGAACAACGGAAATCGCGGAACAAGCCGCCTTCTATGGCGACGGGTTTTTTGCCAACAATATCTTCTGGCCTGCCTCCCACACCAAAAAGCTAGTCACGTTGTACCGTCAGCGATTTGAACATTACGGCCACGGCTCCGCGGATCAAGCGATTGTCGGGCTGGGAGGGCAAACTTACATCCGCAAGAACTCTCAAGACGCTATCCGAGAGTTCCGACCGTATTTCGACAATTCAGAGATTTATGGCCGAGGCCCATCATTGGAAGACACCATGGAGCAAACGCCCCTTTCGGTGGGGAGCCCTCAACAGGTGATTGATCGCACAATGAAGTTCCGCGAAGACTTTGGCGACTACCAACGGCAACTTTTCAACATCGACGGATTAGGTTTGCCTGCCGAAGTGGCGCTTGAGCAAATTGAACTTCTCGGTGATTTGGTGGTCCCCGTACTTCGAAAGGAATTTGACAGTAAGCGCCCCTCTCATGTGCCAGAGGCTCCGACACATGCCTCGCTGAAGCTCGCCGCGGTTTCGAGCGTCCGTGCGGAGGCTGCACAATGAACAAGCGATCCTTGGTCGTTATTTCCGCAGGTCTCCGCCAACCCTCCTCAACAAGACTACTGGCGGATCAGCTTGCAAATGCCGTCACTGAGGCCGCCAACGGGAGAGAATTGAGCGTAGAGATAGAGAATATCGAACTGCGAGATACCGCTCATGAGGTCGTGAATAACTTGCTCGTGGGCTACCCATCGCCAACTCTGGAGGCCGTGATCGAGAAGGCCACCAAAGCTAGTGGTCTCATCGTGGCGTCCCCGGTATTCGCCGCATCGGTAAGTGGCATGTTCAAGTCGTTTTTCGATGTCTTGGACAAAGACGCTCTCGCGGGAAAGCCAATCTTGCTCGCTGCCACCGGCGGTACAGCTCGACACGCACTGGTGCTCGAGCAAGCCATTCGGCCAATCTTCACCTATCTCCGCGCTTCGGTAGTTCCTACGGCAGTCTTTGCGGCTCCGGAAGATTGGGGCGGTGCGTCAGCAGGTGGGGTACTTTCGGACCGGATCGAGAGGGCCGCGCGTGAGCTCGCACTGGGGATGGAGAAATCGCTTCCGCCAAAGATGGATGACGCTGTGGAGCAACCCACCCCGTTCAACATCCTCCTCGCCGCAGGGTCTTCTCGAAAGTAGCCGCGAGTATGGAGTTTGCAGACCCACAGCGGTGCGATGACTGCTATCGGTCCACACCACGGCGTTGCCGCGGTTGGCGCTTCGCTCCAGAAGCGATCATTCTCACAAGCTGCTTGACGTTTCTGCACGCGCCAGACGTTTGAAAAGCTCGACCACGCTCCATGGTGCGGCATCGCCGAAAAACCGGGCAAGGTTCTGCGCGGACGCTTCGGCGATCTCGGCGCTGCGAGAAAACAGATCGCGTTCATAATCCGCGAGCGCAGCGTTAATGTCGTCTGGATGGCGGAGGATCGCCTTGGCAAGCTCGGCACCGTCATACATGGCCAGATTCGCCCCCTCACCGGCGAAAGGCGACATAAGATGCGCCGCATCGCCGACCAGGGTGAGTCCCGGCACCGGATTCCACCGGTATCCGACCGGCAGCGCGTAGATCAGGCGAAACACCGGATCGATCTCGCTGTCGGTGATGAACGCGGTCAGGTGCGGCGCCCATCCCTCGAATTCCCTTGCGACATGCGCCAGGCCGGCCCGCGCGTCGCCGAAGTCGATGGAGCGAATCCAGTCCTCCGGCTTGTTCAGCGCCACATAGCCGCGGACGGTCCTGTCGGCGTAGCGATGCACCATGATGCCCTTGCCCGGAGCGACCGCCATAAGCGTGCCGCTGCCGATCGCGTCGATGGACGCCTTGTGGCGTGTGCCACCATCGAGAAGCGCGATCTCGATGAAGCAGGTGCCGGCATAGACGGGCTTGATATGCGAAAGCAGCGGCCGGACCTTCGACCAGGCGCCGTCCGCCCCGACAAGGACATCGGCCGTGATCGTCGCGCCGTCGGCAAAGGTGACGACGTGCCGGCCGCCTTCGGTCGCGATGGACGTGACCTTCCGGCCCCATCTGATCGTGCCCTCCGGAAGCGACCCGATCAGCAAATCCCGAAGCTCGCCCCTGTCCACTTCCGGGCGAGCGGAGGCGTGATCGCCGGGGTTGTCAAACAGGATCGCGCCGTCCTTGTCGACGACGCGCTTGGCATCCTCGCCGGGGCGAACGAGGCCCAGGAATGCGTCGAACAGGCCTGCGTCCCCTATCGCCCGCTGGCCGTTATGCTCGTGGATGTCGAGCAGACCTCCCTGCGCCCTCGCGCCGGTCGTCGCCTCGGCCTCATAGACCGTCGCGGGGATGCCGTTCACATGCAGGACGCGCGCCAGCATGAGGCCGCCCAGCCCCGCGCCGATGATGGTAATCTCGTTTCGCATTTCAGCGCTCCAATTGAAGCGTCAGCGTCGATCGACGTTGACGGCTGCCATCGACCCGAGAGGTCGTCAGGCGGTTGCTTTCGGAGACGCTGGCCGAACCATGACAGGCATGGCTGACGTGTATTCGACAACCCGGCGAGCATGTCCCGCTCTGATCCGGCAGTCGTTTTTCGCGACGGCGCCGACTATAGATCAGTCGGCAGGAGCAGACAATTCCTCTCGCTCCGGCGCGAGGTCGACGAGCTTTCCACGGCAACCCCGCCTATGTGGCCCCCATAGTATCCGTTTCTCCGATGCCTGCCTTCGACGTCTTTCGCGGAGGCGAATTGCGCAGCATGTATGTCCATGCGGAAGCGTGAGGCACCGGGCTCGGGCGACAGAAGCAGCGATCCGAAGCGAACCTAACCAAACCTCGACAGCCTACCGCGATAATCAACTCAAAAGACGGCGGCACGGCCTTGGTCGTACTGCCGAAGGAGGCGGCAATGGCAGATAGCAAATTCCTTACGCCGGAAGAGGTGACTGAGCGCTATCGCGGCGGCATTTCGGTCGGGACCCTCCGAAATTGGCGCGCAATGCGACTCGGTCCGTCCTTCGTCAAAATTGGCAAGGCTGTGCTCTATCCAATCGACGACCTTGATGCATGGGACGAAAAGAATAGAGTACAGTGCCGTGCATCCAAGGGACTCGGCGAGCATAGGGGTGATCAGGCGTGATGGTCACGGTCAGGCACGATCAACCGATCCCAATCTCCGGCACCATTCCTCATCAGATTTCCATTTATTGCCTAAAAATCAGTACCTTAGAAAACTGACAGGCATGGTCCACAACCACCCGTCAGGCGACCCGACCCCGTCGTCGGCCGACGTGCAGATGACGCGGCAGATCAACGACGTCGCCCGCCCGCTCGGCATTACCGTGCACGACCACATCATCATCGGGAAGAATGGGCATTCGTCGATGAAGGGGTTGAAGCTGATCTGATCGTTCAGAGGGGTGCTGACTGAAGCAGACGGCCCCCTCCCGGCCTCCCCCATGAAGGGGGAGGTGAAGAGTCGAGACTCTGTCTTCGATCGTGCCAGATGACCCGCGGGGCACCTCCCCCTTCATGGGGGAGGATGGGAGGGGCCGTCTCTATCAGTCGTCCGATGGCGTCGTCGTTTCCGCCTTCACCTTGAGCACCCGCCCGCGAACCGCCTTCACCGCGCCCATCACGGTCTTGTTCGCCTTGAGCCTCTGCCGCAGCACCTGCCAGCCGAGGTGCCCCTTGGCTGCCACCGTGCCCAGTGTCGTCAGCGGCACGTAGTGCTGGCGCACCGGCAACCTGAGGTTGCACCAGTGGCGCTTCTCGTCGGTGAAGCCGGCGCCCATGTCGAAGACCCGGTAGCCGGCGTCGAACACCGTCTGCATGACCCGCAGCAGGCATTGCTTGCCGGGCGAGCCGATCTGAATGGTGGCATCGTCACTCATCGAGCTGATCAGGCAGAACAGCCGCTCGCCATGCGCGATGTTGTAGCGCACCGCGACGATCTCACCGTTGAGCCGCAGCACGTGCAGGCGCACGTCTATTCCGGCCACCGGCGACAGCGTCGCGTCGTAGAACGCGCGCACACCCGGCTCGGCGAAGGGGTCCGGCACCCCCATGGCGACGAAGCGCGCCGCACGCTGGCGGAACATCGTATCGAGGATCGGCAGGGCGTCGGGCCCACCGCGAACCTCCTCGAAGCCCACCTGGCCCAGCGCTTCCAGCCGCTCGCCCTGCTGGCGATCGTGCTTGCGGCGCGATTTCGAACGCTGCGTGGTGTTGGCTTCCTCCCAGTTGGAGAACTGGGCGCGATAGAGCGTCTCCGCCTCGATCGATTCCCCGAGCTCGGCGAAGATATCGACGCCGGCGACGAACAGTTGCGGCACCGACTTCAGGTAGATCAGGTCGGCGCCCTCGAGCCTCTCGAGCATGGCCGACCACAGCGCGGCGCGCTCGACCGAACCGAGCGTCGCCAGCCGCGCTGCATCGACCAGCGGTGCGTTGCAGCCCACATGCGGTCCGGGAAACCAGGACAGCAGCCGGATGCCCTTGACGCGCCGCCGCCACAGCGGCAACAGCGCCACCGGCTCGCCGTCGAACGCGGCCGTCAGGTAGAACTGATCAGCCTCGGGAATAGCGAAGACCGTTACCCATGCGCGGGTGAAGGCCGAACTCTGGCCCGGCAATTCGATCTGCCCCGCCTCCAGTGTCGACCACGTCGCTGCGATGTCCTCGATCCGGTGCGCCAGCTTTACCGTCGCCACCGGCACCACGGTCAGGCGCTGGCGCTGCCGCGGCGGCGGGGTGTCTTCTGCATAGGCTTCGAGAGCCATCGCGCAATCCTCGTCCAAAGGTTGCGGCGACTATCCCGATGGCAGGTGAATCGGCTGTTGACGCGCCCGTGATCCGTCGGTTCGGCGTTGGATTTCAGCAGCGACGGTTAAGCCGGGCTTACCCGAATTGCTGCAGAATCGGGAAGGTCTCGAGGAACCAGTAAGAGATGCGGGTGAACTGCCCGGTGAGGAACAACAGCCCGGTGATCACCAGCAGCCCGCCCATCACCTTCTCGACCATGCCCAGGTGCTTCTTGAAGCCCGAAAAGAAGGTGAGGAACGGCCCGATCGCGATACCAGCGAGCAGGAACGGCACGCCCAGCCCCAGCGAATAGAGCCCGAGCAGCGCTGCGCCATCGAGCGCCGTCTCCTTGGTCGAAGCGACGGCAAGGATGGCCGCCAGCACCGGCCCGATGCACGGCGTCCAGCCGACCGCAAACGCCAGCCCGAGCAGGAACCCGCCCCCGGGGCCGCTGGCGACGCCCGGGCCGTTGTGCCGCAACTGCCGGTCGAGGAAGGCGATGCGGTAGATGCCGAGGAAATGCAGCCCCATGGCGATGATGAACAGCCCGGCGATCGGCGTGATAATCGGCAGCGCCTGGCGGAACGCCTGGCCGAACGCCGTCGCCGTGGCGCCGAACAGGATGAAGACGACGGAAAAGCCGGCAATGAAGAACAGCGAGGTGAAGACGCTCTTCCGCCAGATCACCCCGGCGGTGGCGCCATCGTCGCGCAGTTGGTCGAAGCTCGCGCCGCTCATATAGGTGAGGTAGGGCGGCACCAGCGGCAGTACGCAGGGGCTGAGGAAGCTCAGCACCCCTGCCCCGAACACCAGCCAGAACGAAAACCCGTCCATCATGCCTCCGACAAATCGCGCGAAGTCATAGCCGGTTCGGGGCCGAAGGCAATGCGACGGGCAGCTGCTCGCTCTGATGTGAAGCACATGACCAAAACTTGACTATCGTAATCATCTTTCATCTATTGCCGCCAACTCATGGCTCCAGGGAATTTGAGATGAAACGGATATTGGCCACGCTGTCGCTGCTGGCAGCTTTGATGGCTCCCGCCCTCGCGCAGGACTTTCCGGTGACCGTCGAGCACGTCTACGGCACCACCACGATCCAGGCAAAGCCGCAGCGCGTCGTGTCGGTCGGCATGCACGAGCAGGATTTCCTCTATGCGCTCGGCATCGCGCCGGTCGGCGTCAAGGAATGGTGGGGCGAGCAGCCCTATGCCACCTGGCCGTGGGCCGAGGCAGCGCGGAAGGCGGTGAATGCCACCCCGGAGGTGATGACCGCTGATGGTATCAATCTCGAGTGGGTTGCGGCGCAACGCCCCGACCTGATCATCGCCATCTACGTCACCATGGATGAGGCGATGTACAGCAACCTCTCGAAGCTTGCGCCTGTCGTGGTGACACCCGCCGGCTACCAGCACTGGGGCGCCCCGTGGCAGGCGGAACTCACCATTATCGACCAGGCCACTTCGGGCAATACCGAAAAGTCCGACGCCATCATCAACAGCTTCGCCGATCGCTACGCGGCGGTGCGCCAGAACTATCCTCAGCTCGAGGGCAAGAGCGGCACCAATGTGTACCTGCGTGAGGACGGCTCGTTCGACCTGTGGAGCAGCAAAGATCTCGCGAGCAAGTTCCTCATCGAACTCGGCCTCACCTTCCCGCCCGAGCTCGACAAACTGGCGCAGGACGACAACCGCATCACCGTCAGCGCCGAGTACATCGATCTGCTCGACATGGACGTGGCGATCTGGCCGGCCGACAATGCCGAGATCCAGAACAAGGTCGAGGCCATGAGCCTCTACCAGGGCCTGAAGCTCGCCACCGAAGGACGCTCGATCTGGCTCGACGATGGCGACGGCCTCGCCAGCGCGGCGATGAGCTGGCAGACGCCGTTATCGCTGGGCTACCTGCTCGACCTGCTGCCACCCAAGCTGGCGGCAGCGGTGGACGGCGATCCGGCGACGGCGATTCCGTAACAGGCGAGAGCCGCCAATGCCGGTGGCTGTGGACCCCCACCCCTGTCCCCTCCCCGCAAGGGGGAGGGAGACCCTCACACAGACATCGGAGCTATCGTCTCCCTCCCCTCGGGCGGCGCGCGCCGGCGCCAAGGAAGCCCGGGTCCTGCTTTCGCAGGGATGACATCGGGGTCCGCGCGGGGTAAGCAGCCCATATAGTCAGCCACTACTGACCGAGGCCCCATGTCCCGCCCCATCCGCATCGCACCGTCCATCCTCTCCGCCGATTTCACCCGGCTCGGCGACGAGATCCGCGCCATCGATGCGGGCGGCGCCGACTACATCCATGTCGATGTGATGGATGGCCATTTCGTGCCCAACATCACCATCGGCCCGCTGATCGTCTCGGCCATCCGGCCGATCACCAAAAAGCTCATCGACGTGCACCTGATGATCGCCCCGGCAGATCCCTATCTCAGCGCCTTCGCCAAGGCCGGCGCGGACTCGATCACCGTGCATGCCGAGGCCGGGCCGCACCTGCATCGTTCGCTGCAGGCCATCCGCACCGAGGGCAAGCGCGCCGGCGTCGCCATCAATCCGGCGACCCCGGTTTCGGCCATCGAACACGTCATCGGCGATGTCGACCTGGTGCTGGTGATGAGCGTCAACCCCGGCTTCGGCGGGCAGAAGTTCATCCCCGAGAGTCTCAACAAGATCCGGCAGGTGCGTGCGCTGATCGGCAGCCGGCCCATTGATCTGCAGGTTGATGGCGGCGTTTCCGTCGACAATTCGCGCGCCCTGGCTGAAGCCGGCGCCGACCTCTATGTCGCCGGCACCTCGGTGTTCGCCGGCAACGACACCGCTACCTACGCATCCCGCATCGCTGCCATTCGCAACGCCGCGACCAAGATCAACGCGTAATCGACCCGTTACGCGAACAAAGAGCTGTAAGCCAATGATTCCGCGCTATTCCCGCCCCGAAATGGTCGCCATCTGGTCGCCCGAGACCCGCTTCAAGATCTGGTTCGAGATCGAGGCCCACGCCACGACCAAGCTGGCTGAACTCGGCGTCGTGCCCAAACAGGCCGCCGAGACCATCTGGGCCAAGGGGGGCAATGCCACGTTCGATGTCGAGCGCATCGATGAGATCGAGCGCACTACCAAGCACGACGTCATTGCCTTCCTGACCCATGTGTCGGAAATCGTCGGGCCCGAGGCCCGGTTCCTGCACCAGGGCATGACCTCGTCCGACGTGCTCGACACCTGCCTTGCGGTGCAACTGGCCCGCGCCTCGGACATTCTGCTCGCCGATATCGACCGGCTGCTCGCTGCCATCAAGAAGCGCGCCAAGGAGCACAAATACTCGATCACCATCGGCCGCAGTCACGGCATCCACGCCGAACCGACGACTTTCGGCATCAAGCTGGCCGAGACCTATGCCGAGTTCGCCCGCAATCGCGCCAGGCTCGTCGCCGCCCGCGAGGAGATCGCCACGGCCGCCATTTCCGGCGCCATCGGCACCTTCGCCAATATCGATCCACAGGTTGAAGCCTATGTCGCCGAAAAGCTGGGGCTGCAGCCCGAGCCGATCTCCACCCAGGTGATCCCCAGGGATCGCCACGCCATGTTCTTCGCCACCCTCGGCGTCATCGCTTCCTCGATCGAGCGCATCGCCACCGAGATCCGGCATTTGCAGCGCACCGAGGTGCTGGAGGCCGAGGAGTTCTTCTCGCCGGGCCAGAAGGGCTCGTCGGCGATGCCGCACAAGCGCAACCCGGTGCTGAGCGAAAACCTCACCGGGCTGGCCCGGCTGGTTCGCGGCATGGTCACCCCGGCGCTGGAGAACGTCGCGCTCTGGCACGAGCGCGATATCTCGCACTCCTCGGTCGAGCGGATGATCGGCCCCGATGCCACGGTGACGCTGGATTTCGCGCTCAACCGCCTGGTCGGGCTGATCGATAACCTCTTGGTCTACCCCGAGAACATGAAGCGCAACCTCGACCTGCTGGGCGGGTTGCACAACAGCCAGCGCGTGCTGCTGGCCCTGACCCAGGCCGGCCTCAGCCGCGAGGAGTCCTACGCAGCGGTGCAGCGCAACGCCATGCAGGTGTGGCAGGCCCGCGGCGATCGGGCCGGGCTGTTCGCGCAATTGCTGAAGTCCGACCCCGAGGTGTCCGCCAAACTCAGCGCCTCCGACATCGACGCCATGTTCGACGATTTCTATCATCTGAAGCATGTCGACGCGCTGTTCGAGCGCGTCTTCGGACCTGAAGTATGAGAATCGCCGACGCAGACATCCTGATCCTCCCCGGTCTCGGCAATTCCGGCGCCGGCCATTGGCAGCGCCGCTGGGCCGATCGCTTCTCCACCGGCCGGATCGTCGAGCAGGACGAGTGGGACGATCCGGATCTGCGCGACTGGACCGCGGCGATCGTCGAGGCGGTGGAAGCCGCCGAGCGTCCGGTGGTGCTGATCGCCCACTCGCTGGCGGTTTCGGCGCTGGTGCATGCCGCGCCACGGTTTCCCACCGGCAAGGTGAAGGGCGCGTTGCTGGTCTCGCCACCGGATCACGAAGGCCCCGGCTTCCCGCGCGAAGGCCGCAGCTTCGACAACGTGCCGACCGACCCGCTGCCGTTCCCGTCGCTGCTGGTGGTCTCCACCAACGACAGTTACGTCTCCCCCAACCGCGCCGCCGACATGGCCACTGCCTGGGGCTCGGAGCTGCACTTCGCCGGCGAAGCCGGCCACATCAACCTCGCCTCCGGCCACGGCCCCTGGCCCGAGGGCCTGCTGATGTTCACCCGCCTGATGCAGCGGATCTGACGGCTACATCGCGGAGAACTGCGCCACGACCTTGGCCGCCTCGTCGCTGAGGAACAGCTTGTGCTGCGCGGCATCGATGCGGAAGCTGCGCGTCGCGGCCAGCGCTGCGTGCAGCTTCATCTCCTGATCCATTGCGGCCTCGGTGCAGGCCATCATGGTCGAGGCCACCTCGCCGAAGCTGATCTTGTCGCCCTCGATAGTGGCGCTGCCGCTGAAACGGTTGCAGCCGCCATTGCCGGAGACTTTACCGTCGGCACCGATCTCCAGCGTCGTCTGCAGGTTATCGATCACCCCGCCACCGCCAATGTTCTCGGCGAGCCAGGTTCCGGCCAGCGGCAGCGTTGCGGCAGCGCCGCCGCCGACGCGCTGCACCAGCAGTTCCACCCCTGCCGCCTGCGGATCGAACGTGTGGCGCTCGGTGGTGGTGAACATCAGCTCGTCACCGTGAGTGATGCTGGCGCGCCAGGCATAGGTGTGGCCGGCCTCGATCCTCGAGGGATCATAGTCGATGCTGAAAGCTGTCGGGCTGGTCATCGCCGGCACGCTGGTCTCGGCGATCACCGTTGCCGGCGCGTCGGCCAGCGACACATCCTCGAGCCGCACCGTCGCCACCGCGCCCTGCGGCAACTGCATGCGCTCGCGATAGACCACATTGCCGGCAATCGTCGTGCCGTCGGCCAGCGTTGTGCCGGCCATCGAGACCAGCATCAAGCCGGCGAGCAGCGCCAGCGCGGGGCGCCGCCCCAGATGCAGAGTACGTTCCATCGCGAACCTCCTGGCGAGGCCCAAACGAAACGCCCCGCGCCCACCTGGCGCAAGGCAAATCGAGACGATGGTTTCGGTTGGCTTACTGCGAGGGCCTCAGCCCTCGTTGAGCACCTGGTCGCGCGCCACGGCGACGAGTTCGGCCATCTTCTGGCAAATCATGTCGTCCGACACCGAAGCGCCCTTGGCCTTCAGGTCGCCCGAGATCTTGCGGAACACGTCTTCGTCACCGGCTTCCTCGAAGTCGGCAGCCACCACTTCGCCGGCATACTGCTTGGCATGCTCTTCGCTCAGGCCCATGTGCTCGGCAGCCCACAGCCCGAGCAGCCTGTTGCGACGCGCCTCAGCCTTGAAGCGCAGCTCCGAGTCGTGCGCGAACTTCGCTTCCTGACCCTTTTCGCGATCGTTGAATCCCGACATCTACGCTCTCCGCAAATCTGCCCGGCAGTGGGCGCCCTCGATGGGTCTGCACATAAGCTGGACCGCCAGCCAAATCAACGGGTGCCGGTCGCGGCATTTGGTCAATCCGATCAACGGCTGATGCGCGTTTTGGATGCGCACGAGGCGCGCGGAAACCTGCTGCCGCAGCCGATTTCGTCGACCGGCCGAGCCGAGCCGCAGGGCTCGACCACAGGTGAAAGAGCTTGCATTACTCTGCCATTCTGGCGCATGAACGCCGCAATTTCCCACATTGTCCGAGAGGCAGGGCTCATATGAACCGTCGCCGCAAGATCTATGACGGCAAGGCCAAGACGCTCTACGAAGGTCCGGAGCCCGGGACCCTGATCCAGTACTTCAAGGACGACGCCACCGCCGGCAACGGCGCCAAGCACGAGATCATCGACGGCAAGGGCGTTCTGAACAACCGGATTTCCGAGTACATTTTCTCCAAGCTGAACGGCCTGGGCATCCCGACCCACTTCATCCGCCGGCTCAACATGCGCGAGCAGCTGATCAAGGAAGTCGAGATCATCCCGCTAGAGGTGGTGGTGCGGAACGTCGCCGCGGGCTCCTTGACCAAGCGCCTCGGCCTCGAGCCCGGCACCCAGCTGCCGCGCTCGATCATCGAGTTCTACTATAAGGACGACGCACTCAACGACCCGATGGTGTCGGAAGAGCACATCACCGCCTTCGGCTGGGCAACCCCGCAGGAACTCGATGACATCATGGCGCTGGCCATCCGGGTCAACGACTTCCTCACCGGCCTGTTCATGGGCGTCGGCATCCAGCTCGTCGATTTCAAGATCGAGTGCGGCCGCCTCTATGACGGCGACCTGATGCGCATCGTCCTGGCCGATGAGATCAGCCCGGACAATTGCCGCCTCTGGGACATCAAGACCCGCAACAAGCTCGACAAGGATCGCTTCCGCGAGAACCTCGGCGGGCTGGTCGATGCCTACCGCGAAGTGGCGCAGCGCCTCGGTATTCTTGTGGAAACCGACAACGCGTTGACCACCGGCCCGCAACTCGTGCAATAGCCGCAGCGTGCTTGGGGAAGGCCCTCACGGCCTTTCCCCCGGGCGCGCCACCACTGAAAATGCAGGGCAAAACCCTGCCCTTTTTCGGAATTTTCGATGAAAGCCCGCGTCACCGTCACGCTCAAATCCGGCGTCCTCGACCCGCAGGGTCAGGCCATCCAGGGCTCGCTGAAGAGCCTTGGCTTTTCCGGTGTCGGCGCCGTCCGGCAGGGAAAAGTGTTCGACGTCGAATTGGGTGAATCCGATTTTTCACAGGCCGAGGCTAATGTCCGGGCGATGTGCGAAAAGCTGCTGGCGAACACCGTCATCGAAAACTACACCGTAGAAATCACGCCTTAAGATTCACCGCTTATGGTAGGGGCCGCTCGCGTAACCCTGAGCCTGTACCAGTAAAAGACCGCCCCGATGCTCAAGACATTCTCCCTGTCGATTGCCTTCTTCCTCGCGCTCGGCCTGCTCTTTGCCGCGTACGCGTCGGTACCCGTCTGAGGCGTTAGCCGTCGGGCCAGTCGTTAGCCAGCGCTTGGCGAGAGCCTAGCGGCTAGCCGCAACTCTATCCTCCACTCGGTGTCATCCCAGCGAAAGCTGGGGGCCAATGTTACCGCACGCGCCAGCTGCGAGTTGGGTCCCCTGCTTACGCTGGGATGACAGCCGGTGGTTGAGGGATCTCCGTGGCATCCATCGGCGTCTGTGACACCGATGCCACAGCAGGGGCACCGCCACTTTTCCGCCGTTCGGCGCTCGCTGAATCGTCGCAGGGCTGCGTCACATCCCTCGATTAACCGTGCCGGTTCAGACTCCATTCAGCCATCGAGGCGCATTGGAGCCATACACGGCCCGAGACTATTCCGGTCCCGCGAACCGACCTAAACACCGCCCCTGAACCAAGCGCAGTTTCGCGCTCGTGACCGATATCGAAAATGATCAAGACCTTCTCGCTCTCTGCCCTGTTTTTCATGACCGTCGGCGTGCTGCTCGCCACTCACCTGTCGCTGCCGTTGTGAGGCGCGGCAGCCCGCGGCAGCTGCCTCCAGCCCGCGGCGCGGCTCGATAAATCTTTAGTGATTAAGCACTTGGCTTAAGCCTAAGTGCAGGCATTTCGACCCAGATGAGCCGCCACGCGCTAAAGAGCGCGGGACGCGCCTCGGGAGTTTCGAGAAATGTCGACTGCAGCCGACCGCTTTGATTGGGTTGATGCCGCCAAGGGCCTCTCCATCATCCTCGTGGTGATGATGCACTCGGCCTACGGGGTCGGCGAAGACCTCAACGGCACCGGCATCCTCCACTACATCATCGGCTGGGCGACCCCGTTCCGCATGCCGGAGTTCTTCCTGATCTCCGGCCTGTTCCTCGGCCAGGTGATCGCGCGTCCATGGGCGGCCTATGCCGATCGCCGCGTCGTGCATTACCTCTATTTCTATGCATTGTGGGCCGTGCTGCAGATCGTCTTCAAGGTCGGCCTCGGCACCGGCGATTTCGCCTCCGTCGGCAGCCAGATCCTCTGGGCCATCGTCGAGCCCTATGGTGTATTGTGGTTCATCTACATGCTGGCGGTCTATTCGCTGGTGGCCAAGCTGCTCTTCACCTTCAAGGTGCCGCACTGGCTGGCGCTTGCCGCCGCGGCCGCGTTGCAGATCTTCCCGGTCACCACAGGCATCGGCATTCTCGACCACTTCGCCGCCTACTTCGTCTATTTCTATGCCGGCTACGCTTTCGCTCCGCTGGTGTTCCGCATCGTCGCCGCGGCACAGGGCCACGCGCTCTGGGCCGCGTTGGCGCTGCTCGGTTATGCGGCAATCGAAGGTTACCTGGTGTTTGCCGGCGGCTCCGAAATGCATCCGCGCGGCATCACCATGGGTTATGCCGCCCTGCCCGTCGTGCACCTCGTGCTCGGCTTCGTCGGCTCGCTCGCCGTCTGCCTCACCGCCGCGCTGCTCATCAGGTTGCCTTGGATGGGGTGGCTGCGCTGGCTCGGCGAACACTCCATCGTCGTCTATCTCAGCTTTTCGATCCCGATGGCGGCGAGCCGCACCTTGCTGGAGGCGACCGGCCTGATCCCCGATGTCAGCACGATCAGCGTCATCGTCATGACCGTCGCGCTGCTTTCGCCGCTGGTGCTGTACTGGCTGATCGAGAAGACGGGCTGGGGCAGGTTCCTGTTCGAGCGGCCCGTCTGGGCGCACATCCCCGGCACACCCGGCAGCCGCGGCTACGTCAAACCCGCGGCGCAGCCGGCCGAGTAGCCGCGAGGCCATCGAGCAGCAGCCCGATCCCCGCGGCATAGGCGCGCCGCAACTGTAATGACTCGCCGGCAATGAGGCGCAGGACGTTGGCGCCTTCGATCTGTGCGATGATCGCCGTCGCCGCTGCGTCGGCATCCACCGCTCCGAATTCGCCTTCGTTCACGCCCACCGCGATGAGGCGGGCAAGATCGGCCCGCAATCGGCTATAGGCGCCCTGCACCACCTCGCGCAGGCGCATGTCGCGGGATGCCGTTGCCAGCAGTTCGGCGGCAATGGCCGGAAAGAAGGCACTGCCCTCGATGTTCAGCGCGATCCCCTCGGCCCACGCCTGAATGGTCGCGGCGCAACTGACGCCCGGCTGCCGCTCCGGCCCGGCAATGGCTTCGAACAGGCTGCCGACCAATGCTGCAACGAGCTCGTCCTTGTTGTGAAAATACTTGAACACCAGCGCCTTGCTCAGCCCGGCCTGCGCCGCGATCTCGCCGACCGTTGCGACGCCGAGCCCACGCGCGCCGATCACCTCGGCTGCGGCCTTGAGGATCTGTGGCACGCGCTGCGCGCTGACGTCGGGTCTTGGGCTCATCGCGGATTCCCGGGGCGCTGCATGGCGAAGTAGCTGACGCCGTGCTCCTCGCGCCGATCGGTCTCGAGATAGCCGAGTCGGGCAAAGATCGGCAGGTTGCCCGGTCGGGTGGTCTCCAGCCAGTGGGCCGCGCCGTCGGCATGGCTTGCCGCGAACAGCGCCCGGCCGACGCCGGTGCCGCGGTAAGCCGGGTCGACGGCCACGAACTCGACGATCCGTGCGCCGCCGGCCGGGAAGGTCCGCAACCGCTGCTGGTCGTGGCGAATGGTGCGCCACACCGGGCCGGGGCCGACGGGGACCAGCGCCCGGGCCAGCCACGAGATTTGCCGGCCGGCTCCGGGCCCGCGCGTGTGCCCGCCGACCAGGACGCCGCACAGCACGTCGTGCTCGAACGCGCCCAGCAACAGGCCGGGCGGCGGCGCAAGCAGCGGCATGAGTGACCCGAACCACCCGGCGAGCCGCTCGGTGCGCCCCACGATATCGAGCACGCCACCATCATCGGCGAAGCTCGCAGCCAGCAGCTGCACCGCTGCCGCAAGCTCGGCCGGCTCGAACCCGCGGAAGATCATCGTGCGGCCTCGCCGCCCTGCGTCCGGGCAAACGGCGCCTCCTTGAGCAGGTGCGCGACGAGCAGTTTCAGCAGCAGCAGCGGCAGGAACCAGCCGAGGCCGGGAACAGCCAGCAGCGGCAGTTGCGCCAGTGCGATGCCGAGCCCCGCAACGCCCATCGCCACCGGCCGCTGCAGGTAGAGCGGCGCCATGACGATCAGCCCTGCCGCCAGCATCAGGTAGCCATAGGCCGCGAGGAAGTAAGCGATGCCATCGGCAGCGAACACCGCCGCCACGGCCGCGATGTGGATGCCATGCACGGCGACGAACTTCAGATGCGCGGCCCGCCCATGCCCCGGCCGATGGTACCAGCGCTTGGCCGCAGAGGTCGCGTTGGTCACCAGCCCGCCACCGAGATCGGCCGCCAGCACGATGGCCACCACGATACCGATGGGCCCCAGGGTAAAGCCGCCTGACCAGCCAAAGGCCACGAGGCACGCCGCGGCAATGCCGAGCCCGAAAACCAGCTGCACCCATTCCTCGGCCGAGGTCGCGCCCGGGCCGACGAAACGGTCCCAGGCGCCCAGCGTGCCCTGCCGTGGGGCGGGCGGCGTCCATTCGATCTCAGGCATCGCAGTTCCAATAATAACTGTCCGGTCAGTTATTTTATAAGTGCGATACCGAGTCCTGTCCACCCCGGTCGCGGTGCCTATCGGCGCTTTGTGCTTGCGTTTCGCGCGGCGACTAACCAAAAGGCGATTGACCCTCACTGAACGAGATCCGCCGATGAAAGCCGCCGTCGTCGTGTTCCCCGGCCTCAACCGCGATCGCGACATGATCGCCGCGCTGACCAAGATCGGCGGCGAAGCGCCTGCGATCGTCTGGCACAAGGACGCCGAGATCCCCAAGGTCGACCTGATCGTCATTCCGGGTGGCTTCTCCTACGGCGACTACCTGCGGGTCGGCGCGATTGCGGCGCGCTCCCCTGCCATGGATACCATCCGCGAGCGGGCCGCCCAGGGCGTCAGGGTGATGGGCGTCTGCAACGGCTTCCAGATTCTCAGCGAGGCCGGGCTGGTCCCCGGCGTGCTGATGCGCAATGCCTCGCTGAAATTCGTCTGCCGCGAAGTAAAACTCTCGGTCGAGAATGCCTCGACGGCCTTCACCAGCGGCTATGCGCAGGGCCAGGTGATCCGCTGCCCGGTGGCCCACCATGACGGCAACTACTTCACTGACGCCGAGACGCTGGCATCAGTGGAAGGCAATGGCCAGGTGGCGTTCCGCTATGTCGAGGGCACCAACCCGAACGGCTCGCTCAACGACATCGCCGGCGTCTTCAATGAGCAGAAGAACGTCCTCGGCCTGATGCCGCACCCCGAGAACCTGATCGAGAGCGCCCACGGCGGCACCGACGGCCGGAACCTGTTCGCGGCATTGCTGGACGCTGCCTAAGCACAAGCGCTCAAATTTCTGCCGCCGCCTTGATTGCAGGCGGTGGCGGTGCGACCATCCTGAGATTGCGGCGCAGCACTGACCCCGGGGAGAGGGCGATGGCTTCGTTCGGATATGCAGCGCGGCTACGGGCCGTGAATCTTCTTCTAGCACTGAGTTTCCTGATGGGCGGCCTGGCCGCCATTTTTGTTTTATCCGGCAGCGCCTGGGCCCAAGGCCCTTATCTCGAAATGATCGAGATCGTGCCGGACGATCCGGGCAATGACCCGCGCTGGAAGGTCGCTGACGGGCGCATCTCGATCGAGGATTCCCAGTACAAGACTTACCGGGCCGACTACACCTGGACCCAGCCACCGCGTACCAGCGACGGGGCCGGGTTCACCGTCAACCTGACCATCGAGGGCAAGGCGACGCCGAACCGGATCTACGCCGGCATCGGCATCAACAGCCCAAGCGGCGGGTTCGAGTTCGACAAGGATCCGGCGGGCGCCGACGTGTCGGTTCCGGACGCCCAACCGGGCGGCTCGGAGAGCCGGACCAACTCGATCTCGGTGCATGTGACGCCTTCACCCACCCTGTCGGACGGCTCGATCGTCGAAGTTCGGGTGGGAGCTTATTTCGGCTATGGCGTTACCTATCGCTATCGGGTCTCGGCGACCGACACCGGGGGCGCCACCGGCGGGGGCGACGACACCGGCGGCACAACAGACGAAGGTCCGTTGCAAGTCCAGGTCGATTGCCCGACCGAGATCGTTATCGGCGCTCTGCCGAGCCTCAATTGCCACCTGCTGATAAGCGGCTATCGCCGCAATACCGCCGATCCGGTAGAGGTGCTGGTGCCGGACATGCTCGACCAGTTCGGCAACCACGCCAACGGCATCCAGGTCGTCGACCTCGACGGGGCGCAGGATGTCTTCAACTGGTCGGGCACCTACAGCTGGGGCTTCTTCGTCTATGCCTGCCAGGCGCCCAATATCGGCGCCAACTGCTACAATAACGCCGCCGTACCCGGCCCGGCGAGCATCCGGGTGATCGTCCAGCAGAAGGGGCTGCAGCCGGTCAACCTGCTGCTCAGCTGGAATGTCGTCGCCCGCGGTGGCGGTGGAGATCTCGGCCAGCTAGGCCAGGAGGTGCGGATCGGCAGCCGCTGGATCGCCAGCGCTTTCCTCAACAACGAGACGGGGGTGCCCGCCAACACCACCATTCTGCTCGATTGGCTCAGCGCCCGCTGGACCCTCGACCCGGTCGATGGCGGCTATGTCCGCATCCACAGCGTGTGGAAGCCGGAGGCTTACCTGCACGTCCAGAACGGCGTGCTCGAAGCCGGGCCGATCCAGCCCGACTGGCAGTCGGCGATGTGGCAGATGGAGCCTTCCGGCGGCGGTTACTACGTCCGTTTCCGCAATGTCGCGCAGGGCGACACCTACCTCAATGTCGAGAACGGCACTTTGGTCCTCACCCCGATCGGCCAGGATTGGTTGAGCGCCGACTGGTGGCTGCTGCGCTAGAGAAGACGAGCCTAGGCAAAACTGGCGATGGCGGTCCGCGCGGCCGCCATCTATTCTTGTTCGTATTGCAACTGGTTAGCTGAGTTGTGCTTTGCGGATTTTGTTCGCTCTTGCCGGCCTCGCCGCCGGCCTGGTTGGCCTCGCCATCGACGGCTGGGAGATTTTTCCTTCAGTGATGGCGGCATCGGCGGCCAACCCGGTGGCCCGTAGCCTCCCCGATGCCTTCATCTACTTCTGGACCTTCTTCACTCACCTCACCAACCTGTGGCTGGTGCTGACCTATGTCGCCGTGTTGAGCGGCTGGAAGGGGCTCGCCTGGTTCGGCCGCCCCATCGTCATGGCATCGGCGGCGGCCTTCATCACCCTGGTAATGCTCTACTACCACTTCATGCTGGCGCCGACGCTCACCATGGAAGGGGCGCTGGCAATCGCCACCTGGCTGCTGCACTACGTCGCGCCGGTGCTCTATCTGGTCTGGTGGGCGCTGTTCGCGCCGCATGGCGCGCTGCGCTTCAGGCATATCGGCCTGATGCTGCTGCCGGGTGTCGGCTATGTCGCCTGGGTGTTGCTGCGAGGGGCGGTGGTCGGTGAGTATCCTTACGATATCCTCGATGCCAAGAAGTTCGGCTATGGCGGCGTGGCGATCGGCGTTGCCGTTCTGCTTCTGGCGGTGACGCTGTTCTCGGTCATACTGGTGTTTGCCGACAGGCGGTTGGGGCGCGCTCGCGCCTGACGGGGGGAACGACATGAAGCTGAAGCGCCTCGCGACTATCCTTGGGTTGGTAATCGGCGCCGCTGCGCTGGCGCTGCAGTTCTACCTCACGATGCAGCTGCGGCTCGCCAAGGGCGACAACCTGCTCGCCGCACTGTGGTTCTTGTTCACCTTCTTCACCATCCTCACCAACGGCATGCTGGTGCTGATCTACCTGTCCGAGCTCAGCGGCGCGCGCTGGCTCGGCTGGTGGCGGGCGCCGCCGACCCGGGCCATGATGGCGGGGATCATGGCGGTGGTGACGGTGTTCTACCACGTCATGCTTGCCGGGCTCTGGCAGCCAACGGGGCTGCAGTTCGTTGCCGATATCGTGCTGCATTATGTGGCGCCGCTGTTCTTCATCGCCTGGTGGCTGCTGTTCCAGCCGCATGGTCAGCTCAACTGGCGCGACATCCCGTCGATGACCGTGTTCCCGCTCGCCTACCTCGCCTGGGCGATGCTCCGCGGCGCCATCGTTGGCGAGTACCCCTACCCCATCCTCGAGGCCAACACGCTGGGCTATGGCCAGGTGGCGATCAACTGCCTCATCATGTTCGTCGCCTTCGTCGCGCTCTTTGCCGTCGCCGTCGGCGTCGACCGGCTGCTGGGGCGTCGCGCCGCGCTGCTGTGACTTGCTTGTGACAGCGAGGCACACGTAAGCTTTGGGTTACGCCAAAGTCGGGCGGGCGGGAGTGCCGATGAGTTTTCAGTGGTCGCACAGCGATGCCACCGTCGCCGACGGGTTCCTTCGCATCGCGCGCGAGCAGATCGGCAAGGCCATCGCCGGCGCCGAGAACGCCGCCGAGGCGCCTGAGCGGCGCGTGCACGAAGCCCGCCGCCGCTGCAAGAAGCTGCGGGCTTTGCTCCGCCTGGTCCAATCCGACTTCGGCGCCTACGACACTGAGAACGCCTTCGTGCGCGACGCCTCGCGCGGCCTCGCCGCGGCCCGCGACATGCGGGTTACCCGGAACACCTATGTCGAACTCATGGCCTGGGCCCGCCGCCCGGTGCCGCCGCTCGCCGGCGATGCTGCGCCGGACACCACGAGGGAAACCCAAGCGCTCGAGCAGTTTGCCGGCCGGATGCGCGAGCTCGACGCCCGCAGCGCGCAATGGCGGCTCGACGGCGTTCGGCTCGATACGCTGGCGTCCGGCCTCAAACGCACCTATCGCAGCGGCCGCCTGACCCGTGCCCACGCCGAGCACCGCCGCACCGACGAGGCTTTCCACGAGTGGCGCAAATACGCCAAGTATCACTGGAACCAGCTCGGCCTCATCGAAAGCTGCGCCAACGAGATCATCCCTTCGGCCCACAAATGCGCCGGCGAACTTGCCGACCAGCTCGGGCTGCATCACGATATCGCCGTACTGCGCGAATTGTTGCAGGCCGCCCCTGCCGACCTCGGACCCGATGTCGATATTGCCTTCGCGCTCGACGCCGCCGACCGGCGCCAGAACGAGATCGAAAGGCGGATCGCCAGCCTCGGCCGGCAGGCCTTCGCGGAAACGCCGAGGGCCTTCAAGGCCCGTTTCGTTGCCTATCTCGAAGGCTGGATGCGACGCGAGGCAGCCGAGTAATGGGCATCGAGATCGAACGGAAATACCTTATCGCCGGTGCTGGCTGGCGCGACCTCGTGACCTCCACCCAGCTGCTGCGCCAAGGCTATCTTGCCGCCGGCAGCGGCGTCACCGTCCGCATCCGCACCGTCGATGACCAGGTTGGCTACATCACCATCAAGAGCGGCGGCTCCGCCCTCGCGCGCGCCGAGTTCGAGTACGAAGTGCCCATTGCCGATGCGCGCCAGATGCTCGGTTACGTGCGCGGTGCGCAGATCGAGAAGCGACGCCACCGCCTGGAGCTATCAGGCGGCGACTGGGTTATAGACGAGTTCCAGGGGCGCCATGCCGGCTTGCTGATCGCCGAGGTCGAACTCGAAAGCCCCACCAGCAAGCTCGAGCTGCCCGACTGGCTCGGCGACGAAGTGACCGGCGACCCGCAATACTACAACTCCAGCCTCGCCATGCTGGTCGGCGGGGAAATCTGACCCATTTGTGGTGTCCCCCACGAGTCGTATCCGCTATAGCGAACACCAGCGGATCAGGGCCGGAATCGGATGACCTTCAACAACCACATCGCCATCACGCCAGAGCTTGTTGCGGACCACGGGCTCAAGCTCGATGAGTACCAGAAGATCCTGCAGCTGATCGGCCGCGCGCCGACCTACACCGAGCTCGGTATCTTCTCGGCGATGTGGAACGAGCACTGCTCGTACAAGAGCTCCAAAAAGTGGCTGCGCACCCTGCCAACGACCGGCGAGCGCGTCATCCAGGGGCCCGGAGAAAATGCCGGTGTCGTTGATATCGGCGACGGCCAGGCCATCGTCTTCAAGATGGAATCGCACAACCACCCCAGCTACATCGAGCCCTACCAGGGCGCGGCAACCGGCGTCGGCGGTATTCTGCGCGACGTCTTCACCATGGGGGCGCGGCCCGTCGCGGCGATGAACGCACTGCGCTTCGGCGACCCCAAACACGAAAAGACCAAGCACCTGGTCTCGGGCGTCGTCGCCGGCGTCGGCGGCTATGGCAACTCCTTCGGCGTTCCCACGGTGGGCGGCGAAGTCGAGTTCGACGAGCGCTACAACGGCAATATCCTGGTCAACGCCTTCGCCGCCGGCCTCGCCGATACCGACAAGATCTTCTACTCCAAGGCCGAGGGCGTCGGCCTGCCGGTCGTCTATCTCGGCGCCAAGACCGGCCGCGATGGCGTCGGCGGCGCCACCATGGCGTCGGCCGAGTTCGGCGACGACATCGAGGAAAAGCGCCCGACCGTGCAGGTGGGCGACCCCTTCACCGAAAAGCGCCTGCTCGAGGCGTGCCTCGAGCTGATGGCCACCGGCGCGGTGATCGCCATCCAGGATATGGGCGCTGCCGGCCTTACCTGTTCGGCCGTCGAAATGGGCGCCAAAGGCGACCTCGGCGTCGAGCTGAACCTCGACATGGTGCCGGTTCGCGAAGACGCCATGACCCCCTACGAGATGATGCTCAGCGAAAGCCAGGAGCGCATGCTCATGGTGCTGCATCCCGAAAAGGAAGCCGAAGCCCGCGCCGTGTTCGAGAAGTGGGAGCTCGACTTCGCCACTGTCGGCCATACCACCGACGACCTGCGCTTCCGCGTCATGTGGAAAGGCGAAGAGGTCGCCAACCTGCCGATCAAGCAGCTGGGCGACGAAGCGCCCGAGTACGACCGCCCCTGGGTTGCCCCGGTGCCCCCCGAGCCGCTCGCCGCTGACGACATCCCGCAGATGGATATTGCCGATGCGCTGCTGAAGCTGCTCGGCTCGCCCGCGCTCTCGTCGCGCCGCTGGGTCTACGAGCAGTATGACACGCTGATCCAGGGCAACTCGCTGCAACGCCCCGGCGGCGATGCCGGCGTCATCCGTGTCGATGGCCACCCGACCAAGGCGCTGGCCTTCACCTCCGACGTCACCCCGCGCTATTGCGAAGCCGACGCCTACGAGGGCGGCAAGCAGGCCGTGGCCGAGTGCTGGCGTAACCTGACGGCTACCGGTGCCGATCCGCTCGCCGCCACCGACAACCTCAATTTCGGCAATCCCGAACGCCCGGAAATCATGGGCCAGCTGGTCCATGCGGTGAAGGGCATCGGTGACGCCTGCCGCGCGCTCGGCTTCCCGATCGTTTCGGGGAACGTGTCACTCTACAACGAGACCAACGGCCGCGGTATCCTGCCGACCCCGACCATCGGTGGCGTCGGCCTGATCCCCGACTGGTCGAAGATGGCCCGCGCCGCCTTCGCCGCCGAGGGCGAGGCGATCCTGTTGTTCGGCGCACCCGACTGGTGGGGCACGCATCTCGGCCAGTCGATCTACCTGCGTGAGCTGTTCAACCGTAAGGACGGCACCCCGCCGCCGGTCGATCTGGAGCACGAAAAGAAGGTTGGCGACCTCGTCCGCATCCTGATCCGCGACGGCATCGCTACTTCAGTGCACGATCTCTCCGATGGCGGCCTCGCGGTCGGCCTCGCCGAAATGGCGATGGCCTCCGGCATCGGCGCCACGGTCAACCAGCTCGATGGCGGCGACCCGCTACCGCTGTTCTTCGGCGAAGACCAGGGCCGCTACATCGTCACCATGAGCCGCGCCAACCTCGATAAGTTCTACGCCGAGGTCTACCCCTATGCCGGCGTCTTTGCGCCGTGGATCGGCAACACCGGCGGCACCTCACTGACCCTCGGCGAAGCCCGTCCGCTGGCGATTACCGAACTTCAGGCGACGCACGAAGGCTGGTTCCCGCAGTTCATGGCGGGCGAGATCGCCGAGGTTTAGTGCCTCCCCACGGCCGCCACACCCACCGGGTCATTCCCGCGAAAGCGGGAACCTCGGTTTGGGATGGTGCCGAGAAAACGGAGGTTCCCGCTTTCGCGGGAATGACTCCGTGGTAGGGATCGTCGGGTCCCCTCGGCTTACCCCCCCTCGCACCCACGGAAGTGGGGGAGATTAGCTGATAGCAATCTCCTCGAGGCTGATCGCGACCTCGGCGCATCGTATGGTGCCACCGAGACCGAGGATCGACTCGATGACCATTTCGATGTCGCCGCCTTCGGGCATTCGGCCGTAAACCGGGCCGTCGTGCGGTACCGCTCGACGAAAGCGCAGAGCTCCAATGACGTTCTGCCGATAGAAGTGCTCGAGCTGAATGTCGACGATGTCGCTGAACGTCAGCGTTACGCGGCATGCTCGCGCACTGATGAGATCACTGTAGACGTTTGATCGGACCACAAGCCTGCTCGCTCCCTTGTCGGAAAGCTCCAGACGCTCGATCTCGTCGTCGTGGAACCAGGGAATGAAGCCAAACCACTCGATTAACGCGGGACCACCAGGCATCGCCCTCAGCGCCGCCTCCTGAACGGCATCATCGTAGGCGGCGCTTGTGTCAGCGCGATCGTACTCATCGGCCATGTTATCCCCCTAGATGCCAAATTCGTGATCGGGTGTAACGGAAGCGCCCGCCAATGCGTATATATGGCGCATCCCAAATAATGGAGACCATCATGACGACCACTGAGCGGGCGGTTCTGGCTGGCGGGTGTTTCTGGGGCGCGCAGGAGCTGCTGCGCCACAAGGACGGGATCATCTCCACCCGCGTCGGCTACTCGGGCGACGACGGCTTCGCCAACGCCACTTATCGCAGCCATGGCAAGCATGCCGAGGCCGTGGAGATCGAGTTCGACCCCAGCCGCATCTCCTATCGTGACATCCTCGAGTTCTTCTTCCAGATCCACGATCCCTCGACCCGGAACCGGCAGGGCAATGACGTCGGTACTGCTTACCGCTCAGCGATCTTTTACGAGAATGCCGAGCAGAAGGCCGTTGCCGAGGAGACCATCAAGGACGTCGATGCGTCCGGCCTGTGGCCCGGCAAGGTGGTGACCGAGGTTACCCCGGTCGGCCCGTTCTGGGAGGCCGAGCCCGAGCACCAGGATTATCTGCAGCGCATCCCGAACGGCTACACCTGTCACTGGGTGCGACCGAACTGGAAGCTGCCCAAGCGGCAAGCCGCCTGACGCGGTAAAACTCAGCGGGCGTCGGGAAACCGGCGCCCGTCTCGTTGAACGCCCCTGCCCCACATGCCATATCTCAACTGGGCTCAACCACCGGGAGACTAGCCATGGGCATGGCCGCCAACGAAATCGAACGCCGCATCCTCAAGGCGCTTCCCGACGCCATAGTGGAAATCCGCGACCTCGCCGGCGACGGCGACCACTACGCGGCGACCGTCACCTCCGAAGCCTTCCGCGGCAAGTCGCGCGTCCAGCAACACCAGATGGTCAACGCCGCCTTCGGCACCGACATGGGCACCGTGCTGCACTCCCTCGCGCTGCAGACCAAGGCGCCGGATTAGTCCTTCTTCATCCTCCCCCGCGTGGCGGGGGAGGGGACCGGCGAAGCCGGTGGAGGGGGGAGCCAATCGTGCGGGCATCGTCAAGAAGCTACAGCAGCGCCAAACGGATGCGCCGCGAAATGCCCCTGCCCGAAGTCATCCTCTGGCAATACCTGCGGGGCGGCAGAGTCGGCGGCGTCCGCTTCCGGCGGCAACATCCGGTGGGACCTTTCGTCCTCGATTTCTACTGCCCCGAGCGGAAGCTCGCCATCGAGGTGGATGGTCGTGCACATGACAACGCCGAACGGTTTGAGCAGGACGAACGACGCACCATGTGGCTTAACAATCAGGGAATTCAGGTGATCCGGTTCATGGCCAGCGACATTCTCGACTCTGAGGGATTGGAGGCCGTCATAACGGCTATCCGAGAGATCGCGGCCCCCTCCACCAGCTTCGCTGGTCCCCCTCCCCCGCCACGCGGGGGAGGATCAGAAGGCTCACCATGACCCGCACCATCCTGTTCGACGTCGATGGCGTGCTCGTGCACGGCTATCATGCGCGTCCGGAGAAGCAGATCCGCTGGGATGAGAACCTGCTGGCCGATCTCGGCGTCGATCCCGAGCGGTTCAAGACCGAGTTCATCTACGACATCTTCATCAAGAAGGTGATCGTCGGGCAGATGTCGCTGCTCGAGGCACTCGATCGCACCCTGCCCCGCCTCGGCTATCGCGGCCCCAGCATGGCTTTTGCCGGCTACTGGCTGAGCCATGACAGCAACGTCAACCAGCCGCTGCTCGATGTCGTGGCTCAGTTGAAGGCTGCCGGCACGCGGCTCTACCTCGCCACCAACCAGGAGCACATGCGGGCCCAATGGCTGTGGCAGCAGCTGAAGTTCGGCGAACTATTTGAAGATATGTTCCACTCGGCGCGCATCGGCCACAGCAAGCCGGCAAAACCCTATTTCGACTGGGTAAGCAACCGCCTCGGCCCGCAGGCCGAGCCACCGCTGTTCTTCGACGACCGCGAAGACATCGTGAAGGCCGCCCGCGCCCATGGCTGGGAAGCGGTGCAGTATGACGCGCTCGAGGATGTCACCGGACACCCATGGATCGTCGAGCGACTAAGCATCGCCAAATGACGATGAGCACCTCGACAGCGCCGCATTGCAGGACTATCTAACAAGAGAACGGAGCCGGCATCCTCCCCGGCCTGAAAGGCATGCATATGAGCGACATCAACGCACTGATCGACGAGCAGGTGAAGAATAACGACGTGTTCCTCTACATGAAGGGCACGCCCGACTTCCCGATGTGCGGCTTCTCGGGCCGCGTGGTGCAGATTCTCGGCTACCTCGGCGTCGACTACCAGAGCGCCAACGTGCTGGAGAACCAGGATCTGCGCGAGGGCATCAAGGCCTACGCCAACTGGCCGACCATCCCGCAGCTCTACGTCAAGGGCGAGTTCGTCGGCGGTGCCGACATCATCACCGAGATGTTCCAGGCCGGCGAACTGCAGACGCACCTCGCCGACAAGGGCATTGCGGTCAAGCAGACCGCCTGATCCTGTCCCTATCCCTATGAAAACAGGCCGCGCCTCATCGAGGCCGCGGCCTTTTCGTTTGCGCTCAGGCCGAGCGGCGAAGCACCACGTCGGCAGCGCGCGCCGGAACGTCCGCGGCGAACCGCTGCTCGCGCAACGGCCGCACCCGCCGCGTCGCCTCGGCATAGAGCGGGTGCGCCTTATAGGCCGCCAGCGCCGCCTCGTCGGCGAACTCGGCATAGACCACCACATCGATGTCATTGCCGAACTGATCCACCTTGGAATTCCGCGTCACCTCGAAATGCTCCGAGTGCGGGATCTGGCCCAAGAGCTTCAGCCCTTCGACGACAGCATCCAGATTGGCCGGCTTGGCGGTGAAAAAGACGATATGGCGGATCACGAGTCGAGGCTCCGTTGCTGCAACGGGGATATAGTGCTCCCCGATCACTGGACAAATGCGGCATGAGGCCACGATCACGCAACGTGATGGCTGGCATAAGCAGAATGCGTTTCCGCCGCTGGGTGCGCGGGGTGTAAGTACACAGTTCCCCATCCGCCCGAGTCCCCGTCATGTCCTCGATCACCGCCCCCCGCTCCGTGGCGACGCCGCTCGTTGCGCTGATCATCTGCGGCTGCATCATCGCGGCGGCGACCAACGGCATCCGCACCAGCTTTGGCCTGCTGACCCTGCCGATGTCTGCCGATCTCGGACTGACCCGCGAAGCCTGGGGCATGGCCATGGCCATCCAGAACCTCGCCTGGGGCATCGCGCAGCCCTTCGCCGGCGGGCTTGCCGATCGTTACGGCACCGCCAAGGTGATCGTCGGTGGCCTCCTGGTCTACGCGCTGGGCCTCATACTTATGGTGGTCTCGCCCACCGGCTCGATGCTCAACCTCACGGCCGGGGTCATCACTGGCGTCGGCATTGCCACCTCGTCCTTCTCGATCGTCATGATCGCCTTCGGCCGCAGCGTGCCGCAGGAAAGGCGCAGCCTGGTGTTCGGCGTCGCCACCGCCGCGTCGTCCTTCGGCCAGTTCGCTTTCGCCCCGCTCGGCCAGGCCTTCATCAGCAATTTCGGCTGGCAGAGCGCGCTGATCTACGCTGCCGCGATCCTCGCGCTGGTGATCCCGCTGACCTTCGCGCTGCGCGGGCGCACCGAACGCGCCGCCGGACAGGCCGATCTCAAGTTCATGGAAGCGCTGAGCCGCGCCTGGGGGTTCCGCTCCTATCGCCTGCTGGTGATCGGCTTTTTCGTCTGCGGCTTCCACCTCGCCTTCGTCAATGTCCACATGCCCGCCTACCTGGTGCAGTGCGGGCTGTCGCCCGAAGTCGGCAGTTGGGCCATCGCGGTGATCGGTCTGTTCAACATCGTCGGCTCGCTCCTTGCCGGCTATCTCGGCGGCCACCTGCCCAAGCAACTGCTGCTCGCGTCGATCTACTTCAGCCGCGCCGTGGCCATCGGCCTGTTCGTGCTGTTCCCGGTCACCGAGGTCAGCGCCTACATATTCGCCGCCGCCATGGGGCTGCTCTGGCTCTCCACCGTGCCGCTCACCGCGGGCCTAGTGACGCTGTTCTTCGGCGCGCGCTATATGGGCATGCTCTATGGCGTCGCCTTCTTCAGCCACCAGCTCGGCTCGTTCGTCGGCGTGTGGCTGGGCGGTTTCGTCTACGATCACACCGGCTCCTACAGCCTCGTGTGGTACCTGGGCATCCTGCTCGGGCTCGCCTCGGCGGCCATTCACTTGCCGATCCGCGAGAAGAGCGCCACCAGCTTCCAGCTGAAGCAAGCTCCTTCCAGCTAAGGTTCGCCAATAGCTTCGGCCTCTCGAAAGTATTGATCGGCCGCGGGTTGCCAAAGGCCAGGGATGCGCGCATGTTCCCGGCCTTTCCGGCCCCTCCCCCGGCCAAATCTGAGCAAGCAATGTCCGATACATCTGTGGCCACGCGGGACCTGTCCCGCGTCGAATTCATTATCCTTGTTGCGGGGCTGATGGCGCTCAACGCCCTTGCCATCGACGTTATGCTGCCGGCCCTGCCCTACATGGGCGAAGCCTTCGGCATCAGCCACGAGAACGAGCGGCAGTTCGTGGTCGGCGTCTACATGTTCGGCTTCGGCCTTGCCCAGCTCGCCTATGGTCCGCTCACCGATCGCTTCGGCCGTCGCGGTCCGCTGCTGGTCGGCCTCGGCATCTACCTCATCTGCGCGTTCGCCGCGACCTTTGCGCCGACCTTCGGCGCCTTGCTCGCCCTGCGTTTCGTCCAGGGCATGGGCGCTGCCGGCACCCGCGTCATCGCCACCGCCGTGGTGCGCGACAAGTTCTCCGGCCGCGAGATGGCCGAGATCATGTCGCTGACCTTCATGGTGTTCATGGCCATCCCGATCCTCGCCCCCGGCATCGGGCAACTGATCCTCTGGCCGGGCCGTGGCAGTACATCTTCCTGTTCATGGGCGGCCTCGCCACGGCGATCAGCCTCTGGGCTTTCCTGCGCCTGCCCGAGACCATGCATCCGGAATATCGGCGCGCCCTCAGCTTCAAGTCGGTGACCGACGGCTTCCGCATCGTCGTGACCAACAGGGTGGCGCTGTTCTACGGCCTCGCCGGCACCTTCCTGTTCGGCGCCATGTTCGGCTTCATCTCGGCCAGCCAGCAGATCTTCGTCGAGATCTATGGCCTCGGGCCCTACTTCCCGGTGGCCTTTGCCGCTATGGCCGGCACCATCGCCATCGCCCAGTTCATCAACTCGCGCGTCGTCCGCCGTTTCGGCATGCGCCGCCTCAGCCACGCCGCCGCGCTGGTCTATCTCGGCGCCGCCCTCATCCTGGTGGCGGTGGCGTTGCTGGGCCCGGTGCCGTTCCCGGTGTTCTTCGGCCTCCTGATGGTGATCCAGTTCTTCTTCGGCTGGGCTGCGTCGAACATGAACTCGCTGTCGATGGAACCGCTCGGCAATGTCGCCGGCACCGCCGCCTCGGTGTTCGGCTTCACCCAGACAGTCGGCGGCGCGCTGATCGGTACCTATATCGGCCAGCACTTCAACGGCACCATCGTTCCCAATGCGCTCGGCTACGCCACGATGGGCTCGCTGGTGCTGCTCTCGATCCTCATCGCCGAAAAGGGCAAGCTGTTCGGCGTCAGCCCGCAATACGAGGCTCATGCCGACAGCGGGCATTGAAGCGAGCCGTCTATCCCCTGGCACGGGCCGCCCGCTCCCCTCCCCCTTGAGGGGAGGGGCTGGGGGTGGTGAGGCGGGCTCGGTGCTGACTGCACCACCCCCTCCCTCAATCCCTCCCCTCAAGGGGGAGGAAGGCGACCGCCTTAAGTGCGGCCGATTGGACTGGACGGCCGTCAGCCGTTCTTCCGCCCCACGAAAATCGTCCAGCCGAGCATCGGCCGGATGATCCGCTGGTAGTGCATCCAGTCGTCTCGGCTCTTTGCCAGCACCTCGGCTTGATCGCGGTGACCGGGGTTCTCGCGGGCCCAGGTCAGTGTCGCGTGCCGCTGGTGGCTCTGGTAGCGCTCATAGTCGGCGTCCGAAGCGCTGATCGTCGCTGAAACCTCAGCCCCGTGCCGCTCCATCACGCCGATCATGCTGACGGTATCAGGCGGCAGGATGTCGCCCTTGGGCACTACCGGCGGATGGCGCAACACGGTCGTGCCCAGCACCAGCGTGCCGCCCGGCTTGGCGACACCCGACATCCATTCGAGCGCCGCCGGCACGTCGCCCAGCGACGCCGCCGCACCGAGGCACAGCACTACGTCGTAGGAGGCGGGCTCGACATCAAACCCCTTCATCGAGGCGTTGTGGAAGGTCAGGCGGCCCCGCGCCGGGGTCTTGCGCCGCGCTTCCTCGAGGAAGCGCGCATTGATGTCGATGCCGACGCCCTGGATGGCGAATTTTTCGGCCCAGTGCCGCATCAGCCAGGCCTTGCCGCAGCCCATGTCGAGCACGCTCATCCCGTCACGGATCGAGCAGTAATCATCCAAGAGGCGCAGCTTCCGATCGGTGATCGGGTTCTGGATCTCCACCTCGCGATCGGCGATCGCCCAATAGTTCAGCTGATCCAAAACCGCGTCTCCCCTCGCCGATCAGACCTCCACTATAGCGTAAACACCTCTGAGCGCAGTAAATTCCAGGTATCAGGGTCGCTCGCAATTAGCAGTCCGCCCTCGCGGTGGCTCGGCAGGTAGTCCGAGCCGTCAAAGCGCGCGACGTAACCGCCGGCCTCCTGGGCGATCAGCGACCCCGCCAGGTGGTCCCACGGCATCAGCTTGTTGAACATGACGAAATGCGAAAAGCCGCTGGCGAACGTCCGGTAGTCGTGCCCGGCGACGCGGTAGTTGGCCGCAACCTTGACCTTGGCAAGATTGGCCAACACCCTGGGCTTGCTGTCGGCCGGCAGGAAGGTGATCGAGACGTGCCCCACGAGGTCGGCGAGCCCCGGCGCCGTCGCCACCTTTAGCCGCCACTGCGTGCCATCCGGCCGCCGCTGCCAGGCGCCGCCGCCCCGCGCCGCCAGCACCCAATCGTCGCCCATCGGATCATAGATGATCCCGGCAATGGTCTCGCCGTTCTTGACCACCGCCGCCATCGTGGCGAACAGCGGCAACCCCGCTGCGAAGTTGGCGGTGCCGTCGACCGGATCGACGACGATGGCGAACTCGGCCCGATCCAGTTTACCGAGCAGCGCCGGATTGGCCGCCACCGATTCCTCGCCGACGAACAGCGCTTCGGGCCAGGCCGCCTCGACTGCCGCCTTGATCCGCCGCTCCGCCTGCTCGTCCGCCTCGGTGACGAGGTCGATCGCGTCGGTCTTCTGGCGCACCATGCCCGCATCGAGGTGCCGGAAGCGCGGCAGGATTTCTGCCTTGGCCGCATCGCGCAGGATGACGGCAAGACGGTCGATATCGAAGCTGGACATGGTCACTCTGGATTGGATGGTCTGGGTCAGAGCATTTCTCCGTAGAAATGCTCTAAGTCTTTGATTTGGTCGCGCTTTCGAACCGGAAAAGTCTGCAACTTTTCCTGAAAGCCCTCTAACCGCCGGATACGCCGTCGCCTGGCGCAGCCTGGAGGCCGAGGAAGTCGAAGAGTTTCGGATCGAGCAGGTGGCTCGGCCGCACATTGCCGAGCGCCCGGATCATGATGTCCTTGCGCCCCGGCATCCGCTTCTCGATGTCGTTGAGCATCGCCTTCATGGCGTTGCGCTCCAGCCCCTCCTGCGAACCGCAGAGATCGCAGGGGATGATCGGGAAGGCCATGTGCTCGGCGAATTTTTCGAGGTCGGGCTCGGCGCAATAAATCATCGGCCGCAGCACTTCGACGTCGCCATCGTCATTCATCAGCCGCGGCGGCATCGCCGCGAGCTTGCCGCCATGGAACAGGTTCATGAAGAAGGTCTCGAGGCTATCCTCGCGGTGGTGCCCCAGCACCAGCGCCGAACACCCCTCCTCGCGGGCGATGCGGTAAAGATTGCCGCGCCGCAACCGCGAGCAGAGCGAGCAATAGGTCGCCCCCTGCGGCAGCGTATTGGTCACCACCGAGTAGGTGTCGCGATACTCGATCCGGTGCGTGATGCCATGCTGGGTCAGCCAGTCCGGCAGGATGTGCTTGGGAAAGTTCGGCTGCCCCTGGTCGAGGTTGCAGGCGATCAACTCCACCGGCAGCAGCCCGCGCCATTTGAGGTCGAGCAGCAGCGCCAGCATGCCATAGCTGTCCTTGCCGCCCGAAATGGCGACCAGCCACTTCTCGCCGGCCCGCGCCATGCCGAACTTTTCGATCGCCTCGCGCATATTGCGCACCAGGCGCTTCCTGAGCTTGTTGAACTCGACGCTGCGCGGCGTGGCGGCAAACAGCGGATGCGTGCCGGAGAGGTCCTCGGCATCGGCTTCGAGCACGGCTGGGCTGACAATCTGGTTCATGGCGCTGCTGTAGCAAACCCCGCGCCTTACCGGAAGCTTGCGGCCATTTTAACTCGCGGCAAGGTTCGCCCTCATTCCTTGCCGGTTCCGAATTTAGTCAGTTAGATGACGCGACCTCACGGAACCCCAGGAGTCGCCTCGTGTTCCGCTCATTTTTCCCCAATCCCAGGATCTTCTTTTCCTCAGCGGTCATCTGGGTCGCGCTGGCCATGGTCGCCTGGTTCACCGTTGGCCCCGCCATCCAGAGCGCCATCAGCCTTGGGCCCTGGCTCGGGATCGCGCCGACCGAGGCCGTGCCCCAGCCGTTCTTCTCGTCAGACAAGGTCTGGCTCTACCAATACGTGCTGATGGTCGGCTACCTGTTCTGTATCCCCTGGTACTTCCTAGGGGACAATCGGCGCTGGTACTGGTGGAGCGTCGTCGGCTCGGTCACCATCATCGAGTTCGTGTTCTTCAACGTCCAGATCAATGCCTGGCTGAACGACTGGTACGGCAGCTTCTACAACCTGATCCAGACGGCCATCGGCGCGCCCAACACCGTCTCCCTGGACGCCTACCTCGCGCAGATCGCCACCGTCGTGGTGGTGCTCGTTCCGGCCATCACCGCCCAAGTGCTGAACCTGTTCTTCGACGCCCACTATGTGTTCCGTTGGCGCCGGGCGATGAACTTCTACTACATGGCCAATTGGCAGCACATCCGTGAGATCGAAGGCGCTTCGCAGCGCGTGCAGGAAGATACCCAGGATTTCTCCAACATCGTCGAAAACCTCGGCCTCAGCCTGATCGACTCCGTGATGACGCTGCTGGTGTTCCTGCCGCTCCTCTGGGGCCTGTCACAGCAGATCACCGAGCTTCCCTGGATCGGTAAGGTCGACGGCAGCCTGGTCTGGGTTGCGCTGATCTCTGCCATCTTCGGCACCACGCTGCTGGCTGTGGTTGGCGTCAAGCTGCCCGGACTGCAGTTCCAGAACCAGCGCGTCGAGGCAGCGTACCGCAAGGAACTGGTGCTCGGCGAAGAACGCGCCGAGCGCGCCCAACCGCCTGCTATCCGCGACCTGTTCAGGAACGTGCAGCGCAACTATTTCCGCATCTACCTGCACTACACCTACTTCAACGTCGCGCGGTACGCCTACCTGCAGGGCTCGACCTTCTTCCCCTATCTGGCGATGGGGCCATCGGTCGTTACCGGCGCCATCACCTTTGGTATCTTCCAGCAGGTGCTGCAGGCATTCGGGCAGGTGTCGGACTCGTTCCGTTTCCTCGTGAACTCGTGGACGACGATCATCAACCTGATCTCGATCCACCAGCGTCTGCGTGGTTTCGAGGCCCAGATCCCGCTCGCCACCAAGGTCTTCGCGAACGACTATGATGATCCCCGTTTCCTCGCCACCGGCACCATCCCGCCGGCAGCAGTACCCGACGTCACTCCCGAGTAGCCGGAGGCGCGGGGGGACGCCAAAACAAAAGGGCCGCCCCATCGGGCGGCCCTTTCCAATTTCGTGGTGTGTTCCGCGCTATTAGCGCGAGTAGAATTCCACCACCAGGTTCGGTTCCATCTGCACCGGGTACGGCACGTCCGACAGAGCCGGGACGCGGACATAGACGGCGGTCTGCTTGCCGTGATCGACTTCCACATACTCAGGAACGTCACGCTCGGCGAGCTGGTTGGCTTCAAGCACGATGCCGAGCTGCTTGGAGCGCTCGCGCACCTCAACCTTGTCGCCGACCTTGACCTGGTAGGACGGAATGTTGACGCGCTTGCCGTTGACCAGGATGTGGCCGTGCGACACGAACTGGCGCGCCGCGAACACGGTCGGCACGAACTTGGCGCGGTAGACGATGGCGTCGAGACGGCTCTCGAGCAGGCCGATCAGGCGCTCGCCGGTGTCGCCCTTGACGCGCGAAGCTTCGGTATAGAGCTTCTTGAAGGCCTTCTCGGTGATCGAACCGTAATAGCCCTTGAGCTTCTGCTTGGCGCGCAGCTGCAGACCGTAGTCGGAGGTCTTGCCCTTGCGGCGCTGGCCGTGCTGGCCGGGGCCATAGGCACGGTTGTTGAGCGGGGACTTCGGACGGCCCCACAGGTTTTCGCCAAGACGGCGGTCGATCTTGTGCTTAACTGAATCGCGCTTCGACATCGGAATCCTTTCATAGATCGTCGAAAGTGATTGCGCCCTCCTCTGCCCGTCCTTGCGGAACGGACCGACAGATTCTCTGAATTCAGGGAATCCCGGGTGCGCTCGAGGAGCCCGAGGGCTCGACAAGTGGGCGGGTGATAGAGGCGGAAGCCGCAGGAGTCAAGCGTTACGGGCCGAAGCCTTTGCGCTACTTGGCCTTGCGGCTTCGCCCGTCGAGCGGTCCCAGGGCTTCAAGAAGCGCGAGGATCAGGGCCTGCAGATCGGGGTTGCTGACCACGGCGGTGCCATCGTCCGACGTTTCGTCCAGCATGGCGATCTCCTGCGGATCACCGTTCCCCTTGGCGCCGCGCGGATAGGTCCATTTGTATGCGAAAGCGAGCCGGCCATCGTCTCGCGTGTGCTTGAGCCGGAGCGTGACTGTGTCGCCAGGCTTCACATTGATCCCGGTGATGTTGATGCCACCGTTGCCCTTGATACCAACACCGTGCGGGCTTGTAGAACCATTGGGGTCAATGCCGTCGATCCCCAGGACTTCGACGCTCGCATGCGTCGCCGCGATGTGCAGGTCACTGGCGTTCACGTTGGGGCCGCCGTTCGGCAGTTTGTCCGGCAGTTTGAGGATATAGTTGTCGGTATTCTGAGACATGTATTCCTCCCTTCCTGACTTGGCAGGAGGAGTGGAAGTCTAGGCTGTTCCCGTCTGGCTCGATTTACTTCTTAACCAGAAATTTATCTCAACTCGTGCCAATCCGTACGGGGCTACGCCATTTTCCGGTCGAGCGTCCGTTGGTTCCGCAAGCCCGGGAACAGCCGGCTCCACAGCACCGCGATGGCGACCGAGCCCATCCCCCCGATCACCACCGCCGGCACCGGCCCGATGAGATGCGCCACCGTGCCGGCGCGGAACTCGCCCAGTTCGTTCGAGGCCCCGATGAACACCGAATTCACCGCGTTCACCCGGCCGCGCACCGCTTCGGGGGTCCAGAGCTGCATAATGGTCTCGCGGATGGTGACGCTCACCATGTCCGAGGCGCCGACCAGCGCCAACGCCGGTACCGAGATCCAGACCGTGGTCGATAGCCCGAACAGCATGGTGAAGGCGCCGAACAGCCCCACGAACAGGAACAACAGCTTCCCCGCATGGTCGCGGATCGGGAAGCGCGTCAAGAGCAGCGCCATGGCAATGGCGCCGATGCCCGGCGCGGCCCGCAGGAACCCGAGCTCCTGCGGCCCGGCATGCAGAATGTCCTTGGCATAGATGGGCAGCAGCGCCACGGCGCCGCCCATCAGCACGGCGAACATGTCGAGCGAGATGGCGCCCAGCACCACCTTGTTGGAAAAGATGTAGCGAAAGCCGGCCAGCATGGTCTCGAGGCTGGTCGCCTGGTGCGACTCCCGGTGCTGCGGCTTCGAAATCATCAGCACCGAGCCCATGGCGATCACCAGCAGCACGGCGCCGGTGCCGAAGGCCACCGATGGGGCGATGCCATAGAGCAGCCCACCCACCGCCGGTCCGGCGATCGAGGCGAACTGCCAGGCCGACATATTGGTGGTGATGGCGTTGGCCAGTGCTTCGGCGGCACCAGGTTCGGCGCCAGCGATTGCGCCGCCGGGTTCCAGAACGCCCGCGCCGTACCGAGCACGACGAGGATGCCGAAGATCGGCCATACCTCGTGCGCCTCAGCATTGACGAAGGCGAGAAAGCCCAGCGCGCAGAGCAGCTCCACCCCGAGGCAGATCGCCATGATCAGCCGCCGGTTGAAGCGGTCGGCGGTGAGCCCGGTGACGAGGATCAGCACCAGCGCCGGCAGGAACAGCGACAGCCCGACAAGGCCGAGCAGGAACGGCTCGCCGGTGACATCGTAGATCTGCCAGGCGATCGACACCGACATGATCTGCACCGCAAAGCTGACCAGCAGTGTGGTGAGCCAGAAAAACCGGAAGTTGCGGTAGCTGAACGCGAGCCTCGTGGGCTCGGATGGGGCATGCGACATGGTGACGCCTGATGCCACGCGCGCCGAGGCGCCGTCAAAGCATACTTTCGGCGCTGGCTGGCGGCGCCGGCCTCAATCCTCGGGCTTCGCGGTCCTCGCGGTCTCCGCTTCCCGCGCCTTCCGCCCCTGCCTGAGGTGCGCCCGATCGATCGACGAGATCACTCCGCGCAGCGTACGGATTTCCTGCGTCGACAGCTGCGCCCGGGTGAACGCGGCGCGCAGGTTGTCCACCATGGTCGGCCGCTTGTCATCGGTCTTGAAGAAGCCGGTGCGATCCAGCGTTTCCTCGAGATGGAGGAACAGCCCGATCAGTTCCTCGCGCGGGGCAGTCGGATCGAGCCCGCCGCTGAACGGCAGCACCTCGCCCTTGTCTGCCTGCTGCCGCCATTCATAGGCCATCAGCAGCACCGCCTGGGCGATGTTGAGCGAAGCGAACGCCGCCTCGACCGGGAAGGTGACGATGGCGTCGGCGAGCGCCACCTCCTCATTATAGAGGCCCCACTTCTCCCGCCCGAACAGCAGCCCGGCTTTCTCCCCGCCGGAGATATGCGAGATCATCCGCTGCGCCCCTTCCTCGGGGCCATAGACCGGCTTCTGCATATCGCGCCGGCGGGCGGTGGTGGCGAACACCAGTTGCAGGTCGGCGATCGCATCTTCTACCGTCGCGAACACCCGCACCTTGTCGATGACGTGGTCGGCCCGCGATGCCGCGGCGATGGCCCGCTCGTTCGGCCATGGGTCACGCGGGTTGACGATCCTGAGGTCCCACAGGCCAAAATTGGCCATGGCCCGCGCCGCCGTACCGATATTCTCACCGAGCTGCGGCTCGCACAGGATGATCGCCGGGCTCGGCCGGAAGGTGAACTCCTGCGACTTGTCGGTTCCGGCCATTGGCGGCACATGCCCTTTCAGCAAAGCTCTACATCGGCGGGCGTTCCGGCTTGCTGCTGTCGCAGATCACCACCTGGTCGCGCCCCGCCCGCTTGGCCTCATACATCGCGCGGTCGGCGAGCGAAACCATTTCGGAGAGCCCGCTGCGGCTCGAAGCTTCAAAGGCCATCCCGATGCTGATGGTGATCCGCTGCAGGCTGCCGCTCTCCAGCACCACCGCGAGGTTGGCGACGGCCTTGCGCATCCGCTCCGCCACCGCCTGCGCCTCGCGCCGCGTCACCCGCGGCAGCACCAGGGCAAACTCCTCCCCGCCGATGCGGCCGAACAGGTCGCCCTGCCGGATCGCGGTGCGGATCGCCGCCGCCACCGCCACCAGCACCCGGTCACCCGAGGGGTGGCCGTGCACGTCGTTGACCGTTTTGAAGTGGTCGGCGTCCAGCACCAGCACTGCCACCGCCGCCTGCTCCCGCTGCAGTTGCGCCAGCAGTTCTGCCGCCTGCTCCATAAAGGTGTTGCGGGTCAGCGCATCAGTCAGCGAGTCGTGACGGGTCAGCCGTTCGAGCTGCTCGATCCGCCTCCGGCGCTCGGCATTGACGCTGGCGATCACCATCGGCCCGAGCGCCACCAGCGCCACCCCCAGGTGCACGGCGGAGATGGAGTCGCCATGCGTTGCGGTCCTGAGGACCTCGAACAGCCCGAGCTTGATGGCGACCATCGCGACGCCCGAGTAGATCAGCACCAGCGCCGCCGTTGCCGAAAGCGGCAGCGCCAGGGCGCACCAGATCAGCGCCGGTACGGGAAACATGATGGCCACCGGATGCGGCACCACCAGCAGCAGCGCGATGGTCCCTGCCAGCGCCAATACCGGTGGCAGCATCTGACGCAGCGCACTGCCGGGGCGGCTGAGCGGTCTGAACCAGGCGCGGAGCGGAGGTACGGTCAACACCACCGGCAGCAACGCCAGGTAGTTCACCAGTTCCGCCGAGAAGGCGCGCGACCAGGCATCGAAGTACCCGACATTGGCGACCTCGGCCAGGATCACCGCGCCGATGACACCGGCCAGCGCAGCAGCGGCGCAGGACATCAGCACCAGCGAGATCACGCCTTGGGGCCGGGTCAGCGCACGGTCCTCACCTTCCAACCCGCCGAACAGGAACGCAAATGACAGGGCGCCCACCAGATTGCCCACAGTCAGCACCAGGGTCCAGCGCAGGCTGTCGCCGAATACCACAGCCGCCGCCACATACCCAGCCGCCGCTGCAAGCAGGACCGGCAGGGTTTGCAGTCTCGGCAAGCGCACCAGCATGCCGGCGAGGATTGCGTTCGCCGGCCAGAACGCGGCGAGGAACCCTGCCGGGCGCGACATGCTGCCGACAATCGCCGCAAGAAAGATGAGAACGGCGACGATCAGCACATCGCGAGGAGAAAAGGCAAGCAGACGGCTGCGGCCATTGCCGTCTCCGGCCGCGGGAGTGAAGTCCATGGGGGGCCCCTGCGCGTGCGTCCAAACCTGGACATCGCGCCGAGCGCCTGACCCCTCAATCAGCACCCGGCATCTACCGCGATGCCCTTAACCCCGGCAGTAGACCATGCATGCCGTCGCGCGTCAGGCTCTTCGCATGTCAGCCATGCAGTTTTCGCAAGTCGACGGCGCGCTACGTACAAACTATTATTTCGCGCGCGTGATCAGGCCACCATGTGGTGGCTCAATTCCTTCACCTTGCTGCCGCGCAGCCATTCCCGGTCGAGAATGGCGAAATGCAGCTCCTCGTCCCACTCGCCCTGGAACAACGCGTGCTCGCGGAAATGCGCCTCGAGCCGCATGCCGATATCCTTGAGCAATTTGGCCGAAGGCTGGTTCCGCCCCGAACACCGGGCAAAGATCCGGTGCAACCCAAGCTCGTTGAAGCCGAGGTCGAGCATGGCGCGCACGGATTGCGCGCATAGCCCTGCCGCCGCTGCGCCGGGTTCAGGATGAAGCGCAGCTCGGCCTGCCCGGCCGTAGCATCGGTCCAGCGCAGCGAGATCTGTCCGATCAGCATGTCGTCGGCCTTGCGCACCACCGCCAGGGTCAGCGCGTCGCCGGGCCGGGTCAGCCGGTGCTGTGCGCACATCGCATCGAGGGCGGCTTTCACCTCCACCCGGTCGCGCGCTTTCCAGTCGAGGTAACGTTGCACCTCGGGCAACGCGTGGTACGCCATGACAGCGTCCAGGTCGGACTTGTGGAAGTTCCTGAGAGTAAGCCTCTCGGTCTCAATCGGAAAATCAGGCATCGCCATCTCCGCTCCTCCCCTCGTGGTGCTGCTTAACCCTGCAACGCGACGGGTTGATGGCGGTTCCGCCTTAGTCGTTGAAATATCTTGCCAAATCAGCTCGTTCGAACCGAATAGCCAAGTCGTTGGCGGCACTTAGCGCCCGGCGCGATCCCGCCATTCGCCTTCGAGCAGGGCGTAGACGAACTCCTCGTCCCAGGCGCCCTTGAACAGCGCGTGCTCGCGGAAATGCGCTTCGCGCCGCATCCCCAGCCGCTCCATCACCTTCCACGAGCCGGCGTTGCGCGCGTCGCAGCGCGCATAGATGCGATGCATCCCGGCGCCCTCGAACCCCATCTGCAGCAGCATACGCGCCGCCTCGGTGGCATAGCCCATGCCGTGGAACTCCGGGTGGAAAATGTAGCCGATCTCGGCCTGCCGCGCCGGCCCATCCCGGAGGATCAACGACACCTCGCCGATGACACGCTGCGGCTCCCTCAGTTCGGCCGCGAGGAAGACCTTGTCCCCTTCGCCGGCCAGCTCGTACTGACCGACGCGCATCTGCACCACCTCGGTGACGCTCTCGTGGCTCATCGGACCATCGAACAGGTACTGCGCCACGTCCTCGCGCTGCCGGTACGCGAATACCGCGTCGACATCGCCGCGCGTGAACGGCCGCAGCCGCAGCCGCTCGGTTTCGATCGGATAGTGAGGCGCATAGACCATGCCGTTCGTCTAAAGCCAGCGTCATCACGGATCAAGCAGACGGCTTGCGAATGGCAAATCCTCGGTGTCAGCATGGGGCATGACCGCGAACCCCAAACCCGAGATCGAGCTCAGCGCGAGTTGCGCCTGCGGCGCTGTTTCGCTGGCGGTCCATGGCCGCATCCGCTCGATGTTCATATGCTCATGCGAGGATTGCCAGCGCGCCACCGGCACCGGGCACTCGACCGTGGCGCTGGCCCGCCCGGCGGATGTCACCGTCACCGGTCCCACCGCCAGCTTCGCGCGCCCAGCCCATTCCGGCGCGACGCTCACCCGCTGGTTCTGCCCCGCCTGTGGCACGCCACTCTACGCCCAGTCGAGCCGCGCACCCGACCTGCTGATGTTGCCGGTCGGCCTGTTCGGCCCGCAGGCCGGGTGGTTCTTGCCCAACCAGTTGATCTTTGCGCGCAGCCATCACGAATGGGATGCGCTGCCCCAGGGTATCCCGCAGCACGCCACCTATCGCGATCCGGAGACGCCGAAATGAGCATAGCATCCGACACCATGGGCGATCGCCTCCGCCCGCTGCTGCCCACCGGTCTCGTCGAGAAAAAGATGTTCGGCGGCATCGGCTTCATGCTCCGTGGCAACATGGCCATCGGCACCACCGCCAAGGGAGAGCTGCTGGTGCGGATCGACCCCGACAAGCAGGCCGAGGCCGTCGCCAAGCCCGGCGCCTACCAGATGCATATGGGTCCGCGACCGATGACCGGCTTCATCGCCGTCGCCGCCGATGCAATACCCGATGACGCGGCGCTCGGCCGCTGGATCGCTTACGCCTTCAGCTATGCGGAGACCCTGCCCCCCAAATGAAGAACTCCGAGACGATGACGCATCTGGCCGAGCGCGTCCGCATGCTGGTGGGCGACGATCCACGCATCACCGAAAAATACATGTTCGGCGGCATGACGTTCCTCCTCAACGGCCACATTCTCGTTGGCTGCAAGAAGGATGGCGGCATCCTGGTTTCGGTAGGCAAGGACAATCACGAGGCGGCAAAGGCGCGGTCGGGCACCACTGAGATGGTGCACAACGGCCGGGTGATGTCGGGCTTTTTCTGGGTCGACGGCGACGCCATCGAGGACGATGAGGCACTGGAAGACTGGCTCCGCTTCGCCGAAGCGGCAGTCGTCCAGCGCCCCCTCAAGGTCGAGAAACCCAAGAAGACCAAATCGCCGAAAGTGCCCAGGGACTAGGTCGCCGAGAACACCAGCGTCGCGTTCACCCCGCCAAAGCCGAACGCGTTCGACAGCGCGTGCCGCACGGTCTTTTCCTGCGCCACCCTGGGCACCAGGTTGAACTGTTCGCCCACATCAGGGTCCTCGAGGTTGCGCGTCGGCGGCACGATGCCGGTGCGGATCGCAAGGATCGAGAACACCGCCTCGATGGCGCCGGCCGCGCCCATCAGATGGCCGGTCGCCGATTTGGTCGAAGAGATGGCGAGGTCCTTGCCGCGATTGGCGAACACCGCGCCGATGCCGGCCAGCTCCGCCGCGTCACCCACCTGCGTCGAGGTGGAGTGCGCGTTGATGTAGTCGATCTCGCCTGGCGACAGCCCCGCCATCCGCAAGGCGCCGTGCATCGCTGCCTGAGCGCCGGCGCCGCCCGGCTCGCCCGCGGTCAGGTGATAGGCATCGGCCGAGGTTCCGTAACCGGCAAGTATCGCGAGCGGCGTCGCGCCACGCGCTTGGGCGTGGCTCAACCGCTCGATCACCAGCACGGCGGCACCCTCTGCGAGGACGAACCCGTCACGCTTCCGGTCGAACGGCCGCGACGCGCCCTCGGGGTCGTCGTTGAACGTCGTCGCCAGCGCCCGCGCCGCACCGAACCCACCGACCGAAATCGGATCGACCGAGCCTTCGGCACCGCCGACAACGGCGACATCCGCTTCACCGGTGAGGATCAGCCGCATGCCGTCGCCGATCGCCTGACCGGACGCCGCGCACGCCGTCACCGGTGCGCCGATCGGCCCCTTGAAGCCGTAGCGAATGGAAATCCAGCCCGCCGCGAGGTTGGCGAGGAAGCTCGGCACCGTGAATGGCGACAACCGCCGCGGTCCCTTCTCGATGATCGTCTCCACCGCGTGGGCCATCACCGGTGAACCACCGACCCCGGTGCCGATCACCGTGGCGGTCCGCGCCTTTTCGTCCTCGGTCTCAGGCGCCCAGCCGGATTGGCGGATCGCTTCCTGCGCCGCGACCAGCCCATACTGGATGAACAGGTCCATCTTCTTCAAATCCTTGGGGTCGATCGCTACCAGCGGATCAAACCCCTGCGGGTCCGTCTCGGTCGTCGGCACCAGCCCCGCCACCTTGGCGGCGTAGTCGGTCACGTCGAACCGCGTGTTTTTGACGATGCCGCTCTTGCCGGCAATGAGCCGAGACCACACGGTTTCAACGCCAGTGCCCAGCGGGCTGACGACGCCCATGCCGGTTACGACGATCGGATCGGACTGAGTTGCCATCTGAGGTCTTCCTTATGTGTAGTTACACAGGCCTAGTGTGAAGCAGCCGATCGCCAGGCCATCTCAGATGGCGGCGAGCCGTTGCAGTTTTGTCAGGGTGTCTTCAAAACCATCGGCGCCGAGCTCGGCGCGAATCTCCGCCTGCGCCTTCCGCCACAGCGGCAGCAACTCGTCCACCATCGCCCTGCCCTTCGGCGTCAGCGAGCAGATGCGGCCATTGCCGTGCGCGGCCGGCCGCGAGGCAATCAGCCCCATCTTTTCCAGCCGATCGAGGTTCCGTGTCAGCGTCGTCCGCTCGAACCCGCGCCGCTCCGCCAGCTCGCTCACGGTCCGCTCGCCCGAGGCGACGATCAGCCCCAGCACCGAATACTGCGTCGAGGTGATGCCGAACGGCCGCACATAGGCATCATAGCGCCGTGTGATCGCCCGCGCCGCCATCCGCGTATTCGAAACCATGCACCGGCTGAAATCATCCATGCCCCGATAGATAGTGTGTATATGCACGGTGTCAATCGAGCTTGGCGACTTTGCCGTTTCCGCTAAGCTCGATGCCGGAGGGCCCCACATGCACTATCTGGTCGTCGGCGCGAACGGCTTCATCGGCCGGCACATCGTCGCCGCCCTGCTGACCGAAGGCCATCGCATCACCGGCAGCTCACGTGATGCCGATGGTTTGGCCCGCGCCTTTCCCTCGATCACCGTGATCCGAGCGGACCTCGGCTCCACCAGCGAGACGGAGTGGCGCGCGGCGCTCGACGATGTCGACGTGGTGGTGAACGTTGCCGGCCAGCTCAACCGGCAGTTGCAGGCTGTGCATGTCGAAGGACCGGCAGCACTCTACCGTGCCGCCCTCGCCGCAGACGTGCAGCGCGCCATTCTCATCTCAGCCATCAGCGCCCGCCCCGACGTCGATACCGGCTATGCGCGGACGAAGCTCGAAGGCGAGGACATCCTGCGCCGCAGTGGAATGGCCTGGACCATTCTCCGCCCATCGCTGGTGGTGGCAAAGACCAGCTTCGGCGGCAGTTCCGTGCTGCGGGGGCTCGCCGGGCTGCCGCTCTTCAGCCCCGTCCTGCCCACAGGCGACGCACAGGTCTCACCCCTCCACGCCGAAGATCTCGGCACGATCGTATCGCTTGTCGCCAGCGGCAGCCGTTTCGCCGGAGCGACCCTCGAGCCGTGCGGGTCCGAGTCCTATTCCGTCAGCGAACTGGTTGCCACCTACCGGCGCTGGCTCGGCTTCGCCGCGGCGCGCGAGGTCCCGCTTCCGGCAGCCCTGGTCGCCCCCGTTGCACGACTGGGCGAATGGCTTGGGGGGCCGATATCGACCACCGCGCTGCGCCAGCTGGCCGCCGGCAATTCGGGCGATGCGGCCGCCTTTGCGGCCGCCACCGGCTTTGTGCCCCGCGGCCTCTCCAAGGTGCTCGAAACCGAGCCAGCCGGGGTGCAGGATAGGTGGCATGCCCGCCTGTTCTTCCTCGCCATCGCCATCAGGGCGAGCCTGATCTTCCTCTGGCTGGCGTCTGCCGTCAGCGGAGTGCTGTTTGGCGGCGCCCAGGCCAACGCATTCGCTGCTGCGGTCGGCCTGCCGCCGGCGTTCGTCGGGCCGCTCATCGTCGTCACCGCTGGGCTGGACCTGGTGGCGGCAGCCCTGCTCCTCACCCACCGATGGCGGCTGGCGCTGATGCTGCAGCTGCTCCTGGTGCTTGGCTACACCGTGGGACTCACCATCGCCCTGCCGGGGCTTTGGGCCGATCCGTTTGGCGCACTTTTGAAGAACGTGCCCATCCTCGCCCTGATCCTCGTCAACGCTGCCCTCTCCGAGAAACGCTGATGGACCTCTACCTCCTGCTCAAATGGGTCCACATCCTGAGTTCGACCGTGCTCTTCGGCTTCGGCGCCGGCACGGCATACTATTTCTGGATGGCGCACCTCAGCCGCGACGCCCGTACCATCGCCAAGGTTGGGAGTATGGTGGTGACCGCTGACTGGCTGTTCACCGGCACCAGCGGCATCGTCCAACCCCTCTCCGGGCTGCTGCTGGCCGCCAATGCCGGGTACGACCTCGGCGCCAGCTGGCTGGTCGTCACTTACCTGCTCTATGGCGTCGCCTTGGCGTGCTGGGTCCTCGTGGTCTGGCTGCAGATCCGGGCGCGTGACCTCGCGCGCGCCGCAGTTGTCGCAGGCACCGAACTGCCGCCGAACTATTTCCGCGTCATGCGGCTCTGGTTTGCCCTGGGCTGGCCTGCCTTCCTCGGCCTCCTCGGCATCTTCTGGCTGATGGTCGCCAAGCCCGCTCTCTGGTGATCTCGACCCTTCCGCCCGGTGCATTTCATGCTATTAGCCGCGGCATCAGATTTTCCGCGCCGCTGAGGAGCTTACGCATGGCCAAGATCAAAGTTGCCAACCCTGTCGTCGATCTCGACGGCGATGAGATGACCCGCATCATCTGGCAGGCGATCAAGGACAAGCTGATCCTTCCCTATCTCGATCTCGACATTGAGTATTACGACCTGTCGGTCGAGAACCGCGACGCCACCAACGACCAGGTGACGGTCGATGCCGCCAACGCCATCAAGAAGCACGGCGTCGGTATCAAATGCGCCACCATCACCCCCGACGAGCAGCGCGTCGAAGAGTTCAAGCTCAAGAAGATGTGGAAGTCGCCCAACGGCACCATCCGCAATATCCTCGGCGGCGTGATCTTCCGCGAGCCGATCATCTGCTCGAACGTGCCGCGCCTGGTGCCGGGCTGGACCCAGCCGATCATTGTCGGCCGTCACGCCTTCGGCGATCAGTACCGCGCCACCGACTTCAAGTTCCCGGGCAAGGGCAAGCTGACGATGAAGTTCGTCGGCGATGACGGCACGGTGCAGGAATACGACGTGTTTGACGCCCCGTCCGCCGGTGTCGCCATGGGCATGTACAACCTCGACGACTCCATCGCCGATTTCGCCCACGCCTCGTTCAACTACGCCATCAACCGCAAGGTGCCGTGCTACCTCTCGACCAAGAACACCATCCTCAAGGCCTATGACGGGCGCTTCAAGGATATTTTCCAGGAGATCTTCGACCGCGACTACAAGGCGAAGTTCGATGAACTGAAGATCTGGTACGAGCACCGCCTGATCGACGACATGGTTGCCTCGGCGCTGAAGTGGTCGGGCGGCTATGTCTGGGCCTGCAAGAACTACGATGGCGACGTGCAGTCCGACATCGTGGCCCAGGGCTTTGGCTCGCTCGGCCTGATGACCTCGGTGCTGATGACCCCCGATGGCAAGATCGTCGAGGCGGAAGCCGCGCACGGCACCGTCACCCGTCACTACCGCCAGCATCAGCAGGGCAAGGAGACCTCGACCAACTCCATCGCCTCGATCTTTGCCTGGACGCGTGGCCTGCAGCACCGCGCCAAACTCGACGGCAATGCCGAGCTGGCCAAGTTCGCCCTGACCCTCGAAAAGGTCTGTGTCGAAACCGTCGAAGCCGGCCAGATGACCAAGGATCTCGCCTTGCTCGTCGGTCCGGATCAGAAGTGGCTGTCGACCCTCGGCTTCCTCGACGCCATCGACGCCAACCTCAAAAAGGCCATGGCGGCCTGATGCACAAAGCGGTCGCAGACGGCAACACCATCGCCGTCTGCACCGCCCTCGATGCCGGCTACCTGCCGCTCGTCCTCGTCGTCGCCACCTCGATTGCGGCCAGCGCCCTCCCCGCCAGCCGCGTCGTCTTCCACGTCCTCTACGATGGCCCGGACAGCGCCATGCTTCGGCGCATAGCGCGCTGGCGCCACCCACAGGTCGAAATCGCCCTGCACCGGCTGGCTAACCCCTACGCCCATTTCGGTACGATCAGCGGCTACCCGGCCTCGACGCTGTTCCGCTTTGCATTGCCGGACGTCCTCGCCCAACTCGATCGCGCCATCTACCTCGATTGCGATCTGATCGTCGAAGCGGACCTCGGCGAGCTCTTCCACGCGCTGCTCGACGGCAAGCCCATCGGGGCTGCCATCGATCTTCGCTTCATCGATCAGGCCCTGACTCCCGCCCCCGATCGGCAGCGCCTGCGCGACGACGCCAACCACTATCTGCGCGGAGTTCTGGGCTTCGATACCGACGAAGCCATGCTGACCTACGCGCAGGCCGGCGTCACCCTCCTCGACCTCAGCCAGCTTCGCCGGATCGGCTACGCGGCGCGGATGGCCGACACGGTGCATCGCCTTCGCCACGAACTCCGCTTTGCCGATCAATGTGCCACCAACACGGCGTTTCGAGGCGAGATCGCCATTCTCGATCCGCGCTGGAACGTGTTCCCCGAAGCGCTGGCGGGCGACCAGTGGAACGACATAATTGCCGCGCTCCGCCCTGCGCTTGCGGCGCAGCGGCAGCACCCACGCATCATCCATTTCGCCTATCGCAAGCCATGGCGTGAACGAAACCTGCCCGGTAGCGACCGCTGGTGGCGCCATGCGCGTCGCGCCGGCCTCGGCCCGCATTTTGCCCGGCAGTTCGTCGCCGCGCGCATCCGCCGCGGCCTCGAACGGCTGCGCAAGCTGGCTCGACGCCTTCGCTAGTGCTCCGCCGTCTGGCCGAGCTATGATCGGCCCACCCAGATGAGGAATGAACCCATGCCCACCGGAACCAAAGACGATCCGTGGTTGCTCAAGACCCCGCCGGGCACGAGCGACATCACGCTCTATCGCGCACCCGACGCCAACCCACCCGCGCTGGTCTGCGTCGCCGGCGGCACGGAGCTGCGCTATCATCTCCGCGCCATCGAAGATCTGCACCAGATGCTGAAGCAGCACGGCGACTGGATGGAACTGGGCAACGCCGATGAAGGCAAAGACGCCAAGCCCGGTTCCGTCGAGGCCTGGGCCCGGTCTCCCGATAATCCGGTCGGCGGTTGGTACGGCATCCGCAAGGGTTTTCGCGGCCGTTTCGCCAACTATGTGACACCGGTGCTGGAGGCCCTGGGCCTGGTCGAACTGGAGCACGGCCCGCGCAACAACCGGGTCCGAGCGCTTTAGACGGCGAACGCAACGGGCCACCCAAGGATGCTTGAACGGCGTGCGTCAAACCCCTTAGAACTACAGTTCTCGGGGGACTTTTTTGCATGCACCTGGTTGCTCTTTCTGTCGTCCTGCTGTCGATCGCCATCGCACTCCCGTCGAACGCAGTGGCGGCCACTATTTCCATCGTCTCGATGCAGTATTCCGCCACCCACCCGGTGCCGCATCTCAGCTATGAGGGTGGGACCGAGGATGGCGATGTGGCGACGCTCGCGCAGATGTACGACACCTTCGTCAAATGCCGCCTGTCATGCATCGGCCCCGATGGCGGCGCGAGCGCAGTGCTCACCCTGAACGGCCCCGGCGGCAGCTATTATGAGGGGCTGGCGCTGGCCGATTTCCTCCGCGCCAACCATATCGCCACCGTCGTCGAGCGTGGCAGCACCTGCTACTCCGCCTGCGCCTTCGCCTTCCTGGGCGGCTCCGCCTGGTCGAGCCAGGAGGGCGTCGGCACCTATGTCGACCGCATGGTCGAGCCGGGGTCGATTGTCGGCTTCCACGCCCCCTATGCCGACGAAGCGTCGTTCACCGCGGCGCTGAACGAGCGGGGCGCCATGGCGATGCAGGGCCAGACCCGAGATTCACTCGCCCTGATGGTCAAGGAACTGGTGAAGTGGAACGTCGATCCCGAGGTCATCTTCAAGATGGTCGGCATGGGACCGGATCAGACTTACAATCTGTTGACCGCCGAGGACCTCTACCTGGCTCGGGTTACCTTGCCGCCCACCCCATCTTCGGGCTGGATCGCCGACCTGCCTTCAGCCATCCGCGAGGCTTGCTTCCGCCTCTTGGCCATCGACGAGCGCGCCGACCCATATGACATGCAGTGGCGCTTCCTCTCCGACTTCACACCGGCGATCGGCAAGGCCGAGCTTGCGGGGCCGATTTCCGGCTACAAGCTGGGCGAGCGCCTCCTCGATATCGGTAGCTGCTCGGCTACCGATGCGTCGCTGGCGACGGACGGTGACTATGAGGTCGCGCTCTATTTCACCCCCGGCCTCGACGGCCTCAATGCGGCGAGCACCAGCTTCTTCAACCGCCAGCATGGCTGGTCCTCCGCCGGCGTCGGACGCGATCCGCTGAAGCGCATCTTCGCCAAGGGGCCGCTCAACAGCTTCTTCCTGCCGCTCGATGCCGATATCGACAGCCTCGACCTGCCCGGCGAAGCCGACATCGATGCCAACCGCTTCAACACTGCCCTGCCGCCTTTGCTTCCCACCATGCCCGGCGACCTGATCGTCGACGCCAGTTCGCCCAGCTCGCGTGTCTCGCATCTGGGCGACGTCTTCGTCTTTGAACGGGTCGGCGGGCGGCAGCTCTACCAGAGCGCGCTGGCGCAGGGCGCACTGGGCCGCGCCTATACTAACGACGTCACGGGCGACACCGGCTTCGTCCGCGAAGGCGCCTTCGTCGATACCGCCGCGACCTTCGTGTGGTTCGGTATCCTCAGCGGTGACAACGCCGCCGTGGTCGAAGCCATCGTGGTGAAGCCGAACGGCGAAGCCCCCACCGACGCAGACCTCGCCACCCTGCGCCGCATCCAGTGCGAGGCCGACTTCCTCGGCTCGAAACTCAACTGCGGCTGAGGCCCTAAGGCCATACTTGAGCCACGAACCCCCGTGAGCGTCGGCCCCGTTGAGGGGTAGTGATGTTCAAAAAGATTCTGCTCGGCCTCGCGTTCATTGTCGGCGCGGTCTACGTCTGGAATGCGTCCTGGCGCGTCGCGCCGCCTGCAGGCAAGGTCGACCTCATCGCGCATCGCGGCGTGCACCAGACCTTCGATCGGGCTGGCCTCAACAACGACACCTGCACCGCCGAGCGGATCGACCGGCCGACGCACGACTATCTCGAGAACACCATCCCCTCGATGCAGGCGGCGTTCGCTGCCGGCGCCGATATCGTCGAGCTCGACGTCCACCCGACCACCGATGGGCAGTTCGCCGTGCTGCATGACTGGACCGTCGATTGCCGCACCGAAGGCAGCGGCGAGACCCGCAGCTACGACATGGCGGCGCTCAAGCGGTTCGATATCGGCTATGGTTACACCGCCGATGGCGGCGCCACCTATCCGTTTCGCGGCAAGGGCGTCGGCCTGATGCCGGAGCTCAAGGACGTGTTCACCGCCCTCCCCGACCAGCGTTTCCTCGTCAACTTCAAGAGCAATGAAGCGCGCGAGGGCGACATGCTGGCCGAACTGCTGGCGTCGCACCCGCAATGGCGGTCGGCCGTCTGGGGCGCCTATGGCGGCGATCCGCCGACCTATCGCGCCGCCGAACGGATCGGCGATCTCAATGTCTGGTCACGCAAAGGCCTCATCGATTGCCTGCTGCAATACGCGGGGTTGGGCTGGAGCGGTTTCGTGCCCGAGGCCTGCCGCAACAACACCAAGGTGATGCTGCCGATCAACCTCACGCCGTTCGTCTGGGGCTGGCCGAACCTGTTCATCGCGCGTCTGAAGCAGGCCGGCTCGGAGGTGATCCTGCTCGGCCCCTACAGTTCGGGCGATCCCAGCACGGCCGGCATCGATACGCCTGAGCTATTGGCGCAAGTGCCGGACAACTTTACCGGCTACCTCTGGACCAACAAGATCGAGACCATCGGGCCGCTCGCCGACGCGCGTTTCAAGTAGAGACGAAATAATTAGCCCATGTGGCATTCGCGCCCATCGACGCCCGCTGTCGGTCGGCGTATACGCAACTAACATACCAGTTGCCCCTCCCGCTCCGGATTCCCCCTCAGATGCCCGTCGGCGTCGTTTTCGCGCTTTTTGCCTACCTGCTCTATTCCTTTTGCGACGCCATCATCAAAGGTTTCGGCACCAGCCTCTCCGTCTTTGAAATTGCCTTCTGGACGGCGCTGTTCTCGTTCATCCCGGCCATCTTCACCAAGCCCAAGGGTGAGCACTGGCGGCACCTGCATCGCATGCGCCACCCCTACCTGGTGCACCTGCGCAGCATCGCCGGCGTTATCGGCAACCTCTGCATCATCTATGCCTTCACCCACATTCCGCTGGCCGAGGCCTATTCGATCGCCTTCCTCGCCCCGATTATCGTGGTGGCGCTGTCGCGCACCTTCCTCGGCGAAACGGTGACCTGGCAGCGTTGGCTGTTCCTCGGCGCCAGCTTCTGCGGCGTCCTCCTCGTGGTCAGGCCCGGCTTCCGCGACCTGCAACTCGGGCACCTCATGGCAGTCGGCGCCGCGATCATGGGTGGCATCGCCACCACCACCTTGCGCAAGGTCGCTCCCGTCGAAAAGCGTGTGAGCCTGCTCGGCCTGCCATTGGGCTACGTCGTGGTGGTAAACTCCGTCCTGATGGTGTTCGCCGGGTTCTCCTGGCCAACCCTCGAGGAGTTCGGGCTGTTGCTGTTGATTGGCGCGCTCGGCGGGACCGGGAACATTCTGTTCATCACGGCCACTCGCAACGCTCCAGTGAGTTTGATCGCGCCGGCACAGTACAGCCAGATCGCCTGGGCCATCATCCTGGGTGCCCTGTTCTACGCCGAATACCCCGATGCGGTCGCCTATTGCGGACTGGTGGTGGTTGCGATCTGCGGCATCCTCAATGTGATGTCCGACGAGACTCGCATCCGCATCTTCTCGCGCCTTTCGGTGTTCGGCCCGGCCAGCGCAATTTCCGAGGTCAGCCCGCCCCTCGGCGACGACGCCAAGCTGCCACGACGCGGCGACGCTGACGATCAGGCCGCGGCGACGAGCAAGTAGATGCTGCGCACCCTGTCACCGGTGTCACTCGGCGTGCTCTGCGCGCTGGGCGCCATGGCCGCGTTCTCGACCGGCGACGCGCTGGTCAAGGCGCTGGGCGGTTCGCTCAACGTTTTCGAAATTGGCCTCTTCACCACGATCTTCTCGTTCCTGCCGGCGCTGTTTTCGAAACCGCGCGAGGAACGTTGGCGCGACACCTTCAAGCTCAGGCGCCCCAAGCTGATCATCCTCGTGGCGCTCTGCCGCACCCTGAGCGCGGTGCTGATCACCTACGCCTTCGTCACCATCCCGCTCGCCGAGGCCTATAGCCTGGTCTTCCTCATCCCGGTGCTGGCGACGATCCTCTCGGTCGTCGTGCTGAAGGAAGAGGTGCCGCTCGATCGCTGGGCGCTGGTGGTGGTGAGCTTCCTCGGCGTGCTGCTGGTGGTGCGGCCGGGTTTCCGCGAGATCGAACTCGGGCACATCTTTGCTTTCATCTGCGCCCTCGCCGCCGCCGTGTCGTTGACCACCATCCGCCTGATCTCGGGAGCCGAGCGCCGCGTTACGCTGTTTGCACTGCCTGGGCTGTTAACGCTGGTGGCCAACCTGGTCGGCGTCTTCGTCGTCGGCTTCAGCTGGCCAAGCCCGCTGCTGCTCGGTGGGCTGGTGGTCTGCGGTGTACTGGGCGGTATCGGTTACCTGCTGCAGCTCAAGGGCGTAGCGCTAGCCCCGGCCAGCCGGGTGGCGCCGATGCAGTACAGCCAGATCATCTGGGCCCTGCTGTTCGGCGCACTGTTCTTCAATGAAGTGCCCGATGCCATCAGCCTTGCCGGGCTCGGCGTCATCGTCGCCGCCGGCCTCGCCAACATCTTCGCCGATGGCGCCCGCACCCGTATCGCCGGCCGTTGGGCCGAGTACCGGGCCCGGCGCGACAATCCCTCGCCGGATGATTTCAAGGGACCGGGGCCGGATCCGGTTTAGGTCGAAACAGCTGGGGCCGGTGCGGGCTGCCCCCCCCACCGGAAGTAGTCGTTTTCACGGCAATGGTGCAGCCGACTTCACAGCCCGCCGCGCACCGCCGCGATCGCCTCGGCGCCCTTGGCGCCATCCGGACCGCCGCCCTGCGCCATGTCCGGACGGCCGCCGCCGCCCTGGCCGCCCAAAGCCGCGGTCGCCAGCTTGATCAACTCGCCGGCCGAATACTTCGCCGTAAGGTCCTCGGTGACTTCGACGGCGACCGTGCCGCGGCCGTCTTCGCCCTTCAGCACAACCGTAACCACACCCGAACCGACGCGCTTCTTTTCGGCATCGACCAGGCCTTTGACATCCTTGGCCGAAATACCTTCGACGGCGCGGCCGACATAAGTCACGCCGTTGACGGTCTCGTCGGCCGAAGCCGGCGCCGAACCGCCGCCGCCGAGCGCCAGCTTCTTGTTGGCATCGCTGAGCGCCCGTTCCGCCTTCTTGAGGTTTTCCTGCAGCGATTCGATACGGTTGAACACCTCGTGCGTGCCCACATGCAGCGCATCGGCAACGCCGGCAACGAGGTTGGCATTGGTGCGCGCATGCTGGCGCGCGCCCTTGGCGGTCAGCGCTTCGAGGCGGCGCACCCCAGCGGCGACGCCGGAATCGCCGAGCACGGTGATCAGGCCGATGTCGCCGGTACGGCGCACATGCGTGCCGCCACAGAGCTCGACCGACCAGCCGACGGCATTGCCGGTCGGATCGCCCATCGAGACGACGCGCACTTCATCGCCGTACTTTTCGCCGAACAGCGCCCGGGCACCGACTCCTTGGCCTCCTCGACGCCCATCAGGCGCGTCTCGACGGCCGAGTTCTGCAGCACGATGTCGTTGGCGATCTCTTCGACCTCAGCCAGTTCCTGCGGCGTGATCGGCTTGGTGTGGACGAAGTCGAAGCGCAGCCGGTCGGGGGAAACCAGCGAGCCCTTCTGCGCTACGTGATCGCCCAGCACCAGGCGCAGCGCCTCGTGCAGGAGGTGGGTCGCCGAGTGGTTGGCGCGGATCGCCGAGCGGCGGTCGTGATCGACGAGCAGCGCCAAGGGCGAACCCACCCTGATCGTCCCGTCGGTGACCTTCACCTTGTGGCCGAACACGCCGTTATTCTTCACCGTGTCGGTCACCGTCGCCGCGATGCCTTCGCCGTTCAGCAAACCAGTATCGCCGACCTGGCCGCCACTTTCGCCATAGAACGGCGTCTGGTTGAGCACGACATAGCCTTCGTCGCCGGCCTTCAGCTCATCGACGATCGCCCCGCCCTTGACCAGTGCGGTAACCGCGCCTTCGGCGGTCTCGGTCTCGTAGCCGAGGAACTCGGTCGGGCCGACCTGATCGGCCACCGCGAACCACACTTTGTCCTCGCTGGCTTCACCCGAACCGGCCCAGCTCTTCCGCGCCTCGGCGCGCTGGCGCGCCATGGCGTCCTCGAAGCCCGAGAGGTCGACATTGATACCGCGGGTCCGCAGCGCATCCTGCGTCAGGTCGAGCGGGAAACCATAGGTGTCGTAGAGCTTGAAGGCGGTGACGCCCTCCAGCATGTCGCCCTGCTTGAGCCCGGCGGTGGCTTCGTCGAGGATGACGAGACCACGGCTCAGCGTCTTGAGGAAGCGCTGCTCCTCGAGGCGAATGGTCTCCTCGACCATGTGTTCGCCGCGGACGAGCTCCGGATAGGCCTGGCCCATCTCCCGCACCAGGGTGGGGACGATCTTGTGAATCACCGGATCCGCCGCGCCAAGCAGCGTCGCATGCCGCATGGCGCGGCGCATGATGCGGCGCAGCACATAGCCGCGGCCTTCGTTGGAGGGCAACACGCCCTCGGCGATGAGGAAGCTCATCGAACGCAGATGGTCCGCGATGACGCGCAGGCTCGGTGTCGTCGGGTCGCCATTGAACGCGGTCGCCTGCATGGTCGCGGCAATCAGCGACTTGAACAGGTCGATCTCATAATTGTTGTTCGTCCCCTGCATCACTGCGGCGACGCGCTCGAGACCCATGCCGGTATCGACCGAGGGTTTTGGCAGCCTGGTCCGCGAGCCGTCCTTGAACTGCTCGAACTGCATGAAGACGAGATTCCAGATCTCGACGAAGCGGTCGCCATCTTCCTCGGGCGAGCCCGGCGGGCCGCCCCAGTACTTGTCGCCGTGGTCGTAGAAAATCTCGGAATTCGGACCGCAGGGGCCGGTGTCCGCCATCTGCCAGAAGTTTGACTTGGCGCCGAGCCGGACGATCTTGTCCTCCGAGAGGCCAGCGATCTTCTTCCACAGCTCGAACGCCTCGTCGTCGTCCTGATAGACGGTGACGGAGAGCTTTTCCTTGGGCAGTCCCCACTCCTTGGTGAGCAGGTCCCAGGCCAGGACGATCGCGCGTTCCTTGAAGTAGTCGCCGAACGAGAAGTTGCCCAGCATTTCGAAAAAGGTGTGATGCCGCGCCGTGAACCCGACATTGTCGAGATCGTTGTGCTTGCCGCCGGCACGCACGCTCTTTTGTGCGGTGGTCGCGCGGACGTAATCGCGCTTCTCGACGCCGGTGAAGACGTTCTTGAACTGCACCATGCCCGAGTTGACGAACATCAGAGTCGGATCGTTCCGCGGCACCAGCGGGCTCGATGCGACTTCTTCATGACCATTGCTGGCAAAGTAGCTCAGGAAGCTCGACCGGATATCGTTCACGCTCGTCATGACGGGTCTCTTACAGACAAATGGCGAGGCCGTAGCCCCGCCAAGAACAACAGGAAACGCCTTCTATCGCGGGGCTTGCCGTGATGTCCAGCGACAGGGTGGCGGCAGGTGTCATATTGGGGTCCGCGGCCGATTGCCAAACGTCCACCCCCACCACCGGCCGTCATCCCTGCGAAAGCAGGGGGACCCAACTATCCCTGGCGCTGGCTGTGAGTTGGGTCCGCTTTCGCTGGGATGACACCGAGTTTGGGGCGTTGTTTGGGTGGCTCGATGGCCCGAGCAATGAAAGCCGATAGCACTACAGGCGAACGCCGGGACACAATCGAGATCCTCATCCCCCAACGCCCCAAATACAAAAGGGCGCCCGCAGGCGCCCTTCAATCCGTCGCTCGAGGCGCCGATCACGAGTCCCCGTCGTCGCCCTCGTCGCCTTCCGGCCCGGACAACAGCGCTTCGCCGAGGATGCCCGAGCTTTCGCGCACGCCCTTTTCGATCTCGTCGGCAATCTTGGGATTGTCCTTGAGGAACTGGCGGGAGTTTTCACGCCCCTGCCCCAGCCGCTGGCTGTCATAAGAGAACCAGGCGCCGGACTTCTCGACGAGGCCCGACTTCACGCCGAGGTCGAGCAGCTCACCGGTCTTCGAGATACCTTCGCCATACATGATGTCGAACTCGACCTGGCGGAACGGCGGCGCCAGCTTGTTCTTGACCACCTTGACACGGGTCTGGTTGCCGATGACCTCTTCGCGCTCCTTGATCGCGCCGATACGGCGAATGTCGAGGCGGACCGAGGAATAGAACTTCAGCGCGTTGCCGCCGGTGGTGGTTTCGGGCGAACCGTACATCACGCCGATCTTCATGCGGATCTGGTTGATGAAGATCACCATGGCCTTCGACTTCGAAATCGAGCCGGTGAGCTTGCGCATCGCCTGGCTCATCAGGCGCGCCTGCAGGCCCGGCATCGAATCGCCCATCTCGCCTTCGAGTTCGGCCTTCGGCGTCAGCGCCGCCACCGAGTTGACCACCAGCACGTCGATGGCGCCGGATCGCACCAGCGTGTCGGCGATTTCGAGCGCCTGCTCGCCGGTGTCGGGCTGCGAGATCAACAGCTCGTCGACCTTCACGCCGAGCTTTTTGGCATAGACGGGATCGAGTGCGTGTTCGGCATCGACAAACGCGGCGATGCCGCCATTCTTCTGCGCCTCGGCCACGACATGCAGCGCCAGCGTGGTCTTGCCCGAGCTTTCCGGCCCGAACACTTCGACGATGCGGCCACGCGGCAAGCCGCCGATGCCCAGTGCGATATCCAGTCCGAGCGAGCCGGTGGAAATCGCTTCGACCTGGGCAATGGCGCCCTCACCGAAGCGCATCACCGTGCCCTTGCCGAAATTCCGCTCGATCTGGCTCAGCGCTGCCGCCAGCGCCTTGTCCTTATCCATCGATCCCTCAATAACTCGCAGAGGCGCAACAGCAGCCATCACCGATCTCCCTTATTCCACTTCGGTCCGCGCCGCGCAAACCGATAAGATGTCCATCTAATGTACCCATTCTGTTCTCATTTCGTTTCCAAATCGTCAAGGGGTAAATTCTCTGTGCCTTACGCACTGGCTGCGCCCGATTCGAGCGTTGCCGGGCCTTGCCACCGGCAGTGGTGATCTACATCCAGAATCCAAATGCATTCGGCGCCGCGCCGCGCTATAGGGCGGCAACAAAAACCGAGGGAATGGGCTTCATGCATCTCATCCAGTTCGAGGACGACAAGGGCGCGCGCGCCGTCGGCGCCACCGAAGGCGGCGTCACCAGCGTGGTCACCGGGGCGGAAAGCGTCTATGGGCTCGCCGCCGAAGCCGCCGAGCGCGGGCTGTCGCTGCGCGCCGTGGTGATCGAGAAGGGACTTGGCCACAAGCTCGACCGCGAAGCACTGGCGCGCGAAGGCCGCCTCCTGGCGCCGGTCGATCACGCCGATCCGTCACACCTCTATGTCACCGGCACCGGCCTCACCCACCTCGGCTCCGCCTCGACCCGCGACGCCATGCACAAGTCGAACCAGCAGCAGGCCGAGGCGCCGCTGACGGATTCGATGAAGATGTTCCGCATGGGTCTCGAAGGCGGCAAGCCGAAGCCCGGCGAGATCGGCGTGCAGCCGGAATGGTTCTACAAGGGCAACGGCTACACCGTGACCGCACCGGGCCAGCCGATCCCCTCACCCGCCTTCGCCAAGGACGCCGGCGAGGAGCCCGAGATTGCCGGCATCTACTATATCGGCAAGGATGGCACGCCGTTCCGGCTCGGCTTCGCGCTTGGCAACGAGTTCTCCGACCATGTGACCGAGCGGGTGAACTACCTGTTCCTCGCCCATTCCAAACTCCGCTTCTGCTCGTTCGGGCCGGAACTGCGGGTCGGCGAGCTGCCGCGCAACGTCTCGGGCATGTCGCGCATTCTCCGCGCCGGCAAGGTGCTGTGGGAGAAGCCGTTCCTTTCCGGTGAGGACAACATGAGCCACACCATTGCGAACCTCGAGCACCACCACTTCAAGTACGACCTGTTCCGCCAGCCGGGCGACATCCACATCCACATGTTCGGCACGGCGACGCTGAGTTTTGCCGACGGCGTCAAGACCGAGCCCGGCGACGTGTTCGAGATCGAGGAAAGCCAGTTCGGCCTGCCGCTGCGCAACGCCGTGGCCTGGAACGCTGATCGCCCGGTGGCAGTGCGCCAGCTGTAACCGCCGGACATCGCTGAGCTTTCGAGAGCCGGGCCCAGCGCCCGGCTCTTTGCTTTCCGAGCCTTTTCCACAGCGTGCACATTTCGGCCCCCTCCCCGCCCAGATCTGCAGGCGAAGTGGTGCCCGCGTTCCCAGGCATTTGGAAACAAATGCCAGGCATTTGGCGCAAATCCGATCGATCGGCCTCAGCCGGGATTAGCGCTCGCGAGAGAACACTGCCGATGCGGTGCAAAGGGAGGCATTCGCGTCCACCTCCACGTATTGCGAAAGGTACTCCCGATGCTCACCGTATCCGCCTCGACCTCGGCAGCCGAGTTGCAGGCCATTATCGACTCGGCTCCATCAGGCGAAACCATCCTCCTCGGCGCCGGCACGTTCGAGTTCAATGAGACTGTCGTCATCAACCGCGACGACATTACCGTGATGGGCACCGGATCGGCCGCCACCACCATCGACCTCGTCGGCAATGCCCGCGCCGGCGGCGCCTTCCAGATCGGTGGGGTCATCGACGTGCCGAGCTATTCAGGCGATTTCACCCTGGATCAGCCGGCGACTGAGGGCTCGATGTACCTGCGCCTCGCCGACGCCTCGGGGCTCCAAAGCGGCGACCACCTGTGGATCGAGCTCGAGAACACGCCCGAGTATCTGGACTCGATCGGCGACACCGAGTGGCGCGAAGACAAACCGCTCCGCACTTCGCTGGTCGAGGTCGCCTCGGTCAGCGGCAACAGCGTGCGGCTGACCAATGGGCTGGCCTTCGACTTCTCCACCGTCGCCTCGGTGCAGAAGATCGAGGTGGCCGAGAACGTCAAGCTCGGCGGCTTCACCGTCGAGTTCGACCTTGCCGAGCAGGATCCCGGCAGCTTCACCAATGTCGAAGCCTCGTTCGATCGCTCCAACGTCATCTCGCTGTCGGGCACCAGCCGCGTCAAACTGTTCGATATCGCGATCGACAACGCCCCATCCAACGGCTTCACCTTCGCCCAGTCGATCTTCACCGAGGCCTCGAACCTGTCAGTCAATGGCGCAGTGAACAAGGGCGATGGCGGCAACGGTTACGCCTTCCAGTTGAAGGCGCTCTATGACAGCCAGCTGGTCGGGCTCGAGGCCTTCGACACCCGCCACGCTGTGCTGTTCGCCAGTTGGACCAGCGAAGCCAACAACACCATCCAGGTGCGCGAGACCAACCGCGACATCAACTTCCACGGTGGCGACGATCACGACAATATCGTCACGGTGCTGAGCTCGGAGCGCACCGAGCTCGAAGCCACCTACCTGTCGCCAACCCTGTTCGTGAACGACGAGGGCACCAGCTACGGCGCCCCTACCAACCCGCTCGCCAACACGGTGACATTCGACACGGTGAAAGGCACCAACAAGAGCGAACTGCTCGTCGCCAATGACAGTGGCGTCGAGTTCTATGCCCGGGCCGGCGCCGATATCCTCGTCGGCGGCAATGGCAGCGACCGGCTCTACGCCGAAAAGGGCGACGACCTGGTGTTCGCCTCCAAGGGCAATGATGTGATCGATGGCGGGCTCGGCACCGACGTGCTGGCCTATGCCGGCGACCGCGACGACTACACCCTGACTCGCGACCTCTCCGGTCGCTTCGTCATCCACAAGGCCGGCGGCGGCTACGACATCGTCGGCGGCGTCGAGGCGTTCCGTTTCGCCGACGGCACGGTGGCGGCATCGACGCTCGGCAACCTGCCGACCACCTATTTCGGCTCGGACGACGCCGACCGGATCGTGGTCGGCTCGATGCAAGATGTGGTGCTGTCGGGCGGCGGCTACGACCGCATCGTGGCCTCGACCAGCTACGTGCTGGGCGACGAGAACGAGGCGCTCGAGCTGACCGGCGATCGCGCCAGCAACGGCTTCGGCAACGCGGCCAATAACAGCTTTACCGGCAACGACGCCAACAACGAGCTGTTCGGCCTCGCTGGCGATGACCGCTTCTTCGCTCGCGGCGGCAACGACTATCTGTCCGGCGGAGACGGCGCTGACGACCTCTATGGCCAGGCCGGCAATGACCGGCTGTTCGGCGGCAGCGGCGACGACCTGTTGAACGGCGGCTCGGGCGCCGACACCTTCGTGTTCTCGGCCGGTCGCGATACGGTCGAGGACTTTTCGCTCCGCTCCGATGACCGGCTCGATGTCGGCCTCACCAGGTTTGGCTCAGCGGCGGCCTTCTTCGCCGCGTTCGAACAGGCGGCGGCAAGCGGCGGCGATAGCTTCGATGCGCTCGGCATCGATGTCGCCGGCAGCGGCACTCACACCGAGATCCGCGTCGCCGATGCAAATGGCGATCCGCTCGTCATGGCGCTCAACGGCGCCACACTCGAATCCCTCTTGGCATCGTCGGACTGGATCGTCTGACCTGCCTCACAATTCGGCACGGGGGCACCCAAATACCTGTTGCTGAAAAATGCGGCACCAACCCCGCAAGACTTGAACCCCGGAACCTTAAGCGTTCCGGGGTTTTTTCGTTGTCCTGCCACCGAGGCCATGCCCCCCGGGCATAGCTCCTATCCGACACCGCCGGTTCATGCATGGCGGCCCGGAAACGAGACTTCGCCGCAGTCCCCCGATGGGCAGCACAGGGGGCAAGACGGAGTGGCAAGCATGTTGAACGGCGCCCGGCGCGACAGCGCCGTCCGCGCCCTTCTGAGGCGCACCCGCTTCCCGCTGCTGGCGCTGGGCCTCATGAGCCTCGCCACCAACCTTCTGGTGCTCACCGGCCCCCTGTTCATGCTGCAGGTCTACGACCGTGTGCTGGCCAGTCGCTCGGTGCCGACACTGGTGGCGCTGTTCGGGCTGGTTGCCGGCACCTACGCCTTCCTCGCGCTGCTCGAGTTGCTGCGCGCGCGAATGGCCTCGCGTTTCGCCGGTGCGCTCGAGTCCTGATCGCCGCCGACGTGTTCCGCACTTCGTTACGTTCCGGGCAGGCGCCGCTTGGTCTCGCCCGCCCGGACGCGGTGCGCGATCTCGATTCCATTCGCAACTATCTCGGCGGATCGGGGCCGCTGGCGCTGTTCGATCTGCCCTGGCTGCCGGTCTACCTGGCCATCGTCTTCCTGTTTCACCCGGCGCTCGGCTGGCTGGCGACCGGCGGTGCGCTGGTGGCGACGACCCTCTTGGTAATCAACGAACGCCTCTCCGGACGGCCGACCGCCGATGCAGCCGCCGCCATGGCACAGCGCCAGGCGCTCGGCGAGGATGCCAGCGCCAACGCTGAGCCGGTCTTCGCCATGGGCATGCTCGACGACGTGACGCACCGTTGGCAGGCGCGTTCCGAGGCCCTGGCGGACGTGCAGAACCGCGCCTCCGACGTCGGCGCACTCTATGCATCGGTAACCAAGTCATTTCGCTTGTTGCTGCAGTCAGCGGTGCTGGGGCTGGGCGCCTATCTCGTCATCCGCGGCGAACTCTCGGCCGGACTGATGATCGCCGCCTCGATCGTCACCTCACGGGCCCTCGCGCCGGTCGAGCAGGTGGTGGCGCAATGGCGCGGGCTGGCCGCGGCCCGGCAGGCGCTGCGGCGCAACGAGACGTTGCTCGCCGCCCGACCGCCGGTGAGCAACCGGCTGAGCCTGCCTGACCCGCGGTTTACCCTCGAAGTCCGCCACTTCGCCACCGGACCAGGCGCACAGGAGCCGCCATTGGTGGCGGGCGTCGGCTTCACCCTCGCAGCGGGGGAAGCGATGGGGGTGCTCGGCCTTTCCGGTTCAGGCAAGACCTCGCTGGCGCGCGGGCTGGTCGGCATCTGGCCGGCGCTGCAGGGCGAGGTGCGCCTCGATGGCTCGGAACTCACCCATTTCGACCAGATCCAGCTCGGCCGCCGCATCGGCTATCTGCCGCAAAGCGTCGGGCTGTTCGACGGCACGGTGGCCGAAAACATCGGCCGCTTCCGCCCCGATGCCGACAGCGACAGCGTGTTGAAGGCGGCGCGCCTGGCCGGCGTGCACGAACTGATCACCGGCCTGCCTGATGGCTATGACACCCGCATCGGCGCCCGTGGCGCGGCGCTGTCGGCCGGCCAGCGCCAGCGCATCGGCCTGGCCCGGGCGCTGTTCGGCGATCCATTCCTGCTGGTGCTCGACGAGCCCAATGCCAATCTCGATTTCGCCGGCGACAACGCCCTGACCACGGCGCTCACCGAGGCCAAGGCGCGCGGCGCCGTAGTGATCGTCATCGCCCACCGGCCGAGCGCCATCGCGGTGTGCGACAAGCTGATCTACCTGGTGAACGGGCGGCAAAGCGCCTTTGGCTCCAAGGAAGAGGTGCTGCGCCAAGTGACCGGCCCGCCCCCGCGGATCAAGGGGGTCCGGGTCAATGGCTGATCCGCTCGGAAGCCTGAGGCGGCACGCCATCGCCGGGCTCGGCGCCATGGCGCTGTTCGTCGGCCTGCTCGGGGGCTGGGCCGGCACCACCGAAATAGCGGGTGCGGTGGTGGCGCAGGGTACCATCGTACCGCTCGAAGGCAGCAAGCGCGTGCAGCACCCGGAAGGCGGCGTGGTCAGCGCCATCCTGGTGAAGGATGGCGATGCCGTCGAAGCCGGGCAGTTGCTGGTGCGGCTCGACAGTACCACGGTGTCCGCCAACCTCGCCGTCATCATCTCGCAACTGAGCGCCGCCTTCGCCCTCGAAGCCCGGCTCACTGCCGAAAGCATCGGTAACGGCAAGCTGACGCTTCCAGCAAGCCTTGGTGATTGGCCGGACCGGTCAACGCTCGATGGGTTGCTCGCGGCCCAGGAGCGGCTGCGCCAGAGCCGCGCCGAGGCACAGGCCGGCCTCACGACGCAGCTTCAGGAACAGATCGGCCAATTGGGCGAGCAGATTATCGGACTTCAATCCCAGCAGGCGGCAGTGCAGCGGCAGAGCCAGATCCTCGCCGGCGAAGTCAGCAATGCCGACGCTCTGTTCCGCGATGGCCTGATGGAAGCAAGCCGGCTCAACAGCTCCAGGCGCGAACTGGCGCGGCTCGAAGGCGAGGCCGGCAATCTTACCGCCGAGATCGCCTCGGCCCGCACCGCCATTGCCGGCAGCCGCGCCAAGATCGCCGAGAACACCGCCAGCTTCCGCGCCGGCGTGCTGCAGGATCTGCGCGATGTCGGCTTGCAAATCGCCGAACTGCTGCAGCAGAAGATCGCCGCCGAGGACCGGCTGCAAAAACTGGAGATCCGCGCCCCGCAAGCCGGTATCGTGCACGAGTTGATCGTCCGCACCATCGGCGGCGTCGTCTCGGCCGGCGAAACGCTGATGCAGGTGGTGCCGCATTCCGACCGCCTGGCGCTCGAGGCGCGGGTATCGCCGCTCGATATCGACAAGCTCAGCATCGGCCAATCCGCCGCCATCCGGCTCTCTGGCCTCGACGCGCGGACCACGCCGGAACTGGCCGCAACCATCGATGCCATCCCGCCCGACCTGTCGCGTGACCCCAGCACCGGCGTCGCCTACTTCTCGATCCGCATGAAGCTCAGCGAGACCGAACTCGCCCGTCTGCTGCCCGGCCAGCACGTCACCGCCGGCATGCCGGCTGAGGCGTTCCTGCGGACGGCGGACCGGACCGTGCTGGCCTACCTGCTGGGGCCGCTGGCGGCGCAGCTCAGCCACGCGTTTCGGGAGGATTAGGGAACGAGGGGAACAAGCCATCGTGCCCTCCAGCGCCCCCTCTCTCTCCCCCACCAAGGGGGAGAGAGGGCGGTGGCCTCCATTTGCACTGGAGTATCAGTCGGGACTCTGCCCCTTGGCGGGGGAGAAAGCGAAAACTTGGGCTTAGCGCAGCCAAGTCCTTAGTTTTCGCAAGGGGGGGTCGTGGGAGCCACGGTTCCAAACTGATCGCCCCCTTCCCTAAACCCTTTGGCTGGTTTACCCCGTGCCACTGACATGTCAGTGTCCGCCGCCGTTCGGCCCAGGGAGTTTGAGAGACAGATGAGCGCCACCAGTTTCAAGCAGCGCCAGGTTGGTCGGACCAGCCTTGAATTGACCGAGCTCGGGCTCGGCGGCGCGACGCTCGCCGGCATCTTCACCGAGGTCCCCGACGAGCAGGCCCGCGCCACCGTCGGCGCGGCGCTGGATGCCGGCATCCGCTACTTCGACACCGCGCCCCAGTACGGCTACGGCCGCTCCGAGCACCTGATGGGCGATGGCCTGCGCTTCCGCACCGAGGGCATTGCCGTCTCCACCAAGGTCGGCCGGCTGCTGCGGCCGGTGCAGTCGGAAGCCGAGCGCGACTACCCGCATGCCTGGGTCAAGCCGCTGCCGTTCGAGCAGGTCTATGACTACAGCTACTGGGGCGTGATGCGTTCCTACGAGGCGAGCCTTGCCCGCCTCGGCCTCAGCAAGGTCGATATCCTCTATGTGCACGATATCGGCCTCGCCACTCACAGCGCCGAGCAGAACCCGATCTACTGGAAACAGCTCGCCGAGGACGGCGGCTACAAGGCGCTGAAGGAACTGAAGGCCACCGGCAAGGTCTCGGCCATCGGGCTCGGCGTCAACGAGTGGGAAGTGCTGATGGATGCCTTCGCGCTCGGCGACTGGGACGTGTTCCTGCTCGCCGGCCGCTACACCCTGCTCGAGCAGACCTCGCTCTCGCCCTTCCTCACCACCTGCCTCGAACGCGGCGCCTCGGTGGTCTGCGGCGGCCCGTTCAACGGCGGCGCCCTGATGGGCACCGGCACCTGGAACTACGCCAAAGCCCCCGAGCATATCGTCAAGCGCGTCGCCGACCTGGAAGCCCTGTGCAAGGAATTTGGCGTGCCGCTCGGTGCTGCCGCCCTGCAGTTCCCGTTGGCCCACAAGGCGATCTGCAACATCCTCCCCGGCCCGAAATCGCCGGCCGAGCTCAACGGCATCCTCGACTGGTGGAACACCAAGGTGCCGGACGCCCTGTGGGACGCGCTGGCGGATCGGAAGCTGGTGGCAGCCGGCACGCCGCTGCCGAACGGCCGCACCGCCTGATGGCCGGCAAGGTGCTGATGATGGACGTCGATGGCGTCCTCGTCAGCGGCCGCCCGACCGACGGCCGGCATCTGTTCGCCGAACTGGAAGCCGACCTCGGCCTGTCGCCGGACCGGCTACGGGAAACCTTTTTCACGCCGTTCTGGGAGGCCATCGTCACCGGCCGCGAAGGGCTGACCGAGCGGCTGGCCCCGGTGCTGGCAGCGATTGCCCCAAAGGTCTCAGCCGAACGGCTGATCGCCTACTGGTTCGAGAACGACTCCCGGGTCGATCACGCCGTGCTGTCGGTGGTGAAGCGCTACCGCGAGCGCGGCGTGCCGGTGTTCCTCGCCACCAACCAGGAGCACCTGCGCGCCGACTACCTGATGCAGCAGGTCGGCCTCGGCGCGCATGTCGACGGCATCATCTACTCGGCTGCGCTGGGCCACCGAAAACCGGAGGCTGCATTTTTCGAGCGTGCTGCAGCCATTGCCGGGACGGCGCCCGGGGACATCGTGCTGGTGGACGATACGCTGGCCAATGTTGACGCAGCGCGGCGAAGCGGCTGGCATGCGGTGCACTGGGCCGGCGATGGTCGGCTCGACGAAGCTCTGGCGCCGTATCTAGGTTGAAGCACTCGACCCCGAAGCCACTTCCCCTCGCCCCTGAGGGGAGAGGGTAGTGCAGCTAGGACCGTAAGGTCCGTAGCGGAACCGGGGTGAGGGGTTCAGCGTCTCAGCGAGCGCTCGCTGCACTGCCTCACCCCTCAACCGGCCTTCGGCCACCTTCTCCCCTGAGGGGAGAAGGGACGGAACGGCCTAAGCCAAGGAGATTGGTCGGCTCACAACCCCACTGCATCCTCGAGATAGTGCCGCCGAATCCCGAAGAACTCCTTCGCCTCCGCCAGCTTCCTCAGCTGCGACGCATCCTTGCCGCGCTTGGTCCTGGTGGCGACGATCAGCACGTTCTTGGGTGTGTGGAGGTCGGAGATGAACTCGAACACCTTGGTCGAATAGCCAAAATGCTCGAGGATCATGGCGCGCATCGCGTCGGTGACCATCTCGGCCTGCCGCTCGACGAAGATGCCGTGCTTCATCAGGAAATCCAGCGCGTTGCCACGGTTCGAGGTCTCGATCTCACGGCGGATCTGCTTGTGGCAGCAGGGCGCGACGACGATCAGCTCCGAGCCCGCCGCAATGCCCTTGGCGATCGCATCGTCGGTGGCGGTATCGCAGGCGTGCAGCGCGATCAGCACGTCGGCGCCGGCGGAATCGAAATTCTCGATCGTCCCCTGCTCGAAGCTGAGGTTGCCGACACCGGTCGCCCGCGCCGTGTCGTTGCAAAACGTCACCAGCTCGTCGCGGAACTCGACGCCGACCACCTCGGTGGAACGCCCGAGTGTCTGCTTCACGTAATCGGCCACCGCGAAGGTGAGATACCCCTTGCCGGCGCCCATATCGACCACCCGGTTCAACCGGCCCTCGGGGATCGCCTTGAGCAGCGGCCCGAGGATTTCGACATAGCGGTTGATCTGCCGGAACTTGTCGCCTGACGCCTTCAGCACCTGGCCGTCGGCACCGGTGACGCCCAGCTCGGCAAGCCAGGCCTTGCCGGCCGCCGGGATCGGGCGGGCCTTGGCGCGATCATGCGACAGCGAGGCGGGCGCCTTGCTGGTCGGCTCGGTCTGCTTCAGGCGCGGGGACTTGCCCTGGCTGTCAAACTGCAGGTCGAGGCGGGTGGTGAACAGAAAACCCTGGTGAAAATCCTTCTGCAGCAGCCGCCTCAGCTGGCCGATTGCGCCAGCTGGCGGGTGGTTCTGCGTGAGATCGCGAGTTCTGGTGGTGGAAGGTAAAACTCAGCTTCAGCTGCTCACGAATGGTCGCAGGCTTGACGTCAACGCTCTTCAGCGTCTCGTCGGCGCCGAACGGCAAACGCAGCGAGAGGCGCACGAAGCTGCCATCGGCGACGGCGCTGTCGAGGGCGGTGAGGAACTGTTCGATCTTGGGGAGGCTGGTATCCATGGCAGGCATATAGGCCTGCCGGCGCCGAAACGCTACCGCGGAGCTATTCCACGCCCTGCTCGATCTTGCCGAGCACATCCTTCACCTTGGAGTTGATCTGGTCGAGCGAATAGGGCTTGGGCAGGAACTCGACGCTCTGGTTGTCGGCGATATCCTGCCGGACATTCTCTTCGGCATAGCCGGAAACGAAGATCACCTTGAGATCGGGCATGTGCTGGCGCACCTTGGTGAGCAGTGTCGGCCCATCCATCTCGGGCATCACCACATCCGAGATCATCAGGTCGATCTTGTAATCGAGCTCTTCCAGCACATCGAGCGCCTCATCGCCGCTATCGGCCTCGAACACCTCATAGCCGGTGGTCCGCAGCGCCCGGGCCGAGAACGCCCGCACACTGTCCTCATCCTCAACGATCAGGATGCGCTCGTGCCCGGTGAGATCCTTCACCGGCGCGGCGACCTGCTTGACCGGCGCTTCGCCCTCGATGGGGACGTAGCGCGGCAGGAAGATACGGAAGGTGGTGCCCTGCCCGACCACGGAATCCGTATAGATGTAGCCCGCCGATTGCTTGACGATGCCGTAGACGGTCGAGAGCCCGAGGCCGGTGCCCTTGCCGAGCTCCTTGGTGGAAAAGAACGGCTCAAAAATCTTCTCGAGGATTTCCGGCGGCATGCCGGTGCCGGTATCCTCGACTTCGATCAGCACATAATCCGCCGCCGGCATGCCGCGATAGGCATAGCCCTGCGACTCCTGTTCGGAGACGTTGCCGGTCCTCAGTGTGATGGTGCCACCATTCGGCATGGCGTCGCGGGCATTGACCACGAGGTTGACCACCACCTGCTCGAGTTGCACCAGGTCGGCCTTGACCGGCCAGACGGTGGCGGCATGCTCGACGCCGAGGGTGATCTGCTCGCCGATCAGGCGCTTCAGCAGCACCGTGAGGTCGTCGAGATGCCCCGGCACCTCGAGCACCTGTGGCCTGAGCGTCTGCCGGCGCGAGAACGCCAGCAGCTGCCGGGTCAGGCCGGCCGCGCGGTTGGCGCTGTTCTTGATCGACATCAGGTCGGCGAAAGACGGATCGCCCGGCTTGTGCTTGAGCAACAGCAGGTCGGCAAAGCCGATAATGGCGGTCAGCACGTTGTTGAAATCGTGCGCCACGCCGCCGGCCAATTGGCCCACCGCCTGCATCTTCTGGCCTTGCGCGAACTGCGCCTCGAGCTTGCGCTGCTCGCTCATGTCGAGCGCGTAGACGTTGATGCGCTCGGCCGCGCCCTCGGCTTCCTCGGAGCTTGAAACATAGAGGCGCACCGCATGGTCGCTGCCGCGGGTCAGCGTCGCATCCACCGGCTCGATCTCCGAGCGGCTGGCCAGCGCCGCGTCGATCGCCCGCGCGAAAGCCTCGCGATTGCCCTCGGCGAGCAGGTCCGCCATCGGCTGCATGTCGATTGACTGCTCGCCACCGGCCCAATCGAAAATCCGGCTGAACGGCGCGTTGGTGCGGATGATGCGGCCGGATTTGTCGAGCGTCGCGATGGCGAACGGCGTGTCGTTGAAAAAGCGCGAGAAGCGGACTTCCGAGGCGCGCAGCGCTTCTTCCTTATCGGCGCCCTGCCGGCGATCGAGCACCAGCGTGCGGGTCTCGCCCAATTCGCCATCGGCGAGGCGGGCGGCGCGGTGCATCAGGCGCACCGGGAAACTGGTGCCGTTGCGGCGCACCAGGTCGATATCGATGATCTCGGTGCGGATTTCGCCGTCGGAGCGGCCGCGCATCAAGAGACTCGCGCCATCGCCGCGCACGATCTCGCTGAGCTTGATGGCGGTGGATTCGAACTCGGCGAGGTCGTAGCCGAGCCAGTCGGCGAGGGTCGAGTTGAGGTACTGCACCCTGCCCTGCGCATCGGCGGAAAAGAACCCGGCCGGCGCGTGGTCGAGATAGTCGATGGCGCGCTGCAGCTCGAGGAAGGCATTGTCCTGCCGCTCGCGGTCGCGCGTGATGTCCTCGACGGTCCACAGCACCAAAGGCTTGCCGCCCTCGTCGATGGTCGGCAGGGCGCGCACGCCCACCCGGTACCAGAACGGCTTGGTCGAGCCGCCGACCGAACCGCCGAGCCCGCCGATAATGCGGATATCCTCGATCGCCGGCCGGCCGTCGCGCGCGGCGCGCGCCAGCCGGTACACCGCCTCGGATGCCTCGGGCTCACCGGCAAACAGCCGCGGCACCGACACCGGCACCCCATCCGTCACCCCGCCGGCGAATTCGCCGTAATGCGCGTTGACGTAGCTGATCTTGCCTTCACGGTCGGTGACCAGCGCGCCGAACGGCAGGCTGTCGACCACGGCGCGGCTGAGCGTCTGGGTATCCTCGCTGGCCGAGAAGCGGAACAGGCCGGCAGCGACGGCGAACAGGCAGAACACGCCAACCACGGCGAGCAACCCGAGAAACACCAGAATCAGGTCGGCCGGGATGCGGTCGCCCATGGTGGCGAGCAGCACCGCGCCCGCAATGAAGAACGCCGCCAGCGCCACCACGCGCCACAGCCCGGCGCTGCTGCGCCCGCGGTTCAGCAGCGGGTTGGGATAGTTATCCTCGTCGAGCGGCAGAGGTGCCATGCGCAGGTGGTGCCCCGGGGAAAATCACGCCGAATTGGCCTCCTCAAGGTCTAGCAAAGGCATAAGTCGGTTGGGTAGCCGCAATGGCGTTATCCCCGTCGCGCGGGGTGGATTTGTGAGGGGCATGGCAGAGGTGGGACACCGCCCCTGCCGCCAGCCACAGGGTCATTCCCGCGAAAGCGGACTTCTGTTTTCTTGCCCACGGCGCCATCGCAAACGGAGGTCCCCGCTTTCGCGGGGATGACGCCGGTGGGTGTCCCCACTTCGCAGCCCCTTGGGTTTGGCCCTAACCCGCCTTCCACCCGCTTTTCTGCTTCAGCCGCATCACGAAGCCGATGACTTCGGCGACGGCCCTGAAATGTTCGGTCGGGATGGTCTGGTCGATATCGACGCTGGCATAGAGCGCGCGGGCCAGCGGCGGGTTTTCGACGATCGGCACGTTGTGCTCTTTGGCCAGTTCGCGGATGCGCAGCGCGATGGCGTCGGCGCCCTTGGCGACGCATTGCGGCGCGCCCATGTCGCGATCGTACTTCAGCGCCACGGCGAAGTGGGTCGGGTTGGTGATCACCACCGTAGCCTCGGGCACCGCCGCCATCATGCGCTTGCGGCTGCGCTCCATGCGCACCTGCCGGATCCGGCCTTTTACCTTGGGGTCGCCTTCCTGCTGCTTATACTCGTCACGGGTTTCCTGCACCGTCATCTTCAGCCGGTTCCACCAGCGGTTGCGCTGGTAGACGTAGTCGGCAATGGCAATGATGGTGACCACCGCCAGCACCGCGCCAAAAATGTTGAGGCTCAGGTCCATGAACTCGGTGGCGATCATCGCCGGCTCGAGCTGGATCATCATTTCGAGGCTGTCGATCTTGGGCGCCAGCACGAACCACAGCGCCGCCGAGACCACCACCAGCTTGATCAGCCCCTTGGCGAAGTTGACCAGCGCCTCGGACGAGAACAGGCGCTTGGCGCCTTCGATCGGGTTGACCTTGGAGAATTTCGGCTTGATCGGATCGAGCGACAGCAGCGGCCGATGCTGCACCAGGTTGGCGGCGATGCCGAAGGCGGCGAGAACGATCGAGGGCAGGATCCCCACCAGGAGGATCGAGCCGGCGAGGCCGCTCCAGAACGCGGTCAGCGCCTGGCTGCCGACCTCGAACTTTTCGGCATTGCCGAGCAGCACCTTCAGCTGTTCGACGAGGCCGGCGCTGGTCGGGCCCGCCATCATGGCGAACACCAGCGCCGAACCCGAAAGGATGAACCAGGTGTTGACCTCCTGGCTCTTCACCACGTCGCCCTTTTCATGCGCGTCGCGGAGCTTTTTTTCCGAGGGGTCTTCGGTTTTTGATGACTGTTCCGGGGCCTCGTCGCTCATTTACAGCATGTGTCCCGAAAGTGGGTACGGGCCTGGGGACAAGGACATGCGTGAAAACAACGAGCTAAGCCGCACAGAGCTATTCTGAAAGATCGCGACGCGCATCAGCGAACGCCACGCAACATGGCGAGCACGCCCTCGAAATGCGTGAGGTAAAGCGCCATCATCATCGTCAGCAGCAGCGCCATGAGGATCAGCCCGACCCCTACCGTCACCGGCATGGCGATGAAGAACACCTGCAACTGCGGCATCAGCCGGCTGAGAATACCCATCCCCAGGTTGAATACGAGGCCGAACACGATGAACGGCGCCGACATCTGCACGCCGATGACGAAGGCGCCAGCAACCGTATCCACCACCGTCTGGGCCGTGTCGCCGAACATCAGCGGCTCCTTGGGCGTGAAGATCATGTAGCTGTCGTAGATCGCCGACAGCGCCACGTGGTGGAGGTTGGTGGCAAAGATCAGCGCGATGCCGAGGAAGCTGAGGAAAGCGCCGATCAGCGCGCCCTGCACCCCGCCATTGGTCGGGTCGGCCGCCTGCGCCACCGAGAGCCCTGAGGACGAGGCGATGACCGCGCCGGCGGTCTGGGTGCCGGAAACCGCCAGCCGGGCGATGGCGCCGAGGATGAGCCCGACCATCACCTCGTGCAGCACCACCACCACGATCTCGGGCAGGTTGGTGGCGAGCGCTGGCAGCTGCGGCGAAACGACCGGATAGAGCACTGCCGCAAAGACCAGCGCGAAACTGAGGCGCATGCGGGCCGGGATAACGGTCTCGCCCAGCGCCGGGATCAGCATCAGCATGGCGCCGACGCGCGCAAAGATCAGCAAGTAGAAATAGGCTGTCTCCGGCAGCCAGTTGAGCGAGACCATGGTCAGCCGCCGGTGATGATCATGTCGGCGAGCTTGGTCATGTAGCCACCCAGGATCGCCCCCATGAACGGCAGCGCCAGCAGCATGGTGACGAAGATCGCGAGGATCTTGGGCACGAACACCAGCGTCATTTCCTGGATCTGCGTCAGCGCCTGGAACAGCGCGATCACCACGCCCACCACCAGCCCGACGATCATCATCGGCGCGGCAACGAGGATCATTACCCAGATGCCTTCGCGGGCGAGATCGAGGATGGCGGCGCCGGTCATGGCGTGGCCTCAGGAATGCCCCACTCGCTCACCCCAAACTCGATGTCATCCCGGCGAGAGCTGGGACCCAACTTGCCTCTGGTGCTGGCGGTGCCGGACGAGGGCAAGGCCCTCGCCGGAAGGGTCCCAGCTTTCGCCGGGATGACATCGGTGGGTGGGGGAGAGTGGTTCATGAGCGGCCCTGCCGGCTACACGATAACGCGAGTCGCGAACCGTCAGATCGGCATCCGCATGATTTCCTCATAAGCCGAGATCACCCGGTCGCGCACCGTCACCATGGTGTCCATGGCAAGCTCGGTCTGGCTGATGGCGGTGACCACGTCGACCATGTCGCCGCGGCCGTTGACCATGTCCATCGCCTTGGTGTCGGCAACCTTGCCGCTATCGACCACGCCCTGCACGGCCTGGCCGAGCATTTTGGCGAAGTCCTGCCCACCGCCGAGATCGGCGACCTGGTTGAGCTGTGGCTTCTGCGCCTGCCCCAGGAGTTTGGCGGCATTCGAGTAGGCCGCAGTGGCAGCGTTGATCGGGAGAGCCATGAAGTGTTCCTGGAGAAAGCGCGTCAGCCGCGCAGGATGTCGAGGGTGGAACCCAGCATCTGCCGGGTGACGGTGACGACGTTGAGGTTCGCCTCGTAGCTGCGCTGCGCCTCGCGCATATCCATCGTCTCGATCAGCGAGTTGACGTTGGGGTAGCGCACATAGCCGGTGGCGTCGGCCGCCGGGTGCCCGGGTTCGAACCGCGAGGTGAAATCCGACTGGTCGTAAGCGATGCGCCCGATCTCCACCTTGGTGGCGCCGAGCTCATTGTCCATCACCGCCTTGAAGGTCGGGATCTTACGCCGATACGGGTCTTCCCCCGGCGTCTTGCCGGCGGAATTCGGCGTTGGCGAGGTTCTCGGCGATCACCCGCATGCGGGCGGATTGGGCATGCAGGCCCGTCGCCGCGATCTTCAGGGACGAAAGAAAGTCGTTCATCGCTTATGCCTGCTTGCCAAGGGCGGTTTTGATCAGCTTGACCGAGCGCGTGTAGAGCGCAGTGATCGCCTGGTAATCCATCTGGTTGCCGGCAACCTTCATCATCTCGTCTTCGAGCGTGACGCCGTTGCCTTCCGGGGTGATCTCGAAGCTGTTCATGGTGCGCGCGCCGAACCCGTCGGCGTCGGTGCCGGAGATTGCGATGTGCCCCGGCTGCGTCGTCACGGTCGCAATCTTCGTCGTCGACAGGTTCCGCATTTGCTCCTCGAAGCCATAGGCCTTGAGGTCGCGACCGCGATAGCCGGGCGTATCGGCATTGGCGACATTCTCGGCGAGCAAGGTCTGGCGCGTCTGGTGCCAGCGCATCTTCTCGCCAATGGCGTCGAGCAAACCTAGTTTCATGGTGAGGCGGGTCCAGAATCCCCTGAGGAACTGGGCAAATCCTGCCTAGCAAGCGTTAACGAGACATTAACCACGTGGCCCTGCACGGCGAGTTGTCTCGCATTTTGCATAATCTGGGCGCATTACTCGGCAATAAGTTCCACTGATTTGCGTTCGGATGGCCACCCCCGAGCGTCTAGGGAGTGCGCGGCGATGCAATTCATGACCAGTTTGTTGGGCAAGTCGGCCGGGACCATCGTCACCTCGGTGCTCGCACTGGGCATCGTATTGGTGCTGATCGTGCTCGGCCTGTGGGGGCTGAAGCTGCTGACCCGCAGCACCACCGTCGTCGGCCGCGGCCGCAACCGCCGGCTCAGCGTCATCGACCACATGCAGGTCGACGCCAAGCGCCAGTTGCTGATCGTCCGGCGCGACAATGTCGAGCACCTGATCCTCACCGGCGGCCCGCAGGATGTCGTCGTCGAGACCGGCATCCCGGTGGAACGCCCGCCCATGCCAAGCCGCCGCAGCGTCGAGCAGGAAGTGCCGCCGCCGGCTACCCCGACCCTCAGCACATCCGAGATCGACCGGTTGCGCGAATTCGTGCGGCCCGGCGCACGCAAATCCACCTCGCTCCGCCATACCGGGCTGCTGCGCCCGGTGAGCACCATGGAGCCCGCGGTGATCCCGCTGCCGTCGATGACTGGGGATAACTCCGGCCGCGGCAAAGCCAACTCAGCTACAACGCCCGCAGGCAAGGATAACGGGCGGGCTGCGCTTGGCGCTCAACGCAATCTCGGGGACGAACCCAAGGCGGACAGCCGCTAACCCCCGGCCCGTCCTTCGGCGGGTTCTGACGCTACTGGCATTTCTGGCGGCGCTGATCCTGCCGGGCCTTGCCTTCGGCCAGGACATCTCGATCGATTTCGGCAACGACGCGACGATCACCGAACGGGCCGTGCAGCTCGTCGGACTGATCACCCTGCTCTCCCTCGCGCCGTCGATCCTCGTCATGGTGACGAGCTTCACCCGCATGGTCGTGGTGCTGTCGCTGCTGCGCACCGCCCTTGGCCTTCAGACCGCGCCGCCGAACTCGGTGATGGTCAGCCTCGCGCTGTTCCTCACCCTCTTCGTCATGGGCCCGACGCTGCAGCAGAGCTACGACAACGGCATCGCGCCGCTGATCGCGGGTCAGATCCAGATCGAAGAAGCCTTCACCCGCGCCTCGGGGCCGGTGCACGATTTCATGGCGGCCAACGTCCGGCCCGTCGACCTGCAGCTGTTCTTCGACATGTCGTCGACCCCGCCGCCGGCCGATCGGACGGCCATCCCGCTGCAGGTGCTGATCCCGGCCTTCATGATTTCAGAGCTGCGGCGCGCCTTCGAGATCGGCTTCCTGCTCTTCCTGCCCTTCGTCATCATCGACATGGTGGTGGCGTCGGTGCTGATGTCGATGGGCATGATGATGCTGCCGCCGGTGGTGATCTCGCTGCCGTTCAAGCTGATCTTCTTCGTCCTCGTCGACGGCTGGAACCTGGTCGCCGGCTCACTGATCCGAAGTTTTGTGAGTGCGTAGAGCGGCTTGTCTTCAGGCCGATCGTATTACGCAACAGCCGGCGCGGGCTGCCCCCCACCCTTAATCCCTCCCCGCAAGGGGGAGGGAGACGAAAGAACCGCAATGCCAGCGTAAGGGTCACCCTCCCCCTTGCGGGGAGGGGACAGGGGTGGGGGTCCGCAGCCACAAGCGGCAAGGGCAAGCCTAAGCCGCCCCCGGCACCGACTTGTCCGGCACCATCTGGGCGCTGCCATAGAGTTCGCGATACGACGCGAGGAACGCATCGAGCGAATCCGCGCTCGCCACTTCGCGCGCCACCTTGCGGAATTCCACCGATTGCGGGGCGATGTCGCGGGTCACGTATTCGAACAGCGGCCATTCCGCCGAATTCGCCATCTGCTCGGAGAACTTCGAGCGGATGCGCGACAGGCCCAGCGCATCGCCCGCCAGAACGAAGCCCACTGCTGCCTTCACCACGCTCATCCGCGCCGGTTGCGACAGCTTGCCGTTGGTCGGCGCGTTGAGAATTTCGAGCAGCTCCGACGCCATGGCGTAGTTCTTCGACTTCCAGTAGCCGTCGATCCTCAGGATATCGGCATCCTTGCCGGTCAGTTTCGAGATCAGGTCGAGCGCCAGCTCCTGCCGGCCGGCATCGATCAGCGCACGCGACTCGAGGATACGGCGTTGCCGTTCGAGCTGCGGCGGCAGGTCGGCCAGCCGGGTCCGGTTGAGCGCCCGCAGCGCCCCTTCCGGGTTGCGGTCGGCGATGCGGATCAGCGCCAGGTCGGCCGCCACCTGCGATTGCGCCACGCCGGTTAGGCGGCTGTCGATCTGGTATTCGAGCAGGTCCGCCGCCTGGGTGAGGAGGTCGACCTTGACCAATCGGCGCGCCAGGTTGCGGATCATTTCGTCGCCACGCGTCCCCGGCGGGGTGAGCTGGCGGAAATCGTAGTAAAGCGACAGCGCATCGAGATCGCTCAGGTTGTCGGCAGCGCCGTTGAGGTAAAGGTCCTCGAACGTCGACTGCGCTTCGGCGAGCAGCATGTCGGTGGATTCGCTTTCGGGGAAGCTGGCGGCGGCCTGCTTCACCGCGTCGAACCCGTCGCGATAGTCGTGGTTGGCGAAGTAGAGCTCGGCCAACAGCTTCTGCATATCGGCCTCGAGCGCCGTGCCGCGCCACATCAGCGCTTCAGCCGAGAGCGTGTCTGTGGCCTTGGCGAGGTCGACCTTGCCGGCTTTGCGCAGCAGCAGCAGCGTGCGGTACACCGCCTCGGCCCGGGTTGGACGGAAGTCGTAAGCGATCACCTGACCATAGGTGTCGACCGCATCCTTGTCGCGTCCTTCGAGTTCGGCCACCCGCCCCTGCATCAGCTGGAAATAGCTGGTCTGTTCCGGGTCGAGTTTGGGGAAATCCACCTCGCCCAGCAAGCGCAGCGCCATCTGGGCATCGTTGGTCTCGACCGCCGAACGCAGCGCCGCGAACAGGAACTTGGTCTGAACCCAGGTCGGGTAGGTCGCGACGACGCCTTCGGCGGCGATGGCATCGAGCCGCGCGCCGCGGAAATCCCCGCTATCGGTGCGGGCGATGGTCCGCCACATCAGCGCGTCGCTTTCTTCGGGGAATGTGCCGCCATTGAGCGTCATCAGCGCGTCGCGCCAGCGCCCGGCCAGCGTATCGGCAATGGCGCGGACGAGCCTGGTCTTCTTGCGCAGGTCCTCGTTCTTCAGCTCTTCGTCGAGGATGCCGAGCACGCCGATCGCTTCATAGGACAGCTCGTTGGCAACGTAGAGCTGCGCCAGGTCGAGCCGGGCTGCGTCACGCAACTGCCTTTCCGCCGCCGCCGCCCGCGCCATCGTCTCTTCCTTGCGGGCGGTGAACTTTTCCGGGTTGTCCTCGCGCCACACCCCAAGATCGAGGTAGCTCTGCCGGAACTCCGGCGAATTGCCGGCATCGAGCTTACGCGACGTCTCGAGCGTCGACAGCGTCAGACCGCCCTCGGCCGAAATCACCGCGACCTTGTCCGACACCTCGACATCGAGGCTGTCATTGCGCGGCTTGATCACGAGGCCATGGGCGGAGCGCAGCGCATCGAAATCGACGAACTGCAGGTTGCGGGTCAGGCCGCGCGCCGGCGGCATCACCGTCACCACCCGCAGGCTATCGCCGACGACGGGATCACGCAGTACGTGCACCTTGCCCGGCCGCTCGATATTGGCGGTCATTTCGAAGCGGCCGTTCTCGTCGCGCTCGCGGTCGAGCGTCATCGGTTCGGTGGCGCTGAGCAGCGCATCGCCGAGCGACAGCACCCAGGCTCGCCCTTCCGACCCCAGCGTCGCCAGCCGGTCGGCCGACAGGTCCATGCGGACCACCTTGGTCTCGCCGGCGGCCACCATCTCGAAATTGCTGGCAACGCTGGCGAGCGCATCGGATGGCGGCGGCGCCACCACCGATTGCGGCGTGTCGAACACCATCCACACGGTATCGCCGCGCCGGAACACCGCGGCCGGCGTATCGGCATCGAACGGGAAAGCGATGCGCACGGTCTTGCCCACCGTGGTCACCGTCGGCATCACCACGCCACGGGTCGCCGGATAGAGCTCTGCCGTATCATCGTTCCCGCTCTCCAGCCCGAGCCGCGCGGCACGGCGCTGCTCCTGCTCGGCCGCGGCGACCTCGAGGTCGAGCCGCGCCTGCTTGGCCTTTTCCTCGGCCGCCAGCGCAGCCTTCAGGCCCTCTTCCGGCGCGATATCCACGTCGACCACGAATTGCCGCGGCGACAGCTCATAAAAGCGTGGCACCACGCCCTCAGCGACGGTGAAATCGACCGCCGAACCGGCTGGGCTGACGGCATTTCTGGCGCCCTTGAACTCAGGCGGCAGATCCGCCTTCAACGCATAGAGATCAATCGGGACCGGCCAGTCGAAACCGAGGGTTCCCTTGGCGCCCTGCAGCGCGAACCTGGCCTTGGTATCGACGTTCCAGTCGAACTGGATGCGCAGGAACGTCGGGTTGCGGCCGACGCGCACCGTGGCCACCGGCTGCAGCGCCTTGGCCTCTTCTTGCTTGCGCTTCAGCTCGGCGATCTTGGCGAGCTTTTCGGAGCGATCGGCGAGCGCCTTCACCACTTCGGGGGGGAGCGCCGGCGGCAGGCCGACCCAACTGGTCGGCAAGAGGTCGATATAGAGTTTTTCGCCCGCATCCATGCGATTGATGTTGAAGGTGGTCCTCAGCCCGATGCGGATGCCGCGCTGGTCCGGATCGACCCGCGCGATGGTGGCGTATTCAGGCATGGCGAGGGCGATATCTGGCAACAGGATCGAGATCGGCTGCTCGAACTCGATCGCCAGCACCCCGTTCTCGTACTTCACCTTGTACTTGGGCAGGTCCATCCGCTCGGGAAAGGCGATGACCAGCCGCCCGAAGCCATTCTCGGGCGTGGCGAAGATCTGCGCCTTTTCCTGTGCCGAGGCGAGATTGGGCCACAGGCTGCAGGCGATGAGCAACGCCACAGCAACCAGGCGCCACGGGAACGCCAACGCCCCTCGCCGATATGCGACCCGTGATGTCATGCCGGCTTCTGCCTGCCCTACACTCTTCTGGTGCGGCGAGCATAGGCAGACGGGCTTAACGGCGGCCTAACCGGCACCGCGAGAAACATCAGAGCGTTTTCTGGAAAAGGTGCAGACTTTTCCGGTTCGAAAGCGCGACCAATCAAATAGTTAGGGCATTTCGCCAATTCAACGAAACGGCGAAATGCCCAGAGGAAGTGGCGGCTACGGCGGGATTACTGGCCGACGATCTGCGGTAGGCTGGCGAGGTCCTCGACCGGCACATCGAGCGAGGGTTCGGGCTGCTCGGTGGCAAGGCCCGCGGTCAGCGATTTGGCCTTCAGCGGGTCCATTTTGGCGAGCACCGGCGCCATCTTGCGCGGGTTCATCGCCTTTGCCACCCGCATCAGCACCGCCATATCGAGTTGGTTGAAGATGGTGGCCGCTTCCTTGGGCTTCATCGTCTCGTACATGGCGACGATCGAGGCAAACTGCTCGTTCTCGGATGCCTTCTTTTCGTCGACCAGCGCATTGATCCTGGCCTCGATCGCCTTCAGCGTCGCGGTACGCTCGTCGAGCCGCTTCTCCGCCGCCTCGACCAGCGCCAGGCGCATCTCGAGTTCCTTCTCGCGCGCATCGAGCGAATCGCGGCGCTCGCCGAGCCGGCCAAGCAATTCGGCCTCACTGCCGCCCTCGCCCTCCACCGGGGCCAGCACGCCGGCGCTATTCAGTTCCATCGGCAAGGCGTCGCCATTGGCGTTGACCAGTGGCGGACAACCGGCCAGCGGCTTGGCTTCCGCGGACGACGCCTCGGCGCTTGCAGCGGCCGCCGGCGCGCCAGCGCACCCAACCTCGGTCGGCTCCGGCGCCGGCGCCTCGGCTGCCGTTTCCGTCCCGTCCTCCGCCGGTCCCGCCCCCTCGGCTGCCGCGGATTCAACGCCGCCCTTGCCTGCCGCTGCCTCTTCTGTCCCCAGCGGCAGCACCGGCGACTTGTCGGCGAGCGTCGGGCTGGTATCGGCCATCGTCGTATCGGGCGGCAGCGCCATGGTCGGATCGGTCGCACCCGCCGCTTCGCTCTTCTCGGCGGTCGGCTTACCGCCGCCTCCGCCTCCGCCTGCCGCCACCGCGCTGCCCGTACCGGTCAGCACGTAGCCGCCCGTCGTCACCAGCCCGATGCCCTTCAAGAGCAGCAGCGCAGTGGCGGCAGCGATGACGACCGGGAGCAGGCGCGGGGTTTTCATCAGGCAGCGTTACCCCGGATGCGCGGGCGCATCGAAAGCTGCTGCAGCGCCGACTGCACCTTGTTTGGCTCATCCAGCCGATCATCGAACGGCTGCGTGCCGCGTGCCGCGCTGGTGATCCGGGCCAGCCGGTCCATGATCTGCTGGCCGGCATTGACGTGGTTGGCGAGCTCGACGCCGAAGCGCTCGGCCTCGCCCAACCGCGTCTCGAGCACCGTCTCGGCTTCCTGCGCCGTATGCTTCAGCTCCTGGATCGCCGCGTTGGCGAGACCGGTGGCCTGCACCAGGTCGGCGACCATCTGCTTCAGCTCCCCCCGATCGGCATGCAACCGCTTCAAGCGCTGGTTGAGGATCACACAATAGCCAATTGTCGTGGCGAGCAAAATCGCAACCAGCGTTTCGATCACGATTTCCCAACGGCAAACCGAACATCAGCGGCCCTCCTGCTTGTTTTCATCGATGGCTTCGAAGGCCGCCATCGTTACCTTCGGCGCGTTCAGCGGGCGCGACACCCGCACCGACACGTGGTTGCCGATATGCCCCATGATCGCCTCGGTGAGGTCGACATTGCCGCATCTGAGCCCAATCGGGTCGCTCGGCGTGCGGTCGAACATCACCGTGTCGCCCGGCTGCATCGACAGCACCCGGCTGAGCGGCAGGTCCATCTCATGCAGGATCGCGTCGACCTCGATGTCGGCAGCGAAGATTTCGGTGGCGAGGTGGCCTTCCCAGATCGGGTCACGACCGAACTTCTCGCCCATATACATCTGCAGCAGCTGCTCGCGGATCGGCTCGATCGTCGCGTAGGGTAGCAGAATTTCGATCTTGCCGCCGCGATCGTCCATCTCGATCCTCAGCTCGATCAGGATCGCCGCATTGGCCGGGCGCGAGATGGCGGCAAAGCGCGGGTTGGTCTCCAGCCGCTCGACCCGGAAGTTCACTTCGGTCACCGGCTCGAAGGCGCGGTGCGTGTCCTCGAGGATCACTTCAATCATCCGGCGGGCCAGCGCCATCTCGATGGTGGTGTAGGGCCGCCCCTCGACGCGGATCTGCCCGCCGACCCGGCGGCCACCCAGCAGCACGTCGATCATCGAGTAGATCAGCGAGGAGTCGACGGTTAAGAGCCCGTAATTCTCCCACTCCTCGGCCTTGATCACCGACAGGATGGCCGGCAGCGGGATGGAGTTGAGATAGTCGCCGAAGCGCACCGACGAGATCGAGTTGAGCGCCACTTCGACATTGTCGGAGGTGAAATTGCGCAGCGAAGTCGTCGCCAGCCGGACCAGCCGGTCGAAGACGATTTCGAGCATCGGCAGGCGCTCGTACGAGACGAGCGCCGAGTTGATCAGCGCCTGGACGCCGGTGAGTTCGGCGCCGCCGCCGGCATTGGGATCGAAGCCGAGCAGGCTGTCGATCTCGTCCTGGTTCAGCACCCGGTCGGCGGCGCCCGCTTCGGCGCCGTCGGCCTCGAGCATCGCCGCCCACTCGGCACCCATATTGTCCTCGGCGCCCTGCGTCACCGGCGTGGACGTGCCGTTGCTGGCCGGATCCAGCCCCCATTCGTCGCTCAGTTTGTCCTGTTCGCCGGGACCAGCCATCACTGCACCAGGATTTCCTTGAACAGGATCGAGTCCACCTGCGCCGGGAAGATCGCGATATTGACCCGGCGGCGCAGCTCTTCCTTCAACCGGTAGATGCCGGCCGAGCCCTCGAGGTCGCTCTTGCGCAGCTCGCGCAGATAGACCTGGAACGCATCGACCACCTTGGCCATGCGCGGCTGGATCTCGGTCATCACCTCTTCATTGGCGACTTCGAGCGCCACGGTGAGCTTCATGAACTGCTCGCGCTCGCCCTCGCCGCGCAGGTTCACCGTCATGGTCGGCAGGTTGAAGATGAAGGTCTCGGGCACGGCTGCGAGACTCGCCTCGTCGGGCTTCGGACCTGAAAACAGCAGGAAGTAGGCCGCGGCGCCGCCACCGAGCAGCACCACCACCGCCGCGACCATGGCGATCAGCATGATCGGCAGCTTCTTCTTCGCAGGCGCGGCAACTTCGCCACCCTCGATATCGGCTTCAGCCGTCATGCCCCAAACCCCTGCCCTGCCGGACGATTCCGCTGCGGATCGAGCTAATCGCCCGAGGGTTAACGATTGGTTACGAACTGCATCAGCCCGGCACAAATTGCCGGGCAGTTTTTGCCACGCCTCCTGCCGACCGGCGCGGCTTGCCTACTCGCCACAACATATAACGCATTGATTTTGCTCGATATCACGACTTGGCATGGTTGCTGCACTGTTAATGCCGAGCCTGACGGCCTGGGGAGGTCGGACGGCTCGGGGACTTAACGGGGACTTTGGCGCCATGGAAAATGCGCAGCTCATCGGATTGTCGCGGCAGATCGCCTTGCAGCGGCAGATGGACGTGGTGGCGAACAACATCGCCAACATCAACACCACCGGCTTCAAATCCGAACAGCTGCTGTTCGGGGAGTACCTGATGCCCGTCGCCCGGGATCGCGACTTTCCGACCCTGGACCAGCCCCTCAGCTATACCGACGACTGGACCACCATCCACGACATGACCGGCGGTTCCCTGGTCGACACCGGCAACCCGCTCGATGTGGCGCTGCAGGGCGACGGCTTCCTCGCCGTCGAGACCGCGGCCGGCGAGCGCTACACCCGGTCCGGCTCGCTCGCCATCGATACCTCCGGCACGCTGGTCGACCTCAACGGCAACCCGGTGCTCGGCAATGGCGGCCCGATCCAGTTCGCCGCCGGCGAGACCGACATCATGATCGGCGAGGACGGGACCGTTTCTTCCAGCGCCGGGCAGAAGGGCCGCCTCCGCGTCGTCGAGTTCGACGACCCGCAGTCGACGACCCGCGAGGGCAGCAACCTCTGGGCCGGCTCGAACCCCGTGGAAGCCACCCAGACCCGCGTGCTGCAGGGCTCGATCGAAAAATCCAACGTCAACGGCGTCGGCGAGATGACCGAAATGATCCGCGTGCAGCGCGCCTACGAAAGCGTCGCCTCGCTGATCTCCAAACAGGACGACCAGCGCCGCACGGCGATCCAGAAACTCGGCAACCTCAACGGCTGATCGGAGCAGACAAGATGAAAGCCCTCTACATCGCTTCGACCGGCATGGCCGCTCAGGAACGCAACGTCGAAGTCATTTCCAACAACATCGCCAACATGCGCACGACCGGCTACAAGCGGGCGCGCGCCGAGTTTCAGGATCTGCTCTACCAGGTGCAGCGCCAGGCCGGCAGCACCACGTCGGAAGCCGGCACCATGGCGCCGGTCGGCATCGAAATCGGCTCGGGCGTGCGCACCGCGGCGACGCCGCGCGTCATGAGCCAGGGCACCGTGGCGCCGACCGAGAAGGAACTCGACGTCGCCATCCGCGGCGAAGGCTTCTTCGTCGTACAGATGCCCGACGGCCGCACCGGCTATACCCGCGACGGCTCGTTCGAGCGCAGCCCGTCGGGGCAACTGGTCAATGTCGACGGCTACGAGATCCAGCCCGGCATCACCATTCCCGGCAACGCCAACTCGGTGTCGATCAGCCCCGACGGCACGGTCGAGGTGTTCCTCAACAACGACACCACCCCGACCACTGTCGGGCAGCTGCAGCTGGCGCGCTTCGTCAACAAGGCGGGCCTCGCTTCGGCCGGCAACAACCTGTTCGTCGAAACCGCTTCGAGCGGCCCGGCCCAGGTGGGAACGCCCAACCAGGATGGCATGGGCGACCTGCTGCAGGAATATCTCGAAGCCAGCAACGTCAACTCCGTCACCGAAATCGCCGACCTGATTGCCGCTCAGCGCGCCTACGAGATGAACGCCCGCGTCATCTCCGGCGCAGACGAGATGATGCAGTCGGCCAGCCAGCTGCGCTGATCGGGAGAAGCCAGATGCACAAGTTCATCCTCCCTGCCCTGTTCTCCCTCCTCGCCGGCTCCACCGCGCTCGCGGCGCCCGCGCTCAAGGCGGAAGTCTCGGTCAACCGCCCGGTCATCACCATCGGCGACATGTTCGAGGATGCGGGCCTCCTGGCCGAGCGCGCCCTGTTCCGTGCCCCGGCCCCCGGCACCACCGGCATCGTCAGCCTCGCGGCGGTGCGCGCCGCGGCCGCCAAGGCCGGGCTCACCGACTATACCCAGGATGGCCTGTTGAGCGTCCGGGTCGAACGCCGCGCCACCGTGGTCGATGCGACGACCCTGTCCAGCCTCATCTCGGCCGACCTTGCGGTCCGTGGCCTGCTGCCGGCGGGGGCCGAACTCCGTACCCGCTTCGAGAATCCGGCGCTCAGCTACAATGCGGAAGCCGTCGACACGCCGGTGACGCTGGTGGCGCTGCGCTACCAGCCGGGTGCGGCGAATTTTTCCGCCCGCTTCCAGGTTGCCGGCATGGAACTGCCGGTCGATGTCTCAGGGAGCATCGACCTCCTGGTTGAAGTCCCGCACCTCGCCGCCTCGCTGAAGGCCGGCGCCGTGCTGACCCCTGCCGATATCGAGATGAAGCGCGTCTCGCTGGCTTTCGCCGACCAGTCCGGCGTCGAGAACCTCGACGACCTGGTGGGCAAGCAACTCCGCCGCAACTCGCGCGCCGGCGTCATGCTGAAGGCCACCGACGTCACCGAACCGCTGGCGGTACGCCGCAATACCGAAGTCACCGTGCTGCTACGCACCGGCCCGATGACGCTGACCGTCATCGGCCAGTCGCTCGGCGACGCTGTCGCCGGCCAGTCGGTGCAGGTGATGAACACCGTTACGCGAAAAATCCTCAACGGCGTCGCGACCGCCAATGGCGCGGTGGAGATCACCACCGCCGCCACCAAGCTCAAGGTCGCCGGGCTGTGATGGGCGAAAGGAAAACCGCAATGAACCCGATGAAACTCCTCGCCACCCTCGCGCTCACCGCCCTGCTCGCCGGCTGCTCGACCCTCGACAACCTCGCCTCGGTCGGCGAACAGCCGCGGCTGACTGCCATCGCCGATCCCACCGCGCAAGCCGGCTATCGCCCAGTGCAGATGCCGATGCCGGAGCCGGTGGTCGCCTCGTACCAGCCCAACTCGCTGTTCTCCAACGAGGCCCGCGGCTTCTTCAAGGATCAGCGCGCCCGCAAGATCGGCGACATCCTGACCGTCATGGTCACCATCGACGACAGCGCCAAGATGCAGAACTCCACTGATCGCGAGCGCACCTCGTCGTCGTCGGGCAGCGTCGGCGGCGTACTCGGCTCGATCTTCGGCGGCAAGGTGCCGCTGGCCGACGTGCAGGCCTCGGGCAAGCTCACCACCGCGGGCGACATGGCCGATGGCGGCTCGGGCTCGGTGAACCGCAAGGAGAGCCTTGCCACCCAGGTCGCCGCCGTCGTGGTGCAGGTGCTGCCCAACGGCAACCTGGTGATCGAAGGCCGGCAGGAAGTGCGGGTCAACTTCGAGGTGCGCGAGTTGATCGTCGCCGGCATCGTCCGCCCCGAGGACGTCCAGGCCGACAACACCATTCCCTCGTCCAAGATCGCCGAAGCCCGCATCTCCTACGGCGGCCGCGGCCAGATCACCCAGGTCCAGCAACCCCGCTACGGCCAGCAGATCGCCGACGCGATCCTCCCCTTCTAGCCCCAGGGGGAGGCCCTGAGGCGCCTCACCCGAACTCCCCATCGCTGCCGGCACAATCCCCCATTGGTGCCGTCGGCTTCGGCAGGTTCCAGAACGGAACCCGCCCCAGAGGGCGCAGTCTCCCCGGCTGCGCCCTTTCCCCATTGTTAGCGAATGGCGAATGGTGCGTAGCGAATGGGGTTTCGTCGCCCTTCCCTATTCGCTACTCACTACTCGCCACTCGCTTCCGGAGTTTTCGATGCCCTCTCCCAATTCCGCCTTCTCCAAGCTCGACGCGCTGAGCCGCAAGCTCGAAGCCATCGAGCATGCGCAATCGATGCTGGGCGTCGACGAGGCGGTGATGATGCCGGTGGGTGGCGGCGAGAAGCGCGCCGAGACCATGTCGATGCTGGCCGGCATGTATCACGAGATGGCCACCGCCTCGGAAGTCGGTGATTGGCTGGGCGATGCCGAGGCCGAGCCGCTCGACGAAATGCAGCGCCTCGCCATTCGCGAGTTCCGCCGCGTCCATACCAACATGACGTGCCTGTCGGCTGACTTCGTGCGCAAGCAAGTGAACGCCCGCATCCGCGCCGAGCAGCTGTGGCGCGAACTGCGCCCCACCGGCGACTGGGCCGGGTTCCTGCCGGCCTTCGAGGGTCTCGTCGCAACGGCGCGGGAGGAAGCGCAACTGCGCGCCGACGTGCTCGGCCTCTCGCCCTACGATGCGCTGATGGAACAGTACGACCCCGGCAACCGCGTTGCCGAGGTGGCGCCGGTGCTCAACGACCTCAAGACCTTCCTCAAGGATTTCGTTCCGGCCGCCCTCGCCCACCAGGCAGAAAAGCTGGCCAGGCGCCCGCTGAAGCCGCTCAACGCCCCCTTCGCCATCGACAAGCAGAAGGCGCTGGGCCTCGTGATGATGGAAGCCGTCGGCTTCGATTTCGAGCACGGCCGGCTCGACGTCTCACACCACCCGTTCTGCGGCGGCGTGCCGACCGACATTCGCATGACCACCCGCTATACCGAAGGCGAGTTCCTCACCTCGCTGATGGGCATCCTGCACGAGACCGGCCATGGCCTCTATGAGCAGGGCCTGCCCAAGGAATGGACGCACTGGCCGGTGGGCCGGGCCCGCGGCATGGCCATGCATGAGAGCCAGAGCCTGTTCGTCGAAAAGCAGATCGCCCGCTCGCCGGAATTCTGGGACTGGGCGATGCCGCATGTGCGCGAAAAGCTCGGCGAGAGCGCCATCGCCGGCTGGGAGCTCGAGGATGTGCTGGCGCATGTCCACTTCATCGAACGCGGCCTGATCCGCGTCGATGCCGACGAGGCCACCTATCCGCTGCATGTCATCCTCCGCTTTGAGCTGGAGCAGGACCTGATCAGCGGCAAGCTGGCGCCCAAGGACGTGCCGGAAGCATGGGACGCCAAGATGCGCGAGTATCTGGGGCTTTCGACCATCGACAACATGAAGGATGGCCCGATGCAGGATGTGCATTGGCCGTCGGGCGCCATCGGTTACTTCCCCAGCTACACACTCGGCGCCATCATCGCAGCGCAGCTCTGGGGCGCTATCGAGCGCGACCAGCCCAATGCCCGCGAGGACATGCGCAATGGCCGCTTCGCCGGTATCAACGACTGGCGGCGTGATAAGATTTGGAGCCAGGCGAGCAAGTACTCGACGCCCGAGCTGCTGCGGCGCGCCACCGGCGAGAACCTCAACGCGCGTCACTTCCAGGAGCATCTGACGCGCCGCTACCTGAGCTGATCGGGGGATACACATGGCCAAGGATCGACCATCGGTCCTGCAGCCGCTGCAGCACGCAACCTTCCGCAACATCTGGGTGGCGAACCTCGTCTCGAGCTTCGGCGCCCTGATCCAGGGCGTCGGCGCCGCCTGGATGATGACGGCGCTGACCAACTCGGTCGACCTCGTGGCGCTGGTTCAGGCCTCCACCTCGCTGCCGATCATGCTGTTCTCGCTGCTCGGCGGGGCCATCGCCGACAATTTTCCGCGCCGCCGGGTGATGCTGGTGGCGCAGTTCTTCATGCTGGCGGACTCGGCGCTGTTGACCATCAGCGCCCTGCTAGGGCTGATCACCCCGTGGTTGCTACTGAGCTTCACCTTCCTCATCGGCTGCGGCACGGCGCTCAACAATCCGTCCTGGCAGGCGTCGGTGGGCGACCTGGTGCCGCGCTCCGGCGTCGGCTCGGCGGTAGCGCTCAACTCCATCGGCTTCAACCTGTCGCGTAGCCTCGGGCCTGCGGTGGGCGGCATCATCGTGGCGGTGGCCGGCGCCGCCGCGGCGTTCGCGGTCAACCTCGTCAGCTATCTCGGCCTGCTGTTCGTGCTGCTGCGCTGGAAGCCGGCGCCGGCGCCTGCCGGCCTGCCGCGCGAGGCAGTGGGCGCCGCGATGTTCGCCGGCGTCCGCTACATGGCGCTGTCGCCGCAACTGGGCAAGGTGCTGGTCCGCAGCTTCCTCTTCGGCCTCAGCGCCAGCTCGGTGCTGGCGCTGCTGCCGGTGGTGGCGAGCCAGATCCCCGGTGGCGGGCCGCTGGTCTACGGCCTGCTGCTCGGCGCCTTCGGCCTCGGCGCCGTGGGCGGCGCACTGATCAGCGCCCGGTTGGCCGAACAGTTCTCCAGCGAGGCCATCGTTCGCCTCGCCTTTCTCGGCTTCGCCATCTGCGCCGCCACCACCGGCCTCAGCCCATCACCCTGGCTGACCGGCGTCGCCCTGCTGCTGGGCGGCGCCTGCTGGGTGCTGGCGCTGACCTTGTTCAACGTCACCGTGCAGCTCTCGACCCCGCGCTGGGTGGTCGGCCGCTCGCTGTCGCTGTACCAGACCGCAACCTTTGCCGGCCTTGCTGCCGGCAGCTGGCTCTGGGGGTTGCCGGCGAAGAGTTCGGAGTCAGCAATGCGCTGCTCGCCTCGGCCATCGCCCTGGTTGTCGGTGCCGGTGTCGGGCTGCTGCTGTCGATCCCGCCACGGGTGATGCTCGATCTCGATCCGGCCAACCGCTGGCAGGAACCGCAGATCGCCCTGCCGATCGAACCGCGCTCCGGGCCGATCGTCATCAGCATCGAATACAAGATCCGCCCGCAGGACGTACGCGAGTTCCTGCGCGTCATGGCTGACCGGAAGCGGGTGCGGATGCGTGACGGCGCCCGCGAATGGGTGCTGCGTCGCGACCTCAGCGAGACCGATGTCTGGGTCGAAAGCTACAAGAGCCCGACCTGGACCGAGTATGCCCGACACAACCAGCGCCTCACCCACGCCGACGAGGTGATCGGCGAGAAGCTGCGCAGCCTGCACCAGGGCGCCGAACGTCCGGTAGTGCGCCGGATGATCGAGCGTCCGCCCAACTGGTTCGCGGCGATTGCAGCCAACCGTACGATCGATCCGCCGTGAGGCTTTGCGGATAGGGTAAGAGAGGGCGATTGACTGCAGCAGACGGCCCCCTCCCATCCTCCCCCATGAAGGGGGAGGTGCCCCGCTGGTTCATTTGGCACGATCGCCGACAGAACCTCGACTTTTCACCTCCCCCTTTATGGGGGAGGCCGGGAGGGGGCCGTCTCTATCAGTCGGGATAAGCCACCCGAAAGGTTGACATCTCGGCGATCCTCCCTATTTTCCGCCCATCCGCAGCACCAACCGGCAGGTCCCAATGGATATCCGCATGACCGATCAACACACCCTGATCCGTCACCCGGAGTCCAACCATGCCCGGTTCTATTTCGCTCAAAGCGGTGAGCTACAAGACGCCTGATGGCGTCGCCCTCTTCTCAGATCTCGATCTTTCCTTTGGGCCCGTTCGCACCGGCCTGATCGGTCGTAACGGTACCGGCAAGACCACCTTGCTGAAACTGCTGCTCGGTGAACTCACGCCCAGCAGCGGCGAGATCGTCGTCTCCGGCACGCTCGGCGTGCTGCGGCAGACGGTGCAGCGCTCCGCTGCCAGGGTCGCCGATGCCCTTGGTTGTACAGGGCAACTGGCTCGGCTCGATCGGCTCGAGGCCGGCGCGGGTTCGCTTGACGACGCCGAACAGGCCGACTGGCTGCTGCCCGGCCGGATCGAAACCGCCCTCGCCGATGTCGGCCTGCCGCCGCTCGCGCTCGATCGGCTCACCGCCACGCTGAGCGGCGGACAACGCACCCGCCTGTCACTGGCGGCGCTGCTGATCGCTGAGCCCGATATGCTGCTGCTTGACGAGCCCACCAATAACCTTGATCGCGACGGCCGCGCCGCAGTGACCGAGTTGCTGCAGCGCTGGCGCGGCGGCGCCATTGTGGTCAGCCACGATCGCGCCCTCCTGCGTGAGATGGAAGCCATCGTCGAACTCACCACGCTCGGCGCCCGCACCTATGGCGGCAACTGGGATCTCTACCAGGAGCGCAAGGCCATCGAGCTGGCCGCCGCCGAACAGGGCCTCGCCAGTGCCGAGCGGACGCTTGGCGAGCTCGATCGCAAGACGCAGCTGCAGCGCGAACGGAAGGCCAGAAAGGATGGCGCGGGGGCCCGCAAAGCCGCCAAGGGCGACATTCCGCGCATCATGCTGGGCGGCATGAAGATGAACGCCGAAAACACCAGCGGCGAGCAGGCAAAGCTCGGCGAGCGCCGCCGCGCCATGGCCTGCACCGCCCTCGCCGCCGCCCGGGCCGAGGTCGAGGTGCTGCAGCCGATGGCGGTGCGGCTGGAGCCGAGCGGGCTATCGAACGGCACCACGGTGTTGCAGCTCGATCGGTTGACCGGCGGCCCGGTGCTGGACCTGCCGGTGATCAGAAACCTGAGCTTTGCCATCGCCGGCCCGGAGCGGGTGGCGATCACTGGTCCGAACGGCTCCGGCAAGACCACCCTGCTCCGCCTGATCACCGGCGCCCTCACGCCGGCCAGCGGTGCGGTGCGCCTGGCGCGACGCCACGCCCTGCTGGATCAGGAGGTGAGCCTGCTCGACCCGCGACAAACCATCCGCGAGAATTACCTGCGGCTGAACCCCGAGGATGGCGAGACCAGCGCGCGCTCGGCGCTCGCCCGCTTCATGTTCCGCGCCGATGCGGCGCTGAAGCCGGTGGGTCAGCTGAGCGGCGGCGAGATGCTGCGGGCCGGCCTCGCCTGCACCATCGGCAGCGGCCGGCCACCGGAGCTCCTGATCCTCGACGAGCCGACCAACCATCTCGACATCCACGCCATCGAGGCGGTGGAAGCCGGGCTCGCCGCCTATGACGGCGCGCTGCTGGTGGTCAGCCACGACCGCGACTTCCTCGAGGCGATCGGCATCGAGCGCGAAATCGTGTTGAACTAGCGCAGCTTGAATATGTCTCGCCAGTTTACAAATGCCATGGCGCGGGCCTATCGTCGTTGATCCGGCGGAGGAGTTCAAAGGAGCCGCCGGACCACAACAACGAGGGGAGGTTTCGATGCGCAACGCGTCGACGATGACTGCTGCCCTGCTGGGCACGCTATTACTCTCTACTGCCACCGTTTCGGCCGCCGACATCAAGATCGGCTTCCTGCCGGGCGTGGTCGATCCGTTCTACCAGGTCATGCAACTGGGCGTCGAAGCCGCCGCCAAGGAGCTTGGTATCGAGGTGGTGACGCAGGTGCCGCCGACCTGGGGTGTCGAGGCGCAGACGCCGATCCTCGACGCCATGGTGGCGCGTGGCGACCTCAACTACATCATCACCGCGCCCACCGATAAGGACCAGATGGTGGCGCCACTGCAGGCGGCGCTCGATGCCGGCATCAAGATCATCACCGTCGACACCTTCCTCGGCGATGGCGACTACACCAACGGCCCGGTGAAATTCCCGATCAGCTATATCGGCTCGGACAATGTCGAGGGCGGCCGTATCTCGGCCCGCGGCCTGGCCAAGGCGATCGGCGGCAAAGGCACGGTCTACATCAACTCCACCAACCCCAACGTCTCGTCGGTCGAAGGCCGCGAACAGGGCTTTGCCGAGGTGATGAAGAACGAGTTCCCCGACATCAAGGTGATCGGCCCCGACTACAACCTCGATGACCAGAACAAGGCAGCGCAGCAGACCGCTGCGGTGATCGAGCAGAACCCCGATCTCGCCGGCGTGTTCGGCACCAACGTGTTCAGCGCCGGCGGCGCCGGCAACGCGGTGGTCAATGCGGGTCTCGGCGGGCATGTGCAAGTTGTCGCTTATGACGCCACTGCCGAAGCCATCGAGCTGATGAACAAGGGCGTGGTTTCGCTGGTGCTGGCGCAGAAGCCGTTCGACATGGGCTATATGGCGGTGCAGTTCGCCGCCGCCGACGCCGCTGGCGTCACCAGCCTGCCGCGCCGCGTCGAGACCGGCTTCGCCATCATCGACAAGGACAATGTCGCCGATCCGAACTACTCGCGCTTCATCTACAAGGTCGGCAACTGACCTCGCGCGTCGAAGCGGGCCGTAGCCTCGCTTCCACGCCGTCCGAACCCGGCCGGGGCTGAGGTCCCGGCCGCTTCGTCACTCTACCGACCGGGGCAGCCGTGACCGACAGCAACGCATTACCCGTGGCGAAGCCCCGGCTTCCGCCCGACAAGCGCTTTATCCTGATGGCCAGCCGGCTATGGGCCTGGGCCTTTCTCGGCCTGATGATCGCCTTCTTCATCATCGCCGTGCCGCTGGCCGGCGGCGCCACCTTCCTGACGCTCCGCAACGCGATGAACATCCTCGTCGCCATCACCCCGGTGCTGCTGCTCGGCTTGGGGCAGACCTTCGTCATCATCTCGGCGGGCATCGACCTGAGTGTGGGCTGGGTGATGAGCCTCGCCTCGGTGGTCTCGGCCCATGCCATCCGCGCCTCGTTCAATGCCGGCGCCCCGCTGCTGCTCGCCGCCACGCTCGGCTTTCTCGCAGCGGTTGCCGCCTCGGCCGGCGTCGGCCTGGTCAACGGGTTGATCATCGCCAAACTCAAGGTGCCGGCCTTCATCGTGACGCTGGGTTCCTCCTTCATCGTCCGCGGCATGGCGCTGCTGTTCTCCGAGAACACCACCGTCATCGGCCTGCCGGCCGATATCCGCGACTACGGCAATGAATCGCTGTTCTACGTGGTCAATGGCGAAGGCGGCGGCTTCTATGCGTTCTTTCGCCCCGATGTCACTGGCGCCATGCTGCGCCAGATGGACCGCATCTTCACCTGGCCGGTGGTGATTACCGCCATCGTTGTGCTGATCTGCATGTTCATCCTGAACCGCACCCAGTTCGGCCGGCACACCTACGCCATCGGCGGCAACATGCAGGCGGCGCTCCGCACCGGCATCCCGGTCGATCGCCACATCGTCAAGCTCTACATGCTGAGCTCAGTCACCGCCGGCATTGCCGGGTTCCTCTCGACGCTCCGCTTCACCGCCGGCTCGGCGGTGATCGGCGATCCGCTGCTGCTGAGCTCCATCGCCGCGGTGATCATCGGCGGCGTCAGCCTGTTCGGCGGCGCCGGCTCGATCATCGGCACGGTGATCGGCGCGCTGATCATCGCCGTGCTGACCACGGGGCTGGTGATGATGAACGTTCAGGCGTTCTGGCAATTCATCGTTGTCGGCGCGGTGGTGATCATCGCCGTGCTGATCGACCAGTCGCGCGACCTGATCCTCGGCCGCCGCGGGAGGGGCGCATGAGCGAGCCCGTGCTGTCGATCCGTAACATGGTGAAGCGCTTCGGCGGCCTCACCGCAGTCAACGATGTCAGCCTCGACATCAACCCCGGCGAGGTCGTGGCGCTGCTCGGCGACAACGGCGCCGGCAAGTCGACGCTGATCAAATGCGTCTCCGGCGTCCACCTGCCGGACGAAGGCGAGATCCGCTTCGAGGGGAAGCCCGTGAGCTTCCCCAAGCCCATCGACGCCCGCAGCGCCGGCATCGAGACGATCTACCAGGATCTGGCGCTGGCCAATAATCTCGACGTGCCGGCCAATATCTTCCTCGGCCGCGAGGTGAAGCACCGCTATCTCGGCGGGCTGGTCAACACGCTCAACGACAGGCTGATGCTGGCCGAAGCCGAGCAGAGCCTCGCAACGCTCGATATCCAGTTCCCCAGCCTCACCCAGCCGATCGAAAGCCTGTCAGGCGGCCAGCGCCAGGCCGTCGCCATCGCCCGCGCCATCTACTGGAAGGCCCGGCTGATGATCATGGACGAGCCCACCAACAACCTCGGCGTGCCGGAACAGCAGAAGGTGCTGGAACTGATCCGCCGCCTGCGCGACCAGGGCGTCCCGGTGATCCTCATCACCCACACCATGCCCGACGTCTTCGCCGTTGCCGACCGCATCGTGGTGATGCATCGCGGCCGCAAGGTCACGGAGAAGCGGACGGGTGACACCAATGCCACCGAGCTGGTGCAGTACATGGTCGGCGCGCTCGACGACAGCGGGGGGACAGTGGCCTAAAGCACTTTACCGTTCATTGAGCCGGGAAGACGATTCAGGGCACGTTCCAAGGGGAGGATTGGGTTGCTTTCTTATGGCCTACTGAAGAACCATGCGGGTATCAGGCTGATCGGGGATTACACCTCCCTGCGTTGGCTTCATGAGGTCGTTCACGACGTTAATGAGCGCTCGCCTCTCATTGACGACAAGGAAGGCGTTTTCCTTGCTCTCGCATACGATGTTCGAAAGGCATACGAACTCCAGCGTGACATTCTCGCGCCGCCCAAGCACTACGAGGAAATGGGTATCCGCTATGGCGTGAGTATCCTGTGGCCGGTTCTGCTGCTCCAACAAAGAATGATGCGGTCCTCGCTCGCCTACCTCGACCACACGGCCAAGACGCAAGCCATCGCCTACGCTCTGGAAGCAGTAATCGAAGAGGCGCTTCTCGATGACTTTCCAACACAGGGGAAGGACTTGATCGCCGGGTGGAAGCGTATCGACCCCGGGCACCCCGATACGCTTCAAATGCTGCAGAGCCGAGGCGCGATCTTCTCTTCATGGACCAAGGCCGAGCGGAAACAGAAATTTCGTCAGCTTTTGCTGAGCTTTGACCCAATGTACGAAAGCCACCATGCTTTCCGTCTGCAGCACGGCGAGAAGAACCTGATTTCGCCGGGAGAGTTGGCGTTGTGGGCCGACGCGGAATGGCCAGATCCGAAGTGGTAGCTTGCTCGGGGTTTCCGACCGAACGGCTTGGGCCACAAAAAACTAGCCGATATCCGTATGTGCGAAATCGTTGCCCTTGTAGAGCAACCGGACCTTTCGGTTCTTTGCGCAGGCGTAGGACAGGCAGTCCGCCAGGTTCAACTGCGCTGGATGCTTCCGACCTTTGCCATACTCAGCGAAGGCCTGCACCGCCAGGTGTCCGTCACCCGCGTCAATGGCAACGACATCAATCTTTGACTCTCCGAGAAGCTCATTGATCGATGTCTCAGCGTCCACCGGCCCGACGCCCAATTTCGTTGAAAGCCGCATCGCGGCCTCCAACACGACCAGCGCACTGGTGATGAGAACGGGTTCTCGTTCAAGCCGCTTTGCCCACTCCAGCGCATCGTCTTCCGCGGATAGCATCGCCACTAACACCGAGGTGTCGACGAACATCAGGAATGCCCCCACATCTCGTCGATCTCATCCTTCGTCATATCGTGGCCGCTGGCACCACCCTTCGCCTTTAGTCGATCAGCAATGTCTTTCAGGCGGTCAGCCAAGGGGATGCGAGATTGCTCGGCCTGCAATTGCGCCTCGAGAGCATCGATGACGGCCTCGGTTAGCGTGACGCGTCGCTTTTCTGCCAGTTGGCGGGCCAACTGGTGAGCCCGCGGATCGCGAATTTGTAGGTTCATCCCGTCTACTCCCTGGCCGCCAATACAAACTATCATATCTGCAATGACAACCGCAACGACAACGGTGGGGAAATGGCCGAAGCCACTCCCCCGCTCTGGACGGACCGCGTGCTCCGGCGTCTGGGTGCCAGATCGGGATGGCCGCTCAATGGCTCCCGATCACCATCCGGTTGCCTTCGCTGTCGCGGAACTCCGCCACCACCCGGCCCGGCTGCCATGGCGCTTCGCCGGGCTCGGTGATGATCTCGACGCCCTTGCTGCGGAGCCGCTCGATCGTGCCCACGACATCGGCCTCGACCATCACCAGTACCGGTTCGGGCGATGGCTTGTCGTCCGGGCGGCGCAGGAAGTGCAGCGCGGTGCGGGCGCCGGGGAATCTACCTCGACCCAGCGCCAGCCGTCCGCGCCCATCGGCGCGTCGGCGGCCACCTCGCAACCGAGAGTGTCGACATAGAAAGCAATGGCCCGGTCCTGGTCGAACACCGGCAGTTCGGCGAACTGGATATGCATGGCTTCCCTTCCCTCAGTTGGCGAACGAGGCGTGCAGCGCCGCGGCAAACTCTGCCGCCTGCGGCCCGAACCCCATGTGATCGCCGGGGAACGGCGTTGCTGCAATACCGAGCTGCTTGGTCAGAGCCAGGCTCATTGCTTCGATCGGCTGGCCGGCCGACGCCTCGCCGATGGCGACGACGATCCGTGGCTGGCCCGCCTTCAGCGCCGCCACATCCGGCGTGTAGAGCGACAGCGGCAGCATGCCGTGCGCCAGCCAGTACTCGAAATTGCCGCTGACCCGGGCGAAGGTCTCGGCGTCTTCCGGCGGCATCTCGAACTCCGGCGGCGCTTCGGCCGTGTCACCGGCCTCCTCCAGCCCGTGCATCGAAAAGAACATCCCCATCGCCGCGTCGACGCCGTCCTTCACATAGGTGTCGTACAGCGCCTGATCGGCCGCCACCGCCGCGCTCGGATCGTCCATCAGCAGCATCGAAGGCGGCTCGTGCGCCACCAGCGCCTGCACCAGTTGCGGGTGACGGGCAGCGAGGTTGAGCCCGATCTGCGCCCCGCCGCTGGTGCCGAACACATAAGCCGGGCCGTTGGCCAACGTCTCGATCAGCGCGGCAGCGTCATCGGCCTGTTGGTCCATCAGCAGCGGCTTCACCTCCCCATCGAAGCTCGAGCGCGAATTGCCGCGCGGATCGTAAGTCACGACGGTGTAGCGATCGGCCAACCGCTGCGACAGTTCGGCGAACACCCCGGCATCCTGCGGGCCGCCGGGGATGATCAGCAGCGTCGGGCCCTGCCCCTCTACCTCGTAATAGAGCGTCGCGCCCGGGACCTTGAGGGTGGCCGGCTTGCTGGCATTGGTCATCGAAACGTCTCCTGCGCTGTGATCTTGGGTGTGCGGCTTGCTTGCGGTCTCGGCCAGGACCGCGGGAGTTGGCAGGGCAAGCGCCCCAACCGCCGCGGCTACCAGCACGAAGCTTCGGTTCGGCGTTCAAACTCTCCTGCTTGACGGCCGGCGCCGTCGACAGAACTGTACCGTCCAGTTCTGCTCTATTGTCAGAAACTAGACTGTCCAGTACCGTACTGTCAATCAGTGTCTCGCAAGGCGGCAGGTCGATGGGGTCGGAAAGCAACGAACACGCGGATGCGGAGGGCGATGGCCGTTCGGCCCGCAAACGCCGCGCCATCCTCGACGCAGCGACCGAGGTGTTCCTGAAAAGCGGCTATCTCGGCACCAATATGGACGAGATCGCCGCCCTCTCCGCGGTATCCAAGCAAACCGTCTACAAGCACTTTTCCAGCAAGGAAGCGCTGTTCATCGAGATCGTCGGCGGCATGACCACCGGCGCCGGCGACGCGGTGCACAACGACGTTGCCCAGCTTGGTGAGGAGGAGAGCCTGCCGGACTATCTGGTCGCGTATGCCCTGCGCCAGCTGACGGTGGTGCTGACGCCGCGCATCATGCAGCTGCGGCGCCTGGTGATCGGCGAGGTGACCCGCTTCCCTGAGCTGGCCCGCGTGCTGTACGAGCGCGGCCCGGCGCGCGCCATGAACATGTTGGCCACGCTGTTCGAAGACCTGGCGAGGCGCGGCCTGCTTGCCATCGATGACCCGGCCACCGCCGCCCAGCACTTCAACTGGTTGATCATGTCGGCGCCGCTGAACCAGGCCATGCTGCTTGGCGACGCCGCCATCCCATCTGCGGCCGAGTTGCGCCGCAACGCCGAGGCCGGCGTAAAAGTCTTCCTCGCCGCCTATGGCAGGCCGCACCGATGACGGCGCGGCACGTGGCACGCTGTGCCTGCGGCAAGGTCGAGTTCGAGCTGAGCGGCGCGCCGGTGATCAGCCTCGTCTGCCATTGCGACGACTGCCAGGCCGGCTCGGCGATGCTCGAGGCCCTGCCCGGCGCTCCCCCGATTCTGGATGCCGGCCACGGCACGCCTTACGCGCTCTATCGCAACGACCGGGTGCACTGCACGAGGGGTGCCGAGCTGCTCGAAGGCTACAAGCTGAAGCCGGGATCGACCACCCATCGCATGGTGGCCAGTTGCTGCAATTCGGCCATGCTGGCGCGGCTACCGCCCGTATTGCACTGGACCCCGATCTATCGCGACCGCATCGCCCCGCCGGCGCCGCCGCTCGAGATGCGGATCCAGACCAGGTTTGTCCCCGCCGGCGTCTCGCTGCCTGCTGATCTCCGTGATGTCAGCGGCACGCCGCTCACCTTCGTCATCCGCATGGTCACGGCCAAGCTCGCCATGCTGCTCCGCCGCTGAAGGCGAGCGGACCGCTGTAGCTCAGCAGTTCTTCCAGCGCAGTCGATAGACGATCGCCGTCTTGACGTCCTGCGTCCGGATGCTGGCCGAGGCCGCCTGCCCGCCCGATGCCCGGACCAGCAGGCTCGAGTTGGTGCGCAGCGTCACGCCCCCGCCGCAGGCCGACCAAACCAGCGCTGCATCGCTGGAAGCGGTGAAGCGGCCGCTTTGCGGCCCCTTGAAGCTGCGGCTGAACACCGGACCGGTGCCGCCGGCCAAAAACTGTTCGATGCTGAACTGCGACGTTGCTCCCGCCGGCAGGCGGTTATAGCCGGCATAGGTGACGCCGATCACCGCGACGCTCTTGCCGGCGGGCACCGTAAGCGGGATCGACAGGCTGCACGCCTTGCGGTCGAACGATTTGCCGCTCGAGCCGCCGGCGGCGACCTGGTAGCGATCGAAGCGGATGCTGACGCTGTCATTGCCGGCGACCACCGTGGCCGTGCCGGCCGGGCAGCCGGGCCCGCCATAGGCGGGCTTGCCCAGCTTCGGCGAGGCGGCCGAAGCCGGCAGAGCGAGCGCGATCAGGGCCAGGGCCAGCAACCAGGTTTTCATCGCACTCTCCAATGTCGCGGCATTGCCGCGAGCTAGAGCGCTTTCAGGAAAAGTTGCAGACTTTTCCGGTTCGAAAGCGCGACCACATCAAAGACTTAGAGCATTTCAACGGAACGGTGAAATGCTCTAGAATTGCAGGCTCAGCGTGGTGCCGGCCTGCACATGCGTGCCGGTGACCGCGCCAGTCGAGCCCTGCGCGAAAACGCCGAGGGTCGTCGACGGGCTGAATGTCCACCCCAGCCGCGCGCCATACTCGGCGAACAGCTCGCTTTGGCCGCTGACCGAAACCGGACCGACAAAGGCGACGTCGGCCGTCACCGGATCATTGGCGAAGCTGTGGCCAATGGCAGCGTTGAGCGTCAGGTCGATCTCGGGCGTCAGGGCACTGCTCCAGGCGGCGTCGGCCTTCACCGTGGTGAAGCCGTTGATGCTGTCCTTGAACGCCGCGGGAAACAGGTTGTCGGGCCCAAATGTCTCGCTGTAGCCGTCGACGTTGAGCCAGCTCTGCATCAGGGTGCCGGTGAAAGCGATCTGATTGCTCGCGTCGGGCGCGTAGAGCGCGCCGCCTTCGAGATAGAGCCCCGCCAGCGTGCCGGATGTGCCCGAGGTAACCGTAGCGCCGTCGGGCGAGCCATCATCGTAGTTGCGCGTGAAGCTGAGTGACATGCCGGGCGCGGCGTTGAAGCCGACGCCGCCGAACAGGCGGAAGCCGCCATTGTCCGGCTCCACATAGCTCAGCTTGCCGCTCAGCAGCACCCCGCTGGCACTGGATTTGCCGACCGATTGGCCAAACAGCGCCGCGCCGCCATCGAGCGCGAGGCCGTCGCCGATATTGAGCCGAGCGGTGGCGCCGACGGTGTGCGAGCCGACCGCGCCGAGCAACGCCACGCTATCAGGGCGATCGACCGGCGCATTGCCACCGACCAGCAGGTCCGAGGTGGCGTTGAGGTGGGTGACGATGCCAGCGCGGCCGGTCGCGAGATCGCCGATCGAGCCCTCGACCGAGGCCAGCGTGGTGCGGCCGAGCTCCACGTAGTCCACGCTGTCGAGCCCGGCTTCGGACGGTGGGTTTGGGCTTTGCAGCTTCAGGCTGATATCGCTGACGATGTTGCCTGCGGCGTTCGAACCGACATAGCCAGTATGGAAAAAGTCGTCCGCTGAACCGGGAATGACCGTTACGTCGGAAGCCCCGTTCTGAGTTGCCGTCAGCGTCCCCGTGTCGCCATCGATGACGAAACCGCGATAGTCTGCGCGATAGACAGCGAAAGTGTCCTGCGGCAACAGCGTCGGGGCCACGAGATTACAGCTCGCGCTTTCGGCGGTCGTCGCCAGAAACACGTCGAAAATGACGCTGACCGCTGTGCCGTTATTGGTGATGCTGGTATCGCCTGGCGGACAGCCGTCAGCCGCCAGCGCGGCGCTCGATGTCATGAGCACGAGGGAGACGGCAACGAGGGAAGTCTTCATGCTGGGCACTCCAAGGCACGTGAAGGGGCGGCCCACGCCGCCCCCCGGGTCGTCACTGGAGCAGAATTAGCACTTCTTCCATTGCAGCTGGTAAACGATCGCCGCGCTCACATCCTCGGAGTTCACCGTCGCCAGCGCCTGCTTGTTCTGCTTGGTGGTGACGCGAATGCTCGAATTGGTGCGCAGGTTCACATCCGCGCCGCACGCCGACCAGACGGTCGTCTGGGCCGTGAGCTTGTTCTGGATCAGGTAGTTCTCATCCTTGGGACCATTGAAGGTCTTGCTGAAGGTAGGGCCGCGGGCGCCGGCAAAGAAGTACTCGACGTTGAACTGCGAGTTGGAGCCGGCCTGGAAATTATTGTAGCCGCGGTAGTCGATCGCCAGCACCGCGATGCTCAGCCCCTGCGGCACATATACCGGGATGGCGACGTTGCAGGCCTTGCGATCGAAAGTCTTGCCGGTGTCGCCGCCGGCCTCGACGACGTAGGAGTTGAACAGCAGGCTGAGCGAGGTGGCGTCGGGGCTCAGCGTCGCCGAAACGCTCCCGCCCGGGCAGCCGGTTCCGCCATAGCCGGGCGTGCCCAGCGTGATGGCCTCCTGAGCGTGTGCCATGGTCGTGAACGACGCGGCAACAGCGAGCGCGGAGATGGCGAGGAGAGATTTCATTTGAGCAGCCCTTGCTAGAAGCTACGGCCAAGCTGCCGTAGTTAGCTGAGGCTACGCCTGCGCCCATGACTTGGAGCGATTCAGGCGTTCATCCCCCGTTCAGGTCGGCACGCGGCTGGTCGCGGCAAACGAAAAAGGGCCCGCGCCAGGCGGACCCTTTGGAGCTTGTTTGCGTCGATGCCGGCGACTTATTCGTCGCGGTACACCTTCTCGCGCCGCTCATGCATTTCCTGGGCTTCCAGCGAGAGCGTGGCGATCGGCCGGGCGTCGAGCTGGCGATCCCGATCGGGTCGCCGGTTTCTTCACAATAGCCGTAGGTGCCGTCCTCGATCCGCTTGAGCGCCGCATCGATCTTCGAGATCAGCTTGCGCTGCCGATCACGGGTGCGGAGCTCAAGTGCCCGGTCGCTCTCCGAGGAGGCGCGGTCGGCCATGTCCGGATGGTTCTGGCTTTCTTCCTGCAGGTTCTCGAGCGTTTCGCGGCTTTCGGCGAGAATTTCGCTCTTCCACCGCTCCAGCTTCTGCCGGAAGTACTCCCGCTGCCGCGGGTTCATGAACGGCTCGTCCTGAGTAGGTCGGTATTCAAGAACTTCAGTCGACATTCTGACTCATTCCAAAACGCCCCTAATGGCCGGCCTTATAGTGGCGCAAGGGTGGGTTTCGCAAGCTTTCAAAAGCTTGGTGATTAATCCGTGAGTGGACAGCGGCCGACTGTGTCAGGCGGGGTACAGTCCGCGTTTGGCCAGCTCCACCCTGGCGCGCAGCTCGATATCGTCGAGCAATGCGTCCAATCCGGGCTCCGATTGCTCCCGCGCCTGGCTCAACACAGCCATGAGCTGGTTGAGGCGCCCCTCGGCCATCCGGCCGACCAGCAGGTCGCCCCGCAGCCCCTCGAGCGTATCGATGAGCTGGTTGCCGCGACGCACCACCTTTTTGCGCTTGAGCAGCGGATCTTCGACCGCCTGCAGGGCCAGCAGCGCATCCAACGAGGTCGCGGCAGCGACTGTCGCGGTCGGGCGCGCTTCCTGCGCCTGCGGCCCCTGCCCGATCTCGAACGCGGCGCCGGGCGCGCTGCGACCGGCCGCAGAGCGCCCCGCCACATTGCCGACCCGCGCATAGTTCTCGATCCGCACCGGACTCACCTGCCTTTGTCACTGCCCGGCAAAATCTGCCGCCAGCAGTTAAGCAAACGTTAATAAGCCCGGCAGGACTTGCCGATCAGCCCCGCCCGCGTCGGCAGCTCCGACCGCAATTCCGTTATATTTCAATACCTTGGCGAAACTGGCACGGTTCTCGCAATGTCCTTGTCGATCACGGCACATGGGGATGTGCCGCATTGCAGGGACTGCCAGATGGCCAAACTCAATCTCAAGCGCGCACTGCTGGGCCTTGTGACGGCATTGCTGCTGTTGCCGCAGCCGAGCGTCAGCTACGCCGCCGCCGCCCGCATCAAGGACGTCGTCAATATCGAGGGCGTGCGCGACAACCAACTGGTCGGCTACGGCCTGGTGGTCGGGCTCAACGGCACCGGCGACGGGCTCAACAACTCGCCCTTCACCAAGCAGAGCCTGCAGGCGATGCTGGAGCGGCTGGGCGTCAACACCCGCGGCGAGAACATGCGCACCGGCAACGTCGCGGCGGTGATGGTGACGGCGAACCTCTCGGCCTTCTCCACCCAGGGCTCGCGGCTCGATGTCAACGTCGCCTCGCTGGGCGATGCAAAGAGCCTGCAGGGCGGCACCCTGCTGGTCACCCCGCTGCTCGGCGCCGACGGCGAGGTCTACGCAATCGCCCAGGGCTCGGTGACCATCAACGGCTACTCGGCCCAGGGCGACGCCGCCTCGGTGGTCTCGGGCGTCCCCACCACCGGCCGGATCTCCTCGGGCGGCCTGATCGAGCGCGAGATCGGTTTCGTGCTCGGCGCCCAGCGTTCGCTGCGCCTGGCGCTGCGCAACCCCGACCTCACCACCTCGCGCCGCATCGCGCTGGCGATCAACGATTTCATCGGCGTCCCCTGCGCCACGCCGGAGGATCCGGCGACCATCCGGCTCAACCTGCCGCCCAATTTCAACGGCAATATCGTCGACCTGTTGACCGACATCGAACAGCTGGTGATCGAAACCGACCTCCCGGCCAAGATCGTCATCGACGAGAACTCCGGCATCATCGTCATGGGCAAGGACGTGCGGGTCTCGACCGTCGCCGTCGCCCAGTCCAACCTCACGGTCACCATCGCCGAGAGCCCGACGGTGGTGCAGCCCAACCCGCTGAGCCTCGGCCAGACCGCGGTCGAGCCGCGTACCGACCTGTCGGTGAGCACCAGTGAGAGCAAGCTCGCGGTGGTGCCGGAATCGGTGAGCCTGCAGCAGCTGGTCGATGGCCTCAATGCCCTCGGCATCAGCCCGCGCGACCTGATCGCCATCCTCCAGGCGGTGAAGGCTTCGGGTGCGCTGCAAGCCGCAATCGAGGTGCTGTGATGCTGAGTTCGGCTTCCGGCCTCGGCTACGCCGGCCAAAAGCAGGCGACCACACTCTCGCCCGCCCAGGTTGGCCATCTTCGCGCGCAGGCAAAAGACCTTGAAGGTGTTTTCCTCAACACCTTGATGAAGGAAATGTTCGCCTCGCTGAAGACCGACGAGAGCGCCATGGGCGGTGGCTTCGCCGAAGAAACCTGGCGCGGCATGCAGGCCGAGCAAATGGCCGATGTGCTGGCCCGCTCCGGCGGCGTCGGCCTCGCCGATGCGCTGCTGCCCGACCTCATCGCGGCGCAGGAAGCTGCGCAGAACGCCATCCCAGCAACAAAAATCGCAACACCTGGATAGCTGAAATGATGAATGCTGCTGCCGAACGCCTTGCGGCCCTCGACTCCCTTCCCGCCGCCGAGCTTTGCGGCCTCGCCATGGAAACGCTGGAGAACCTGGTGGTGGTGCTGAACCAGGAGACCACCCTGCTCCGCGCCGGCCGCGCCAAGGATGCCGGCCAGTTGACCGCCGAAAAGACCCGCCTGGCCCAGGACTATATGGGCTTTGCCCGCTCGGTGCAGCGCCAGGGCGCCCGGCTGCGCGCCGAGGCCCCGGACCTCGTCGAAGCGTTGCTCGGCGGGCACGATCGGCTGGCGACCCAGATGGCCGAGAACCTGCGCGTCATCGCTACGGCCCGCTCGGTGACCGAGGAACTGCTGACCGACGTGGCCAAAGCGATGACCGCCAAAGCCCGCCCCAAGACCTACGGCGCTAATGGCGAGCTTGCCGGCCAGCCGCCCCAGGCCGCCAGCGGCGTGTCGATCAACCGCGCACTCTAACCGCGCGAACGCGCGACCGGGACCGATACAGTTTTCGGCAAATTGCGCCGAACCGCGAAAGTGCGATGAAAGCCTGAACCGGCATCCTTGTCAGCTACGTGGCAATTGGGAATGCCGGTCATGAGCGCCAGAATAGCGCCCGAACCGATCAGGATGGGACTTGGAGCGGTCGGGGACTACAGGTCCCGGTCGCTGCTCGGTGATTCCCGCGGCGGTTCGGACCAGCCCGATCCCCCGCCGCCACCTCCCCCGCAGAACAGTTCGCCGCAGTTGCTGCCGCCGCTGCCCGCGCCGCCCCCGCCCCCGGCTCCGCCTTTGCGGCCGCCCTGCTCGCCGGGCAACTGCCGCCCAAGCCCAGCAGCGACCGCGAAATCATCCTCCGGCTGGGCAGCGCCGATCTGCCGGCACAGGGCTCGCTGGCCCTGCACGACCGGCTGGTCTGACCACCAGCCTCACGCGCTGACCCACCGCAATCCCCCGCGCCCGAATGTCGTCCCGGCGATAGCTCATACGCGTTAAGTTTAGGGTCGCGCCCCAGCCGCCGGCTATCATCCCTGCAAAAGCAGCGGACCCAACTATCCGCTGGCGTGGGCGGCGACATGGGTCCCCTGAGCTGGGATGACACCGAGTTTGGGGGATGTCAGTGCACTGATGCGGTGCATCGGAGCGGTGAAATCCCGCAACTTGGCGCATATGCGCCTTCGTAGGGATGACGCCGGTGGGGTGAGAGAGCGAGCCAAAGACACGCCGCGTCCCGCTCACGATTCTCGGGGCCTCGCGGCCAATTCCCTAACCGGCGGAGCGCCGGCCCGCGCTCGGCAAGACTTGCCGGATCGTCGGCTTCACCAGCATTTACAGGGCTTTGCGGGTGACACAGGCATGTCATGGAACACAAAATTAACTGCGCCTGGCAGCATCTTGTTAACCATTCTTAAGCCGGCCGAGGCTACGATCAGCATCAATCTCAGGACGAGATTATCGATTTAGCCAGAAGGGATTCCACCCATGCCGGAAGTTAACCTGTCGAAGGCGGTTCGCTCGAACCTCCTGAGCCTCCAGTCCACCGCCGCCCAGATGGGTAAGACGCAGGAGCGTCTCGCCACTGGTCTCAAGGTGAATACTGCGCTCGACAACCCGACCAACTTCTTCACTGCCGCGTCGCTGAATAGTCGTGCGTCCGACATGGCAAACCTGCTGGACTCGATGTCGAACGGCATCAAGACCATTGAAGCCGCCGATAATGGCCTCACCTCGATCACCAAGACGGTCGAGTCGATGCAGTCGGCCCTGCGCCAGGCGCGTCAGGACAAGTCGTTCAAGACCATGTCCTACACGCTCGACGCCAGTATCGGCACCACCACTGCCAAGTCGATCTCGTTCGAGGGCGGCGCTGTCGGCACTGCCCCGGTCAGCATCGCGCTGAATACCACCGGCGCCGGTTCTGCCGCCACCGCCGGCACGCTGTCGTCGACCTTCGGCTCGACGATGAGCTTCGACAATGCCGGTGACCAGCTGAACTTCTCGATCGCCGTCGACGGTGGCGCTGCCACTGCCGTGTCGATCAATGCGGCAACGCTGGCCTCCGCCGGCCTTGGTACCACTATCACCAGCGCGGCAGACCTCCGCGCCGCTGTCACCCAGGGCCTCAGCGACGCTGGCGTCACGGGTGTGACCGTGGGCGGCTCGGGTTCCGCCCTCACCCTCACGTCCAACACCACCGGCGCCGGCTCGACCGTCACGCTGACTGGCGTTGGCGTGGTCGATGGCGGTGGCGCCGCCCTGACCAACACCTCGGGCATGGCCAACGCCACCAACACCGGCGTGGCCGGCGTGGCTCCTGGTGCGGTCAAGACCGTTGACGCCCTGGTTCAGGAGATCAACTCCAACACCTCGCTGAAGGACAAGATCCGCGCCTCCAACGACAACGGCAAGCTCCGCATCGAGAACCTCTCGACCGAGGCGCTTGAGGTCAACGGCATCAGTTCAAGCGGCACCGTCGACGGCGGCGCAGGCACCGGCGACATCGACGGCAACACGGTTCGCAAGAACCTGGTCACCCAGTTCAACGAACTGCGCGACCAGCTCGACAAGTTCGCCGACGATGCGTCCTTCAACGGCATCAACCTGCTCCGCGGCGACAAGCTCAAGCTGACGTTTAACGAGACCGGCACCTCGACCATCGATATCCAGGCCAAGAACGAGAATGGCGACCCGATCGCCATCAACAACACCACCCTGGGCATCAGCCACGTCGTCAACTCGGACTTCGACAGCGACTCCAAGCTCGACGGCAAGCTCGAGACCCTGGGTACCGCGCTCGGCAAGCTCCGCTCGCAGGCCTCGGCCTTCGGCTCGAACCTGTCGATCGTGCAGAACCGTACCGACTTCACCAAGAACATGATCAACACGCTGGAAACCGGCGCGGCGAACCTGACCTTGGCCGACACCAACGAAGAAGCAGCGAACCTTCTCGCTCTGCAGACCCGCCAGCAGCTGTCGTCGACGGCCCTGTCGATGGCCTCGCAGGCCGACCAGGCCGTGCTCCGCCTGTTCTAAGGCGACCACCTTCGGAAGCGACAAGGCGGGCTTCGGCCCGCCTTTTTCTTTGCCCGAGCCGCGCCGTACCACTTCGAAGCACCGGGCAAACTACTCATTAACTTTGCCTCGAACGCCCTGGGCATCTGCCTCGAATGTCCGACGTAAACTTCAATTCAAACAGCGAACTTAAGACTTCTTTTGCCGGTCCCGACCGATGATCCGGTCGCGTCTCAGGAGAGACGGTTAGTAACTGAGTACGGACCCAGAAAGGGCCTCCAAAATGGCTGATGTAAATCTGTCAAAGGCAGTTCGCTCGAACCTGCTGAGCCTCCAGTCCACTGCTTCTTCGATGGCCAAGACGCAGGAGCGTCTCGCCACCGGCCTGAAGGTGAACTCGGCGCTCGACAACCCGACTAACTTCTTCACCGCCGCTTCGCTGAACTCTCGTGCCTCGGATATGGCGAGCCTGCTCGACTCCATGTCCAATGGTATCAAGACCATTGAAGCTGCGGATAACGGCCTTTCGTCGATCACCAAGACCGTCGAGTCGATGCAGTCCACGCTCCGTCAGGCGCGCCAGGACAAGTCGTTCAAGACCCAGTCCTTTGGGCTCGACGCCAATATCGGCACGACCACTGCCAAGTCGATCTCGTTCGAGGGCGGCGCTGTCGGCACTGCACCGGTCAGCATTGCTCTCAACACCACCGGCGCCGGCTCTGCCGCCACCGCCGGCACACTGTCGTCGACCTTCGGCTCGACGATGAGCTTCGACAACGCTGGTGACCAGCTGAACTTCTCGATCGCCGTCGACGGTGGCGCTGCCACTGCCGTGTCGATCGATGCGGCAACGCTGGCCTCCGCCGGCCTTGGCACTACTATCACCAGCGCGGCGGACCTCCGTGCCGCTGTCACCCAGGGCCTTAGCGATGCCGGTGTCACGGGCGTGACCGTGGGCGGCTCGGGTTCCGCCCTCACCCTCACCTCCAACACCACCGGCAGCGGCTCGACCGTTGCGCTGAGCGGCGTTGGCGTGGTTGATGGCGGCGGTGCCGCCCTGACCAACACCTCAGGCATGGCCAACGGCACCAATACCGGTGCAGCTGGCGTGGCTGCTGGTGCGGTCAAGACCGTCGATGCTCTGGTGACCGAGATCAACGGCAACGGCTCGCTGAAGGACAAGATCCGCGCCTCCAACGACAACGGCAAGCTCCGCATCGAGAACCTCTCGACCGAGGCGCTTAAAGTGAACGGTGTTGGCACGGACGGTGAAGTCGATGGCACCGCGAACACCGCTGAGATCGGCGGCAACGATGTGCGCAAGAACCTGGCCAAGCAGTTCAACGAACTGCGCGACCAGCTCGACAAGCTGGCTGATGACGCGTCTTTCAACGGCATCAACCTGCTCCGCGGTGACAAGCTCAAGCTGACGTTCAACGAGACGGGCACTTCGACCATTGACATCCAGGCTAAGGATTCCGATGGCGATCCGACCTCGGTGAACAACACGACGCTTGGCATCACTTCGGTCGCCGACAAGGACCTCGACAGCGACGCCTCGATCGACGCCAAGCTGGGTAAGCTCGGCGACGCCCTGGGCACGCTGCGCTCGCAGTCTTCGGCCTTCGGCTCGAACCTGTCGATCGTGCAGAACCGCCAGGACTTCACCAAGAACATGATCAACACGCTGGAAACCGGCGCGGCGAACCTGACCTTGGCTGATACCAACGAAGAAGCAGCGAACCTTCTCGCCCTGCAGACCCGCCAGCAGCTGTCGTCGACGGCGCTGTCGATGGCCTCGCAGGCCGACCAGGCCGTGCTGCGTCTGTTCTAAGACGTCAGTCTGAAGACAAGACGAAGGCGGGCTCCGGCCCGCCTTTTTCTTTTCGGCCGGAGCGAGATCAGGAAAAGTTGCAGACTTTTCCGGTTCGATCTCGCGACCAAACAATGGCCTTCGACTGTTTTCGTTGGCCGATTAACCACTCGTTTCCGATTAAGACGCGATAGATAAAGCATATTGACGAGCCGGGCCCCAGGACGCGGGCATTTAGACAGACCAGAAGGTTTGTAACGTGGCTGACGTAAACCTCTCCAAGGCGGTTCGTTCGAACCTGCTCTCGCTCCAGTCGACCGCCGCCTCGATGGCCAAGACCCAGGAGCGTCTCGCTACTGGCCTCAAGGTCAACTCGGCGCTCGACAACCCCACCAACTTCTTCACGGCGGCGTCGCTCAACAGCCGGGCCGGTGACATGTCGAACCTCCTCGAACTCGATGTCCAACGGCATCAAGACCATCGAGGCCGCCGATAACGGCCTTAGCTCGATCACCAAGACCGTCGAATCGATGCAGTCGACGCTGCGCCAGGCGCGGCAGGACAAATCGTTCAAGACCCAGTCGTTCACGCTCGACTCGTCCGCCAGCGGCAACATCTCGTTCTCCGGCGGCGCGGTCGGAACACAGGTGGATGTGCCGCTTGCCACCGGCTCCCCCATTCAGGGAAAGCTCGCCGCGAGCGCCGACTACGTCTCGCCAGCTGCAACCTCTGGTTCGTTCAGCTTCGCCTACAGTGCCGATCCTCAGTTCTTCGGCGGCGACGACATCGAGGTCGCTCTGACCGTCGATGGGGCTTCCGACACGTTTTACATCGACTCCGTCCAAATGGGCATGGCCGGAAACCCTGACGGCGATATCGACAACATCAACGAATTGACCGATGTCATCAACCAGGCGCTCGGCTTCTTTGCCTCGTCGCTGGGCGTAGTCGCCAGCAATGACGGCACCAACGTCACGCTGACCTCAACCAGTTCAGGATCGACGTCGAACGTCACCATCGATGCGGTAACCCCAAACGGCCTGACCAGCACATATGGCCTGACTGCCGGCGCGGGAACGCCGGGCACTGCCGCTGGCAACAAAGACATCACCATCTCCAACGGCGCCTCGACCGCCAACATCACGCTGACGGCGGCCAATGCAGCGACCGTCGGGCAAGCCCGCAGCTACATCCAGTCCGAACTCACCGCGCAGGGCGTTACCGGCATCACCGTCGGCGGATCGGGCAACCGGATCGACCTCACCGGCGCCGCCAATGGCTCCACCAGCGTGGCTGTGGGCGGCGCTGGCGCTACCGATGTGTTCGGCGCCGCGCCGCTGATTACGGCTAATAACCCGGCTGGGAGTTTTTCGGTCGATCAACTGGTGCAGTCGATCAACAGCAACTCCGCGCTGAAGGACAAAGTCCGCGCCTCCAACGACAACGGCAAGCTACGGATCGAGAACCTCTCAACCGAAGCGCTCGAGATCGAAGGCGTCGGCACCGATGGCGAGATCGACGGCACCACCGGCACTGTCGATATCGGCGGCAACGAGGTGCGGAAAAACCTGGTGAAGCAGTTCAACGAGCTGCGCGACCAGCTCGACAAACTCTCAGATGACGCGTCGTTCAACGGCATCAACCTGCTGCGCGGTGACAAGCTTAAGCTGACCTTCAACGAATCCGGCACCTCGACCATCGACATCCAGGCCAAGGATGCCGACGGCGATCCGACTTCGGTGAACAACACCACGCTCGGCATCACCTCGGCCGTGTTCGCCGATTTCGACAACGACAGCTCGCTCGATGCTCGCCTCGGCAAGCTCGGCGATGCCTTGGGCAAGCTCCGCTCGCAGGCCTCGGCCTTCGGCTCGAACCTCTCCATCGTCGAGAATCGCAACGACTTCACCAAGTCGATGATCAACACGCTGGAAACCGGCGCGGCCAACCTGACGCTGGCCGACACCAACCAGGAAGCGGCGAACCTCCTCGCCCTGCAGACCCGCCAGCAGTTGAGCTCCACCGCGCTGTCGATGGCCTCGCAGGCCGACCAGGCCGTGCTGCGCCTGTTCTGACCAACCAGCAGCACCATCAGAAAAAGGCGGGCTCCGGCCCGCCTTTTTCTTTTCCGATCAACAGTCTATCGCGCCGAAATAACCACTCGTTCACATCTATGGCCGCATAGTCCGCGGCGGATGCAGCCTCAGAATGAGGCAGCTGGCAGACCAGAAGGTTTGTAACGTGGCTGACGTAAACCTCTCCAAGGCGGTTCGCTCGAACCTGCTCTCGCTCCAGTCGACCGCCGCCTCGATGGCCAAGACCCAGGAGCGCCTCGCCACTGGCCTCAAGGTCAACTCAGCACTCGATAACCCCACCAACTTCTTCACTGCCGCCTCGCTCAACAGCCGCGCCGGCGACATGTCCAACCTGCTCGAACTCGATGTCGAACGGCATCAAGACCATCGAGGCCGCCGATAACGGCCTGAGTTCGATCACCAAAACCGTCGAATCGATGCAGTCGACGCTGCGCCAGGCGCGGCAGGACAAGTCGTTCAAGACCCAGTCCTTCACCGTCGACCCAGCTGCTAACGGCCTGCTCGAGTTCAGTGGCGGCGCCGTCGGCACGCCGGCGGTCGGTGTCTCGCTCGGCAGCGCTGCTGCCGTGCAGTCGAGTGTAGCGGCGTCGGCGGACTTCTCGCCGCCCGGCGATGGCTCGGTGTCGTTCGCCTTCAACCCCGACACCACGGCCTTCGGTGCCGGCGATCAGGTGTCGTTCCAGCTCACCCAGACGGCCAGCTTCGGCACCGTTTCCTACAATGTGACGCTGGAGCAGATTCACCTCAATGGCTTCGGGGACAACGACAACGTCGTCGACGACATCGATGAGTTTACCGAAATCCTCGATGGCACGCTGGCAGCCTACGGCTACGCGGCGTCGGTCACCAACGATGGCACCAACATCACCATCGCCAGCACCGCAAACCCCGGCAGCAACCTGACGATCGGGACGGTCAACGGTGACCTCGACGGCGGCGGCAACGTCAACGCCACGTTCGGCATCACCTCGCAGGCCGGCACGCCCTCCCCCCGATCACCATCAGCAACGGCACCACTACCGCCAACATCAACCTGACCGGCGCCAACGCCGGCACCGTTAGCGATGCGCGCAACTACATCCAGTCCCAGCTGACCGCCCAGGGCGTCACCGGCGTGACGGTGGGCGGCACCGGCAACCGCATCGACCTCCAGGGTGCTGCCAACGGCTCCAACTCGGTCACCGTCGGCGGAGCGGGCGCAGCGGCGGTGTTCGGATCCTCGCCAGGCGTGACCGCCGGCGCGACGGCCGGGACCTACTCGGTCGATCAACTGGTGCAGTCGATCAACACCAACTCCGCGCTGAAGGACAAGGTCCGCGCCTCCAACGACAACGGCAAGCTCCGCATCGAGAACCTCTCCACCGACGCGCTCCAGATCAAGGGCGTCGGCAGCGACGGGGAGATCGACGGCATCTCGGGTACTGTCGATCTCGGCGGCAACGAAGTGCGGAAAAACCTGGTCAAGCAGTTCAACGAACTGCGCGACCAGCTCGACAAGCTCTCCGACGATGCGTCGTTCAACGGCATCAACCTCTTACGCGGCGACAAGCTGAAGCTGACCTTCAATGAGACCGGCACCTCGACCATCGACATCCAGGCCAAGGATGCCAACGGCGATCCGACCTCGGTCAACAACACCACGCTCGGCATCACCTCGGCGGTGTTCGCCGACTTCGATAACGATGCCTCGCTCGATGCCCGCCTCGGCAAGCTCGGCGACGCCTTGGGGAAGCTCCGTTCGCAGGCCTCGGCCTTCGGCTCAAACCTCTCCATCGTCGAGAATCGCAACGACTTCACCAAATCGATGATCAACACGCTGGAAACCGGCGCGGCCAATCTCACGCTGGCCGACACCAACCAGGAGGCAGCCAACCTCCTCGCCCTGCAGACCCGCCAGCAGTTGAGTTCCACCGCCCTGTCGATGGCCTCGCAGGCCGACCAGGCCGTGCTGCGCCTGTTCTGATCGCGCCAGAGACTTGAGGACAGGCGGGCTCCGGCCCGCCTTTTCCATTGCCAGTGGCGAGCGGGCTCGGTTCTTCAGTCCGAACCCCGCCGGACCGAATCGCCCGAAGCGGCGATGACCACCGCAATGATGATCGCGCCGCTGCTCGGCAGCTTGATCGTCACCAGCTTCGGCGTCCCGGCGCCCTTCATCGTCGGCGGCGGGCTGATCATCCTGCTCGCCCGCGGTGCCCTGGCATTCGCCTTCCGTCGGTAGCGTTTTGGTGACGCGGCCCATGCAGTATGCTGCACCACGGAATCACGGGGTTGAACCACCGACATGTCGCTAAAGGTCGAATTGAAGCCGGGCGAACGCCTGATCGTCGGCAATTGTGTCATTACGAACTCGGACCAGCGCACCCGGCTGTTCATCGACGGCAAGGCGCCAATCCTCCGTGAGAAGGACATCCTGACCTTCGAAACCGCCGACAGTCCGGCCAAGCGCATCTACTTGGCCGTACAGCTCATGTACATTCATGAGAACGTTGAAAGACTGACCCAAGACTACTTTCAACTGGTCAATGACATCATCACCGCAGCGCCATCAACAATCCGCATTGTTGACGAAATCAATAACGAGATATTAACCGGCTCCCTGTACAAAGCGCTCAAGGCTGCGAAAAAGCTGATCCAGTACGAACAGGAACTCCTCGGCAATGCAGAATAGTGCGGCGCTCGCCTACCAGCAGGTCGGCAGGCAGACGGTCAACCCTCGTCTTCTCGAGGCCAACCTCCTCTCTCGAGCTGCCGGCCAGATGCAGCGTGTGCGTGACGACTGGGACAATGAGCGTCACGAGCTCACGGCCGCCCTGATGTTCAACCGCAAGCTGTGGACGGTGTTCCTCGGCTCGGTGACCGGCGAAGAGTCAGCTGCCCAAAGGGCTGCGCGAGAACATCGCCAATCTCGGCCTGTTCGTGATGAAGCAAACCATGACCATCCAGGCCGAACCCTCGGCCAACAAGCTCACCGTGCTGATCAACATCAACCGCGAGATCGCTGCCGGGCTGCGCGCCGGCCAGAGCTGAGTTCGAGCGACAGATACGTGACAAAGGAAAGCCCGCTGAAACCGCAACGACCAAACCACCGGTCTCGCTCTGGTACCTGGAGCCCATCGGCGAATGCGCCAAGGTGCAATGCTCCCCACCAGGAGGAGACGCGATCGCCTCCCTCCCCCTTGAGGGGAGGGATCGAGGGAGGGGGTGGTGCAGTCAGCACCGAGGTTCCCCTCGCCACCCCCACCCCCGGCCCCTCCCCTCAAGGGGGAGGGGAGCGCCGGCTCTCGTGCCGGCAGGCAAGTGGATCCCAGTAGGCTTCCGGACCGCCCTACTTGCGCGGCGCCGACTTCGGCTTGGCCTGCGCCCGCGAGGTCGAGGTCGATCTGGACTTCGGCTTTGCCGGCGCAAGGGCCTCGGCGGCGGCGTTCGCCGGAGCATGCGCTGCGGCGGCCGCCTTGTGCGGCAGGCCAGCGCCGCCGGCGCGCCGGTTGCGGCGCTCCTTGGCGATGATGTTGATCGCCTCGACCAGTACCGAGAAGCCCATGGCGGCGTAGATATACCCCTTGGGGATATGGAACCCGAGGCCATCGGCAACCAGCGAGGTACCGATCAGCAGCAGGAATGCCAGCGCCAGCATCTTGGTGGTCGGGTGGTCGGAGACGAACTTGGCCACCGGACCGGATGCCACGAACATCACACCCACGGCGACGACCACCGCGGCGATCATCACCGGCACATCGTCGGCCATGCCGACGGCGGTGACGATCGAGTCGATCGAAAACACCAGGTCGATGACGATGATCTGGCCGATGATCGCGGCGAACGCCTTGGTCGCCTGTTGCTTGAGATCTGCCTCGTGCGGCTCCTCGATCTCGGCGTGCATCTCGTGCGTCGCCTTGTAGACAAGGAACGCGCCACCGGCGATCAGGATCAGGTCCTTCCACGAGGGGGCAAAGCCCATGATGTCGAAGGCTGGCTGGGTGAGGCTGATGATCCAGCCGATCACCAGCAGCAACAGGATGCGGAAGATCAGCGCCAGCGCCAAGCCGAGCTTGCGGGCCTGGTCGGCCTGCTCCTTGGGCAGGCGCGACACCAGCACCGAGATGAAAACGATGTTGTCGATGCCGAGCACGATCTCCATCGCTGTGAGGGTCAGGAAGGCAGCCCACACGTTGGGATCGTAAAGCAGTTCAAGCATCGACAGCTCCGGTCGGCAAAAGATTGAGGTAGCGACATGTTTAGGGCCGACGGGCGATTGTTGGAAGAGTGCGCGCGAAGCTCCACACAGGGTGCGGTTTTTCACCGCGGCCGCGGCGCGTGGCACGATCGCATCGTGCCCAAGCTGGTTCGTCGCTGCCGCCGCTGCTAGTGTAAGGGGTCGGCTCCACTCGAAAGTTCCCCCATGGACGCGTTCTCTCCATCCCCGCCCTGATCGGCGGTGTGCTCATTGGGCTCGCCTCGGCACTGCTCTGGCTTGGCAACGGCCGCATCGCCGGCATCTCGGGGATTTTCGGGCAGTTGCTGCCGCCGGCGCGCACCGTGGTGTGGCGGCTGGTGTTCCTCGTGGCGCTGGTGCTCGGCGCCCTCGCGGCCTCATGGCTGATCCCCGGCCTCGGCGTCGGCGGTCCGGGTGGCGCGCCGGCGCAACTGGCGTCCCCGCCTTCAGGCTGGGGCATCCCTGCCCCGTTGTGGATCGCCGTCTCGGGCCTCTTGATCGGCTTCGGCACCAAGATCGGCAATGGCTGCACCTCGGGCCACGGCGTCAGCGGCATCGCCCGGCTGTCGAAGCGCTCGTTCGTCGCGGTCGGGGTGTTCTTCTCGGTTGCCATCCTCACCGTCGCCATCACCGGGATCGTCTGAGATGAGCGTCAATCTCCGCCTTCCCTATCTCGCCACCGCTGGCATCAGCGGCCTGCTGTTCGGCGCCGGGCTCTACATCTCGCAGATGGTCGATCCGCTGAAGGTGCTGCGCTTCCTCGATTTCACCGCCATCCCGACCGGCGGCCGGGATCCGAGCCTCGCCTTCGTCATCGTCGCGGCCATCGGCGTGATGTTCATCGCCGTGCGCATCGGTCGCGGCCGCCAGGCGCCGCTGTTCGATACCCAGTTCCACCAGCCCGAATTCCACCACATCGATGCGCCGCTGGTCGGCGGCGCCGTGCTGTTCGGTATCGGCTGGGGCATGTCGGGCATCTGCCGGGTCCGGCGATCTCGCTGATCGCCTTCTGGCCCGACAACCTCTTGATCTTCCTTCTCGCCATGTTTGCCGGCTCCTATGCCGGTGCGCTGGTCATCCCGAGCGGCCGCGACAAGCGGCTGGCGCTGGCCCGATGAGCGGGGGGGCCGAAGCCGTCGTAGTAGGTGGCGGGCTCGCCGGGGTCGCCGCGGCCGTGGCCGTCGCCCGCGCCGGTCTCCGCACCCTGCACCTTGCGCCAAAGGGCCCACCCGATCGCCGCACCTCGGCGCTGATGGGCCCGAGCGTCGACTACCTGCGCGGCTCCGGGCTGATCGGCGATCCCGCGGCGCTCGGCCATCCGCTGACCCAGATTCGCATCATCGACGCCACCGACCGGTTGATCCGCGCGCCGGAGACGCTGTTCGACAGTAACGATGCCGGGCTCGAGGCCTTCGGCTGGAACTTTCCCAACATCAAACTGCTCGAGGCCTTCGAGGCAGCCCGCGCCGCCCTCGATAACCTCGATACCCGCGAACTGGCGCTCGCCTCCATCGAGCGCGGCGCCACCGGCTGGGTGCTGACCCTCGCGGATGGCAGCGTGGTCGAGGCGCCGCTGGTTGTCGGCTCGGACGGCAAGAAGTCGCTGGTGCGCGTCGCCACCGATTTCCGCGCCCGCGAACACGGCTTCACCCAGTCGGCGCTGGTCTGCGACCTCGAGCTCGGCCGACCGCTCGGTGGCGCCTCGGTCGAGTTCCACTACGAAGAAGGCCCGTTCACCCTGGTCCCGGCTGGCGGCGCGCGCGCCAACCTCGTCTGGATCGACGATCGCGAAGTGCTGAAGGCGGCCCAGGCCACCGGCCAGGACGGCCTCCGCGCCACCTTCCTCGAGAAATCGCAGCGCCTGTTCGGCGACATCAAGCTGTTGACCCCGGCGCACATGTTCCTGCTCTCGACCCTCACCGTCGAGCGTGCCGGCATGGATGGCATCGTGCTGGCCGGCGAAGCAGCGCACGCCTTCCCGCCGATCGGCGCGCAGGGCCTCAACCTCGGCCTGCGCGATGTCGCCGATCTGGCCGCGTCGCTCGCCGCCGCCGATCGTTCCGCGCCGGGCTGGGCAAATGCCGTCAGCACGGACTACGCGCAGCGCCGCGCCGATGATCTCGAGCGCACCGGCGGCATGGTCGACGCGCTGTTCCGCTCGCTGCTCAGTGACTTCCTGCCGGCCCAGGCGCTACGCGCCGGCGGGTTGTGGGCCCTCCGGCTGCTGCCGCCGCTGCGCAAGCGGGCGTTTGGGCTTGGGATGGGGCGGGGTTGAACGGACATCCTTGTCCGCGCCAAGGCCCGCAGTCGGGCGCCCTCTCCCGCTTGCGGCAGGGCTGTCCGGGGAAAATCATTCAAAGCAGAAGCTCATTTGATTTGGGGTGGATCTGGTGATGCGGTGACTGGGGTTGGTAGGTGGCGGATGCTGGATTTGGGCGATGTCTCGGCGTTCGAAGATGCATTGAACGACCAGGTCGGTAAATCGCAGGATGGGGAGGGTTACGCGGTGGGCGCGCGCTGCGATGCGCAGAAGCGCAAAGGCGATCATGGCGGCAAACAGTTGCGCTCGGACGGCATTGTCGTTGTTGCCCAGGAACTTGCGGATTTTGAGATGCTGCTTGATCCAGCGGAACAGCAGTTCGATCTGCCAACGGCCTTTGTAGAGCGCAGCGATCTCAACGGCGGGGCGTTTGAGATCATTGGTCAGCAGCGTGATGACGTCGCCTTGCTCACGCTTCACGGTGATGCGGCGCAAGGGGATCGGCAGCTTGGAATCTTCCTTGCTGGCAAAACTGGCTCGTTGATCTTCAAGCACCGTGAAGCCATCACCCTGCGTGTGCTCGAGAGGGGTGCCGACCTCCAGCTTGAGCTTGATGTTGGATTTAGGCCTGGTGACGAAAACGGCCCCGGCCTTGGCGATCGCCGTCCACCAGCCGTAGTGACAATAGCCCTTGTCGAACACGTAGGTGGCGCCCGTCTCGATGTCGATGGTGCGGCCGATCTGGGCATCGTTGACGTTGGCATCGGTGATACCAAGGATGCGCGGGCAATCGGCGTTGGGATCGTAGACGACATGCATCTTCATGCCGCGGATGCGGCCGTTGGACTTGGCCCAGCCGCACAGCTTGCCTAGTGGGATGGGGGTGGAGTCGATCAACCGCAGCATAGCCTTGCCTTCGCGGCGCAACTGCCGGTCGAGTTGACCCGCGAGCAGCCCGAAAGTCTCGGCAAACACGGCGACCGGACGACGCTGGCTGGCATCCGACAAGGTCGAGCGCCGCAACGGCCCACTGCCAAGATGATAGTGATGCTGGCTGTTGGCGTTCCAGCCGATCTCCAGGCTGCGCAGGCTCGCCGCGCCGCTGAGCTGGGCATAGAGCAGCACCATCAGGTGGTCCCAGCTCTGGAACGACTTGCCGTAGGCGTCCCCCTCATGATCATCCACAATCATCTGGAAGCGGCGCCGATTGATCGGTTCAACCAGCTTGCCAAAAATGCTAGGCGTGAACCGCATGCCCCGTTCCCTTTCTGTGTCTCGACAACCAGAAGGTAGACGGAAAATCCCCGTCTTACGGGGCATGCACCTGCGGCATTTCGAGTCACCACACAACTTCCCCGGACAGCCCTGCGCTTGCGGGGGAGGGGGGACCAGCCGACAGGCTGGTGGGAGGGGGGTGCCACAAACACCGGCCCTGCCCCATCTCTTGCCCAATGCGTTGCCCGGCGACTAGGGCGCCCAGCCGCGCCGGACCAGTAGCGCGTGGGGCTCCCCCTTGTGTGATCAGAATCATGGATAGTTGGGGTGCGGTTGGCCGGCGAGCCGGCCAACCGCGGTGGCCGTGAGCCCGTCACCCCCTGGGCCAGAAAACCGTGTGGGAGCTGGGGCCGCGGTCGCCTTCTTCATGAACCCGAACAGTTGCAGGGGGCAAGACCCCGTACGCAAGGCTGGGAGCCGGAAGATGCGCGAGAGATCGACAGTCGGTATCGATGTTTCCAAGTTGAAGTTGGATGTGTTTTCGTTGGCCTGTGGCGAGCTGCTGCAGGTGGGCAACGACGCGGCCGGTTGGGCCACCCTGGTGGAGTGGCTCAAGGCCAAGAAGGTGAAGGCGATCGGTCTGGAGCCGAGCGGGGGATACGAACTGGACCTGGTCAAGGCTTTGCGGCGGGCCGGGTTGCCGGTGCGTACGGTCAACCCCTATCGGCTTCGCCAGTATGCCAAAGCGCTCGGCGTGCTGGCCAAGAACGACCTCATCGATGCGCGCCTGATCGCCCAGTTCACGGCCGAACTGCCCACGCGCGAACCACGCCATGACCCATTGACCGAGCAGATGGCCGAACTTGTGGTGGCGCGCCGGCAGCTCAGCGATGACAAGGTCCGCCTCTCCAACCAGCTCGAGCACGTTCGCGATCCGGCGTTGCGCCGCATGACGACACAGCGGCTGCGGCGGATCGCGGCCGACATCGTGCTGCTCGACAAGCGCCTGAGCGAGATCGTCGCCAGCAATGCCGAGCTGCGCACCAGGGACCGGCTGATCCAATCGATCTGCGGGGCGGGACCGATTTACTCCTACACCCTGATTGCGCTGGTGCCCGAGCTCGCTGATCCCGCACTCGATCGACGCCAACTCGCCGCCCTGGTCGGGGTCGCTCCATACGACGACGATAGCGGGCGGAGGAACGGCAAGCGCACCATCTGGGGCGGCCGCGCTGCCGTGCGCGAGGTCGCCTACATGGCGGCCCTGTCGGCTTCCATCCACAACCCGGTGTTCAGGGCCCACCGAGACCGCCTCCGCGCCGGCGGCAAGGCTCCCAAGGAAGCCATCATTGCCGTCGCTCGACGCATGCTCGGCATCGTCCTCGCCCTGCTGCGCACCGGCAAAGAATGGGACCCTAAATACGCATAGCCAGACACAGTTGCTCCCACCACGCTTTCGCGTGGTCCCCCAACGGTGAGCGCCTCTGGCGCTCATCCGTGACCCCGCAAGCGGGAGAGGGCGCGCCGACTGCAAGCATCTAGTGGCGCCGCACGCACGGTGCACCAAAAACAAAAAAAGGGCGCCCCCAGGCGCCCTTGATTCTACCAGTTCGTTCCGCTTACTGCGGGGCAGCCGGCGTGGTCGGAGCCGGGGCAGCGCCCTCGGTGCCGAGCTGCTTGCGCAGCTCCTCGGCGCGATCCTGCAGCTGCTTTTCCAGCGCCGACGGCGCGGTCGACTGCTTGTTGAACTCGTCGAAGGTCATCGCCGCGGCGCCATCATAGACCGAGGTGAAGCCGGCGAGGGTGATGTCGATCACCAGATCCTTGTTCTGGCGATTCTTGGCGGTGAGCTTCAGCACGCCGCCCTTCTTGAGGCTGTTCACGTAGGCCTCGTTGATCACCAGCTGGGTGGCGCAGCTCTGCGGATCGCACAGCATGAACGGCACGCGGATCGGCTTGCCGCCGTCGATCTGCCAGGTGAGGCCGAACGGCAGCAGCACCCCAAGCGGCACCGCGGCAACGGCGAGCAGGCGGCTCTCCTGGCCCGGATCGTCGCGCAGCAGGAACGAGCCGAGGAACTGGCCATTGGCGACGACGACCTGGCGCATGATGCAGGCCTGCTTGCCGCCATCGATGGGGTCGCAGACCTTGAGCCAGTTCTGGGCGGGATTGGCGGCGGCCGCAGGCGCAGCAGCGGCGCCAGCAGCAGGCGCTGCCGGTGCGGCTGCACCCTCGGCGGGGGCTGCTGGGGTGGCGTCCTGCGCGAGCGCCCCGAACGAGGGCATCATCAGTGCGGCAACCGCGAAACCAGCAACGACGAGCTTTTTGAGGGTCATTGAATTTCCTTGTGGTGTCCTACCATCGGTGACTCTCCCGGCCACCCTATTTCGTGCGCTCTTCAAGGCACGAAATCGGGCAATAACATGACCGAGAGGACTTCCGAAAGCTTTAACCTCAGAGTGTTGCCGCAGCACCCGTTTCCGTGGCCAGACGAGCCATTCTCGACAGTATCGCTGCGGTCCCCTTCAGTCGCGCATCCGGGGTCGGCCAGTCACGGCTGAACACGAGTTTCTGATCAGGCTTGATCCGCACCTGCATCTGCGGATCGGAGACCATCCGGACGAGGCCCGCCGGGTTCGGAAACTCCTTGTGCCTGAGCGTGATGACTGCCCCCTTGGGCCCCGCGTCCACCTTCTCGACATTGGCGGTGCGGCAGAGCGCCTTCACCAAAATCACCTTGAGCAGCGCCTCCACCTCTTCGGGTAGCGGCCCGAACCGGTCGATCAGCTCGGCGCCGGCCGCATCGATCTCGCGCGCGTCGCTGAGGTCGCCGAGGCGCCGGTAGAGCTGCATCCTCAATTGCAGGTCGGGCACATGATCTTCGGGGATCATCACCGGCATGCCCAGCGAAATTGTCGGGCTCCACTCGTTGCGTTCCTCGAACTCGGCGTCGCCATCGCGCAGCGCCGCCACCGCCTCTTCCAGCATCGCCTGGTAGAGTTCGAACCCGACTTCGCGGATATGGCCCGATTGCTCGTCGCCGAGGAGGTTCCCGGCGCCGCGGATATCGAGATCGTGGCTAGCCAGCTGGAACCCTGCCCCCAGCGTTTCCAGCGACTGCAGCACCGTCAGCCGCCGCTCCGCCGTGTCGTTCGAGTTTCCGATCCGGCGGGATGGTGAACAGCGCATAGGCGCGCTGCTTGGCCCGGCCGATGCGACCCCGGATCTGGTAGAGCTGCGCCAGGCCGAAATTGTCGGCCCGATGCACCACCAGGGTGTTGGCGTTGGGGATATCGAGCCCGGATTCGACGATCGTGGTGGCCACCAGCACGTCGAACTTGCCGTCGTAGAAATTGTTCATGATGTCGTCGAGCTCGCTCGCCGGCATCTGGCCGTTGGCCACGACATAGCTCACCTCCGGCACCTGCTGACGCAGGAACTCGGCGATATCGGGCTGATCCTTGATCTTGGGCACCACGTAGAACGCCTGGCCGCCACGATACTTTTCGCGCAGCAGCGCCTCGCGCACGCTCAGCGGATCGAACGGCGAAACGAAGGTGCGGATGGCGAGGCGATCGATCGGCGGCGTGGCGAGCAGCGACAGGTCGCGCACCCCGGTCAGCGCCAGCTGCAGCGTGCGCGGGATCGGCGTCGCCGTCAGCGTCAGCACGTGCACATTACCCTTCAGCTCCTTCAGCCGCTCCTTGTGGCCGACGCCGAAGTGCTGCTCCTCGTCGATGATCAGGAGGCCCAGATCCTTGAACTGGATGGATTTCGACAGCAGCGCGTGGGTGCCGACGACAATATCGACGGTGCCCTTCTCAAGCTCTTCCTTGGTGGCCTTGAGTTCGGTGGACGACACCAGCCGCGACGCCTGCCGGATGCGCAGCGGCAGCCCGGAGAAGCGCTCGCTGAAGGTCTTGAAGTGCTGACGCGACAGCAGCGTCGTCGGCACCACCACGGCCACCTGCCGGCCGGACATCGCCACGGCAAACGCCGCACGCAGCGCCACTTCGGTCTTGCCGAAGCCGACATCGCCGCACACCAGCCGGTCCATCACCCGGCCCGAGGCCAGGTCCTCGAACACGGCGTTGATGGCGACCAGTTGGTCCTCGGTCTCGTCATAGGGGAAGCGCGCCGCGAACTCCTCGTAGAGCCCCATCTGCACGTCCATCGGCGGCACCGTCGAGAGTTGCCGCAAAGCCGCGATCTTGATCAGCTGCTCCGCCATGTCGCGGATGCGCTTCTTGAGTTGCTCTTTTTGGCCTGCCAGGCGACGCCGCCGAGCTTGTCGAGTTCGATGATCGCGTCGGCGCCGTAGCGCGACAACAGCTCGATATTCTCGACGGGCAGGTAGAGCTTGGTGTTCCCGGCATATTCGATTTCGACGCAATCGTGCGGCGCGCCCTGCACCTCGATGGTCTTCAGGCCCAGGAAGCGGCCGATGCCATGGTCGACATGCACCACCAGGTCACCGGCCGCGAGGCCGGCGGCTTCGGTCAGCGCGTCGGAAGCCTTGCGCCGCTTCTGCGGCCGCGACAGCCGCTCACCCAGAATATCCTGTTCGGAGAGCACCAGCATGTCGTCGGTCTGGAAGCCGGTCTCGAGCCCCAGCACCACGAGCGCCGTGGTCTCCGGCGAGGTGGTCTCGGCATCGCGCCAGTTCTCGGCGAGGCGCGGATGCTCGAGCCCGTGATCGGCCAGCACCTGCGCCATGCGGTCGCGCGAGCCTTCCGACCAGCAGGCGATGATGGTCTTGCGTGCTTTCTTCCGCTCGGCGCGGAACAGTTTTGCCACCGCTTCGAACAGGTTGACGTCCCGCGCCTGCCGCTCGGCGGCAAAGCTCGGCGCCACCCGCCCCCCGGCATCATCGGCCTTGCGCATACCCGGCGTCGCAAACGGCGAGAGCTGCACCACCCCCTTGGCCGGCGCCAGCGTGTAGGGCGCCCGCTCCATCTCGTAGAGCTGCGCCGGTGGCACCGGCTTGTAGGGCGCCGCGCCCTGCGATTGCTTCTCGTGCCGCGCGTCCTCGCGCGCCTGATAGTAATCCGATATCTGCGTCTGCCGGTCGGCGAACGCCTCTCTCGCCTGGTCATCGAAGACGAACGGCGCGTCGTCGGTATAGGCCGCGAGATGGTCGAGTTCGTCGTAGAAGAACGCCGTCCAGTGCTCGACACCCGGGTAGCGCTGGCCGGCACTGACCGCCGCATAGAGCGGATCATCGACCGTATTGCCGCCGAACATCGTGGTGTAGCGCGCCCGGAAGCGGCGGATTGCCTCTTCGCTCAGCAGCACCTCGCTCATCGGCGCCAGCGCCATGCGCTTCAAATTGCCGGTGGTGCGCTGGCTATCCGGATCGAAGGTGCGGATGGTCTCGAGCTGCTTGCCGAAGAAATCAAAGCGCAGCGGCAATTCGACACCCGCCGGATAGAGATCGACCAGCCCGCCGCGCACGGCGTACTCGCCGGTCTCGCGCACCGTCGGCACGCGCAGGTAGCCGTTGCCGGCCGCCCAGGCGATCAGCTTCTCGCTGTCCACCACCTGCCCCGCCGCGGCGGCAAAGCTCATCCCTGCCACCGTCTCGCGTGGCGGCAGCTTCTGCACCAGCGCGTTGACCGTGGTGAGGACGATGGCGCCCTTGGCCGCACCGCTGGCGAGGGTGGAGAGCGTCGTCATGCGCGCTGCAATGGTCACCCCGTTCGGCGACACGCGATCGTAAGGCAGGCAGTCCCAGGCCGGCAGCGTCAGCAGCTGGTGCCCCGGCATCAGCTGCTCGAGAATTTCCACCATGCGCTGCATGCGCCGCCCGTCGCGCGCCACGAACACCGCGCTCACCGCCGCATCCGGCGCCGCCTTCAGTCGTTCTTCGACGAGGCGCGCCAGCACCACCGGCTGCATGCCATCGGGGACGTTGGACAGGGTACGATCGGCACGCTGGTCGGTCATTTGGCAGTCCGGAATCTGAGCAGGTCGGCAAGCAGATCGTAGTCGGCGTCGGCAGGCGCCGGCTCCTGCCCCAGGAGCCACGCCTGAAGGTCGGTATCGACCTCCTCCAGCAGCGTCTCGAAGCGATCGAGTTCCCCTGGGTCCATTGCCCCCAGCCGGGCATCGGCATAGGGCCCGAGCAACAGGTCCATTTCCTTGGTGCCGCGGTGCCAGGCGCGATAGCGGAGGCGCCGCAACCGCATAGCAAAATCTTCACCGGCGTCTTTTTGAAGGGCCATGAGCGGGTGGTCTCGGGGAATGTGGATGGCGTGTTTACGCGGATATCGTCTTGATGTCACGTGGCAGAGGAACGGTCAGCAACTGTTGACGGGACACCGCGCCAGTCGCATGCCGGTGGCAATCGGTAGCCGATTTTGCCACAATTCTCCGGACGAATTTGCGACCCGAGTAGCATGTCCCGTCCTCCTGCCCTCGATCCGTTGTTTCGCTCGCTCCACTCCATCAAGGGAGTGGGGCCGCAGCTCAGCGCCTTGCTGACCCGCTTCTTCGGTGCACCCGAGGGGCAGGAAGCCATTGCGCTCGATCTGTTGATGCACATGCCCACCGGCATCCTCGATCGCCGCCGCATGGATGGCATCGCCAACGCAGTGCACAACAATATCGCGACGCTGAAGCTGCATATCGATCGCCACCAGCCGCCACCGCGCGGCCGGGAACACGTCCCGCATCGGGTGTTCGCGCATGACGAGACCGGCGAGATCCAGCTGGTGTATTTCCGCGCCCACGGCGGCTGGGTGGAAAAGCTGCTGCCGGTCGGCGAGACGCGCTACGTCTCCGGCACCATCGGCTTCTTTCAGGGCGAAAAACAGATCACCCACCCCGACTATGTGGTCGAGGCCGACAAGTTCGAGGAGATGCCGCTGGTCGAGCCGGTCTATCCGCTGACCCAGGGGTTGAGCTCGCGCGCCTTGATCAAGCTCACCCGGCAGGTATTGGAGACGGTTCCGGACCTGCCCGAATGGATGCCCGCCGAGCGGATCGCCGAGTTCGGCTGGCCCGATTTCCGCGCCGCGATGCACGCTTCGCACGCCCCCGACACCCCCGACGACGCGCAGCTCTGGTCGAAGAACCGCATGCGCCTCGCCTATGACGAGTATCTCGCCGGCCAGCTCGCGCTGCTGATCGTCCGCTCACAGCTGGTCGCGCCGCGCGGCATCGCCCGCACTTTCACCGGCGAGATCTCCACCAAGGTCGAGGCCGCCCTGCCCTATACCCTCACCGAGGGCCAGCGCCTTGCCGTCGAGGATATCCGCCACGACCTCGCCGCCCCCGAGCGCATGTCGCGCCTGCTGCAGGGCGATGTCGGCGCCGGCAAGACCGTGGTGGCGCTGATGGCGATGGCAGCGATGGCCGAGAGCGGCGCGCAGTCGGCGCTGATGACACCGACGGAAATCCTCGCCAGCCAGCATTACAAGACGCTGAAGCCGCTCTGCGACCAGGTTGGCCTCGGCATCGTGTTGCTCACCGGCAAGATGACCGCCGCCGAACGCCGTGCGGTACTCTCGAGCATTGCCGATGGCTCAACCGATATCGTCGTCGGCACGCACGCCCTGTTCCAGTCCGGCGTCGACTTCCACAATCTCGGCCTCACCGTGGTCGACGAGCAGCATCGTTTCGGCGTGCACCAGCGCCTCGCGCTCAGCGAGAAGGGTTCGCATGCGGACCTCCTGGTGATGACCGCCACCCCGATCCCGCGCACCCTGGTGCTCACCCATTTCGGCGACATGGCGATCAGCATCCTCCGCGAAAAACCGCGCGGCCGGCAGCCGATCGATACCGCCGTGCTGTCGATCGGCGAGTACGGGCGGGTGATCCAGCGCCTGCAGAGCCGGATCGCCGAGGGCGCACAGGCCTTCTGGGTCTGCCCGCTGGTCGAGGAAAGCGAGCACCTCGAAGTGGTGGCTGCCGAGGATCGCTTCGCGGAACTGCAGAAGGTGTTCGGGGATCAGGTCGTGCTGATCCATGGCCGGATGAGCGCCACCGCAAAGGCCGAGGCGATGGACCGCTTCCAGCGCAACGAGGCCAAGATCCTTGTCGCCACCACGGTCATCGAAGTCGGCGTCGACGTCCCTAACGCCACCATCATGATCATCGAGCACGCCGAACGTTTCGGCCTGGCGCAGCTTCACCAGTTGCGCGGCCGCGTCGGGCGCGGCAGCCAGCGCTCCGCCTGCCTGCTGCTCTACAAGGAGCCGCTGAGCGAAACCGCCCAGGCGCGCCTCGAGACCATCAAGGGCACCGAGGACGGCTTCGTCATCGCCGAAAAGGATCTCGAGCTCCGCGGCCAGGGCGATGTGCTCGGCACCCGCCAGTCCGGCATGCCCGGCTACCACCTCGCCGTCCCCGACGTGCACCGGCACCTGCTCGAATGGGCGCACGAGGACGCCAAGAACGCCCTGACCCGTAACCCCGGCCTTGCCGGTCGAGACGGCGACGCGCTGCGCACGCTGCTCTATCTGTTCCGCAAAGACCTCGCCATCCCCCTGCTCCGAGCCGGCTGAACCCCATGCATATCCGCCCCTTCGAACGCCGCGACACCGACGCGGTCATCGCCCTCTGGCAGGCCCGTGGCCTGACCCGCCCGTGGAACGATCCGCTCAAGGACATCGAGCGCAAGCTCGCCGTGCAGCCGGAGCTGTTTCTGGTCGGCGAAGTCGACGGCGCGATCATCGCCACCGCAATGGGCGGCTACGACGGTCACCGCGGCTCGGTCTACTACCTCGCGTCAGCCGAGGAGCATGCCGGCAAAGGTTTTGGCGCTGCGCTGCTGGCCGAGCTGGAGCAGCGGCTCGCCACGATGGGCTGCCCGAAAATCAACCTGCTGGTGCGCGGTGAGAACGACGGCGTGCTGAAGTTCTACGATCGGTTGGGCTACGAGCGGCACGACTCGGTGAGCCTGGGGCGGCGGCTGATTGCGGATTAGGCCGGTGTGCCACCGCTGCGCCGGTGGTTGCCGACCCCCACCCCTGTCCCCTCCCCGCAAGGGGGAGGGAGACCCTCACACTGGCGTCTCGGCTTCATCGTCTCCCTCCCCCTTGGATCAAGGGTGGGGGTCCACAGCCACCGGGGCCGTAGATCGCCTTTCATCACTCCACCGCGTACTTCCGCAGCACCTCGATCTCGACATAGTTCAGCACCGACTGGTGCGTCGCCTTCAGCACCACGCGCGGCGCCATGCCGGCTTCCAGCGCCTCGACCCAGCGCAGCGCCACGAGGCACCAGCGGTCGCCCGCCTTCAGCCCCGGGAAGGCGTATTCCGGTATTGGCGTACTGAGGTCGTTGCCGCGCGATTTCGAGAACGCGAGGAACCGTCGGTCATCTCGGCGCACACCGTATGCCGGCCCTCATCGAGCGGGCCGGTGATGCAGTTGCCGTTGCGGAAGAACCCGGTCAGCGGGTGCATCGAACAGAGCGCCAGCGGCCCGCCGAGGACGTTGAGCTCGGACTCCTGCTCGAAGAACGGCTTATTCAACCGTCACGCTCTTCGCAAGATTACGCGGCTGGTCGACATCCGTGCCCATGAACGAGGCGGTGTGATAGGCCAAGAGCTGCACCGGGATGGTGGCGAGGATCGGCGCCACGAAGCTCGCGACCTTGGGCAGCACCAGCACTTCAGCCACGCCCTCGCCGACGGTTTGCTTGCCCACCTCGTCGGTGATCAGGATGATCTTGCCGCCGCGCGCCGCCACTTCCTGCATGTTGGAAAGGGTCTTCCCCATCAGCTCGTCCGACGGCGCGACGACAATCACCGGCATCAGTTCGTCGACCAGCGCGATCGGCCCATGCTTCAACTCACCGGCCGGGTAAGCCTCGGCATGGATATAGCTCAGCTCCTTGAGCTTCAGCGCCCCTTCCATGGCGATCGGGAACATCTGGCCGCGCCCGAGATAAAGCACGTCCTTGGCCTTCGACAGACGCTTGGCGATATCCTCGACCTGCCCCTCCATCGCCAAAGCCGCGGAGATGGCAGTCGGCAGCGCCGTGAGGCTCTGCACCAGCTCGGCCTCTCGCTCTGCCGTCACCGTGCCGCGCGCCACGCCAGCGGCAATGGCAAGGCTGGCCAGCGCCGTCAGTTGGGCGGTGAACGCCTTGGTCGAGGCGACGCCGATTTCGGGGCCACACAGTGTCGGGAACACCACGTGGCTCTCACGCGCCATCGTCGATTCCGGCGAGTTGAGCAGCGAGGCGATGTGCTGGCCCTGCCCGGCGCAGTAGCGCAGAGCCGCCAGTGTGTCGGCGGTCTCACCGGATTGCGAGATGAAGAGGCTCAGGCCCCCCTGCTCCAGCGGCGGCTCGCGATAGCGGAACTCCGAGGCCACATCGACATCCACCGGCAGCCGCGCATAGCGCTCGAACCAGTATTTGGCGACAATGCCGGCATAGGACGCCGTGCCGCAGGCCGAAATCGTCAGCCGCGACAGTTTGGCGAAATCGAACGGCAGCGCCTCGCGCAGCGCCACCCGGTTGCTGCTCATATCCACATAGTGGCTGAGCGTGTGCGACACGGTTTCCGGCTGCTCGTAGATTTCCTTGGCCATGAAATGGCGGTGGTTGCCCTTGTCGACCAAGAGCGCCGAGGCGGCCGAAACCAGCATCTCGCGCTGCACGATCGCATCCGAACCATCGCGGATGGTAACGCCGCTCTTGGTCAGCACCGCCCAGTCGCCATCGAGCAGGTAGCTCAGTCGCGAGGTGAACGGCGCCAGCGCCATGGCGTCGGAGCCCAGATACATCTCGGTGGCGCCATAGCCGATGGCCAGCGGCGCGCCGGAGCGAGCGGCAATCAGCAGCGCCTCCTCGCCCTTGAACATGAAGGCCAGCGCGAAGGCGCCGCGCAGCTCCTTCAGCGTCCGCGCCACCGCCATTTCGGGGTCAAGGCCGCGATCGATCTCGCGGGTCACCCACAGCGCCACCGATTCCGTATCGGTCTGCGTCTTGGGCAAATACCCGTCCTTGGCGAGGTCGGCGAGCAGCTCGCGGAAATTCTCGATGATGCCGTTATGGACCACCGCCACCTTGTCGGTGGCATGCGGGTGGGCATTGCTCTCGGTCGGCGCACCGTGCGTTGCCCAGCGGGTGTGGCCGATGCCGATATTGCCGCTGAGCGGTTCGAAGCTCAGCTTGGCGGCAAGATTGCCGAGCTTGCCCTCGGCGCGGCGGCGGTCGATCCGGCCGCCCTCCAGCGTCGCGACGCCGGCGCTGTCATAGCCGCGATACTCGAGCCGCTTCAGGGCATCCACCAGCCGAGGCGCCACCGGTTCCGTCCCGATAATCCCGACAATCCCGCACATCTCGTCTGTCCCCTACTTGCCAGCTCTGGCGCGTTTGATGGCTTCGGCCCGCGCCTTCAGCCTGGGCGCATAACCGAGCTTGTTTTCCTGCCGGGCGCGGCCGATGGCCAGCGCATCCGGTTCGACGTCTTTGGTGACGACGCTGCCCGAGGCGATATAGGCTCCGTCGCCGATCGTCACCGGCGCCACCAGCGAGGAGTTCGAGCCGATAAAGGCGTTGGCTCCGATGGTGGTCTTCGACTTGTTCACGCCATCATAGTTGCAGGTAATGGTCCCTGCCCCGATGTTGGTCTTGGCGCCCACTTCGCTGTCGCCCAGATAGCTCAGGTGCCCGGCCTTCACGCCATCGTGGATCACCGAGTTCTTCACCTCGACGAAATTGCCGACATGCACCTGCTGACCGATCTGGACGTTGCCGCGCATGCGGGCAAACGGCCCGATGCTGGCGCCGGCGCCGATCGCCGTACCCTCGATATCGCAGAACGCCCGGATCTCGACGCCGTCGGCGATCTTCACGCCCGGCCCGAACACCACGTTCGGAAAGATCGTCACGTCGCGGCCAATCTCGGTGTCGTAGGAAAAATACACCGTCGCGGGGTCCTTCAGCGTCACCCCGGCGCGCATAAAATCGTCGCGCCTCAGCTCCTGGAACTGCGCCTCGGCGCGGGCGAGCTGCGCCCGGTCGTTGACGCCCATGACGTCGACTTCGGGAGCGACCGCATAGCTGACCTTGTAACCAGCCTTGTTGGCCAGCTCGACCAGATCGGTGACGTAGTACTCGCCTGCTGCGTTGTTCGGCTCGAGCCTGTCGATCAGCGAGCGGAACACCTCGGCGCGGAACGTCAGGATGCAGGCATTGCAGAGCCCGATCAGCCGCTCCTCCGGCGTCGCATCCTTGTGCTCGCGGATGGCCAGCAACCGCTCGCCGTCGGTGATCAGCCGACCATAGGTCAAGGTGTCGGGCGGC
>CBDIRF010000002.1:0-299069 GCA_965284115.1 Devosiaceae bacterium
CGCCGCGGCGTGGACCAGAATGGTCTCGCCGGCCTTGAGTTCGTGTGTCCAGTGCAGGAGGTAAAAGGCGGTAGCGCCCTTCAGCAAGGCCGCCGCTGCGACTTCGTAGCTGATGCCATCGGGCAGGTGCACGGCCTTGTCGGCCGGCAGCAGGCGCTCGTCGGCATAGGCCCCGACCGGCCCCTGATAGGCGATGCGGTCGCCGACCTGAAAGCCGTCTACGTCCGGGCCAACGGCGATCACTTCGCCGGCGCCCTCGTTGCCGGCGGTGAACGGCAGCGGCGTCTTGTAAAGGCCGGTGCGCTGGTAGACGTCGACGAAGTTGAGCCCGATCGCCTTGTTGCGGATTTTCAGCTGCCCCGCGCCGGGAGCGCCGACTTCGACGTTTTCCAGCTTCAACTGCTCGGGGCCACCGTACGCGCGGACAACAAAGGCACGGCTCATCGGTTACCTCATGTAGTTTACCAGCGACAGCTGACTGAGCAGCGCGGTGGTCTGATAGCTCGCTTCGAGGCGCGTCTTCAGCGCCAGGATTTCCATGGCGATCGTCTCGGTCGGCGCCGCCTCGATCTGCTCTAGCATGTTTCCAAGCTGGGCGGAGTGCGCGGTATGCCGCTCGGCGATGGCGCCGGAAGTGCTCTTGGCGAGGCCGAGTTCGACGGTGATGGCGGCGAGCGAGCCGGGCTGGTTGTCCTTGGTATCGGCGAGGCGGGCGGCATTGCGCGACATCATCGAGGAGTAGCGCTTCTCCGAGGTCGGGTCGCTGCTGGGGAAATCCTGCACGGCGACGGCGGCGAGGGTCTGGATCAGGTTGATGAAGCCGGCCTCGTTGGCCTGGACTTCATAGCCGACGGTGGTGCCCTCGCCGACCCGGGCGGTGACGGTGCTGCGCGGATCGGCGCTGTCTTCCCCGGTGTACCACAGCATGGTGTTGGCCGAGGTGCCGGCGACGAGCCCGGTGGCGCTGTCGAAGGGCGGGCCATTGACGCGCATCACCTGCTCGCCCTGGCCGTTGAAGAAATTTTCGGACGCGGCATAGGCCGAGGCGGAGACCATTGTGGTCTCGGCCAACTGCTTCACCGAGCCGGTCAATGCGGTTTCGAAGCTCTGAGCGGTGGCGTCGGCGTCGGCGCCGATCTGGAACTCGCCATCGCTCGGCGTGCCCGTGGTGGCGACGAGGACGATCTGCTCCTCGGTGCCGTCGGGCATGGTGAAACTGACCTGCACCTTGTCGCCGGCAGTCGGCAGCGGCGAGCCGAACTTGACGGTCAGCGCCGGCGGCGGACCACCACCCGGCGCGGTCACGGCGATGTTGGCCGAGGTGGTGGTGACACCCGAAAGCTTCATGCCGAAGGCGGTGGTCTCTTCGCCGAGGGTCACCGTGTCGGTGGCCCGGGTGATATCGAGGCGGCCGAGGTGATCGGCGCCGAGGTCGGCAAGCTTGCGCTCACCGGCCACCTGCTTGAAGCCGGCGCGGGCGCCGACGCCGTTCATCACCTCCGAGGAGGTGGCGACCGGCTGGCCGTCGGTGCGGTTACCGCCGAACATGTAGCGCCCGGCGATATCGGTATTGAGCAGCGTCATCACCTCGTCGAAGCGCGAGGCGGCCAGCGTCGGCGTGGTCTGGAAGTTGATGCCCGACGTGCCACCGCCGCCCGACGTCGCCGCGGCGCGGGCATCGGACTCGATTTTGTCGAGGCGGGACATCACCGTGTCCAGCACCTCGAGGCGCAGGTTCACTGTCGAGATCGACTGCTTGTAGCCGTCCATCCGCGCCATACGCTGGCGCAGCGCCAGGTCGAAATAGCGGTCGGAGCCCATTTCGGCCAGCGTCGAGGCCTTCTCGCCACTGGCCAGCTGGGTCTGCAGCTGATCGTAGCGGGCCTTCATGGCGGTGATGTTCTTGATGCCGTTGGCGAGCGGGAACATCGTCTTGCCGACTGAGGTCATGGTGTCAGTCCTTACAACTGCATCAGGGAGTTCATCAGTTCCTGCACCACGCTCATCACCCGCGCATTGGCGGCGAAAGCGTTCTGCAGTTCCATCAGGCGGGCCATTTCTTCGTCGACATCGACGCCGTATTCGCTGTCGAGCCGTTGCGTCAGGGCATCGAGTGTCTGCTGCTGCGTCTTGTTGTTGGAGATTGCGGCTTCGGCGACGTTGCCCTGGTAGTTGAGGGTCTGCGAGATCAGGTCGGCCACGGTGCCGCCGAGGCGCGCGCTGGCATTGCTGAGCCCTGCCCCCTGCCCGCCTGAAAACCGCATGTTGTCGAGATTGGAGATCAGCCGGTTGAGCCGGTCCTGATCCCCCAACGGGGTGGTGCCGGTGTATTGCACCAGAAGCTTGTTGTCGGCGACGATCGAGGCGTTGACGCTGATGCGGCTGGCAAAGCCGAGCTTCTGGCCGACGCCGTCGAGGCTGTTGGTGAAGTCGGCATTGTTGGTATCGACGAACAGCGAAAAGCCGAGCGTGCCGTTCTGCAGCCCCGACGAGGTGGTGCGGGTGGAGAGCGACAGCATATCGGTCGTGCCGGCGGCGCCGTCATCCATGATCCGAAGCGTCGAGCCAGAGGGGTTCGAGACGTTGAAGCCGCCACCCAGCTTGTTCTGCAGCTGCGATGCCACCGCACCGGCGCCGCCGGAGAAATCGAGCCCGATCACCCGCGCGCCATTGGCGTCGACATAGTCGAGCGGGAGCTTGGTGGTATCATCGACCCGCAGCACGCGGACGGTCTTTTCGGCCCCGCCTTGCGTGTATTTGAAGGTGAACTCGTTGCCGTTGCGGACATTGGCGAGGTCGACCTCGTAGCCGTTGGACGGCCCCGCGGTCACCTGCGTGCCCTGGGTGACATTGGTCGACATCGCCTGCGCCACCGAGGCGGCGATCTCATCGAGCTGGTCCTGCGCCTGCACCAGCTGCTGATCGCGCAGCTGGATCAGGCCCGCGAGTTCGCCCGACTGAAGCACGTTCTGCTTGACCAGGTCGATCTCCAGCCCGGCCGGGGTCATGATCGAGAGCTTGCCGACCCCGCTTACCGCATCGTTCGGGCTGAAGCGCGATGCCGCCGACAGGGCGCCGGCGCTCTCGTACTTGAACACCGATGCCTTGACGTCGAGGATGCCGACGCCGGAGCGGGTCATCAGCGAAACCGTGCCGTCGCTGCGATAGCTGACGCGCAGATCCATCTGCCCCGACAGATCCTCGACCAGCCGATCGCGCTGATCCATCAGGGTGGCGCGCGAGGTCGGATCGATCCCCTGATCGGCCAGCCTGAGGTTCACCTTTTCCAGCGACTGCAGCTGGTTGTTGATGGTGTCGACGCCATTGGAGAGCTTGGCCTCGATCTCCTGGCGCAGCGACTGGATGTCGGAACTGAGCCGGTTCAGCGTCGAAGCGACAGTCTGGGCCTTCTGCACCAGATCGGCGCGGTTGGCATAGCTGTCGGGGCTGGTGGCGGCGGCGGCAAGGGAGCTTTCGAAGGCATTGTAGGTGCTGTCTATCGAGCCGACGGTGCCGGGCTTGCCGAACAGCGTCTGCACCCGATCAAGGAAGCTCGCCTGCACGCTGGTGAAGCCGGACTCGGCGGTGGTGCGGGTATAGTGCGCCTGCAGCGACTGGTTGAAGCTGCGGCTGAGCTGGCCTTCGCGGGCATAGGTCGAGTTGACGCCCAACGAGTTGATGACGCTGACCGAGCGCCGGTGATAGCCGGGGGTGCCGGCATTGGCGACGTTGTTGGACAGTGTGTCGAGCGCGTTCTGGCCGACACGCATGCCCGAAAGCGCGTTGTTGAGGGTAACCGAGAGCCCCATACCACCCTGCTCCAGTTGAGAAATCTCCGGCGCGGGACGAGCCCGCGCCGGAGTTGTTCAGCGCCGCCTCAGCGGATCATGTTCAGCGATTCCTGCAGCATCTGGTCGGCCGCCGAAACGATACGGGTGCCGGCGGCATAAGCCTGCTGGGTAACGATCAGCTTGGTGAACTCTTCCGAGATATCGGTGTTCGAGGCCTCGACGGCCGACCCGATCACCCCGCTGGTGTCGAGCAGCGGCTCGCCCGATTCCGAGGTCGCCGCGAACACGCCGCCATCCATGCGCTTGAGCGCATTGACGGCGTTGAAGTTGGCGGTGACCACCTGGGCCACTTCGAGCTGCTGGCCGTTGGTGTACGACACCACGACGCGACCGTTGTCGTTCACCGAGACCGAGACGAACTCGCCCGCGGCGTAGCCGTTCTGGTTGAGCGTCGTCACTTCGGCATTGCCGTTCGGATCGGCGAACTGGGTCAGGCCCGAGGTGCCGTGCTGCAGGCGGATATCGCCGATGGTGACGCCGTTGACCATGAGGCCAGGCAGTTCGGTGGTCTCGACCGGCGGGTTGGGCGAGCCATCCGGCCCGAAGGTGTAGTCGCCGCCCACCCGGGACCGTGCCGGTGCCGGTGGCCTGAGAGTTGGTGAGGATGAACAGGTTCCATTTCTCGGCCCCGCCATTGGCGGTCGAGTTCACCTTGGCCCAGCGCATCTGCACGTTGGCCGGCGCACCGTTGCCGGCATAGACCGTCACCGCACCGCCCGAGATCGACTGCGCGATGAAGGTGTCGGCCTTGTCGGCACTGACGGTGTTAACGCGCTGCTGCAGGGCGAGCGACGACGAAACGGTCGGGTTGTAGGTGCCATCGGCGAGGCCGAGGCCCAGCGACGAGGTGCCGGTGGTGTTGTCGGCGATCTGCACCACATCGGTCGCGTCGGCGCCGGTGACGGTGATGGCGCCGCTGGCGTTGAGGGCAATGGTCGGCCGATCGCCGGCCGGCAGCGCGCCGTTGATGGCGGTCTGGATGGCGGTCAGCAGGCCGCCGACCGTGCCGGCCGCGGTCACGTCGATGTCGGTGCCGGTATTGGGGCCGCCCTGGTTGAAGTTGAGCGTCACCGGCGTGCCGTTCACCGTGATGGTCAGGGTGTTGCCGGCCTGGGCGAGGGTGGTCGCGGCCGCGCCGCTCGTCGTGGTGGCGCCCGAGGTAGTGGCAGCGGTGTCCGGCGTGATGTTCAGGAAATCCTGCGCCCTCAGCAGTTCGCTGCCCGGGGTCTTCGAGGCCTGGTAGGCGGCGGTCTTGGGCAGCTGCGGCAGGTTCAGCTCATAGTTGACCGAACTGGTCTGCTGCGCCGGCAGGAAGGCGCTCGAGACCTGCAGCACCTGCGGCACCGAACTCGAGATGTTCCGCGTCGTGGGGTCGATCGGCAGGCCCTTGAGGTAATAGCCAGAGCCGTTGACCAGGTAGCCGTTCTTGTCGAGCTCGAAGTCACCACGACGGGTATAGTAGTTGGCGCCGGCGAACAGCGTATCACCGTCCGACATGCCGATCGGCGGCTCGACGACGAAGAAGCCGTTGCCGTTGATGGCCATGTTGGTCTCGGTCGACGTGCCCTTGATGTCGCCCTGGATGTTGTTGGTCGAACGCGAATAGCCGAGCACCGAGCCGGCGGTCTGCCGCTTCTGGGCGGCATCCGGGATCATGTCGACGAAGTCGGTGTCGATGCGCTTGAAGCCGGTGGTCTGGCTGTTGGCGATGTTGCCCGAGATGTTCTCGAGCGCGAAGGATTGGGCGCGTAGCCCGGTGACTGCGGTCGAAAGAGCGCCGTAGATGCCCATAGTTTGCTCCATACCCCCATTTGGCGTGCGGACACGCGGGTTCGGGTAAAACAATGCAAGGGCGATGCCAGATCGGCTGAGCGTTGAAATTGCTTGGCTTTTCGCTGTTCCGATAATGGCTGTGGCGACAAAGGGGCAAAAGAGTCCGGGCCGGGCGGCAGGAATTGCCGGGGGAATGGCTCGCTCTAACGCCAGAGGACGGGGCGCGGGGAACCGCCGTGCCGTCCAACGTCCCCCCTCGGAATTTCTAAGGCTTAGCCAAGAAGCTAAGCCCAAGAAATTCCATTCTCCCCCGCAAGGGGGAGATGATCGAGAGATCGAGGCCCGCCCCTGCCCCCACCCTTGTCGCATTCCCGCGCATCGTCTAAATCGATCACGCCGAACCGGACCCGCCCCTATGTTGTTCAATTCCGCCGAGGATTTCCTGAGCGCGCCGCGTCACGCCGTGACGGTGTTCGGCATGGCCGGCGTCGGCAAGACCTGGCTGGCGGCGCTGCTGCGCAAGCACCAGTGGTTCCACTATTCGGCCGACTACCGCATCGGCACCCGCTATATGGGCGAGTTCATCGTCGACAACTTCAAGGCCGAGGCCATGAAGGTGCCGTTCCTGCGCGAGCTGCTGCGCACGGACTCGATCAAGATCGACAGCAATATCACCTTCGCCAACCTCGACCCGCTCTCGACCTATCTCGGGCGCCCGGGCGATACGCGGCGCGGCGGGCTGCCGCTTGCCGAGTATCAGCGCCGGCAGGAGCAGCACCGGGTGGCCGAGATCGCGGCGCTGGCCGATGTGCCCTATTTCATCGAGCGTGCCGACACGCTCTATGGCTATTCGAACTTCATCGCCGATACCGGCGGCTCGCTGATCGAGGTGGTGGATCCGGCGAATGCCGCGGATCCGGTGATCAAGGCGCTGACCGCGAGCACGCTGCTGCTCTACATCCGCGGCACCGAGGACGATGCGCACAAGCTGATCGAACGCTTCAGGCACAGCCCCAAGCCGATGTACTACCAGCCGCATTTCCTCGTCGAGAAGTGGGACGAGTTCAAGCGGCTGAACAAGGTCAAGGACGACGCCGACGTGGACCCGGACGCCTTCGGCGCCTGGGGTTTTGAGGCGCTGCTCAAGGACCGGCTGCCGCGCTACCAGCAACTCGCCGATAATTTCGGCTACACCATCGACGCCAGCGACCTCGCCACGGTGCGTGACGGCGACGAGTTCCTCGACCTCGTGGCAGGGGCGATCCGCAAGCGAATGCGATAGACCAGCACGCCGTTCAAGGTGAACGACGTGCTGGTCCAGTTCTTGATGGTCGCGCGTCCGAACCGGAAAAGTCTGCAACTTTTCCTGGACACGCTCCGGATGCCGTTACGGCGCCGCTTCCGCTCACCTGATCGCAATCCTTATCCAGAGGCACATCATGCCCATTCGCATTCCTGACCACCTGCCTGCGGCCAAGACCCTTCAATCGGAGGGTGTCATGGTCATGGACTCCTCCCGCGCCGCCCGCCAGGACATCCGCCCGCTGCAGATCGGCCTGCTCAACCTGATGCCCAACAAGGAGCGGACGGAGACGCAGTTCGCCCGGTTGATCGGCGCGACGCCTTTGCAGGTCGACCTGACCCTGGTGCGGGTCAGCGACCACAAGTCCAAGAACACCTCGGAAGAGTACCTCAAGAGCTTCTATTCCACCTGGGAAGAGGTGCGCGAACGCAAGTTCGATGGCTTCGTGGTGACCGGCGCGCCGGTCGCCAACATGCCATTCGAGGAGGTCAAGTACTGGTCCGAGATGCTCGAGATCATGGACTGGACCCACACCAACGTGCACCACACGATGTTCATCTGCTGGGGCGCCCAGGCAGCGCTGCACCACTTCCATGGGGCCAAACGCTACCGTATGCCGAACAAGGCCTTCGGGGTGTTCCGGCACCAGCTGGTCGGCCCGCAGACGCCGTGGCTGCACGGCTTCTCGGATAGCCCGATGATCCCGGTCAGCCGGTACAACGACATCGACCGCAAAAGCCTCGGCGACAACCTCGAGGTGCTGATCGACAATGCCGAGATCGGCGTCTGCATGCTGCAGGACAAGGCACGCCCCGCCCTCTACATGCTGAACCACCTCGAGTACGACAACCGCTCGCTGGCCGACGAGTACGAGCGCGACGTGAAGGCGGGGCTCGATACCGCGCCACCGGTCAACCTGTTCCCCAATGGCGACACCACGGTGGAGCCGGAGAACCGCTGGCGCAGCCACGCGCATCTGTTGTTCCAGAACTGGATCAACGATATCTATCAGACGACGCCGTATGAACTCGAGAAGATCGGGCTGGGCGAGTAGGACGCTCGCCCGAACTGATAGAGACGGCCCCCTCCCATCCTCCCCCATGAAGGGGGAGGTGCCCGCCGGTGAGTTTGGCACGATCGAAGACAGAGCCTCGACTCTTCACCTCCCCCTTCATGGGGGAGGCCGGGAGGGGGCCGTCTCTATCGGTCAGTGTGCTTCGGCCGCTTGGCTCAAACGCCCGGTCGCAGCGCGAGGTTGCCGATGCCCGGCGGCACGGAGTTGAACAAGGCTGCCTTCCACGCCTCGTCGTTCCACAGGTCCGTGTAAGTCCAGCTGGCGGCAGCGGCGAGCAGCAGCAGCAAGAGCGACAGCAGGCGAAGCTGGAACGGCAGGCGGACCACGGCGAGCCAGGACAGGAACGCCACGATGAGAGCGATCGGCGGTACGATGGCAGGCATCGTCGTCGTCAGGATCGAACGCGCCAATACCAGGTAGAGCGGCAGAGCGACCACCGCCAGCGCGCTGAACATGTGGCGCCGTTCGGGGAGATCGGGCCAGAAGCAGTAGAGCAGCGGCACCAGTAGCACGGGCGCGAACACCGTGAGCGCCTCGAGGCCTCCGGTCAGTGCAGCCGTGTCGAAATGCAGGTTGGTGTAGGTGCGGATATAGGGCAGCAGCGCCGCCACGACATCCATCCTCGCCTGCATGATGAAGCCGACAATGCCGATGGCGACGATCAGCGTCGGCAGGATCGCCACCAGCAGCATGGCGACGAAGGCCCGCGGGTCGGTGCGGGCGTCGCGATCGGCCAGCGCCGTGGCAACGGCGAACGGCACGATGAGCAGCGCCGCGATCGGGCTTGCCAGCAGCAGCAGCGGCAACAGCAGGCCAAGCCCGATGGCCGACTGTACATCGCCGACATCCTCGAGCGAGCGGATCGCCGGGATCAGCGCGGCGAAGGCGATGTAGAGTGGGATGGCGCGCGATGATGCGGTGACCGTGTAGAGGCCACCGGCGTGCAGCATCAGCGCTGCGAGCGCAATGAAAGCGCCGATGCGGAACCAGCCATTGGCGCGCAACCGATCGTACAGCGCACCGAAGGCGAAACCGGAGACGACGACGGCGGTCAGCGACAGGGCCCATTGCTGCAGCTGCGTGCCGGGCAGCAGGCTGACGACGCGCAGCACCACCTGGGACAGCCAGCCACCGGCCCGCCAGGCCTCGCCCGCCTGCAATTGCTCGATATCGCGGCGGACGTAGCCGCCCTCGATGACGTGCAGCGCCAGCACCAGGAGGATGACGACCGCGACCAGCGACCAGACGATCGTCGCCGGGCGCCAGAACGGTCGTCGCTGGTGGGCCGCAACCGGAGCGGTGGCGAGATCGAGGAGGCTCATTTGGCCGCCTCGCGCTTCACCTGTTCGAGCGTCTGCTGGGTGACGGTGGAGGTGCCGTGCTCGGTCTTTTCCCAATAGTGCGGGTTGAAGATCAGCTGCCAGAACGCCTTGTAGGCGGCGATCGAGTGCAGCACCCAGTAGACCGGCAGCAGGATGCCCACCGGCACCAGGTCGTAGTATTTGCGTTTCAGCGCCGCGATCACCCCGAAATAGACGAGGAACAGGTTGCCGATCACCAGATTGAACAGCGCCATGGTGCCGAACGGCTCGGGGAACAGCCAGCCGAAATCCCAGGTGTTGGTGAACCAGACCAGCAGCGTGATTGCCCACAGGATCGGCGCCAGCAGCATGGTGAAGGGCGGCGCGCCGATGAAGAAGTGGAACGAGAAGAAGCCCTTGGCGCCGATCGAGCGCCAGAGTTGGACCGGATGGCGCATGTGCACCAGCCAGGTCTGCATATAGCCCTTGATCCAGCGTGAGCGCTGCTTGATCCAGCTCGGCAGCACGCCGTTGGCTTCCTCGTAGGTGGTCGAGTTGATGACGCCGACGGTGTAGCCTTCCTGCGCCAGCCGGACGCCGAGATCGGCATCCTCGGTGACGTTGTAAGGGTCCCAGGCCCCGACTTTGCGCAGCGCCGACAACCTGAAGTGGTTGGAGGTGCCGCCGAGCGGGATCGGCACTTTCAGCCAGTCGAGGCCGGGCAGGAGGAAATCGAACCACTGGCTGTATTCCAGCGTGAACATCCGGGTCAGCCAGTTCTCCGAGCGGTTGAAATAGTTGAGCCGCCCCTGCACGCAGGCCAGCTGCGGGTCGCCATTGCGGAAGGCCAGCACGGCTTTCTTCAGTTGGTCGGGTTCCGGCTGATCCTCGGCGTCATAGATGGTGACGAACTCGCCGCGGCTGAACTGCAGCGCGTAGTTGCAGGCCTTCGGCTTGGTCTTGGGCTGGCTTGGCGGCACCCGCACGATCTCGAAGGTACCCGGCAGCCGCAGCGCCTTGGCCGCCTCGATGGTCTCGGCATCGTCCTCCTCGAGGACCAGCTTCACCTCGAGCTTGGAGGCGGGATAATCCAGCCCCTTCAGCGCCTTGGTGAGCAGCGGCAGGACTTTGGCCTCTTTGTACATCGGCACCAGCACGGTATAGACCGGCAGTTCGCTGTCATCGAGCGCGGCAATCGCTTCGGCCGAGATCTCCATGTCGGCCTTGCGTGACGAGCCGACGAAAGTCAGCACGAATTTGAACACGAAGGTCAGGGTGTAGATGGTGGTGAAGAACGCCATCAGCGCCACCGCCGTGGCCATCGGCGCCAGCACCAGGCTCACCACCAGCATGGCCAGCAGGGCCCAGAGCACCAGCTTCTGCGGCTTGGTCACCGTGTATTTGGCCGAGTGCTCGGGCTTCCACGAGTAGAGCGCCTCACGGGCAAAGAAGCTGTCCCACTCGCGGAACAGCTGCTGGGTCTGCCACAGGATGTCGAACGGCGAGGTGATGACGAACTCGTAGTTGTCGGCCCCGAACCGCTCGTCGCCCCAGAGGAAATGCTCGGTGGTGATCTCGGTTGCAGCAAGGATCAGCCGGCCGCTGATCCGGCGCCACGGCACGATGTTGCGCTCGGCGTAATCGGCGCGATCCTCGACCCGGGTCAGGCGCTCGTCGATCGGTTCCTGCTGCAGGTCGACGAAGGGCAGGCCATACACCTCGGCGACGGTCTTGTAGTAGTCGATCGGCCGCACCAGCCCGAGCGCAATGATGGTAGAGGCGAGGCTCGAGCCCCACTCCGCCGTCTGCCGCATGGCGATGGCGAGGTCCGTCAGCCGCAGGAGCTTCTTTGAAATCAACAGCTTGGCGACGTCGAGATGCAGCCGTTCGCCGGCCGTGCGCTCGCGCGGAACGCCGAGGAGTTCCGACGGATCGCCCTCGAAACTACGAGCCACCGCGTGAGCCATGCCGCACTCAACGCGGGCAACCGTGAAGAATTCCAAACCGGGCAATCACGATTTATCCCATCGGGCCAACGCGCTAGCCTTGCATTCGGATGCGGACCGCCTACCTTCCCGCACAGTCCGAGGAGTACCCGTGCCGCAATCGCCGACGACCATCACCGACGAGATCGGCATCGCGCTGGGCAACCTCGCCGATGCCGCGGCGGCGCCGTTCACCCCCACGCTGCGGCTGGGGGTGACCGGGCTTAGCCGTGCCGGCAAGACCATCTTCATCACCGCGCTGATCCATAACCTGTTGACGGGTGGACGCCTGCCGGGTTTTGCGGCGCTGACCGAGGGGCGGTTCATCGGGGCGCGGCTGGCCGAGCATCCGGACGCCGGCATGCCGCGCTTCGCCTATGAACAGCACCTCGCAGCGTTGACGGCCAAGGAGCCGCACTGGCCGGAATCGACGCGCAAGATCAGCCAGTTGCGGCTGACGCTGAAGTTCCAGTCAAAGCGCTGGGTTTCGGGGATGTTCGGCCCGACCGTGCTCAACCTCGATATTGTCGACTATCCCGGCGAGTGGCTGCTCGACCTGCCGCTCTTGTCGCTGAGCTTTGCCGAATGGAGCGCACAGGCGCTGGCGCGCGCCGCGCTGCCGCACTCGCAAACCGAAGCGGCTGCCTTCCTTGGCGAAATCCAGCAAGTGGACACTTCGAAGGAAGCGACCGATGTGGATGCCGAGCGGCTGGCAGCCGCCTTCACCGACTATCTGCGGCGCAGCCGCGAGGATGGACGGGCCCTCAGCACCCTGCCCCCGGGCCGGTTCCTGCTCCCCGGCGACCTCGAAGGCAGCCCGGCGCTGACCTTTGCGCCGCTGCCGCCGCCGGGAGGTCCGGTCCGCTCGTCGAGCCTCTATGCGATGCTGGAGCGGCGCTATGAGGCCTATAAGGCCATCGTGGTACGGCCGTTCTTCCGCGATCACTTCGCGCGGCTGGACCGGCAAGTGGTGCTGGTCGATACGCTGCGGGCGCTGAATGCCGGGCCGGCGGCGGTGGCCGACCTCGAAACGGCACTGACCGACATCCTCTCGTGCTTCCGGCAGGGCGACAACAACCCGCTCACTCGCCTCGTGGCGCGCCGCATCGATCGCATCCTGTTCGCCGCCACCAAGGCCGACCACATCCACTCCTCCAGCCACGATCGGCTGGAGGCGGTGATGAACCGGCTGGTGGCCGACGCGGCGCGCAGGGCGCGGTTCGCCGGAGCCGAGACCCGCTCGATGGCGATAGCGGCAATCCGCGCCACCCGCGAAAGCGTCATCGAGGAGGGCGGCGAGAAACATGAGGTGATCGTCGGCACGCCGCAAAAGGGCGAGGTGCTGGATGGTAAAACCTATGACGGCAAGACCGAAATCGCATTGTTTCCCGGCGACCTGCCGGAACATCCTGATGCACTGTTCGAGGATGGCCGGCCAGTTGCACTGAATTTCCTGCGCTTCCAGCCGCCTCAGCGCTTGGAGAAGAATGCGGAAGGCAATGTGGTGCTGCCGCATATCCGCTTTGACCGGGCGCTCGACTATCTGATCGGGGATTGGCTCAGATGAAACCGCCCTTCGCCCGTACCGTATCATCCAACGGCGACGCCGCCGAGGAGCCGCGCCGGCCGCGGGTGTTCGAGCCAGCACAGGCCGTCGCACTGCCCGAGGTGATCGAACCGATCACCGATAGCGAGGTGCCGCTGGATGACGCGGTGCGCCCGCCAAAACTGCTCGGCTGGGCCGGGCGGATCGCCTGGACGGCGGGCGGTATCCTGGTGTCGCTGGCACTCGGGCTGGCGACAGAGCGGCTGATCGCCGAGCTGTTCGCGTCGCAGCCATGGCTCGGCTGGGTTGGCGTCGCTGTGCTGGCCGTGCTGGTGCTCGCGCTGTTGGTGATCATCGTGCGCGAGGTGGCCTCACTGATGCGGCTCCGCGCCCTCGATCGGCTGCGGCATGCCGCGAACGCGGCACTCATCAGCGACCGCAACAAGGATGGCGCGGCGATTACCCGCGAGCTGCTGGAGATCTACGCGCGGCGGCCGGACCTGGCGCGGCCGCGCGACGAGCTGGAGAGCAATGCCCGCCACGTCTTCGATGGCGCCGAGCATGTGCGGCTGGGCGAGCGCCTGCTGATGGCGCCGCTCGACCTGCGGGCGCGGGCGCTGACAGCAGCCTCGGCGCGCCGGGTGGCGCTGGTGACGGCGGTCTCGCCGCGGGCGCTGATCGATATCGCCTTCGTCATCTTCGAAAGCGTGCGGCTCGGCGGCGACATCGCCCGGCTCTATGGGGCACGGCCCGGCTTCATCGGTACCTGGCGGCTGATCGGCGCCATCCTCGCGCACCTCGCCGTCACCGGAGGGCTGGTGCTCACCGATGGGGTGGTCGAGCAACTCGTCGGCCAGGGGCTGGCGGCAAAGCTCTCGGCCCGGTTGGGCGAAGGCGTGGTCAACGGGCTGATGACCGTGCGCGTCGGCATCGCCGCCATGCGGGTGGTCCGCCCGCTGCCGTTCGAGGTGGTGAAGCAGCCGATGGTCAAGGACTTCATCTCGGAGCTGGCCAACGTGCTAAACGCGGAGAAGAAGTAGGCGGCGAAGTAAGTACCGTCACGCCGGTGGCAGCCGACCCCCACCCCTGTCCCCTCCCCCTAAACATGGGGAGGGAGACGCCAACAGAGATGGCAGTGTTTTGGTCTCCCTCCCCATTCTTAGGGGGAGGGGACAGGGGTGGGGGTCAACCCGCACCGGATCCTCGCCCCCGCACATTGTCGGATTTCTTCAATCTGCCGCGGCACCCCGTCACTAGAACTGAGGCATCAACAACGGAGAACGTCGATGTCGATCCTCAGCACCAAGACCGTCGCCACCCTCGCCTTCGCGCTGCTGGCCAGCGCCTCCTTCGCTGCCGAGACGGTGGTCGACCTGCCCAGCGGGGTGAAGGGCACGCTCTCGACGCCCGATAGCGGCGCCACCGGCCAGGCCGTGGTAATGCTGCACGGCTTTGGCAGTTCCCGTGATGAGGTCGGCGGGCTGTTCGCCCAGCAGGCAGCGGCGCTCGCTGACGAGGGTATCGCCTCGCTCCGCATCGATTTCCGCGGCTATGGCGAGAGCGCCGGCGACATGGCGGATACGACGCTCGAAGGGCTGGTTGCCGATGCCGCCGAGGCCCGTAGCTATCTCGCCGGGGTCGAGGGCATCGACGCCGCCCGGGTCGGCGTCATCGGCTACAGCTTCGGCGCTGCCGTCGCCATGCTCGAGCCTGAGGACTTCAAATCGGTGGTGGTGTGGGGCCAGATGGGCAACCTACAGAAAGAGTTCCACGAGTTCCTCGGGCAGGATTTCTACGAAAAGGCGAAGGCCGAGGGCGTCGCCAGCGTCGATCTCGGCTGGCGCGTGGTGACGCTGAAGCAGAGCTTCTTCGACAGCCTGGCGCAGAACGACCTCGCGGCGCGGTTCTCGGGCTATGCCGGCCCGTTCCTCACCATCGCCGGCGAGGCCGACCCGGCCACCGGCTACTTCCAGCAGTACGTTGGCCTCGCCAAGGGCAAGACCGAGTCGCTGATCATCCCGGGCGCCGATCACATGCTGGGGGTGTTCAGCGAGCAGCCCGAGATCGGCAAGCAGGTGATCGACAAGAGCACCGCCTGGCTGAAGGATACGCTGTAACCGACGATTGCCTACAACGGGCCGGGTTCACCCCCGGCCCGTTTGCATGTCCGGTGAACAGTGCGTTCGTGAGGCACATCCGTGTGCCGTCTTGCGTGTCCATGACCATAGGCACATATCCACCCCCAGTCACATTTTGTAACCAAGGGGCACCAATGTACCGGGTCGCCGTATTCGTCGGGAGCACACGCCCGACCTCTTCGAACCTCAAGCTCGCCAAGGCGCTGGAAAAGCTGGCGGCCGGCAAGCTGGAGTTCCAGTACATCAAGATCGACAACCTGCCGTTCTACGACGATGCGCTGTGGAACGATCCGCCGGCCGAAGTGATGCGGCTGAAGCGCGAGATCGCAGCGGCTGACGCGGTGCTGTTCGTCACGCCCGAGTACAACCGCTCGATCCCCGGTATCCTCAAGAACGCCATCGACTGGCCGTCGCGGCCGTTCGGCGAGAGCGTCTGGACCGATAAGCCGGGCGCCATTGCCGGCGCCACGGGTGGGGTCAGCGGCACGGCGGCGGCGCAGGCGCATCTACGCTCGATCCTGCCGGTGGTGGGGGTGGCGCTGATGGGGCGGCCGGAGATCTACTTCCAGTCGCGTCCCGGCGCGATCGACGACGATAGCACCATTACCGACGAGCGGCTCCGGACCAACCTCAACATCTGGGTGGAGCGCTTTACCGACTGGATCGGGATGTTCGCCAAGCCTCGGCAGGCGGTAGAGGAAATCGAGCGCAAGACCGCCTAAAGAGTTGTTGATTTGTCGCGCTTTCGAACCGGAAAGGCCTGCAACTTTTCCTGAAAGCGCGCCGGCCGCCTTCACACAAGAGTTGCATCGGCGGGCTACCCGTTCCCATATCCGGCACGTCGCCGGCGAGATGGAGATGCGCGATGCCCAACTATCTGTTGGCCTACCATGGCGGTGGCGAACCCGAGAGCGAAGAGGCGCAGGCGGCGGTGATGCTGGCCTGGAACGAGTGGCTCGAGGCGACCGGCGAAGCGATGCTGGATCTCGGCAGCCCGGTCGGCGCGACGATGACTGTCGCGGCGGACGGCTCGGTCGGCCCTGCCCCGGCCGACCCGGTCAGCGGCTATTCGATCATCGAGGCCGACGACATGGACGCCGCGCTCGATATCGCCAAGGGCTGCCCGGTGCTTGCAGATGGCGGAAGCGTCGAAGTTTCCGAGCTCGTCGACATGGAGTTCGACGATGAGGACGACGACGAGGATGAAGACGAAGACGATTGAAACCCGCTGGTGATCGCGGCGCGCCCCCAAGCGGCGCCGCGACCACCAGACGCTTTCACTCGGCGTTGAGCGGGTGCAGCCGCGCCTTGCCACCGAGGATCAGGAAAGCAGTGACGCCGAGCGCGCCGTAAATCACCAGCAATGCCAGAATGTCGGTCCAGCTGGGCTTCAGCACCATCAGTGCGACGATGGCGATGATGCTCGCATAGTCCACCATGGCGAGGCGGATCATCCGGTTACCGAACACGGTGGCTTCGGCGATCTTGCCATCGGCGATGAGCTTTTCGGCGTCCTCGCCCATCGGGCGAAGGAAGAAGTGGCCACCGACAAAGCTGGCAAGCGCGCCGATGAGACCGAGGATGACCCAGGCCTCGCCCCATAGGTTACCGAGCAGCACGGTGACGAGGCCGAACAACAGCGTCAGGCCGGCGGCCGGCAGGAACCAGAGCATGGCGAGACTGCCGAGGTTGCCGGTGACCCGCATCAGGCTCGCGTCGTCGCCCTGGCGCATCGCCAGGATGGCCTGCAGCAGCATGACCGCGCCGCCGCCGAACCAGGCCATGGCAGCGAGCACATGCAGGAATTTGAAGATTGTATAGGCGTCCATAGATCCCTCGCGTACCCCCCGCGAAGGCGCGCTGGGTAGGCGGGGTCGGGTGAATGGGGGGATGAATGCGGCCGACGAGGCTCGGCGCCCATCTCCCCCCTTGCGGGGGAGAATGGAATTTCTTGGGCTTAGCCCTTGCTAAGTCCTAGAAATTCCAAGAGAGGGGATCTTGGAGGGCACGATGGCTCCCCACGCCCCCCTCTCTTGCGAAAACTAAGGACTTAGCTGCGCTAAGCCCAAGTTTTCGCTTTCTCCCCCGCCAAGGGGGAGATGCGCTGTGGCACTATCCTGCGCACGCACCCCGATTCCCCAGGCCCATCGATGAACCTCAAACCGGCCGCCCTCTGCGCGGCGATCCTCTGGGGCTTCACCTACATCATCACCACCACGATGCTGCCGCATAACCCGATCTTCATCGGTTCGGTGCGGGCGCTGGGTGGCGGGTTGCTGCTGCTGGCGTTCGCCCGGCAGTTGGTGCCGCGGGGCTATTGGTCGAAGCTGATCGTCTTGGGGACGCTCAACTTCGGGGCGTTCTTCGCGCTGCTGTTCGTTTCGGCCATCCGGCTGCCCGGCGGCGTTGCCGGCACGTTCCAGACGCTGGGGCCGCTGATCACCATCCTCCTCGCCTGGGCGCTGCTGAGCCAGACGCCGACGCTGATGAAGGTCGTCTCGATCCTGATCGGTGCGGTGGGGGTAACGCTGGTGATCCTCCGCGCCGATGCCGGCATCGACATGATCGGCGTCGTGGCTGCACTCTGCAGCGTCGTTGCCGGCTCGCTCGGCGGTATCCTGATCAACCGCTGGGGCCGACCGCCGGAGATGTCACTGGTGAGCTTTACCGCCTGGCAGTTGCTGATCGGTGGTACCGAACTCGCCGTGCTGGCGCTGATCATTGGCGACGTGCCGACGGCTGTCACCTGGACCAATGCGCTGGGGCTGGCGATCCTTGCGGTGGTGCTGACCGCCCTGCCCTTCATCCTGTGGTTCCGCGCCATCGTGGCGCTGGGCGCGGCGTCGGTGATCCCGTTCGTCCTGGTGACGCCGGTGGTCGCCTTTATCCTCGATGCGACAATCCGCCACGTGGTGCCGAGCCCGCTGCAGCTTTGCGGCGTGGCGTTGGTGATGACCGGGCTGATCGTCAACCAGTGGGCTGGGGCTCGGGCGGCGAGAGCCAGCGTCGGCAAGCCCGCCTGATCACAGGCCAGCTCACGTTCCTTCGCCTCGCGCTCGGCGAAGCGCTCGCGCGTTTTCGCCCGAGGCTTGGTCGATCCCGTGACGCCTGGCCCAAATGGCCGTCGGCGTGACTCCATCCGATGGGTGGCGGGAACGCAGCCGAACAGCGTTGCGCCTGAATTCCCCTACGGGGTGATCACTTCGACCCTGATCGACCACTTTTCTCGGGGTTTCTTGCCAAATCACACTCGGCTGCCCGAGTGTCACAGGACTACCCGACACTTTCTCAATACTCGCGACCCGGACAACCGTGGGAGCCTTGGAGGGTTCTTGATGTTTACTAAGCGAACCTTGTTGGTTCTTGGTGCTGGGGCCAGCGCTGATGTCGACATGCCGGTAGGGACGACGCTTGCTTCGCGGATTATTGCATCCGCCGAGGCCATCCGCAAAGGCAAACGAAGTGACGTACCGCAGCCCCTGATGAGGCGTTATGGCGCTAGTCCCGGCAATTCGGACGAGGAGAAAAACCACATGTTGGCCCTGAAGGCGATTGCCGAACGACTTCAATATTCAAGGTCTATCGATCGCTTCATTGACGAAAACTCTCACCTGCCTAGCCTGGCCAAAATTGGAAAGATGCTAATTGCGCACCAGATTTTGCAAGCGGAGAAGACTTCAACATTGTATCGGACCGCCACGTCTTGGCGTTCGCCCGACCAGCGGAACGACCTGCTCCGAAACGCGTGGTATGACGAATTTGCATATTTCTGGCTAACTGGAATTCGGCGTGGGGATGTTAAGGAAAAAGCCTCAGAGAACCTCAGGATCGTATGCTTCAACTACGATCGGTGCTTGGAGTTGTACCTATGCGTCTACCTCGCCGCGCGCTATGATTTCCCGATTGAGACGGCGGTCGAGATCGTTGAAAATCTTGGAATAGTACACCCTTATGGATCCATCGGAGTCCTTCCGGACTTTAGGAGGGGTAGCGAACAGCCCTGTGTTGAATTTGGCGACCATCTGTCCGTGAGCTGGGAAGCAGCAAACGCGCTCCGTACCTTCACCGAAGCGGCAAACAGCGACATTCAAAAATCGATACAGGGAGCAATGCGTTGGGCCGAGCGAGTGATCTATCTGGGATTCGTTTGAGCCCAGCAACGTGAATTTGCTCAGCATCGAGCCCGCAAGCAACGCGCCAAAGTCCATGTTTGCCAGCACCTTTGGCATGGAAGAGCCACAGCGACAAATGGTGGTCCAGCGGATTCTGCATGCCTCTGGGCAGTACAACGCCGCCGCGGTTCAAACCGGTAAGTTCACCTGCAAAGAGTTCGTCGGACTCTACGGTCCCACTTGGGACTAGCCAAACAAGTGCAACTGGTCGGAGCCATTCGGCCAACCAGCGCTTGACCTGTGGGTGCGGCTAGATCGATTGCCCAACGCCCGCCTGATCACCACGCCAGTTCGCGTTCCTTCGCCGCGCGCTCGGCGAAGCGCTCGCGCGCATCCTCGACGCGGTGCCGATTGGCGTGCGCCCAGTTGCCGATGACGGCGAGCGGCCCCTGCAGTTCCTGGCCCATCTCGGTCAGTGCGTAATCGACGCGCGGCGGAATTCGACGGCGTCACCTTGCGGGAAACGAAGCCGTCCTTTTCGAGGTCGCGCAGCGTCGCGGTCAGCATCTTCTGCGACACGCCGTCGATCTGCCGCTTCAGCTCGGAAAAGCGCTTCGGCCCGTCGCTGAGCACCCGCACCACGAGGATGGTCCACTTGCCGCTGATCTGCGCCAGCACCTCGTGCACCGGCAGCATGGCGCGCTGGCACTCGGCGAAATTGTGCGGCTCGGGCCGCGGCCCCTCGAACAGCCCTTCTGCTGCGGCTGCCGGCCCGTTGGCAGGCAGTTCCGTGTGGGTGACCAGGTCTTCCATGGGTAACTCCGTGACGAAACGGTGCCGTCTTGTGCACCTCTGAGGTAGTCACCGATATAGCGCCAGTTACTGACGGTGACCAGGTCTCCGTTGGTGGCTACCCCATAACACTTTCGTCATGAGCAGCAGACATGAGCAAGCCCCGCATCGGCATCATCCTCTCCACCACCCGCGAAACCCGCTTCGCCGACCGACCGGCGAAATGGATCCTCGACCTCGCCCAGGCGCGCGGCGACGCCGACTACGAAATCGTCGACCTGCGCGACTATCCGATGCCGCTGTTCGAGGCGGCGATGTCGCCTGCCTACGCGCCGATCGAGCACGCCGTCACCAAGCGCTGGGCGGCCAAGATCAGCGAACTCGATGGCTACATCTTCGTCACCGCCGAATACAACCACTCGATCAGCGGTGCGCTGAAGAACGCGCTCGACCACGTCTACAACGAGACCAAGCACAAGCCGGCGGCCTTTATCGGCTATGGCGGGGTCGGTGGCGCGCGAGCGGTTGAGCAGCTGCGGCTGATCCTCGTCGAGATGCAGATGGCGGCGACCCGCGCGGCAGTCCATATCGGCATGGAGCCGATGCTCGGTATGCTGCGCAACGGCAAGGATTTTGGCGATTACGAGTATCTGGGCGCGTCGGTCGCCCCGATGCTCGATGAGCTGTTGTGGTGGACCAATGTGCTGAAGGCCGGTCGGAACGACGTCTCGCTGGCGCAGGCGGCCTGAGGCCACCGGCCGGTGGCGCAAGCGCCATCGGCCAAGGATTTGCGGCTTTCCGGGAACTTCCGAGCGCTCCGGTGCTCAATCCCGCTGTAACTGCTCCCGGTCGGCTGCGATAGGAGCACGCTACGCAGCCGGCGTCCGTTTGACCTCCGGACGTCGGCTGTACTCAGGCTGCCTCGGAATCCTTGGCGGCGCTGGGCGCCAGGGTGACGCGCATGCCGTCGAGCTCCTCGCTGAGCAGGATCTGGCAGCTGAGCCGCGAGTTCGGCTTCTTGTCGAGCGTCGAATAGAGGAGATCCTCCTCGTCATCGCTCGGGTCGGGAAGCTTATCAAACCAGCCATCCTCGACATAGACGTGGCAGGTGGCGCAGGAACAAGCGCCGCCGCACTCGGCCTTGATGTTGAGGCCCCAGTCGCGGATCACTTCCATCGTCCGCCAGCCATCGAGCCCTTCGAGCTCGTGTTCGGTGCCGGACTGGTCGGTGACGAGGATCTTCATCGTGCCGGGCTCCCGGCACGGCGGCAGTCGGCAGTCGGCAGTCGGCAGTCGAATACAGGCGCCAAGCCGCTACGCGCCGCTCGCGGAACGCGCACGACTGCCGACTGCCGACTGCCGACTGCCGTCATCACACTACCCCGAGCTTCTTCTGCAGCTTGGTGGAGCTGGTGGTGTACTGGAACACCACGCGCTCGCCCGGCGACACCACGGCCTTGGCGGCCTGTGCCATCAAGGCGGCTTCGTGGAAGCCCGAGAGGATCAGCTTCAGCTTCCCCGGATAGTGGTTGATGTCACCGATGGCGAAAATGCCCGGCACCGAGCTCTCGAACTTCTCGGTGTCGACAGTGATCAGGTTGTCGTTGAGCTCGAGGCCCCAGTCAGCGACCGGACCGAGCTTCATGGTGAGGCCGAAGAACGGCAGCAGCCGCGTTGCCGGCAGCGGCGTGTCGCCCGAGTCCATGGTGATGTGGACGTGGTCGATCTGGCCGTCCTTACCCTCGAGCTTGCCGATCTGGCCCATGAGGAAGTTGATCTTCCCCTCCATGACCAGCTCTTTCATCTTGTTGACGGAAGACGGCGCCGCCTTGAAGGCGTCGCGGCGGTGCACAAGCGTCAGCGAGCGGACGATCGGCTGCAGGTTCAGCGTCCAGTCGAGCGCCGAGTCGCCGCCGCCGACGATCACCACGTCCTGGTCGCGGAAATCGTCCATCTTGCGGACGGCGTAGAACACCGACTTGTTCTCGTACTGCTCGATGCCTTCTACCGGCGGACGCTTGGGCTGGAACGAACCGCCGCCCGCGGCGACCACCACCACCTTGCAGAGGAACACTTCGTCGGCGTCGGTCTCGAGGCGGAAGGTACCGTCCTCGAGCTTTTCCAGCTTGGTGACCATGCGGCTGAAATGAAACTCGGGCCCGAACGGCGCGATCTGCTGCATCAGGTTGTCGGTAAGGCCCTGCCCGGTGACCATCGGGAAGCCGGGAATGTCGTAGATCGGCTTTTCCGGGTAGAGTTCGGCGCACTGGCCGCCGGGGCGGTCGAGAATGTCGATAAGGTGGCATTTGATATCGAGCAGACCCAGCTCGAATACGGCAAACAGGCCTACCGGGCCCGCGCCGATGATGACCACATCCGTGACGATTTCGTTCGACATTCGCTTCTCGTTTGGCTGAAGGCCGCTCCGGCCTTCCAGTTCTCAGGGTGTGCGCAGCCTGTCACGCTCGGCGCGGCGAAACGGCTGCCCCCGCCGGCGGCGGGGGGCCGTGAAACTTCTCTCAGGCGTTCTCGAGCGCGCGGCGCAGGAACGGACGGGTGCCGACCGGCACCTCGGTGAGGCCGACCGGCTGGTAGAACAGATCGACCGTGGCGAGCTTGCCGGCTTCGAGCGCCTGCCGGGTCGGCTCGTGCTTGACCACGAAGGCGTTCATGCCGCAGCGGCGCATATGCGAGATCTGGTCGTGCAGCACATCGCCGACGGCCCGCAACTCGCCCTTGTAGCCGTAGCGTTCGGCAATCAGCCGCGACGACGAGTAGCCGCGGCCATCGCCGAAGGCCGGGAAGTTGATGGCGATGGAACTGAAGCGATCGAGATCGCCTTTGACCAGCTCGACATTGTCGCCCGGCGAGACCAGCAACCCCACGGGATGCGGGTTGGCCAGCACGGCATCGCGGTTTTCGAGGAACACCGGCAGCGGGATGTGCGTGTAGCGCACAGTCGCGGCATCGTCACCCTCCGCCCAGGGGCGGAACGGGTCGGCGATGAAAGCGCCGTCCTTGAAGAGGTTCAATTCCTGAGCGGCCATGGGTTTGGCGATGGCTCCGTTGAAATCGAAGTGGATGCCGCACTCTTTTTTGTTCAATCCGCGCCAGCGGCCGGCACGCGGATCTTCGCCTTCGGCCACCACGCTCGTGCAGGGCGCGCAACCAATCGACTTGTAGCCCTTATTGTAGAGCGGGTGCTCGGGCAACCCATACTTGAGCTTGTAGGTCGTGATATCGGCATCGGAGAAATAGGCCAGCGGATTGACCTTGATGCGATCATCACTGGTCAGCTCGAAATGCGGCAGCACGCCGCGCTCGGCGGTCTGGAAGCGCTTGCGGCCGGTGACCCAGCCACCAAAGCCCGAAACGGTGGCGTCGAGCGGCTCGGTCTTCCGGATATGGCAGCACGAATCCGGGTCGGTTTCCCACAGGTCGCCCTTGGGGTCGAAGCGTTCGATATCCTTGCTGTCAGGATGGAGCGCGATGACGTTGGTCAGCCCCAGCTGCCGCTTCAGCGTTTCGACATAGTCGAGCGTCTCGGGGAAATGCTTGCCGGTTTCGAGGAAATAGACCGGCAGGTCCTTCTTCACCTCGGAAACCATATGCAGCAACACCGAGGAATTGGCGCCGAACGACGAGACGATGGCGACGTCGTCGACCAGCAGTTCCTCGACGGCCTGGCGCAGCACCGCAACGCCATCCATCTCGTCGAACATGCCGTTGAGCGACATGATGCCGAGTTCGCGCAGCTTATCCGGCTTGTGGGCGCGGGTTGGGGCCAGATCAAGCATTGCCGTACAGGGCCTCCTTGAACGGCGCGTCGCCCAGCCGCCGGTAGGCGGCGATGAACGGCTCGTCGGCGCTCTCGCGCTTTGCGATATAGAGGTCGACCAGCCGCTCGATGGCAGCAGGCACTTCTTCAACCACGAAGCCGTGGCCGAGGATGTTGCCGATCGCGGCGTTCTCGGTGGCGTCGCCGCCGACGGTGATCTGATAGAGTTCGGTGCCCTTCTTCTCGACGCCGAGAATGCCGATGTGGCCGACATGGTGGTGGCCGCAGGCGTTGATGCAGCCCGAGATCTTGATCTTCAGGTCGCCAATCTCGGCCTGCCGCTCGGGCGAGGCGAACTTGCGGCTCAGTTCCTGCGCCAACGGGATCGAGCGGGCATTGGCCAGGGCGCAGAAATCGAGGCCCGGGCAGCAGATGATATCGGTGATCTGGCCGGCATTACCTTCCGCCAGCTCATGCTCGACCAGCTTGGCATAAACCGCCGGCAGGTCGGTGATCCGCACATGCGGCAGCACCAGGTTCTGCTCGTGGCTGACCCGCAGCTCATCGAACGAATAGCGCTCGGCAAGATCGGCGACGACCTCCATCTGCTTGTCGGTCGCATCGCCCGGCGCCCCGCCGGTCGGCTTCAGCGAAATGGTGACCGACACATAGCCCGGCTGCCGGTGCGCGTTGAGGTTGCGCTCGAGCCAACGGCCGTAAGGCGGGTTGAGGATCTTTTCCTTCGCCACATCGACGGTGGTCTCGTTGGCCAGCTCGTAGTCGGGCTGGGCGAAGTACCTGGTGATCCGGTCGAGTTCGTCCTGCGGCAGGGTCAGCACGCCGCCCTTCACCTGGGCGAACTCTTCCTCGACCTGCTCGCGGATGGTGTCGATGCCGGTCTCGTGCACCAGGATCTTGATGCGCGCCTTGTACTTGTTGTCGCGGCGGCCATAGCGGTTGTAGACGCGCAGGATGCTCTCGAGGTAGGCGAGCAGGTGCTCGTGCGGCACGAACGGGCTGATCTGCTTGCCGATCATCGGGGTACGCCCGAGCCCGCCGCCGACCCAGACTTCCCAGCCGATCTCGCCCAGCGCGTTGGTGGCAGCCTGCAGCCCGATATCATGGAAGCGGATGGCCGCGCGGTCGGTGGTCGAACCGGTCATCGCGATCTTGAACTTGCGCGGCAGGTAGCTGAACTCGGGGTGCAGCGACGACCACTGGCGCAGGATTTCGGCGACCGGACGCGGATCGATGATCTCATCGGCGGTGGCGCCGGCGAACTGATCGGTGGTGATATTGCGGATGCAGTTGCCGGAGGTCTGGATGGCATGCATTTCGACCGAAGCGAGGTCGGCCAGGATCTTCGGGATGTCGCGCAGCTTGGGCCAGTTGAACTGGATGTTCTGGCGGGTGGTGAAGTGGCCATAGCCGCGGTCATAGTCGCGGGCAATCCGCGCCAGCATGCGCATCTGCCTGCCGTTCATCGTGCCGTAGGGCACGGCGATGCGCAGCATATAGGCATGGAGCTGCAGGTAGAGCCCGTTCATCAGCCGCAGCGGCCGGAACTGGTCTTCGTTGAGTTCGCCGGCGAGACGGCGGGCCACCTGGTCGGAAAACTGCGCCGTGCGTTCCTTCACGAACGCGGCGTCGAACTCGTCATATCGATACATGGCCGTCCTCGTCGAGATGCTGGCGCTCGAAGCGCGGGGCGGTAGGACCCTCGGCGCGGATGCGCTCACGGATACGGTCGGGATGGATCACCCCGTCGCGCAACGTCACGGTCTCGACCTCGAGACTGACGACACGCAGCGTCTTCTTGGTCGCCGCCAGCGCCGCCTCCTTGGCTTCCGCCTCTTCCTTGAGGAAGACGCGGGCCTGCTGCAGCTCTTCGACCCACTTGCCGGCGCGATCGAGATAGACCGTCGCGCCGCTCATCAGCTCATTGCCGGTGAGGATTTCCATGCTCACTTACGCCACCTTGAATTCGGAGCTGGCGAGCTCGATCGCCTCGCTCCAGTCGCCATGAGCGATCGCCTCGCCCACGAAAATGATTGCCGGCCCGTCCTCGAGCGCGATGGTCCCCGAGGCGAGGGTGCCCAGGGTGCCACGATACAGCACCCGGTCCTTGCGCCCTGCCCGCACCACCACGCCGACCGGGATGCTCGCCGCCGCGCCCTCGGCGATCAGCCGCGCGGCGGTCGGGCCGGCGACGGACTTGCCCATATAGAGCGCCAGGGTCAGGCCGGTCGAGGCCAGCGCCGCCCAGTGCTTCAGCTCCTCGGACTCGGCGCCATGCGCCGTGGCGAGGACGAAGCCGGTGGAAATCTTCCGCAACGTCACCGGGGTCGCCGTATCGGCGGCGGCAGCCAGCGCCGAAGTGACGCCGGGTACGATGTGATAGGCGATGCCCGCCGCCTTCAGCGCGTCGATCTCTTCGCCGGCGCGGCCGAACACCATAGGGTCGCCGCCCTTCAATCGGGCCACCCGCTTACCGGCCTTGCCCAGCCGCACGATCAGCGCGTTGATCTCGGCCTGGGTGAAGGAGTGATGGCCCTTCTGCTTGCCGACGAGGATGCGCTCGGCATCGCGCCGGCCCATCTCGACCGCCGCCGCCGGCACCAGGTGATCATGGACGATCACGTCGGCTTCCTGCAGCAGGCGCTGGGCGCGAAGCGTCAGCAGGTCCTCGGAGCCGGGGCCGGCGCCGATCAGCCAGACGACGCCCGAGCTGTCGCCCCCGGCAGCATGCTGGGCCAGGAGGCTCTCGGCCTTCGTGTCCCCCCGCCCGCGCAGCAGCGCCACTTCGACTTCCGGCGAGGTCACCAACTCTTCGTAGTAGCGACGGGCGCGTGCGCCGGGCAGCACAGCCGCCACCTTGTCGCGCATCGAGCCGGCGAGCTTCGCCAGCGCGCCGAGATTGGGCGACAGCGCCGCCTCGATCCGCGCCCGGATCAGCCGCGCCAGCACCGGCGCATCACCTTCGGTGGCGACGGCGATGCTCACCGGCGCCCGGTCGATGATCGACGGGGTATAGAAATCGCACTCGTCGGGGACGTCGACGACATTCAGCGGAATGCGACGAGCCCGCGCCGCGCGCTTGGCCGCGTCGCCATCCGAACCATGGTCAGCGACGAAAACCAGTGCCGCATCAATGAGATCGGCATCCTCGAACGGACGCGCCAGCACCGTGACCGGCAGCTCGGAGAAATCGGCTTCGATGTCTCGGGAGACAATGACGACCAAAGCAGTCGTCTTAGTTACCAACCGGGCTTTGTTGAGGGCTTCTTCTCCACCGCCGACAATGACGATGCGCTGACCCTGGACTTTGTAGCTGACGGGGAATGTGTTGAGTTCACCCATTCACGGCCTTTCCGGAGCCGGATACATACTGACTTCGAGACTTTGGAACAAGCTATTGAAATTCAATAGCTTTAATGTTTCCCGTAGCAGGTGCGGATTAGAATTGCGTTGAGGCCGAACGATGTCCGCCGCGAAAAAATCCATGCTCATGCCGGTCAATGGAATGCCCGTGCTAGAGGACGCTCTGGATGTCTGTTTGAGAGAAGTCGTTGCCGACGAAGAGCAGTGGCAGGTTGCCGTGCCGGGCGGCGACGTAGGAGAAGCAATCGCCGAAGTTGAGAGCGGCTGAGTGGACGCCCTTGCCCCACTGCTTGTAAGCCAGATGGGCGTAGTGAGCCGTTTCCTCCGTCACCGGAATGATTTGAGGCGCCAGTGCGTCGACCAGCCGACGCATGTCGCCGCCTACCCCATTCCACTCGGCGGTCACGAAGCACTCGACCAGCGTTCCCGCGGACATGCAGGTGCGGTTCTGATCAAGCGCCTCTATACAGGCATCGCGAAGGGCCTCGCGCTTTAGGATAGCGACCAGCGCCGAGGTGTCGACAACGATCACTTCGGCAGCCCACCCTCATCGTACATGTCCTCATCCCAAGGTCCTGGCTTCATCTTTGCCATCGCACTGGCGGTGATCTCATCGATCAGAGCCCGATCCAGCTTTCGCGGCGTCGGCTCTTCGGCCGGGACCAGTCGGACCGCTGGCTTGCCATGTCGCGTGAGGACCACAACTTCGCCGCTCTCAGCCCTGCGGACCAGTTCGGTAAGCTGCGCCTTGGCTTCAGTGATGGGGATGTTCATGCTGTTTGGTCCATATTCTGGACCATTAATTTAGACCATCGAATGGTCCAAATCAAGGATCAGCCCTGCCGCTCCGGCACATGGACGACCAGGCCGTCCAGCCCGTCCTTCACCTTGATCTGGCAGCTGAGGCGGCTGGTGGGCTTCACCGCGTAGGCGAAATCCAGCATGTCCTCTTCCATCATCGAGGGGCCGCCGACCGCCTCGCTCCAGGCGTCGTCGACATAGACGTGGCAGGTGGCGCAGGTGCAGGCGCCGCCGCATTCGGCGATGATGCCGGGCACGCCGTTCATGATGGCGGTTTCCATCACGGTCGAACCGACTTCGCCCTCGGTCTCGTGCCGCGTGCCGTCGGACTCGATATAGGTGATGTGGGGCATGTAACTTCGCTCAGGAGGATCAGCCGCATATAGCGGTGCTGGCCCCCCGTCGCAAGCGCGCCAAACGGCGCAGGCGCATGCGCCTCGCTCAGGCCTCGTCGGCGCTGACCAGTTCGGCGATGAAGGCCTGGCAGTCGGCAACGGCGGCGGCAATGTCCTGGATGTGCTCGGGATTGACCGGGGCGCCGGAACGCAAGGCATCCTCGGCCCGCTTGGCGAGATCGCGGACACCCCAGGCGCCGATACCGGCGGCGGCGCTCTTCAGGGTGTGCAGGTGTTCGAGCAGCAGCGGAGTGGAGGTGCTCTCCTCGATACGGCCGAGATAAACCGCCGACATCTGGGCATAGAGCCGGAGGACTTCGTCACGCAGGCCGGGATCGCCGAGCGACTGCTGATCCAGGTGATCCATGTCGATGGGAGCACGCGAATGGTCTCGGGAAACGGCGCCTGCCCCGGATTCGACTGCTGTATTCCTAACCATCCCCGCAACCCTTCCTACCGCCCGGACCTGGGCTATGGCAGAAAGCTAGCGAGACCGGATGAAGGGCAGCCAAAACCAATGGGTACAATCTTATCTATGCCCTTAACCGGCCGCATTCCGACCGGAAATTAACCTTCCATTAAGAACGGGTTCGGTTTGCCTCAAATTGTATGTATGTTTGAGGTCCACCTAGCGTGCGGCGGCGTGGGGCATGGGGTCGACTGCGGGGCATTTGAATTGCATTTTACCCAATTTGGACGGCTAACCGGAACTCCGGGGGTGGTCCAATGCAAGCTCTGATCGCCTGCCATGTGCCGATGCGAGAGTTGTAAAGAGTTATGGCCAAGAAGACCGCAACACCCCAGAACGATCCTGCTACGCTCGCATTCTCGGCCGTCGAGGACGCGCTGAAGGACTCGGTTTTCGCGAATCTCGACCAGCCCGCAGCGGCGGAAGAGCCGCCGGCCGAAAAGGCTGCCCCAAAACTGCCGCCGCGCGATAACTCGCCGCGTTCGGAGCGTCAGCGCACCGCCGATAAGTTCGCGGCGCAGACCGGTTCGGTCGCCAATGACGACCGTTTCCCCTCTTCCAAAATTCTCTACGGCCTGCAGTCGAAATCATCCGGCGCGCCGACCATGGTGGCTGGGCTGGTGGCGCTCGGCTGGGTAGTGGCGATCGCGCTGGTGGCGATGATCCGCAACGGCGCCGACATGGGCACCGCGGGCTTCTGGGGCTCGAACGATTTCATCGGCCTGCTCGCCCTCGCCATCGTGCCGGTGATCGGCATCTTCGCCATCGCCACGCTGATCCGGCGCGCGCAGGACCTGCGCAACGCTGCAGCCGCCGTGACGCAGGCGGCGATCCGCCTTGCCGAACCCGAAACCACTGCATCGGAAAAGGTCGCCTCGGTCGGCCAGGCGGTGCGCCGCGAAGTGAACGCCCTGGGCGATGGCCTCGAGCGCGCCCTGTCGCGCGCCGGCGAGCTCGAAGTGATGATTTACAACGAGGTCACGGCGCTCGAACGCACCTATTCCGACAATGAATTCCGCATGCGCGCGCTGATCCAGGAACTGGCCAGCCAGCGCGAAGCGGTGATCACCAATACCGAGCGCGTGCGCGAAGCGATCACCGAGAGCCATACTGGCCTGGTGTTCGACCTCGACATGATCTCGCAGCGCATCGCCGGCACCATCGTCGAGTTGGGTGGCAACCTGACCAAGGCGCTCGAAACCGCCGGCAACTCGCTGAACGGGGCGTTCGGCGAGCGCACCGAGAGCTTCGTGTCGCTGATCGACCAGCGCACCAGCCACCTGCTGGTCGCCCTCGACAACTCGGCGTCGCGCCTCAACATCACGCTGGAAGACCGCGCCGGCACCATTTCGGGCGCCTTCGAGAACCGCACGCAGGAACTGAGCGCGGTGATCGATGGCCGCATGCAGTCGCTGACCGAAGCGCTCGACAGCCGCGCCGTGACCCTCTCCGACGCCATCGACAACCGTACCTCGTCGCTCGCCAAGCTCCTCAGCCAGGGCGGCATCACGCTGCTCGACCAGTTGCGTGACCGCGGCCATGAAGTGTCGAGCGCCCTCGACATGATCGGCACCCGCATTGCGTCCGATATCACCGGCCGCGCCCGCGAAGCCGAGCAGTTGCTGAGTGGTCTCAGCCACCAGCTCGACGAGCAGGTGCAGATCCAGGTCAACTCGATGGAATCACGCCTGCAGTCGGCGATGATCGAGCTGAGCGGCGCCCTCGACGACACCACCGAACGCGCCCGCGTCACCCTGACCGGCGCCGGTTCGCAGAACCTCGCCCAGTTCGATGCTCGCCTCGACGAGATCGCGGTGGTGATCGACAATCGCCTCGCCAGCCTCGACGGGGTGATCGGCGACAAGGGCGACAAGCTGATCGCCGCGCTGGACAAGAACAACGCCAGCTTTGCTGCCCGCGCCAACGTCCTGGAAATAGCGCTCGACGAGAAGTCGGAGCACTTCAACGAGATCGTCTCGCAGCGCACCCGCGAGATGACCGAGACGCTGGGTCAGCGCACCAAGCAGATCACCGAAGCGATCGCCAACCGGTCGCAGGAAATCTCGGACTCGCTCGAAGGCCACACGCAGATCATCGCCGACGCCCTCGACACCCGCACACAGCAGTTGGGCGACACCCTGAGCAGCCGCCATGGCGAGCTGAGCGCCGCGCTCGACGAGCACGTCAAGGCGTTCGACGTGACCATTGCCGGGCACGCCCGCGCCATGGACACCAACATCATCACCCACGCCAAGGCGATCGACCTGGCGCTCGGTTCGCGCGTCGAGCAGTTCGACAACGTGCTGACCGGCCGCGCCAAGGAACTCGACCAGGCCGTGGCCAACCGCACCCAGGCGCTCGACCAGTCGGTCGCCACCCGCACGCAGGCAATCGACCTGGCGCTGCAGCAGCATGCCCAGCAGATCGGCGACAGCCTCGATCAGCGCACCTCGACGCTCGATGCCGCCCTGCAGCAGCACGCCCAGCAGATCGGCGACAGCCTCGACCAACGCACCCAGACGCTCGACACCGCCCTGCTGCAGCATACCCAGCAGATCGGCGCCAGCCTCGACCAGCGCACCCAGACGCTCGATACGGCGCTGCATCAGCATGGGCAGCGGATCGGTGACAGCCTCGATCGCCGCAGCGCGGCCATCGACTCGACGCTGCAGCAGCACGCCCAGCAGATCGGCGACAGCCTCGACCAGCGCACCCAGGCGCTGGCGACGACGGTGTCGACCCGTTCGGCCGAGCTCGCCGATGCGCTCAATACCCGCACCCAGCAACTGGCCGAAACGCTCGGCAGCCACACCGTCGGCATCGCCGCGGCGATCGGCGAGCGCACCAGCGAATTGGCCCGCACCATCGACGCGCAGGGCACCACGGCGCGCGACCGGATCGACGCCAGCCTCCGCAACGTCACAGAGGTGATGTCGGAACGCGCCGGCGCCGTCTCGACGCTGATCGAATCCAAGGTCTTCGAAGTCAGCGAAGGCCTCGGCCGCGGCATCGACACGGCGATCCTCCGCATGGCCGACGCCGAGGCCGGCGTGAATGCACGCATCGAAGGGGCAGCCGGCACGGTGGGCGAGAGCGCCCGCAAGGCCGCCGATATCATCGAGACCGGCGTCAATTCGGCCCGCAAGGCGATCACCGACATGGTCGACCAGCGCCTGGGCACCCTGCCCGAGGCGATCACCGCCCGCGCCGACATCACGGCCGAGCGGCTGGCCTCGCTCAACACCGCGATCAACACTGCACTGGTGCAGTCGATGACCGACCTCGAGGCCGGCGCCGACCGCATCGAAGAAACCATCTCGCGCCGCATCGTTTCGGCGACGCAGGGCATTGCCGACGACGTCACCTCGACCGCCGACCGCATGGACGTGGCGGTGGGCCGCGCCCTCGCCCAGTTCCAGCAGGCGTCGAGCAATATCGACGAGCTGATCTCGATCAAGGCGGTGGCCGCGGCCGACGCCATCGGCGGCAAGGTGGCGGAGATCAACCGCGTGGTCTCCGAACGGACCGACGCCTTCTCGGCACTGGTCTCCGACAGCTCGGCGCAGCTCGAGATGAGCCTGCAGAACCACGGGAACGTCCTGGCACAGGCGCTGATCACCAATGCCTCGCAGGCCGAAGACCTGATGAACCAGTCGACCTCGCGTATCCTCACCGACGTGACGACGGCTTTGGGCAAGCTCAACGACTCCAACATGCTGCTGCAGAAGGTGCTCGACGCCTCAACGGCGAACCTCGCCAATCTCGAGAACTCGGTGGCCCAGCAGACCGCCACCTACTCGACCACGGTTCGCGAAGCGATCGGCTCGACCGAGGAAGCCGGGCGTCTCGTCACCGAGCATGTCGGCGCGCTCCAGGCATCGATCGCCTCGATGGTCAACGAGTTCGGCTCGATGCTCGGCAACCTCGATGCCGAGGCCAAGAGCCTCGACAGCGCGGCGCAGAACCTCTCGGCTTCGGGCACCATGACCCTTGCCAACCTCGACGAGCGCCGCTCGGCGATGGACGATCTGGCGCAGGCCTTCACCGCCCGTGCCGACGAGATCGACGGCCGCATGCGGGGCTTCGCCCACTCGATCACCGAGACCGTCGAAGAGACCGAGCAGCGCCTGGTTGCCGCCCGCGAGTCGATGGAACAGCTGCTGGCCTCGACCACATCCGGCGTCGCCGAGACGCTGGAAGCCACCTCGGGCACCATCAATGCGGCGCTCGCCGACACCACCGGCCAGCTCCATAGCGTGCTGACCAACACCGCCGAGATCGTGCAGAACGCGCTGGGCGAGACCACTGGCCAGCTCGAATCCGTGCTCACCAGCACGGCCGAGAAGGTGCAGAACGCCCTGGGCGAGACCACCAACCAGCTCGAAACGGTGATGAGCAACACGGCCGAGCGGGTCCAGACCGCGCTGGGCGCAACCACCGGACAGCTGGAATCGGTGATGAGCAGCACCGCCGAGCGGGTGCAGACCGCTTTGGGCGAGACCACTGGTCAGCTGGAGCAGGCCCTCACCGGCACCACCGACAAGGTGCAGAACGCCCTCGCCAGTGCCACGGCGGAGATGCAGTCGGTGCTCGGCAAGAGCACCAACCTGCTCGAGGAAGCGCTGGAGGGCACTTCGCACCGCGTCGCCACGCAGCTCGGCTCGTTCACCGACACTGCGTCGAACGAGAGCCAGCGTGCAGCCGATGCGCTGCGCCAGACGCAGGCGACGATGATCCTCGAGATGCAGCAGGCGCTCGAGGCCGCGACGCAGCGCTTCAACGAGACGGCGACGGCCATGCGCGCCACCGCCAAGGAAGTGGGCTCGGAGCTCGAGAACACCCGCTCGGAACTGGCGCGCGGCGTGATGGAGCTGCCGGAAGAGACCAAGTCGAGCGCTGCCGCGATGCGTCGGGTCGTGGCCGAGCAGATCGAGGCCCTGGCCGAACTCAATGCCATCGTCCGGGCCCAGCCGGCAACCCACGACCTCAACGAGCGTCGTCCGTCGCCGAGCCGCCCAGCGCGCGACGAAGCCCCGTCGCGGCCCGAGCCGCGTCCGGAACCGGTACGTCCGGAGCCGGTGCGCGCTGCCGAGCCGCCGAAGGCCGAACCGGCCCGCGCCCGCTACACCGCGATGCCCGAGGTTTCGGCCCCGGTGGTCACCGCGCCGCGCCCGCAGCCGGTTGCCGAGGCCAAGCCCGCTGCGGCGGCGCCCAAGACCGAAGAAGGCGGCGGCTGGCTGCGTGACGTGTTGCGCAATGCGTCCGGTCCGTCGGCTGCCGCGGCAGCCCCGGCTCCCGCTGCTCCAGCTCCGGCTCCGGCTCCGGCCGCACAGAACCTCTCGACCCTCACCGAGGAAATCGCCAAGGCGATGGAACCCTCGGCGCTGGCCGATGCCTGGCAGCGCTACCAGGCCGGCGAGCAGAATGTGTTCTCGCGCCGCATCTACACACTCGGTGGCCAGGCGACCTATGACGAAGTCCGGAAGCGCATCCAGCGCGACAGCGACTTCGCCAAGACCTCTGCCACCTACATGGCCGAATTCGAGCAGTTGCTGAAGCGCGCCGCGACGGGCACCAACCCCGCCGGCGAAACCCGCGAGTACCTGCTCAGCGACCGCGGCCGCGTCTACACCATGCTGGCCCATGCCAGCGGCCGCCTCGGCTGACGCACACGAGTTGACCTCGACTTGAGGCCCGCGGGAAACCGCGGGCCTTTTCTTTTTGCGACTGGGCGCTCTCGGTGCGCCTGGCGCCCGGTATGCCGGCAGCCGATGAACGTTTCTCGCTCTAGCCTAGCCGCGCCTCTGCCGGACGCTTTGGGCCCTGCATGGCGATCGACAGCCAGATCAGCACCGCGCCAACGAAGGCGAAGCCGGCAGCGATGAAGTAGGCCTTGGCGCCCATCAGGCCGGTGAGCCAGCCGAAAGCAATGAGCGCGATGACGCTCATTGCCTGCTGCAGCATCTGGAAGAAGCCTTGCGCCTCGGCAGCGATCTCGTCGCTGGTCCAGTTGGCGATGAAGTTGACGCAGCCCATGAAACCCAGCGCGAAGGTGACGGCGTGCAGCAGTTGCAACGGGATCAGCAATTCGAGGCCGGGCTGGAAGCCCATGAAGATCCAACGAAACACCGCCGTGGCGGCGGAGAGCAGGATCAGGCTGCGGGCCGAGAAGCGGCGGGCGATGCGCCCGAAGACGAACATGATCGCCGCCTCGGCGAAGGCGGCCAAGGCGAGGAGCGGGGCGATGAGATCGGCGGAAAGCCCCTGCTCCATCCACAGCAGCGCCTGGAAGGCGTTGAGCACGATATGCGTGGCATAGACCATCGAGAAGCCGAGCAGCGGCAAGAGGAAGAATGGCTTCATCACCGCACCGAGATGCGTCGCGCCCGACGCCGGCGGCTTCTCGTCGCTCGCCGAACCGCGGAAGCGCGGCAGCCCGAAGGCGACGAGACCACGCAGAATCGACAGGCCGACGAACATCGGCAGAAAAATGCCGCCGCCATAGGTGCTGATGACCCAGCCGACCACAAACAGCGTCACCATGTAGCCAACGGTGCCCCAGGCGCGGATCGGACCATATTGCGTGCCGCGCCGCCGCGTCATCCGCATGGTTGCGGCATCGACCACCGGGCCGACGACGTTGATGGGCAACAGCGCCAGGGTCCAGACGATCAGGATGCCCCAGAAATCGTGGACGTAGAACAGCGCGATGGGGATCAGCGCGGCGAGCCCGCAACCGAAGACGATGACCTGGCGCCAGTCCGAGGCGCGATCGGCGATGCGGCCGACGACGATGTTGAGCAGCAGCGTCACCAGCACGGGCACGGCGTTGATGATGCCGATCTGCTCTGAGGTCAGCCCCTTGTCGGCGAACCAGATGCCGCCATAGACGTTGAATGCCGCCCCCGCCATGTAGATGGAGAAGTAGAACGCCGTGGCGCGCAGCTCGGGCGTGATGAACGGCTCTCTGGCCGGTTTGGCAGGCATATCAAACCTCAGGGGGCCGGATCGGCTACGCTCAGTTGATCCGACGTGATCGGGTGCGCGGATGGGGGTTGCAGCTTCAGCGAGAGCACCACGCAAAGCGCTCCGAGAACGGCATAGGCCGCGACGAACAACCATGCCATTGGACCAAAGGCGGCCACGAACCAGCCCATGGCGAGGATCACCACCACCGACATGGCCTGCTGGAGCACATAGGAGAAGCCCTGCGCCTCGGCGGCAATGTCGTCGCTGGTCCAGTTGGCGAGGAAGTAAATGCCGCCGAGGTACCCCATGGCAAAGGTGATGGAGTGCAACAGCTGCAGCCCGAACAGCACCCAGACCGGCGGCGAGAAGGCCATCGCGGTCCAGCGCACCGCCGCGACGAGGCAGGCGAGGATAATGATGTGGCGGGCCGAGACCTTCAGCTTCAACCGGCTCCAGACGAACATCATCACCGCTTCGGCAGCCGCCATGGTGGCGGTGAGCGGGCCGATGAGGCCCGGCGAGATCCCCTGCTCAGTCCACAGCAGCGCGGCGAAGGCGCTCATCGCGCTATGGGTTGCGTAAAGGATGCTGAGGCCGACCAGCCCCATCACGAACCACGGCTTCAGCACCTCGCGCAGATGCCGGGCTCCCTTCCTGCTGGCGGCGCGATCTTCGCCGGAGCGGAACTGCGGCAGCTGGAACGCCAGCACGGCGCGCAGCAATGCGAAGGCAACGAACACCGGCACGAACGCCGCGTCGCCGAGCCAGGCGATCAGCGGGCCGCTGCACAGTGTCGCCACCATGAAGCCGACAGTGCCCCAGGCGCGCACCGCGCTGAAATCGGTGCCGCGCCGCTGTGTCATCCTGAGCGTCGCCGCGTCGACGATGGGGACGAGCGCAAAGGCCGGCATCACCGAAAAGATCCAGATGCCGAGAATGCCCCAGAAGCCGGAGACGAAGAACAGCCCGATCGGCACCAACCCTGATATCAGCGACAGCACGATGATGACGCCACGCCAATCCGGCATGCGGTCGGCAATTCGGCCGACCAATTGGTTGACCAGCAGCATGGCAACGAGCGGCGCCGCGTTGATGATGCCGATTTCCTCGGCACTGATGCCATGGTTGATCAGCCAGATGCCGAGATAAACCGACGCGACACCGGTGCTGCCGAAGACGGTGAAATGATAGATCGCAGCGCGCAGCTCTGGCGAGATGCGCGCGGCGATAGTGGTCGACGACATCAGGGTGTGCTCCGGGCGGGAGAATCCGCCGCACGGCGGGACAGTGCAGAGCGGGCGCTGAAAGATCAACCGGCTCGGCGTTAATGCGCGTTATCGGGTGCGGGTTAGTTTGTTGGTTTGTCGCGCTTTCGAACCGGAAAGGTCTGCAACCTTTCCTGAAAGCGCGCTATGCCGCTTTGGCTGCGGCCTCACGCGCCGGCACCAGCGCTTCGAGGAAGAGGTCGGCACAGCGCGACCAGGTAAAACCCAGCGCGTGGGCCCTGGCAGCGTCGCGGCTCAGGGTCAGCGCGCGGATCACGGCAAAGCCGAGGTCCTCGTCGAGCGCCCCGCATGAGGGATCAGTAAGGATATCGCGCGGGCCGGTGACGGGGTAGGCGGCTACCGGCACGCCCGACGCCAGCGCCTCGATCATGACGTTACCAAAAGTGTCGGTGCGGCTGGGGAAGACGAAGACATCGGCCGAGCGGTAGAGGCGCGACAGCTCCTCGCCGGTCCTCAACCCGAGGAACACCGCATCGGGATAGCGCGCCGCGAGCTCGAGGCGGGCCGGACCGTCGCCGACGATGATTTTCGTGCCGGGCACATCGAGCTTGAGGAAGGCTTCGACGTTCTTTTCCACGGCGACGCGGCCGACATAGAGCAGATGCGGGCCAGGCAGATCGAGGAACTCGCTCTTCGGCCCGGGCGAAAAGCGGGAGTGATCGACGCCGCGGGTCCATAGCCGCACATGGCCGAACTGGCGGGCGGCGAGTTCGTCCTGCATCGAAGCCGTTGGCACCAGGGTCGCGGCAGCCGGGCCATGGAACCAGCGCAGGAACCCATAGGTCCACTCGGTGGGGATCGGCATCCGCGCCGCCACATATTCGGAAAGCGGGTATGGTAGCTGGTGGTGAAGGCGAGCCCCTGCTCGAGGCAGACGAAGCGGGCGAGCAGGCCGAGCGGCCCCTCGGTAGCAAGGTGGATGTGGTCCGGCGCCTCGCGGGCAATAACTTGCCCAATGGTCATCGGGGTCACCAGCGACAGACGGATCTCCGGATAAGTCGGCATCGGGAAGGTCCAGAACCCCTCCGGGGTGAGGTAGCTCACGGCATGGCCGCGGCCCGTCAACTCCCGGCCGACCGCCTCGAGGCAGCGGACGACGCCATTGGTCTGCGGCAACCAGGCATCGGTGACGATCAAGACCTTGCGCATCGGACCCATCCATCGGCAAGCCATGGGCGGGGTTTACGGGAGTTGGGTGACAGGGCTGCGAACAGGATGTGACGGGGCGATGACGGACGGGGGGCATGGCTGTAATGAAGCGGTCGACCGAGACAGACGGCCCCCTCCCATCCTCCCCCATAAAGGGGGAGGTGCCCCGCCGGCACGATCGAGACCGAAGCTCAACTCTCGCCTCCCCCTTTAAGGGGGAGGCCGGGAGGGGGCCGTCTCTATCGGTTGATCACTGCTCGGGCACTGCCGGGGCGCGCCGCAGGCGTAACCGCCGCGGCTTGCGCGGCAATGGCGTCTCCGTCCAGCGAACCAGTTCCAGCACGCCTTCGTGCGTCTCGCAGACGGCGGTGCAGCTTTCCACCCAGTCGCCGGTGTTGACGTAGTGGATACCCAGCCGCTCGTGCATATCGGCATAGTGGATGTGGCCGCAGATGACGCCGTCGGCGCCGCTCTCGCGGGCTTCCAGCGTCAGCGCCTCCTCGAACCGACCGATGACGCTGACGGCATTCTTCACCTTGTGCTTGGCCCAGGCGGAGAGCGACCAATAGGTCAGGCCCATGCGCCGGCGCACCCAGTTGACGGCGATGTTGAGCCGGAGCGCGGCGCGATAGGCCCAGTCGCCGACATGCGCCAGCCACTTGGCGTGTGCGACCACGACGTCGAACTGGTCGCCGTGCATGACCACGTAGGTCTTGCCCTGGGCCGTAGTGTGCACGGTGCGATCGACGAACTCGACCTCGCCGAAATAGGTGCCGAGATACTCGCGCAGGAATTCGTCGTGGTTGCCCGGCAGCACCACGATGCGGGTGCCGGCCAGCGCCTTGTCGAGGAAGATCTCGACCAGTTGATGATACTCGGCCGGCCAGTGCCAGGCCTTGGCCAGCCGCCAGCCATCGACAATGTCGCCGACGAGATAGATCGCATCGGCCTCGTGCCAGCGCAGGAAGTCGATCAACTGGGCGATGCGGGTGGGGCGCATGCCGAGATGCACATCGGAGATGAACAGCGCACGTACCCGCCGCACCTCCCTGCCCTCTTCGCTCATGCTTGTGCCTCTCGCCTGTGGAGCCTCTCGCCGATCGATCGGCGCGAGGCTCCAAGTATTCGATTTGTCACGCTGTCGAACCGGAAAAGTCTGCAACTTTTCCTGATAGCGCTGCGCGCCCGAAAGTTTAGCCCATTTGACCTATAGGGCGGGAGCGCTTTCGGCGCGCCCCGACCACGAGGTGGGGAAAACTATGGCCCTCATAAGGGAAACCGTACCGTCACGACAACCCGCGACGGGTTACGGCGCCGGGGTCAGCCGGGTGATCACCTCGGCATGTTGCGGGAACCGGGCCAGCAGCTCGGCCCGGGTAACGAGGATCATGTCCTCCATTTCCCAACCCGGCGCCACCACTTCGCTGACGAGACCATACTCTCCGGCCGGCAGTTCCGCCGCCTTCCAGACGCCACCGGCCACGGCGAGGCTCGGTACCTGACCCGCTGCGAGGTCGGGCCCCAGCACCACCGCCTCGTAGCGGCCGTCGGGGTGGATCATGTGGTAGGTGAGCGGCGCACCGAAATGGTGGAACTGGATGCCGTCCGAGTGCTTGGTGTGGAAGTGATCCACCGCGGAATCGTCGGTCAGCATGTAATAGATGCTGGTCATGGTGCCGCGCGGGCCGCGGGCCGTTTGCAGCTTGTCGCGATGCGTCGGACGGAAAGTCTCGCGGAAGTAGCCGCCCTCGAAATGGCCGCCGAGCCCCAGCGAGGCGATGATTTCGGCCTTACTGAGCCTGGACATTTCCAGCTCCGATGCGCGACTTCAACGCCACGATGCGCTTGAAACTCTGTTCGATCCGCGCCTTGAACGCCGGATCGGCTTCGGCTTCGGCGAGAAGAACCGCCCTCACCTCGTCGCCCAATGTGGCGCGCTGGTAGGCGGTATTGGAGAACAGCAGGATATCGACGCCGGCATTCACCGCGTTGACCACTGTCTGCTTCAGATCGAAGTGGTCGCGGATAGCGCCCATCTCGAGATCGTCGCTGATCACCACGCCCTTGAAGCCGAGTTTTTCGCGCAGCACGCCTTCGATCCAGGGCTTGGACAGGCTCGACGGCATGCCGGACGGGTCAACCTTGGTGTTGATCAGGTGGCCGACCATCACCATGTCCTCGTAGCCGCCGGCGATCAGTTCGCGATACGGCTCGAGCTCGCTGTCCTGCCAGGTCTTGGTGATATCGACATAGCCCTCGTGGCTGTCGGCAGTGGATGAGCCGTGGCCGGGGAAATGCTTCAGAGATGTGAGCACGCCCGCCGCGTGATGGGCGGCGATCACCTCGGCGGCGTATTGCGTCACCACCGCGCCATCCTTGCCGAAGGCGCGGCCGTATTTGGCGATCACCTGGTTGTTCGGGTTGACCGCGAGGTCGACGACCGGGGCGAAATTGACGTTGAAGCCCCAGGCGGCGACGCCCTCGGCCAGGCCATCATAGATGCCACGCGCCTCGGCCGGCGTGTTGTTCGCCGCAACCGTCGCCGCATCGGGGATCTCCTTGAAGCCGACGGCACTGCTGAGCCGCTCGACGAAGCCGCCCTCCTGGTCGAGGGTGATGAACGGCGGCAGCCCCGATGGCGCCGCCTCGCGGAACGCGGTGTTCATCGCCTCTACCGCCTTGCGGCTCGCGACGTTGGTCTTGAGGTACATGACCCCGCCGATATCGCCCGCCGCCACCTCGGCCCTGAGCGCCACGACGCCCTTGTCATCGACGCTGGTGCCGGCGAAGCCAACAACGATCATCTGCCCCGCCATCTGCTCGAGCGTCTGGGCGAAGGCCGGCGAGGCGGCAAGCGGGAGAAGCGTCGCGAGGAGCATCGTGGCGAGGCGCATGAAAAGGGTCTCTCGGGGATACAGCCCCGGCTTGTGACCTAGGAGTGCGGCGAAAGGTGGTCGGTGACAACCGATAGAGACAGCCCCCCTCCCTCGCCATTCGAGCGTAGCTCTCACGGCGAGGGAGGGGGCCGTCTGCTTCAGTCAACCTACCGATTCTGCCGGTTCTCGATCAGGTCCGTCACCACACCGGGATCGGCCAACGTCGTCGTATCGCCCAGCGCGCCATAGTCGTTCTCGGCGATCTTGCGCAGGATGCGGCGCATGATCTTGCCGGAGCGGGTCTTGGGCAAGCCGGGGGCGAACTGCATCAGGTCAGGCGAAGCGATGGCGCCGATTTCCTTGCGCACCCAGTTGCGGAGTTCGGTCTTCAGCGCGTCGTCGCCCTTCTCGCCGGCCATCAGGGTAACGTAGCAATAGATGCCCTGCCCCTTGATGTCGTGCGGGTAGCCGACGACGGCCGCTTCGGCGACCTTGGGATGCGCCACCAGCGCACTCTCCACTTCGGCGGTGCCGATGCGGTGGCCGGAGACGTTGAGCACGTCATCGACGCGCCCGGTGATCCAGTAGTAGCCATCCTCGTCGCGGCGGCAGCCGTCACCGGTAAAGTAGTAGCCCTTGTAGGTCTCGAAATAGGTCGAGACGAACCGCGCGTGATCGCCGTAGACGGTGCGCATCTGGCCCGGCCAGCTGTCGGCGATGCAGAGCACGCCTTCCGCCTTGGTCTGCTCCTGGAGCTTGCCTTCGGGCGACAGGACGATCGGCTTGATGCCGAAGAACGGCCTGGTAGCAGAGCCGGGCTTGGCCGCGATGGCGCCGGGCAGCGCCGAGATCAGGATGCCGCCGGTTTCGGTCTGCCACCAGGTGTCGACGATCTCGCAGCGCTCCTTGCCCACGTGCTTGTGGTACCAGAGCCAGGCTTCCGGGTTGATCGGCTCCCCGACCGAGCCGAGCAGCCGCAGCGACGGCATGGCGTATTTGTCGGGGATGTCGGCGCCGGCGCCCATCAGCGCGCGGATGGCAGTGGGGGCGGTGTAGAAGATGTTGACCTTGTGCTTTTCCACCACCTGCCAGCAGCGGCCGGCATCGGGATAGCTCGGGATACCCTCGAACATCAGCGTGGTCGCGCCGTTGGCCAGGGGCCCGTAGACGATGTAGCTGTGGCCGGTGACCCAGCCGACATCGGCGGTGCACCAGTAGATTTCGCCCGGCCGGTAGTCGAAGACGCGCTCGTGGGTCAGCGAAGCCCAGACGATGTAGCCGCCGGTGGTGTGCAGCACGCCCTTGGGCTTACCGGTCGAGCCCGAAGTGTAGAGGATGAACAGCGGGTCCTCGGCGTTCATCGGCTCGGGCGCGCAATCGGCTGAGACCTTTGCGGCTTCGTCGGCATACCAGACGTCGCGGCCAGCCTTCATCTCCACCGGGTTGCCGGTGTTCCTGACCACGATGACGCGCTCGACCCCCGGGGTCTTCAGCAGCGCTTCGTCGACGTTCTTCTTCAGCGGGATGGTCTTGCCGCCGCGGCGGCCTTCGTCGGCGGTCAGCACGATCCTCGAATCGCAGTCATTGATGCGGCCGGCGATCGAGTCGGGCGAGAAGCCGCCGAAGATCACCGAGTGCACGGCGCCGATGCGGGCGCAGGCCAGCATCGCGACGGCGGTGTCGATGATCATCGGCATGTAGATGGTGACGCGATCGCCCTTCTTGACGCCGTTGGCCTTCAGCACATTGGCGAAGCGGCCGAGCCGCTCGTGCAACTGGCGGTAGGTGACCTTGTCGTCGGTGCCAGGGATATCGCCTTCCCAGATGATCGCCGTCTCGTCGGCGCGGGTCGCAAGGTGACGATCGACACAGTTGGCGGAGATGTTCAGCACCCCGTCCTCGAACCATTTTATCGAGATGTCGGGGTAGGTGTAGCTGGTGTTCTTGATCCTGGTCGGGGGCTTGATCCAGTCAATGCGCTGCGAGTGCTCTTTCCAGAAGCCATCCGGATCGCTCAGCGAGCGGGCGTACATCTCCTCGTACTGCGCCGCCGTGGTCCGCGTCCGTGCAATCGCCGCCGCGCTGGGGGCGAACACCAAACTCTCGCTCATCGATAGTCCTCCGATTTTGCGAACCGTTCTAACCAAGCCCTCAAGGTCGGGCAAGCAGACCACTTGCCGCCTTTCGACCTAGGGCGCTTCACCGTTTCAAGGAAACGACGAAACGCCCTGGATTGTTGGCTTTGTCGCGCTTTCGAACCGGAAAAGTCTGCAACTTTTCCTGAAAGCGCTCTGGTGAAACCCTTCGGAAACCCTCGCGGTAAACGCTTTCTCGGCGGTTTGCCCCGAGAATGGCGGCAATACCATTGGAGGCTCCCGATGCCCGAACTCGGCTATCACGCCGCGCGCGCGGACGAACTCGACATGATCCATGCCGAACTGATGGCGGTGATCGACGAGTTCGCCGCACTATTCGGAGCGCTTCAAGGAGCATGAGAAAGCCCGTCTGACGAAGGGGTTTTTGCGGGCCCTGCAGCGCGTCGACCCGTTCCACGTCATCATCCTGACGCAGGACGGCGTGCCGGGAGGGGGGCTGGTTTCCGGGCCCGAGACCGGCTCGATTTTCCGCTACTGGAGCTGGATTTTTCCCTCACATCGACAGAGCCGGCTCGGCATCTACGGCATGCGAGTGTTCGACGAGCATTGGGACAACGGCAAGTTCCACAAGGCTTTCACCTGGGTCCGGCCGGAGAACGAGGTCGCCCTCGCCCTGCTCCGCCGCTACGGCTACGAGCAAGCGGCGTTGCTGCGCCAGCAGATTTTCGGGCAGGACTACGTGGTGATGGAAAAGTTCTACACCAAGCTGACCGAGGACTATGACTCGGGCATGAGCATGGGCCGCATCGCCAGGTTCAAGGCGCGGGTGGATATGCTGCTGGGGCGGTAGGCTGGGGTGCCTGGCCCCACCCTCGGCGCTAGACGTCCCTCACCCGCCGACTGGCTAGAACCTCCCGCAGCCGCGGCCCGATCGACACGTCGATCCCGGCCAGCCGCTTGGCCGTCAGCCACATGGCCGCCGACCAGAAGGTCTGCGCCGCCAGCGCCGCCACTGCGGCGCCCATCAACCCGTGCACCGGCACCAGCAGGAGGTTCGCCCCGATCAGAATGCCCATGCCCAGCCCGATGGCCGGGAGCGTCGCGTAGGGCCGATCGTGGATCGACAGCACCAGCGCGGCGGGGCCGAACAGCGAACGGACGCAGAGCGCCAGGCAGAGCACCGCCAGCGGCACAACGCCAGCCTGGAACTCGGGCCCGAACAGCATCAGCAACAGCGGGCCAGCGATAACGACGACAGCGAACAGGGCAACCGAGATGGCGCAGGCAACGAGGTTGGCCTCACCGATCTGCTTCATGAAGCCCGTCCGGTCGGCGGCGGCGTTGCGCTCGAACATGTCGGGCAACGTCACCGCGTAAACCGCCGAGACGCCGAACGCTACCAGCGAGAACACCCGGGTGCAGACCCCGAACACGGCGAGGCTTTCGCGATCGAGGAAATGCGACAGGATCAACAGGTCGATATCGAAGAAGAAGTCGGTGGCGAGCGCGATCACCACCCAGGGCAGCGCAAAGCGCCACCAGCGCCTGGGCTCGGTCGTGGCAAACGGCGCGGCATCGGGTACCTGCCGGACGGCGCGCAGCACCCAGCCGAACTGCGCGGCTGCGATCACGGCGAAGCCGATGGCGAGCAACCAGATCAGCTCGGCGAACTTCGCCTCGGCGTCACCGGCCATGGCGGCCAGCGCAAAGCAGAGGACGATCAACAGCGGGCGAAAGATGGTGTCGGCGAAGAAGCCGGCGAAGGGGCGCTTCAACCCCACCAGCAGCGCGCTGTTGCAATAGACGACTGCGGTGGCGAGGGCCATCAGGCAGGCGGGCAGCCAATGAGCGAGCAGCACCCTGCCCGGCTCGCCGAACAGCCCGGCCAGCGGGTAACCGGCGACCAACAGGACCAGCGCGGTGAGGGCGACATGACCATAGGCCCGCAGCATGAAGCCGCGCAGCAGCCGACTTTCACCCTTCGAGCGGTACTCGGCCGCGAAATAGGTGCCGATGGTCTCGAAGCCGAGCGGCATCACCACGGCGACGATGTTCACCGTAGCGATGATCAGCAGGTACTCGCCGAGAACGTCGGCGCCCCAAAGCCGGGCGATGGCTGCCTGAGCAAGGAAGATCACACCGGCGCCGAACAGGCGCGCGCCGAAGATCACGCTCGATTGCGAGACGAGACGCTGCCCGAGGCTCATTCGGCGCTCCGCTGCTGATCGGGCGATGCCCGATCAGGCCGCAACCGGTCAACATAGCGACCCAGCCGGTGCGCGAGCTCGCGCCCGGCGAAGGCGCCCTCGCCCAGGACTCGTGGCCACCAGTGCGCGGCGAGGTTCGCCACCGGCGGCACCGGGGTGATGACGCCGCGCTCGCCAACCATGCCCTTCTTGAACTGGTGCAACCCCTGGAAACCGTCGGTGCCACCGAGGTCGTACCAACGGGCGGCGGTATTGTCGCGCAGCCAGCGGATGACGTGCCAGTGGAGGAAGTAACCGGCGCGCAGCTCGAGCGCCGCGGCACTGGTTGCGCCGTAGAGATAGACGGCGCGATCTCCGGCCTTGAAGATGACAGCGCCGGCGACGATTTCGCCCGAGGCCTGGCGCACGAAGAACAGTTCCGGCCTGAGTGTCGGGTTCTCCATCGCCAGCAGTGCCGGCACCGTGCCGTAGGCCGAATGGTCGGGAAACTTCTTGCGGTCGACCATCTGCTCGTAGAGCGCGTCGAACTCAGGCCGCTGTTCGGGCCTGGCGTGCTCGAAGCTCAGCCCGGCCTTGTCGGCCTTGTTGAGGTGATAGCGCCATTTCTGCTGGAAGCTTGAGCGCTGTTCGGCGTCGCTCAACTTGAGGTTGACGATGTAGCGATCCGGAAACAGCAGCTTGGCGCCCTGGCGAAAGCCGCGCCTGAGGAGGTGTTCGTATTCGGCATTGGCCGTGCCCAGCGCCGCACGCGGCAGCACCGAGAGCATCATGCGCCTGCGAACCGCGTATTCCGCCGATAGCGCCTCGACCATGCGCGCGTAGATGGGGTTGGCGTCGGCCGTTTCGGTGCGCCGCAGCATCGGCGCCCATTTGGCGACCGCGATGGCCCCGAGCCCGAACGGCAGCGGCTGCACCATGATCAGGCAACCGCCGACCACTTCGCCTGCAAGTGTGAACAGCTGCGGCTCGAGCGCCACGCCCGGCCAGCGGGCCCGCGCAAAACTCGCCAGTTGCTCCTGGCAGACACCTTCGAAATCGGCGATCGCATCGTCCCAGGCTTCCGGCTCGACCAGCCGCATGGCGAAGCTGGTGGCAACCGGCCGCGACGGGGTGGCGAACTGCGCCACGGGGCTGAGCGAAAGAGCGGCAAGCGACATGGACGAAATCCGGCAGAGAACCTGCCGGACGCTATCGTCCCTGCCATGAGCAAATCCCTACAGCCCGCCTCGCAATGCAAGGAAACTCTGGCCGTGGTTACGGCCGGGTTAGTTCACGCGGGAATGGGCGGCGCGCCCTTGATCAGCGGGATCATCGGCAGCGTATGCCCGAGCAGCTGGTCGGCCCCGTCGTAGAGCATCTTCACCGCGACGTAGAGAATGATCACCAGGCCTAGCCAGGCGATCCAGCGATAGCGGTGCAGCAGACCGGCGACCAGGGTTGCCGCCACGCCCATCAGCAGCACGGAGAGGCCGAGGCCGAAAATCAGCGCCACTTGGTGATGCTGCGCCGCGCCGGCCACCGCCAGCACGTTGTCGAGCGACATCGAGACGTCGGCAATGATGATCTGCCAGACGGCCGCCTTCAGAGTTCTTCTTGCCCTTACCGGCAATCGTGCCGTCGGCGTTGAGGTCGGCATCGGCGAGGGCTTCGGTCGCCTCGTGCTCCTCCTCGTGCGAGACCGACAGCTCGCGGTACATCTTCCAGCACACCCAGAGCAGCAGCAGGCCGCCGGCGATCAGGAGGCCGCCACCGAGCGCCAGCAGCTGCGAGGTGATCAGTGCGAAACAGATGCGGAGGACCGTCGCGGCGATGATGCCGATGAGGATGGCTTTGCGGCGGAGATCGGCCGGCAGACCGGCGGCGGCGAGCCCGATGACGACGGCATTGTCGCCGGCGAGCACCAGATCGATCATGATAACCTGAAAGAATGCCGCAAAAGCCGAAGCATCAAGGCCGAAGGGCATTCCGGGGTATCTCCGTGAGCAAGGTGAATGCGGCTATGTAAGCGGCGCGGCGAGCCTTGTGAAGAGCGCCATTAGATCAATTCACGCCGCACGGTGCTTTGTGAGCCCGCCATGGCCGGCTGCCTGCCGGCGCGGACGGGGCGCCTGAGACTCGATTCGACCGCTGGAATTACTGCTTCGATATCGAACGACGACCGCATCGCCCCCGAACGGGGTCGACGCCGCTAAGGCCGCAATATCAAAGCGTTAGGAGGATTGGTGGGTGCGCACGGACTCGAACCGTGGACCCGCTGATTAAGAGTCAGCTGCTCTACCATCTGAGCTACGCACCCGGTCCGAGCGGCTGACTATCAGTGGACCCCCACCTTGTCCAGCACCTATTCGCATTGCTGTGGACTTTCCTGCTTTTGCCAGATTGATAAGTTAACGCCGCGCCCCTCGAAGGCCCGCCACAAGCCGATGCTGAGCCCGTGAACGATCTGCCCACCGAAACAACCGAAGCCATTTCCCTGCCGCTGCGCTGGCTGGCCGACAATTCCGTACCGCTGCTCAGCGCCGTCATCGTTCTGGTGCTGGGCTGGTATCTGGCGCGCGTGCTGTCGCGCATGGTGCGCAACCTGTTGCCGCGCGCCTACGGTGTCGACAAGAACTTCGCGCCGCTGCTGGCGCAGGTCACGCGCTACGGCATCATCGTGTTTTCGGTGGTGACGGCGCTGAGTTTCGTCGGGGTGTCGAGCACCTCGATCTACGCGGTGATCGGCGCCGCGGGCCTCGCCATCGCGTTGGCGCTGCAGGGGACGCTCGCCAATATCGCGGCGGGAATCATGCTGGTGTGGCTCAGGCCCATCGCCATCGGCGAATACATCGTCGGCGACGGGGTCGCCGGGGTGGTGGTGGAGATTGGGCTGTTCGGCACCCGGCTCCGTTCGACCAGCGGGCTCTACATCTTCACGCCGAATCAGAAGCTCTGGTCGTCGGCGATCACCAACCACAGCCGCGAACCGCGCCGGCGCATCGACGTGAACATCACCGTGCCGGACTCGATCAACGTCGCTGCGGCTCGCCGCGCCATGCTGAAGATCGCCACCTCCGACAAGCGGGTGCAGGTCGATCCGCCGCCGACGGTGCATGTCGAGAGTTTCGTCGGCGACAAGATCATGCTGCAGCTGCGCACCTGGGTGCCGACGCCGGAATACCTGCCGACGCTGCGCGACCTGACCGAGAAGGCCAAGCTCGCCATCAACAAGATGCTCTCGGCCGAAGGCGAGCACGCGCAGGTCGAGCTGGCCGCGGATCCGCATACGCAGGGGGCGGGCGAGCGGACGCCGGATCTGACCTGAGAGTAGAAGTGAATGGTGAGTGGTGAATGGCCAATGGTGAACGGTAGTGTCACCCCATTCACCATTCCCTATTCACCACTCACGCATGCCCATCGAGCCCGCGGAAGGCGTCCTTGCCCCAGATGGCTTCGACCTGGGCGTTCTTGCCGCAACCGGCCCGGTAGCGGGCGTAATGCTGGGCGCGGGTGAGGCCGTTCTGCAGCATCTCGGTGCCCTTCCAGAAATCCTGGTGATAGGCCTCGGCCGGCCAGAAGGTCGGAGCGATGGCGACGACGGTGGCCACGGGCTTCCCAAGCGCCGCGGCGGTCGCCTCCTTGGCTGCCTCGGCTTCCTTCAGCTCGGTGTCGTTCCCGGCATAGATCGCCGTGGTGTAGCTCTCGCCGAAGTCGCAGAACTGGCCGCGCGTCTCGATCGGATCAATCAGGTGGAAGAAGGTGTCGACGAGCTTGCCGTAGCTGGTGACCGTAGGGTCGTAGACGATCTTCACCGCCTCGCGATGCCCGGTGGTTTCGGTGATCACCTGCTCGTAGGTCGGGTTGTCGACGCGCCCGCCGATATAGCCCGAAGTGGTGGAGATGACGCCCGGCGCATGGTCGAAATCGCTCTCGACCGACCAGAAGCAGCCGCCGGCGAAGATTGCCGTCGCCGTCTCGGCGCCCTGCGCACCAGTCATCCCCAACGCCCCCACGATTGCTACCGCGAGCGCCAGCCTGTTCTTCATCATCGAAGTGTACCTCGAGGGTTCTGATTGCCGCCGATGTTGTCCCGCGCCCGCGTCACGCACAACACAAACTAATGTGCGGCCGGGCGATGTAACCATTGAGATACGTAGTGCGAACAGGTGGAGTTGCAGGATAGGTTCGCCCGCATCATGCGCCCGATCCTGACACCCCTCGCCCAGTCCCTGCCCTCCACCGTGCCGTTCACCGGGCCCGAAGCGCTGGAGCGGCGCAGCGGCGTGCCGTTCCGCGCCCGGGTCGGCGCCAACGAGAGCGGCTTCGGCCCCTCACCGCGGGTGATCGAAGCCATCGCTGCGGCAGCTAATGGCGTATGGATGTATGGCGATCCCGAGATCCATGACCTCAGGGCCGGGCTCGCCGCCCATCTCGGCATTGCCGCGGCCAATGTCGTGGTCGGCGAAGGTATCGACGGGTTGCATGGGCTGATCGCCCGGCTGATCACCGAGCCCGGCGATGTCGCCGTCACCTCGCTCGGCGCCTACCCGACCTTCAACTACCACGTTACCGGCTTCGGCGGGCAGATCGTCGCTGTGCCCTATGCCGGCAATCACGAAGACCTCTCCGCACTGGCCACGGCCGCCCGGCGCGAGCGGGCCAAGGTGATATACCTCTCCAACCCGGACAACCCGATGGGCACCTGGTGGGGCGCCACCGAGATCGAACGCTTCATCGCCGAGGTGCCGGAGGAGACGCTGATCCTGCTCGATGAGGCCTATTGCGAGACGGCCCCGCCCGGCACCCTGCCGGCGCTCGACGTCGCACGACCGAACCTGATCCGCACCCGCACCTTCTCCAAGGCCTATGGCCTCGCCGGCATGCGCGTCGGCTACGCCATCGGCGAGGCGGGTTTCATCAAGGCGTTCGACAAGGTGCGCAACCATTTCGGCGTCACCCGGCTGAGCCAGGTTGCGGCAATGGCGGCGCTGGCGGATCGGGACTGGCTGGCGCAGGTGGTGGCGAACGTTGTTGCCGGACGTGAGCGAATCTATGCCATCGGCGCTGAGAATGGCCTTGCCGCGGTGACCTCGGCCACCAACTTCGTGGCCGTCGATTGCGGCCGCGACGGCGATTACGCCATGCGGGTGCTGAAGGGGCTCGAGGCGCGCGGGGTGTTCGTACGGAAGCCGATGGCGCCCGGGCTCGACCGCCACATCCGCATCAGCGTCGGACGGCCGGAAGAGCTTGATGTGGTAGCGGCCGAGCTCCCGAAAGCCTTATGAACTCGCCGGCAGGGTCTCTATGACATCCGAGATATCGTCCAGGTCGAAAGGGGTGTCCGACGCAATCCGCAACTCGCGGATCATCGTCGCCTCTGTGTCGGTCAGTTGCGCAGCGGTGGTAGCCCAGCGAGAATTGGGCACCAGCTCGGCCGACCTGTCATCCCTGGTGATCGCCATGGCCCAAGTGTACCCGGCCTAGCTACGACGCGCTACCCCAACTGCTTGCGTGCCCCCAACAGGATGCTGGTCTCGGTGTTGGCGATGCCGTCGATCTGGCGGACCTTGCGCAGCAATTCATCGAACTCGCGCAGGGTCGGGGTCTCGATCTCGGCCACCACATCCCAGCGGCCATTGGTGGTGTAGAGCCCGCGGATCTCAGGGAAGCCGGCCAGGCGGCGGATGATCTGCTCGGAGTTCTTGCCATCCACCTCGACCATGGTGACGGCGCGCACTGCGTCGGCTCGTCCCTGCGCCTGCACCACCACGGTGTAGCCGGCGATGGCGCCGGAACGCTGCAGCCGTTCCATGCGCGCCGTCACCGTGGCGCGTGAGACGTCGAGCTGCGCCGCGAGCTTGGCGACGGGCATCCGCCCATCGGTGCGCAGCAGCGCGATCAGGCGGTAGTCGAGATCATCAAGGCTGACTGTACTATTCGTCACTCCTCACCACCACTATGCGCAATCCATTGTGCAATCATATCACTTGTTCGGCTTTTCGTCAGCACCGATCCGACCTCACATAGGCGAACACTGCAATCGAGGACACCGAGATGCTCCACGACGCCCGCGCCCGCCGCCCTTCTGCCGGTAATCGCATCGACCTGATCGGTGTCCCCACGGACGCCGGCGCGTCCTGCCGGGGCTCGGCACTCGGCCCGGACGACCTGCGCACCGCCGGGCTCGCCGAGCGGCTGGCTGGCCTTGGCTATGCCGTCGCCGACCTCGGCGACATCGGCGCGGAGGCCCGGCTCGCGCCGGCGGCCGAGATCGAGGCACTGGCCATCGGCGCCAGCCAGGCCGGCTATCGCAGCCTCGATAACGGCGCCCGACCGGTGTTCCTCGGCGGCGATCATTCCATCTCGATGGGTTCGGTGGCCGGCGTCGCCCGGCACTGCCGCGACGTCGGGCGGCCGCTTTTCGTGCTGTGGTTCGATGCCCATGGCGACTTCAACACCTGGGCCACTACCGAAACAGGCAACATCCACGGCATGTCGCTGGCGCGCCTCTGCGGCGAGCCGGGTTTTGCCAATGACGATGCGTGGTTCGCCCCGGTCGATCCGGCCAATGTCATGATCCTCGGCGCACGGGCGCTCGATTGCGAAGAGGCCCAGCTGATCGACGAGCGCGGCGTCGAAGTGGTGGACATGGACGCCATCCGCGTCGCCGGTGTCACGCAGCCGCTCCGCCGTTTCCTCGATCGCGTCGAGGCGGCAAACGGGCACCTGCATCTGTCGCTCGATGTCGATGCCATGGACCCCGCCCTCGCCCCGGGCGTCGGCACCACCGTGCCCGGCGGGCTGACGCTCGAAGAAGGCCGACTGGTGATGGACATGCTGCACCGGAGCGGCCGCGTCGGCTCGCTCGACCTGGTCGAGCTCAACCCAATTCTCGACCGGAAGGGCAAAAGCGCCGAGCTGATGGTCGCCCTCGCCGCGCGCCTGTTCGGCGAATCCGTGAGGGCGACGCCGCATCCCGCAGAGGCCCGGACCCTCGCGACAACCTGACACCCAAGCGAAGCCTGACTGCTTCCCAAAGTAAGAGGCCCAAGATGACCCAGTTCATCGGCACCAGCGACATCCGCGCCCTGCTCCGCAAGACCGGCGTCGAGCCCTTCCTCACCGGCCTTGCCGGTTACATCGAGGCCGATTTCCTGCGCTGGGAGAGCTTCGAGAGGGCGCCGCGCCTCGCCAGCCACAGCCGCGACGGCGTCATCGAACTGATGCCGGCCTCCGACGGCGCGCTCTACGCCATGAAGTTCGTCAACGGCCATCCCAGGAACACCGCAGCCGGAAAGCTGACGGTCACCGCCTTCGGCGTTCTCGCCGACGTGGCAACGGGGTACCCGGTGCTGGTGTCCGAGATGACCATCCTCACGGCGCTCCGTACCGCTGCGACATCGGCGGTCGCCGCACGCGCCCTGGCTCGCCGCGACAGCCGGGTGCTCGCCCTGATCGGCGCCGGCGCCCAGTCAGAGTTCCAGGCGCTGGCTTTCAAGGCATTGCTCGGGATCGAGGAGATCCGGCTGTTCGACATCGATGCCGAGGCGATGGACAAATTCTGCCTCAATTTGGCAGGCAGCGGCCTCCGCATCACCCGCGCCGGCTCTGTGGCAGAGGCGGTCGCGGGCGCAGACATCATCACGACATGCACCGCCGACAAAGCGCGGGCGCAGGTGCTGACGCCCGACCTGGTGGTCCCGGGCATGCACCTCAACGCCATTGGCGGCGATTGCCCCGGCAAGACCGAGCTGCATCGGGACATCGTCGCCCATGCCGCAGTGTTCACCGAATACACCCCGCAGACCCGGATCGAGGGCGAGATCCAGCAGCTGCCGGCGGACTTTGCGGTAACCGAGCTATGGCGGGTGCTGGCCGGCAAGGCGGGCGGTCGCCGGTCGGCCGGGGCAGTGACGCTGTTCGATTCGGTCGGCTTCGCCATCGAGGATTTCTCGGCGCTGCGCTATGTCCGCGACCTGAGCCAGACCGACATCCGCGACATCGACCTGATCCCCGAGCTTGAGGACCCCAAGGACCTGTTCGGGTCGGTGGCGCCTCAGAGCCCGAAATGGGCGATGATAGCCGCCTCAACCGCGGCGGGATCGACGCGCCAGGGTCGGTCGCCGGCATCGACAAAGTCGCCGACAGGTTCCCCGAACACGTAGCCAAGTTGGCCGGGGCTCTGGTTGATGAGTACGTCGGTCTCGACGAACCACTGCTTGGAGCTGACCATCAGCACCTTAGCGTCGGGATCGGAGAAAACCGTATTGTGCATCGCCGATCCACCGAGCCCAGCAACCATCCTGGCGTCGCTGAACAGTGCGATCTGCGCCTCTATCGGCAGCAACTCCGGGTGGATGATCCTGAAGCCATGGCGTTCGAACAGCGCCTCGATCTCGGCTTCGTTGCTGAGTCGCCGCCGGTGTATCTTCGAACGCGAAATGAAGATGCGCTCAGGCCGCTCAATGTCGGAGGACGTGCCCACGCTGCGGAGCTTCGAGAAAGCGTCGCGGGCCAGCGGATGAATGAAGCGGTCAATGTGGATAAGTCGCTCGGGAAGGTAGGCACGGCGGCAGAATAACGGCTCCCGGAAATGGCGGACTCGCGACGGATCGACCCCCATTGCCTCAGCGAGAGTGTCAAAGGTCGCCGACTTCGGCAGTGATGTGGCTATCTCGATAGCAGCCGGCACGCGGTCGAGGAGGAGGAGCTTTGGCATGGCCTCGAGCAGGTTGTGCCCAAAATTGTGGGTAGCGCTGCTCTCGACGACGAAGAGCTCCTGCGCCGCGGGAGAGGGAGCGAACAGTCGTGGAGGCCTCGATTCAAGCCCGGCCATTGCGCCGTGGCCCATTTCCACGTCGTAGCTCTGGGGCAAGATTTCACAGCTTTGCTGATCGACGAACAGATGGCCGGGAACGAGGACGACGTCCTCGGCGATCGTGATGCTCGGCTCATGCCCCGTCGCCTCCAGCGCGAGGCTATGGAACTCCTCCGGTACCACCGCGCCGTAAACAGTCGGGCGGGTGACGGGGACGGTGACAATGGAGCGTTCGGCTTGCGCAGATGCCGGCGCGCGACGCCAGGGTGGAGGTTGGAGGCGCAGGCGCTTCGGCCGGGTAAAGCACAGCAGTCCAAACAGCCGCCAACGCGCCAGCCGGCCTGCATGGCGCAAGTGCCCTATCGCGTTCCGCGAGAACTTCCGCCACCACATGTCTGCCCCGCAAGCCCGGCGCCGTCGAAATGCACTGAAAGCCATGATCTGGCAAGCGACGACGCGACTCTCGTGCAGCTTACCGGCAGCCAACCGATCTCGGCCACCAGCGCCCTTTCATCAGTGCCGGCGAAGTCATTGTCTCTACTTCCGCGATCTGACAGCCTCAGAGCCCGAAATGGGCGATGATAGCTGCCTCGACGGCGGCGGCATCGACCCGCCAATCCCAATCGCCCAACCCCGTGGCCGCGCCTTCGGGCTCGCCGAACACATAGCCCAGCTGGCCTTCGCGCTCGTTGATCAAGACGTCGGTGCGCATGAACCAGGCCTTTGAACTGACGATCAGCACCTTGGTCTCCGGGCGCGTGAACACCGTGCTGTGCATTGCGGCGCCGCCCAACCCGGCGATCATTACGGCGTCGCTGAACAGGGCAATCTGCGCTTCGACCGCCAGGGTCTCGGGATGGATGATGCGAAAGCCGTAGCGCTCGAAAAGACCTTCAATCTCGGCCTCGTTGATGAGGCGGCGCCGGCGCAACCGCGAGCGGGAGATGAAAATGCGGTCAGCGCGCTCGACGGTCGAACTGGTTCCGAGTGACCGCAAGCGGGCGAAGGCCTCCCGGCTCAACGGGTGGATAAACTCTTCGAGGTGAATCAGCCGATCGGGCAGGTAGGCGCGGCGGCAGAATACCGGCTCGCGGTAGTAGCGCACGCGCGACTGCGCGATCCCCAACCCGCCGATCAGCTTTTCGATGGTCGCCGACCTTGGGATCGATGTGGCGATCTCGATCCCTGCCGGTGCGCGATCGAGCAGCATCAGGCGCGGCAAGACTTCGAGCAGGTTGTGGCCGTAGTTGTCGGTAAAGAAGCAATCCACCACGAAGAGCTCTTCGGCTTCCTGCGGCGCCGCATTGAACCGGGGCGGGCGTGACCGCAGCCCGCTGAGCGCCGTCGGGTCGATGACGACGTCGCGGCTCTGCGGCAACACCGTTCCGCTCCGGCGATCGACAAACAAGTGCCCAGGGATGAGCACGACGCCTTCGGCTACCGTAACCCCCGGCTCGTACCCCCTTGCCTCGCCTGGCAACTGCCCGAACCGTTCCGGCACGATTGCGCCGTAAACGGTGGGACGGGTGATGGGAACAGCGACCGCCGGCGATTGCGCCTTCGCCTCGGCCGGCACGAGGCGCCAGGGCGGTGGCCGCAGGCGCAGGCGTTCAGGCCGGGTAAAGCCCGCCAATCCAAACAGCCACCAGCGCCCCAGGCGACCTGCCTGGCGCACGCGGTTGATCGCGTTGCGCGAAAATCTCCGCCACAGCATGCCCCGCACCCCGCAAACTCGCGCCTTCGAGATGCACCATAAAGGCATGATCCGGCAAGCGGTGGTCCGGTTCGGCGCCGACTTACTTTGCGGCGAACGCAATCTCGGCCATGAGCCCACGGTGGTTCGAGCCCATCGAATCGTCCAGCGCTTTCACCTCGGTGATGACGAGGGGCGCACGGGTGAAGATGTTGTCGATCGGCACGCCCAGCGGACCGAGGCGGACCGGCCAGGTTGCCGGGTAGAACGGGCCGGGAGCGAGGTCGCGCCGGCGGAGCAGACCATCGATACTGGCGGACCAGGCAGCAGCGTTGAAATCGCCCGCCAGCACCAGCGGCCCGTCGAGCCCGGCGATGGTCGAGCCGAGCTTGGCGACCTCCTCAGCGGCGAAGTCATCGAAATACGGCTTCACCAGATGCGCTGCGACGATGTTGACCCGTTGCCCCCCGATCGTCGTGCTGGCAGTCACCAGGCGATTTTGCCAGGCGCCGCTCATCGACTGGATGGCGATATCGGCCAGCGGCGTGCGCGACAGGATCACGACGCCGCCACAGGGCGAGCCATCTTCGCAGCCGGCGTAATATGGATAGGCGGCCCGCAGGATCGCTACATGCGGCGCGATCGGCGCCGCTTCCAGCAGCACCGCCACATCGGCGCCCGAGCCGGCGATGAAGCGGGCGATGCTTTCGCCGTTCTGGTTGCCCGACAGCAGGTTGAAGTTCAACAGCCGCAGCAGCGGCTTGCTGGGCCCGGCGGCAAGTGCGAAGCGGGGCTGCTGTTGCTCGTAGATGATCGCCACGCCCTGCCCGGCGCTGATGGCAAAGACGAGCACGAAGAGCCAGCCGCGACGCCACGCGCCGCCGATGAACAGCAGCAAGGCAAGGCCGAGCAGCGCCGCGGCAATGTGAAAGCGCAGCGACTGCAGCAGAGCCTGCCCGGGGATGCCGAAATCGTAGCTGACGGCGACCAGCACACCGACGATCACCAGCGCCAGTGCGGTGATCGCGCCCCTCAGTTCTCGCAGCATGAGTGCTCCAGCCGTCCGATTCGGCGCAGCCTAGCCGCGGGACTCCTCCGGTCCAAGCCGCGAGTCGCGCCGCCTCAGATGGGCTTGGTCATCTGCACGCAGTCTCGGGCGAAGGTCGCCAGTTCCGCTTCGTCCCAGACCTGCGGGGTCCAGCCGAGCTTTTCATAGAACCCGACGGCGTCGCGAGCTGCGTTCAGCCACAGCCGCCGCATGCCACGCGCCCTCGCGTAGTCGATCAGCAAGGCTTCGAGCGTTGAGCCGTGTCCTTGCCGCTGCAGTTGCGGCACGATGGCGACCAACCGGACAATGCCGCCCTCACCGCGCGGATCGAGTCGCGTGGTGCCGATCGGAAGGCCATCGCAGAGGAGGACGAACTTGCTGTGCGTCGGCTCGATATCGTGCGGATGCGCCCGATCGTAGATGAGCCCAGGGTGACGCGCTTCGGTGAACAGCACCTCGAGCCGGATCCGATGCATCGCCTCCCAGTCTTCCGGCGAAGCCAGCTCACGCAATTCGTAACTCATGGTCGCCTCCTTACGACGATGGTCAGGGGCCGGGCCCTCAAAGAAAAGAGCCGCCCGAGGGCGGCTCCGGGACTTTCGGGATCAGCTCGCGGCCACCGCTTCCGTGGCACCCTGGGCCGCTGCGCCACGCTCGAGCAGCAGACGGTTGTAGGCGTTGATGTAGGCGCGGGCCGAGGCGACGAGGGTGTCGGGCTCGGCGGCGTTGCCGGACACGATGCGGCCGTTCATTTCGAGGCGCACATGGGCGCTGGCCTGTGCATCGGTGCCGCCGGTGACGCCGTCGATGGCATAGAGCACCAGGTGCGGATCCTTGCCCACCGCCTGCTTGATGGCGTTGAAGATCGCATCCACCGAACCGGTGCCGTCGAACGAGGCCTTCACCTCGACGCCGTCGATGGTGATAACGAGGTCGCAATGGTGCACGCCGCCGGTCTTGGAGATCACCTCCATATCGACCAGTTTGATGCGATCGTCGACCGAGCCCGCCTCGTCATCGACCAGCGCCACGATATCGGCGTCGTAGACGTGCTTCTTGCGGTCGGCCAGATCCTTGAAGCGGACGAACGCCTCCTGGAAGGCATTATCGCCAAGGTCGTAGCCCAGTTCCTTCAACTTATCCTTGAAGGCGGCGCGGCCTGAGTGCTTGCCCATCACCAGAGTGGTTTCCTTGATGCCGACCGAGGCCGGCGTCATGATCTCGTAGGTCTGGGCGTTCTTCAGCATGCCATCCTGGTGGATGCCGCTCTCATGCGCGAAGGCGTTCTTGCCGACGATCGCCTTGTTGTACTGCACCGGAAAGTTCGCGGCCGCCGAGACGATTCGGCTGGCCCGGCTCAAATGGGTCGAAATCGATCTCGGTGTCATAGGGCATGGCGTCGCCGCGGGTGCGCAGCGCCATCACAACTTCCTCGAGCGCGGCGTTGCCGGCGCGCTCGCCGAGGCCGTTGATGGTGCACTCGATCTGCCGGGCGCCGCCGCGCACCGCAGCCAGCGAGTTGGCGACGGCGAGGCCGAGATCGTTGTGGCAGTGAGCCGAGAAGATCACCTTGTCGGCGCCGGGGACGCGCTCGATGATCGAGCGGAACATCGCCTCGTGCTCAGCCGGGATGGCGTAGCCGACTGTATCGGGCAGGTTGATGGTGGTGGCGCCGGCCTTGATGGCGAGCTCGACGCAGCGCGCCAGGTAGTCGATCGGCGTGCGGGTGGCGTCCATCGCCGACCACTCGACATTGTCGATGAGATTGCGGGCCTGCGCGACGGTGGCAGAGATGATCTCCAGCACCTGCTCCTCGGTTTTCTTCATCTGGTGGGCCAGATGAATCGGCGAGGTGGAAACGAAGGTATGGATGCGGCCCTGCCTGGCATGCCGCACCGCTTCGCCGGCGCGGGCGATATCACCCGGAATGGCCCTGGCGAGGCCGGCGACCACTGAATTCTTCACCTGCTTGGCCACCGCGACCACGGCCTCGAAGTCGCCGTTGGAGGCAATGGGGAAGCCGGCTTCGATGATATCGACGCCCATCTCGTCGAGGGCTTCGGCGACCTGGAGCTTTTCCTCCAAAGTCATCGTCGCGCCCGGGCTCTGCTCGCCGTCACGCAAGGTCGTATCGAAGATGAATACGCGGTCTTTGTTGGAAGGGCTTGCCTTGTTGGAAGAGCTTGCTGTGTTGCTCGCTGCCGCTGCCTGGGTGCTCATTGCTGTTTTCCTATCAAACGGCCGGGGTTCGAAAACCGTCGCGACCGGACAAATCGTTGTTCGGTTATCTGCGCGCTCCCCTGACCACCCGCTCGCTAGCCGAGCCGTCGGTTATCAGGGGCTGATAAGAAGGAAAAGCAGGGCGGCCGGAAGCAGCAGCAGAGCGGCCGCAATCATCAGCCGGCTCTCACGAGCCTTCTGCTGGGCGGCGGCTATGGCAATGGCGCGGTTGCGCTGCATTCGTCAGACCAAAACTAGCTACGGCGCAAATACTGCGCGAATTCCGGCGGCGGCGCAAGCCTTTGCGCACAGGCGGCTAACGGAAGATGAAAGCGCCCTACCCGGCTACCGGCCGCTCGCGGCTGAACTGCACCTCGAGCAGCAGGCCTTCCGGACCATCGACGAAGAACTGCCCGATCGCCGAACCCGGGATGCCGGTGATCCGATATGGCCATCCCGCCGCCTCGATGCGGGCCCGGGTCGGTTCGAACTCGTAGACCCCGAAGGCCACGTGGTTGACCATGCCGCGCGGGAAATCGCCCGTCCGCGCAGCGACGTTCAGATGGACGGCCGGGTGACCATCGACGTAGATCCAGTGGCCGGGAAAGTCGAAGGGCGGCCGGAAGCCGTCCTCGGCGTCCAGCACTTCGGCGAAGAACCGCACCATCCGGGCGCCGTCGGAGACGTCGATGTTGATGTGGTCGAGCTGCGGCATCAGTTGAATGCCAGTACGGCGAACACCACGATCGCCAGCAGCGATATGACAGCGACGATCCGGCCGAACCGCACCCGAGCTGTCGCCGCAGCATCTCCGGCCCGCATCTTTCGCGCCGAGACGGCCGAGATGATGACGCCCGCGGCGAGCAATACGACGAACAGCATCTTGGCCCAGAACCAGTGGCTGATGCCCTCCAAGCCACCATAGCGGACCCAGACCAGCAGCGGCCCGCTGAGCAGCAGCACGATGATGCCGTAGTGCCCGAAGCGGGTCAGCAAGCGGTTGGTCTGGGGTGCCGCCCCGCCCTGCCCCATCATCCCCAGCAGCGGCAGGAACGCCGCCGCCACCAGCATGAAACCAACGAGATGGGCGATGAGCAGAAGCGGAAAGGCGGCGTCCAAGATGACCTCAGTTGCAGAAGGGTTTCAGTTGCGGAACGGCTTCAGTTGAAAGTGAACACGGCGGCGAACACGACGACGAGGAAGGCGACGCCGGTCAGTTGACCGAACAGCTTCGAACGCCTGCCCGCTTCGGCATCGCCCGCCATGGCTTTCTTGCGATTCACCTCGTTGAGGCTGATGAACACGATCATTCCGAGGATGCCCAGCATCTTGACCCAGAACCAGCCGTTGGGAACGACCCAGTTCCACTTCAGCCACAGGGTCAGCAGACCCGTGATCAGCAGCGTCGCGAAGGCGTATTTGCCGACCTTGGCAAAACCCTCGACGATCGAGAACAGCAGCCCGCGCTGCTCCGGCGTGGCGGTCGGCAGCCTGGCGCCGACGATCGGCATCAGCACCAGATTGGCGCCGCCGGCGATGAAGGCGAGGATGTGAATGAAGAAGATGAGAAGAGTGACAACGTACACGGCTAAGCCCTCCAAATGCCCACGCGAAGGCTAGCCCAGTTGGCTGCGCCGCACTAGCGCCGCGCGGGAGCCGGGGGAATTTGTGAACACCTCCGCGACGGGCTAGTCGCCGAGGTTGAGCGTGCCCTCGCCGACGATCACCGCATGACCGCCGATGCCCCCATGGGTGAGCTTGTCGTCGTCCTTACGAAGCTGCAGCGTGATGAGGCTGGGGCGGCCCATTTCGTGGCCCTGCCGCAGGCGGAACTCGTGCTGGCCGTTGCCGGTGTGGCGCGACAAGAGCCCGATCAGCGCCGCGGCCGCCGAACCGGTCGCCGGGTCCTCGACCTGGCCCATGCGGGGCGAGAACATGCGCGCCGCGAAATGGTTCTCGCGCTCCTCCGGCGTCTGGGTGAAAACGTAGATCGAGCCGTGCCCTTCCGGATAGTTCTCGTCCCAGCCGCGCCGTTCGAGGCGGATGCGCTTCAGCGCCGCCGCGTCGCGCACCGGCAGCAGGTAGTAGGGCACACCGGCCGAGAACAGCGCCGGCCGGTACGGGCCGCAGCCGACATCGTCTGGGTCGAGGCCAAGCGTCGCGGCGATCGCATCGACGGAGGGAGCCTTGCCGACTTCTTCGGGCAGCCGGGGCAACGCAAAGCGCGCGAGCCCGATATCCTTTTCCACGCGCTCGATCACGCAGGTAATGACGCCGACCTGCTCCTCGAGCCGCACGGCGGAGCTGCGATTCTGCAAGCCGAGCACCACGGCCGCGCCCACCGTCGGGTGGCCAGCGAAGGGCAGTTCCACCGTTGGGGTGAAGATGCGCACCGCTGCGGCGTGGCGCTCGGATTGCGCCTTCTGGATGAACACTGTCTCGGACAGGTTGAACTCGGCGGCGATCGCCTGCATCTGGTTATCGAGCAGGCCATCGGCCTTGAGCACGACGGCCAGGGGGTTCCCCTTCAGCCGCTCGGTGGTGAAGACATCAAGCAGCACATAGTTGAGTTTCATAGCCGGGCTCCGCAACCGGGCAGCAGTTGCGGCAGCCCGGTTCGCGGTGTCAAGCCGCGTCCGCGGTGCGCCTCGAACTAAATCCTGGCCAGCGCGAAAGCCGCCTTGTCGAGCCCGAGCTCGTCGGCCACCGCGTCCACCCCGAGCTGGTGGTCATCGCGCTCGTGCAGGCCCGAAATGGTAATGCAACCGATCGGGCCAAACCCCTTGATGCGGATCGGGAAGGCGCCACCGGCGAGGACATAGTCGGCGCCGTCGAGCGCCCGATTGGCGGGAACACCCGATCTTCCCGGTTCTGCTCCAGCGCCACGCGATAGCTCGACTTGAGCAGGCGCTGCACGGTGTTGATCTTGCGGCGCACCCAGTTCGGGTTATCGGCCGTGGTCCCCGGCATCGCGGCATAAAACATCTGCCGGTCCCAGGTGCGGACATCGACCACCAGACCGAGCCTTTCGCGCACGGCCCGTTCCCGCACGCGCACGCCGAGCGAGAAGGCGACGTTCTCATTGAACTCGGTGAACTCGAGCCCGCGCTCCTGCTCGATGATTTTGGCGATGTCGTCTGCCGTGGCCATGTCGTCCCGCTCCCTTGGTTGCGGGGCGATATAGCCAGCAGGGTCGCGTCGCGGCAAGCCGATCGGGCCGCAACCCGTCCGCTCATGCCGTGGCGGCGCTCCACGCATCAAAGAGCGGCTGGCGGTCGGGTGGCTGGCCGGGGAAGTTGACCAGCTTCTCGTCGATCGCCGCCCAGGGCAGACGGCTGGCGGTCCAGATATTGCCGATGGGGATGGCCCAGCTCGGATCGTCGAGCGTGCCGGGCTTCAGCACGAACATCGCCGGCGAGGCGAGCGGCTCGTTCCAGAGCTTGGTGCCGCAGCGGGCACAGGCGAGCATGCGCACGGTGCGGCCGCTATCGGCCGGCTTGTCGTGGGCGGCAAGCTCGCCGCCCAGATGCTGCAGCCGCTCGCGGGCGATCGGCATCGACATGGAGTGGGTGCCGCCGCTCAGGCGCTGGCAGTCACGGCAGTGGCAGTTGTAGACGGCCAAAGGCGTGCCGGTGATCCGGTAGCGCACCGCCCCGCAAACGCAGCCACCCTCCACCGGAAAGGCCGGCAATTCGATCTCGGTCATTGGCTCCTCCTGATCACCTTTGTTCAGCAAGCAGAAGACCTGGTTCCGCTGCAAGCCCCACTAAGGGTCGAACGGTTCATCAGGCATTCATCGACTTCGGGGCATAAGCCCGCTCCGCCGATCCCGGCACCACCCAAACTGACGAGATGAGAGAATGGCTTTCAGCCTGACGTCCATGTTCCGTCGCGCAGAACGCAAGCGGGTCCTCACCGACCTGATGAAGTTCGATGATCACCTGCTGCGCGATATCGGCCTCAGCCGTGGCGACCTCGCCGCGATGCGCGCCGGCCGCCACGCTTCGCCCTCCCGCGGCCATGAATGACCCCGCGGTAGGCGATATCCCAAACTGAAGGGCCCCGAGACGATCGGGGCCCTTTTGATTCTGACGTGTGGCAGGGACCAGTTCGGCGTGACTTGAAGGTGGCCGGCCTCGGAGCCGATCATGGCTTTGCCCACCACGCTCGCATTTGCCGGTGTCGCCCTGGCGATGGTGATCGCTCCGGGGACGAACATGGCCTACCTGGTCTCCCACTCGATCGCGCAGGGCCGCGCCGCCGGGCAGATCTCGCGGCTCGGTGCAGTGCCGGGACACCACTGAAGCCGGAGTGCTGGGCGCACCCCACCCCAGCTTTCTCCCCACCCTCTCCCCAGAGGTGCGAGGGGTGGTCGGGCACCGCCGGCGCAAGGCACTGTCGACGAGCCGCGCTCTGCCGTGGAAACAACAGCGGCAAGCACAAACGACAAAGGGGCCCGGAGGCCCCTCTGCGCATACATCCTGCGAAGGATTTCTGGATTGCTTGGTTCTTGGCCTTGTCGACCAGCGCACCGGCCTTGATCAACGGCGGCGCGCCAGCGCGCATCAGACCAAGCGTGGAGCAAGGCCCCGCTTAGTTCTTGGCCTTGTCCACGAGGGCGCCGGCCTTGATCCACGGCATCATGCCGCGGAGCTTCTCGCCGACTTCCTCGATCTGGTGCTCGTCGGCGAGGCGACGGGTCGCCTTGAAGCGCGAGGCGCCGCCCTTGTATTCCTGCATCCACTCGGAGGTGAACTTGCCCGACTGGATGTCGTGCAGCACGCGCTTCATCTCGGCCTTGGTCTCCGAGGTGATGATGCGCGGACCCGAGACATACTCGCCCCACTCGGCGGTGTTCGAAATCGAGTAGTTCATGTTGGCGATGCCGCCCTGGTAGATCAGGTCGACGATCAGCTTCACTTCGTGCAGGCACTCGAAATAGGCCATTTCCGGAGCGTAGCCGGCTTCCACCAGCGTCTCGAACCCGGCGCGGATCAGTTCGACCAGGCCGCCGCACAGCACCACCTGCTCGCCGAACAGATCGGTCTCGCATTCCTCGCGGAAGTTGGTCTCGATGACGCCCGAACGGCCGCCGCCGACACCCGAGGCATAGGCCAGCGCGATGTCGTGGGCATTGCCAGAGGCGTCCTGATGCACGGCGATCAGGCACGGCACGCCGCCACCCTTCTGATATTCGCCGCGCACGGTGTGGCCCGGGCCCTTCGGCGCGATCATGATCACGTCGACCGAAGCCTTGGGCTCGATCAGGTTGAAGTGCACGTTGAGCCCGTGCGCGAAGGCGATGGCGGCGCCGTCACGGATATTGGGCTCGATGTCCTTCTTGTAGATGTCGGCCTGCAGCTCGTCAGGGGTCAGCATCATGATGACGTCGGCCCACTTGGCGGCATCGGCGACGGACATGACTTTCAGGCCCTCGCCCTCGGCCTTCTTGGCCGACGGCGAGCTCGGACGCAGCGCCACCACGATATCCTTCACGCCGGAATCGCGCAGGTTCAGCGTGTGCGCGTGACCCTGCGAGCCGTAACCGACGATCGCGACTTTCTTCGATTTGATGATGTTGAGATCGGCATCCCGATCGTAATAGACGCGCATGGAAGTCTCCCTTGTGTGCGTTGGGCCGGTGCGGCCGATTGAGGTCACGCGGCCTGGTGGGTCGCGTAGATGGCAAGAAACTGTTCGGTCGCCCGAGCCGCGTCGCGCGCGATCTCGGTCTCGGTGGCAATGAAGGTTTCGCCGAGCAGCAGGCGGATCTGCGCGTCGCGCACCACGAGGCCGAAGAAGCTGCGATAGGCCTCCTCGGAGCTGTCGAAGCGCAGGAGCCGCGCCTCCCTGCCCGCTTCGAGCACCGGCTTCAGGCGCTTGCGGATGGCCAGCGGCCCGTTCTCGAGCACGATCGCCCCGAGCCCGTGCTTTTCAGCGCCGGCATGGCCGATGGCGAGGCGGTTGAGCGTCACCGAGACGTCGCCGACAATGGTGCCGAGCAGATCGCGGGCGAATTGTTCGATGCTCTGGCGGAGCGAGGCAAAATCGAGGCGCCAGCGATCGACCTGCGGCGCCTTCACCTTGGCGGCCTGCCACTGCACGGTCGCCGTGAGCAGCCCGTCGCGGTCACCGAACCACTTGTAGAGGGTTTCCTTGGAGCACGAGGCGCGGCGCGCCACCGAGGTCATGGTCAGCCGGTCGCCCTGCTCGACGAGCAGATCCAGCGCCGCCGTCAGCACCTGCTGCTGACGCGGCGTGAACACCTCTTCGCTGTTGGCAACGGCAGACGCCACGACGACACCCAAGGCCCGGCGGGCGACGATCCGCACTCTCGCGAAACCCTGCACCCGACATCAATGGCGTGGACCGTACCGTACGTTACGGTTCGGCGCAAGAGGCGATGTATCGATGCGCTGTTTCAGGCGTTGGTGCAAGGGAGTCGGCGAAGCACATCGGCCGTAAGGCTGGGTTGCCCGATCCGGGCGGAGATGCTGGTATGGCAGTTGCCCGCAGATGGAGGAAGAACATGAAAACGTCGCTGCCCACCCGCGCCTTCGGCCAGACCGGCATGGAAATCACCCGTCTCGGCGTCGGCGCCTGGGCCATGGGCGGCAACATGTGGGGGCCGCAGGATGACGCCGATTCCGATGCCGCCATCCGCCATGCGATCGAACTCGGCATCAACTGGATCGACACCGCGGCAGCCTACGGCGTCGGGCATTCCGAGGAGGTGATCGGCAAGACGCTGAAGGCACTGCCGGAAGACCGACGGCCGTTCGTTTTCACCAAGGGTGGAGTGATCCGCGACGCCAACGGGCAGAACCCGCGCCGCCTCGCCAACCGCGAAAGCCTGCGCAACGAGCTGGAAAACTCGCTCCGCCGGCTGCAGGTCGAGGCGATCGACCTCTACCAGGTGCACTGGCCGGCCGACGACGTGCCGCTCGAGGATTACTGGGCGACCATGCTGGAGCTGAAAGCGGCGGGCAAGGTCAAGCATATCGGGCTTTCCAACCACAATGCCGAGCAGTTGGCGCGGGCCGAGGCAATGGGCCATGTCGAGACGCTGCAGCCGCCCTTCTCGATGATCAAGCGCGAGACCGCCGAGGCAATCCTGCCCTGGTGCGCGACGCACGGCACGGGCGTCATCTGCTACAGCCCGATGCAGGCGGGCCTGCTCACCGGCAGCTTCACAAGGGAACGCGCCGCCACCCTCGCCGACAATGACTGGCGGAAGACCAACCCCGAGTTCACCGGTGAGCGGCTCGACCGCAACCTCAAGCTCGCCGCGGCGCTGCAGCCAATTGCCGACAAGCACGGCACCTCGATCTCGACGATCGCCCTCACCTGGGTGCTCGCCTGGCCCGGCCTCAGCGCCGCCATCGTCGGCGCCCGGTCGCCGGCGCAGGTCGATGGCTGGATCGACGCCGCGACGATCGAACTCGATGCGGCCGACCTCGACAGTATCGCCAGGACGATCGCCGCAACCGGCGCCGGCCAGGGCCCGACGCGGCCATAGCGGCAGATCCAAGGGGGCGGAATCGATGGTCAGCAAGCGCGACTACAGCATCACCGGGCCCGAGGCGCAGCGGGCCATCGAGCGCGGGCTGGCGGCAGCCGAGTGGTATCACACCGAGGTGCCGCGCGCGGTGATGAAGGCGCTGATGCAGCGCTCCGACGGTCCGGCCATCCGCGACAACCTGATCTGGCTTGGGCTACTGCTGGTCACCGGCGTCGGCGGCATCGTGTTCTGGGGCACCTGGTGGTGTGTGCCGTTTTTCCTCGTCTACGGGGTGCTCTATGGCTCGGCCAGCGACAGCCGCTGGCATGAATGCGGGCACGGCACGGCGTTCAAGACGGCGTGGATGAACAAGGTGATCTACCAGATTGCCTGCTTCATGCTGATCCGCAACCCGACGACCTGGAAATGGAGCCACGCACGGCACCACGCCGACACCATCATCGTCGGGCGCGACGTCGAAATCGCGGTGATGCGGCCGCCGGTGCTGGCGCGGGTGATCCTGAGTTTTGTCGGCATTGTCGACGTCTGGTACGCGCTGGGCGACATGCTGCGGAATGCCGCCGGCAATGTCAGCGACGCAGAAAAGAGCTTCATCCCCAAGGGCGAGTGGCCCAAAGTGGTGCGCGTGGCACGCATCTGGGTGGCGATCTACGCCGCCACGACGGTGGTGGCCATCGCCATGCAGTCGATCCTGCCGTTCATGCTGATCGGGCTGCCGCGGCTCTATGGCTGCTGGCACATGGTGATGGTTGGCCTCTTGCAGCATGGCGGGCTGGCCGAGGACGTGACCGACCACCGGCTGAACACCCGCACCGTGCTGATGAACCCGATCAGCCGTTTCCTCTACTCGGACATGAACTACCACGTCGAACACCACATGTTCCCGGTGGTGCCCTATCACCAGCTGGAAAAGCTGCACGACGCCATCAAGCACGACCTGCCGCCGCCGACCCCGTCGATCCTCGCCGGCTATCGCGAGATGATCCCGATCTGGCTGCGCCAGCTCAAGGGTGAGAACGTCTCGCTCCGCAAGGAACTGCCGCCGACGGCCAAGCCCTATCGCGAGGATCTGCAGGTCGAAGCGCCGATGACCGGTGCAGGGCCGGCCGAGTAGGCGCCGTATCGGCTGCTGTGGCGCGGATGCATCAGCAATTGCGGAAGCGGCTTTGTCGCTATTCTTAGCGATTTACAGGGCCATCGCAGTTGCCGATTTTCGCCCGATTATTCTATGGCCGGGGGCGGCGTATTTTATGAGTTTCTACGCATGGTTGGCGGCGAAGGCGTTCGTCGCGCTGAGGTTTTTGGCTCTCGTACTCCTGTCGGTGGTGGCGGTCGACGCGGCGCAGGCGCAGCCTTATCCCGACCTGATGATCGAAAAGACAGGGCCGGAGACGACTGCCGCGAATACCGACATCTCCTATACGGTTACCGTCACCAATCTCGGCGATTCCGGCAGCCCGGGTGCCGATGACGCGACGACCGTCAGGATGTCGGATCCGCTGCCGCCCGGCACCACCTTCAAATCCCTCAGCAGCCCCGGCGGCTGGTCCTGCTCGACGCCCGCCGTTGGCGATGGCGGCACTGTGTTGTGCACGATCGACACGCTGCCGGCCGGATCCGCACAGGTTTTCCAGATTGTTGCACATATCGGTGCGGGCACTGCGCCCGGCACCTGGTTCACCAATATCGCGACCGTCAGTGCCGCGTCCTTCGACCCCAATGACGAGAACAATAGTGCCGTGTCGACGGCACAGGTTCCCGGCCCGTCGGCCGATGTCGGCATCCAGAAGACCGCCGCCGAGAATGTCACCGCCAACGCCGACCTCGTTTACACGCTGGCAGTTACCAGCAGCGGCTCACCTGGAACCGTTACGCTGGTGGACACCCTACCCGCTCAGGTGACCTTCGTTTCGGTCGATAGGCCTGCCGGCTGGACCTGTACGGAACCAAATTCCGGCAACAGCTACACTCTCAGCTGCAAGATCGAGAATCCCGGCGCAGGCGCCAGCACATTGACGCTGACCACGCGCGTGAAGGCCGCAACGTTCGAAGGCGATTTCATCCAGAACTTCGCCTCGGTCAGCAGCAGCAGCAATGACATCAACCCCGAGAACGACAGTTCGACCGCAGGCACCACCGTGCAGGGCCAAGCGGACCTGAGCATCAGCAAGACCGGCCCAGCCAGCGCCGAACGCTTCGAGGTGCTGAGCTACACGATCACCGCGAACAATTCCGGTCCGAGCAGCGCCACCAACGCGGTGATAACCGACGCTTTGCCTGCCGGTCTCGCCTTCTCGGCAATCACCGCTCCGTCGGGCTGGAGTTGCGCCACCCCGGCAGTCGGCAGCGGCGGCAGCATCACCTGCAGCCGCAACGAGTTCGCGGCTGCCACATCGGCCACCTTCACCATCGAAGCCGAGGCCGTGCTGGACGGGGACATCACCAACATCGCCACCATTGCCAGCAGCGATGGCGACGCCAACACCGCCAACAACTCGAGTTCAGCGACGACCGCTGTGACCGACACGGTGTCACAAGCGTTCGAGGAGATGACGCGCGGCTTCGTCGAAACGCGGCAGAAGCTCATCGGCAATGCCATCGACACGCCCGGCCTGCGCGACCGCCGAGGCGGCGCCCCCAAGGTGTCGCTGTCGGAAGCGAATGGCGACGCCGTGCTCAACTTCTCGGCGCGTACCGGCAATGCCTGGGACCTCGGGCCCGGGGCGGCCCTGCTCGCCGACGACACGGATGCGCCGTTCAGCTTCTGGATCGACGGATCCTTGACCTTCCACACCCGCGATGACGCCAATGGCAGCCTGAGCCTCGTCGGCGCAGGCGCAGATTACCTGGTGAATGAGCGCTTCCTCGCCGGCGTCGCGCTCTATCTCGACGGCATGCGCGACGTCACCGATATCGGCCAGATCAGCGGCACCGGTGCACTTATCGGGCCCTATGTGTCGGTAGAGATCGTCGACAATGTCATGCTCGATGCCAGCGTGTTCTTCGGCCACTCCTGGAACGACGCCGACGCGACGCTGTTCGGACAGACCTTCACCGGCACGTTCGAGACGGATCGCTTCGTCACCAAGGTCGAGCTGGAGGGCGAATGGAGCGCCGATGCCTTCAGCATCCGCCCGAGCGCGCGCCTCTATTTCGCCAACGACAATGTCGGTGCCTACACGGTCAGCAACCCGCGCGGCGATGTCGTCGACGTCGACGGCTTCTCGACCTCGACGCTCGAACTCGGTGGCGCCCTGACTGTTGCCCGGACCCTGGCATTCGGCGATGGGCTCGACCTGACCCCGTCGCTGGGGATCCGGGCCGGAATGGGCGGCACCGGCGCCGCGATCGCACTCGACAGCACCTATGCCGGCGTCACCGGCGGCCTGACATTGGCCGGGCCGGGATGGGCGCTGCGAGCTCTCGCCGACTATGGAGTCGACACTACCGGGCTGACCACAACCTCGGTCCGCGGCAGCATGACGGGTCGCTTCTGAGGGCGCGGCCGGTTTTTCTCCGGCCAGGAAGCGGTATCCCCGCCATTGTCAGCGAAATTGCAGGAACGATCCGCTATCAGGCCGCGCCCTGACCTTGCGTCCACACACACTGACGGGGTGGGCGGGCGTTCCGGCGAAAGCTGGAGCGCCCGCCATCTTTTTGTCAACTCCCTGGGGGGTGGCGCAAGAAAATGCCCCGGTCACCGCAGTGGTCCGGGGCATTGATCGATGGCTTCGCGTTCTTGCGGGCGCTTTCACCGTGCCCACCTAACGTTGCCGAAGCTGCTTGGTTCCAGCGACGTCAGGCCGGCCGTTTGAACTTCCGCACCCGGAAGGCCAGCATGATCAGCAGCACGCCGGCAAAGATCGAGTAGCCGGCAATGGTCCAGATCAGCGACAGCGCCCCTGCCCCGGCTGGAACAGCAGCAGCAGGCCGAACAGGATGCTCAGCGCGCCGAACAGCCCGAGCACCCACTCGCCCTCGATTTCCTTGCGCGCCTGGATAGCGCCCCAGATGGTCAGGACGCCGATGACGATCGCCCAGACGCCGATGAAGATCAGCAGGATGAGCGCCGTCATGCCGGGCCAGAAGAACGCCGCAAGGCCGGCGAGGATGCTGACCACGCCGCTGATCGCCAGCCACCAGCGATGTCCCATGGCCGGCGAATTGGCCCGGCCCGAGATCGCTGCCCACAGCGCGAAGACCCCATCGACCAGGGTGTAGGCGCCCCAGAGCAAGGTCAGCGAGATGAGGGTGATGGCCGGCCAGAGCATGGCCAGGACGCCGAAGGCGATGGCGGCAATGCCGCGCAGCAGCAGCAGCCACCAGTTGTCGCCGAGCATGGCGCGCAGGCCCGCGGGAAAATCGGAAGGCGTAGAAGTCTGCGTCTCGGCCATCATGCTTCTCCACTGTTCGCGGAAAGCTCCGGAACCTCCGAGAGCTCCCTAGTGAACAATAGCAGAGTCTCTTGACCTCGAAAAAGTCAAAGACCAGATGAAATGACCTGATCGTCAATGGCTTAGTTTGCCTGCGGCGCGCATCGCCAACTTGCGAACCAGCGCTTACGGCGGCGCAATCCTGGCGCAATGCGTGCTGCATATGGCAACCGTGGCGCGGGGATTCCTGAATGCGACTGCTGCTTGTCGAAGACGAACCGGAGATGGCCGCGGCGCTGAGCGCCGTGCTGCTGCGCTATGACATGGTGGTCGACCATGCGCGCACCAAAGTCATTGCCGAGGAGGCAATCCTCAGCCACAGCCACGACGCGGTGCTGCTGGATCGGAAGCTCCCCGACGGCGACGGCATTGACCTCGTGCCGCTGCTGCGCAAGCGCCATGCCGGCGTGCCTGTCATCATCATCTCGGCCCGCGGCTCGATCGCCGACAAGATCGAGGGCCTCGACACCGGCGCCGATGACTACCTGCCCAAGCCGTTCGTGGTGGAAGAACTGCTGGCCCGCCTCCGCGCCGTGCTGCGGCGGCCGATGCAGGTGGCGCCGGAATCGGTACAATTGGGGGCGCTCTCGTTCGACCTCGACAGCCGCCAGGCCCGGGTCGGCGAGACCAGTATCGAGCTGCCGCGGCGCGAGCTGCTGGTGCTCGAGTGCCTGTTGCGCCGCGCCGGACGCACGGTGCTCCGCGCCTCGCTCGAGGATGCGGTCTACGGCTATGGCGACGAAATCCAATCCAACTCGCTCGACGCACACGTCTCACGGTTGCGGCGCAAGCTTGCCGACGCCAGGGCAGGCGTCGAGATTCACGGCATCCGTGGTGTCGGCTACCTGATCAGGGCCGCGGCATGAAGCTCCCAGGCCCGATGAAGTTCCTGCGCTCGCAATCGCTGCGCCGGCGCCTGACCTGGCGCCTGGTGCTGCTGCAGACCATCACCCTGTCGGTCGCTGCGACGCTGCTCACCATGGCGCTGCTGCAACTCGACCCCTCGCAGCGCCTGATCGACGCGACGCTGTCCGAAACCATCGCACAGTCCATGCAGAGGGCGCCGGATGGCGGCCTGACGCTGCGTCCGAACAAGCAGCTCGAAGCGTATCGCGCGGAAGGCCCCGATGTCTGGATGCTGGTGGTCGACGAGGCCGGCAACACCTACCGCGAGGGGCCGGTGCCGGAGCAGTACGAGCTGCTGCTGCCTATCCTCAACAAGCTGTGGTTCGTTGACATCCGCGACAATGGCGAGCCGCCCTCGCTGTCGGCGGCGTTCTACACGGGTGAAACGCCGATCGGGAAACTGCACGTGCTGGCCGGCGGCGGCGCCTTCGTCAGCGTCGTGTTCGCGGGCATCCTGCTCGGCAATATCTTCATCCTGCCGCTGCTGGTCGTGCTGATCATCGTCACGGTGATCGCTATCCCGCTGATCGTGCGCAAGGTAATGCGCGGGCTCGACAGCGCCGAGGCGCAGGCGCGCAGCATCAATTTCGACCAGCACGGCACCCGCCTGCCGCTCGACACCGTGCCCAGGGAAGTGCGCGGACTGGTGACGGCGATGAACGAGGCGCTGAGCCGGCTCGACGAGGGTTACGAGCGCCACCGCCGGTTCCTCGCCGACGCGGCGCATGAACTCAAGACCCCTATCGCGATCCTGCAGACGCGGGTGGAGAATCTCGACCCGGGCCCCGAACGCACCCGGCTCCTGACCGATACGGCGCAACTCGCTGCAATGGCCGAACAACTGCTGGATCTGCAGCGCCTGGCTCAATCGCGAGTCGACTTCCAGCCGGTCGACCTGGTGCCGCTCGCCGAGCGTGTGGTGGCCGATCATGCCCCGCTCGCCATCTCGGCCGGCTACGACATCTCCCTGCGCGCGCCCGATCCATCGTCCTGGGTGCTGGGAGACCGAGGTGCCATCGAGCGCCTGCTGACCAATCTGACACAGAATGCCGTCGTGCATGGCGGCAATAACGGGACCATCGAGATCGAGATCGCCGGCAACGGCGCGTTCGAGGTGCATGACAGCGGGCCAGGCATCGCACCGGAGCATCGCGAGAAGATCTTCGAGCCGTTCTATCGCATCCGTCCGCTCGATCGCGGCGCCGGGCTCGGGCTGAACCTGGTGCGCGAGGTGGTACGCCAGCACGGTGGCAGTATCTCCGTGCTGCCGAGCCATCTCGGCGGTGTGTGCTTCCGCGTCGAACTGCCCGTCGCAGTCGCGCCGTAGCGATTTCGACGCCGCGCAATGCTGGTGCAATCCCGACATTGAAAATAGGCGAGGCGGTCAATGAATGACCGTGGGGTCACTGAGTGACCTCCCGGTCGCGCAGCGCACCGGCGCACTTCCACTGCCCGCAGCCGCCTCCCTGGCTGCGGGGTCTCGTACTCGCGGAGTTCCCATGTTCTCGAAATTTTCCTCCTCCGGCCTTGTTGCCGTGCTCCTGCTCGGCGTGCTGTCGGCGACTGCGGCCGACGCGCAGGACAGCCGCTGGAGCGAGCCCTACGCACCAGCAACCGCCTCGGAATGGACCGGCTTTTACGCCGGTATCCATGGCGGCTTGGCGCCCAAGGCGTCCGACCTCAACATCTTCAAGGATTCAAGCCTGCTGGGCGGCGTCCAGGCCGGCTACACCATGCAGCTCGGCCCGGCGGTGATCGGCGCCGAACTCGAGGGCACCTATGCCCGCGGCATCGTGTACAGCGTCGGGGCGGGCGAGCTCGAGCAGAACTGGAGCGGCGCGGCCAAGGTCCGTGGCGGACTGGCCCTCGGCGGCACGCTGGTCTACGGCACGGCCGGCTACGCGGTGGCGCGGCTCGATGCCGGCAACAAGGTGATCTCAGACGACAAGTGGGTCGGCGGCATGCTGTGGGGCGCCGGTGTCGAGCAGAGTTTTGGCAACGGCCTGTCGGCTCGGCTCGAATACACCCAGACCCGCTTCAACGATGTCGGCTCGACGCTCACCGGCAACATCTACCGCACCGACGACCTGACCAACCATGCGGTCAAGGCGGGGCTCAACTTCCGCTTCTGATCGGATCGCCGTTTCGCTGCAACGGCGATGCGCATGGGGATCGGCGGACCTGTCAGTCGTTTCCGTCGGTCCCCAGGGCGGCTCGCGGCCACCCGGGCCGCCCACTCCCTTTCCCCCGAGGATCTTCACCCATGGCTCTGACCAGAACCCTGACTGCCATCATGATGGCAGCCGCAATTGCCCTACCCGCGGTTTCTCCCGCACTGGCACAATCGCCGACCGATGGCCGCATCCACCTCGCCCAGAGCGAAGAGCAGCGCTGGGCCGATTGCAGCCAGTTCCTCGACCGCAGCGAGCGCGAGCGGTGCGAGAAGGCCCGCTGGGGCCGGCCCGACAAGAAGAACAATGGTGACGATATCGGCGCGGCGATCGGCGTCGGCATCATCGGCCTCACCATCGGCGCCATCATTGCCGGATCGGCCGAGAAGGAACGCAGCAAGCGCGACCGCTACGACGCCGAATACGAACGCTGGCTCGACTATTGCAGCCGCAAGTACCGCAGCTTCGATGCAGAAACCGGTACCTATCGCGCCGGCAACGGCCGCCGCTACGTCTGCCGGTGAGCGGCGTCCGGCCGGTCCGGAGCGATCCGGGCCGGCTGCAACCGCATCTCAGGGCGTCAGCCCCCTATACCGAAAGCTCGCGCTTGACGTTGCTGGCGAACGCCGTTGCCGCGTTCGCCGCCACCAGGAACGCACTGCGCATCAGCACCCGGTCACGCGCCAGCCGCACCTGCCCCACCTGCCCTTGGTTGGTGGCGATTATCTCCTCGGGCACAACGCGCTTGGCATCGCATGTCGCGATGTCGGCGCCCCAGCGGCGCTCGGCTTCCGCCCCGAGGGCGATAGTGAGCCTGCCGCCTTGCCCACTCACGCTGCATTGCTGGCCCAGCATGTCATTGCCCTCCGGCGTCTCGAACAAGTCGAACGGCACCAGGTCGGCCAGCTTGCTGTCGAGGGGCGAGCCTTCTGCCTGCAGATCTGCCACCGCCTTGCGGTAGATCGCCTGCGCGTCCTCGGCCTCGGGGCGCGAGCGGATGGCACGGACCTCGAACTCCTTCTCGAAGCGGCAGCCGCCAAGCCGGATCTCTGCCTTGGAGACACAGCCGTGGCCCTCGCGGCTTGCCGCGTAGGTCCGCATCGCCTCGTCCGCCGCAACGAATTCGGCGGTGTCGGCAGCGATCGCCGACGAGAGTGACAGCGGGCCGTCGGCGACCTGCCAGCGGGCAAACCAGCGCTCATAGGCCTCGAGGGCCGCCGCGATGCGCAAGTCGCGCTCGCCGATCATGATCATGCTGTAGATTTCGCACTGCATTCCGGCAGCGAGGACCGGCAACGACACCTGGCTGTCGTAGCCGAACAGCGCGGCGCGCGCCTCGCGGATGTCGGCGATGATGGTCTCGAGCTCGGCGCGGTTCTGCTTGTTGGCGAACTCGATGCCGCGGGCTTCGAGGTCGGCGCCGTAAGTCTGCAACGCCTCGCCGTAGCGCACCAGTGCGCCGGATAACCGCCCCTTGAACTCTTCGACTACCACGGCCTCGGGCAGTTGGTTGAGGACGGCGCTGATGCCGTTGAGCTGCAGCAGCACCTGCTCCAGCGATGCCTGGACGATCGACACCTGGGCCGACAGGGTTCGCAGCATCTGCGTGTTGAGCACCAAGAGCTTGGCGGTCGGATCGGACTTTCGGCCCAACATGCCGGCGATGGCGCCGACGAAGGTGACGACGGCCATCACCGCCGCGATCTCGACCTGGGCGTAGCTTCGCGCCGGCAGCAGCAGCGACGCACTGCCCGACAACATCAGCGCGGCCAGCGACTTTCCAAGAAAGCCCCGACGGTTCATCGATCACTCCATCAATCGAGGTTCAGGTTGATCTGTGGCTTGTCGGATTGCGGCAGGACCACGCCCTGTTGTTCCCACGCCTGTTGCAGCCGGAACTCGGTATTCTGCATGTTGCCGAGTGTCACCCGGATCTGCGTCGCCCGCATTGTCTTGATGCCGTTCTGCTCGGTCATCTCAAGCGAGTTGTATTCGAGCATAGTGCCGCCGTCGAACGCCGGCGTCCCCGCCGAGCCAACCGGGCCGAGATTGCCGATCATGCTTCCAGCCTGGATTCCGGCACCGACCACGCTTGTGATTGTGCTGATCATCTGCATCGTCTCGACGAAACTGCTGGAGCGCTGCGAAGCCGCCACCGCCTCCTGGAACTCCTCGTAGAGCTTATTGAGGTGGTCCTGCTGCTTCTTCATTTCCCGGTTTAGACGCTGGATCGTAAGGCGGTTAGCCTCGTCCGTCACCGCAGCCGACCGTTGCTCATAGACTTTCTCCCAGAATTCGGCGCGCTGCACGGTCCTGAGCATGGTCCCTGGATCGGCCTGCTCGAAGGCTGCCATCCGGTCCCTCCTGATCGCCTCGCCCCGAGCCACCGGTTCGATCCCGCGACTAAACTCTGGCGTCATGACCGTGGCTTTCAAGGTACCCCCATCTTGCTTCAGCCAGACATAGAACGAGCGGTTGGAAGCGCCCGGCGGTGCGGCGTTGCTAATGCTTGGTACACGCATGGCTTCAGCCAGGGAATGACCGGTTCCCGCCCCGGCCCGACAAGCGAGATCAGCTGCCCACCGGGAATCTGTAGAATGTCCCCGTCGCCCGTATAGACGTTGACCTCGAGCAGATAGCCCATCGGCTTGCTGGCGATCTCGGCCTCGATCTTGGGCGCTAGTGCATTGATGTCTGTGGCGAGCCTACTCTGCAGGGCATCATCGCGATACTTGATGGCCACGAACTGCAGCACGGTCATGCCAAGCGGCGTCTCGGCCAGATCAAAGATTGGCGACGTGCCGAGATCGACATCGGGCAGTTCCACCTCGCCTGCCGCCATTGCTTGGAGTCCGGCAACCAGACCGACCGCCAACACGAGGCCACGAAGGCCAATCCGAGCCATCACTGCTCGCCTCCATCCCAGCGCGCTGTTCATCGCAACACGCTAGGATGGCGCTCGCGCCAGCGCAACGCCCGCTTGCCGGTCCCCGCTACAAAGAACGCGCCAGATGATCGGCGTTGCGGAACGCCAGCGCCATGATGGTCAGTACCGGGTTGAAGCCGCCATTGGTCGGATGCAGCCCGCCATCGGAAACGAACAGGTTGTCATGGCCCCAGACGCGGCCAAACGCATCAGTCACCGAGTTCGCCGGATCGGTCCCCATGCGGCAGGTGCCGGCCTGATGCTGGCCACCTGATAGCCCGGGATTGGGCGCCAGGCCCCAGGTGCGGCTGGCGCCCGACGCTGCCAGCCAGTCATGCGCCTTGCCGTGCACGTAGCCGGCGGTGCGCACCGTCTCCGGGTGAACCCGGCCCGACAGCCTGGCGACCGGCAGGCCCCATTTGTCGCGCACCTGCGGCGCGACCTGCACGCGAGCCGTGGGATCGGGGATCTCGTGGATGGGCCCGGCGACGCGCAGCACGTGATGGAAGTTGTCGCGCATGAAATCCTTGGCGCCCTGCCCCCAGCGGCGCTGTTCGGGCGGCAGGACGTTCTTCCAGAAGATAATCGGCGGCTGGACGAAATCGTCGGCCAGCATGCCACCGCCGATGAAGCCGGGATTGCCGTGGTTGTAAGCTGTGGTGGCGACGCTGACGCCCGGCCCGCGCGAGCCGTGCACCGTTTCATCAAACTGGCCGTAAGCGGTGGCGTAGACGTGGCCCTGCAGGTTGCGGCCGACGAGATCGTGGTTATTGCCGAGCCCATCGGGCTCGCGTGACGATGGTGAGTTGAGCAGCAAGCGGGCGGTTTCGATGGCGCCGCCGGCAAGCACCACTGCCTTGGCGCGCACCGAATGTTCGGCGCCGCTGCTGTCGATGAATCGCACGCCGGTGGCCTTCCCGGCCCCGTCCGTCTCGACCCGCAGCACCATCGCCCCGGTGACGAGGTGACAGCGTCCGGTGGCAAGGGCCCGCGCGATCATGGTGTTCTGCGTGCCGTTCTTGGCATCGCTCGGACAGGGGAAGCCGACGCAGGTGCCGCAGCCGCTGCAGCCATCGCGGCCATGCCGCGGCTGGCTGTTGATGGCAAGTGGCGGACGCGTGGTGCTGATGCCCAGCGCGGCGGCGCCCCGCTTGAGGACCGACCGGGCCGGACTGTCCGGCAGCGGTGGCATCGGGTAGTCGCGCCCCCGCGTGCCTTCATGGCTGTGAGCGGCGCCGTCGCCGGAGACGCCGATTTCCCATTCGGCGCGTTCGTACCAGGGCGCGAGGTCATCGTAATCGATTGGCCAATCGACCAGCGACGAGCCTTCCGGGACCCCATAAAGGGCCGCCATCCTGAAATCAGCGCGATGGAAGCGCCAGGCCTGCGCGCCGTAGACCAGCGTACCGCTGCCGACCGCGGCGGCGAGGTTCTGGTAGCCGTTCTCATGCGGGCTGAGCACACGCTCGACACCGTCGGCACCCACCAACACCCGCGGATTGCCGTCGAGGTCGGGGCCGGTATTGTGGCCATAGAGTGCAAGACGGTGGTCGCGATGGCCGCTATCGGCGTAGTCGCGCTCGAGGCCGCGCTCGAGCAGCAGCACGTGCTTGCCGGCTTCGGCCAGAACACCGGCCGCGACGCCGCCGCCTGCACCGGCGCCGACGATGATCACGTCATAGTCGAGCGTGCCCGAGAAGGGCTGCGGCGGCTGGCCCTGGCGAGCTGCCGGTCCGGTCGGCCCCTCGGGCAGGCCGTGCTCGTAGCCAAGCATTTTCCAAGACGCAGCGTCGGGATTGCCGCCATTGCCGGGATCGGCATAGACGCCCTCGGCCACCAGTTCGCAAAGCTGGCGGAACCAGCCGGCATCGAGGCCGGCGAGCACAGCGTCCTTGTCAGCGTCGGCGAGCGCCGCAAAGTCAGCCGGCAATCCGCTGAGACCAGCAGCAATCGCAGCGCCGAGCTTCGGCTGCGTGGGGAGTATCCCGTCGAGATAGGTCGGCGCGCCGAAGGCGATGGCGCCGTCGTCCCGGTCGGCCGGCATGATGCGGTCGACCACCGCCGCGAGCAGCGTCAGATCCATGTCCCCTCCTCCGCGCCCGGCCTGACCTCAGTCGGTGAACCGCACCGCCCCGATATGGCCGAGGTTGCGGTTGCGCTGGGCGTAGTCGATCCCGTAACCGACGACGAACTTGTCGGGGATCTCGAAACCGATCCATCGCGCCTTGACGCTGGTCTCGCGGCGCGACGGCTTGTCGAGCAGCGCACACACTTCGATGCGCTTGGGATGGCGCGTCGCGAGGATTTCGAGCACGTGCTTCAGCGTGTAGCCGGTGTCGACGATATCCTCGACCACCAGCACGTCGCGGCCTTCGATCTCGCCGCGCAGATCCTTGAGGATGCGCACTTCGCGGCTCGAACTCGGTGGAGTTGCCGTAGCTCGACACCTCGAGGAAATCGACTTCGACCGGCAAGTCGAGCTCGCGCACCAGGTCGGCGATGAAGATGAACGAGCCGCGCAACAGCCCGACCACCACCAGCTTGTCGGTGCCGGCATAATGCGCCGAGATTTCCTTGGCGAGCGCCTCCACCCGGGCCGCGATCGCCTTGGCCGAGATCATCTCGTCGATCACGTAGTTCCTGGTCGTCATGCCTACTTCAGTGCCCCCTGGGTAAGTCCGCGCACAAAGTACTTGCCGCCGATCAGATACACCAGCAGCGGCGGCACGATCGCCATCATCACCGTTGCCGCCGAACCGCCGGCCCTGACGCCCATGATCGCCACGGTGATCGGCTGCTGCGTCCCCGAGGTGAACACCATGCCGTAGAGGTACTCGTTCCAGATCTGAGTGAATTGCCAGATCACCGTTACGGCGATAATCGGCCCGGAGAGCGGCAGCATGACCCGGATGAAGATGCGCCAGAAGCCGGCGCCATCGACCTGCGCCGCCTTGACGATCTCGGCGGGCACGCCGGCATAGAAGTTGCGGAAGAACAGGGTAGCGAAAGAGATGCCCATCACCGTATGGATGAGCAAGAGGCCCAGTACGTTGTTTTGCAGGCCCAACTGACCGATGATCCAGGCCCAGGGCAGGAGCGCGATCTGGCTGGGCAGGAAGATGCCCAGGAAGATCATCACGAAGATGAACTCGGAGCCGGGGAACTTCCACTTGCTCAGCACATAGCCGTTCAGCGCCCCGATGATCGTCGTGGCGATGGTGGCGGGCACGGTGATGATCAGCGAGTTGAGGAAGTTGGGCCCGAGCCCTCGGCACATGCCGCTGACGCAGGCGTCGTTCCAGGCGCTGAGGTAGTTGTCGAACGAGAAGCTCTCCGGAATGGCGATGATGCCGTTGCGGAACACCTCCTCGCCATCGCGGAACGAGTTGAAGAACACCAGCAGCGCCGGCACCGCATAGACCAGTGCGAACAGCGCCAGCACGGCGTAGATCAGGAGGCGCGACAGCGCCCACCGGCGACGGGCACTGGCCCCGTCGCGGTCGGCAAAGTCGAGCGTCAGCGTGGTCACGGCAGGGTCTCGTCGAGCCAGGCGACCTGCCGCTGCTCCTGCCAGGTGCCGCCCCCCTCATGGTTGTTGAAGCTGTAGCTCTCGATGCTCTTGGGACCGGCCCAGGCATTGTAGGCGCCATAGACAGTCGAGGGCGGGCAGACGTCGTCCATCAGCGCGACCGAGAACAGAGCCGCCGCTTTTGAACGGGCCGAAAAATGTACGCCATCGAAATAGTTGATCGTCTTGTAGGCGGCGGCCGCCTTCTCGCGGTGGGTGGCAAGGAAGCGGACGATCTCGCCATAGGGGTCGCGGCTGGTGAGGCCGACGGCGCGGGGGAAATCGCAGAGGAACGGCACGTCGGGCATGGCAGCCTTGACCCGGGGCTCGAGCCCGGCAACGGCGATCGAGATACCGCCGCCCTGGCTGCCGCCGACCACGGCGAGCTTTGCCGGGTCGGTCTCGGCGCGGCCGAGCGCGGCCTCAACGGCGCGCACGCCGTCGGTGTAGACGCGGCGATAGTAGTAATCGTGCGGGTCGTTGATGCCGCGGGTCATGAAGCCGGGATGCGCCGGGAACGAGCCGGCGGGATCGGGGGTATCGCCGCGCGACCATGAACTGCCCTGCCCGCGCGTATCCATCACCAGCACGGCGCGGCCGGTGGCCGGCCACAGCAGATGTTCCTGCGGCAGGCCACGACCACCGCCATAGCCGATGAACTTCACCACGGTGCCGCGCGGCGCGACGCCCGCCGGCCTGATGTACCAGCCGCGCACCTTATCGCCGGCGAAGCCGGAGAAGGTGACGTCGGACACCTCGAACAGCCTCAACCCGGTATCGACCGGCTCGAACACCGCCTCCAGCGGCTTGCCGCGCGAGTGCTCGAGCGTTTCGGCCCAGAAACTGTCGAAATCGGCGGGGGCGACGGCGCTCGAGCGGTAGCTCAGGAGCTGTGACTGCGGCATGTCGAAAAAGGGCATGATCTCTATCTGGTCCGGTTGGCGGGCAATGTTTGACTGGAATGGTAGCGCGTGGAAAGGGCTACGAAGGGCGAGGACGCGAACTGCCGCGCACCACCAGCCGCGGGGAGACGACGAAATGGTCGCCCTGCTGCCGGCCGTCGATCCGCTCGATCAGCAGCCGCGCCGCCTGCAGCCCCAGCACTTGGCCCGATTGATCGACGCTGGTGAGGCTGTTCTGCGCCAGATCGCAGTAGATGGTGTTGTCATAGCCGACGATGGCGAGGTCGCCCGGCACTGACAGCCCGATATCCCTCGCGACGCTCAGCGCATGCAGCGCCACCATGTCGGTCCAGCAGAACAGCGCCTCCGGCCGGTGGCGGGATTCCAGCAGGTGCCGGACTACCGTCTGCACCTCGCGCGCCGTCTGATCGGCCGGCACGATGTTGATGTGCGGCCCGAGCCCACGCTCCTTCATCGCTTCGCGGTAGCCGCGCTCGCGTTGCACGGTGACCACCACGTTCTTGGTAGGGACGGCCAGCGTGACCATGGTGATGCGGCGATAGCCATTGGCCGCGAGATGGCGCACCACCTGGGCGGCCCCCGCGACGTCATCGTTGTTCGCGGTATCGAGCGTCGCCAGTTCCGGCACGTGATAGCCGACAATCGCCGTCGGAATGCGCGTCGACACCGCCTCCGCCGTTTCGGGCGGCATGCGCGGGCCGATCATCAGCAAGCCATCCATCTGCCGATCGATCATCGAGTCGATCAGCGACATCTCGATGGTCTCGGCGGAACGGCTGACCCCGAGCATGGTCTGGTACTGCGTGCGCTCCAGCGCCTCGTTCATCCCGGCAAGGATGTCGGCGAAGAACGGGTTGCGCATGTCCGGCAGCAGCACGCCCAAGGTGTAGGTGCGGCCGCGCATCGCCCGCGCCCCGGCATGCGGGCGGTAATGCAGCTTCTCCATCGATGCCTGGACCCGGGCGCGCAACGCGTCGCTGACGCCATAGGCATCGCGCAGCACCTTCGACACCGCGGCCACCGAGACCCCGGCATCGGCAGCGACCGTCTTGATGGTGACCCGGCCGGTTTTTGCTGTTGGCGCCACGGCTCCCCCGAACCGCCCCCTTTTAGCAACCCGCTTTCCACAAAACAACGTGAGCGATTTTGGTGGATTTTGAGGCCATCTGGCTGTTCGTGCGCCGATTTGGCGGTTCTTGCGCGAAACATGCTTGAATTCGATTTGTAGAACGGTATACGTAGAACGTCACACGGTGATCGGCAGCCATAGTGCCGGACGGACCGCAACAGGTCCCTGGGAGGATACAAAAGTGAACGAGACGATGCTCATCCGGGCAGGTGAAGCCGTATCCAGCCAAGCCGCCTGGGCCGCCGAAATGATCGGCCCCAGCGTCGATCAGGGCGTCGGCACGCAGTCGTCGTTCCTGCGCAAAAGCTTCAACCTCTCCTCCCGCGGTGGGGCCGGGACGCTCAGGATCAGCGCTCTCGGCCTCTACCGTGCCTTCATCAATGGCAAGCGCGTCGGCGAGGACCTGTTGACGCCCGGCTGGACCAGCTACTGGGACCGCCTGAGCTTCCAGACCTACGATGTCAGCGCGCTGCTCAAGGATGGCGACAACAGCATCGACATCTGGCTCGGCGACGGCTGGTACCGCTCGCGCATGATGTGGCCGCGCAACCAGCTGCTCAACACCTGGGGCGACAAGGTCGGCGCCATCGCCGAGCTGCGCGGCGCCAATGGCGAGCTGATCGTCGGTACCGATGCCAGCTGGCAGAGCGGCCTCACGCCGGTGCTCAAATCCGGCATCTATTACGGCGAAAACTATGACGCCCGGGCCGAGAACGCCCCGGTGAGCGGCGGCGCCACGGTGCTGGCCGATTTCGACAAAGCGACACTGCTGCCGGCCGAGACGGCCGGCGTGCATGAGCTTCCTCCACTGCCGGTGGTCAACTCTTTCGCCGATGCCGAAGGGCGCATGGTCTACGATTTCGGCCAGAACGCCGGCGGCTATGTCGCCTTCACGGTCGAGGGCGAGGCCGGCGCCAAGCTCACCATCGAGCATGCCGAACTGACCAATCACCTGGGCGCGTTCGACCGCGAAAGCATGCGCTCGGCCGAAGCGCGGGTCGAATATGTGCTGAAGGGCGGCGCGCCCGAGAGCTACCGCCCGACCTTCAGCTTCTTCGGCTTCCGCTTCGCCCGCGTCGCCATCGAGGGCAAGGCGACGATCAAGCAGATCGAGATGATCCCGATCAGTTCGGCGATCACCCGCACGGCGAATTTCAGCTCGGCCAATGCGCTGGTCAACCGGCTGGTCGAGAACACCGTGTGGTCGCAGCGCTCCAACTTCATCGAAGTGCCAACCGACTGTCCGCAGCGCGACGAGCGGCTGGGCTGGACCGGTGACGCGCAGGTGTTCGCGCCCACCGCCTGCTACCTGCACGAGAGCCATGGCATGCTGGTGAAGTATGTGCGTGACCTGATCGCCGACCAGCGGCCGGATGGCGCCATTCCGCACGTCGTGCCCGATCCGACGCGCAACCATGAGGACGTGATCCCGGGTTTTTACGGTTCGACCGGCTGGGGCGATGCCATCGCCGTGATCCCGTGGACCCTCTATGCCCACTACGGCGACCGCGCGATCCTCGAGGAAGCGCTGCCGGCCATGGTCAAGTGGAATGACTTCGTCTGGTCGATTTCCAATGGCCCGATCGTCCGACCGCCCTCGGGCTGGGGCGAGCGCGGCTTCACCTTCGGCGACTGGCTGCAGCCGCAAGGCGATTTCGCCAAACCCTACCCGACCATCGGCGATGACGCGGCAGCGACGATCTACCTCTACATCTCGTCGCACCTCGCGGCGAAGGCAGCCGAGGTGGTCGGCGACCAGGCGCAGGCCAAGCGGCTCAACGAGCGCGCCGAACTGGTCAAGAAGGCCTACCAGCGCGAGTTCATCACCGCCTCGGGACGCACCGGCTACAACGACCAGACCTCCTACGCGCTGGGGTTCCTGTGGGATCTGATCCCGCCCGAGCACTACGAAGCGGCCAAGGGCTACTTCAAGGAGACGGTGGCCCGAGCCCACGGCCGCATCGGCACCGGCTTCATCGGCACGCCGGCGCTGTTGCCGGCGCTGGTCAAGATCGGCGAGGCCGATCTCGCCGGCGCGGTGTTCCTGCAGGAAGGCCTGCCCGGTTGGCTGTTCCAGGTGAAGATGGGCGCCACCACGATCTGGGAGCGCTGGAATGCGCTCAACGAGGACGGTGTGGCGTTCGACCCGCAGATGAACTCCTACAACCATTATGCCTATGGCGCGGTGTGCCAGTGGCTGCTCGAGGGCGTGGCGGGCTTCCGCCCCGATCCGGCGCTGCCGGCCTTCAAGCACATCTTCTTCGAGCCGACGATCATCGCGGCACTGTCGCCGGTCAACGCCAACCATGACTCGGCCGCCGGCCGGATCGAGGCGGGCTGGAAGGTCGACGGCGACAAGGTGACCTACAGCATCACGGTGCCCGAGGGCGCGAGCGGCACGCTCGTCCTCGCCGCCGACTACACCGACGCCAGCGTCGACGGCATGGCCGTCAGCGAGCGCGGCAATGACGGAAAAGCGCGCAGCCTGCTGGCGCCCGGAAAGCACAAGGTGACGTTCCGGATCAGCAAGCCCTGACGGCAGAGCAGCCGCGGGAGCCTGGAAGAATAACTGCAACCGGCCGCCGGAGGACCCGTGGCGGCCACAAGGGAGGAACTATCAATGCTGATGCGTAAAAAGACGCGTGCGGCGCTGGTCACCACCGGCGTCATCGCGATCCTGGCAGGCACCGCGAGTGCGCAGGACAAGGTCAAGCTGACCTTCCTGTTCGACAATGCGCCCTCGACCGTCGCCATGGCCGAAGCCCTGGCCGCAGCCTTCGAAGCCAAGTATCCCAATATCGATGTCGAGACCGAGAGCCGCCCCGGCGGCGCCGATGGCGACAACCTGATCAAGACCCGCCTCGCCACCGGCGAGATGAGCGACGTGTTCCTGTACAACTCGGGCTCGCTGTTCCAGGCGATCAACCCGACGCAGAACCTCGTCGACCTCACCGCCGAGCCGTTCCAGGCCAACGTCATCGACAGCTTCAAGAGCGTCGTCACCGGTACCGACGGCAAGGTCTATGGCGCGCCGATCGGTACCGCCATGGGCGGCGGCATCCTCTACAACATCCCGATCTACAAGGAACTCGGGCTGACGCCGCCGAAATCGTGGGCCGAGTTCATGGCCAACAACGAAAAGATCAAGGCAGCGGGCAAGACCGCAGTGATCCAGAGCTTCGGCGCGACCTGGACCAGCCAGCTTTTCGTGCTTGGCGACTTCTACAACGTGCTCGCCGCCGACCCGAATTTTGCCACCGACTACACCGCCGGCAAGGCCAAGTACGCGACGACGCCTGCCGCGATGAAGGGTTTTGAGCGCCAGGAAGAGGTGTTCAAAGCTGGCCTCCTCAACGAGGACTTCGCAGCAGCCACATTCGAAGACGGCGTGACCAAGGTCGCCACCGGCGAAGGCGCCCACTACCCGATGCTGTCGTTCGCGGTGGCCAACATCAAGGAACTGGCCCCCGAGAACCTCAACGACGTCGGCTTCTTCGCCATCCCGGGCGACGATGCGGCCAATAACGGCCTCACCACCTGGATGCCGGCGGGCCTCTATATCCCCAAGACCACCAAGAACGAAGCCGAGGCCAAGGAGTTCATCGCTTTCGTCGCCTCGATCGAGGGTTGCGATATCCAGACCCAGTCGGCCGGCGCTACCGGTCCTTACCTGGTGAAGGGCTGCACCCTGCCCGCCGACGTGCCGCCGGTGGTCTCTGACCTGCTGCCCTACTTCCAGGAAGGTGGCCACTCCGCCCCTGCCCTTGAGTTCCTCTCGCCCATCAAGGGCCCGGCGCTCGAGCAGATCACCGTGGAAGTCGGTTCGGGTATCCGCTCGGCCGCCGACGGCGCCGCGCTCTATGACGAAGACGTCAAGAAGCAGGCGCAGCAGCTCGGCCTGCCCGGCTGGTAAGCGCGCCAGCCGCGTGTGAAACTCGGCGTCCGGCCTCGTCGGCCGGACGCCAATACCGACTTGGAGGAGGACGGGTATGGCAATTGCGGTCGCAGAGGGCACGGTGCCCATCGCCAACCCGCGTCGTAAGTCGCGTACGGCCGGGCTCTATCCGAGCTGGTTCTACCTGCCGGCGGCCATCATCTTTTCCGTGCTGTTCATGCTGCCCACCTTCGCCTCGCTGTTCTTCAGCCTGACGCGGTGGACGCTGCAGAAGGCCGACTTCATCGGGCTCGAAAATTTCGCCCAGTTCTTCCGCGAGCCATTCCTGTTCCAGGGCCTCGTCAACACCCTGATTTACGGCGTGGTGACCTCGAGCCTCAAGGTGGTGCTCGGCATGCTGCTGGCGCTGCTGCTCACCTCCGACATCTTTGGCCGTGGGTACCTGCGCGCCGTGGTGTTCTTCCCGGTACTGGTCTCGACCGTCGGCGTCGGCATCACCTTCACTGCGATGATGCACCCCACCCAGGGCCTGATCAACGAGACGCTGGCCTCGATCGGCATCAAGGGGCCGGGCTGGCTGACCGATCCGCGCTTCGCGCTCTACTCTGTCGCGCTGGTCGATGTGTGGAAGGGCGTCGGGCTTGCCACCGTCATCTACATCGCCGGCATCGTCTCGATCCCGCTCGAGTATTATGAAGCCGCCAAGATCGACGGCGCGTCGGCGTGGCAGCGCTTCTGGACGGTAACCCTGCCGCTGGTGCAGCCGGCCACGGCAACTGTCGTCATCCTCAGCTTCATCGGCGGCCTCCGCTCCTTCGACCTGATCTGGGCCATGACCAAAGGCGGCCCGGGCTTCACCTCCGACGTCATCGCCTCGGTGATCTACAAGCAGTACCAGGCCGGCTTCTACGGCCTCTCCACCGCGGGCAACGTCGTGCTGTTCGTCATGGTGGCGCTGATCATCGTGCCGCTGTCGCTGTTCCTCAATCGCAAGGAGGTGGACCGGTGAGGCACGCCCAGCGCTACATTTTCGGCGGCATCGCCATCGCAGCCTCGGTGGTGGTCTTCCTCGTCCCGTTTGCCTTCATCATCCTCACCGCAGTCAAGGACCGGCGGCAGGCGGCGACCCGCTCATTCGACTGGCCGACCAGCTGGCACTTCTGGGACAACCTGGTCGAGGTGGTGCGCACCCAGGATTTCATGCTGGTGACCGCCTTCGTCAACTCGATCATCCTCACCGTGGTGAGCGTGACGCTGCTGGTGGTGCTGGGCGCCATGGTCGGCTTCGTGCTGCAGCGCCGCCCCTCGCGCTGGACCGCTATCGTCAATTTCCTGGTGCTCGCCGGGCTGATCATCCCGCCGGCCGTGGTGCCCACCATCTGGGTGCTGCAGTCGATCGGCATGTTCAAGACCATGCACGGCATGATCCTGATCGAAGTCGCCTATGGGCTGAGCTTCACCATTCTGCTGTTCCGGGCGTTCGTCGCCACTATCCCGAGGGAACTCGATGAGGCGGCGATCATCGATGGCGCCGGACCATTGCGGCTGTTCTTCCAGGTGGTGCTGCCGCTGCTGAAGCCAGTGGTGGTGACGGTGATCGTGGTGCAGTCGGTCGCCATCTTCAACGATTTCACCAACCCGCTCTACTACCTGCCGGGCAAGCAGAACGTCACGGTGCAGCTGACGCTGTTCAACTTCCAGGGGCAGTTCAACACCTCGCTGCACCTGTTGTTCATGAACATCCTCCTGATCACCATCCCACCGCTGATCGTCTACCTGTTCTTCAACCGTCAGATCGTGGCGGGGATGACGGCTGGGGCGGTGAAGGGGTAGGCGCGTCGCTGATAGAGACGGCCCCCTCCCGGCCTCCCCCATGAAGGGGGAGGTGAAAAGTCGAGGCTCTGTCTTCGATCGCGCCAAAAACGCCGGCAGGGCACCTCCCCCTTCATGGGGGAGGATGGGAGGGGGCCGTCTGCCTCAGTCAGCACCCCCTGCGACACCAACACCACGCCGCCCAAAAAACCTCCCCCTCATCCTATTCGCCGATATGCACGGCGCGCGAATGCTGTATTGGTACCATACTAGTCATTCGCATCCTCACCATGTCCACACCCCTCAGCCCACACGCCCGTAACGTCGCCCTGGTGGTCGCCGCCACCCTGTTCATGCAGTTTCTGGACGGGGTGATCATCGTCACCGCCCTGCCCCGCATGGCGCAAGATTTCAACGTCGGCACGCTCGAGATGAGCCTCGGCGTCACCATCTACATGCTGGCGGTGGCGGTCTGCATTCCCGCCGCGGCCTGGCTTTCCGACCGGTTCGGAGCGCGGCGGGTGTTCGTCGTCGCCATCGCGCTGTTCACGCTCACCTCGATCGCCTGCGGTATGGCGCAGGATCTCGGCCAGTTCGCCATTGCCCGCGCCTTGCAGGGCGCCAGCAGCTCGGTGCTGTTCCCGGTGGGACGCATCATCGTGCTGCGCACTGCGCAGAAGTCGGAGATCGTCTCGGCCATCGGCCTCACCATCTGGCCGGCGCTGTTCGCCCCGGTGCTCGGCCCGGCGCTCGGCGGCTTCATCACCGAGTACATTTCCTGGCATTGGAACTTCTGGATCAACATCCCGCTGGGCATCATCGGCATGGCGCTGGTGCTGGCGATCGTCCCCAAGGACACTGAGTTCGCCGAGCGACCATTCGACGGCATCGGCTTCGTGCTGACCGGCATCACGCTGGGCTGCCTGCTCTATGGTTTTGACGCCCTGGTACAGGGCGGCCTGCCGCTATGGCTGTCGCTGCTGCTGATCGCCGTCGGCTTTGCCGTGGGCACGGCGGCGGTGATCTGGCTGCTGCGCGCCGACCATCCGCTGATCGACCTCCGGACCCTGAAGATCCACACTTTCGCTGCCACCGACGCCAAGGCCGGCGCGATCTTGCGGACGGCGATCAACGCCACGCCGTTCCTGTTGCCGCTGATGTTCCAGGTCGCCTACGGCATGGATGCGCTGAGCGCCGGCGGGCTGGTGGTGATCTATTTCTTCGGCAATCTCGCCATCAAGGCGGTGACCACGCCGACGCTGCGGCGCTTCGGCTTCCGCAGTATCCTGACGGTCAACGGCGTGCTGGCCGGCATCTCCGTCGCGGCCTGCGGCCTGCTCGGACCGCAGACACCGTATCTGTTGATGGCCGCCGTGCTGTTCATCGCCGGCGCCACCCGCTCGATGCAGTTCACCGCGCTCGCGACCCTCGCCTTCGCCGATGTGGACGCCAAACAGCGCAGCTCCGCCACCACCATTTCCAGCATGTCGCAACAGCTCTCCATGGTGTTCGGCGTCGCGGTGGCCGCGGGTTGTCTCAACCTCAGCCAGATGTGGCGCGGCGCGCCGACGCTCGGGGTGATCGACTTCCAGATCGCCTATCTGGTCATGGGCCTGATCATCATCGTCTGCGCCCTGCAATTGCTGACGCTCGAACGCAATGCCGGGGCCGAAGTATCCGGCCACCGGAAGCCGCAAGCGGCCTGAGTTTCTCTCGCCCCCAGCCACGCCGCCAAGCGGACTGATTGACTGCCATCGTCGCTCTGCTAGCAATTGTCTGGGGAGCGACGCTGCGGCACGTCCTCTCGTCATTGGGGGACAAGATGAATTCAGTATTTCGCCTGGCCGCCTCGGCGGCTGGTCTTGTATTGATGGCGGGCTGCAGCGGCGACGCCTGGATCACCGGAGGTGAGTTGATCCGCCCGGGCGAGCCGACCGGTACGATCACGGTGATCAACGGCACAACGCGGGTGATCGACGTGATCCTGATCTCGGAATGCGGCGCCTCGACCTATGGCCTCGATCGGCTGCCCGAGACCGTCGCGCTGGGCTCCGGCCAGAGCTACGCCTTTACCGTTTCGGCCGGCTGCTGGGACGTCGATGCGGGCTCCGTCGGTTACGGCGAGGCCCGCCAACGCCTCAGCGTCGCCGCCAATGGCATTACCCAGTACACCGTCACCGACTAGCTGAGTTCGCAGCGCGATCGTCGCGCAGGGCTCTTCACTTCATCGGCACTTGCCGATGGATGGTGAGCGGTGCATGGTGCTGCCGACGTCAACCAAGCGCAGCAAATCCCCTACATGTCCCAGCTTTTCTCGCCGTTCACACTGCGTGGCCTGACCATGCGCAACCGCACGGTCATCGCGCCGATGTGCCAGTACTCGGCCCAGCACGGCCTCGCCAATGACTGGCACTTCGTGCATCTGGGTCGCTTCGCGCTCGGCGGCTTCGGTCTTGTCATCCTCGAAGCCACCGGGGTGACGCCCGAGGCCCGCATCTCCTACGGCGACCTGGGCCTGTGGAGCGACGAGCAGATCGCGCCGCTTGCGCACATCGTGAAGTTTCTGAAGGCCGAGGGCGCCGCGACCGGCATCCAGCTCGGCCATGCCGGCCGCAAGGCGGCGACGCCGATCTGGTGGCGCGGCGGCTTCAACGAGACGGATGCCGACAAGCTCGAATACGGCTACGAGACCTGGGTGCCTGAAGCGCCCAGCGCCGAACGCCATGCCGATAACCCGAGCTACCAGACGCCGGTGGCGCTGGACAAGGCCGGGATCCAGCGGGTGGTGCAGGGCTTTGCCGACGCGGCGCGCCGGGCCGACCAGGCGGGCTTCGACACGGTCGAGATCCACGGCGCACACGGCTACCTGATCAGCCAGTTCCTCTCGCCGCTCGCCAACCACCGCACCGACGCCTATGGCGGCAGCCGCGAGAACCGCATGCGCTTTGCCCTCGAGGTGACCGAGGCGGTGCGCGCCGCCTGGCCCAGGGACAAGCCGCTGATCATGCGGCTGTCGGTGACCGACGGAAGCCCGGGTGGCTGGGGCGTCGAGGATTCGATCGTGCTGTCGCGCGAGCTGCAGGCCCTGGGCATCGACATGATCCACTGCTCGTCGGGCGGCTTCGACGGCTATGCGCTGAAAGCTTCGCCGCTCTACCAGGTGGAACTGTCCAAGGCAGTGCGCGCCGCCGGTATCCCCACCATCGCCGTGGGCCTGATCGACGATCCGCACGATGCCGAGCGTATCCTCGAAGATGGCGAGGCCGATCTCGTAGCCTTCGCCCGCACCGCGCTCGAAGACCCCAATTGGGCGGTGCATGCCCGCCATACCCTCGAGGGCGGAGGGGATGCCTACCAGCTGTGGCCCAAGCAGGCCCGTAACCGCATCCGCGATCGCGACCGCGCCCTGGGTATTCGGCAGTCATAATATGACTCTTGCCAAACGCTCCCGACCCGACCTAAGGTCCGGCGCCGGGGGCGTCCAGGCGGAATACCCAGAGTGAACGAGTCTGAGGCCCTGTCCGGGCTGGTCGGCCACATCTACGACGCAGCAATCGAGCCGGGCCTGTGGCCCGATGCGCTGCGGGCAACGGCGAGATTTGTCGGCGGTTGCGCCGCCGCCATCTACAGCAAGGACCCCACCAGTCATTCAGGTGGCGTGCTCTATGACGATGGCGGCCTGTCGCCGGCCTATCGTGCCCTCTATTTCGAGCGCTACGTGCAGCTCGATCCGGCGACGACGCGACACTTCTTCACCGAGATCGGCGAGCTCGTCGCCACCATCGACATCATGCCGCATGCCGAGTTCCAGCAATCGCGCTTCTATCGTGAGTGGGTGCGGCCGCAGCAGTTGGTGGATTTCGTCAGCACGGTGCTCGATCGGTCGGGCACCTCGGCTTCGATGTTCGGCGTGTTCCGGCATGAGCGAGATGGCATCGTCGACGAGGCGACGCGCCACCGCATGCACCTGGTGGTGCCGCATGTGCGCCGGGCGGCGCTGATCGGCCGGGCGCTGGAACAGCATTCGGCGCGCGCCGAGGTGCTGGCGAGTTCGCTCGATACCATCCGCGCCGGCATGTTCCTCGTCGGCGCCGGCGGTGCGCTGGTCCATGCCAACGCGGCGGGACTCCAGTTGCTGGCGCCGGGCGGACCGCTGCGCGTTGCCGCGGGTCGGCTGGTCACCACCGATGCCGCACTGGAACAGTGTCTGCGCGACGCGGCCGCGTTTGGCGATGGCGGCGACGCGCTGCTGGGCGAGCGTGGTATCGCCCTGCCCCTTGCCGGCCATCGCGGCGAGGCCCTCGTCGCCCATGTGCTGCCGCTGAGCTCGGGCTTCCGCCGTCAGGTTCGCACCAGCTATGCGGCGGTCGCGGCGCTGTTCGTGCAGCGCGCCGAACTCCACATCGAGACCGCCCCCGAAGCGCTGATCCGCGCCTATGGTCTGACGCCGGCGGAGCTTCGCGTGCTGCTCGCCATCGTCGAGATCGGCGGCGCGCCTGAAGTTGCCGAAGCATTGGGCATCGGCGAAACGACGGTGAAGTTCCACCTGCGGCGCCTCTACGACAAGACCGGCAGCCGCCGGCATGCCGACCTGGTGAAGCTGGTCGCCGGGTTCACCAGCCTCGCCAGCGTTTGAGGCGCCCCTCCGATCGGAGGGCGAACGGACCGTCGGGATCGGCAATACCAGCGTCACGGGGGGCTCCTCCCAGGGAGCCAAGTTATGACCAGATCGATGATGCTGCTATCGGTGGCGTGCCTCTGCCTGTTGCCGAGCTTCGCCTCGGCGGCGACGCGCGTTACCGAGCAACAGGTCCGCAACGTCTGCGGCAAGAACCTGCAGTCAAATGGCGGTGCTATCGGCTGCGCCAAGAAATGCGGCAACACCGTCTGCGGCTACGGTTGTTACAAGAACAGGTGCGACGTCACCGTGTTCAGGGCTGCGCCGGTGGGCGGCAACCGCCCCGCCATGGAATATGGCTCGATGGCCTCGAGCCCCGGCAAGTCGTCGCCACCGCCGCCGCCACCGATCGAGTAGCAACCCCCACCCGCGTTGCTGCTTCGATACGGCCGATGAGCCCCACGCTCATCGGCCGTTCATTTTGTGGAGCTAATGATCCGATTTCCGTCGTAATCGCCGTGCCTCCTTGCAGGCGGATTGCGCCGCACCCATGTTCGGATCACCACGGGAGAAAGACGCCGAATGACCAGCAAAGCCGCCCTTTTCGCCTTGCTCGCCATGTGGGGTGTCGGCTCCATCACCTGCCTTCCGGCATTTGCCGAAGACGCCGCCCCCACCGAATCCGCCACCGCCGCCAAGACCAGCAAGGCGGGTCTCGTCGATCGGGTGTGGACCAAAGCCGATGGCGACCTGCCCGGCGTGATGAAGATCTTCCTCTCCGACGGCACCCTGGTGCAGGATTCCTGCTGGGAAACCCACCGGCTGAGCCCCTGGGAACTCACCTCGGACACTGCGCTGAAGTGGAACGAGGACGGCATGGACATCAATGCCGACATCGTCTCGCTCACCGACGCCGAACTGGTGCTGAGCCTCAAGCTCGGCAGCGATGCGGTGGAGGAGAAGTATGTGACGGCGACGGTGCCGTATGTCTGCCCGGATATGCCGAAGGGCTGACGTCCCGACAACGCCGACTGATAGAGACGGCCCCCTCCCTAGCCATTCGAGCATAGCTCTCATGGCCTTCTCCCCTCAAATCGCTCCACTGGAGCGATTTGCCTGCGGGACAACTCGAAGTCCCCCATGAAAGGGGAGGTGAAAAGTCGAGGCTCTGTCTGCGACGGTGCCAAACACACCGGCAGGGCACCTCCCCCTTTATGGGGGAGGATGGGAGGGGGCCGTCTGCTTCAGTCATTCCCCAAAAAGAAAAGGCGCGGAAGTCGCCTCCCGCGCCAGATCCCCTGCATGGGAGCTGTTACTCCGCCGGCGCGCCGGCCACCGGGGTTACCGTGGTGCGGATGGTCAGCTGGGTCAGGATGAAGGCGAGGATGGCGCAGATGGCGAAGCCGAGCACCATCGGGATGGCGGTGCCATCGTGGAAGGCCCCGACGATCCCCATCACCACGGCGCCGAGCACCATCTGCAGCGTGCCCATCAGGGCCGACGCGGTGCCGGCGAACTCGCCGTGCTCTTCCATCGCCAAGACGCCGGTGGTCGGCAGCACCAGGCCGAGGAAGCCGAAGGCGATGAACATCAGGCCGGAAAGCACCCACATGCTGTCGATACCGGCGACGAAGATCCCCGCCAGCAACGCCATCGAGATGGCGAAACCAGTGACCGCCGTGCGGACCACGCGCTGCAGGCCGAAGCGCTTCACCATGAAGCCGGTCGACTGCGACACTGCGAAGAACGAGATGGCGTTGACCGAGAAGGCGAGGCTGTATTCGGTCGGCGTCAGGCCATAGTACCCGATGAACACGAAGCTCGAGTTGCCGATAAAGGCCATGAAGGCCGACATGCCGAAGGCGCCGATGAAAGTCAGCCCGAGGAAGTTCCAGTCCTTCAGCAGCATACCGTAGCCGCGGATGGCGCTGCCGATGGTCGAGTCGGTGCGCAGGTGCTTCGGCCGCGTCTCCTTGAGTGCGACGACCGAGAGGATCAGGCCGAACACGCCGACCGCGCCCATCACCCAGAACAGCAGCCGCCAGTCGCCGAAAGCGATGACCACGCTGCCGGCGAGCGGGGCGAGAATGGGCGAGATCGAGAACACCAGCATGATGAGGCTGAACAGTTGCGCCGCCTCGGCGCCGGTATACTCGTCACGCACGATGGCGCGCGGCAGCGACATGGCGGCGCAACCGCCAATCCCCTGGATGAAGCGCGAGACGATCAGCCACTCGACCGACGGCGCCAGGGCACAACCGATCGAGCCGGCGATGAACACCAGCGTGCCGATATAGAGCGGCGGCTTGCGGCCGATCATGTCACTGATCGGACCATAGATCAGCTGTCCCACGGCGAAGGCGGCCATGAAGGACATCAGGCTGAGCTGCACCGAAGCATCGGTGACGCCGAGTTGCCCGCCGATTTCCGGCAGAGCCGGCAGATACATGTCGATGGCGACGGGGCCGATCACCGACAACAGGCCAAGCACGATGGCCATGCGGATGAGTTTTGCGTTCATAGCAGTAAATCCCAACACTGCTGGTGTGACTGAGAGCGAGCAGATGGTCCGGCAACGAGCGTCGGACAAAGTTCGGCCGCGCGCGGATCACCCCCGCGCGTCGTTTGCCTCACTTGCCGGTGTACCCGGTTCAGCTGCCGCTTGAATGACACTCAAGTCCACAAATTTGGACACTTGTGTCAAAGTGACTTTTGGACACTCTTGTCCAATTCGTCAAGTCCCATTATCATCCCTGCCATGGAGATCAGCCACGACCTACATCGCAGCCCAGCCATGCAGCGGGGCAACTACAACAAGCGCTGCGCCATCATCAGCGCCGCCACGGCGGTGTTCGTGCGCGACGGCTATGTCGGGGCCAGTATCGATGCGATCGCCGAGGAAGCGGGGGTGTCGCGGCAGACGATCTACAACCAGATCGGCGACAAGGAGAAACTGTTCGTCGAAGTGGTCCGCGGCATCAACGAGCAGGGCAGCGCCCGGCTGATCGCCGCGCTCGCGACCTTCCCCGATCAACCGGGGGACATCGGGCGCGAGCTGGTGGATTTCGCCATCCGGCTGACCCGCGATTGCCTCTGCGACGAGGGTTCGCGCGCCTTGCGCAAGCTGATCGAGAACGAAGGCAGCCGCTACCCCGAGCTGTTCGAGACCTGGAAGGATTACGGTCCGGGCAAGAACTGGCCCGCCATCTCCTCGCACTTCGCCCGTCTCGCCCGCGCCGGCGACATCGAACTCGATGACCCTGACCTCGCCGCCCGGCAGTTCATGGCGCTGATCCGCGCCGACCTGCCGAACGAACCCGGCCAGGTGGTAAGCGACGCCCAACTGGAGCAGGCAGCCCGCAACGGCGTCAGGACGTTCCTGCGGGCGTATGGAAAGCGCGAGGCGGCACTGGCGCTGTGAGCTCCCCTCCCCCTTGAGGGGAGGGGTTGGGGGTGGGGGTGGTGAGGGACGCTCGGTGGTGACTGCACCACCCCCTCCCTCAATCCCTCCCCTCAAGGGGGAGGGAAGCGACGACTGAGGGTCGGTGCCAGTCGGCAATCGGCACTGTAGCCAACCAGCCACACCCCCTGCCCCGATCACCCGTGCCCCGATTGCCGGGCGCATGGCGTCGGCCTATGGTCCGCCTCCCAATTCGCTGCCCTCAGGGAGATCCCAATGAAAGCGCCGCTGTCCCACCGGAAAGGAGCCTATTTCAGCAAGGACACCCCGCTTCATGTCTTCTCACTCCCCGCGCGCGAGGAAAAACCCGCCGCGCCCTGACGCCTTCCGCAGCCTTTTCGCCAGCTCGACCGACCCCGCTGCCAGCCAGCGCAACCGGTCGCGGGCGCGAAAGTTCGTTTCCTACTATCGGCCGCATCTGCCGCTGCTGGCGGCAGACCTCTGCTGCGCGGTCCTGGTCGCGGCAACGGCAATCGCGCTGCCGCTCAGCGCCAACTATGTGACGACACGCCTGCTTGCCCTGCCCGATGCGCCCGAGGCGATCTGGCAGATTCTCAGCATCGGCGCCGTGATGCTCGCCATCCTCGCGGTCGAGGTGGCGGCAACGTTCTTCGTCGATTACCAGGGCCACGTGATGGGCGCCCGCATCGAGGCCGCGGTGCGCCAGGAGCTGTTCGAGCACTGCCAGAAGCTGTCATTCGGCTTCTATGATCGGCAGCGTACCGGGCAGCTGATGAGCCGCATCAGCAACGACACGCTGTGGCTGGGCGAGCTTTTCCACCACGGTCCGGAAGACCTCGCCATCGCGGTGTGCAAGTTCGGCGGCGCCATGCTGGTGCTGTTCTTCATCGATCCGGTCTTGGCTGCCCTCATCCTCGCGCTGACGCCGTTGGCGGTGGCCTATGCGCTGCATTTCAATCGGCGGATGAACCGGGCGCTCGAACGGAGCAAAGAGCAGATCGCAGCGGTGAACGAGCGGGTGGAAGACGCGCTGGCCGGCATCCGGGTCGTCCAGTCCTTCACCAATGAGAGCCTCGAGACCGACCGCTTCGCGGAGCAGAATCGGCGGTTCGTCACGAGCCGTGCAGATGGATATCGTTCGGAGGCCTGGTTCTCGGTGGGCACCGAGAGCTTTGCCCAACTGGTCACCATCCTGGTGGTCGTGGTCGGGGCGCTGCGCATCCTCTCGGGCGAGCTGACGGTCGCCGAAATGCTGACTTTCCTGCTCTGCGTCGCGGTGCTGGTCGATCCGATCAAGCGCCTCGCCAACTTCGCCCGGCTGCTGCAGGAGGGCTATACCGGGTTCATCCGCGCCATGGAGATCCTCGAGGTCGCGCCCGATATCGCGGACCGTCCGGGTGCTGCGCCGATGCCGGTCCCCAAGGGGGCGATCCGCTTCGACGATGTCACCTTCCGCTACGAAGCGAGCGGGCCGCACGTGCTGGGCCAGCTGTCGCTCGATATCGCCCCAGGCGAGTTCGTGGCGCTGGTCGGGCCGTCGGGCGTCGGCAAGAGCACGCTCTGTGCGCTGATCCCACGCTTCTACGATGTCGACGCGGGCGCCATCCGGATCGACGGGCGCGATATCCGCGACGTCACGCTCGGCTCGCTCCGCCGGCACGTCGCCGTAGTACAGCAGGATGTCTACCTGTTCGCCGGCGCGGTGGCGGAGAATCTCCGCTACGGCCGCCCCGATGCCACCGACGCCGAGATCGAGGCCGCCGCCCGCGCCGCCAACGCGCATGAGTTCATCATGGCGCTGCCCCATGGCTACGACACCGATGTCGGGCAGCGCGGGGTGAAGCTGTCGGGCGGGCAGAAGCAGCGGCTCACCATCGCCCGCGCCTTCCTCAAGGATCCGGCAATCCTGATCTTCGACGAGGCGACCAGCGCGCTCGACAACGAGAGCGAGCGGGCGGTGCAGCAGGCGCTGCTGACCCTGGCCAAGGGGCGCACCACCATCGTCATCGCGCATCGGCTGTCTACCGTGCGGCATGCCGACCGAATTCTCGTGCTGACGAGGGACGGGATCGCGGAGGAAGGGACGCATGAGGAACTGGTGGCGCGGGATGGAGTCTATGCGGCGCTGCACAGTGTGCAGGCGAGTATTTAGGGGCTTAACGCAGGTAGACGGCCCCTCCCCACCTCCCCCATAAAGGGGGAGGTGCCCCGCCGGTGTGTTTTGCACGATTGGAGACAGAGCCTCGAACTCTTCACCTCCCCCTTTATGGGGGAGGCCGGGAGGGGGCCGTCTCTATCAGTCGACGACTGGGCCCTACAGCACCAGATACCCGCGATAAGCCACCAACCGCCCGAACACCGGCAGGCCAATATCCACCTCGAACCGGTGGCGCCCGCCCTCGTCGACCCGCTCTTCCGCGGTGATGCGCGGCAGCAGGAAACCCGGCAGCGGAACGTTCCAGAGCCGGCCGGAGACGCGCTGCATGTCCAGCCCGTCGCCGCGCGGCACGAGGCGCATGCGGATCGCTACCGGGCCGAAGCGCTCTTCGAGCAGCCCATCGGGCGCGGCGCTCATCACCGAGCGCATCGGCTTGTCGGCGAAGAAGCGGGTCCAGTGCTCCCGGCCCTCGCGGCTCTCGATCACCACTCGCACCGGCAGCCGGCCTTCATCGACCGGCAGCCCGAGGCGTTTGGCGAGGAAGCGGGAGAGCGGGTTCGTGGCCGGCGCCACCACCGCCTCGCCCTCGGCGATCACCGCCGGCCGGCCGCGGTGCAGCCGCCGAGTGACTTCGGGCAGGCGATCAAAACCCTCGCCCATGACGCGCCGATAGAGCGGTTTTTCACCCCGGAACGCCACCTGCTTGGTCTCGATGGCCAACCCCTCGAGCCATGGCTTGATCTGCTCGAGGCTCACCACGCCCGCAGCCGAGCGGGCGCCACCGCGCAGCCGGCCACCCAAGGTCAGGGCTTCAATCAGCGCAGCCGCCGGCAGCACCGGCACATAGGGGCCATCGCCACTGGCGGCCCGCAGCCACCAGCGCACCACCCGGGGCTCGCCGCGCGCATCCTGCCCGGCCGCTTCGACCAGCATGCCGCCATCGGCGGTGCCGAAGCGATCGAGCCATAGTGCAATCTGGGTGCCCAAGCCGGCAAACACCCGGGCCGACTTCACCAGGCCCCAACGCACCGGCGCGGCGGCAACGCCGATCAGCCAGTTGAGCAGCGGCAGTTCCATCCCGGCGTCAAACCCGGCCCTGACCCGCGGCGCGAAACGCGCCGGCAAGAGGTCGAGATCGGGGACCTCGGCCAGCATGGCGCGGCGGCGCGGCAGCCCCTCGATTTGGACCCAGCGCGCCCCGCCCCAGCCACGGCCGCGCTCCCAGCCGGCTTCGCGGAACACCCGCACCGGCTGGCCGACCCAACTGAGGATGCCCTCGATGACCGAACGTCCCTTCGGCGTCCGGTTGCCGGGGACGATCGCCACATCGACACTGTCGACGGCCAGCCAGGCGCTGGTGACGTGGTCGAGCACCGCATGGGTCAGCCCCGGCGTGGAACTGGCCCCCGAGATCACCGAGATGGCGACGGCGCGGGCGGCGCTGTCGAATTTGGCGATGCCGGCGACGAAGGCCCTGGAGTCGGCGATATCGACATAGTGGCAGCGCGCCGCGATAGCTGCTTCGATCAGTTGCGTGCCGCTGAGCTGGAATGGGCCCGAGCAATCGACGACGACGTCGCAGTCGATCTCCTTCAGCCGTTCCGCGCCGATCCGGTCACGGTCGATCAGCACGAAGCCATATTCGCCCTGTTCGTCAATGACTTGCAACTCGCGCTGCAGTGCCTGGGCGCGGCTTTCGGTGCGGCCGCCGAGGCTGACGCGGAACCCACCGCGGCGGGCGAGCAGCCGCGCCAGGCGCGAGCCGAACACGCCGGCGCCGCCGACGATCAGGATATGCGGCCGGCTCATGCCGCGACCTCGCGTAACGATTCCGTTTCCAGTCGCAAGGTCTTGAGCGGACCGAGCAATTGCCCCGACACCATGGCGGCAAGCAGCCACGGCACCGGCGGCAGCCTGGCGACGGCCGAAACCAGCACATCGCGCGCCAGCGGCAGCACGGCGCCATCGGATTGGTAGAACGGCGTGAGAGTGAGCGACAGCAGCTGGTAGAGGCGGACGTGCCAGCGCCGCAGCCGCGCATATTCGCCCAGCGCCTCGTCGATCGAGGCGGCGGCGTCGAGCGCCCCGGCCAGTGCCGCGGCATCGAGCAGCGCCATATTGGCGCCCTGCCCGAGCTGCGGGCTGGTGGCGTGGGCGCTGTCGCCGATGAACACGATGCCGTCGCCAGCCGGCACCTCAAGCATATGGTGGGCGTAACGCGCCAGCGTCATGTCCTCAAAGCCGCGGATCGCTTCGAGATGCGGCGCGGTCTCCGGCCAGTGCGTCAGCACCTCGTCGCGCCAGCCGTCGATGCCGGCGGCCTGCAGCGCGGCAAAACTCTCGGGCTTGAGGCTCCAGAAGAACGCCGCCAGCTCCGGCCCATCACGCCGCTGGCGGCCGACCGGCAATACGCCGATCATCACACTGGCTTTGCGGTAGCGCTGCATCAGCGCGTCGCGGCGGAAGCCGGTGTCGATCCAGGGCACAGTGCCCCAGATGGCGCCGAAGGGCAGCGGGCGCGTCCGGCTCGGCAGCTTCGCCTCGACTTTCAAGGGCGAGGCCGAGCCGAGTGCATCGACCACCAGGTCGAACGGCCCCTCGAGGCCCTGCGGCCCACGCAGCCACTGCTTGCCGCCGGCGCGCTCCAGCGCTTCCACGGCAAAGCCGGTGCGGATCGGCAGGCGCGCCGCGACCACCGCATCATGGAGGACATTGAACAGCGCCGCACGATGCACGGCGATGGCATGCACATCGGGGCCCAGCGGCCGGTACCCGACATCGAGCACCACGCGGCCGCTCCGCGCATCGGTGCCGATCAGCCGCTCCACCCGCGCCCCCAGCGCCGCGATTTCAGAATGCAGGCCGAGGGCGGCAAGTACGGCGAGGCCGGTCGGCTGCAGCATCAGCCCGGAGCCAAGCGGTTGCGGCGTCTCGAACCGTTCGTAGAGCCGGACGCGATGACCGGCGCGGCTCAGCATAAGCGCCGTCGCCAGCCCGCCCGGGCCAGCGCCCGCGATCGCAATGTCGAGTGATTTCAGCAGTCTCGCGTCCCCGGCTCCGAGCATCTCGGAGAGATGCTCTTCGTCTGATCTGGTCGCGCATTCGAACCGGAAAAGTCTGCAACTTTTCCTGAAAGCGCTCAACCTAAGGGGGACTAGATCACCACCTGCGTGCCGATTTCAACCACACGGCCGGTCGGAATGTGGAAGTATTCCGTCGCATCGGTGGCGTTACGCGCCAGGCCAATGAAGATCCGGTCGAGGAATACCGGTGCTCCACCCTTCGGCGACGGCTTCAATGAACGGCGCGACAGGAAGAACGAAGTCGACATGATGTCGAACTTCCAGCCGAGCTTGCGGGCCAGAGCCAGGGCCTTGGGAATGTTGGGCGTCTCGATATAACCGAAGGTCACCACGACGCGGTAGAACAGGTCGTTATAGGCGTCGATCCTGATCTTTTCATCGTCGGCGACGCGCGGCCTGTCGGAGGTGACCACGGTCAGGATGACGTTGTGCTCGTGCAGCACCTTGTAGTGCTTGAGGCTGTGCAGCAGCGCCGTTGGGGCGCCCTCGATGTCGGAGGTGAGGAATACCGCCGTGCCGGGCACGATGGTCGGCTTTTTCTTTGCGAGGTTCTCGACCAGGAATTCTAGCGGCACCTCGTCGCGCCGGGTCTTTTCGGCCAGCCGGCGGCGGCCCCAGATCCAGATCGTCATCATCGAGGCAATAAGGAAGGCCACCACGGCCGGCACCCAGCCGCCCTGCGAGAACTTTGCGGCGTTGGCGACGAAGAACCCGACATCGATGACCAGCAGCGGCACGATCACCACCATGGCGACGATGAGGTTCCATTTCCACAGCCGCCACATGACGATGAACAACAGGATCGCCGTCACCAGCATTTCGCCGGTCACCGCGATCCCGTAGGCCGCCGCCAATGCGGTCGACGAGCGGAAGCCCACGACCAGCAGCACGACGCAGATCAGCAGGAGGAAGTTGACCTGCGGCATAAAGATCTGCCCGGCCACCTCCTCCGAGGTGTGACGCACTTCGAGGCGGGGCAGGAGATTGAGGTGCATGGCCTGGCGGACCAGCGAATAGGCGCCGGTGATCACCGACTGGCTGGCAATGACAGTCGCAAGCGTCGCGAGGGCCACCATCGGCAGCCTCGCCCAGTCGGGCTGCATCTCGAAGAACGGGTTGGTGACCTCGTTCGGCTGGCTGAGGACGAACGCCCCCTGCCCGAAATAGTTGAGCAGCAGCGCCGGGAACACCAGCAGCAACCATGCGAGGATGATCGGCCGGCGACCGAAATGGCCGAGGTCGACATAGAGCGCCTCGGCGCCGGTCACCGCGAGGAACACCGCGCCGAGCACCACGATGGCGATGCCGTAGTGGCTGTAGAGGAACTCGATGCCATACATCGGATTGAGCGCCGTCAGCACCTGCGGCGCGTCGGCGATGTGCAACAGGCCGGTGACCCCGAGGACGACGAACCAGGCGGCCATTACCGGGCCGAACACCGTCGATACGCGCGCGGTGCCGAAGCGCTGCACCATGAACAGCCCGATGATGATGACCACTGTCATCGGCACGACCCAGGGGGTAAGTTGCGGCTCGACCACTTCGAGACCTTCCACCGCCGAAAGCACCGAGATCGCCGGGGTGATGATCGCGTCCCCGAGGAACAACGCACCACCCACAATGCCGAGGCCAAGGATCCAGGCCGGGCGTTTCTTGAAGGCGTTACTGGCAAGGGTCATCAGCGACAGCGTGCCGCCCTCGCCCTTGTTGTCGGCGCGCAGCACGAAGCTGACGTACTTGACCGTGACCACCATGGTCAGCGACCAGACGATCAGCGACAACAGCCCGAGCACCTCTGGCTCGTTCGGAGAACCACCGGCCGCATGCAGGGTGTCGCGGAAGGCGTAGAGCGGACTGGTACCGATATCGCCGAAGACGACGCCCAGCGCGCCCAGAATGATGAGGGGTAGCTTGCCTGTGGCGTGCCCGGTTTGATCGGTCGCCGCAGCGCCGGCCGTCACGCCGGACGAAGTGGTCTGGGTCATATGCCCTTCGCTCACCCTGTTATCGGGTGGGCGGCTCTCTACACCCACCCACCGACGCACTCAACGGCCAAATTCCGCTGAGGTTCGCATTTGCTGATGGACAGTTATGCGGATTTGCGGGGGCAGGACAAATACAAAAGGGACGGCGCCATGGGAAGCGCCGTCCCGACCGGGGTGCGAAAGGAGGAGAACCCCGGAAAGACGAGTCGGTTTGCTTAGGCGGCCTTGGCCGCGGCAGCCGCATCGGCCTGGCGGGCGTTGCGGGTGGCGTTGGTCCACCAGACCAGGTTGTCGAGCATCTCGGGCACGAAGAAGTCGAAGTTGGCTTTGGTATCGTCCCAGCTCTTCTGGCCCATCATGATCGGGATGAAGTCCGAGCCGCCGATGTGGACGGCATGACGGACCGGGACGGCCTGCAGCTCAACCATGATATTGCGCAGGTGCTCGATGGCGCGGGCGCCGCCCACCGAACCGTAACCGACGAAAGCCACGGCCTTCTTCATGAACGGCTTGTAGGCCCAGTCGATGGCGTTCTTCAGCGCGCCGGTGATCGAGCGGTTATACTCGGCGGTGACGACGATGAAGCCATCGAACTCGTTGAGCTTGGCCTGCCACTTGGCGGCTATCTCGTTGGGGGTCGGCATCCAGAAGTCGGACGCGGCGGCGTCGAACAGCGGAAGCGGGTAATCCTTCAGGTCGACGATCTCGACATCGACATCACCGCGGGCGGCGACGTGGCCGGCAATCCAGCTGGCGGGCTTGTCGCCGAAGCGAGTCGGGCGGATCGAGCTGATGATCACGGCAATCTTGGGTTTGGACATTTGCTGCACTCCAGTATCAAAATGTGACTAGCGGCAAATAAGTGCCCAAGGTGGTCACCTGCAAGCAGGCACCTCGATGAGGCGAAGGCACACGAGCCAGCCCCGGTTACACCGATGTGCGTTGGGTTACAGCGTTGTGAGTAAAGCCGTTCCGGGCGTTTTGCGGCGACTGGCCGGCACGCCGGCGGGCGAGGCGCGGCATTCGCACCAGATACGAAATGCAGCGTTCGCGATTATCGAACGATGGGTAACACAAGCGTGTCAGCGCAGGTCGGCAGCTATCGGGGGCTCACCCCTCATCCGGCCCTTCGGGCCACCTTCTCCCCGACGGGGAGAAGAATACGAGGGCGCGGTGAGCACCTCTATTCCTTTCCCCGTCGGGGAGAGGGTGGATCGGCCGTAAGGCCGAGACGGGTGAGGGGTTGGCAACCACCGATATGTCCCACCCGCGCTACACCGTTGGTGAGGCCGCGTTGGGTGATGTGGCCGTCCCGAGAATCCGCGACCTAGCGCAGGCCGAACGAATAGGTCCAGGCGAGCGCTTTCAAGCCGGAATCGTCGAGCTCGGGGTGCTTTGGCTGCAGTTGCTCGATGGCGCGTTCGGTGAGGCTCTTCTTGGAGCGCTTCTCCAGCCCGTCGACCGGCTGTTGCAGTTCCTCGAGCAGCCCGAGGATGCGCTGCTTGAGCTCGGTGCCTTCGGCTTCGCCGAAGCGCTGCACCAGATGCGGCGTCTTGGCCCGCGGGAACGGCGAGTTGCCAAAACCGGTATAGAGCACCAGGGCTTCGTTGATCGGGTCGGTCATCGCCTGCTCGTACGCAACTGCTCTCAAAGCCATATGGCAACCCGCCCAATCCGTGGAAGGCTCCAACTTGGTCCATCCACCGTTGAAGCGAAATAAGCGGCAATGGCGGTAGTTAAGTCGGATTTGACCGGCGGGCACGGGTTGCCCGTTAACACATGCGCGAAACCGCACAGTCGGCGGTGGCATTCACCACATCCGGCGGTAGCGATTGCGTCGAGCACGTAGCCGGATCAGTGTCCGCCCCGTAGCTTTTGGGGGATTTGAGATGAAACTGCTCGCCGTGCTCGTGCTGGCCCTGACCTTGTCCGCAAGCGCCGCGATGGCCGGCCCGCCGCTACGGCTGTGGATCAAGAACGCCTCGCAGGTCACCATCGACAAACTCTACATCGCCATTGCCGGAGGCGACGACCTGGGCGCCGAACGGTTGCGCGGCAAGGCAATCGCGCCCAAGGCCAAGATGCAGTTCATGCTCGAGGACGGCGCCGACAAATGCGTCGTCGATCTCAAGCTGCTGTCGACCGCCGGCAAGGAATACTCTTACCGGGCGCGCCTCTGCGAGGAACGCACCTTCACCTTCCGCGGGCGCCCATAGAGGTCAGGCGCAGGCGATCTTGTAGCGGCGCACCGTCTCAGCCATGCCGTAGAGCAAGGCATCGGCGGTGATCGCGTGGCCGATCGACACCTCGGCGAGATCGGGAATCGCCTGCTTGAGCGGCGGCAGGTTGACGAGGTTGAGGTCGTGCCCGGCATTGACCATGAGGCCCCCCTGCCCCGAACGCGCATTATGGCCGGCGGCCCGCGCCGCATCGGCGGTCTCGCGCAGCGCGTCGAGATGTACGGCCTGCAGTTCAGGCTTCAGCGACCCGCCATAAGGGCCGGTATAGAGCTCCACCCGGTCAGCCCCGACATTGGCCGCAGCGGCCGGCGCCGACGGCTCGGCATTGATGAACAGCGACACCCTGACGCCAGCCTGGCGCATCCGCTCGATCGCCGGCGTGAGCACGGCGCGATTGGCCTCGATGTTCCAGCCATGGTCGGAGGTGGATTGCAGCGGGTCGTCGGGCACGAAGGTCACCTGGTCCGGCGCGGCGCGCTCGACGAGGGTCAGGAAATCCTCGGTCGGATACCCCTCGATGTTGAACTCGCGGCCGGGATAATCCTGCCGCAGCAGGGTCACCAGCTCGAACACATCGGTGCGCCGGATATGCCGCTCGTCCGGCCGTGGATGCACGGTAATGCCGTCGGCCCCTGCATCGAGCGCGATACGGGCGATGCCGGTGACGCTCGGCCACGGCACGGAACGCCGGTTGCGCAGCATGGCGACGGCATTGAGATTGACGCTGAGATAAGTCATCGCGCGGGGACCTCGGCAAAACTGGGCCGAGGCTTACCGCATCGCACCCCGACGGGCCAATCGAACGTTTTGATGAGCCCGATCAGCGGCGGAGATACCCGTCACGGCGCTATCCTCTGCGCCGGTCGAGCAGCAGCACCAGCACGCCGCTGGCAGCGATGAGGCAGATGCCGAGCGCGGCGACGGGGTTGGGCAAGGTGCCGAACACCAGCGCTCCGATCAGCAGCGCCCACAACGTGCCGGTATAGAAGAACGGCACCACCGCCCTCGTTTCGGCGATCCGGAACGACAGGAACAGCAGAAGTTGCGCCAGGGTCAGGAAGGCACTGGCCCCAGCGATAAGCAGCATTTGCGACAGCGACGGCGTCACCCAGCGCTCGAACGCCAGCATCAGGGCGCCGATACCGATGGCGCAAACGACTGACAGCCCCACGGCCACCGCCAGCGCCGGAACGCTCGCGTCGACCTTGCGGCCGATCAGGTCGCGCCCGGCGCTCAGCGCCGCGCTGGCGAGGCCGAACAGCACATAGGGCTGGAACCCGGACGCACCCGGCTGTGCCACCAGCAGCGCGCCAACGAGCGCAAGGGCGATCAGCGACGCCGTCAGGCCGCCAACCCGATCGCCGAAGAACACCACAGCTCCGAGCAGCACCAGCATCGGGGTCAACTGCAGCAAGGCGGTGATATCGGCCAGCGGCGCATTGGCGACGGCGAAGACGAAGGCAATAGCAGCGGCGCACTCGACGACGTTGCGGGCGAGGACCCTAGGGTCGAGCACCTGTCGCAGGCTGCCGCGCGGCGTCGTCAGCAGCAGCACCGGCACGCCGAGGATGAGTGCGGCCAGCGCCCGGAGGAACAGCGCCTCGAGCGGCGGCAGGTCGACCACCGCGAGCTTCAACAGCCCATTGTTGATGGTGAAGCAGCCGCTCGCCAGCACCATGTAGATGATGCCGCGGAGATTCGAGGCGTGGGCCGAGGCTGGGGCCGGCATTACGCCACCGGCACCAGCCGGCGCTTCCGCTCATCGAGCACGACGATGGCGAGCCCTGCCGCCACCACCAGCACAATGCCGCTGATGGCCAGACCGTTGGGGAACTGGCCGAACACCACGAGGCCCGACAGCACCGCCCAGAAGGTGAAGAAGTAGTAGAACGGCGCCACCACGCCGGTGGGGCCGACCCGATAGGCCATGAAGATGAAGAAGTGGCCGAAGATCAGGAACAGCCCGGCGCCGGCGAGCAGCAGCAGGTGCTGGGTCTGCGGCACCACCCACCGCTCGGTGGCGAGGTGCATCGCCCCTGCCCCGAGCAGCACCACGATGATCGCCGACATGGCGACGATCATCCCCGGCACCTCCGGCGCGATGCGCCGCCCGGCGAGATCGCGCACGGCGCAGAGCACGGCATTGGCCAGCGCCAGCACCGCATAGATCGAAATCCCCTGCATGGTCGGCTGCGCCACCATGATGGCGCCGATGAAGCCGAGCCCGATCAGCGCCATGCGCACCCCGCCGATCCGCTCGCGGAACAGGATCGAAGCGCCGAGCAGCACCAGCAGCGGGGTGATCTGCCCCAGCGCTGAGGCATCGGCGATCGGCATGTTGGCGAGCGCCACGACGTAGCAGAGGATGGCGACGGTTTCGGCAAGGTTGCGCGCCAGCACGCGCCGCTCGAACACCAGCGGCAGTTGTTTGCCGTAGCCGAGCGCCAGCATCAACGGCAGGCCCCAGAGCAGGCCGGCGCAACCGCGCAGCATCAGCACCTGGTAGGGCGGCAGCCCTTCGGTCGCGAGCTTCATCAGCGTGTCGTTGATCACATAGGAACAGGTCGCGATGACCATGAACAACGGCCCGCGGAACGGGTGCGATGCGAACGACACTGGTGATTTCCCCTCGAAGAAAGGCCGGGATCGCTCCCGGCCCTCGTTGTTTACATGCCTTCCGGCCCGCGCGATATCGCGGCGAGCCCGGTGCGCACCACTTCGATCAGCCCCAGCGGCATCATCAAGGCGATGAAGCTGTCGATTTTCGATGGCTTGCCGGTCACTTCGAAGACGAAGCTCTCGGTGGTGGCATCGACGATCTGGGCGCGGAACGCGTCGGCGAGGCGCAGTGCCTCGGCGCGCGGCTCGCCCGAGCCGCCGACCTTGATCAGCGCCAGTTCGCGCTCCAGCGATTTCCCCTCACTGGTGAGGTCGTGCACCCGGTGCACCGGGATCAGCCGCTCGAGCTGCAGCTTGATCTGGGTTAGCACTTTTGGCGTCGCCACCGTCACCACGGTGATGCGGCTGAGGCCCTTCTCGTGCTCGGTCTCTGAGACCGTGAGACTGTCGATATTATAGCCGCGGGCGGCGAACAGCCCGACGATCCGGGCGAGAATGCCCGGCTCATTGTCGACCAGCACGCTCAGCGTGTGCCGCTCCGGAACCTGGGTTTCCGCGGCGAGGAAATATGCCGAACCGCTCGGCTGCAAATGTGCGTTCATTCCTGTTGTCCTTCTGCCGGTGGGCTTTGACCCCCACCCCTGTCCCCTCCCCTAGGGGACGCGGTAGCGCCCCGGGGGGAGGGAGACCCTCCCAATCGATCTACGTGGACCTCACCACCGGGCTTTCGGCTCCATCGTCTCCCTCCCCGTGTTCAGGGGGAGGGGTCAGGGGTGGGGGTCCACACGCTCCGGCCTCGCAGTCCGCTAAACCAGCTGCCGGCCTTTTTCGTCGATCACCGCGCCGATATCGTCCTCGAAATCGGGCAGGATCATCTCGTTGTGCGGCTTGCCCGACGGGATCATCGGCAGGCAGTTCTCGTGCTTTTCAACGAGGCAGTCGAACAGCACCGGGCCGTCGTAATCGAGCATCTCCTGGATGGCCGCATCAAGCAGCGCCGGATCCGAGCAGCGGATGCCCTTGCCGCCATAGGCTTCGGCCAGCTTGACGAAATCGGGCAGGCTCTCCGAATAGCTGTGCGCATAGCGCCCGCCATGCAGCAGATCCTGCCACTGCCGGACCATGCCCATGCGCTCGTTGTTGAGGATGAACACCTTGATCGGCAGGCGGTACTGCACCGCCGTCGACATTTCCTGCATGGTCATCTGGACGCTCGCCTCGCCGGCGATGTCGATGACCAGCGCGTCCGGGTGCGCCACCTGCACGCCGACCGCCGCCGGCAGGCCGTAGCCCATGGTGCCGAGACCACCCGAGGTCATCCAGCGGTTCGGCATTTCGAACGGGAAATGCTGCGCCGCCCACATCTGGTGCTGGCCGACTTCGGTGGTGATGTAGACATCACGCCCCTTGGTCGCCTCATAGAGGCGCTGGATGGCATGCTGCGGCTTGATCGTCGTGGTCGAGTTCTTGAAGCCCAGCGAGTGCTTGCTGCGCCAGCCTTCGATCTGCTCCCACCACGGCGCGATCGCCTCGGTGCGCGGCTGATTGGTCTTCGAACGCCAGATGCGGACCATCTCTTCCATCACCAGCCCGCAATCGCCGACGATCGGCAGATCGGTGCGGACGTTCTTGCCGATCGAGGACGGGTCGATATCGACATGGATCTTGGTCGAGCCAGGCGAGAACGCATCGATACGGCCGGTGATGCGGTCATCGAAGCGCGCGCCGATGTTGATCATCAGGTCGCAATCATGCATCGCCATGTTGGCTTCGTAGGTGCCGTGCATGCCGAGCATCCCCATCCACTGCGGGTTGGAGCCCGGAAAAGCGCCCAGCCCCATCAGCGTCGAGGTCACCGGGAAGCCGGTCAGCTCGGCCAGTTCGCGCAGCTTTTCCGAGGCCTCCGGGCCGGCATTGATCACGCCGCCGCCGGTATAGAAGATCGGCCGCTCGGCCTTCAGCATCATGTCGACGGCGGTCTCGATGGCCTTGCTGTCGCCCGAGGTCGCGGGGTGGTAGCTCTTGTGCCGGCTCGGCCCGATCTCGTCGATGCCGAGATAAGTGCCGAGGGCGAACTGCACATCCTTGGGGATATCGACCAGCACCGGGCCGGGGCGGCCGGAATTGGCGATGTGGAAGGCCTCGTGCATGACGCGCGACAGGTCGTTGACGTTCTTCACCAGGTAATTGTGCTTGGTGCAGGAGCGGGTGATGCCGACCGTGTCGCATTCCTGGAACGCGTCCGAACCGATCAGCGTCGTCGGCACCTGCGCCGTGATGCAGACCAGGGGGATCGAATCCATCAGCGCATCGGTAAGGCCGGTGACCGCGTTGGTCGCGCCCGGGCCCGAGGTCACCAGCACGACGCCGACCTTGCCGGTCGAACGCGCATAGCCCTCGGCCATGTGTGTCGCGCCCTGCTCGTGCCGGACCAGGATGTGCTGCACCTTGTCCTGCTGGAACATCGCATCATAGATCGGCAACGCCGCCCCGCCGGGATAGCCGAAGATGTGCTCCACCCCGTTATCGACCAGGGCCTGGATCACCATCTCCGCGCCTGTCATCTGCTCGGCCATTTTCTCTCAACTCCTCCGGCTCCGCCGGTCTTCATTCGCTACGCCGTCACCGGCGGAAATTCGGCAACAAAAAAGGCCCCGTTAGGGACCTTACAAGCGCACCGACCCTCGCAGGGATTTACCCCACGTGCTCGATGCGCCCCACTACTACGATAAGCTTCTGCACGGATCGTGCTCCAAGATTAGGTGCGGAGTTATGGGGGCGGCGGGGTGGCGGTGTCAAGGGGGCTAGGCTGCAACGACGCCAAGGGTGCTGAGAGCCGCAACCATGCGCCTTTCGGTTTCAGCGAACAATTTGAGGTTCTAAGAGCCGCAAAGGACTGTGTTTGAGCAATTGATGTGAGGAGCTGCACAATTCCCTCTCCGGCTCGTCTACCCCTGACGGCCCGGTAAGCGGCAACAAGCACCGCCTTGGGATCGGGCAAGCGTTCGGCCTCGATTGCATTGCTCGGAATGCCCAACTCCTCAGGCCTTCCGACATACCCGAGGGCCTCTAAGACCGCCGCCGGATCAGCCAACGCCCACGCTTCAATCTCGTGCCTCGGCACAACACCAACGCACCGATCCTGTGGCCACCCGCACAGCTCATGGCAAGCAGCGCAGTACGCAACTACGCGCTTATCTACCCCGCGCTCCAGGTTCCGGCCTCCAGTGTCACCGTGGACAAACACGAGATGAAACGAGTTCCTGATTGGCACATATCTCCTCGGCCACCTCGGCGACTGTTCGGCCTTTCAAACCTAGCCCCAGAGCGGGCGCCGGAGGTATTGTCACGCGACGCGTCCCCCTTGCCAGTACCAACTCTTCCATGAGGCGGGGCAGCAACACTTCAAGGTACGCCCTATCGGTTGCGCCCTCATACACTCCAACCCACGACACATACGTCATGCGTCAAAACCAGGTCGACGCAGCAAATTGTCGACGTCCCGACGAGTTCAGGTCATGCTCTGGATTGAACTGAAGCCCCGACCAAACACCGGAACGCATCCGTGTCTTCACCGAACTGGTGCCTGTTTGGGGGTCAATCTCCGTAACGGAAGTCAGCCGCCACTATCTCATCGTCCTTGAGTGCCGCCATCACCGCGGGGGAATGGGTGTTCATGATTATCTGGAATATGGACGTGCTACCTAGCTCAAATTCGTCTGTCGCGGCATGCCGCAAGAATGAGATAAGTGCCGGTATTCGTCCTTCATGGATTCCGTTCTCGGGCTCCTCGAAGCAAAGGACACCGCGTCTATTCGGGTCATCGAGCACGGTAAGCAGCGCCAGCAACCGCAAGGTCCCGTCCGATATCACGCGCGAACTAAAATCGAGACTTCCCTTGGTCGAGATACCAAACGAGTACTCCTTCGCGCTCGGGTCATTAAACACCTGTACCGACCGAACTGACGGTATGAGCGATGCCAAATCCATTGAGATATCAGACAGTACGCCGTCTGGACGCTTTTCATCTGACGTTTCATCCTTGAGACCGGCGAGCACGGCCGCCAAGTTGGACGCGTCTGGCTTGAGTGTTCGCTGCTCAAATCGGTCGCTCGACTTCCGAGCCGCTTGCGGGTTTATTTCCAGAAAGCGCGTGGAAGCGAGCAGATCCTTTAGGGCATACAGATGGGGGAACTCGGCGGTAGCAATAGTTGAGAGCGCCGACCTAGACGCCTCAATAGCGGGCAGAGTTACTGGGCGACCTCGCTTCGTCGCTCCGTCTTGCCGAACCTCGATTGCGCGGGCCTCGCCATCGTCAGCGTCTCGCATCCTAATGAAGGGATTAAGCTGCCCCGAGTAGTTGATCCTTGCACCTTTTGGAAAACGGTACAGATCATCTTTCTTAGGGATGGCTACGCAGGTTTCCCGACTTACGTAGATGCCACGCACTCGCTCCGAGCCCGATCTGCGCATCGTCAACTCCAGCTCGTAGCGTAGTCGCTGAGCTTTGAGTTGGTACGCCGTCCCAAAGGCGTCCGTACCTTGCGAGTCCAGCAGGACTTCCACCGCAAACCTGATGTGGTCAGACGACCCCTCTTCCGTCCATCGAAAGAGCTCTTCGGGTTCGCCCCGCAGGTCCTGCATAGCGCTGCGGACGTCATGCTGAGACAACAGCGACAGAAAACGAAGCGCGTCAAAGAGGTTCGACTTGCCGCTCGCGTTTGGACCTACGATGACCGTGAAGGGCCTAAGATCAAGCTCGAAACGCTCGAAGGTCTTGAACCCGTCAATCTCAACTCTTGTAAGCATGGAGCATTCTTAGCGGTAGGGTCTCCGGTCAGCAATGCGCCCATAACTTCTCGCACCGCTCCGACGTCGAAATGGCTTCCACCCACATTCGTCCAATTCCACACCCGCCAAATCCGTGCTTAACATACTACCATACCGCGCCCGCGGACTGACCTCTCACATCCCGTAGGAACACCCATGCCTCGCCAACTTCAGGTGCTCACCCCCGAGCAAGCTCAGCATTTCGTCGAAAAGGGCTATGTGCTCGTCAAAGGCTGCCTCGATCCGCAGTTGGCCGAGAAGTGGAAGGCGGAGGCCTATGAGCGGCTCGGCTATGATCCGAATGACCGCTCCACCTGGACCAAGGAAATCGTCTGGATGGACCGCAACAACATCGCGGCCATCAAAGATATCTCGCCCAAGGCCTGGGGGGCGCTGTGCGATGTGACCAGCGGCGAGGATCGTATCGATCACAAGATCATGGAGATCGAGTCGCAGCACTTCACCACCATCGATTCCACCGAGTGGTCGGATGCGTTCATCGTCAATTTCCGCCGCGGCGCCGACAAGCCGTGGATGAAGCCCTCGCCAGAAGCCGGCGGCTGGCACAAGGATGGCAGCTTCTTCCGCCATTTCCTCGATAGCCGCGAACAGGGTCTGCTGACCGTCGTCTACTGGTCCGATGTCGGGCACAAGGGCGGCGGCACCTTCATTGCGCCGGACTCGATCAAGCACGTGGCGCGCTATCTCGCCGACCACCCGGAAGGGGTCGACCCGTCGTTCGATTTCGGCCACCTGATCGACAAGTGCGAGGAGTTCGTCGAGGTCACCGGCGAGGTCGGCGACTTCATCATCCTCCACCCCTATATGCTGCACGCCTCGTCGAACAATCACTCGCCCAACGTGCGCTTCATGACCAACCCGCCGGTGGTGCTGAAGGACCCGATGAACTTCAACCGCGAAGACCCGGCGGAGTTCTCGCTGATCGAGCGGGCGACGCTCTACGGCCTCGGGCTCGACCGCTACGATTTCCGCCCCACCGGCCCGCGCGACGAGCAGTGGAAGGTGATCGGCTGACGCGATTCAATGTTGCGTCGCTCCTCCGGCGGCCACCACTTCCCTTCCCCCCTCAGGGGAGAAGGTGGCGCGAAGCGCCGGTTGAGGGGTGAAGCGGTGCGTTAGGCTGGATGAGCCAGCATGAGGAGAGGCTGAACCCCTCACCCTAGCTTCGCTAAACTCGCTGACGCTCGTAAGCTGCGCTTGCCCTCTCCCCTCAGGGGAGAGGAGCTAAACTCGGCGCCCGGTAGGCCAGCAACACCCGCCTGTCCATGGCATAGTGGCGACTTCGAATCTCGGAGTCGCCACGCATGCATGTTGGACGTTCATACCGGCTCGTCGACTTCGCCGTCTGGTCGCGGCGCGGCGCGCTCTATGTGCTGCTGGTCAGCCTCGTGGCGGTGGCGGTTTACAGCCTGCCGCCGCTCGCCGGGTTCTCCATTCCCTGGTCGATCGTGGCGGTGCTCGGCACCAGCGTGGCGCTGGTGGCCGGGTTCAAGAACGGGCAGGTGCTGCAGCGGAGCTCCGACGCGCTGCAGGCGTTTGCACAGATCGCGGCAATCAGCCGGCTGCTGGCGACACTGAGTTGCGATTTCCTCGACCAGGACACGGCGCGCCGGGTGCTCCTCCGGCACCTGGGCTGGCTCACGGCGCTACGCTACTCGCTGCGCCGGCCGATGCCTTGGGAGACGGTAAGCAAGGGGGCAAACCGGGCGTTCCGGCGCCGCTACTACCGGATCCAGGAAGACCTGACGACGCTGCCGGAGGCGTTGCGGCCATTGCTGGGCGCAGAAGCGGACGGTATCGCGGCTCGACCACAACCCGCGCTGGCGTTGCTCCATCAGCAGGGCGCGGAAATCAACACGCTGCTGAAGCAGAGCGCGGTCCCGACGCAGGTTTACTCCGAGCTGATGAAGCTGCTGCGCGATTGCCATGACCAGCAGGCACGCTGCGACCGGATCAAGAACACGCCCTATCCCCGGCAATATGCCGTGGTTAGCGCCATTTTCGTCGTCATCTTCGCCACCCTCCTGCCGTTCGGGGTGGTGCCGGCCTTTGCCGCACTGGGTGGTGCAGACGGCGTGCTCGGCACCGTCATGCTCTGGCTCAGCGTACCGTTCAGCGTCCTGATCGGCTGGATGTATTTTGCGCTCGACCTGGTGGGCGAGAGCACCCTCGAACCCGTTCGAGGGCAATGCCAACGACGTGCCGATCTCACAGATCAGCCGCGACCTCGAGATCGAACTGCGGGCTCGGCTCGGCGACACCGACCTGCCACCGGCCCTGCCGCCGGTGCACGGGATCGCGACCTAAACAACTCAACTCGGCGACCACGGCCGCCGCTCGCGCCGACGGGCGTCCATGTCGGCGACGAATGCTTGCGCCCGGGTGAGCGGGACGGCCTTGGCGCGGGGCGCCGTCCAGGTGGCGTCGCGCGGATCGTCGCCATAGTCGTTGGCGCCGTAGCCCTCTGGCCCGAGGCACAGCAGCACCAGCAGCCACAGGCCGCCGATGAATGGCACGAGGGAAATCCAATACCACCAGCCCGACCGCCCGCTATCGTGCAGCCGCCGCACCGTGACCGTGATGTTGGGAACGATGTGGATGAACAGGCAGAACAGCGTCAGCGGACCAAGACCGCTGACGCCCGGCTGAAAGTAGCCCAGTACGGCGACATCCACGTAGAGCGCTGCGGAGATGAGGAGCAGCCAGACCAGCGTGTAGACCCAGTATTGCGTGCGTGAGGACCGCCCCCGGAACTCAAAGTACCGCAGCATCGTGTCGAAGTAGCCGAACATATTGATCTGCCCCCTGCCCTCGGAAAGCAAAGCTAGATCAAGACGATCAACATTCGATTTTTGCGAAGCGTCGCAATTTAGCGACCTTGGTAGACCAGTGCTTCACCTTGCTCCCTTCTCCCCTCAGGGGAGAAGGTGGCCGAAGGCCGGTTGAGGGGTGAGGCGGCGCCATGCGTGCTCGTTGAGAAGCTGAACCCCTCACCCTAGTTCCGCTACGGACCTTCGGTCCTAGCTCCACTACCCTCTCCCCTTAGGGGAGAGGGGACGGTGCCCTACCCCCTGAGACCCGGGGCTTCCTGGCCGGTGCGGGCCACGTATTCGGTGTAGCCGCCGCCGTAGGACTGGACGCCTTCGGGGGTCAGTTCCAGCACGCGGTTGCTCAGCGCGGCGAGGAAGTGGCGATCGTGCGAGACGAACAGCATCGTGCCCTCATACTGCTCGAGCGCCTCGATCAGCATCTGCTTGGTCGCGATATCGAGGTGGTTGGTCGGCTCGTCGAGGACGAGGAAATTCGGCGAGTCGAACAGGAGCTTGGCCATCACCAGCCGGGCCTTCTCGCCGCCCGACAGCACCCGGCACTTCTTTTCGATCTCGTCGCCGGAGAAACCGAAGCAGCCGGCAAGCGCCCGCAGCGCCGCCTGCCCGGCTTGCGGGAAACTGTCCTCGAGCGACTGGAACACGGTGCGGTCGCCATCGAGCAGGTCCATGGCGTGCTGGGCGAAATAGCCGAGTTTGACGCTCGGGCCGACATTGATCGAACCGTTGTCGGGTTCGGTGCTGCCGGCGACCAGCTTGAGCAGCGTCGATTTGCCGGCGCCGTTGACGCCCATGATGCACCAGCGTTCCTTGCGCCGGACGTGGAAATCGAGCCCGGCATAGATCGCGCGGCTGCCATAGGCTTTGTCGACACCCCTCAGCAGCACCACATCCTCGCCGGAGCGCGCCGGCGGACGGAACTCGAAGTTCACCGTCTGGCGGCGCTTGGGCGGCTCGACCTTGTCGATCTTGTCGAGCTTTTTCACCCGGCTCTGCACCTGCGCAGCGTGGCTGGCGCGCGCCTTGAAGCGCTCGATGAAGGCGATTTCCTTGGCCAGCATGGCCTGCTGACGCTCGAACTGCGCCTGCATCTGCTTGTCCGACAGCGCCCGCTGCTGCTGATAATATTCGTAGTCGCCCGAATAGGCGGTGAGCGCGCCGCCATCGATTTCGACGATCTTGTTCACGACGCGGTTCATGAAGGCCCGATCGTGCGAGGTCATCAGCACGCCGCCCTCGTAGCGCTTCAGAAAATCCTCGAGCCAGATCAGGCTCTCGATATCGAGATGGTTGGAGGGCTCGTCGAGCAGCAGTGCATCTGGCCGCATCAACAGGATCTTGCCCAGCGCCACGCGCATCTTCCAGCCGCCGGACAGCGCGCCGACATCGCCGTCCATCATTTCCTGGCTGAAACCGAGGCCATGCAGCACTTCACGGGCGCGCGCATCGAGGCTGTAGCCGTCGAGTTCCTGGAACTGGCCCTGCACCTCGCCGTAACGGGTGATGATCTCGTCCATCTCGTCGGCGCGGTCCGGGTCGGCCATTGCCGCCTCCAGCTCGCTCATCTCGGCTATAAGGGCTCCGGCCGGGCCAGCGCCTTCCATCACCTCGGCAGCGGCGGTGCGGCCGGCCATGTCGCCGACGTCCTGGCTGAAATAGCCGATGGTGACGCCGCGATCGACCGCCACCTGCCCCTCGTCCGGCTGCTCCTCGCCGGTGATCATGCGGAACAACGTGGTCTTGCCGGCGCCGTTCGGGCCGACGAGGCCTATCTTCTCGCCGCGCTGCAAGGCCGCCGAGGCTTCGATGAAGACCAGTTGCTTGCCGTTCTGCTTGGAGATGTTCTCGAGACGGATCATGCGCGAGGTGGGCCCTGGAAATGTCGGGCCATGCGCAGCCCGCGTACGAGTGGGCGTCCCTAAAGCATCTGTGTGACGGCGAGACAAGCGCCGCGGCGTCACAGGAGCCCTGCACGGGTACGTTGACATTATTTACTTGATTGCGTAATTACATAATTATGCAACCACAAGACGCACTCACCGCCACCTTCGCCGCCCTCGCCGACCCGACCCGGCGCGCCATGCTGGCGCGGCTGACCCAGGGCCCGGCCACGGTCAACGAGCTGGCCGAGCCATTCGCGCTGAGCCTCCCCACGGTGTCGCGGCACCTGAAGGTGCTTGAACAGGCCGGGCTGATCAGCAAGCAGCGCGCGGCGCAGTCACGCCCCTGCAGGCTCGAAATCGCGCCGCTGGTCGAGGCCGACGCGTGGATGGCGCAGTACCGCGAGTTCTTAACCACCCGCTTCGACCGGCTCGACACGCAGCTCAAGGCCATGATGGCGGCGCGTGCCGACGCGACAAAGCCCAAGGGAGATCAGTAACATGTCCGCTACCTATCTGCTCGATCGCGGAATGACCCTGCAACGCACCTTCGCGGCGCCGGCCAGCGTGGTGTTCGAGGCCTGGACCGATCCGGCCTATCTCGACTGGTATTTCAACCCCGACCAGCACACCGGCGCACCGGCGACGGTCGATCTGAGGGTCGGCGGGCAGTGGCGACAGGAAATGGTGGAGACACTCGAGAAGCGCTACTTCACCGGTGGCGTCTACCGCGAGATCGTACCCGGCAGGAAGCTGGTGTTCTACTGGGGCGCCGTCGGCGGCTGGCCCGAACTCGACCTCGACAATCTCGACGAGAGCCCGCTGGTCACCATCCGGTTCACGCCGTTCGGCGCCCAGACGGTGATGGATTTTGAGGTGCAGTTCCCCGACCAGTACACCGCCGAACGGGTCGACTGGTGGATGAACTGCGGCATGATCGCCGGCTGGAACATGACGATTGATCGGCTGGTCGCGGTGTATGAGGGGGCTAGGCGGGCGGGGTAACCTTGCTCCCGTCGAAACCACGGTGGCCAGTGGATGCCGACCCCCACCCCTGTCCCCTCCCCGCAAGGGGGAGGGAGACCAAAACACTGGCATCACAGTCCGCGTCTCCCTCCCCCTTGCGGGGAGGGATCAAGGGTGGGGGGCGGCCCGCACCGGCGCCGGAGCCTTCCCACCACTGTGCGATTGTAACCTCAGTCGAAGAAGTTCTCGTCGCCGTCCTCGAGGTACTTCTTGGCTTCCTTGGCGATCAGGTTGACGCCGAGGCCCGGACGATCCGGTACGTCGATCAGCCCGCCCTTCACCGGCATGCCCTCAAAACCTTCGGTAATATCGTACCAGAACGGCTCGAAGCGGGCCGGGTACTCGAAGGCGATCAGGTTGTCCGGCATGGTGGCGCAGACCTGGATCAGCGCCGCGAGACCAAGGATGCCGTTGGCGGTGCCGTGCGGCGCGATGGCGATGCCATGCAGGTCGGCGTGCTCGGCCACCCACTTGATCTCGGCGAGGCCACCGACATCGCAGGGGTCGGGGCCGATGACGTTGACCGCGTGGCTTTCGATCAGCTGCTTATAGTGCTGGCGCAGGTAAATCTGCTCGCCGGTATGGATCGGCGTCGTGGTGTGGTGCGTCACGTCCTTGTAGACGTCGGGGTTGACGTAGGGCGAATAGTCGCCGGTCACGGTGTCTTCGATCCATAAGAGATGCAGGTGCTCGACCGCCTTGGCAAGGCGCAGCGCATCGAGCGGCATGAAGCCCGGGCCGGCATCGACCGCGGTGTTGTAGCCCTTGCCCAGCGTTTCGCGGGCCGAGGTGATGCAGGCGACGAGGTGGTCAAAGCCTTCCTTGGTCATCGTGCCCTTGTGCGGGTACGGGAACGGCGCGTCTTCCTGCACCTCGCCATAGAAGAAATCCGGGAAATCCCGCACCATCGACGAGTGGTAGGCGCTGGGCAGCTTGAACAGGGTGAACTCGCCCTTCAGCGATTTGCCGTACTCGGCCCAGCGCTTGTAACCCTCAGGGGTATGCTCGGCGCCGCCCGGGACCTCAGCCTGATACAGCGTGCGGTAGGTGCGGACCTGATCGCGCACCTTGCCGCCGAGCAGGCGGTAAGCCGGGGCGCCGACTGCCTTGCCGGCAATGTCCCACAGCGCATGCTCGATGGCCGAGACCGCCGAGCCGAACGGCTTGAAGCCGCCGCGCACCCGGATGCGGCGCATGACGCGCTCGACGTCGCGCGGATCCTGCCCGACGATCCAATCCTTCAGCTGCAGCACCTGCGGCTTGACGTAGGGTTTGGGGGTCTCGATCTGGCTCCAACCGGTAATGCCCTCATCGGTGGTGATGCGGATCACCGGGCTGTTGGCGATGATCGCGCATTTCAGGTCTGTAATCTTCAACGGGAAGCTCCTCAAAATCCCTACCATACCAGTACGGCAGCTATGCCGCATTCCGGGGCGGATTTGAATGCTTCTAATGGGGGCAGATGCGAAATTATCGGTCCGGCGTTTTCCTTCGTGCAGTTACTTCCCCACGAGGACCCCAACGCGTCAGTCTGCCGCGTTTCCGCACCCTGCCATTAGCCGAACCTTAACCGCGGCATAGCAGATTGGCGGCTGAACAAAGGCGCCGATGAAGGGCGCCGAAAAGACTGAGATACCGCGCGGCTTCGGGCGGATGTCGAGAAGCAGACAGGAGTCGCTTCGAACATAGAGGGCAGCCGGGTCGGACCGCGCCGATCGCTTGCCTCGGGTTCGCAGGACACCTGTCCCTGATTTAGTAGCGCGGGTCCTGTTTTTATGCGTCTCATCATCGGCATCGTCATCATTATTGCCAGCGTCATCGGCGGCTATCTCGCCATGGGCGGAAAGCTGGACGTGCTGATCCAGCCGTTCGAGGCGGTGATCATTCTGGGTGCGGCGTTCGGTGCCTACATCATCGGCAATACCGGGCCGGTGCTGAAACAGACCGCCAGCATCTTCGGCATCCTGTTTCGCGGCCCCCGCTACGACAAGGCCGCCTATGTCGAACTGCTCGGGCTGCAGTTCACGCTCTACAAGCTGGTGCAGGCCAAGGGCGTGCTGGCGCTCGAGCCGCATATCGAGGACCCAGGCAACTCGTCGATCTTCCAGCGCTTCCCGACCTTCGCCAAGAACCATCACGCCGTCGAGTTCATGTGCGACTACCTGCGCATGGTCACGCTGGGCAGCAACGTTGCCCACGAGATGGAAGCGTTGATGGATGAGGAACTGGAGACGCACCATCAGGAGAACGAGCGGCTCGTCTCCGCCGTGCAGGCTCTGGCCGACGGCACGCCGGCGCTCGGCATCGTCGCCGCGGTGCTCGGCGTTATCAAGACCATGGGCTCGATCAGCGAGCCACCCGAAGTGCTGGGCCACATGATCGGCGGCGCGCTGGTCGGTACCTTCCTCGGGGTGTTCGTCGCCTATGGCTTCTTCGGTCCGATGGCGCAGTCTCTGCGCAACATCTTCGAGGCCGAGTCCAAATACTTCCTTTCGATGAAAGTCGGCCTCTTGGCGCAGATGTCGGGCTATGCCCCGGCGATCGCCGTAGAATTCGCGCGCAAGGCCCTGATGTCCGAAGTGCGGCCGACCTTCGCCGAGATCGACGAAGCCACCGCCAATCTGCCGGCATCGTGAGGGCCTGAGCCATGGCGCGCAACGACCAGACCATCATCATCAAGAAGGTCAAGAAGGCCGCCCATGTCCATCATGGCGGCGCCTGGAAAATCGCCTATGCCGACTTCGTGACGGCGATGATGGCGTTCTTCCTGCTGTTGTGGCTGATCAGCATGACGACGCCGGAGCAGAAGAAGGGCCTTGCCGACTATTTCGCGCCACCCAATGTCAGCGAAAGCAACAGTGGCGCCGGTGGTGTGATGGGCGGGCTGGCCTTCTCCGAAGACGGCGCCAAGATCGCGGTCGAATCCAACAAGGACGCGCTGACCGCCCCCGAGAGCAGCGAAGCCGGGCCGAAGATGGAATCGCGTGGTGGTGTGGCCGAGATCGGCGGCAGCGACTACGACGCCATCCGTGCTTCGACGGTGACGCTCGAGTCCCGCTACAATGCCGACTATCACGCGGCGGCCGCCAGCATCCGGCAAGCCTGGCAGGCTATGCCCGACATCACCAAGATCGCCGATAACCTCCTGGTGCGCGAGACCGAGAACGGGCTCAATATCGAGATCATCGACCAGGAAGGTAGGCCGATGTTCCCCGAGGGGTCGAAATACCCCTATAAGTCGACCCGCAAGGCCATCGCAGCGCTCGCCCCGATCCTGCAGAAGCTCTCCAACCAGATCACCATCTCCGGCCACACCGCCGCCGGCGCGGTCTACGACAACCCGCGCTATGGCGCATGGGACCTGTCGAGCGACCGGGCCAACGCGGTGCGGGCGATCCTCGGCGAGTTCGGGCTATCGGACGACCGGATCCGGGCGGTGAACGGCAGCGCCACCTCCGAGCCGCTGTTCCCCAATGACCCGTACCTTGCGGGCAATGGCCGGGTGCAGATCACGGTGCGCTACGAGGCGCCGCCGGTTCCGGCCGGGTTGAAGCCGTAGCCGAGGAACCAGACAACAAAAAAGGCCCCGTGAGGGGCCTTTTCCATCGTTGCGCCGTCAGGACAAGTGCCTCAGCGCCACGGGGCGTTCTCTATTGGACGCGCCTTCGAACCGGAAAAGTCTGCAATCCCCGCCTTCGCGACGACAGGCTTTTTCCTCAATGCGCTTTAGAGCGCCTTCAGGTTCGTCGCCGAAACCTTGCCATCGCGGCCGGTCTGCAGCTCGTAGCTGACCTTCTGACCCTCGTTGAGGGTCGACAGGCCCGAGCGCTCGACGGCGGAGATGTGCACGAATGCGTCCTTCGAACCATCGTTCGGCTGAATGAAGCCGAAGCCCTTGGTGGTGTTGAAGAACTTGACGGTGCCCTCGATCATGATGGCCCCCTTTCTATTGCCGTGCGCAGGATCTTCCTGCTTTGCACGCGTTCCTCGGTCGGCGACATGCCGGCCGGGTCTAAACGTTCACAATATCAAGAGGTAGCCAATTGGACCGCGAGCGGACCGAGCTGGTAGCGCAGGATGGAAGCGAAACGTGCCCGGATATATCTGCCACTAATGCGCCTTATTCAAGGCCGGCAGCAAAGATTGTCAGCCGGTGCCCGCAGCCCTGGCTCAACAGGAGCGCTCAAAACCAACGGCCCGACGGTTTCCCGCCGGGCCGTTGAGCAAATCTGCCTGCCGGATCAGCCGTTCGGCGAGCACGGAGCGAGGTAGCGGCGACCATTGCGATCTTCCCAGACGCATCTGGTCGGGTCGTCGCGATAGCGGCCGATGAGTTCGCCGGCCACGGCACCGCTGATGCCGCCCACCGTGGCGCCAACCAGGGCGCCGCCGACAGTACCTGTGGTCACGCCACCGATCACCGCACCCGCGATCGCGCCGGTGCTGGCGGTTTTCTCGGTGGTCGAACACGCCGCGAGCGTCAACGCCCCAGCCAGAACCACGGCGATGGATAGAACTTTACGCATGAATACCCTCCGGGAGGTTTGTTAGACGCGAGCCCACGACGACAATGCGTGGCATGGCCATAGGTTCCGCACGAACTTGAGGCAAATCGTTGGCTGAGGTAAGGGTCCCACGCGATTGGGATTACCACTATGAATGAGCCGACAACGGCGCCGGTATCCGGCACCGATGCTTCCGCGCCTGACAACAGATGGGCAACAGAGCTTCGCGCCAGCTTTGCGCTGGCCTGGCCGCTGATCATTGCGCAGCTGGCGCAGAACCTCCTGTTCACCACCGATGTGGTGCTGATGGGCTGGCTCGGCCCGAAATATCTGGCCGCCGGCACGCTGGCCGGCGCCTTCCTTGTGCCGTTCCAGCTGACCGGCATCGGCATTGTCGGCGCCGTCGCGCCGCTGGTGGCGCAGGCTCGGGGTCGCGGCGACACCAAGGCGGTGCGCCGCATTGTCCGGCAGGGCTTCTGGGTGGCGATTCTCGTGGCAACGCTGCTGGTGCCGATCGTCCTCAGCATCCGCCCGATCTACCTCGCCATCGGGCAGGATCCGGAAGTAACGGGGCTGGCCGAGAGCTACATGTTCGCCGGCTTCTGGATGCTCTATCCGGCGCTCGGCATCATGGTGGTGCGCTCGTTCCTTTCCGCCTTCGCGGCGACCCGGGTGATCCTCGTCGTCACGGTGATCGGCGTGCTGGTCAACGCGCTGCTCGCCTATACGCTGATCTTCGGCCATTTCGGCCTCCCGCGCCTCGAGCTGCGCGGCGCGGCCATCGCTACCGGCCTCGTCAACCTGATGATGTTCCTGGCGCTGCTCGGCTATGTGGTGACGCATAGAAAGCTGAAGCGCTTCCACATCCTGGTGCGCTTCTTCAAGCCCGACTGGCCGCGCTTTTTCGAGATCCTGAAGGTCGGGCTGCCGATCGGACTTACCGTTGCGGCTGAAGTCGGGCTGTTCTCGGTGGCCGCCATCCTGATGGGACGGCTCGGCACCAATGAGACCGCCGCCCATGCGGTGGCGCTGCAGCTGGCATCGACCGCCTTCATGGTGCCGCTCGGCCTCGGCATGGCCGCGACGGTGCGCGTCGGCCTCGCCTATGGCCGGGGCGACACCGAAGGGGTGCGGCTCGCCGGCTGGACGGCGATCGTCATGGGCACCGGTTTCATGGCGCTGACCGCCGCGCTGTTCCTCGCCGTCCCGCACGCGCTGGTGACGATCTTCCTCGATCGCTCGGACCCCGCCAATGCCACGGCGCTGATGCTCGCCGCCACCTATCTCGGCATTGCCGGCATCTTCCAGCTGGTCGATGGCGCCCAGGTGGTGGCCGCCCACTCGCTGCGCGGCCTCTCCGACACCCGCACGCCGATGCTGCTCGCCATCTTCGGCTACTGGTGCGTCGGGCTGCCGACCGCCTATGTGCTGGGCTTCGTGCTCAACCTGCGTGGCGTCGGGGTGTGGCTGGGCCTGGCGACCGGCCTCGCTTTCGTCGCGCTATTGCTGGTCAGCCGCTTCGCCCTGCGCGGGCGGCTCCGGCTGATGAAGACTGTCGCCCTCCCTGCTTAGGACCCTTCCCATGTCTCAGCTCAAACCCGCCGAACAGCGCGTTGCCGATGCCCTCGCCCGCCACGACCTGCCGGCGCAGGTGATCGTGCTCGAACAGCTGGCGACCACGGCGCAGATGGCGGCCGACGCGCTCGGCGTCGAGGTCGGCCGTATCGTCAAGTCGCTGCTGTTCCGCGGTAAAGACAGCGGCAAGCCGTATCTGCTGCTGGTCTCGGGCAGCAACCGCGTACACGAAAAGCGCGCCGGCCAGCGCATCGGCGAAGTGCTGGAGCGGCCGGATGCGGATTTCGTAAAACTCCATACCGGCTTTTCGATCGGCGGCGTCCCGCCCTACGGGCACCCTGCCCCGCTGAGCACCTATCTCGACGACGCGCTGCACGGATACGGCACGGTGTGGGCGGCCGCCGGCGACCCGCGCTCGGTGTTCGAGATCACCGCGGCCGATCTCGAACGCACCACCGGCGCAACCCGGATCGACGTCACCTAAGGCACGATCCAGTTCCAATCCGCCATGCGGTTGCGGAACCAGGTGCGCTGGCGCTTGGCATATTGCCGCGTGGCGATGACAGCGCGCTCGATGGCCGCCGCTTCGTCGAGTTCCCCGGCCAGCATCGCGGTGATCTCAGGCACGCCGATGGCCTTCATCGCCGGCAGGCTCGGATCGAGCTGCAGCGCCAGCAGCGCCTCTACCTCTGCAATTGCGCCGCTTGCGAACATCGTCGCAAAGCGGCGCGCTATGCGCTGGCGCAGCAGCTCGCGATCAGGGTTGAGCACCATGCGCTCGAGGGCGAAGCCATCGAGCAGTCCTCGCTGTGCTGTGTCCTGGAAGCTGGCAAGCGAACGGCCCGTCGCATGCAGCACGGCAAGCGCCCGGATCACCCGCTGCGGATCGGGAGCTTTCAGGCGCCCAGCAATGACCGGATCACGGGCGGCGATGAGCTTGCCGCGCCCTTCCCGATCCAGACCCTCGACCTCGGCCTCGGCGGCCGCCAGGGCCTCGGCCGGCACCTCCGGCACATCGGCGAAGCCGGTGGTGAGCACATCGAAATAGAGCCCGGTACCACCCACGAAGATCAGGGGCCGGCCGGCTTCCCTGGCGATCACGACGGCCGCCGCACGGGCCCACTCGCCGGTGGAGAAACGCGTTGACGGATGGACCGTGCCGTAGAGCCGATGCGGTACGCCAGCCATTTCGATTTCGGACGGACGCGCGGTCAGCAACCGCAATATGTCATAGACCTGCAGCGCATCAGTGTTGACGATCACCCCACCCTGCTGGCGCGCCATCTCGAGCGCCAGCGCCGACTTGCCGCTGGCAGTCGGACCCGCTATCAACACCGCGCGCTTTTCCGGGCTTTTGCCCATCCTGCTCAGGCCTTTCTCACGCACATGACGGTACTTTGTCTCATCGCCAACCCGGCTGACCCCGCAATTGACTCGGCGCTGGTGGCGGCGATCCAGCACGAGACCAAGGGTGAGATCAACTGGCTGCACCAGCGCATCGCCTGCGAGATCGAGGCGCCGAGAGCCGCCGATCCGGTCGCCGCGGCGCGTGCCGTCATCGGCAACCGGCCGGTGGACGTGGCGCTGGTGCCATCCGAAGGCCGCCGCAAGCAGGTGCTGGTCGCCGACATGGATTCGACCATGATCGAGCAGGAATGCATCGACGAGCTCGCCGATGCGGTCGGCATCAAGGCCGAGGTCGCGGCGATTACCGAGCGCGCCATGAACGGTGAGCTGGATTTCGAGCAGGCGCTGCGCACCCGCGTGGCGTTGATCAAGGGGCTCGAACGCGCCGCCATCGAAGAGATCCGCCGCGAACGCATCACCCTCACGCCGGGTGGCCGGGCGCTGATCCACACGATGAAGGCTTACGGCGCCTACACCTCGCTGGTGTCTGGCGGCTTCACCTTCTTTGCCGATTACTTCGCCAAGCGAATCGGCTTCGACGAGGCGATCGCCAACGTGCTCGAGTTCGACGGCGAACGACTGACCGGCACGGTCGAACTCCGATCGTCGACAAGTCGACCAAGCTGCACCGGCTCGAGGCCCTGGCCGCCGAGCGCAACCTGCCGATGAGTGCGACCATGGCAGTGGGCGATGGCGCCAACGACCTCGACATGATCAAGGCCGCCGGCTTCGGCGTGGCGCTTCACGCCAAGCCACATGTGGCGGCCGAGGCGGGCATCCGCATCGACCACGGCGACCTCACCGCCCTGCTTTACCTGCAAGGCTTTACCGACGAGGATATCGTCAGGTGAGGCTGCAGACCGAGCGGCTCATCCTCAGATCCTGGGAGAGCCGCGACCACGCTGCATTGGCTGCCGTGCTCGGCGATCCCGAAGTCCGCCGGTTCTACCCCTCGACCGCCACGCCGGAACAGGCGCAGGCGCAACTGGCCTTCTCGATCGAGAAACAGGCGGCGGTGGGCTTTCACTTCGGCGCGGCCGAACTCAGATCGACCGGCCAGTTCGTCGGCCTTGTCGGCATCGGCTACATCCCCGACGAGACCAGCGCCGCCATTCGCGGCGCGCCGGCGGTCGAGATCGGCTGGCAGTTCGACAAGGCGTTCTGGGGCCAGGGCCTCGCGCCGGAGGGTGCTCGCGCCTGGCTCGACTACGGCTTTGCGACGCTCAACCTACCCGAGATCGTCGCCTTCACCTTTGCCGGGAACCTGCCCAGCCAGCGGGTCATGGCCAAGCTCGGCATGCTGCGCGATGCTGATGCCGATTTCGAGCACCCCAGACTTGCGCCACGCCACCCGCTGCGGCCGCACGTGGTGTACCGGATCGCCAATCCGGCGGTCGGCGGATGAGGATCGAAACCCCGCGATTGCTACTGCGGCCCTGGCAAGCGGCGGATCTTGCTCCATGGGCGGTGACCAATGCCGATCCCGAGGTGCGCCGCTACTACTGGCCGGCCATCCTCACGCCCGACGAGTCCGATGCGATCGTTGCGGAGTGCGAAGGCGGCGTTGCAGGCACAGGGCTTTGGCTTCGTCGCCGTTGAACGCCGTGCCGACCATGCGCTGGTGGGCGGCATCGGCTTTTCCTCAACCGACGCGGAAATCCCCGGCGGACGCCAGATCGAGATCGGCTGGATTTTCGGGCGCCCCTATTGGGGCCAGGGCCTGGCGTTCGAAGCGGCAACCGCCTGCCTCGCCTGGGCTCCGGGCCGGCTGCCGGCGCAGCAGGTGGTCGGCTACACTTCGGCGATCAACACGCCCTCGCGCCGGCTGATGGAAAAGCTCGGCATGCAGCACGATCCCGCCGAGGACTTCGACGATGTGACGGTGCCCCCGGGCAACCCGCTTCGGCCGCACGTCCTCTACCGGCTGAGGCTTTAGGGGCCTGATCTGCTGGGCTCACCCGCAACATCTCAGGATGATGCACGCATCAGCGGGCTCGCCGCTCGACATCGCCCCAAACTCGGTGTCATCCCTGCGAAAGCAGCGGACCCAACTCGCAGCTCGTGCTGGCGGATGGATAGGTCCCCAGCTTTCGCTGGGATGACAGCCGGTGAGTAGGGCACGATCGCAACTTAGCGCATATGGGCCTTCGCCAGGGTGACACCGTGGGTGGGCTAGCTAATGCGCCCTGACCTTCGTCTAGAAGCGCTCTAACTCAGCCGCACCGCGATGAAGCGGCTGGTGCCGGTCGGGTCGATCACCTTGAACAGTACGGCTGGCCGGCCGGCTTCCTTGGCCTGCCCCACCAGTTCCTTGAGCTCATCGACGGTGCCGATCTCCTTCTGGTTCACTTCAGTCACAGGAGCCCGGCAATGAAACCCTTCTGATCGGCGTCGCTGCCGGCCTTGACCGTGGTGACGACGATCCCGTCCTCCTCCGGCGCAATGCCGTACTCGGCGCGGCTCGCATCATCGAGCAATGCCACGTCGAAACCCACGACGTCGGCAAGGCCCGGCGGCGGCGCATCGGGCTCGGCCACCGTCTCCTGCGGCGCCGGCGCCGGTGCGGTCGTCGCGGGAGCGTTGTTCTTGGCGATCAACTGCTCGCCGAGCTCAAGCCGGCCCAGGGTAATGCTGAGGGTCTGTTCGGCGCCGTTGCGCAGGATTTTGACCGGCACGGCCTTGCCGACCTCGGTCTCGGCGACGACGCGCGGCAGGTCGCGCATGCGAGCGATCGGCTTGCTGTCGAACTCGAGGATAATGTCGCCCTCGACCACCTGCCCCTCGGACGGTCCGCCCTTGGTGACATCGATCACCAGCGCTCCGGCGGAGCTCTTCAGCCCCAGGCTGCTGGCGATATCCTCGCTGACTTCCTGAATGCCGACGCCCAGCCAGCCGCGACGGGTTTCGCCGAACTCGGCCAACTGGTCGATCACCGGCCGCGCCAGGTTTACCGGCACGGCAAAGCCGATGCCGAGAGACGAGCCGCCGCGCGCGATGATCGCGGTGTTGATGCCGACCACCTTGCCATCCATGTCGAACAGCGGACCGCCGGAATTGCCCTGGTTGATCGCGGCGTCGGTCTGGATGAACTGGTCGTAGGGGCCGGACTGGATATCGCGGTTGCGCGCCGAAACGATGCCCAGCGTCACCGAGCCGCCGAGCCCGAACGGGTTGCCGATCGCCATCACCCAGTCGCCAACCACCGCGCCATCGCTGTCGCCGAACTCGACGAACGGCAATTCATGGCCGGCGTCGACCTTCAGCACGGCGAGATCGGTCTTGTCGTCCTTGCCGACGATCTTGGCCGATAGCCGGGTGCCGTCGGTCAAATAGACCTCGATCGCCTCCGCGCCCTCGATGACATGGTTGTTGGTAACGACGATGCCGTCGGCGGAAATGATAAAGCCGGAACCGAGGCTGCGCGCCTCCTGCATCTGCTCTTCGCCCAGCCCATTGTTCGGGTTGCGCTCATCGAACAGGTCTTCGAGCGGCGAGCCATCCGGCAGATCGGGGAACGGCACGCCGCCACCGCCGGGCACGCGCCGCGACGTGCCGATATTGACCACGGCCGGCGAGAGTTTCTCGGCCAGCGCCGCCACCGATTCCGGGCCCTTGGCGGCCACCGGCGCTACCGCCACCGACAGGACCAGCGCCCCCGCGACGGCCAGAGACCGCAATACCCGACCGGCAGCACGCATTCACTTCTCCTGCAACGACTCAGCCGCAGCTGCGCCTGTCGCATTCAGCCCCGGAGCAGCCACAAGAGAACAAGTCCGACCCCGGCGCAAGCCAGCGCTGCCGCACGAATGGTTGAAGCTGGCGTCGATTGCATCGACGCCAGCAACTTCTTCATCTGTTCGGGGAACGCGGCGTAGACGAGCCCTTCGAGGACCAGCACGAGGGCCAGTGCCGAGAAGAGCTCGAGCATTTACTGCGCCGGGGTTGCCGGTGCAGTTTCGGCCGGAGCCGGGGTCGCCGGAGCGGTTGCGGCCGGCGCCGTCTCCGCCGGAGCGGTGATCGCCGGCGTATCGGTCGCCGGTACATTGAGGACCGGCGAGTCCGCGGCCGGTTCCTCGACCAGCGGCGTCGCCGGGATCTGGGTGCTCGCGGCTTCCGGCGGCGGCGTCACGTTGTCGGGGTTCTGGTTCTGGAAGAACCGGAAGAATTCCGAGTCCGGCGACAGCACCATGGTGGTGCCATTGGGGCCCAGCGCCGCGCGGTACGACTGCATCGAGCGATAGAAATCGAAGAAGTCGGTGTCGCGGTTATAGGCATCGGCGAAGATCTGGCTGCGCTGGCCATCGCCCTCGCCGCGCAGGATTTCCGCGTCACGACGGGCAGCCGAGAGCACCTCGACGGCCTGACGATCGGCGATGGCTCGGGCAGTCTGTGCCGCTTCCTGACCACGGGCGCGCAACAGCGCGGCTTCGGCCAGGCGTTCGGCCTGCATGCGGTTGTAGGTCACGGCCGAGACGTTCGGATCGAGGTCGGTCCTGAGGATACGCACGTCGACGATCTCGACACCGAGCTGGGCCATGTCCGGACGGATCAGATCGCGCGCCTCGCGCATCATTTCCGGGCGCTGTTCGGACAGCGCCGCGGTGAAATCGCGCCGGCCATAGATCTGGCGAAGCGCGTCGTCGAACAAAGTGGAAAGCCGGTCGTCCACCACGCGCAGGTCACCGCTGGCACGCGAACGGAACACGCGCGCATCGGAGATGCGATAGGTGGCAAATGCGTCGACGATATAGAACTTACCGTCGGACACCTGCACGCTCATGTTGGCCTTGTCATAGCGCAGCAAGCGGTCTTCGACGATCTGGACGGTGTCGACGAAGTCTGTCGGGATCTTGAAGTAGAGCCCCGGCGCGGTCTTCACGTCGGTGATCTGCCCGAAGCGCATGACGATGGCCTGCTCGCGCTCGTTGACCACGAAGATCGACGACACGAAGATGTAGAGCAGTGCGGCGACGGCAATGCCGAGAATGATCAGTCTGTTCATGGCTTACCTCACCGTCGCGTCTGCGGGAGTGGACGGCGTACTATTAAGTGTCGAGTTCGGCCGGATCTCCGGCAGCGGCAGGTAGGGAATAACGCCCGAGCCGCCCGAGTTCTTGTCGATCAGCACCTTCTCCGAACCGCCCAGCACCTGTTCCATGGTCTCGAGGAACAGACGCTTGCGCGTCACTTCCGGCGCCTTGGCGTACTCCTGGTAGATGGAGAGGAAGCGAGCCGCCTCGCCTTCTGCTTCCTGCACGACACGGTTCTTGTAGGCTGCCGCGTCTTCGCGGATTTGCGCAGCCTGGCCGCGGGCGTCACCGAGCAGCGTGTTGGTGTACTGGCGCGCCTCTTCCTGGAAGCGCTCCTCGTCCTGCCCGGCACGCTGTACTTCGTTGAACGCGTCGGCGACTTCGCTCGGCGGTGCAGCCTGCTCGATGGCAACGCGCGACACCGTCACGCCCATGCCGTAGCTCTGCACGATCGACTGCACGATGCCGCGCACGTCGTTGGCGATACCGGCGCGGTCGTCGCGGAACACGTCCTGCACGGGGCGCTGGCCCACGACCTCGCGCATGGCGCTTTCGCCGATCGAACGCACCATGTCGTCCGGATCACGCACGTTGAACAAGTAGGCCACGGGGTCGCTGACCGACCACAGAACCGAGAAGCTCACGTTCACGATGTTCTGGTCGCTCGAGAGCATCAGGCCTTCGTTCGCCTGCGCACTGTTTGTGCCGACCGAACCGATGATGGTGCGGTTTTCGGAGCGAGGCGCCCGCTCGACCGTTTCAATCGGCCACAGCGCGAAATGCAGGCCCGCCGGAACAGTCTGGACGGGCTGGCCGAAGCGCAGCTTCACGGCCCATTCCTGCTCCTGCACCGTGAAAATGGAATTGGCGACCCAGAAGGCGCCAAGGGCCAGAACGGCGCCGATGATGGTCCAGCGGCCACCCGGGATACCACCCTGGAACTGGTCGCGGCCGCGGGACAGAATCTCTTCGAGGTTCGGCGAACCGCCGCCCCGGCGGCCACCACCGCCGCCACCACCGCTACCCCCGCCACCCGGCGCTTGACCCCAGGGTCCGCCGTTGTTGGAGTTGCGGCCTCCCCCGCCCGTATTGTTGTCCCAGGGCATACGCCACCTTTCAGCCGGATTATCGATTGCTGCCCTATATAAGGAAGCGTTCCCGCGCGATCAACGTGCGGGTGGTTCACGCCGACGATAGACTTTTACCGTGAAATCGGCGCTGTCCCGGTCGGTGCGCAACAGTTCAGGCACCGCTTCTACTTCCCATTGCTTGGGATCGATCAATGGAAACCGAGCATCGCCGGACGGCGACGCCGCCACATGTGTGACGTAAAGTCGCTCCGCTAACGGCATGGCCTCGCGATAGATCTCGCCGCCGCCGCCGATCATGACTTCGTCAACACCGTCGGCAATGGCGATTTTCTCGGCGTGAGCGAGTGCTGCGGCGAGGCTGTGGAACACCAGCACGCCATCCGGCTGATAGCCTGGTTGCCGCGTCACTACTATATTGGTGCGGCCCGGCAAAGGCTTGCCTATGCTTTCGAAGGTCTTGCGCCCCATGAGCAAAGGCTTCCCCATGGTGGTGCGCTTGAAGTGCGCGAAATCGGTGGGCAGCCGCCACGGGATGGCGCCGTCCGAGCCAATAATGCCGTTCTCGCCGACGGCCGCGATCATCGCCACCGTCACGCTCACGGGCTGCCCAGCCGCGCCAGCGCCGCGCCGTCGACCCGGACCTTGGTCCATTCGTCCTGCATGATGCCGCCCTGCGATTTGTAGAACTCAATCGAGGGCTCGTTCCAGTCGAGCACCCACCACTCGAACCGGCCGAGCCCCTCGCGCACGCAGCGTTGCGCCAGGTTGACCAGCAAGGCCTTGCCGACGCCCAAGCCGCGCGCCTCGGGATCGACATAGAGATCCTCGAGCCAGATGCCGTGGCGCCCCTGGAAGGTCGAGTAGGTGTAGAACCAGAGTGTGAAGCCGACCGGCCTGCCCTGCCATTCGGCGATCTCGCAGAACACCTTTGGGTCGGCTCCGAACAGGTCGCGGAGGATGTCCGCCTCGGTGGCCTTCGCCTCGTGCGACAGCCTTTCATACGCGGCCAAGGCCGCGATGAACCGGATGATCAGCGCGGCATCATCGGGGCCAGCGCTGCGGATGACGAGACTCATGGAACGACGTCCAGGCGTTTGAGGTGGGCGAACCACTTGCGCTGAAGGGCGGCCTCGACGTCGATGTCGTTGTGCCGGCAGAACAGCAGCAGTTGCGCCAGGAGATCCGCTGCCTCGTTCTCCAGCGCCTCTCGAATGCCAGCCTCCGTGCGTTCGCCAACGCGCCCGCGACCGGAGCCGCGCAGATACTCGGCCACCAGTTCGCCTGCCTCTTCCTGCAGCTTCAGCGCATACCAGTCGTTGTCGCGGCGGATGTCGCAACGCTCGGCGTAGATGGTGGACACCTGTTCGACCCGCTCGGTCAGCTCACTGATGGTCGCCATCAGCCGACATTGGGTTCGGGGTTCTGGCGGTTGAGGATCAGCACCTCGAGCTCCCGGCCAAAGGGCGGCCACCAGTCCTTGGCTTCCATCTCGAAGGTCGTCGGGCCGGTCTTGGTGACCTTGCCGTCCCAGCAGAACGACACCAGGTTCTGCGGCAGCAGCTTGTCTATGGTCAGGCGGAAGGTGCCGACCGGGCCGGCCCAGTTGGCTCCGGTCGACCAGATATAGCTGACCCAGCTCTCGGTGAACGGCGCGCCGTAGGACTCGTCCGGGTTCGGCAGGGTCTTTCTGACGGTGTTGATAAAGCTGTCGTCGGTGCAGTACTTGCGCTTGTACTCGGCGGCGCGGTCGTAATCCTCCGTCGGCGCGGCAAGGAAGGTGACGGCAACCGTGCCGCCGACGCTCGGCTTGTACCGATGCTCCACCGTCACCGTCTCGCCGGCCGGGAAATGCGCCTCCCAGCTATAAGTCGAGCGCAGCGTCCACACCGGCAAATACTCGGTCTGCATCCCCTGCCCCTGGTCAAACTCCATCGGGATCACCAGGGCGCGGCGCAGCAGCTCCTTCTTGGTTGCCTCGTCCAGAGCGTTGATCGCCTTCACCGTCGCGTTGCCATAGGGGGTCAGCGGCAGGCCGAGATCGGTGAGGTACTGGGTGTAGTCGATATTGGTGGCGAACACGTATTGGTGCAGCTCGGCGACAACCGGCTTGCCGTTCACCAGGGTTTCGAAACCAAAGATGTTCTGGGGGTCCTCGGTGGGAATGGCCACCATGAAGTCGCCGTCGCCAGTGATGTCGGGCATCGGGAAGGCCACCAGCGCGTCGGCGTCTTCGCTGCCCTCGTTGCGGAACTGGTATTTCACCCGGACCTGCTCGGGCGAGACGTAGAGATCCTCGCTCAGCATTTTCACGTCATCGGTCTGGACGAACACCAATCCGCCGGCGCCCAGCGTCGACATGGTGTCGTTGGCAAGGGTCGGCGCCGCGGCGAGAGCGGCGAGCATGAAGGCGGTCGACAGGATCCTCATACGGCGATCTCGGCCTTGATGGAGGGGTGCGCATCATAGCCGGTGATCATGAAATCCTCGAACTCGAAATCGAAGATGTCGTGCTTGTCCGGGTTGATGGTCAGCCGCGGCAGCGGGCGCGGATCGCGGCTGAGCTGCAGCCGGACCTGGTCGAAGTGGTTGTGGTAGAGGTGCAGATCGCCGAACGAGTGTACGAACTCGCCCGGCTTCAGGCCGGTCACCTGCGCCATCATCTCGGTGAGCAGCGCATAGGAGGCGATGTTGAACGGCACGCCGAGGAAGAGATCGGCCGAGCGCTGGTAGAGCTGGCAGCTGAGCCTGCCGTCGGCGACATAGAACTGGAACAGGCAGTGGCAGGGCGGCAGGGCCATGTCGTCGACTTCGGCCGGGTTCCAGGCCGTGACGATATGCCGGCGCGAATCCGGCTTGGTGGTGATCGACTTCACCAGGTTGGCAATCTGGTCGATGGTGCCGCCGCGCCCATCCGGCCAACTCCGCCATTGCGAGCCATAGACCGGCCCGAGATCGCCGTTCTCGTCGGCCCACTCGTTCCAGATCCTGACGCCGCGCTCCTGCAGCCAGCGCACATTGGTCTCGCCGCGCAGGAACCACAGAAGTTCGTAGACGATCGACTTGATGTGCAGCTTCTTGGTGGTCAGCAGCGGAAAGCCCTTGCCGAGATCGAAGCGTGCCTGGCGGCCGAACACCGAACGGGTGCCGGTGCCGGTGCGATCGGGCCGATCGGTGCCGTTGTCGAGGACATCGCGGAGAAGGTCTAGGTACTGCTGCATGTGCCGCGATCGATTTTGTCAGGGGGGCCTGTGGTGTGATAACTCACGCCATGGGCAAGCAGATTACACGCGAATCTCACAGCGGGCGCTTCATCATCGGTCGCCGCAGCGCCGAAAAGTTCAGTGCGGTCGAAGGACAGTTCCACACCCAGCGGACCCGGCAGATTCAAGCTGATTTCCGACAATGCAGGCGAAAGCGGTGAGGCGTTGCGCGCACGCATCCGGGCCGAATTCGCCAATACGAGATCCTGATACATACCCTCCAGGCACCCGCCGGCTGAGACATGACAACGTTGGTTGCCTGGATAGCTATCAATTCCCAAGCTCCATCAGCTCTCTATCTTGCCAGCGACAGTCGCATAAGCTGGAGTGGCACGTCGGCACGGTGGGATGCTGGAAGGAAGCTATTCTTCTGCAGAAACCATCCAGACCTTTTCGGTTATTCGGGCGATGTCCTTTTCCCAGCCTTGGCGCTGGGCCAGTTGACGGAGGCCGCTGACGCATCCCTGCTGTTCTCGGCCGGATCAGATGCAGCCAGCCGTCACGACGCGGTGGTAAGCGTGTTGCGCGCCTCGTTCGAGCAGCGCCACCAGGCACCAACCGCAAGTTTCTCTGTATTGCACGCCTCGCGAGACGGCCGCGGATCGCGTGCACGCTTTCGACTCTGGCTCACATCGTATTCCGCAGCCACCTCTTCGTGGCTTGACCGCGAGGAGGTGGTTTCGATGCAGGGCTCACAACTGCTGATCGCGCTTGGTTCGGGCGCTGCGTCGTTGGCTGCGCATGCCGACCGATGGGGCCGCTCAGACCAAGGTGGAACGAGCCGCGCCATTTTCTCGGCCTTCTGCGACTTGATCAAGAGTGCCGATGACCCGGCGACCGGCGGCGTAGCCCAACTCGTGGGGATGTATCACACTCGGATGCCCCAGGCCTTTGGCTTCGTAAGAGGCGGCCAACGATACCTGCACGGCCTGCCGTTGCCGGCCGGCAATGAGGAGGACACTATCGAATGGCGCGACGAGCTTTTTCAGAGACTTGATGGGAAGTCGCTCACAGTCAGAAAGGGGGCCCAGCGTCACATGCGACCTAGGTCAGTGTGAGCCCTTCCCTTAGCCGGAGCAGGCGCCTATATAGGGCTTGCCGGCAACGGCTATGGCGATAAACGGCTAGCGTAATAAACCTATTGGACCCGGGGGCGGTACCCGGCGTCTCCACCAGAACTCCCCGTCGTGGCGGGCTCATGGGGACGAAATAGGATCGACAAGGGCGTAAAGGTTAGACTTTTGCTCGGCATGGTACCACCGATATCGGGCCATCCTAATAGTTGCCAACGACAACTATGCTAAGGTTGCTATCGCTGCTTAATGCGGCGCCGGCACCTGAACTAGAAGTCCTCCGGGCCTAGCAGTCCGACAGGCGGGGTTCGCAGGCACCTGGCAACAGAAGCCTGCACTTCCCTCACCCGCCGGCCTCCGTGCCCACGTCCGCAAATCGCGGGCTGTCGTTGCCGTTTTGCCTTGAATTGTACGCCTCGCAGCGGTGATATGGCCCCTTACGGGGATTCCCCCGCACGCAAGGACGATATGGCTGAAGACCTGATCCGCTACGATATTCTGGCCCAGGAAGCGCTGCGCGGCGTGGTGCGCAAGGTGCTGTCCGAAGTGGCGCGGACTGGCCTGCCCGGCGACCATCACTTCTTCATCTCCTTCGTCACCAAGGCGCCCGGGGTTCGGATGAGCCAGCGGCTGCTCGAGCAGTACGACAAGGAAATGACCATCGTGCTGCAGAACCAGTTCGGAGCGCTGCGGGTGACCGAGACCGGCTTCGAGGTCGAACTCTCTTTCGACGGGCGGCCGGAACTGCTGGCGATCCCCTTCTCGGCCATCAAGGGCTTCTTCGACCCCTCAGTCCAATTCGGCCTGCAGTTCGATGTCGAGCGCGTGGCCGGCGAGGACGCCGAGGCCGAGCCGGAGACTGCGGACGAGCCGCATGCGGGCGCACCGCCCAAACCTGCCGCCGCTCCCGAAGCGCAGGGTGAAAAGGTCGTGAGCCTCGACAGCTTCCGCAAGAAGTGACGGCGCGGTGGAGAAGCGCTCGCTGACCATCGCCGGGCACCGCACCAGCATTGCCATCGAAACAGAATTCTGGGCCGGGCTCGAGGCGATGGCGCTTGCCGGCAGCAAGTCCATTGCGGCGCTGATTGCCGAGATCGACCAGGAGCGCGAGGCCCCCAACCTCTCGTCGGCGGTGCGGCTGGCCGTGCTGGCGTGGTATCGTGATCGCGGCTAGGGCGTTTTCAGGAAAAGTTGCAGACTTTTCCGGTTCGAAAACGCGACCAAATCAAAGAACTAGAACATCTCATCGTTTCAACGAAACGGTGAGATGTCCTAGTTCCCCAACCCGATATCCATCGGCCGGTTGAACTCATCCAGCGCCTTACGCAGGTCTTGCTCTTCCTTCGCCTTGCGCGCCGCCTCTGCTTCAGCCGCCTGCTTGGCTGCGGCTTCCTCCGCCGCCTTTTTCGCAGCAGCCTCTTCGGCCGCTTGCTTCGTAGCGGCTTCGTCGGCGGCGCGGATGGCGGCCGCTTCGGCGGCGAGCCGGGCTTTTTCGGCCTCCTCGGCCTGGCGACGCGCCTCATCCGCTTCGCGCAGCTTTTCCAGCCGCGCCACTTCGGCCTCGTAGGCCTTGACCATGATGGCGTCGACGAGGCTCGATACATCGAACTTTCGCTCGGGCGCCAGCAGCGTGCCGCCCAGCCGCGCCGCGACGCGCGCCGAGCCCGCGTCGACCAGCGCTGCCTGCGTCACAGTGGTCGGCGCAATGGCGTAGTCGCCAGCCAGCCCAAGATCGTTGAGGCGGATCGAGCCGCTGCCGAACAGTTGTCCGCTATCGCCTTCGATCGAGAGATTGGGGCTGCGCAGCACGCCGCCCGCGATGGTGAAGCTGCCGGTCACCTGCGGCGCGAGGAGCGGTCCATCGTCCAGCCGATCCTCGATCAGCGCGCTCAGTTCCTCGGGCTGCATCTCGAGCACGTTCGCGACATTGGCCACCTGGCTGATCGCCTGCGGATCGAGCCGTTCGATCTTCAGCCCGCTCACCGTGTAAGTGCCCTCGCCGGTCAGCGCACCGATGATGCCGGCGACCGAACCGCCAGTGCCATCGAACCGGCCGGAGCCATCGAGGGTGCCGTCGAGCGCATCGGCGACCAGCGGCGGCGCGATACTGTCGAGCGATACGCCGGTCAGCGAGAGGCGCCCGCTTACCTGTTTGTCGGCCAGCGGCCCCGAACAGCAGACAGCCAGCTCGAGGCCGAGCGAGCCGTTGCCGAGCTTGCCCGTGAGGCTCCTCAGCCGGGTCGTGGTGGCATCCCAGTCCAGATCGAAGGCGAGGTCGGTGAGCAATGGCTTGCCTGCCGCTGCCACGACGGGGGCCGTGACGGAAACCCGTCCGGTGGTGGTGCGCGGCCCATCGCCGGCGGCGAGCGGGCCATCCGGCCAGATGCCGTTGCCCGGGAGCTGCGAGGCTGGTCCGGTGAGGGTGCGCAGCAACCCGCCCAGTTCCAGCTGCCCCGCGGCGATGTTGCCACTGAGGGTGCGAGTGGCGCCGCGACTGGCCAATTTCAGGTTGCCGGAAAAACTCTGCGTGCCGGAGGTGCCGCTGATCCCGGACAGCTCGATATCCGCCAGCCCGGCAAAATCGACACGCGCCGAGGCCGAGATGGCGGGCAGCGAGACGCCGCCGGCCCCCAGCCATTCGGCGAATGCGCTGGGGTCGGCGAGCGCCACCTTGACGGTGCCCTTGCCGCTATAGGCGGCAGGGTCGGTGACGACGAAGTTGCCGGAGAAACCCAAGGAGTTGCCGCCCCCTTGCACCCGCACGGTGGTCTCGAGGCTGTTGGCGATATTGCCGTCGACGACACCCACCAGGTGCACCGGCTCGCCTTCGGCGAACAGGCTGGCGTTGCCGAGGCCAAGTTGTGCGGTCATCGCGGCTGCATCGGCCGACTTCATGTCGAGCCGCAGCTTCACCGGCCCGGACAGGGCGCGCAGGAACCCGGCCCGCAACTCGGCGTCGGCGGTGATCTCGGCGGTTCCCAGCCGCCCGGAGATCGCGAGGCTTTGCGCCCCGTCGCCGCTCGGCGCATCGAGGCGGAGCGCCAGGTCGGCCGGCAGCGATGGGGTCAGGAAGCCGGCCAAGGCGGGTGATGCGCCGATCGCCCGATAAAAGCTCGCCAGTGCCGGAGCGTCGGCGGAGGCGACGGTGAGCGTGCCTGAACCGGAAAGCTCCGGTTTGGTGAGCGAGCCGAAGGCGGTGAGCGAGGCCTTGAACCTGGCGCCGCCGAGGTCGCCGGCGGAAATGTCATCGACCACCAGCACGCCGCCGTCCCACGAGCCCTTGGCGGCGAGCGCCCGGCCGTTGAGTCCGCCCAGTGTCATGCTGTCGGCGACCAGCTCGAACTCGCCCTTCGGGAAGCTCGCGGGAAACGCCACATCGGCGCTGAGGTCGGGTAGCAGGGCCAGCAACGCGGCGCTGCGCCCGGCATCGAGCTGGCCCATATCGGCAGTGAGGTGGAGATCGGGCGCGGCGCCGAGCCCGAGTTGCGCCGAGAAGGACCGTGCCTCGCCGTCGAGCTCGACCCGCCCGTCGCTGACCGAGAGGGTCTCGCCGACCAGGTCGACCCGGGCTTCGATCGAGCCGGGCATGCCGAACAGCGGATTGCCGTCGGCCGGCTTCCGCCAGAGCGTCGCCAATGCATCGAGCCGCTGCGACTTGAGCGACAGCGTGCCGGAGAATTCCGGCCGCCCGGTCTCGGTGGTCACCTCGCCCGCCAGCGCCACGCGGGTATCGCCCGGCAGCACGCCGGTGAGCCCGCGCACCGTCCAGCCCCCATCATGCGCCGTCGCGTCCAGACGAACATTGCGGAGCGAGAAGGCCCTGAGGTTCACCTCGGACACATCGAGGCCGATGGTGCCGGGGATGCCCGGCGCCGCCGGCAACGGCAATTCGCGCAGCAGCCGGATCAACTCATATGGCTCGACCGCCTGCTCGGTTGTTGCGTCGCGAGGCGGCAGCGCCAGCAGGCCGCCCGAAATCACCGCGTTGAACGCCATGTCACGGCCCAGCGTCACATCGGCGGCGCCCAACAGGCGCGTCGCGGCGCGGTTCTCATCCGGGATCACCACGTAGTCGGAGAGCAGCACCTTGCTGGGGCTGGCCTGGACCTTGCTCGACATCACCAGGGCGCCCTGCCCCGCATCCTCCGCCCCCGCCTTGGCCGGCTTCAGCGGCGGCTGGCGATAGATCATGGTGCCGGTGAAGCCAGGTGTCAGCCCGGGGGTCAGAAACCCTTCTGCCGCAAGGGTGAAGCGCTCGTCGGCTGGCCTCAGGCTCAGGGCCAGCGAGCCACCGCCTTCGACGTCAAGCTGGCCGGTGGTGACGCGCAGCGCATAGACGGCGCCATCGACATTGCCGTTACCCTGGAACGAGAATGGCCCGCGCAGCGCCTCGAGCTTCAGCTCGCCGGTGACGTTCGAGGCAATGTAGGTCTGGCCGGCCCGCGCATCGTGCAGCTTGACGGTGCCGCCGCTGACCACGGCATTGGCTACGGAAATATTGCTGGTCACGGCCCGGGCGAGCGCGATGCCGGCGTCTACCGAGCCATCGGCCGCGACGTCGATGGAAACGGTCGGCCCATCAAGCTGCAGCTCGGTGACGTTGTAGCGGTCGCGCAGGAAGTCGATCAGCGAGAAATCCGCCTCCACCCGCTCGACCGTCAGACTGGGCGCGTCCGCCGGACCGGCGCTGACATTGGAGAAGGTCAGCTTGGGCTGCGGCAGCAGCGAGAACGCCACATCGCCCTCGATGCGCACCGGGGTGCCGAGCACTTCGCCGGCGATGGCGGCGAGCCGGTCGCGATATTGCCCCCAGGGGATGAAACTGGGCACGACAAAGGCCGCGGCGAGCAGCAGGATCGCGATAACGCCGACGACGATGTAGAGCCGGTTGAGCACGAGGCCGGTGAATCCTTTGCAAAACTGCAGAGGAGTTTAGGCAATGGCTGCGGCCTCGTCACGCGCCGAACAGCAGCTCTCCGTCACTATCGCTTTGCCACCGGGTTCGGCCGGAAATGTGAGTCCCCGCGGGACCTACATCCATTTCTTATTGCGCATGAACAGGTAGATCGTGACGCCGAGCGCGCCGAGAAGACCGGTGACGACCCAAAACGCGTACGGGCTGTCGTTGAAGGGGATGCCTTCGACATTCATGCCCAGAATGCCGCTGATCACGGTGAGCGGCATCAGCACCACGGTCGCCGCCGCGAGCAGCAGCATGGTGCGGTTCATCTGCTCGGCACGGGTATCGAGCAGCTGTTCGTGCACCAGCACCGCGCGCTCCGACAGTGTCTGCATCTCGTCGCCGAGACGGGCGGTCCGGGCAGCGGCCTCGCGCAGGCGTACGCGATCGCGCGCGGTGAAAAAGCTCAGGTCCTCGATTTCGAGCGTGGTCAGCGCGTCGCGCTGCGGCCAGATCAGCCGGCGCATGTTGATCAGCGTGCGGCGGAGCTGCGCGAGGCGAGTGCGCGATCCCTGATTGGAGTTGGCGATCAGCGCTTCCTCGATGCCATCCAGATTGTCGCCCATGCGCTCGACCAGTGGCTCCATGCGATCGGCGGCGCGCAGCGCCAGTCGGGCGACGAGGTCGGCTGGCGACACAGGAGCATGGTGGGTCTGCTGCCAGGCCGCGATGCCGAGCAATTCGACGATGTTGAGTTCGGAGGCGATGATGACGCGCCCCTTCTCGATCCACAGCGTCAGCAACTGCCGGCCGATATCTTCGGGATCGGCGCCCGGGCGGGCGACGCGCAGCACCACCAGCGCCCGGTCACCGAGCACGGTGCAGCGACTGCGGGTCGACGGCACGGTGATGAGATCGGCGTTGAAATCGCCGAGTTCATGCTTCAGCCAGACCTTGAATTCCGGTGCCCGCGAGTTGCCCGAGATCAGCGCAAAACCCTTGGCCGGCGTGGCGAACGACGCCTCCTCGGCCTCCTCGAGTTTGCGCACCGCGCCGCGACCGTCGAACTGGACGACGGTCATCCAGTCCTTGATCGGCTGGCGCTGGTTGCTGGCCGGCATTGCTTCGCCCATGACGGCTCCGTTTAGCTCAGCCGCGACAGCGCCTCGATCAGGCGGGCCCGGCGATCCTCCGCCTCGGCGCGGCGGCTGCGCTGTTCTTCGATCACCTCTTCGGCGGCCTTGGCAAGGAACTGCTCGTTGCTCAGCTTCTTGTCGATCTTGTCGATCTCGACCGTCTCCTTGGCGATGTCCTTCTTCAGCCTACCGCGCTCAGCATCCAGATCGATGACACCGGCAAGCGGCAGCACAAAGGTGGCTTCGCCGAGGATCAACTGGGCGGAATCACGCGGCACATCGGAGGTGTAGTCGACGCTCTCGAGCCGGGCGAGCCGGGTGAGCGCCGAGAGGTTCGCTTCGACGCGGGTGCCGGTCGCTTCTCCAGCTCCCACCACCAGCAGCTTCACCTTGGCGCCGGCCGGAACGTTCATCTCCTGGCGGACGGAACGGATGCCGGAAATCAGCGACACGAGCCAGTCCAGTTCGGCCTGCGCCTCGGGATCCTCGAGGCCGGCCAGTTCCGGCCATTCCGAAATGATCAGCAGCTTTTCGCGCGCCGGTCCGGTCTTGCCGGTCTCGGCCCAAAGCTCTTCGGTGACGAAGGGCATGAACGGGTGCAGCAGCTTCAGGATCTGGTCGAGCGCGAAGCCGGCAGTCGCCTGGGTTTCGGCCTTGGCGGCCTCGTCCTCGCCGGTGAACACGGGCTTGGCCAGCTCGATGTACCAGTCGCAGAAGGTGCCCCAGACGAAATCATAGGCGGCGTTGGCGGCCTCGTTGAAGCGGTAGTCGTCAAGCGCAGCAGTCACGTTGGCCACGGCGCGCGCCGTCGAGCCGACGATCCAGCGGTTGATCGCCAGGGTGTTCTTCCGCGGGTCGAACGCTTCGATGCGGGCGCAGCCGTTCATCTCGAGGAAGCGCGCGGCGTTCCAAAGCTTGGTGACGAAGTTGCGGTAGCCTTCGACGCGGGCAATGGCGAGGCGCATGTCGCGGCCCTGCGCCGCCATGGCAGCGAGGGTGAAGCGGGTGGCATCGGCGCCGTATTCGTTGACGAGGTTCAGGGGGTCGATGACGTTGCCCTTGGTCTTGCTCATCTTCTGGCCCTTCTCGTCACGGACCAGCGCATGCATGTAGACGGTGTGGAACGGCTCGGTGCCGGTGAATTCCAGCCCCATCATCATCATCCGGGCGACCCAGAAGAAGATGATGTCGAAGCCGGTGACCAGCACATCGGTCGGATAGTACTTCGCCAGCTCGGGCGTCTCAGTGGGCCAGCCCATGGTCGAGAACGGCCACAGTGCCGAGGAGAACCAGGTATCGAGCACATCTTCGTCGCGATGCAGCGGCACCTTGCTGTCGCTGAGTTCGGCGAACGGATCGCGGTGCTTGCGCATGTTCCAGGTTTCGGCATTCAGCCGGTCGCGCTGGGTGGTGTCGAAGCTGCTCACCGCCTTGGCGTAATCAGGGGCGGTGGCGCCACCCGCATACACTTCGATCTTGCGGCTGCCGTAATAGGCCTGGGCCTGCGCGATGGCTTCGGCTTCATTGTCGGCGACGAAGCACTTGAGGCCGGCGTCGCGGTTGTTGAAATCCGGATCGGTGCTGAGCCGCGGGCCGTACCAGGCCGGGATCTGATGGCCCCACCAGAGCTGGCGCGAAATGCACCAGGGTTTGATGTTCTCCATCCAGGCGTAATAGGTGTTCTCGTAGCTCTTGGGGACGAACTTGGTCCGCCCTTCCTTCACCGAGGCGAGCGCCGGCTCGGCCAGGATATCGGCCTTGACGAACCACTGGTCGGTGAGGAACGGCTCGATGACGATCAGCTTCGACTTCTCGTCATAGGGCACCATGATCTTCTTGTCGTCGACCCAGACGAGGACGCCCGAAGCTTCGAGTTCGGCGATGATTTTGGCGCGCGCGTCGAAGCGGTCGAGCCCGCGATACTCCGCCGGCACGGTGTTGTTGAGCTTGGCCGTGGTGGTGAAGATGTTGATCGGCTTCAGGCCATGGCGCTGGCCGACTTCAAAATCGTTGAAATCGTGCGCCGGGGTGATCTTCACCGCGCCTGAGCCAAGTTCGGGATCGGCATACTCGTCGCCGATGATCGGGATGCGGCGGCCGACGATCGGCAGGATGACGTGCTTGCCGATCAGGTGCTTGTAGCGCTCGTCCTCCGGGTGCACGGCGACCGCGACGTCGCCGAGCATGGTCTCGGGGCGCGTCGTGGCAACCGTGATGGTCTCGTCGCTGCCCTCGATCGGGTAGCGCAGGTGCCACATCTTGCCGTTGGTCTCGATATTTTCGACTTCGAGGTCGGAGATGGCGGTCTCGAGGCCGGGGTGCCAGTTCACCAGCCGCTTGGCGCGGTAGATCAGGCCCTTCTGGTAGAGCGTGACGAACACCTTGCGGACGGCCTCGCTGAGGCCCTCGTCCATGGTGAAGCGCTCGCGCGACCAATCGGCCGAAGCGCCGAGGCGGCGCAACTGGTTGAGGATGGTGCCGCCCGATTCGGCCTTCCACTCCCAGACGCGCTCGAGGAACTTTTCGCGGCCCATCTCGCGGCGGCCGGGCTGCTGGCGTTCGGCCAGCTGGCGCTCGACGATCATCTGGGTGGCAATGCCGGCATGGTCGGTGCCGGGCTGCCACAGCACGTCCTTGCCGCGCATCCGCTCGAAGCGGATCAGGATGTCCTGGATAGTGTTGTTGAGCGCGTGCCCGATATGCAGCGAGCCGGTGACGTTGGGCGGCGGGATGACGATCGAGAAGGTTTTGGCGCCGGGCTTGGCCCCTGCCCCGGCCTTGAACGTGCCGGCCTTGTCCCACTGCTCGTAGATGCGGGTCTCGACGGCGGCGGGGTCGTAGGTCTTCTCAAGCATCGGTGGTTTCCAACGGCAAACGGCCCGCGCGCACCAAAGCGCCAGCGGGCCCCAGAACTCAGTGGCTAGGTCTAAAGCAAAGGCGTGAGGGGGAAGTCAACACAAACGGATGTGGTGATGGTGTTCCGCCATACAAGAGATGACGGGCACAGTGTAGGAGACGACTGATACAGACGGCCCCTCCCTCGCCATTCGAGCGTAGCTCTCATGGCCCTCTCCCCTCAAATCGCTCCGCTGGAGCGATTTGCCCTGCGGGACGGCTCGAAGTCCCCCACAAGGGGGAGGGGAAGAGTCGAGGTTGCGGCACGACGGTGCCAACTACTGGATGCGGCATCTCCCCCCTTGGGGGGGTAGGATGGGAGCCGCCTCTGTCGGCTACGGCTATTTGCCGCCGCGCGAGACGCGGGCGATTTCCTTCTCGACCATCCGCTCGACCACCGAGGGCAGGTTCTCGTCCAGCCATTCCTTCAGCATCGGACGCAGCATTTCGCGCATCATGTCTTCGATGGTGACGCCGCTGGTGACGGTCGACAGGCCGGAGAGCCGGGCAAACGTGCTCTTGACTGCGGACTGGGTCGTCGGCTCGAGCAGCTCCTCGGCGAGGTCCGCAGAAAGCGACGGGTCCGGCATCGGCGCCGCCAGGGCGACGGACGCTGCGGGACGCGGCGCCGGGCGCTCGTAGGCAGGCGCCGCAGCACGCGGCGGCGGTGCGAACACCGGCGCTGGAGCCGGTGCCGGCTCTTCTTCCTGTTCGAATGAAATGTCGTCGGGGTCGATCAGCGTGGCGTCCAGTTCGGGCGCCGGAGCGCCGCCGCCCAGCAACTCCGAGAAGCTGAGGCCAGGCTTGGCGCCATCCTCGGCCGCGGTGTCGCGCAGGATCTGTTCGGATGACAGGGCCAGCGGCGCGGGTTCGGGCTCGACGGGACGCGGCGCCGGCTGCGGCACGAAGCTGCGGGCCGGCGCGGGCGCCGGCATGACCGGCTTCTTGGGCGCCGCCCCGGCGTCGTCATCGGCGATGATCTGCCGGATCGACGACAGAATTTCGTCCATCGAGGGCTCTTTGGGCGCCGGCTTGTTCATCACTGCCTCACATTACCCGCCAGATACGCGGCCGCACTTTGGGCGGATTCGGCGACAAGACCGAATTGGCTGCCTCCAATTTAGTGCAAGCAATGGCGCTTTGTGAATTGGCGGCACACCAGCCATAGCGTCTTCCCCCAGGGAATTCCGGGGGAAGACAATGGTGTGGCGCTTGACCGGAGCGTCAGGCGAGCGCCGCGCGGTTGCGGACGATGGTGACGACGAAGATCGCCATGCCGATGATGGTGGTGATGGAGGCGAACTGCGCCAGCCATTCGCCCTGCCCCGAGGTCGCCATGGCGACGCCGATGCCGATGGTCAGCGCGCCGAGCAGCGCCACCCAGAAATGCACCAGCGCCAGGCGGGTCTGCGCCGCCGCCGGCACCAGCTTATAGTAGACCCCGTAGATCACCATGGTGACGAAGCCGACGAGGTTGTTGTGGGCGTGAGCCGGCGCCAGCGTGTGATCCTGCGTGATCGCCATCTGGATGCCCCACGCCATGCCCAGCAGCGCCAGCACGGCGCCGACCACGATGAACCAGAACGGTAGTGACTTCATGCGTTCCCCCAGAGCTTGCGGCCGCCCCTCGCGCCCGCATCAAAAAGGCCGCGACGCGGGATGCGCATCGCGGCCTGAGGCTGAGGGTATGCCCGCCCGGTGGCCGGGTCCATCCGGACTCGGCGACGGCCGGCGTCAGTCGTCGCTGAGGGCGCGGAGTTCGGCCCACACGTCCTCGACATTGGCGATATAGCCGTCAGCCGACTGCACGGCGACGCGCAGACCCAGCACTTCGGGCGACAGCTTGCCGGAAGCGGCGAGCAGCGAGAATGCGGCGATCATCTTGGTCGAGCGGGCGGTGATCAGGTTCTCGCGCGAGCTGGTCAGATCAGCCTGGGCGTTGAGCACATCGAGCGTAGTCTTCTGGCCGACATCGCGCTCCTGGATGGTGCCATCGACGACCAACTGGTTGGAGGCAACCGCCGACTGCGCGGAGTCGATCTGCGAGGTGGAGTTCTGCAGCGTCGACCAGGCGGAGATCACCAACTCCTTGATCTCGTCGCGCGCCGACAGCGCGTCGACCTCACTCTGGATCTGCTGGATGTTGGCCTTGCGCAGGCTCGCCGAGAGCGCGCCGCCCGAATAGATCGGGATCGACAGCGACAGCTTGGCGGAGCCGCCCAGCGCGCTGCTGGTGCCGCCTTTGAGGCTCGAATAGCTGGTGCTCGCGTCGATGGCGCCGATCAGGCTCAGCGTCGGACCGAACGAGGCGCTGGCCGCGTCCGACCCGGCCTGCGCCACGCGGATCGCCGCCCGGGCTGAGAGCAGCGCCGGGTGCCGGTCCTGCGCCGAGGCGATGGCGCTGTCGATCGAAGTGGGCAGCGACTTGCCGAAGTTGAAGTCGGAGGTGAGGTTCTTCGGCTTGTGGCCGACCCAGCGTTCGTAGCTCGCCTGGCTGGTCTGCAGCGAGGCGATGGCCGAACGATAGAGCGCCACCGCCGCCGCCTGGCGGGCCTTGGCCTGCGACACGTCGATCTTGGTGCCTTCACCGAGGCGCAGGCGATCTTCCGAAGAGCTCACCTGGGCATCGAAGAACGCCATGTTGTCGGACCGCAGCTGCACCAGCTGGGTGTCGCGGATCACCGCGTAATAGGCCTGCACCACCGCCAGCAGCACGTTCTGCTCGGCGTTGCGGAGGGCATATTTGGCGACCTCGGTGCCGGCCCGGGCCTGTTCGATCTCGGCGTCGGTCTTGTAGTTGTCGAACAGGGTCTGGCTGTAGTTGATGCCGGTCGAGAAGCTGGCGGCGGTGTTGAATTCGCCGCCCTGCGGCTGCTCCCACGAGCCGCCGATGCTGCTCGACAGGCCCAGCGAGGGCAGCTTGCCGGACTTGGCCAAGGCGATGTTCTCGGCCGTGGCCTTTACGTTCAGCAGCGCCGACATGATGTTGGGATTGTTCTGATAGGCGCTCTCGAGCGCTGCCCTCAGAACTCTCCGCATGCGCCGTCGCCGGCAGCATGCTCAGTGTAATGGCAAGGGCGCCCGCCCGCATTGCCCCCAGGAAACGCATAGTCAAAAACCTCCGACAGCCTTCCGACGTTACGTCGGGCACATGGGACGCACAACCTCGCAACTCAAGTGTTGCGAGGTTTTAACCTTGTAAATGTTTGGGTCCGTGATTGGCCGGCAACACTGCCGGCCCACGGGTCAGTTAGTCGGCGCTAACGCTCAGAACACAAAGGCCTCAACCCGCGGGGCTTCGGCCAGCGGCGGCAGCGAGGTGTTGAACTCGCTGCGTCCGGCGACCTCGCCAGCGGATTTGACGAAGATATGCGCGACGGCCGGACCGCCATCGGCGATCAACGCCACGAGGCGCCCACCTTCACGCAAGAGGTTGAACAACGGCGCCGGCTCGGCAGCCACCGCCCCTTCAACGACGATGACGTCGAAGTGGTCACGCGGCAGCCCGACCCCATCGAAGCTGCCGACGGCTACCTCGGCATTGGCCACAGCGGCCGCCGCGAGGTTGGCCCTGGCCTTGTCGGCGAGCACCGCATCCATCTCGAGCCCGGTGACCGAAGCGCCGAGCAACGCCAGCACAGCCGTGGAATAGCCGGTGCCCGCCCCGACATCGAGCACGCGATCGGTCGCGGCGATCTCGGCGAGTTGGAGCAGCTTCGCAAACGGCGCCGGCGCCCCTAGATAACGGCCGCCGCCGAGCGCATGCGACACGTCGGCATAGGCCAACGCCTCGCGATCGGCCGGCAGGAAGGCCTCGCGCCGCACCGCGCCCATGGCGGTGAGAACCCGGTGATCCGTCACGCCGCTGGTCCGCAGCTGGTTGTCGACCATCTTCAGGCGGGCATTCGCAAAATCGGCCATATCGGCTCCCTCGGGCTGGAGGCATCTGGCAGGTGCATACCCCTCGCAGATGAATGCTTCAAGGACGCGCAGAAGCCCGTGCACCGAAGGCTCGACGAATCACCTCGACGGGCCAGCGACATAGCAGACCAGCAAGACTCGGACGGGGCGGACGGAGACATGACTGGGCCGACACCCATTTTTGCATAAGTATTTACCCCATTACGCTGCCGTATGATTGTATTTCGATGCCAAATACTGTTGCAGACGAGCAACTGACTCCGGCAATTTCTGCATTGTGACGGACGTGCGGATATCGCGCGGCGGAACTGCGCCTTAACCTATCGGTAATGCATGGTGGGTGGGCGCTCGGATGTTGACCGCACGGATATTACTCGACCGGGCTTGGAAGGCCGCGCTAGCGGCGCTTTGGGCACTGACCCTCGCCGTACCACTTTCGCTTGGCGCCGTGACGGTTGCGAATGCGGCCAACGAGAATTGCGTTGCCCCTGCCGCGACCGCGGACTGCCCCGACGTGCCGGCCGGCGGTATCAGCTATGACAAGACAGACGTCAAAACCATCAACGTGATCGACGGCACCCTGGGTACGCAGGCGGTCACGCCAAATGCCGTCGGCATCTTGCTCCGCGAAGCCGGCGTCAGTTCCAACACCAACGACATCGACCTCACTCTCAGTTCCAAGGTCATCACTATCGGTAGCGACAATGTCGAGGTGCTTGTCGACGCTAGCAACGACCCCATCCTTATCGATCACGACAATGACCCCGGCACCGACGACGTCTACATCGTCGTCGTGCGAAATGGCGACAACCCACCTAAGGTGACGGGCTACACCGTCGACGGCGCTGCGCAGACCGAACAACAGGTCGCGGATGCTCTTTACAAGGCCGCGGCAAGCTCCGGTGGAGCGGCCTCGGGCAGCCTGACGGTCAACAATCCTGGACCCCATCCTGGCGGCGGCGCCGGCTTCACCACAACCAACGCCAACGGCATTCAGGTCGAGTCGATCGGCGGACGCGGCGGCAATGGTGGCTGCACGAACTTGCTACTCGTCTCCTGGTGCAGCGGCGGCCGTAGCGGGGGCAATGCCGGATCGGTGGTGGTCAACAATGATGGTGCCATAACCGTCATTGCCAGCGACCCCACCCAGCCCGGCATCGGCGTGCTGGCGCAGAGCATTGGCGGCGACGGCGGCAATGGCGGCGGTACCTTCGCCGCGATCTATTCCAGCGCCGGCAGCGGCGGCTACGGCGGCGCCGGCGGCGACGTCCGGGTTACTCTCGGGGCCAACTCGACCATCATCACCAACGGCACAGGTGGGCATGGCGTCTACGCCCGCAGCACGGGCGGCAATGGCGGTAAAGGCGGTGCGTCGAAAGCTGGATATGCGCTCGGTGAAGAGGGTGGCAATGGCGGCAGTGCCGGGACTGTCACGGTCATCAACGATGGCACCGTCACCACCCGCGGCAGCAATTCACACGGCATTTTCGCCCAGAGTGTCGGCGCCGGTGCCGGCTCCGGTGGCGGCGCTGGAGGCATTGGCGCTGTCGGCGGCAATGGTGGCGGCGAGTCGAACGGCAACGTTGTCACGATTACCAACCGCGGCGCCGTCGCCACCGGCGGCGCTGAGTCCTTCGGCCTCTTCGCCCAGTCGATTGGCGGTGGCGGTGGTGACGGTGGCGGCGCCGGAGGCCTGTTTTCCGTCGGCGGCAGCGGCGGCTCGGGCGGCGGTTCCAACATCGCGACGATCAACAACTCCGCCAGCATCACGACCACCGGCGCGGGTTCGATCGGCGTCATGGTGCAGTCGATCGGCGGCGGTGGTGGCAATGGTGGCGGCGCTGTCGCCGTAGGCACCGGCGCTTCGATCGCCATCGGCGGGGGTGCAGGGCCAGGCGGCAACGGCAACCGGGCCATCTACAACAACGTCGCGGACGTCAATACGCTGACCGCCACGGTCATCGATACCACGCAGGATCGCGCCCATGGCCTGGTCGTGCAGTCGATTGGTGGCGGTGGCGGCAACGGTGGCTACGCCTATTCGGGTACCGTCGGCCTCGGCTCCCCGGTCGACGTCTCCGTTTCCCTGGGCGGTTCGGGCGGCGCTGGCGGCAACGCCGACAATGTCCTGGTGAACCAGAAGGGCTCCATCTACACCGACGGCAAGGAGGCCAGCGGCATCATCGCCCAGTCGATCGGCGGCGGTGGCGGCAACGGCGGTGGCACGGTCGCGTTCACCGGCAGCGGCGCATATACGGTTTCGGTGGCCCTGGGCGGCAAGGGCGGTACCGCCGGCATCAGCAAGGACGTAACCGTCAATGCCGTTGGCAACGTCCAGACCAAGGGCAGCCAGTCGCACGCAATCGTCGCGCAGTCGCTCGGCGGCGGCGGCGGCAATGGCGGCTTCAGCGTAGCAGGATCGATCGGCGGCGTTGCAAATGCGGTCAGCCTCGGCGGCGCGGGCGGATCAGGCAATCGCGCCGGCGACGTCGTCGTCAACACCAGCGGTACCGGGTTCGTCAACGCCACGATCAGCACCGAAGGCAACGGTGCGACCGGCATTCTCGCCCAGTCGATCGGCGGCGGCGGCGGCAACGGCGGTGTCTCCGGCGCGCTCGGCATAGGTGCCTTCGGTCTCGCCGTGACCTTGGGCGGCTCGGGCGCCGGCGGCGCCACAGCCGGCACAGTCACTGTCGTCAACAGCAATATCGTCAGTACCAAAGGCAGCGAAGCCTCCGCGATCGTCGCCCAGTCGATCGGCGGCGGCGGCGGACGCGGCGGCGCGGCGCTCAGTGGCGCCGGCGGTGTTGTTGGCGCGGCGGTGGCGCTTGGCGGCACCGGCGGGGCCGGCAGCGACGGCGACGTCGTCTCGGTGACGAACTCGGGCCGCATCACCACCGGCTACGCGACGACAGTCGGAAGCGTCACCACTTATTCCGGCGACAAGTCACACGGCATCCTGGCGCAATCGATCGGCGGCGGCGGCGGCGATGGCGGCTTCGCGCTCTCCGGCGCGGTCGGCGTATCGGTCAAGGATATCCCCGGCGGCGCGGCCGCCATCTCGGTGGGCGGCAAGGGCGGAGGCGCCAGCAACGGTGGGGCCGTGACGGTCGGCAACACTGGATCCATCGAGACTTTCGGCCTCGCCTCGCACGGCATCCTTGCCCAGTCGACCGGCGGCGGCGGCGGCAATGGCGGGTTCGCGGGCAGTGTCGCCCTGACCATCGGTGGCGGCGCCGCATTTGGCATTTCGGTTGGCGGCCGCGGCGCGGGCGGCGGCGACGGCGGCGTCGTCAGCGTTAACAGCAGCGTTGGCACCATCATCACCCATTCCAACGGCTCGCACGGCGTCGTCGCGCAGTCGGTTGGCGGTGGCGGCGGCGACGGCGGCTTCGCCTTTGCCGGCGCTGCCGGCTTTGGTGGCGAGATGGCGCTCAACGTCGCGGTCGCCATCGGCGGCAATGGCGGACTCGGCGGCACCGGCAACACCGCGGGTGTCATCAACAGCAGCGACATCACCACCTATGGCGACAAGAGCTACGGCATCCTGGCCCAGTCGGTGGGTGGGGGCGGCGGCAATGGCGGCTTTGCCGTGTCGGGAACCTTCAGCTTCTCCGAGACCGCAGGCGCCGTCGGTGTTGCGGTCGGCGGTGGCGGGGGCACCGGTAACATTGGACAGGCCGCAACCGTCAGCAACTCAGGCAAGATCCACACCTATGGCAGCGAAGCCATCGGCATCCTTGCCCAGTCGCTCGGCGGCGGCGGCGGCAATGGCGGTATGGCGATCACGGCGCAGCTCACCTTTGCCACCAAGGACGCCATGACGGTCGGTGTCTCCGTCGGCGGCAGCGGTGGCTCCGGCAATAATGGCGGCACGGTCACCGTGACGAACCTGCTTGCAGGTTCGATCGAGACGGAAGGCCTCGAGGCCCATGGCATCAAGGCGCAGTCGATCGGCGGCGGCGGCGGCAATGGCGGCCTCGCCATCGTCGCGCAGATGGGCAAGGCCGGTGGCAGCCCAGCCGAGCAGGCGACAACCCTCAATGCCCAGGTCTCGGTCGGCGGCAAGGGCGGTGCCGGCGGCGCGGGCGGAACGGTGAACGTCACCAATGACGGCGCCATCGACGTCGCAGGAGCTTCGGCGGTCGGCATTTTTGCCCAGAGCGTCGGCGGCGGCGGCGGCGATGGTGGTGGCGCCATCAGCGCTATCGGGCTGTTGACCAACAGCACCAATGACAAGAATCGGACCGTCACGGCGACGGTCACGGTCGGCGGTAATGCCGGTGCCGGCAGTGCCGGCGGCGAGGTGAACGTCGACAATGGCGGCGCCATCACCACGCGCGGCGGCAGCGGCTACGGCATTTTCGCCCAGAGCGTGGGCGGCGGCGGCGGCATCGGCGGACGTGCCAACGCGATCTCGATGGTCATCGCCCCCAAATGTACGCTACCGGGCGTTTGCGATGCTCCGGCTTCGACCAAGAACGACCTGGCGCTGACCCTCGCCATTGGCGGGAACGGCGGCGCCGCCAATGATGGCAAGAAGGTGGATGTTGCCAATACCGGCAACATCGAGACCTTCGGCGACACCTCGGACGGTATCTTCGCCCAGTCCATCGGCGGCGGCGGCGGTGTCGGCGGCAACGGCATCCTGGGCACCGAAGGCATCCTGCCGGCGCCGGTCGAGCTGCTCGCGACCATCCCGTTCGGGGCCGTTTCATTCTACAAGAACGCTACTATCGCTGTGGGCGGCAGTGCCGGTGCGGGTGGTAACGGCGGCATCGTGCTGGTCGACAACAGTGGCAGCATCAAAACCCACGCCGGCAACTCCAACGGCATCTTCGCCCAGAGCGTTGGCAAGGGTGGCGGTGTCGGCGGCAAGGCTGCAATCGGTGCGACTGGCCTACTCGGCCTCGGGGGCGAGGGCGCGAACGCTGGCAATGGCGGCAGCGTCACCGTAACCCAGCAGGCCGGCGTGACGGGGCAGCCGCGCGCAACGATCGAGACGTTCGGCGTCTCCTCCAACGGCATCTTCGCCCAGTCGGTGGGCGGCGGCGGCGGCGTTGCCGGCAATGTCGACCGCGCTCTGGCCGCCGACATCGAGACCCCGATACCCGGCCTCACCATCCCCGGCCTCAACCTCGGTATCGGCCTCGCCTTTGGCCGATCCTCCGGCGCCGGCGGCGATGGCGGAGCGGTCAAGGTCACCGCCAACGGCGACATCATCACGCACGGCGACAGCTCGGCCGGCATCTTCGCTCAAAGCGTGGGCGGCGGCGGCGGCCTTATGGGTGGATTGGGCAATGATCTGCCCGTCCTCAACCTCCTCTCCTGGCAGATCGGCAGCAAGGGCGACGACGGCGACGCCGGCGCAGTCACCGTCGATCTCACCGGTACAATTCGCACCGCCGGCAACAACGCCACGGGCATCTTCGCCCAAAGCGCGGGCGGAAAAGCCAAACTGGCCAACAATGCCGTCGCGGCGACTTCGGGCGACGTCAAGGTCACGGTCAGCGGCTCGGTGCTGACGGCGGAGAGCTTCGGCGCCAGCGACGCCAACCGCGGCCTCGGATCGATCGGCATCCTCGCCCACAGCGCCGCCGACACCAACGCCTCCAACGGCAATGTCATTATCGATATCAACGGCGCGGGCACCATCATTCGCGGCGGTCGCACGGCCTCGGTCGGCAGCATGGACTATGTCGGCGTCGGCCTCTGGATCATGGATGGCAAGACCAACACGGTCGACAACGCCGGCACCATCACCACCGCCGATGGCGTCGACGCCGGCTGGGCAATCCTCGCCACCGGCAGCGATCCGACGAACGCCACGCCGGCCAAGCAGCATAAGGGTGGCAACGAGGCGGTTTCCAACTTCGGGACCGTCACCGGATCAGTCGACCTCGGGTTCGGGGTCAACAGCTTCGTCAACGAAACGACCGGCACCTTCAACTCCGGCCGCTTCGCCAAGTTCGGCGACGGGAACGTGCTGACCAACTACGGCGTGATGGCCGCGGGCGGCAAGAACAAGGTGATGACCACGGCCGTCAACGGCAACATGGTCCAGGACGTTTCGGGCACCTACGCGGTCGATGTCGACCTGGCCAAGAGCCATCTGCCGCCTGCTCCGGCACAGGTGGGCGAGGCCGACCTGATCGATGTCGACGGCACGCTCGCAATGTCCGGCAAGGTCGACTTGACCATGCTCAACATGGGCAATGCCCAGCCGGGCGACCATCAGGTGACCATCGCCAGGTCTGCGGTAGCCCTGACTGGGACGCCGGTGCTCGCCACCCCGTCCACGGTCGTCGCTACTTATGCTCTATCGCAGACGGAAAAGGAGTTGTTGCTCAGCTATGGCATCGACTTCGACGTCGATGGCCTCAACCCCAACCAGAGCGCCATCGGCGAGTACATCAACGCCTTCCAGCTGGCTGGCGGTTCGGATGCGCTCGAGCCGCTGGTGGCCTCGCTGTTCCAGATCCCCATCTTGAGACCTATCAGGAGACGCTCGATAAGCTGAGCCCCGAGCCCTACCTGATCAACGAAACCCTGGCGATGCTGGCCGGCCTGCAGTTCGAGAACTCGCTGATGAGTTGCAAGGTGCAGGAAAGCGTCGATGCCGAGGGCCAGTGCGTCTGGGCTTCAGTCAACCAGCGCAAGACCGAACGCTCCGAAACCGATACCAATCTGGGCTTCGAGCAAACCAGCTACGGCCTCAGCGCCGGGGCCCAGGCCAGGATCGGCGACAACTTCGTCGCCGGTATCGGCGGTTCGTGGGAAGACATCGGCACCGACAGCAACGGCAACGTGTCGAGCACGGGTAACCGTTTCCAGGGTGGCGCCGTGTTCAAGGGCGTGTGGGGCAACACCGTGCTCGCCGGTGCCGTCACCGGCGGCTGGTCGTCACAGAACGTCTCGCGCTTCGTCGATTTGCCGCTGGGGCCGAGCTATGTGCTCGAAGGCACGCAGGACATCGGCTTCGCTTCGGCTCACGTGCGGCTGTCGCACAGCATCGAGCAGGACAACTGGTATGTCCGGCCGATGGTCGATGTGGGCGTGACGCAGGTGAGCATCGCCGACTTCGCCGAAACCGGCGGACCGGTGGCGCTCGAAATCGAGGGGCACGACGAGACCTATGTTACCGTCGCGCCGTCGATCGAGGTGGGTGGGAAGATGGAACTCGGCGATGACGCGATACTTCGCTCCTTCGTCCGCATCGGCGCCCTCGACGTGGTGCTCGGCACCGACCCGCAGATTACCGCCGGGTTTGCCGGTGCGCCGGATGGGGTCGACCCGTTCACCATTACCGGCGACATCGACGACGCGTTGTTCGACGTGACCCTGGGCTTCGACGTGATCGCCAATAACGGCGCCACCTTCCGCCTGACCGGCGACGCCAAGGTTGGCGACACGGTCAAGAGCTATGGCGGCGCCATGAAGATTTCCGCGCCGTTCTGACCTAGCGTCAAACTGCCTGGAGAGAGCGGGAGGGGTGCAGGCGGATCGCCGGCACCCCTCTTGCTATCGATGGCGTCTCAGCGCCGACCGATGCCATTCCCGCGCAGGCGGGCAGGAACCTAGTGGGATGCCCGGTGCTCACTGAGGTTGCGAGATCCCACAGGGTCGCCCGCCTTCGCGCATAAGCGGTAAGTTGCGGTCGTGCCCCATCCACCGGGTGTCATCGAGGCGAGCGCACTGACGCGTTCAGAGCGGCGAAGTCCCATAGCTCAGCGCCTGCGGGATGACGCCAATGGGAAGCCCGAGCGCGTGCCCAACCAACCCCACTTTTGCGGGACAGACCCTCGAAAGCGCCCGGCTGATTACTGGATTTTCTCGTAGGCGGCGGTGAAGCCGTTGAGCGAGACCGGCACGGCGATGTCGCGCTGGGACGAATCCTGGAAGGTGATCGACAAGGTCGTCCCCTGCTTCAACGCCACCAGCAGTTCGGGCGATACGACGTTGCCGGCGTAGCAGCCGCCGCCGTCGCAGGTCTGCAGCGGCAGTGTCTCGAACGGCTTGTCGTCGATGGCCAGCTTCAGCCCCGCCGGCAGGCTCAGCCCGTACGGGGTCTGGATCATCATGACCGGCGTCTGGCTGTCGGGCGGCAGGCGGATGGTGACGCCGGCGAGCAATTGCCCGTTGTTGGAGAGGACGACGCGCTGCTCGATCACGCAGTCCGGCGTCGTGGTGCGTCCACTGCTGGCGCAACGCGCCCCCCAGGGGGCCGGCGGCGGCGGCGCGGCGGGGGTGGCAGCCGCTTCCTGGCCGACCACGCCCCCTGCCCCACCCATCGACAACAGAAGCGCGCCCGGAAGCGCACAAGTTCTAAGGAACCGCAGTGTTTCCCGCATGATCTCGACCATATTACTGAGCCCGAACAAAGTACTACCGCATCCCTCGCAGTCGGTCCATCACCGAAGGCAAGCAAACGCCGCACCCGCAGCGTTGGCGACGCGGTGTGGCAGGACGGCATCGGTCGATCCTCGGCCGGTAGTGCCGTATCGACGCCCGAGGCAAGGCCGCATCAGCCCGCACGGGCGATAGCCATTTCGCTGAGAGGAGGTTGGAGGCCACATCCGGAATCGAACCGGAATACACGGATTTGCAATCCGCTGCGTAACCACTCCGCCATGTGGCCTCACTGTCGGCGGTCATATGGCAGAGCACTGCTTTAGGCAAGATGAACGCCGACCAGCGTCAGCAATTTTCTGAAGGGAGCTCAGGTCCGGCATCACTTGATATGCTCGCGAGTATGCCCGGCACCCTCCCTCTTCGGTGATGCGTGACCGCATCGTCCCGGGCCTTCGCGTTGTCCGCTCACTTGCCGAGCGTCCGCTTCACCCCCTCGGCGGCGAAGCGCGTGCGCGCCGGGCCATCAGTCTTCAGACCGTTCTGCTTACACCAGCTGGAGAACTCATCGGGCTTGAGCTTGACGCGGACGACCTGCTGGCCGCTGGCCGTGAGCTTGGCCTCGACCCGTTTCGCCGATTTCAGCCATTCGTCGTAGGTCGACCACTGCGCCTCCCGGTCATCAAACAGCGCGAGCAGCCGCGGGTAATCGGTCCGCAGGAACCAGGCAATGCCGACGATCTGAACCTGTGAACTGACCACTCGCCCCCCCAATCTTGTCTATGCCTGAACGGCGCCTCATCGGGCGAATGGCAAGCATTCTACCCAGAATCGCCGTGCCGATGACAATACCATCCCCGCTCTGCCGATCGGCACACAACCACCGTGAGCAGCGCTATGATGGTGTTCACCGTCGAGGCGGCCTTACCTGACGCGATTGCAATCGCTGCCTGTCTGCGGGACCATAGCCGGGAACAGGATCGCGCCTTGCCCTCGACACCCGGCCCCACCACCCCAGCGAGATCGCTTATCGACCGCGCGCGGAAGCGACGTGAGTTGCTTGCCGCCGCTGAACCGGTGCTGCTGCTCGAGGCCCCGGCCGGGATGGGCAAGTCCATTCTGCTGGCGCAGTTGGCGGAGCAACTGGAAGTCAGCGTCCATTGCTCGTCGGCCGCTCCGTCCGACACGGGCGCTTCGGTTACCGTGTGGGACATCCCGCCTGCAGTACGCCAAATCCCCTGCCCGAGGTCTTCGTCGCGGGCGGCCGGCGCATCGTCATCGCCAAGCGCCCGGAGACGGTGCTGCCGTCGCTCGATCGGGCGGCCGTCTATGGCCAGGTCCGCCGCCTGGGCGTTCCGGAGCTGCTGATCGGCCATGATGAGCTGCGGCAGGTGATGCCGACGCGGCTCGCCGAACGCGCCTTGCAGCAGTCGCGCGGCTGGCCGATCCTGCTTGGACGGACGGGCGCAGGTGACGCGGAGCTGGCGCGCTTCCTCGCCAGCGAGCTGCTGGCGCCGATGCGTGGGCCGAGCTGGTCGGGCTGGCCGGTTGGCTGGACGGCGACAGCAGCCCCACAGTCGCTGCCGAATTGCTGACGCTGCTGGAGCCCGTTCGTCAGGCGCTGCGACACGCACTTGCCGCCGAGGTTGCGGGGCGGCGCGAGCATCCCGAGTTGGCGGCGGAACTGGCGGCCACCTATGCCGAACGGGGGCTGATGACGGATGCCATCACCACCTGGCAAACGATCGGCCGATATGATGAGGCCTTCGCGGTCTACGCGGCCGGCGGCGGCCGGTTCTACCTCTACCGACATGGCGCCGAGGCCTTCGACCGCGCGCTCGCGGGCTTCCCGCCCGACTATGCGCTCGGCAATGACACGCTGGTGATGAGCCTTGCGATGCAGGCGCTCAAGCATGGCGAGGTGGCGCGCGCCCGGCGGTTGCTGGCCGATCGCTTCGGCCCGGGGGTAAACGACTTTCACAGCGTCTTCACCCATCGCGACCGATACAGCACCGACCTGCTCGCCTTCCGCGTCGTGATGCTGATCTACGAGGATTACCAGCTCACGGACGAGCTGTTCGAGCAGGTGTTCGACACCCTGGGCGACCTGCCGCTCGACGATCACATCGTGCGCGGCAGCTTCTACAACTCGGTGCTGGAGTTCTACATCCGCGGCCGGCGGCTCGCTGCCGCCGAGGATGTGGCGCAGCGCGCGCTCCACCACTACGAGCAGGCCAAAGTGCCGATGCTGGCCTTCTATATCAGCCTGCACCAGGCGCTGATGCGACTGCTGATGGGAGACGCCAACAATGCCCGGCAGCACGCCGAGCAGGCGGCGCGCTACCTGCGGGCGGTCGAGTTCGACAGTCCGGGCGATGACCGGCTGCTGGCGCTGCTCAACGCCTGTATCGACTACGAGGGTGGCAAACCCGAGCCGCTGGCGCGCTTTCTCAGCAACGACCTCGACGATTTCGTGCATGGCGAGATCTGGCCCAGCCTGATCGAGTTTGCCTTGCATTACGGCAGCCAGGCGCTCAGCGAGCATTTCTCCACGCTGGCGGCGCGAAACTTCCTTGATCGCTGGCGGGTCTACCAGATCTCCAACCGGCAGTTCGGGCTGATGATCGAGTTGCGCGAAGCCGCGATCCTGCAGAATGCCAATCGCTGGCAGGAGGCGGCGGAAAAAGTCGCAGCGCTGGCCACCCGCGTCACCCGCTCCTGGGTGGCCGCGGCCGGCGAGGAACTGGAGCGCCTGAAGGACCGCGACGAGATCGTGCAGGCGATGATCTGGCTGAGGCACCTCGTCTACGAACAGCCGACCCGCCCGCATCTCGAGCGCCAGCTCGGCTGCATCATCGGCAACCTGAACCTCACCGGACGGCAACGACTGTGCGCTCAGGTCTGGCTGGCCTTCGTCTACAAGCGGCAGCGTGACCTGTCGCGAGCCCGCGCGCTGCTGCAGAAGGTGTTCGAGGAAGCCGCACGGCTCGGCGCCATTGCACCGCTGGCCGAAGAGCGGGTGTTCCTCAGCGAACTGGTCGAGCAGCAGCGCATCGGCGAGTATCTCGAAATCTCCGCTCCGGTTCGCCAGGTGCTGCGCCGGCTGCGCGATGGCGGCCTGCCCAACTCGGCGCTGGGCGCACAGAACGGGCTCAGCCGGCGCGAGACCAAAGTGCTGATGATGATCTCGGAGGGCTCATCGAACAAGTTCATCGCCAATGCGCTGGGCCTCAGCGAAGCGACGGTAAAGTTCCACCTGTCCAATACCTACCGCAAACTCGGCTGCAGCCGCCGCCGCGAGGCGATCAGCGCCGCGCGTGCGCTCGGGCTCGTGGGCTAGGCTGGATCACGCTTCGGCGAAGCATGGCGTCGCAACGCCCACCGATGTCATCAGGCGGGAACCTGGTGGGATGCCTCGGCACCGCCCCGGGTCTGAGAGATCCCGCCGGGTCCCGGCTAACCATTTGCGCGGGTTGCGAGTTAGGTCCCACCTTCGCAGAGATCACAGCCGGTGATGATCCGGACCAGCTGTAAAGCGCACCGAAAACCTCGACGTTTTAGTCGAAAACCTAGCCGTCTTTGCGCCTTGAGCCCGATACCCAGCTGTTGCGAAGCTCCCTTATCGGGCTTGTGCGACCGCGAGGTGACATCGAGCCCCAAAGGAGTGCCGGCGCCAGCCGGGCTATCTCCCTGGCGTGGGGGTTAAGCGCCGGGGGATAATAAACGGGACAGGGAACATCTCAGCATGACCAAGCACAGGCTTCTTGCAGCAACTGCACTTTCGACCCTCATGCTGGGCGCTGCGCCCGCCATGGCGGTCACCGTGACGATGAACACCGTGCAGATCTTCGGTACCATCGATCCGGCGAAAATCTCCGACTACACCGACTATATGGCGGCGGTGAACCTCTATGACGGGCTCGTCACCGTCGATTCCGCCGGCAACATCATCCCCGAGCTGGCCGAGAGCTGGACGGTGTCGGACGATGCCAAGGAAGTCACCTACAAGCTGCGCGACGACGCCAAGTTCGCCGACGGCTCGCCGGTCGAAGCCAGCGACGTGGTCTATACGGTCGAACGCCTGCTGCGCATCAACCAGGGCCCGGCAAACCTGTTCGCCGGGGTGCTGACGCCGGGCTCGGTGACCGCCGTCGACGCCAAGACGGTGAAGTTCACCCTCTCAAAAACCTTCGCGCCGTTCCTCACCACCGTGCCGGCCATCTTCATCCTCAACGAGGAGCTGGTGAAGGCCAACGAGGGTTCGGATGACGGCCAGACCTGGCTCGCGACCAACGTCGCAGGCGCCGGCGCCTACAGCCTCAAGAGCTGGGATCGCGGCAGCCAGATGACCATCACCCGCAACGCCGACTACTACAAGGGGTTCGGCGCCGGTCCGATCGACGAGGTGCGCTGGATCATTACCAATGACGAAGCCACCGTGCGCTCGCTCGCAGCTTCGGGCGAACTCACCATGTCGAGCCAGTTCCAGTCGCCCGACACCTATACGGCGCTCGAAGCGATGGGCCGCTTCACCATCGCCAAGGAAGAGACCTCGACGGCCTTCTACCTCAAGCTCAACAGCAAGGCGGCCCCGACCGACGACGTACATATCCGCAAGGCCATCGCGCTCGCTACCGACTATGCGACGATCCGCGAGGTGATCTCGCCGGGCGGCGTGCTGTCGACGCCGCTGCCGAAGGCCTTCGCCGCCTTCCATGCCGACGATATCCCCGAGCCGGTCTACGACCTCGAAGCGGCCAAGGCGGAAGTGGCGAAGTCGAAATATGCCGGCGCGCCGATCCCGATCACGCTCGGCTATGTGGCGGGCACCAAGTTCGAGGAAGAGATCAGCCTGTTGATGCAGTCGAACCTCGAGCAGCTCGGGTTCGTCGTGACGCAGCAGGCCGACCCGTGGAACCGCATCACCGAGATCGCCGGCAAGGTCGAGAGCACACCGAACGTCAACCAGATCTTCTTCGGCCCGACCTATCCGTCGCCCGACTCGATGTTCTTCACCCAGTATCACTCGGAAGCGGCCGGCACCTGGGCCTCGATGGAGTGGGTGCAGAACCCCGAGATCGACGCGATGATCGACGAGGCCCGCGGCACCGGCGACACCGCCAAGCAGGCCGAGATCTACAAGGCGCTGCAGCGCAAGCTGGTCGACCTGCAGTCCGACGTGTTCCTCAACACCCAAACGGTGCAGCACGCCATGGACAAGTGCCTCACCGGCTTCAAGGCCGTGCCGATGATGTCGTTCGACTACGACTTCACCCGCTACAGCTGGACCTGCTGATCATCAGGCGTCCCCGGCTAGAGAGCGCTCAAGCCGGGGACGCCACTCTCCCGCACCACTCCTTCTCTCACCAGGGCGGGCTGCCTCTTGGAATTCCTGCTTTTCCTGTTCCGACGCATCTTGTGGTCGATCCTGGTCCTCGTGGGCCTGTCGATCGTCATCTTCGCCATCGCCCGCGTGGTTCCCGGCGATCCGGCGCGCATGGCGCTCGGCCCCACCGCAACGGCCCAGCAGGTGGCCGACCTGCAGGAAAAGCTCGGGCTCAACAAGCCGATCGTCGAGCAATACGGCATGTTCATCGTCGGGCTCAGCCGCGGTGACCTCGGCCGCTCGCTGCTGACCGAGCGCCCAGTCAACGACGACATCCGCGATACCTTCGCCGCGACTTTCGAGCTGGTGCTGGCGACCATCACCCTGGCCTTCGTCTTCGGCGTGCCACTGGGCGTGGCGGCGGCGCGCTGGAAGGACAAGTGGCCCGACACGCTGGTGCGGATCCTCGCCATCTTCTCTGCGGTGACACCGAGCTTCTTCGCAGCCCTGCTGCTGCAGATCCTCGCCGGCTATGTGCTGCACATCCTGCCGACCACCGGACGCCTGCCGCACAACATGGAATTCGTCGCCGGTATCACTGGCCTCCTGACCGTCGACTCGCTGCTTGCCGGCCGGCTCGATGTGTTCGGTGAGGCGCTGCGCTACCTGCTGCTGCCGGCCACGGCGCTGGCGCTCGCCACCATGGGGCAGATTGCCCGCATCACCCGCTCGTCGATGATCGATGTCGCCAGCCAGGACTATATCGAGGCGAGCCGCGCCTTCGGCGTGCCCGAGCCGATAAGGGTGTTCAAATACATGCTGCGGCCCAGCTTCGTGCCGCCGCTGACCATCCTAGGCCTCGAGTTCGCTTCGCTGATCGGCAACGCCTTCGTCGTCGAACTGGTGTTCGCCTGGCCGGGCATGGCCGCCTATGGCATCCGCACCATCCTGCAGAAGGACCTCAACGCCGTGATGGGCGTGGTGATGGTCTCGGGCGTGTTCTTCGTCCTGGTCAATCTGGTTATCGACGTCCTGGTCGGCTTCGTCGACCCCCGCGTCCGCATCCGGGGGAGCCGCTGATGGCCCAGGAATCGTCCCCAACCGTTCCCTCCGCTCCGCCCCGCCGGCTCTCCAACGCCTACCAGAACTGGTATCGCTTCTCGCGCAACCCCACCGCGGTGATCGGCGCGGCGATCGTTGTCCTCGCCATCCTCGCGGCGATCCTTGCGCCCTGGATCACCCCCTATCCCGAGCATGTCGGCGCGGTGGTGAATTTCCGGGCGCGGCACCTGCCGCCGTCGGCGGATTATTGGTTCGGCACCGACAATGTCGGGCGCGACATCTTCACCCGGGTGATCTTCGGGCTCAGGATTTCGCTGCTGCTGGCCTTGGTGGTGCTGGGCATCGCCATCCCGGTGGGCACGACGCTCGGCCTCCTCGCCGGCTATTTCGGCGGCTGGGTCGAGGTCGTCATCATGCGCCTCACCGATATCGCCCTCGCCATCCCGCCGCTGGTGATGGCGCTGGCCGTTGCCGCCGTGCTGTCGCCCGACCTGATCAACTCGATGCTGGCGATCGCCGCCCTGTGGTGGACCTGGCACACGCGGCTGATCTACTCGATCACCCGGCAACTCAGGACGCAGGAATTCGTCGAGGCGGCCGAGACGCTGGGCGCCAGCAAGTTCCACATCCTGTTCCGCGAGATCCTGCCCAACTGCGTTTCGGCGCTGGCGGTCAAAACCTCGCTCGACGCCGGCTTCGTCATCCTGGTCGGCGCCTCGCTCAGCTTCCTCGGCCTCGGTATCCAGCCCCCTACTCCCGACCTCGGCACCATGGTCGCCTCGGGTTCGGCGTTCCTGCCCGACTACTGGTGGGAATCGGTGCTGCCGGGCTTCGCCATCCTCATCGTGGCGCTCGGGTTCAACCTGCTCGGCGATGGCCTGCGCGACCTGTTCGACGTGCAGGAGGTGCGCTGATGGCCGACGCCCTGCTCTCCGTCCGCAACCTCAGCGTGCAGTTCACCACCTATGGCCAGACCAACCCGGTGCTGAAGGGGGTATCGCTCGACGTGCCGGCCCGCTCGCAGATCGCTCTCGTCGGTGAAAGCGGCTCCGGCAAAACCGTGACGATGCGCGCCATCATGGGCCTGTTGCGCACCCCGCCGGCGAAAGTCACCGGCGGCGAGATTTTCTACGATGGCCGCGACCTCCTCACCATGCCGGATCGCGAGCGGCTGAAGCTGCGCGGCACTGCCATGTCGATGGTGTTCCAGGACCCGATGAGTTCGCTCAACCCGGTCTTCACCATCGCCGACCAGATGGGCACCATCCTCAAATATGCCGACCGCCGCCTCGGCCGCAACCGCGACCGTCGGGAGCGGATGGCGCGGGTGCACGAAGTGCTTGGCCAGGTGCGGATGCGCGACCCCGAGCGGGTGGCGCGCTCCTACCCGATCATGCTGTCGGGCGGCATGCGGCAGCGCGTGCTGATCGCCATGGCGTTGCTGAGCGAGCCGCGCCTCTTGATCGCCGATGAGCCCGGCACGGCGCTTGATGTCACCACCCAGGCGCAGATCCTCAAACTGTTGAAGGACCTGGTCGAAGAGCGCGGCCTCGCCCTGCTGATGATCACCCACAATCTGGGCGTGGTGCGCGAGACCTCGAACTACGTCTACGTGATGAACAAGGGCGTCGTGGTCGAGCACCGCCCCACCGCCGAACTCTTCGAAGCGCCGCGCGACGATTACACCAAGGCGCTGATCGCGGCCGTGCCTCGCCTTACCGGCGGCACCCGCTTCGGCCGGGCGGGAGCGGCGGCATGAGCAACATGCTGGAAATCGCCGGGCTCACCAAACTGTTCCCGGTGCGCAATGGCTTCGGCCGGAAGACCGGGGACGTGCGCGCGGTCGACGATGTCTCGTTCGCCATCGAGAAGGGCAAGGTCTATGGCCTCGCCGGCGAGAGCGGCTCGGGCAAATCGACCATTGCCCGGATAATCATGGGGCTTGCGACGCCGACCAGCGGCGATATCCGGCTCGCTGGCCACAGCATTATCGGCGAGACCGGCACCCGGGCTTATGGCCGCAAGGTGCAGATGGTGTTCCAGAACCCCGGCTCCTCGCTCAATCCGCGCCGCACCGTGGGCCAGTCGATCGCCGTGCCGCTCGCGGCGCACGGCACGCCCGGCAGCGCCCATAAGGGGCGGATCGCCGAGCTGCTCGAAATGGTGCAGCTGCCGGCGGAGTTCGCCCTGCGCTATCCGCATGAACTGTCCGGCGGGCAGAAGCAGCGGGTCGCCATCGCCCGGGCGCTGGCAGTGGCGCCGCAACTGCTGATCCTCGACGAGCCGACCTCGGCGCTCGATGTCTCGGTGCAGGCCCGCGTCATGGACCTCCTGGTCAATCTCGGCCGGCAACTCGGGCTCACTTACCTGTTCATCTCGCACGACCTCAGCCTGATGCGGAATTTCGCCGACACGGTCGGGGTGCTCTATCTGGGCAAGATCGTCGAGACCGGCCCGACGGCGGCCGTCTTCGAGGCGCCGCAGCACGATTACACCCGGCTACTCCTCGCCTCGGTGCCGGTGATTTCGGCCGAGGAAGAGGCCATGCGGCCAAAGATCCCGCTGATCGACGGGGAAATCCCGACCGCAGAACAACTCATCGCGCTCCGCGGCGGAGCGACACCAGTCTCCCAAAGGACAGAAAAATGATCAGAATTGGCATCGACGTGGGTGGCACCAACACGGACGCCGTCGTCATGGATGGCGCAACCGTCATTGCCGGCGTCAAGGCCGCCACCACCGCCGACGTGATGACCGGCGTCGTCAACGCCCTGAGGGCTGTGCTTGAGGCCTCGAAGATGGACGCCTCGGCCATCGACGTGGTGATGATCGGCACCACCCATTTCACCAACGCCGTGGTGCAGCGGCGCGACCTCGCCAAAACTGCCGCCGTGCGGCTTGGCCTTCCCGCCACCGCCTCGCTGCCGCCGATGGTCGACTGGCCCGAGGATCTGAAGGTGGCGATCGGCGGCATCGGCTACCTGGCGCATGGCGGCAACGAGTTCGATGGGCGGGTGATCTCGCCGCTCGACGAAAAGGAACTGCTCGGCATTGCCGAGGACATCAAGCTGAAGGGCATCAACACCATCGCCATCACCTCGGTGTTCTCGCCGGTCACCGGCGAGTTCGAGAAGCAGGCCGGCGAAATCTTCGCCAAGGCCCTGCCGGGGGTGCACATTACGCTCTCCAGCGATATCGGCCGGATCGGCCTGCTCGAGCGCGAGAATGCGGCGATCATGAATGCCTGCCTGCGCGACCTGTCGCGGCACGTGATCGAAGCCTTCCGCAAGGCGATCACCGAGACCGGGATCAAAGGCCGTTTCTACCTGACGCAGAACGACGGCACGCTGATGGATGCCGCGTTCGCCGAAAAATTCCCGGTGCTGACTTTTGCCTCCGGTCCAACCAACTCGATGCGTGGCGCCGCCTTCCTCTCGGGTGTCGCCGACGCCATCGTCGTCGATATCGGCGGCACCACCTCCGATGTCGGCTCGCTGCACAAGGGTTTCCCGCGCCAAGCCACCGTGGCCGTGGAAGTCGGCGGCGTGCGAACCAACTTCCGGATGCCGGACGTGTTCTCGGTCGGCCTCGGGGGTGGTTCGCACGTTGTCGACACTGACGGCGCCATCAAGGTCGGCCCGACCTCGGTCGGCTACCGCATCGTCACCGAGGCGCTGATCTTCGGCGGCAAGACCCTCACCACCTCCGACGTGGTGGTCGCCTCCGGGCGCTACGAGCTGGGCGACAAATCCAAGGTCGCGCACCTGACGCCCGCGTTCATCGCCAGCACCCAGGCCAAGATCATGTCGATGCTGGAGGATTGCGTCGAGCGTTCGCGGCTGTCGCCCGAACCGCTGCCGGTGATCGTGGTGGGTGGCGGCTCGATCCTCGTCGACGGCCCGATCGGCGGGCTCGAGGTGATCAAGCCGAACCACTTTGCCGTGGCCAACGCCGTCGGCGCCGCCATTGCGCAGGTTTCGGGCGAGGTCGACCGCGTCTATGCGCTGGCCGAGATCGGCCGCGACCAGGCGCTGGCAGACGCCAAGGACCGCGCCACCGAAGCGGCGGTCGCCGCCGGGGCGCTGCGTTCGTCGATCGAAATCGTCGACGTGGAGGACGTGCCGCTGGCCTACCTGCCCGGCAACGCCACCCGCGTCCGCGTCAAGGCAGTGGGTGAACTGCATGTCGGATAAGGGCTACCTGCTCAAGGAGAGCGACCTGCTGCCACTGTCGATCGGTGCGGCGCTGCTCGGCACCGGTGGTGGCGGCAACCCCTATGTCGGCATGCTGCGGGCGCGCGAACTGATCCGCAAGGGAGCCGAAGTCCGCGTGCTGCCGCTCGATGCGCTGCCCGACGATGCCTATGTCGGCGAAGTCGGCGGCATCGGCGCGCCGGTGGTGGGGGTCGAAAAGATCGAGGAAGGCGGCGAGTGTTTTCGCGCCATGCGCGCCGTGGAGGAGGCGGCCGGGGTGAAGATCTCGGCCACCATTTCGGCCGAGATTGGCGGCTCCAACGCCCTCGAGCCGGTGATCGCGGCGGCCTATGCCGGCCTGCCGGTAATCGATGGCGACGGCATGGGCCGGGCCTTCCCCGAAGTGCAGATGACCACCTTCTTCATCTATGGCGCCAAGGCCGCGCCGGCGGCCATCGCCGACGAGAAGGGCAATGTCGTCGTCTTCAAGGAGGTGATCGACATGTTCTGGCTCGAAACCTTCGCGCGCGGCGTCTCGGTGAACATGGGCGCGGCCGCCGGCCTCGCCATCGCGCCGATGGCGATGGAGTTCGTCCGCCGCACCGCTGTTCCCGGCACCGTGACCCAGGCGCTGCAGATCGGCCAGACCGTGCTCGATGCCCGCCGCAAGCGGCAGAACGTGGTCGAGCGCGTCGTTGCCTCGACCGGCGGCAAGCTGTTCTTTACCGGCAAGGTCACCGATGTACGGCGCGAACTGGTGGGCGGCTTCGCCCGCGGCCATGCGCATCTGAGCGGCGTCGGCGACTGGGCCGGCTCGGAGGCGCGCATCGCCATCCAGAACGAGAACCTGGTGCTGTGGGTCGATGAGGTCCCGGTGATCATGGTGCCCGACCTGATCATCAACCTCGAGCTCGACACGGGCGAGCCGATCACGACCGAAGTGCTGCGCTATGGCCAGCGCATCGCGGTGATCGGGCTGCCGGTGCATGAGCTGATGAAAACCCCCAAAGCGCTTGAGATCGTCGGCCCCAAGGCCTTCGGCTATCCCGAACTCACCTTCAACCCGCTCCTGCCCCAGCCCGTCGTGGCCTGAGGCGAAGGAACCGCATCATGAAGTTTCTTCGCACCATCCATGCCGAGGACATGGAAGACATCGCTACCGGCGGCGCCATCCTCGGGACCGGCGGCGGCGGCGACCCCTATGTCGGCAAGCTGATGGCCCAGCAGGCAATCAAGCAGTACGGCCCGGTCAACCTCGTCGATATCGACGAGTTGCCCGATGACGCGCTGGTCGTGCCCGTGTGCATGATGGGCGCCCCCACGGTCATGACCGAAAAGCTGCCGCAGGGTGAGGAGCTGATCAACGCTTTTCGCGCGCTCGAGCAACTGCTCGGCAGGAAGATCGACGCCGTGCTCTGCGGCGAGGCGGGCGGCGTCAACTCCACTACGCCGTTCGTCGTCGCCGCCATGGCCGGCCTGCCGCTGGTCGATGGCGACGGCATGGGCCGTGCCTATCCCGAGCTGCAGATGGTGACCTTCACCATGCACGGTGTCTCGGCGACGCCAATGGTGCTCTGCGACGACAAGGGCAACTCGCTGGTGCTGGAGACGGTCAGCAATGCCTGGACCGAGCGGCTCGCCCGCGCCGCCACGGTAGAAATGGGCGGCTCGGCGCTGCTCGCCTTCTATTCGATGTCGGGCGCCGTGGCGAAAAAGGCGATCGTCCGCGGCACGCTGACCCCTTGTTCCGAACTCGGCCGCACCCTGCGCGAGGCGAAGGCCGGGCATGTCGATCCGGTCAACGCCATCGTCGACAAGCTCGATGCCGACGTGATCTTCCACGGCCGTATCAAGGACATCGAGCGCCGCACCGTCGGCGGCTTCGCCCGCGGCACCGCCCGCTTCGAAGGGGTCGAGGAGTGGAAGGGGCACAGCTTCCGGCTGGATTTCCAGAACGAGTTCCTGATGGCCGAACGGGATGGCGAGATACTGGTGACCACACCCGACCTGATCACCGTGCTCGACGCCGAATGGGCCTGCCGGTGACGGCCGATGCGCTGCGCTACGGGCTGCGGCTCAAGGCGCTCGCCATGCCATCCAACCCGCAATGGCTGACGCCGGCCGGCATCGAACTCGTCGGCCCGCGCTATTTCGGCTACGACACCGACTATCGCGAGTATTTTGGGCGCTAAGCTATCGAGAACCGGGCCCCGCCTGCGGGGCCCGGTCGATCGCTGCTGACAATCAGAAGTGGAAGTTGACGCCGACGCGAACGGCAGAACCGTCGATGTCGAACTCGTCTCCGTTGTTGTAGCCGTCGACCTCGACGGTGCCGAAGTTGGTGTAGAGATACTCGGCCTTCAGCGACACAGTATCGGTCACCATGTACTCGGCACCCACGCCGGCCACCCAGCCGGTGAGCGTCTGGCTCTCGTTGTCAACGTCGAGGTTGGCGGCAGCGAGGCCCGCTGTGCCATAGAGCAGCAGGTCGCCCACCGCGAAGCCTAGGCGGCCGCGGAGGGTAGCCAGCCCATTGATGCCGTCGTTCTCGTCCCAATGGTCGGTGTCGTTCCCTTCGATGATGCCGGCTGCCGACAGATCGGCTTCGACGCCGAGCACGATCGAGTCGAACTGAACATTGTAGCCGGCCTGCACGCCGCCCTGTCAACCGTTGAGGGTGGCGAGATCGCTGTCGTCGCCATCGTGCGCGGCGTCGAAATCGGCATAGCCGGCGTTGACGCCGATGTAGAAGCCAGTCCAGTCGCGGCTGGCGGTGACGATGGCCTGATCGGGTGTGGGAACATAGAGATCGGCAGCCGCTGCGGTGCCGGTGAGCAGCCCGGCAAACGCCAGGGCGGCGAAGATACGCTTAGTCATATAAACTCCAGTAAACTGCAGCCCCCACCGCCGCTCCTCTATGGCGGCACAGAATTTGTCAAGATCACCAAAGCGGTAGAGCGCTCTGCTATGGCACAGAATCAACACTCGATCGCTGGCCTCATCCTCGCGGGCGGGCGCGGCGAGCGGCTGGGCGGGGTGATCAAGTCCGAACTGGTGGTTGGCGGTGTGCGCCTGCTCGAGCGCGTCGTGGCGCGGCTCGGGGCCCGCTCACCACTGCTGGTGGCGCATGGGCGAATCGATCCGGCGGCGCTGCAGCTTTTGCCTGATATGACCGCGGTGCCCGACCTCGAGGGTGACTATGCCGGGCCGCTGGCCGGGCTGGCCGGCGCCCTCGCCCATATCAACAGCCTCAGCACGCCGCCGGGACTGCTGGTCAGCGTTGCGGTGGATACTCCGTTCCTCCCCGCCGACTTCGTTAGCCGCCTCGCTGGCGGGCTGGCCGAGGGCCCCGCAGCGATCGCTGCCTATGACGGGCAGCCCTACCCCACCAACGCAATCTGGCGCGTCGCGCAATTCCGTGACCTGCCGGAGCGCGTGCGGGCTGGAACGGCGCCGCGCAGCCTCAAATCACTATCCGCCGAGGCTGGCGGAAGGCTTATCGAATGGCCGCACGAGGCCTCCGGCGACCCGTTCGCCAACGTCAACACCCCCGAAGAACTGGAGGCTTTGCAGCGCCGTGCAGCCGTTGCCGGGGCTATTGGCAGCTGAGTTTCCGAGATCGGAAATTCGGGCTTGGCAAAGGAAATCAAAACCGCTACACGGGCGCTGCCTTCGCAAGAGGGCACGTGTTCCGCGGTAGCTCAGTTGGTAGAGCATTCGACTGTTAATCGAATGGTCCTTGGTTCGAGTCCAAGCCGCGGAGCCAATCTCCTCCTTCAAATATGCGACTAACCAGCGCGAGCCTCTGCTCGCGCTTGTTGTGCTGGCCCTTACCTGAGACGCCGGTTGGGCTCGACGTTGACAGCACCGCCTAATCCGCCCCCCCCACGGTGTCATCCCAGCGAAAGCAGCGGGACCCAACTCACAGCCCGCGCAGATGGATGATTGGGTCCCCCCTGCTTTCGCTGGGATGACACCGAGCTTGGCGAGATATTGGTGCACTAATGCGGAGCATCGAAGCGTGAAATCCCGTAACTTAGCGCGAATGCGCTTTTGCGGGGATGACCCGGTGGGTGGGACCTGAAAAGGGCAACGGCTGTAGCGTCGTGGGCGTTGGGGAACATGAGCTTCATCCGGCCCAACGCATTGTTGGCGCCCGGCTTCCGGCGCAACTGGAACGGGAAGCGGCTCGGCGTCACCTGCGCCCAATCGACCTGGCTCACATCGTAAACGCCCTCGCCGCGCACTGCCGCCAAGCCGGCGGCAGCGACGGCCCTTGGGTTGCTCTGCAGCCTGGGCAGTTCCTGCTTGGCGGCGAGGCCGGCCGGCACGTTCCAGCACAGGTTGAACTCGAGATAGCGGATGGCGTCGCTGAACACCGGGGTGCGGCTACAGGGTTTGCCCGCCACCTCACAGTGACCGAGTGATCAACCGCGCGGCGGCAGGTTGGTGCGGGCGCGCGGCACGGTTCCCGTCAGGCCCAACTGATCGAGCGCCCGCTCGATCTCGGCGTGTGTGTACGGCTTTTCAAAGTAGCGCGCCCCCAGCGGCAGGTCCGGCGTTTCGCCGGGTCGCGGTCGCGATACGACGATGATCTCGATGGTCGGCCAGCGATTGCGGACGGTTTCCGCCAGCTGGGCGCCATCGATGGTTCCCGGCACGTCATACTCGATGAAAGTCACGACGATACCCGAGCGCCCCTCGAGATGCGCCACCGCCTCGTCGGAACTGAAGGCGACCAAGGCCTCAAACCCCGCCGCCTCGAACAATTGCACTGCCCCCAGCATGATCATGGGTTCGTCCTCGACGACGAGGACCAGTGGCCGGCTGCTTCCGGTTGATGTCAATTATGAAGACCCGCATTTTGTCACCCATTCGCGTGGCGTTCCCGGCGCCACGCATTCGAGCCGAAGAGGCACCTCTTCGACTCCGAGCCGAAGAGGCCTTCTTCAACTCGGCCCAATGCGAATCCTTCGCCCAACGACGGCAAAAGCGCGACCAGTGGCACGCACTCCCGTTCCACGCGCGAGGTGCGCACAAACACCTAACAATATCCTCGCCGAAATCATGCGACGATTAGATAAAGCTCCGAACAAAAGCGCTGGCACGGCTGATTTGCTTGGTTTTTCGGCCCGATCGAGAGGCATTGCAGGACGATTGCGGAGCCAGACCGCATCGCCGTCATCCCGTCGTCATCCGGAACCGAATGGGCAAAAACTGCCCAAAAAGTAATCACGCGGCCGTGAGCGTCGGTATGGGGCACGGTTTCGCCGCAATGCGACCATGCTTCGAGCACGGATGAAAGCGGCGCCCAACTGACGGAATGCCGCAGGCGGCGTACGATTTGGCGCCAAGCCGACCGAGACGCTTCAGGATGATGACGACCGTACGTCATGCGCCAGCTGCATGGCTCCTATGAGTTCGGGTTGCTTCTCAGCTTGGGGGCCAACGAACAGGCTTTCAGGCATCAGATGGCGAACAACGGCCATCAACCGGCAAGGATGCCAATACTAAGCGTCAACAACGATCACTCCAGCGGTGGAGAGTCCGTGTGATGTCACTTAGCGTAACGGGGCCAGCGAGCATTTAGCTCGTCGTTCTGTACTCAGTCGCCAGTCAACAACTTGCCCTCGGGCGAGAACAATATTGCTAACACTTCCGAAAGAGGACCGCCGTGGCGAAAATCAGCGTCTTTGGGATCGGGTATGTCGGGGTCGTCTCGGCAGCGTGTCTGGCCGATGACGGCCACGAGGTGGTGGCGGTCGATCTCGACCCCGCCAAGGTGAGCGCCGTCAACGCCGGTCTCTCGCCGATCGTCGAGAATGGGCTCGATGAGATCATCGCCCGGGCCGTGGCCTCGGGCCGGCTGCGCGCCACCACCGATGGCCAGCAGGCCGTACTCGATACCGATGCCAGCTTCGTCTGCGTCGGCACCCCGAGCGACGAGACCGGTGCCGTCGGGCTCAAATACGTGAAGGGCGTCTGCGCCGATATCGGCCAGGCGATCAAGCACAAGCAGAGCTTCCACTCGGTGATCATCCGCTCGACGATCGTGCCGGGGACCATGGACGAGACCTGCGTCCCGGTGCTCGAGGAGGCGAGCGGTATGGTCGCCGGCCAGGGTTTCGGTGTCGGCTACTACCCCGAGTTCCTACGCGAGAGCACCGCCATCGCCGACTATTACGATCCGGGCCTCATCGTTTTCGGCGCCCTCGAAGAGCGCACCGCGCAGATCCTCAAGGACATCAACGCCCAGATGCCGGTGCCCTCGCATGTGGTGACGCTGAAGACCGCCGAGGCGGTGAAATATGCCTCGAACTCCTGGCGCGCCGTGAAGGTGACCTTCGCCAACGAGATCGGCAACATCGCCAAGGCCTCAGGGGTCGACGGCCAGCAGGTGATGAAGCTCATCTGCGCCGACACCAAGGTGAACATCTCGCCCTACTTCATGAAGCCGGGCTTCGCTTTCGGCGGCTCCTGCCTGCCCAAGGACGTCCGGGCGCTGCAGCACCTTGCTGCAGGAAGGGCGTTCCGTCGCCGCTGCTCGAACTCGGTGCTGATCGCCAATGCGGCACAGATCGACCGGGCCGAGAAGATGGTGGCCAATTCCGGCGCCAAGACTGTCGGCCTCGTCGGTATCGCGTTCAAGCCGGGCACCGACGACCTGCGCGAAAGCCCGCTGGCTGAGCTGGCGAGCCGGCTGATTTCCAAGGGCCTCGAGCTGCGCGTCTACGATCCATACGTCTCCCAGGCGGTCGCCGGTGGGGTCAGCGCCATGGGGCGCGGCAATGACGTGGTTCCCGACCTGCCGTCGCGGCTGGTCGGCAAGATCGAGGATCTGATCGCCTCGTCCGACCTGATCCTCGTCGGCAACCGCTACGAAGAGACCATCGCACCGCTCAATTCGGTGTCGGAGTACCGCTCGCTGGTCGACCTGACGCGCATCAACGCCTCGCTCCGCTCCAACGGCACCTACGAAGGCATCTGCTGGTAAGCCATGAACCTGCTCGCGCACCTCCTCTACATCCTCGCGGCCGCGGCCATCGCCAGCACCGTACCGGCTTCCGCCTTCTCGGGCGGCGCCGGGGTGTTCCTCACCCTGGGGGTGATCGGGCTCTGGCGCTACAGCTGGGCGCTGGTCAATTTCGTGCGCGCGCACCTCTATATCCGCGTCTTCTACCCTCGGCGGCGCGCTGCCGCCGAGGCGCGCTACGCCACCAAGCGCCCGGCGCACGCCTTCTTCCTCGCCACCAGCTACAAGATCGAAGCGGCGATCACCTCCCGGGTCTATCGCTCGATCTTTCAGGCTGCCCGCCGCTCCCCCGGCGGTTCGACCGTCGTCGCCTCGGTGGTCGACCTTGCCGATGAGCGGCTGATCCGAGCCGTCGCTGCACAAGTGCTCGCCGGCACCAACACCGTCGAGGTGGTGATCGACCGCATCGACGGCACCGGCAAGCGCGACGCGCTCGCCACTTCGCTCCGCTCCATCGCCCGCCGCTATCCGAGCGCCGACGACGTGGTGCTGCTGATCGACGGCGACACCCAGATCCCCGAGGACATCGTCGAGCGCGCCGCGCCATTCTTTGCCAATGGCAAGGTCGGGGCGCTGACCACCCACGAGCGGGCCGAAATCGACGACGCCCCGCTGTTCCGCGACTGGTTCAAGCTGCGCTTCACCCAGCGCCAGATGATGATGTCGGCGGTGGCGCTGGGCGGGCGGGTGCTGACCCTCACCGGCCGGATGTCGGTGTTCCGCGCCGACCTCGCCACCAACCCCGAGTTCATCGCCTCGGTCGAGCAGGACTATATCGACCACTGGCGGCTGGGCCGGGTGAAGTTCCTGACCGGCGACGACAAGTCGACCTGGTTCTGGCTGCTCAAGAGCGGCTACGAGATGACCTACCTGCCGGATGTCGCCTGCGTCTCGATGGAGACCCAGCCCAAGCCCGGGTTCGTTGAAAGCGCCATCACACTGATGCGCCGCTGGTTCGGCAACATGCTGCGCACCAACGGCCGCGCCCTGGCGCTGTCACCCACCAAAATCGGGCCGTTCGCCTGGTGGTCGATCCTCGACCAGCGCGTCTCGATGTGGACGACGCTGACCGCGCCGGTGGGGATCGTACTGTTCTCGGTGTTCGTCGATCCGCTGATTGCCGTCGCCTACATCGCCTGGGTGATGGCCACCCGCTACGCCTATTGCTGGCTGCTTGCCAGCTTCGGCGGGCCGTTCCCGATCACCTACCCGTTCCTGCTCTATTTCGGCCAGCTGTTCGGCGCCGCGATCAAGACCTCGGTCATGTTCCGCCTCGACCGCCAGCGCTGGACCCGCCAGTCGGCGACCAGCGTCAGCAATAGCGGCGGCTCCGAAGGGCGGGTCCGCTCCATCAGCTCCAGCTACATGCACGTGCTCGCCCTGGGCCTCCTGGTAGCCGGAGTGATCTTCGTCACGGGGCTCCTCAGCCCCTTCCCGATCAATGCCAACTGAGGGCTCAGCAGCAATGACCGAAGCGCATGCAGAACTCGAAAAACCAAAAGCCAGCAGAAGCGCCTCCCCTGCCCCATCAGCGGCGGAACCCGCCGTGCACGGCGAACATCCGGTCATCCGGCTGCCGTTCAGCGTCGTCATCAACGGCCGCTCGTTCCAGGGCCACGCCCTCAGCATTGTCGGGGCGGAAGCCACCGGGCTGATCGACCCGCAACTGCACGGCCGGGTGCAACTGGTGACTCTGGTGTTCAACTTCCCCGGCTATGCCATCAGCCTGCCAGTGGATGCCGCAATCGGCGCCGGTGCGCCGGAAGCCGGCACGGTGACGCTCCGCTTTCTCGAGCCGACCGGGCCGCATTTGCCGCAGCTGCGCTACATCCTCAACTCCTTCGTCGGCGGCGAGCTGATCGGGGTCGATGGACTGATCCGTACGCAGGACAGGCCGGAGAAGCTGAAGTCCGAGCTGCCCAAAGCGCAGAACTCCGCTTCGCACGGCATCATGACCGGTATTCGGTGGGGCGCCTTTGCCGGGCTCGGCCTGCTGCTGGTCGGTTTCGTCGGGGTGAAGCTCTATGAGCGGCTGTTCGTGCTGCCGGTCACCGGGCTTTCCACCATCACGCTCGACGGCATGGACCTGAGGGCGATCAGCCCGGGCCAGCTGGATTTCGTCAACCCGGCGGCGACCAAGGGCGAGATCGCCTTCGCCATCCGCACCACCGCGGGCGAGGTGCTCGCCGTGTCGATGCCATGCGACTGCGTGGTCGCACCGGGTGCCGCCCAGGGCGGCGCCACGGTGCTGGCCGGCGACACGGTGATGACCGTCGCGCCCAAGGAGGCGCCGGTGGTGATCTCCTCCAAGGTCGACGGCAATGGGCTGAGGGCACTCGCCTCGGGCGCTCGTGCCGAAGTGCACCTGCCGAACGGGGCGGTCGCCACCGCCTCGCTCGATGCCAAACAACTACCGGGATTGCTGCGGAGCGCCACGGACGCCGCCGCCATTCCGGTCACGCTCGTGCCGGCCACTGCGCTCGACCAGAGCACGGTGGGGTCGCCGGTCGACGTGCTGATCAAATCCGACCCGCTGGCGGCGGTGGGGCGGTTCTTCTCCTTCAACGGACCGGCGAACGAGGGCCACTAATAATGAACGCCATCCATCCAGTCGTGCTTTGCGGAGGCGTGGGTACGCGGCTTTGGCCGTTGTCCCGCAGCCAGCAACCAAAACAGTTCCAACCGATCGACCACGAGGGCTCGATCACCTTCTTCCAGACCACCGTGCAGCGGCACCGCGGCGAGCTGTTCCACGATCCCGTCGTGTCGGTGGCCGGTGGGCACCTCGGCACGGTCCGTCGCCAGCTTCGCGATGTCCAGCGCAACGCGCGTGTCATCGCCGAGCCGGTGGCGCGCAATACCGGGCCGGCGGTGCTGTCGGCGGCGCTGCTGATCGCTCGCACCGATCCCGATGCGGTGCTGCTGATCTGCCCCTCCGACCATGTGATCGAGGGCGACCTCAATGCACGCATCCGGGAATCGCACAAAGCGGCGGCGGATGGACTGATCGTCACCTTCGGCATCAAGCCGCGCTACAATGAGACGGGCTACGGCTACATCATCGATGGCGGCGAGTTCTCCAACTATCGCGGCGTACACCGGGCCGAAAAGTTCATCGAGAAGCCGAACGCGCAGACCGCGCAGTCGCTGATCGAGACCGGCCTCGCCTATTGGGCCTCGGGCATCTCGCTGATGCGCGCCGATACGGTAATCGAGGAATATCGCCGCTTCGATCCGGTGACCTTCGGGGCGGTGAGCGCCTCGCTCGCCAATGCCAGCAACGAAGATGGCGCACTGCTGCTCGAGGAAGCCAGCTTCGGTTCGGCCGAGAGCCTCCCCACCGAGCGGGCGGTGTTCGAAAAATCGAAGAGCGTGGCGCTGGCGCCGGCCGATGTCGAATGGGACGATGTGGGCGCCTGGGCGGCGTTCCACACCATCGGCAAGAAGTCGGACGGCAACAACGTCGTCAGCGGCGATGTGATGATGGTCAACTCGACGGGCAGCTATGTCCGTGGCTCTGACCGGCTGGTCGCCGTGGTCGGCGTCGATAACCTCGTCGTCGTTGACACCCACGACGCCTTGCTGGTGACCACCCGCGAGCAATCGCAGGACGTGAAGAAGGTGGTCGAGCAGCTCAAGGCGCAGAGCCGCCGCGAGGCGGAGGATCACTCGTTCGGCGCCACCGACTGGGGCAAGCAGGGCAAGCTCGCCTCGGGCGCCGGCTACATGCTGCGCCACCTCACGGTGAACCCCGGCGCCACGCTGCCGGTGGAAAGCGGCTCGGAGTTCCGGCGGCTGATGGTCGTCGCTTCGGGCGGCGGCATGCTGCACATGGGCAGCCGCCGCCGCGAGATCCGTGCCGGCGCCACCTTCGAGATCGGGCCGGAACAGACTGCCGAGGTAATCAACGACGGCACAGGCCCGATGCAGGTCATCGAGGTCGCCTGCCATGTGGACGGTCCCCTGACGCACCTTACCCCGCTGCTGGAACTGGCAGCGGTGGCCGACGGGAGCCGCGAACATGCGTAAGGCGTGGGTCTGCGCCGGTCTTGCCGCCGCGGCATGCTCTCTCCCTTGGGCCGCCACGGGGGCCGATTACGCGCGGACCTTCGCCTATGAAAAGACCGTCGCCGCGCTCGCGGCGATGGTCGAGGCCGGCCGCCCGGCCACTGACCTCCAGTCGGCGGCTGCGCCTCTCGGTTTCCGCTACGAACCTGCCACGCCGAAGCCAACCAAGGCGCTGGAACTCGGCGGGGTGCAGGTCAGCGTGGTATCGATCGACCTGGTGCTGAGCCAATTGGCACTGCAGGCCGGCGCCAACTATCACGTGGCGCTGCGCCAGGCGCAGGCGAAACCGGAAGTACTGCTGATCGAAGCAGGCGTGACGAGCCTCGCCCAACTCTATGAGGCGGTGACGGCGGCCAAGCTGAGCGGCGTGCTCGACAAGACCGATGCCGGCTATGTCGCGCACCTGCCGATCGCGGTGTGGAATGGCGCCACCCTGGCGCTGCAGCCCGGTGAAACGCTGCTGCTCGACCGCGCCACCGGCGCCTTCCTTCTCGCCTCGGGCAATCTCGTCGGCGATGGCGCCCGGATTGCCGGGACCGGCGAGCCGAACCCGCGTCTAAAGGACTTTAACCCGTTCGTCGTGGTCGCCCTCTCGGGCAGCGCCCGGCTGGAGCGGATGCGCTTTGCCGATCTCGGCTACGGGCTGTTCCCGCCGCTCACCGGCGTCACCATCCTCGAGGGCGGCTTTTATGCCAAGCCCTCACCCTCCTTGGTCCGCGACAGCCGCTTCGACAATGTCGGCTCGCTCGCGCTGGTCGATGCCGACAAGGCGATCGTCGACGGCAATGTGTTCGGCGCCGCCAGCGGGCCGTCCCTGCTGCTGAGCGGCGGCAAGGACATCCTTGCGCGCGGCAACGTGGTGCTGGCCGGCTCCGCAGCGCACGGCATCAAGGTGACCGGCGGCGCCAGTTCGGTGGAGCTGTCGGGCAATATCGTCATCGCTGCCGGGCTCAACGGCATCTTCGCCGATGCCGGCGCCGCGAACCTCAGGGTCGATGGCAACCTGATCGCCGGCAGCAAGCGCTCCGGCGTTTCCGTCGCTTCGGCCGACTGTATCGACGTCACCGACAACCTGTTGTTGCAGAATGCCCAGTCGGGCCTCGCGGTGCGCGACAGCGCCGGCCTCAAGGTCAGCGCCAACCGGCTGATCGACAACGGCAATGCCGGGATCAGCGTGACCCACCAGCCCGATTACGGGGTGATCGAGATCGCAGCCAACCAGCTCGACGGCAACCGGGTCGGCATCAAGGGCTCGACCACGGCGCGACTGCAGTTCGCGATGAACGATTTCACCGGCCAGGCGCCGCGCCTGCTCGATGGCGAACTGGTGCAGTTCACCGATCGCTTCTTCAACCTCAGCGCCACCGACTTGACGCCGACGATCATCGACGGATTGCAGCTGAAGGCCGGCGCCAAGCTCACACCCACCGGCGCCCTGCGCCCCACTAGCTGTACCTTCGAGGGGGATGCCTGATGGTCTTTTCGTCCGAGACGTTCCTGTTCCTGTTCCTGCCGATCTTCCTGGTGGCGTATTACCTGACGCCGCCGAAGTGGCGGAACCTGACTTTGCTGCTCGAATCCTACCTGTTCTACGGCTGGTGGCGCTTCGACTTCCTGATGCTGCTCTGCGCGAACACGCTCTGGGCCTATGTGTTCTCGATCCTCGTCGAGAAGTACCAGGGCACGCCCAAGGCGAAGCTGTTCGTCGCCATCGGCGTCACCGGGCACCTGCTGGTCCTCGGGGTGTTCAAGTACCTCAACTTCTTCGTCGACAGTTTTGCCGCGCTGTGGGGCACGACGCCCGATGCGCTGGGCATCCACTGGCAGCTGCTGCTGCCGATCGGCATCTCGTTCTACGTCTTCCACTCGATCAGCTACCTGGTCGACGTCTATCGCGGCGATGCCAAGGTCTCGCGCAACATCATCGACTTTGCCGCCTTCCTCGCGCTGTTCCCGCAGCTCGTGGCCGGCCCGATCCTGCGCTACAAGGATCTGGCGCCGCAGTTCGAGCACCGCGAGCACAGCTGGGAGCTGTTCAACGCGGGCTGGCAGCGCTTCCTGATCGGCCTTTCCATGAAGGTGCTGATCGCCGACCCGGTGGCGCCGCTCGCCGACGCCATGTTCTCGGCTCCGAACCCGACGATGGCTAAGTCCTGGCTTGGGGCGCTGGCCTACACGATGCAGCTCTATTTCGATTTCGCCGGCTACTCGGCGATGGCGATCGGGCTGGCGCTGATGATCGGCTTCCGCTTCGCCGAGAACTTCAACATGCCCTATATCAGCCGCTCGATCACCGAGTTCTGGCGGCGCTGGCATATCTCGCTCAGCACCTGGCTGCGCACCTATCTCTATATCTCGCTGGGCGGCAATCGTAAGGGCGTGGTCCGGACCTACGTGAACCTGTTCCTCGTGATGCTGCTGGGCGGGCTGTGGCACGGCGCGGCGTTCACCTTCATCCTGTGGGGCGTCTGGCACGGCGGCATCCTCGTCGTCGAGCGGCTCACCGGCTACGACAAGGCGGCGCAGAACTACTGGTGGAGCCTGCCGCTCTGCTTCGTCGCCGTGGTGCTCGGCTGGGTGATGTTTCGCGCCCCCGACGTCGGCCAGGCCTTCCAGATGTATGCCGGCATGTTCGGCTTCAACGGCATCGGCATCCGCCCGGAAGTCGCCTGGATGGTGAGCCGCGAGGCGATGACCATGCTTGCCATCGCGGTCGCCATCACCATTGCCGAGCCGAAGATGCGGCACCTGTGGGAGCCGCAGATCACCGTCAATGCCGACGGCACGGCGACCGCCGCCGCAACCAGCCTGGTCAAGGCCGGAGCCCTCAGCGCGCTCGCCATCTTCTGCCTGATGCGGCTCGCCGAGCAGACCTACTCGCCCTTCCTCTACTTCCAGTTCTGAGGCCGGAAATGACACTCAACTCCAACGTCAGCGCCAAATCCTCCTGGGCCGCGGCTGCACCCGCCTTCGCCCTGCCCGTGCTGTTCCTCGGCTACGCGGTCATCGCCAACTATGAGTTCGTCACCGGACTCGGCCGCGACATCGCCGAGATGCCGAAATCGGCCACCGAGTATCTGAATGGCGAAGCCGCCATTCAGATCGACAACTACTACAAGAAGATCATGCCGCACCGGCTGCCCTCGATCGATGCGATGGGTGCGGCCCGTTACCTCGCCTTCCGCGAGGGCCGGCCGGGCGTGGTGGTCGGCGAAGACGGCTGGCTGTTCTCCAAGGAAGAGTTCGAGGCGACGCTGAAGCGCACGCCGGATCTCGCCGAGGCGGCGCGTGGCGTAGCGGAAGTTCGTGACCTCCTCGCCGCCAAGGGCATCGAACTGGTGGTCGTGCCGCTGCCGGCCAAGGCCGACATCTACCGCGAGCATGTCAGCTACCCGGCGATCCCCACCGATCTCGAGCGACTCTACGAGGATTTCCGCACCGTGCTCGACAATGCCGGGATCCGGAACATCGAGACCCGGGCTCCGCTCGAGGCGGCCAAGGCCAAGGGCCAGTTGTTCCTCACCACCGACACCCACTGGACGCCGCTCGGCGCCGAGGTGGTGGCCGATGCCGTGGGGGCAGCGCTGGGCCAGCGCGGCACCCCCTACAGCATTGCCGATGCCACTCCGGTGGAGCGCGAAGGCGACCTGTCGAAATTCATCGTTACCGGCGGGCTGGCACCGCTCGTCGGTCTGGGTCCGGAGATTGTCGTGCCGCGCGAGGCGTCTGCGCCCCCTGCAGCGTCGAGCCTCGACATCTTCGGGCCCTCCTCAATTCCGTTCGTCCTCACCGGCACCAGCTACAGCGCCAACCCGCAGTGGAGCTTTGGCGAGAGCCTCAAGGTTTCGCTCGGCGCGGACGTGCTCAACCTGGCCGAGGAGGGCAAGGGTCCGGTGGCGCCGATGCGCGCCTTCCTTGAAAGCGACACCCTGCGCGATACTCCGCCCGAAGTGGTGATCTGGGAGTTCCCGATCCGCTACCTCGGCCAGACCAAGCTCTGGGACGAACCTCCGGCGAAGGAGGCGACCGAGTGATCCGCACCCTCTGCCTCGTGGCGTTCGCCGCTGCCGCCTTTGCCATGACCAGCCCCGCCGGCGCCGCCACCTGCATGGTGCGCGTGCCGGAGTCGCTGTCGAGCAGCTCGGACCGGGCCCGGCCGATGGTGCCGGGACCGTGCAAGCCCGGCCAGGGAGCCAGGCAGCGCGCCGCCAAGCCGGTCGATCCGATGAAGCAGATCCGTAACCGGATGATTGCCGGCAAGGAGGTCAGCTACAAGGACCTGCAGGCGCTGGCGGATTCCGGCGACGACCTGGCGCAGCTCAATCTCGCCAGGCGCATCGAAGCCGACAACGATCCGGCGACGCTTGATGCGGCGGCCCGCTACTACCGGCGCGCCGCCGAGAATGGCCGCAGCTCGGCGGTCCGTCCGCTGATCCGACTGCTCAACGCCGAGGTGTTCCTCGACCAGCCCAAGAACCTCGCGTCGTCGCAGGAACTGCTGGAGAAGCTCACGGCCGACGGCGATGCCGTGGCGCGCGACGGGCTGATCGACATGTACCGCACGGGCAAGCCGTTCGGCCTCGATCCGGCGCGGGCCGATGCGCTGCTGGTTGCCGCGGCCAAGGGCGGCGACGCCAAGGCGGCGCTAGACCTCGCCTTTGCCCTGCTGTCGGGCACGCCGGAGGCGGCCGAGATCGAGGAGGCCAAGGGCTACCTCAAGCTCGCCGCCGCTTCCGATACCCTCAACATCCGGACGATGGCGGAGAACCTGCTCCGCACGCTCGAACCCCAGCTCACCGCCTCCACGGAGACGACCCGATGAAGAACAAGACCCTGCTGCTCGGCGCGGCGTTGAGCGCCCTGCTTGCGACCAGTCCGGTGCTTGCCGCCAACTCCGCCTTTGGTTGCAAAAACCTGGAAGACAACCCCACCCTGCCCTCGGTCGAAGGCCGTGACGGCTTCTTCTTCCGCATCTTTGCCGACCTGCGCATGCAGCACCCGTTCACCGAGGATACGGTGGCGCAGATGGGCAAGCTCTCCGAGGCGCTGAAGGCGCGCGGCACGACCATGCTCTATGTGCCGATCCCCACCAAGAGCGTGACACTGCCGAGCTTCCTGCCCGATGAGGCCAAGCTCTTCGGCTTCGACGAGGACGTAGCCGTCTCCGTCTACGAGGATCAGGTGGCGCGGCTCAACGCCAAGGGGGTGATCGCTGTCGACCTGCTGTCGGTGCTGCGCACCGACAATGGCGCCGATCCGCCGTTCTTCCGCTCCGACTTCCACTGGACCTCGCGCGGCGCCGAGACGGCGGCGCAGACGATCGGCGGGATGATCAAGCAGTTGCCGGCCTATGCGGACGTGACGCCGGTCACCTATGAGACCAAGCCGACCGGCGCCGAGCTTGCCGTATCGGGCATGCGCCGTACGTTGCAGGCCTATTGCGTGCTCAGCCTGCCGCCGGTGATCAGCACCTCCTACGAGACGGTGGAGGTCGCCAGCGCAGATGCCAACCTCGACATTTTCGGCGATAGCGGCGGTGAGGCGGACGGCGCCACCAATGACGAGATCGCTCTCGTCGGCACCAGCTTTTCGGATGCGCTGGTGCCGAACTTCGCGGGCTTTCTCGCCCAATATGCCAGCCTGCCGGTCGCCAACATGGCGATCACCGGCGGCAACCAGTTCGGCGCCATCACCTCGTATCTCACCTCGCGCGAGTTCCAGGCCGACCGGCCGAAGTTCCTCGTGTGGGAAAACCCGATCTACAACAACCTGGCGCAGTTCGGCACCGGTTCGTTGACCGAACTGATTGCAGCGGCGCGCGATGACTGCCAGCCGGTCGGCAATGCCCCTGTCATCGACAAGGCCAAAGGGCTTTACCAGGCCGATCTCACGGGCACGCCGATCAGCCCGAACCAGGTGCTGCTCGCCGATGCCGGCGACAATGGCAGCCGCGACGTGGTGCTCAATTTCGAGAGCACCGATGGGCGCACCTTTACCCGCGAAGTGCACCGCGGCGACCGCTTCCGCGGCACCGGCCGCTTCTTCATCCCGCTGAGTCGCTCGACAGCCTGGAGCTCTCGAAAGTCTCGATCCAGTTCGATCGCCTCTCCGCGGAGAAGGCGGCGATTTCCCTCTGCAACACCTAGAGCGTCCTACCGTTTCGGTGAAACGGCGAGAAGCTCCAGGTCATTGATTTTTGTCGCGCTTTCGAACCGGAAAAGTCTGCAACTCTTCCTGAAAGCGCTCTGGAAAGGAACCCCGATATGCTGCGCTCAACCCCAAAACTCATCGCCCTTGCCAGCTTGATGCTGCTCGGCGCCGCTCCTGCCGCCTGGGCCCAGGACGACGGCCTCTACGATGCGCCGGTCGATCCGAACTCCGCCTTCGTGCGTGTGCTGGTGCCCGGGGCCGCCGTCGCGGTGGTCAACGGCACCACCGTCGACGACATCACCGACGGGCTCTCGGCCTATGTGAACGTGCAGCCAGGCGACATTCCGGTCTCGGCCGGCGACGTGTCGGGCTCGGTGACTACCGCGCCGGGCGCCTACTACACTTACGCCTGGAGCGTCGAAGGCGAGCCGCTGGTGCTTGAGGACGATCCGGCCTCCGACCCCAGCAAGGCCACCATCTACTTCTACAATCTCTCCGACCTCGCCAGCGTCGACCTGTTCGTGCCGGCCGCCAAGACCAAGGCGCTCGAAGCCATTGCCGGCGACACCGGCAAGTCGGTGGCGCTGAAGGCGCCGCTGACCCTCGACTTCGAGGTCCAGGCCGACGGCAAGCCGGTGGCGACCGTCGCCGCGCTCGATCTCAAGCGGCGCGGGGGCGTCTCGATCATCTTCACCGGCTCGAACGGCAGCTACACCGCTGCCGCTGTCGAGAACGCGTTCTTCCGCGCGCAGTAACCGCCTGGCCTTTGATTCAGTCGCGCTTTCGAGGTGGAGAAGTCTGCAATCCCCGCCTCCGCGAGGACAGGCTCTTTCCTGAAAACGCTCCAACCGGAGGCTCCGATGCCCTCATTCGTCCCCCGCCTCGCCGCGCTGCTGCTGCTCGGCTCGGGTCTCGTCTCTGCCGCCGTGGCCGCCCCTGTCGAGGTCACCTTCCTGCCGCCTCGAATTCCGGCGCAGGAAGTCTGTGTCGCCAAGAAGGCCGACCCCGATGTGGTGGCGCGCTGGCAGGCGTGGGATGGGGCATCGGTGCCCGAGGGCGATCCTGAGCTGGTGCTGCGCGACGCGCGACGCCTCAGGGATCTCAACCCGACCGGCAATTTCGAACTGGTCGACAAAATGCTGGCGGTCGTCGGCAAGATGCCGGCGCCCAAGGTGCCGGATACCGCGATCGACCGGATCAACCTCTACCTCAAGGCCGGCAAGGTGCCGCAATTGCGCGACACCGGCGTCATCGACAACCTCGAGGCCGGTTCCGACGCGCTCGCCCCCAAGGCGCTCAACCTGCTGTCGACGCTCTATCTCGACGGGCTGGTGGTGAAGAAGAACCGGGAGAAAGGTCTCGGCTACCTGACCCGCGCCGCCATGGGCGGCAATGCCGACGCCCTGCTCCGCCTCGCCTCGATGAATATCGAGGGCGAACAGGTGCCGGGCTGGGAGCTCGACCCCAAGCTCGCCGTGACCATGGCGTTCGGCGCGCTCGTCGGCAAGCTCGATGCCGATATCTGCGATCGCATCGGCCGCATCGCCCGCGAGTACTCAAAGGGCCTCGTGGTCAAGCAGGACCACAACATTGCCGAGCAGTGGCTGCGACTTGCCGCCGACCTCGGCGACGCAGGGGCGGCCTGGAAGGTGGCGCAGCTGCACCTCGAGAGCGAGTTGATCGTCAAGAACAACGATAGCCTGTTGAAGTACCTGAACCTTGCTGCCGACCGTGGTGTCGCAGCGGCTCAGGTGGAACTGGGTAAGCTCTATGAAGCGGGTGCGCTGGTGCCCGAAGACAAGAACCGGGCCGAGGCGCTCTATGCCGAAGCCTCGGAGCTCGGTAGCCGCAATGCGCTGTTCCGACTGGCGACGCTGCTAGAGAGTGAGCAGGTGATCCCCGAAAAGAAGGCGGCCTACAAGGCGCGGCTGACTCAGTTGGTGGAAATGCCGCAGCCGCCGGGCTGGGCCTTCTCCAAGCTCGCCAAGCTCGTCTTGACCGACAAGGGCCGCTGGGCCGGCGAGGCCGAGGCCAAGGCGCTGCTGGAAAAAGGTGTGGCGCTGGAGGACGCGGACTCGGCGCAGGAGCTGGCTTTCATCCTGCTGCGGCGGCGCGATGAGCCGGGCGTGTTCGAGCGGGCGACGGAACTGCTGAGCTTTGCAGTGACCAATGCAGGCAAGATCGATCCGATGACCGACCTGCGCCAGGCCTATCTCTGCCGTGCGCCGAAGGGCGCCGACATGCGGCTTGCCGGGTTCTGGCAGCGCACCGAGGACGCGGCGGGTAACTCGACCGAGTTCATGAACTCCGACGATATCGGCGCGCTGGACCCCAGTACCGATCCGATTTCACTGGCGAAGCTCCAGACCCATGCGTTGTACGGCCGGCCGAACTCGGTAGCCTATTATGTCGACTATCTGAGCCGCAACGGCGCCAGCCCGGAAATGCTGGCGTTCTGGCAGGCGCGCATCGATCCGGTGCCGGCGACCGTCGATGCGCTGGCACGGCATCGGCTGACCGTGTCGCCGACACCGGAGGTGATCGAAGAGACCATCGCGGCGCTGAAGGCGGCGCGCGCCGATGGGTTGCCGCGGGCGGCGGTCGACCTCGGCTCGGTGCTGCTCGACTATTTCCCGAGTGATGCCGCCAAGCGGGAGGAGGCCATCGGCTACCTGACTGAAGCCGCGCAGAAGGGGTCCGGCGAGGCGATCCTGCGGCTCCTGCCCATCATGCAGGCGCAAGGCGTTTCGGATGCCGACCTGCTCGCCCGCTACAACCAGGCGATCGAAGAGCGCGGCGACGCCGATGCGCTGATCTTTGCCGCCTCCAACACCAAGGACGTGGCACAGCGGCGCGATTACCTCTATCGCGCGGCGAGCGTCGTCGACTGCACGTTCGAGAACACCATCAAGCTGGCGGGGGCGTTCGTCGCCACCGAGGATGACGGCGAAACCGAACACTGGCTGCAGGTCAGCCTGCGGCTCGCCGGCCAGGACGGCTGGCGCCACACCGCCATCGCCGATCGCTACATGGCGATGGGCGGCGAGGAGCGAGCCAGAACGGCCATCGAGCTGTTCGACCAGGCGGTGGCGCTCGGCGACGACACCGCGGTGAGCCGGCTGGTGAAGATCTATGCCGATCCGGACAGCGAGGACTATGCCCCGACCAAGGCGGTGGCGATGTTCAAGCGGATGATCGACGACGCCCCGGTGGCCGACCTGAGCAAAATCCGCGACAAGGTGCTGAAGGCGCCGCCGGCGATCCAGACGGCGGTGATGCAGGCGGTCGACTGGTCGGCCCGCTATGCCGCCGCCGCCGCGTCGGGCGATGCGGTCGCAATGCGCGAGCTGGCGCTCTATCTCCGTTCGACCGGCACCACGGTGGCCGAGGCGAGGGACGCCAGTTCCTGGCTGAAGCGCGCCGCGGACGGCGGCGACGCCATTGCCATGGTCGAACTCGCCAAGGCCTATGCCATGGGCATCGGTATCGAACCGTCGATCCAGGAGGCCACCGTGCTGCTGAAGGATGCCGCCGGGCTCGGCAATCCGGAAGCACAGCGGCTGCTGGCGTCGATGGCGGTGGAGAACTGAGATGCGGGTTGCGCTGGTGCTGCTCACGGCGATGACGCTGCTGCTCGGGACGGCAACGCCGCAAGCGGAGGAGAAATCCTTCGCCTGTCCCGCGGTCCCTGCCCCGGTGGTGGCGCTCAACTTCGGCAGCCGCTACACCGATGACAGCAAGACCCGCTCGGATATCGACGAGGTCTCCAACGCCGAGGTCGATCGCGCCCTGCAGCCGGTGGAGAAATTCATCGGCGAGCTGATGAAGATGGCCAACACCGCGTTGCTGGACAGTGACGTTGCCCGCGGCGAATGCGTGCTCGACTGGCTCGACCAATGGGCGGCGGCCGGGGCGCTCACCGAACTCGAGACACTGAACGTGAAGCTGGCGATCCCGGCCCGCTATGCCGGCCTCGCCATCGCGTTGCTGCAGGCCGAGACCGCCGGACCGCTCGATCCGGTCAAGCGCCGGCGGGTCGTCGCCTGGCTCACCGAGGTCGGGAGCGCGATGGAGCAGTTCTTCGAGACCGAGGCGCCCAAGAATGCCAAGCGAGCGAACCTGCGCGCCTGGGCCGGGCTTGCCGCCGCGGCGATCGGGCGGCTCAATGGCGATGCGGCAATGCTCGACTGGGCCAAAGGCAGCTTCGAGCTGGTCACCTGCCAGGCCTCGCCGGATGGCAGCCTGCCGCTGGAAATGAACCGCGCCGACAAGGCGCTGAACTATCAGCTCCACGCCACGGCCCCGCTGATCGTCACCGCCGACCTGCTCAAAGCCACCGGCTACGACGGCTACGCGGCCTGCGACGGCAAGCTCAGCAGCATCGCTGCGTTCAGCCTCAAGGCAATCGCCGATCCGTCGATCGTCGAAAAGATCACCGGCAGGGAACAGAGCTTTCAGACCGGCAAGCAGGCGCTCGAGCCGTTCATGCTCGCCTGGGTGGAGCCGCTGCTGCGCCACGCCCCCGATCCGGCGGCCGACGCGTTCGTCGCCCCCCTGCGCCCGCTGACGCATGCCAAGCTCGGCGGCAACCTGACCCGGCTGGGCGATTGGGTTGCAAAGCTCCCGGCATCAACTGGTTAACCCTTCTGTCCAAATGACGGCGCCGCCTGCCCCATATCGGGCAGGCGGCGCTTTTCATTGCGGGTTCAGATGGGTACCCTTAGAGCGCGGTAGAAAACTGCGCTTAAGCTCTGTTGCTTGGCCCACAGCGCGCTTTCCGAATGAAAGCGAAATTGTACTTTGTCCAACAAGCGTTCCTTAAAAGATTCTGCAGTAGGCCCGCGCCCGAACAGTCGGGGGCTCGTCCGACTTCGCCGCTCCCTTTCAGAAAGTGTGGCCGTGGTCTCTGCAACCGGTGTTGATGCACCCGCCGATCTGGGTGCGCGTTTTTCATCCGTCCTCGCCAAGCTCGATGGCCGCAAGGTCAGCGCCGAGGCGCTGTTCGAGACGCTGAACTCGAGACGCTGGACTGGGGGATCGACAATGAGGTCGAGACCGCGCTGGTGACACTCGACGAGAAGCCGGTCACCGCGGGCGACGACCGCTAAACGCGGCCGGGGCCCACGCGGCGCATTTCCGGTCGAGCCCATCCGGCTCATATCGATCACAGCCTAAACAGTTGATCGCCCGGGTGCTTGCGGCATATCGGGCTTGGTGCTTTGTTAACTTACCCGTCTTGCGGCGGATCAACACAATAGGGCGTGCAAACGCCCGCGTTCGACTTGGAGTTGATCATGCGTAACCGCAAAATTCCGGGACTGGCCGGCGCCTGCGCGCTCGGTCTTCTGGTTGCCGTCTCGTACTCGTCTTCGGCCTCGGCGTTCGGTGGGCTTTCCGATCGGCAGAAGGCACACATCGACGAGTATATCCAATGCAAGATTCTGCTGATGACCGACCTGGCCGCCTTCGAGGCCGATCCCGCCTGCGGCGGCACCGCCGTCGACAGCCGCTCGATCTTCCCGACGAGCCTCAGTGCTCCCCAGGAGAGGCGCTATGAGCCACCGACCTGCGAGTATCCAACCATCAGCCTGTTGACGGAATCCCAGTACCCGGCGTCCTGCGACTACGACAAGTAGCGCTCAGCTTCCGGCGGCGGTCACATAACAGCCGCCGCCGTCGGCCTTGATCGCCGCGCATATGGCGTTGGCCCGCTCGAGCGAGGGCGTCGGCAACTGCACGCGATAGACATTGTCGGTGGTTTCGACGACAGGCTTGGCCTCGCCGAACAGCGTGCTCCAGCGGCCTTCGACGTAGGCGCGTGACCGCTCTGCCTCGGCAGCACTCGACTGGCTCGACAGATGTACGATGGCCGTCCCACCGCTCGTGGGGGGACCAGTCGGCTGTACGAGGGCCACCGTGATGGTCAGCGGATCGCCGCTGGTGATCCCGAACTCGGTCAGCTCAGCCTTGCTGAACACGTACATGTCGTCGGGCGGGGTGCGCAGCATGTGCGAGATCACCTGCTGGTTGACACCGAACGACTGCATGGCGTCGAGCACGTCACCGAGCGTCGTCTGCGCCAGGACCAGGTCGGCGACTTCCGACGAGATCTGGTGCACACCGAGCTCGCCTTCGGCCTGCCGGTCGATGCCGGCAAAGAAGATGTAGGCACAGGCCGAATAGCACCCCATGTCGGGCGGCACGAAAGTGGTGAGCCCGCGCTTGCGGATCTCGTCGGCAATCCGCAGCGCCGAGTCGACCGAACCGCCGGGGCTGTTGAGCGCCACGATACGCACATCGGGCCGCGCAGCGAGGGCGCGATCGAACTCAGCCGGCGTCTGGTCGGTGATGTCGGCATTGAGGAAGATCAGGTCGGGCTGATCTTCCGGCAGGCTGAAGGCACTGCGGGGCGGCGCACCGCCGGTGCCTTCGGCCTTTTCAGCTCATCGGGCGGCGGCAGATTGCCGAGCGGGGTGAAGTGCGAGGCGATATAGACCGAGGTGACAGCGCCCTCCTGAGCGTAGCCCTTGCCCCAGGCGAGCGAGTAGCCCACCGCCTCGCCGGCAGCGCTGACGAACATGGTGTAGAAGGAATAGTCGCCGATCTGCCCCGAGACGACGAACCGCCCAGCCCCGAAGCTGCGATAGGTGACGGTGCGCTCCGGATCGGGGCTGGTCATCACGTCGAACAGCGTCTCGAACGACTGGTCGGCCAGCGAGACACGCATGGTCTCGAGCGAGAACTCGCCATCTTCGCTGACATAGGAGGTGCCGGTATCGGTCGGATTGCGGATCGACAGCAGGCGCAGCGGGATCATCATGGCGACATGCGCCGGATTGTCGCTGACCAGCTCGATGCCCAGCTTGCTGTTCACCCGCCCGGCGAGATCGCGCAGCGAACGGCGCTCGAAATCGGTGAGCACACCGGTCGTCGCCCTGCCCTGGCTCTTCTGGAACGCGGCAATGGCATCAAAGGTGCCGCGGCCGAACTGACCATCGACCAGATACTGGTAGTGGCCGAGCAGGATCAGATCGGTCTGCGTCGCTGAGCGCTCGTCGTCGCTCAGGCGCTCGAACCAGGCCTTCGAATCGCCGAATGACGCATGCGCGGCAGCGGTCGATGCCCACAGAAGCAGCAGCCACAACAGGAGCCGGAACGCGTTGCGCATGAGATACTAGCCAATCAACCCGACCGCCATTGTCGCATCGATCGGAGGGCCGCGCCAGCCGATGGCACGGTGTTCACAGGATGTGTTGTCGCGGTACGCGCGGTCGTCTCCCTCCCCGGTGGGGAGGGAAAAGAGGCTAGATCGAGTAGCCGGTGTCCCACTCGAAGACGCGGGCGTAGAGGTCGTCGGCCATCTGGACCGGATCCTGCTGCGCCCCGTGCAGCACGATGTCGGGTTGCTCGGGCGCCTCGTACGGGCTTGAAATCCCGGTGAAATTCTTGATCTCACCGCGTCGCGCCTTGGCGTAGAGGCCCTTGGGATCGCGGGCTTCGCACACTTCGAGCGGGGTGTTGACGAATACCTCGGTGAACTTCACGTCGCCGGCCACTTCGCGGGCCAGCCGGCGCTCGTTGCGGAACGGCGAGATGAACGAGACGATGACGATCAGCCCGGCATCGGCCATCAGCCGCGCCACTTCGGCGACGCGCCGGATATTCTCGACGCGCGCCTCGTCGGTGAAGCCGAGATCCTTGTTGAGGCCATGGCGGACATTGTCGCCATCGAGGATGTAGGCGTGGCGGCCCTCGGAGGTGAGGCGCTTCTCGATCAGGTTGGCGACGGTCGACTTGCCGGAGCCGGAGAGGCCGGTGAACCAGACGATCTGCGGCGTCTGGCCCTTCATTTCGGCGCGCACCCGGCGGTTCACGTCGAAGGACTGGTAGCTGAGGTTCTTGGCACGCTGCAGGCCGTACTCGATAACCCCGGCGCCGAGCGTGGCATTGCTGATGCGGTCGATCAGGATGAAGCTGCCCAGCAGCGGATTGTCGCCATAGCTGTCGAAGGCGATCGGCTTGTCGGTGGCGATGGTGACGGTGCCGACTTCGTTCAGTTCGAGAGTCTTTGCAGCCGTTTGCTCAAGTGTGTTGACGTTAGTTCTGAACTTCAGCGCGGTGATCGAGGCCGGCACCTGCTGAGCACCGAGCTTCAAGAGATACGAGCGGCCGGGGATGGCCTGCTCGTCGCTCATCCAGACGAGGCGCGCCTGGAACTGGTTGGAATAATCCGGCGTCTCGCCCGGGTGCACCAGCACGTCGCCACGCGAGATATCGACTTCGCGATCGAGCACCAGGGTCACTGCCTCGCCGGCGATGGCGCGCGGCTGGTCGCCATCCATGGTGACGATACGGGCCAGCTTGGCGGGCTTGCGGGAAGCGGCGACGAGAAGGTCGTCCCCTACCTTCACCTCGCCCGAGGCGAGCGTGCCGGAAAAGCCGCGGAAATCGAGGTTCGGCCGGTTGACCCACTGCACCGGGAAGCGGAACGGTTTTGCGACGCGGTCGGTCGCCACCTCGATACTCTCGAGATAGGGCACCAGTTGCGGGCCGCTGTACCAGGGGGTCTGCGGGCTGGCGCTGAGGATGTTGTCGCCCTTCAGCGCCGAGAGCGGGATCGCCGCCAGGGTCTCGAAGCCGAGATCTCTCGCGAAGGCGCGATACTCGGCCTCGATGGCGTTGAACACGTCGGCGTCGTAGCCGACGAGGTCGATCTTGTTGACTGCCAGCACGACGTGCTTCACGCCGATCAGGCTCAAAATGAAGCTGTGACGACGGGTCTGGGTGAGGACCCCCTTGCGCGCGTCGATCAGCACGATGCCGAGATCGGCGTTCGAGGCGCCGGTCGCCATGTTGCGGGTGTACTGCTCGTGGCCCGGGGTGTCGGCGACGATGAATTTCCGCTTGTCGGTGGAGAAGAACCGATAGGCGACGTCGATGGTGATGCCCTGCTCACGCTCGGCGGTGAGGCCATCGACGAGCAGCGAGAAATCGATGCCTTCGTCGCCGGTGGTGCGGTTGCGGCTTTCCTTGCGGAGCGATGCGAGCTGATCGTCGAGGATCAGTTGGCTGTCATAGAGCAGCCGGCCGATCAGCGTCGACTTGCCGTCGTCGACCGAACCGCAGGTGAGGAAGCGCAGCGAACTCTTGTCGGTCTGTTCAGCGAGCCAGAGCTCGAGGGCAGTTTCGGCCGAAGGGGCGGTCATGGGTATGCTGGCCATCAGAAATAGCCTTCCTGCTTCTTCTTTTCCATCGAGCCGACGCTGTCGGAGTCGATGAGGCGGCCTTCGCGCTCCGAGGTGCGCGAGGCCTGCATTTCCATGATGATCGACGGCAGGTCGGCAGCGTCGGAGCGAATGCCGCCGCTGAGCGGATAGCAGCCGAGGGTGCGGAAGCGGATCATCTCCTCGCGCGCCGTCTCGCCGGGATTGAAGCGGAAGCGATCGTCATCGACCATGATCAGGGTGCCCGAGCGCTCCACCACCGGGCGGCGGCGGGCGAAGTAGAGGTCGGGAATCTCGATGCCCTCGGCGTAGATATAGGTCCACACGTCGAGCTCGGTCCAATTCGAGATCGGGAACACCCGCATGCTCTCGCCGGGCGCCAACCGCGTGTTGAAGATGCGCCACAGCTCGGGCCGCTGGTTCTTGGGGTCCCAGGCGTGCTGGGCGTTGCGATGCGAGAAGATGCGCTCCTTGGCGCGGGACTTCTCCTCGTCGCGGCGGGCGCCGCCGATGGCGGCATCATACTGACCGGCATTGAGGGCCTGGCGCAGCGCCTGGGTCTTCATGATGTCGGTATGCACGGCCGAGCCGTGATCGAACGGGTTGATGCCGGCGGCCAGCCCATCCGGGTTGGTGTGCACGATCATGTCGAGATCGTGTTGTTTCGCCATGCGATCACGGAACTCGATCATCTCGCGGAACTTCCACCTGGTGTCGATGTGGAGGACCGGAAACGGGATACGGCTGGGGAAGAAGGCCTTGCGCGCCAGGTGCAGCAGCACCGACGAGTCCTTGCCGATCGAATACATCATCACCGGCCGCTCGAAACTTGCCGCGACTTCGCGGAAGATTTCGATGCTTTCGGACTCGAGGGACTTCAGGTGGCTGAGGCCACGCGGGCCGGCGGAATTCATTGGCACTGGAGAACCATGTTGCAACGCCAGTGAAATACGCGCTCAAAACAAGGGCGGCAAGCGCCACTAGACTACCAAAAAAGTCAACTATTCCACCTGTTTGCGCGTATCTGAGGTTGTAAAGGTGGAGCTTGTCGCATGATCGCCACAGCAAGAACGCCTCTGTCGGGGATACCGAGCAAAGGAAAATCTATTCCATGAGCCGCACCACGCTCGTCTGGTTCAGAAACGACCTCAGGACCGCCGACAACCCGGCGCTGCAGGCCGCCCTGCAGCACGGCAAGGCCCACGCCATCCATATCGAAGAGACCGACCGCGGGTTGCGGCAACGCGGCGGCGCCAGCCGCTGGTGGCTGCATCACAGCCTCAACCGGCTGGCAGAGGATCTGGCTGAACTCGGCGTGGCGCTCGAAACCATCGCGGGCGGGGCCGAAACCGAACTGTTCAAGGCAGCGGCGGCGCACGGTGTCGATGCGGTGTACTGGAACCGGCGCTATGGGCCGGCCGAGCGGGAGATCGACGCAGCGATCAAGGCAAGGCTGAAACGCCAGAGCATCGCGGCCGAGAGCTTTGCCGCCAATCTGCTGGTCGAGCCGTTCGAGATGGCAACCGGCGCGGGCAAGCCCTATTCCGTCTACACGCCGTTCTGGAACACGCTGAAGAAGCGGGACATCACGAAGCCGCTGCCGAAGCCGCCGCAGGGCGAAGCGGTCAAACCACAACGGGTCGACGCCGGCTATCGCGAGGCGGACTGGGGCCGGAAGCTCGGCAAGCACTGGCAGATCGGCGAGGCGGCTGCGCGCGAGCGGCTAGACCGGTTTCTCGATGAACTGGTGCTCGACTATCCCGAAGATCGCGACATCCCGGCAAAGCCAGCGACCTCCGGGCTGTCGCCGCACCTGGCGTTTGGCGAGATCAGCCCGCCGCAGGTGTGGCACGCGGCGCAGGCGGTGGCGCAGCACGCCCCTGGCAAGGCCTCGGCGATCGACAAGTTCCTGTCCGAACTGGGCTGGCGGGATTTCAACTACAACCAGCTCTACCACCGCCAAGACATCGCCACCGTACCGATGGTCGCGAAGTACGCCGGGCTCAGGTGGCGCCATCCCGACGCCGCGCTCTCGGCCTGGCAGCAGGGACAGACCGGGATTCCCATCGTCGACGCCGGAATGCGCGAGCTGTGGGAGACCGGGGTGATGCATAACCGGGTGCGGATGCTCACGGCCTCGCTGCTGGCGAAGAACCTGCTGCTCGACTGGCGGCTGGGCGAGCAGTGGTTCTGGGATACGCTGGTCGATGCCGACCCGGCCAACAACCCCGGCAACTGGCAGTGGGTGGCAGGCAGCGGCCTCGATGCCTCGCCCTACTTCCGGATCTTCAACCCGGTGACGCAGGGCGAGCGGTTCGACCCGGGTGGGGACTATGTACGGCGCTGGGTACCGGAGGTGGCTGAGTTGCCCGACAAGCTGGTGCACCAGCCATGGGACGCCCGGGATGCGGGGAGCCTCGATTACCCCGAGCCGATCGTCGACCTGAAACTGTCGCGCGAGCGAGCGCTGGAGGCGTTCAAGGCGCTGTAGCAAGGTCCGAAATTCCGTCAATGCGAGTGGTCGCGCGAAATCCTGCCCTTTCTCTCGCGGGCCGGAAAATCGCATACCAATCCGCAGCTTAAGCCTTGGCAGTAACCGGACCGCCGCCTAGGTTCAGGCCACCCTCCATAAGCTCCCTCGGCTCCATGACCAACCACCGCGACGTCATCTCCGCCATCGGCCATACGCCCCTGATCCGGCTCAACCGCGTCTCCGACGCGACCGGCTGCGAGATCTGGGGCAAGGCGGAGTTCCTCAACCCGGGACAATCGGTCAAGGATCGCGCCGCGTTGTTCATCATCCGCGACGCCGAGAAGCGCGGCTTGCTGCGGCCGGGCGGGACGATCGTCGAGGGCACGGCCGGCAATACCGGCATCGGCCTCTCGATGGTCGCCAATGCGCTCGGCTACAAATCGGTGATCGTCATCCCCGAGACGCAGAGCCAGGAGAAGAAGGACGCGCTGACGCTGCTCGGCGCCGAGCTGATCCAGGTGCCGGCAAAGCCCTACAAGAACCCGAACAATTACGTGAAGCTGAGCGGCCGGCTGGCCGAGAAGCTGGCGCGAGAGCTGCCGGGCGGCGCGATCTGGGCCAACCAGTTCGACAATGTGGCAAACCGGCAGGCGCATATCGAAACCACTGGCCCCGAAATCTGGGAGCAGACCCAAGGCAAGATCGACGGGTTCGTTTCGGCGGTCGGTTCGGGCGGCACGCTGGGCGGCATCTCGCTGGCGCTGAAGGCCAAGAACCCCAACATCCAGATCGGCCTCGCCGACCCCGAGGGCGCGGCGCTTTACAGCTATTACACTACGGGCGAGCTGAAGAGCTCGGGCAACTCGATCACCGAGGGCATCGGCCAGGGGCGGATTACCGCCAACCTCAAGGACATCATCGTCGATCGCGCCTATCAGATCCCCGACAGCGAGGCCCTGCCCTATGTGTTCGACCTGCTCGAGCATGAGGGGCTCTGCTTGGGCGGCTCATCGGGCATCAATATCGCCGGCGCGGTGCGGCTGGCGCGCGACCTGGGGCCGGGCAATACCATCGTCACCATCCTTGCCGACTACGGCAACCGGTACCAGAGCAAACTCTTCAACCCGGAATTCCTCCGCTCGAAGAACCTGCCGGTGCCACATTGGCTTGAACCGAAGACGCCCATAGACTGGCATACAGTCGTTGAGGCGGAGCCTGTTGCGTGACTGAATTCATCTTTCGAGAGGACAGCTATGTCCGCTCGCTGCCGACGCTGGTGACGGCGATCACGACCGAGGGCGGGATCGTGCTGGACCGGACGATCTTCTATGCCACCTCGGGTGGCCAGCCCGGCGATACCGGGCGGCTGGAGCGGGCTGACGGCTCGTTCCTCAACCTCGGCGGCACTATTCATCCCGATGGCGACAAGACGGTGATCGTGCACCTGCCGGCCGAGGGGCAAGCACCGCCGGCGGTGGGCGAAGAGGTGATCGCGCATCTCGACTGGGAGCGGCGGCACAAGCTGATGCGGATGCACACGGCGCTGCACCTCGTCACCGTGGTGCTGCCCTACCCGATCACCGGCGCTGCAGTCGGTGAGGACAAGGGGCGGGTGGATTTCAACCTGCCCGATGTTCCCGACGCTGCCGAAGTCGAGCGGAAGCTCAACGACCTGGTCGAGGCGGCGTTGCCGGTCTCGTCCGAGTGGATCACCGACGCGGAACTCGAGGCCAATCCCGGGCTGATCAAATCGATGAACGTCAAGCCGCCAATGGGTCAGGGCCGGGTGCGGCTGGTGCGCATCGGCGATGTGGATCTGCAGCCCTGCGGCGGCACGCATGTGAAGAACACCAGCGAGATCGGCCCGCTGCGTCTTGGCAAGATCGAGAAGAAGGGTGCGATCAACCGCCGGGTGTCGGTGGTTTTCGGGTAGTCGGCGCGCTTGGCGCCCCTCACCCCATCCCCTCTCCCCCGGGGGCGCTATTGCGCTCGCCTAGGAGGGGAGAGGGGGCGATGTGGCACTGCCGGTGGTCCCAGCGTCCCCTCTCCCCTCCTAGGGGAGCGCAATAGCGCCCCCGGGGGAGGGTCAGGGTGAGGGGACGTTCCCTACTCGATCGGCGGAGCCCAGATCAGACCGCCATTGATCCAGAGGGCGTTCTGGCCGCGGACCACGGCGGCGCCGGTGGCGGGGCCGAAGTTACGTTCGAAGATCTCGCCGTAGTTGCCGACCGCCTTGATGACGTTGGAAATGAACAGCGGGTCGAGCCCGATGCTCGGCCCGAATGAACCTTCGAGGCCCAGCATGCGGCGGATGCGGTGGGTCTTGGCGGCAGCGAGCGAGCCGATGTTGAGCGAGGTGACCCCTGACTTCTTCGGCATCGATCAGCGCATAGAGCGTCCACTCGACGATATCGAACCATTGGTCGTCGCCGGCACGGACCACCGGGCCGTAGGCGCCCTTGGAGATACGTTCGGGCAGGATGCGGTGCGTTGCCGGCTCCGGCAGGCTGCGGCGCATGGCGTTGAGGAAGCTGGCCGAAGCCGAGACCGCGTTGCACAGGCCCTGGCGATAGGCCACTGCCAGGTCTTCGCGATCCTCGTACAGCACCTCGGTGTAGGTTGCCTGGGTGCCGAAGAAGAACTCACGCAGGTTGGCAAGTTCCTCCGGCGCGTCGACCACGCAGATTTTGACGTCATCGAGCTCGTAGGCGGACACAAAGCCCAACGACTGCGGCACCATGATCGCCTGTCCGTCGTAGAACGAGGTCGCCACGTAGTTGGCGCCGTAGCCGGTGTCGCGGCGCATGGTCCAGGGAGCGTTGCGCGCGATCAGGTCAATGCTGCCGGTCTGCAGCTGAGCAAAGCGGCTGTCGCCCGAAAGCGGTACGAATTCCATCTTGCTGGCGTCGTTGAACACGGCGACGGCGACGGCCCGGCAGAAATCGACATCGAAGCCGGTCCAGCGCCCATCGGTGCCGGGCTGAGCGAAGCCCGGCAGCGGATCGGCGGTGGCGCAGATCAGGTGGCCGCGATCACGGATCGCCTGCAGCGTCGGGCCGGCGACGGCCGGCGCTGCCGGCTGCGCCGAGGCGAAGGACGGCATCAATATCGCGATAACAAGGATGACGCGGACGAGGCCACGCCAAACGGCCTGAACCGTCATGGTCAAAACGCTGCTCCAACTCGCCCTCGGCGCGCAATATCCCGATGTGGGGTGGTTGGGTCAAGGCGACACTGCGGCGCGGGGCGAACGAACGAGATCGGGTGATCGTCAGTTGTTGCCAGTGCGATTGGCCGCCCCCTCCACCAGCCTCGCCCGGCCATTCGAGCATAGCTCTCATGGCCTTCTCACCTCAAATCGCTCCACTGGAGCGATTTGCCCTACGGGACGGCTCGAAGCCCCTCCCCCGCCACGCGGGGGAGGATCAGGCGAGATCGCGCCTAGCCGATCAATGCAATATCTGGCTGAGGAAGAGTTTGGTGCGTTCGTGCTGTGGGTTGGAGAAGAATGCTTCGGGTTCGTTCTGCTCGATGATCTGGCCCTGATCCATGAAGATCACGCGGTTGGCGACCTGGCGGGCGAAACCCATTTCGTGGGTGACGCAGAGCATGGTCATACCCTCCTCGGCGAGGCTGATCATCACCTCGAGCACTTCCTTGACCATTTCGGGGTCAAGCGCCGAGGTCGGCTCATCGAACAGCATGATCCGGGGGTTCATGCACAGCGAGCGGGCGATGGCGACGCGCTGCTGCTGGCCGCCCGAGAGCTGGCCGGGGTACTTGGCCGCCTGCTCGGGGATGCGGACCCGCTCGAGGTACATCATCGCCGTTTCCTCGGCCTGCGCCTTGGGCACGCCGCGGACCCAGATCGGGGCCAGTGTCAGGTTCTGCAGGATCGTCAGGTGCGGGAACAGGTTGAAGTGCTGGAACACCATGCCGACTTCGCGGCGCACCTCGTCGACGCGCTTCAGATCGGAGGTCAGCTCGACGCCGTTGACGATGACCTGGCCCTTCTGGTGCTCCTCCAACCGGTTGACGCAGCGGATCAGCGTCGACTTGCCGGAGCCGGACGGTCCGGCGATGACGATGCGCTCGCCCTTCATCACCTTGAGGTTGATGTCGCGCAGGACGTGGAAATCACCGAACCACTTGTTCATGCCAATGATCTCGACCGCCACCTCGGTTTTACTGACCTGCATGTTGGTAGTGTCGATGTTGCGATCGACGACGACTGGAGACACGTCTGACATCAGCTACCTCTTGTGGCCGGTATTGAGCCGGCGCTCCCAGTATCGGGAGTATCGGGAGATTGAAAAACAGAGCACCCAGAACACGGCTGCGGCAAAAATATAGCCACTGACGGCCTGGGTTGGCGATGCCCATTCGATGGCGTCGTTCTTGGTCTTGACCGCCTCGAGCAGGTCCTTCATGCCGACGATGTAAACCAGCGAGGTATCCTTCAGCAGCGAGATGAAGTTGCCGACGATACCGGGGATCACGTGCTTCAGCGCCTGCGGCAGAATGATGAAGCCCATGCGCTGCCAATAGCCCAGCCCGAGGGCCGCCGCCGCTTCGTACTGTCCGCGGCCGATGGCCTGCATGCCGCCGCGCACCACTTCGGCCATGTAGGCCGAGGCGAACAGCGTCACGCCGACCAGGGCGCGCACCAGTTTGTCCACGGAGGTCCCCTGCGGCATGAACAGCGGCAGCATGATCGAGGCCATGAACAGGATGGTGATCAGCGGCACCGCGCGGATCAGCTCGATGAAGCAGATGCACAGCGTCTTGATGATCGGGAGCTTGGACTGTCGGCCTAGCGCCAAGAGGATGCCCAGCGGCAGCGACAGGCTGATGCCGACCACCGAGATGATCAACGTCACCAACAGGCCACCCCACTGTTCGGTCGGCACATAGCGCAGCCCGAACATGCCGCCAGACAAGAGGATCACCGAAGCGATCGGGAACACCACGAAGAACAGGACGGCGTTGGCCACCTTGAACGGGGCCGACGGCCAGAGCAGCGGCAAGCCGAGCAGCGCCAGCAGGGCGAACACGATGCTCGGCCGCCAATACTCGGCCATCGGGTAGAAGCCGTAGATGAAGAACTCGATCTCGCTGGCGATATAGGCCCAGCAGGCGCCGACATTCTCGACGCGGCACTGCTCGACCGTGCCGCCCGGCGGGACGGCGCGGCCGACCAGGAAGCCGTAGAGCTGCGGCACGATCCATACGAGAAACAGCACCGCAATCAGGGTGAGGATGGTGTCCGAGACGCTGGCGAACAGGTTCTTGCGCAGCCAGGCGACGAAGCCGGTCTGGCTGCGCGGTGCCGGCTGGGCTTTCTCGATCTCGGAGCGGACGAAGGCGATATCGGTCATCTGCCGCTCCTAGCGTTCAACCAGCGCCACGCGGGCGTTGTACCAGTTCATGATCGCCGAAGTGCCCAGCGACAGGATGAGATAGACCAGCATGGTCAGCGCGATCACCTCGATGGCGCGGCCAGTCTGGTTGAGCGTGGTGCCGGTGAACACGTTGACCAGTTCAGGGTAGCCGATGGCGGCGCCGAGCGAGGAGTTCTTGGTGAGGTTCAGGAATTGGCTGGTCAGCGGCGGAATGATGACCCGCATGGCCTGCGGAATGATCACCAGCCGCAGCCGGTCGCCATCCTTGAGGCCGAGCGCCTGCGCGGCCTCGGTCTGCCCATGGCTGACCGACTGGATGCCGCCGCGCACCAGCTCGGCGATGAACGCCGCGGTATAGATCGAGAGGCCGAACACCAGCGCCACGAACTCGGGCGGCAGTTCCAGGCCGCCCTTGAAGTTGAAGCGGTTGAGCAGCGGCGGATCGAAGGTGACCGAAGCGCCGCTCACCACCCAGACGATGCCGACCACCACGAGGGACAGGGCGAGGCCGCCGAGGAACACCGGGAAGCGCTTGCCGGTCTTTTCGAGCCGCGCTTTGGCCCATTGCCGCAGCATCAGCCACAGCACCAGAGCGATGGCGAGGCCGACCCAGACCCAGACGAACTGCTCGTCGGGGATGGGCTTGGGCACGAACAGGCCGCGCTGGTTGATGAAGGTATCGAGCGGCAGCGCCAGCGAGTCCTTCACCGCCGGCATGGTCTTCAGCACCGCGAAGTACCAGAAGAACAGCTGCAGCAGCAGCGGGATGTTGCGGATGGTCTCGACGTAGACGGTGGCGAGCCGCGACACCAGGTAGTTGGAGCTCAGCCGGGCGATGCCGATGGTGAAGCCGAGTATCGTGGCAAAGAAGATGCCGATCGCTGCGACCAGAATGGTGTTGGTGAGGCCGACGAGGAATGCCTGCCAGTAGAGCGAGGTACGATCGAACGGGAACAGCGTGAAGCTGATGTTGAACCCGGCCGTCTTCCACAAAAAGTCGAAGCCCGAGGTCTTGTTCTGCGCCTTGAGGTTGATCGCCGTATTGTTGACGATCCAGACGAGGAACACCACCACCAGAACCGCGACCACGACCTGGTAGATGACGCCCCGTACGACGGGATCGTTGAATGAGAAGCTCCGCGGCGGTGCTTGCGCCGTGTCGATGGATGCCATGAGCTATGCATCTCCCTGCCCAGGAGAAGAAAATGCACCGGCGCACGCGGCTTCCGCCTGCCGCTCGCCGGAAACGATCAGCCCGGCGCTGAAGCTCAGCGCCGGGCTGCAGAAAGGTGTTACCGGATCGGCGGCGAGTACTGGATGCCGCCGTCCTTCCACAGGGCGTTCAGGCCGCGGGCCAGACCGATCGGCGTGTTCGGGCCGACATGCTTGTCGTAGACTTCGCCGTAGTTACCGACCAGCTTGATGATCTGGTAGGCCCAGTCCTTGGTCAGGCCGATCGGGGTGCCGAAGTCGCCTTCAACGCCGAGCAGACGCTTGATCGCCGGGTTGTCGGAAGCCAGCATCTCGTCGACGTTGGCCGAGCTGACGCCCAGCTCTTCGGCCTCGAGCAGCGCGTAGTAGGTCCAGCGGGCAATGTTGAACCAGCCATCGTCGCCCTGACGCACCACGGGGCCAAGCGGCTCCTTGGAGATGATCTCCGGCAGGATGATGTGGTCGGCCGGGTTGGCGAACTTCGAACGCTCGGCGGCGAGCGCGGAGGAGTCGGTGGTATAGACGTCGCAGCGGCCGTCTTCGTAGGCCTTCACCACTTCGTCCTGGTCGACGAACACCACGGTGTTGAACTCGAGCTTGTTGGCGGCGAAGTAGTCGGCCGCGTTCAGCTCGGTGGTGGTGCCCAACTCGATGCAGACGGCGGCGCCGCTGAGATCGAGAGCCGAGGCGATGTTGTCGGCCTTGCGGACCATGAAGCCCTGGCCGTCATAGAACATGGTGCCGACGAACTTGATGCCCAGCTGGGTATCGCGGCTCATGGTCCAGGTGGTGGTGCGCGACAGTACGTCGATTTCACCGGCGCTGAGCGCAGTAAAGCGCTCCTGCGAGGTGAGCGGGGTGTAGCGGACCGAATCCGCGTTGTTGAAGATCGCAGCCGCCAGAGCGCGGCAGTAATCGACTTCCAGACCAGACCAGTTGTTGTTCGCGTCCGGAGCGGAGAAGCCCGGCACGCCGCCGGTCACGCCGCATTGGACATAACCCTTGGCCTTGACCGCATCGAGCGTTGCCGAGGTTGTCGTCTGCGCGTAGGCCGTGGATACGGCGAGGCCGAGGCCTGCCGCAAACGCTACGGAAAGAAGCGATTTGATCATTGTTATTACCTTGTTTCCTGACCCTGTTCGTCGGGCGGCGTGGCCCCAGCCTGCTGCCCGGCGGCACCTCCGCCTTGGAGGGCGGATGTGATGCTGTTAAGCATCGAAGCGGCAATTGACGGTTGCGTCAAGCGCTATGGCCGAAATGGGGCAGCAAACCTGACTGTTTTTTGCCCATATTTCTTCAGTGACTGCGTTTTGGGCAGAGTTTGAAATGACTGATAACAACGGCAAGACCGGCAGAGCCGCATCCCTCGCGACCCTCCTCACGCATGGTGGGCGGGCCTCCGACGCGCATCTGGGCTTCGTGAACACGCCGGTGTTCCGTGGCTCGACAATCCTGTTCAAGTCACTGGACGAACTGGAAGATTACAAGGCGCCCTACCGCTACGGGCGAAACGACAACCCGACGACGCGGGCACTGTGCGACCTCATCAGCGAGCTCGAGGGGGCGGCCGGGACGATTGTTGCGCCATCGGGTCTGTCGGCGGTGTCGACGGCGCTGCTCGCTGCCGTTTCGACCGGCGACGAGCTGCTGGTGACCAACTCTGCCTATGAGCCGACGCGCACCTTCGCGACCGAGGGGCTGGCGCGTTTCGGGGTGACAACTCGCTACTATGACCCGCGCATCGGCGCCGGCATCGCCGCGCTGATCACCGACAAGACCAAGGCGATCTTCGTCGAGACCCCGGGATCGCTGACCTTCGAGATGCAGGACCTGCCGGCGATTGTCGCCGCGGCGCGGGCGCGCGATATCACCGTGATCGTCGACAATTCATGGGGAACGCCACTGTTCCACCGGCCGCTGGAGCTGGGCGCCGACATGGTGATGCACGCCGCCACCAAGATGTTCGTCGGCCATTCGGACGCCATGGTCGGCACGGTATCGGCCAACGAAAAGCTGTGGGGCCGGCTGAAGCGCACCCACCGCATCCTCGGGGTGGCGGTGTCGCCCGACAACTCGTACCTGACGCTGCGCGGACTGAGGACGCTGGCGGTGCGGATGAAGCATCACAACGAGGCGGCGCTGGCGTTCGCCAGATGGATCGAGGGGCAGCCGGAAGTGGAGGAGGTGTACCACCCTGCTCTCCCGAGCCACCCGGATCACGCAATCTTCAAACGCGATTTCAGCGGCGCGGGCAGTCTCTTCGCCTTCCGGCTCAGCAAGCGCTCGCGCGATGCGCTGGCCGCCATGGTCAACGGCTTCGAGCTGTTCGGCATGGGCTATTCGTGGGGCGGCTACGAGAGCCTATGCATCCCGTTCGACCCCTCGAACATCCGCACGGCGGTACACTGGGATGCGCCCGGGCAGATGTTCCGGGTGCATGTGGGGCTCGAAAGCCTCGACGATCTCAAGGCTGATATGGGCGCGGCGCTCGAACGCTACCGCGCTATCGCCTGACGAACAGGGCGCGGAGCGCGGCGAACCGCCGGCGCTCCGTCCCGCCATCGGCGGCAGTGGCGAACAGCCAGCCGCGCGACACGAACAGCTGGCGCACGGCATAGGCGCCCAGCACGCCGAGCACGGCGCCGGCAGTGATGTCGGTGGGGTAATGCTCGCCGGCGATGACGCGGGATACCGCGATGGCGGCGGCAAAAATCATCATCGGCCAGAACGCTCGCGGCCACAGGAAAGCGATCACCGCCGCGAAGGCGAACGCCGTGGTCGCGTGGCCCGATGGAAAACTCTGGTACTCATAGGCGCTCCAGTTGAGGCTCTGGAAACTGAGCGGCAGGTCCGCCGTCCAGGTCTCGGGCCGACCCCGACCGATGGCGCGCTTCAGCAGCGTTGCCGCAAGGCCCGGGAGCCCGACGCCAAGGAAGATGAAGCCCGATAGCGTCGCGAGTTCCCGCAGCGCCAGGCGGAGGTTGTCGCGTGTCAGCAACGACAGCAGCCAGGTGGCGAGCCAGGCGATGGAGGTGGGAACGAGGATCCAGTCCGACTTGCCCCACTCGGTGAGCCAGAAAAACCCAGCCCGCACAGTGTCGGGGAGGCCCTGCCCCCAGGCTGAGATCGGCCGATCGAACGGATACAGCGCGGCAATCAGGACGACGAAGCCCAAAGCGAACCAGGGCGCATGGCGACGGGAGAGGCCAAACGGCCAGGGTTTGCTCAGATTATTCATCGGGCCTTTGTCGGCGCAGAGCACCGGTTGCGTCAACTGTCGGACAAGTAGTTTGCCAGCTTGCTCTTTGCAGCAACTCCCGATAACGGAGGGGCAGTTCGGGGTATAGCTCAGTCTGGTAGAGCACCGGTTTTGGGAACCGGGGGTCGAGTGTTCGAATCACTCTGCCCCGACCACTGTTAGGCAGTCGGCGCATGCGCAATGCGAGTGCCCAGTGCTGATGCCTTGAGGCGCGCAGCACTCAGGTTGATCCACTGCAATCACCCCCACCCACGATGTCATCCCTGCGAAAGCAGCGGACCCATCTATCCGCTGGAGCTGGCTGAACGTTGGGTCCGCTTTCGCTGGGATGACAGCCGGTGGATAAGCTAACAGCGAGGCCAAACTGCTTCGTCAGCCGCAGCCGAACGTGAATGCTCAGCGCGGCACGATCGAATCGAGGAACTCGGTGACGAAGTCCGCGCCTTCGTCCGGCTCGCTGCCAACGCGGACGGCGTTGGCGAAGCCGATGGCCGAGGAGATGGGATTGTGGCGCCCGGCGCCGGCGCGGAGGTTCATCACCAGCGTCGGGCAGAGGAACAGGCCGAGGCGGATGACCTGGCGCCAGTCTTCGGGCAGCGCGCCCCGATCGCTCAAATCCTGCAGCAGCGGGCGCCAGCTGTGTTCCGCCTTCACCAGCAGCAGGTCACGACGGACCGGTGTCAGGTCCCAGTCGGTCTCGATGGCGAGCGCCCCGTCCCGATAGCTGGCGGTCGTGGCGTAGCGCTTCGCGGCCTCCTCCGGATCGTAGAGCCACAACGGATGGGCGATGATGTTGTGGAAGGTGGTCTTCACCTCGGCGAGCAGGGTCGGCACGTGTTCGCCGGCAAACGCCGGGTCGAAGAAGGAGAGGTTCGGACCACCCTGCCCCTCCACGTACCAGACATTGGCATTATGCGCGTCGCCATGCGCGACCACGCCGCCAGCGTCGGCGAGGCGCGCCGGGTTCAGGCGATGGTGCGCCAGGTCGAAGAGTTCGCCGATGGTGTTGCGGTAGGTCATGCCGTTGACGCTGACCCTGGCGCTTCGTAGCTCAGCCCAGCTCAGCGTGGCGCCCGGAAACTCGAAGGTCTGGCCGACATAGAAGCTTTTGAGGCGGCCGCCCGGATAGGCGCCGCTGGCGGGATCGATGAGGCGCTCGAAGAACAGCCGGTGGATCGGCTCGCTCTGCGACTGCGCTAAGGTGATCGGATGCAAGCTCTGCCGGTAGACCTCGGCGACGCGGTCACTCAACGTCGCTTCGGCAGCGACCGCCGCACGGCGCTCGGGACCATCCTCGAGATCGAGCGCCCGCAGCACATCGGAGAAACGTGGATCGGTGCGTCGGCGGTAGACGAGGATCTGCTCGCCCGGAAGGGTCGAGCTGTAGACAGCCTGATCGACCGGCAGCCCGGCGCGCGCCAGGATGTCGGCACGGTAGTACTCGCCGCTCATCTGCTCCTCGCCCTCTTCCTGGTGGAACTTGAAGAAGAAGGCGCCGTCGCTGGTATCGAAGAAGCCGTTGAGGGAGTTGAGGCTGTACTGGTCGCGATTGATCCTGACGTTCTGCGCCTCAATCTGGAACAGATCGGCGAGGAGTGCCGCGAGCAGCGGTTCGGCGCGGCCGTCGTCGTGCTTTGCCGCGGCGCGAATATCGGCCGTGCGGCTGGAAAATTGGGTCATGGTTGGTTGCCGGGCTAGCGGATGGAGATGATGGTCTTCAGGCCTTTGACATCGCCCGCCAGCAGGCGCGCGAAGGCGGCCGGCACCTGCTCGAGGGCGATCTCCTCGTCGAGAAGTGAAAGCAACTGCTCGCTGAGGACGTCGGCCAAGGCGATGGCTTCGGGCAGTTCGTCCTTGAAGGCGTGACAGCCGACCAGTTGGATCTCGCGCTCGACCAGGTGATTGGGATCAAGATCGAGCTTGCCGTGGCTGATACCGACGAGGCCGAGAACCGAGTTTGATCCAACGACCTCGAGCAGTTGCCGCAACGCGGCGATGCTGCCGGTCGCGTCGATGGCGAAACGCAGCGGTCGGCCGTGGTTGGCGCCAGCAACGGCGTCCGATGTGAGATCGACAACCTTGCCGCCGGTCACGCGCGCCACCATCTGCGCCCGCTCGGCATTGCGATCGGCCAAGAGGAGCGGGCCGCTGTGGCGTTGCGACAGCGCCAGTGCGCAGAGGCCGCCGATGGTGCCGCAGCCGACCACCAGCACGGCAGCGCCGTCGGCCGGCGCGACCTTGTTGATGGCATGGAGGGCGACGGCGAGCGGTTCACTCATCGCCGCAACGCGCGGGTCCATCGCCTCGGGCCGTGGCAGCACCAGCCTTGCCGGCAGGATCACCTGTTCGGCGAAGCCACCGTCACACACCTCGCCAACAAAACCCAGGCGCTCGCAGGCGTTTCGGTGGCCGTCACGGCACTGCGGGCACTCACCACACCAGAAGCGGGAATCGGCCACCACTGCCTGCCCCACCGTCAGGCCGGAAACCCCCGGCCCGATCGCTTCGATCCGGCCTGAGAATTCGTGGCCGGCGACGCCGGGCTTCCTCGAAATCCACTGCCCGGTCGAGAAGTTGTGGAGGTCGGAGCCGCAGATCCCAGCAGCCTCGACGGCGATCAGGACCGAACCGGGCCCCGGCATTCCGGGTGCCTCGATCTGTTCGCACCGTAAGTCTTTGACGTCGTGAAGACGCACCGCGCGCATCGGTCGACTACCGCACGAACTGGTTGCGCAGGTCCGAAACCGCCAGAGCATGCGACGAGAAGCCCTCGTAGATCGCGAGTTCGTGGGCGTGCGCGGCGAGCAGCGGGAAGCCGGCGGCGGTGACGTAGCCGATCGAGCTGCGCTTGACGAAATCGGTAACCGAGAGCGGGCCGTAGGTGCGGGCCCAGCGGCTGGTTGGCAGCACGGCATTGGGGCCGAGGCCGAAATTGCCGATGCTGCAGGGCGTGTGCTGGCCGAGCAGGATTTCCGAGGCTTCGGTGATTTTCCCAGGTGATCGTATGGCTCGGTGGAGAGAATCTCGAGGTGCTCGGGGGCGTAGGCATTGACGAAGTCGTAGCTCTCCTCGACCGACGAGGTGAGGATGATGCCGCCAGTCTTGCCGCCGGTCAGCACGGTGCGCGAGAACGCTACCCGCTGCTCGGTCATTTTGGCCCAGATCCCCGGCAGGGCCGCCATGGCCTCCTCGGCAACGCGCCGGCTGTGGGTGACGAGATAGGCCGAGGAATCCGGGCCGTGCTCGGCTTCGATGAGCAGATCCAGCGCCGCGAGGCCGCCATCGATGGTGTCGTCGGCAAAGATCACCGCCTCGGAGGGGCCGGCCGGCAGGCCGGTATCGATCACGCCGGAGAGCAGGCGCTTGGCGGCCACCACCCATGGGCTGCCAGGGCCGACGATCTTGAGGGCCGGCTTGATAGTCCTGGTACCGTAAGCGATCGCGGCCACCGCCTGGGCGCCGCCGGCCTTGTAGACCGTCTCGACGCCAGCGAGGCGGGCGGCGACAAGAGTAGCGGCATCGACGCTGCCATCGGGCGCTGGCGGGGTGACGATCGCGAGGTTGGGCACGCCGGCGACGACAGCCGGCACCGAGGTCATCATGGTCACCGACGGGAACGAGCCCTTGCCGCGTGGCACGTAGAGCGCCACCGACTGGATCGGGGTGAAGCGATCGCCGGCAAAGGCACCCGGCCGGATCTCCTTCATCCACATGGTCTCGGGCTTCTGCTCCTCGTGGAAGCTTCGGATGTTGTCGATGCCGAACTGGATGGCCTCGATAACCTTGTTGTCGACCAGCTTGAAGGCGGCATCGAACTCGGCCGGCGACACCTTGAGCGTCGCTTCGGTGACGTTCTCGGCCCGGTCGAGCTCCCGCGCGAACCTGGCAAGGGCGGCATCGCCCTCGGTCCGCACCGCCTCGATGATCGGCTTCACCTTCTCGATGACGCCGGAGAGATCAGCTTCGGAGCGCTTCAGCAGCGCCGCCCGCTGCTCGGCCGAGAGCTTGGCGTAGTCATAAAAGGCAACATCGGACATGGATCGTCTCACTTTGCGTACGGACGGCAGGCCGTCATTTCGATTTGAGGAAGATGTCGAGGCCGACCAGGCGGTCGAGCAGCGCGATCACCAGGGTCGCGCAGACAATGAAGACCACCGAGATCGCCGCGAGGTCGGGCGTGATGATCGAGCGGATCGAATTGTAGATCTGCACCGGCAGCGTCACCGTGCGGGCATCGGTCAGCAGCAGGCTGACCAGGAACTCATTGAGCGCCAGGATGAACATCAGCAGCGAACCGCTGATGATGCCCGGCATGACGCCCGGGATGGTGACGTTGAGGAAGGTCGAGATCGGCCCTGCCCCGCAATTGGCGGCGGCAAGCTCGAGGTCCGGATCGAGGCTGGCCGCGCTCGCCATCACCGCCCAGATCATGAACGGCAGGTTGATGACGGAGGTGGCGAGGCCGATCGGCCAGATCTGTCCGAGGATCCGCATCTCGCCGAACAGCAGCATCAGCCCGATGCCCGAACCGATCAGCGGGATGGTGAAGGGCAGCAGCAGGTAGATCTGCAATGTGCGCTCGAACTTCAGCGCATATTTGCTGAGCGCAATGCCGGCGAGCGTGCCGACCGGGAGGGAGATCAGCGTGCAGATCAGCGCCACGGCCAGCGAGCGGACAAAGGCGTTGCGCAGGTCATCCGCCAGGGCGATCTTGGCGTACCACTGCAGCGAAAAACCCTGGGGTGGGAACTGGATGATGTTCCCCGAGGTGAAGGAGGCGCCGAGCACGACGATGGTCGGGGCCGAGAGGACAATCAGGACCAGCACCACCATGGCCCAGATGACGATGGATTTGCTGAGCGGCTGCCGCGTCATTTCCGGTCCCTCCCCATGGCGAGGGTACCGGCCCCGAAGATCGAGAAGACGATGCCGACGAGCAGCGAGCCGATGCCGACGAGGATGATGGTGAGCGCCGAGCCCATGCCCTGATCGGAGGTGCGGAAGAACTGGTCGTAGATGGCGTTGGCGATGAAATCCTGCGAGCCGCCGCCAAGGATGGCCGGCATGGCAAAATCGGTCAGCGACAGCGTCAGAACCACCAGGCCGGCGCCGATCAGGCCGGGCTTGGCCATCGGCAGCACGACATGGATGAAGCTCCGCCACCAGTTGGCGCCGAGGCTGCTGGCCGCGGATCGATCTCCTCGGGAATGGCGGTAAGGGCCGGCGCCAGCATCAGGACGGCGAAAGGGATCATGTACTGGACCAGCCCGAACAGCACGGCTGGGTAGTTGTAGAGCAGCCGCACCGGCGACACGCCGACCAGCCCCAACAGTTCGTTCACCACCCCCTGGTTGCCAAGGATGATGAGCCAGCCATAGGCGCGCACCACCTGGCCGATGAAGAACGGCAGGAACAGCGCGATCAGCAGGAACTTGCGCAGCAGCGCCGAGGGCGTGCGCACCATCAGGTAGCTGTAGGGAAACGCGAAAACGAGGCAGAGCCCGGTGACGATCATCGAGCCGAAGAGGCTGCGCCACAGGATCGACCAGTAGAGGCCGCTGGTAAAGATCTGCTCGTAGTTTGCCGACCGGTAGTCCGCCGACGGAAGGAAGGTGCTGGTATCGAGGACGCGGGCGCTCTGGTCGGCGATCTGCACCATGCCGATCACCAGCAGCAGCACCAACAGGATCGCCGGCAGCACCATGACATAAGGGAGCGCCCCCGACAGGCTTCTCGGCCAGACGGCGGCCACAGCGGCCTCGACCCCGTCCATGATCCGCCACTGCAGCGGATAGGCCTTTCGATACGTTCGCATGCTGCTCCCTCAGGGGTAGGAACGGGACGGCACGAAGCGCCGTCCCGCTTCTCAAATCGCGCAGTTATTGCCTCCCTCCCCCTTGAGGGGAGGGATTGAGGGAGGGGGTGGTCCGGTGATCACCGATGGACCCCCACCCCCAGCCCCTCCCCTCAAGGGGGAGGGGAGCGACCGGGAGGCGTTAGCCCTGCATGATCTTCTTGAACTCGCCGAACCAGGTGCTCTCGTTCTCGACCTGGACCTGCGAGGAGATGCGGATCAGATGTTCGAAGTCTTCCGGCTTGGTCGGATAGGACGGATCGCCGACGAGATCGGCCGGCGGGGTAGTCCAGGGACGACGCCCGGCAGCCCGAGACCATCGAGCCACACCTGCTGGGCTTGTTTGGTGATGGCGAAGTTGATGTACTGCTTGGCCCAGTAGAGTTCGTTCTCCGGCAGCCCCTTGGGGATCCACAGGCCATCGGTGTCGAACTTGGCGCCTTCCTGAGGCACGGTCCAGGCGATGTTGACGCCGTTCTTCTTGGCTTCGCGGGCATTGGTCGAGATGGTGACCGCAAGGTCGATCTCGCCGTTCTGGAACCAGGTGGTGAAATCCGGGTCCTCGCCCAGCAGTGGTGCCTGCTCCTTGACCTTCTTGATGAAGTCCCAGGCCGGCTGCATGTTGCCGGGGATATCCTCGAGCTTGCCGCCGCCGGCGACCTGGGCCGGGAAGTGGAAGCCGATGCCATCGTTGTAGAGCGCGATGCGGCCCTTGAACTTGGGCTCGAGCAGCACCTGCAGCGAGGTCGGGGCGCCGTCCGGGAACGCCTCAGGACGGTAAGCCAGCACGTAGACGTAGCCGTAGGTGTTGACGATCGGGTAGCCCTCGAGCCCGACGGGCTTGGCCAGATCGGTAGTGCCGGCGAGGTTCGACAGGTCCGACAGATCCTCGGTCACCCCACGCAGTGCCGATTTGGTCGCGTTGGTGGTGGTATCCCAGTTGATGTGGATCGGCGGCACCCGGTTCTGCGCCACCGCGGCCCACACCTTGGGCTGGATCTCGTTGTCTTCGGTCAGGTCGTGCCGAACTGCGATGCCGGTGGCCGCGGTGAAGGGATCGGAGACGCCGGCCTTGAGGCTATCGACCCACGAGCCGCCCGGCGCGCACGATGATCTCAGCGGGCTTCGCCGGCTCCTGGGCGAACACCCGCGTCGCAATGCCCGACGCTGCAATGCCGCTCAGGGCCGCGGCGCCGCCGAGGAACTTGCGGCGGGATAGGGCAAGAATGGATCTCTTGTCAGTCATGGTTTCTCTCTCCTGTTGTCTCTACCGGCGGGCTCAATTGGGAAAGGTCAGCACGTCGCGTGCATTCCAGCCCATCGCTACGTTGTCCCCGATGGCGAATTGCTTGTGAGCCGTTGGATCATGATCAAAAACCCGCAGCAGCGTGCCATGGGTGAAGTCGATCTCGTAGACGAGGCGCTCGCCTTCGAAAATGGCGTCGCGGACGGTACCGCGGCGGACGGTCTCGCAACCGGCAAGCTCGCCTTCGGACGCCGCCAGCCGCACCTGCTCGGCGCGCAATGCGCCGGTGACCGAGGTGCCCACCGATGGCACAGCGCCCTTGGCGGCCCAGATGCCGGTGATCTCACCGCCCCCGACCGTAAAGCTGACGGCGTCGCCGGATGTCACGGTGACCTTGCCGGAGATGAAGTTGGTGACGCCGATAAAGCCGGCGACGAAGGCGTTCGACGGTGTCCGGTAGGTCTCGGACGGTGGCGCCTTCTGCTGGATGACGCCCTTGTCCATCACGATCACCTCGTCGGAAACGACGAGCGCCTCGCGCTGATCATGAGTGACGTTGATGGTGGTGACACCGAGCTCGCGCTGGATGCGGCGGAACTCGAGCTGCATTTCTTCGCGAAGCTTCCGATCGAGCGCCGCCAGCGGTTCGTCGAGCAGCAGCAGATCGGGCTCGAACACCAGGGCGCGGGCAATGGCGACGCGCTGTTGCTGGCCGCCGGAGAGCTGGTGAATACGGCGATCGGCATAACCGCCGAGATGGACCAGATCGAGATAGCGCTGCACGCGCTCCGGGATGGTCGTCGCATCGAAGCGGCGCATCTTGAGTGGGAACGCCACGTTCTCGGCGGCGGTCAGGTGTGGAAACAGCGCCAGCTTCTGGAACACCATGCCGATCGAGCGCTTGTGCGGCGGCGTGGCGCTGACCGGCTTGCCGTTGATGAAGATTTCGCCGGCGCTGGGTTTCTGAAACCCGGCGATCATCCGCAGCAGTGTCGTCTTGCCGGAGCCCGACGGCCCGAGAATGGTGAGAAAGCGTCCGTCATCGAGATCGAAGGACGCATCCTTGACGGCGTGAAAATCGGCGAAGGTCATATCGACGTTGCGCACGGACACGGCCACGCGGGTCGCCTGCAGAGGACGGCCTTCGATGCCGGCTTCAATCGTCATGAATACCCCTCGGATCGCTCTTGGCCATACTGCGCCAGCCGCTGATAGCGGCATAATGTCTATACATATCGACCAGCGAGTCAACACGACTTGTGCAGTTTCCGCAGCTGCACAAACATTGTGCAGTTCGCGCATCAGATGGAGGCAAGGTAGCCTCCATCGATCGCCAGGCATTGCCCCGTGACGTAGGCCGAGGCGTGGCTGGCGAGGAATACGATGGGGCCGCCAACATCTTCTGCCAGCCCGAAGCGGCCCTGCGGGATTTTGCCCAGCATAGCGCTGGCCCAGGCCTCATCGGCATAAAAACCTTCGGTCATTTCGGTACGGAAATACCCGGCGCCACAGCGTTCACGCGGATGCCATGCCTCGCCCACTCTGCCGACAGCGCGCGGGTCATGCCGAGCAGCCCGGATTTCGACGAACCATAGGGAACCGCGGTGGGGACGCCTACATAGGAGGTCAGCGAACAGAGGTTGATGATTGAACCGCCGCGACCGCGCGAGGCCATGCCCCGCGCCACGGCCTGGGCGCAGAAGAAGCTGCCCTTGAGGTTGGTGTCGACGATGCTGTCCCACAGGGCTTCATCGACATCGAGCGACGGGGCGACACTCTCGAACCCGGCATTGTTCACCAGGATGTCGATAGGCCACGACGCATCGAGTTCACCCACCGCAGCGGCGATGGCGTTAACGTTGGTGACGTCGAGTTCCAACGCGCGGCCGGGCGTCCCGGCTGCAGTCAGTTGGCTGAGTGTCGCATCCAGGCTGGAGCGCGCACGTGCCGTGACGCAGACGTCGGCGCCGGCCGCGGCCAGGGCGACGGCAATCCCCTGCCCCAGGCCACGGCTCCCGCCGGTCACCAGGGCGTGCTTGCCCGTGAGATCGAAGGCCGACTTGCTAGACATGCAGCCTCCTCCCAGAGATGCAGTTGGCGAGTATCAGCACTTTCGATCACTCATGTCTATACATAATATTGGTCAGCCGACGATCCGCGACAGGATCACGACGAGGGGGCAAAGGTGGCGACGAGCGCGTGGCGATCCCCGGGATAGGTCAGCCGAACCTGGGTGACCGAATTGCCGGCGCTCCAGGTGCGCCGCTCGACCACGAGGCAGGCCGTCCCCTCGTCGATCCCGAGTTGTTCGGCGGTATCGGCGTCGGCCGACGCGGCATGGATACGGTGTTCGGCCGAACTCCAGGGCACCTGGCTCAGCAGCCACTGGCCGGGGGCCACCTTGGTGAAATCCGCCTGATCGGCTCCTTCGACACTCTGGAGATTGATCAGGCGCTGCTCGAGGCAGAACGGCCTGCCACCCGCCAGATGCACACAAGTGATGTCGAGGATTGGCGTACCGACCGCCACATCGAGCAGCAGACGATCGGCGCCCTGCGCCTTCCGCCTGGTCACCCGCGACACGTTGAACGCGTAGGGCAGCTTCAGCAACTCCACTTCCTTGCGGATATCGCTGATCTCGAGCACGGCGGACTGGGTGTGCGGCTGGCTGACGAAGCTTCCGCTCTTCTTGACCCGCTCGATCAGCCCGGCCCGCGCCAGCTGGGTCAGCACCTTGTTCACCGTCATGCGCGAACAGCCGTAGTCGCGGGCAAGGTCCACTTCGAACGGGATGCGGTGCCCAACCGGCCACTCGCCGGAGACGATCTTCTGCTCAATGTCGTTGAGAATGCGCTGGTGGAGCGTGCCGGCTTCGGTATCACGCTCGGCAGTCACTAATGTGCTCACGCTCATCAAATCCCGTGCTTGAACCCTGGAGCTAACCGATGTTCCGGCGATGCGGTCAAGCCCCGAGCAGGCGGTGCATGGTCAACTCGAACCGGCGTCGAATGGTGTCGGACTTAACATGTTTGCCGCCGATCACCTGCTTCTTGCCGCCGACCCAGACATCCGCCACCGAGACGCCCGAGGCGAAGACAAAGGCATCGAGCTGATCACCGAGGGGGAGGTAAGGCGCCCCCGTCGGCGCGAAGGAAACGAGGTCGGCCGGATTGCCCGCTGCTATCCCCGAGTGCACATCAAGGGCCTGTGCTCCACCCTGCGCCACCCTGTGCAGCAGCTCGGCGGCGGTCGATTGTCCTGCAGTCGCGATGACGTTGCGGCTGCGTTGAGCCAGGCGCTGGCTGTATTCCAGCTGGCGCAGCTCGCCGGCGAGCGAGATCTGGACATTCGAATCCGATCCGACGCCCAGCCGGCCGCCTCGGCTGACAAACTCAGCGGCAGCAAAGATGCCGTCGCCGAGGTTCGCCTCGGTGATCGGGCAAAGTCCGGCCACCGCCTCGCTGGCGGCGATGCCCGCCACCTCGTCGGCGGTCAGATGGGTAGCGTGGATCAGGCACCAGCGCTGATCGACGGGAACGCTCGAGAGCAGCAACTCGACCGGACGCGCGCCGGTAGCTGCGATGCAGTCCTCCACCTCCAGCAGCTGCTCGGCGACATGGATGTGGACCGGCCCACCCTGAGCGAGCGGCAGGATCTCCTGGATCTCACCAATGGTTGCTGCCCTGAGGCTGTGCGGCGCAATGCCGACCACCGCACCCTCCAGCCCCGCCACAGCGAGCCTCGACGCCGCCATGAGGTCGGCGAAGCGCGCGGGGTCGTTGATGAAGCGCCGCTGTCCCTCGATCGGCGGCTTGGGCCCGAATCCGGCATGGGCGTAGAACACCGGCAGCAAGGTCAGGCCGATGCCCGTCTCGGCACTCGCCGCCGCGATGCGTTCCGCCATCTCGGCGATGTTGGCGTAGGGTCGGCCGTCGATATCGTGATGCAGGTAGTGGAACTCGCCGACCCGCGAAAAACCCGCCTCGAGCATTTCGACATAGAGCTGCCCCGCCACCGCCTCGACATCGTCGGGGGTCATCGACAGGGCGAAACGATACATTTCGGTGCGCCAGCTCCAGAAGCTGTCGGCGCCGGGCCCACGCTTTTCGGTCAGACCCGCCATGGCGCGCTGGAAGGCGTGACTGTGAAGGTTGGGCACGGCCGGCGCCACGAGCGCGTGGCGCTCGTCGGCAGCAGCCGGCGCACTCCCCTGCTCCACCGAAACAATCTGCCCATGCTCGATATCGATGGTGACGTTGTGAGCGAGCCCGGTGGGGAGCAAAGCTGCGGCGGCAAAAAGCCTGGTCATCGGGCGGTCCTCACAAGACGGGCATGGGACACTCACAAAAACTCCCTTGTCATCGACCTGATTATGTCTATACATCTTTTAGGACGATTGAAAGCGGACTTGCAATGCCGACACCAATCCCCACCCCTGATGCCGACGTGAAACTATGGCGGAACGCCCGCCTCGTGACGATGGCTAGCCCATCGGTCGAGCCGATCGAGGACGAACTCATCGTCACCTCGGGCGAACAAATCGTTTTCGCTGGCGCTGCGTCGGACGCACCTCAGATCGATGGCCCGCACGAGCAAGTGGACCTCGGCGGCCGGCTGGTGACGCCGGCGCTGATCGATTGCCACACTCATATCGTTCACGGAGGCAACCGCGCCCGCGAGTTCGAGATGCGGCTCGAAGGCGCCAGTTATGTCGATATCGCGAAAGCTGGCGGCGGCATCGTCTCGACTGTCCGGGCCACCCGAGCGCTGTCAGTCGAACAACTGATCGAGCAGGCCCTGCCGCGCCTCGATACGCTGTTGGCCGAGGGCCTCACGACTATCGAGATCAAGTCGGGCTACGGCCTCAGCATCGAAGCCGAACTGAATATGCTGCGCGCCGCGCGCGAACTGACGCACCGTCGCGCAGTGCGGGTGGTCACCTCATACCTCGGCGCCCATGCGACGCCTGAGGAGTACAAGGGGCGCAACGCCGATTATCTCGACGAAGTGGTGCTGCCCGGCCTCCGAGCTGCCAACGCCGAGGGTCTGGTCGATGCAGTCGATGGTTTCTGCGAGGGCATCGCCTTTTCGCCCGAGGAAATGGCGCAAGTCTTTGACTTGGCGAGGGACCTCGGGCTGCCGGTAAAGCTCCACGCCGAGCAGCTGAGCCACCTTGGCGGGACCAGGCTGGCCGCGCATTACGGCGCCCTGTCGGCTGATCATCTCGAATACATCGATGAAGCGGACGCCGAGGCGATGGCCGCCGCCGGCACTGTTGCCGTGCTACTGCCGGGAGCCTTCTACGCCATCCGCGAGACGCACAAGCCCGATGTCGCGGCGCTTCGCCGGCATGGCGTCGCAATGGCTGTCGCCACCGACTGCAACCCCGGCACCTCGCCGCTCACCTCGCTGCTGCTCGGCATGAACATGGCAGCCACCCTGTTCGGCCTGACCGTCACCGAATGCCTGGCCGGAACGACGCGGATAGCGGCGCAGGCGCTGGGGCTGCTCAGCCAGACCGGCACGCTGGAGGCCGGCAAATTCGCCGACTTCGCGGTCTGGGACTGCGCTTCGGTGGCCGAACTCACCTATCGCATCGGCTTCGACCCGCTGCACCGCCGCATCTTCAAAGGCAAAGCTACATGACTCTCACCCTTACGCCGGGAGGCGTCTCGCTCGAGACGCTGGCCGAGATCTATTGGAACGGCGCCCCCGCGGTGCTCGATCCATCATTCGAGGTCGCGGTCAGCCGCGCTGCTGCCCGTATCGCACAGATCGCCGCCGGCAATGCTCCGGTCTATGGCGTCAATACCGGGTTCGGAAAGCTGGCTTCGATCAAGATCGATGCTGCTGATCTCGCGACACTGCAACGCAACCTGATCCTCTCGCACTGCTGCGGTGTCGGCGCCCCGCTGCCCGAGAACATCGTGCGGTTGATCATGTCGCTGAAGCTGGTCTCGCTCGGGCGCGGTGCATCCGGAGTGCGGCTCGAGCTGATCCGGCTCATCGAAGACATGCTGGCGCGTGGGGTCGTGCCGCTGATCCCGGAAAAGGGTTCGGTCGGCGCCTCGGGCGACCTCGCGCCCCTCGCCCACATGACGGCGGTGATGATCGGCGAAGGCGAGGCATTCTACCTCGGCGAACGCCTCAGCGGCCGTGAGGCGCTGACGCGCGCCGGTCTCACACCGGTGGTGCTTGCTGCCAAGGAGGGCCTGGCGCTGATCAATGGAACGCAGACCTCGACGGCGCTGGCGCTGGCCGGGCTGTTCCGCGCGCATCGCGCCGCGCAGGCGGCGTTGATCACCGGCGCCATGTCGACCGATGCGGCGATGGGCTCTTCGGCGCCGTTCCATCCCGATATCCACACGCTGAGGGGTCACCGCGGCCAGATCGATGCCGCCGCGGCGCTCCGCACGCTGCTTGCCGGTTCGGCCATTCGCGAGAGCCATGTCGAGGGCGATGAGCGCGTGCAGGACCCCTATTGCATTCGCTGCCAGCCGCAGGTCGATGGCGCCTGCCTCGACCTGCTGCGTATGGCGGCGCGGACGCTCGAAATCGAGGCCAATGCCGTCACCGACAATCCGCTGGTGCTGTCCGACGACAGCGTGGTGTCGGGCGGCAATTTCCACGCCGAGCCGGTCGCCTTCGCGGCCGATCAGATCGCCATCGCGGTGTGCGAGATCGGCGCCATCGCGCAACGGCGCATCGCGCTGCTCGTCGATCCGGCGCTCTCGTACGGGCTGCCGGCCTTCCTCGCCAAGCAACCCGGGCTCAATTCCGGCCTGATGATCGCCGAGGTGACCTCGGCGGCGCTGATGAGCGAGAACAAGCAGATGGCCCATCCGGCCTCGGTCGATTCCACCCCGACCTCGGCCAACCAGGAAGACCATGTGTCGATGGCCTGCCACGGGGCGCGGCGGCTGCTGCAGATGACCGAGAACCTGTTCGGCATCATCGGCATTGAGGCGCTGACCGCGACGCAGGGGGTCGATTGCCGGGCGCCCCTGCAGACCGGCACCGAGCTGCTGAAGGCCCGCTCGGCACTGCGTGCGGTGGTCCCCGAACTCGAACTCGACCGCTACATGGCGCCCGATATCGCCGCGGCGGTAACGCTGGTCGCCAATGGCGACCTGGTCGGCGCCGTCGGTCCCGGGATCCTGCCGGAGCTGGCGCAGTGATGGAGATCTTCGAACTCCACCGGGGCACTTCGCCGGTCATCCTGGCGTTCCCGCATACCGGGACTTACCTGCCACCCGAGATTGCCGACCGGCTGAATGCCAATGGCCGGATCCTCGCGGACACCGATTGGCATATCCACGAACTTTATCGCGGCCTGCTGCCAGGTGCCTCGACCATCCGCGCCACGCACCACCGCTACCTCATCGATGTGGGTCGCGACCCCACCGGCGTCAGCCTCTATCCGGGCCAGAACACCACCGGCCTCGTCCCCGAAACCGATTTCGACGGCGTGGCGATCTGGACTGATGGCGGTTTCGCCGACGCGGCCGAGACGCAGCGCCGGCTGGCGGCGTTCCACGCGCCTTACCACGTAGCGCTGGCGGCGGAGGTGGAGCGGGTCCGCGCGACGCATGGCGTCGCCATCCTGTTCGATTGCCACTCGATCCGCTCCAATATCCCGTTCCTGTTCGAAGGCACCCTGCCGAATTTCAACGTCGGCACGGCCGATGGAACCTCCTGCGCGCCTGCCGTCGAGGCAGCCGTCTACGACGTGGCCCGAGCGGCCGAAGGCTACAGCTCGGTGCTCAACGGCCGCTTCAAGGGCGGCTGGACGACACGCCACTACAGCAACCAGGCAGGCGGCGTGCAGACGATCCAGCTCGAGCTGGCGCAGGCGACCCACCTCGTTGAGGAAGCGCCGCCCTTCGCGCTCGCCCCCAGCAAGTCCGAACGGCTGCGCCTCCATCTGGCTGAAATGCTCAAGCGCCTCGAGGCGCTGGCCCCCTCACTCGCGGAACAATCATCATGACCGATCCCCGCCATAACATCCGTGAAGTCCGTGCCGCTCGCGGCACCGAGCTCAGGGCCAAGAGCTGGCTCACCGAAGCGCCGCTCCGCATGCTGATGAACAACCTCGATCCCGATGTGGCCGAGAACCCCAATGAGCTGGTGGTTTATGGCGGTATCGGACGGGCGGCGCGCACCTGGCAGGATTTCGACCGCATCGTCGCGGCGCTCGAAAAGCTCGACAACGACCAGACCCTGCTGGTCCAATCGGGGAAGCCCGTCGGGGTGTTCCGCACCCATACCGACGCGCCGCGCGTGCTGATCGCCAACTCCAACCTCGTGCCGCATTGGGCCACCTGGGACCACTTCAACGAGCTCGATAAGAAGGGGCTGGCGATGTACGGCCAGATGACGGCCGGCTCGTGGATCTATATCGGCACCCAGGGCATCGTGCAGGGCACCTACGAGACGTTCGTTGAAGCCGGCCGCCAGCACTATGGCGGCAACCTCAGGGGTAAGTCGATTCTCACCGGCGGACTTGGCGGCATGGGTGGAGCGCAGCCACTGGCCGCCGTCATGGCCGGCGCCTCGTGCCTTGCCGTCGAGTGCAACCCAAACTCGATCGATTTCCGCCTGCGCACCCGCTACCTCGACGAGAAGGCGACGACGCTCGACGAAGCGCTCGAGATGATCGCGCGCTGGACCAGGGCTGGCGAAGCGAAGTCGGTGGGCTTGCTCGGTAACGCCGCCGAAATCCTGCCGGAGATGGTGCGGCGCGGCATTCGCCCGGATCTCGTGACCGACCAGACCTCGGCGCATGATCCGATCAACGGTTACCTGCCGAGGGGCTGGACGATGGCCGAATGGCGGGAGAAGCGGGAGAGCGCCCCCAAGGCGGTCGAGAAAGCGGCGCGGGCTTCGATGCGCGAGCATGTCGAGGCGATGCTCGCGTTCTGGGACCGGGGCATTCCCACGCTCGACTACGGCAACAATATTCGCCAGGTCGCCAAGGACGAAGGCCTCGAGAATGCCTTCGCCTTCCCCGGCTTCGTTCCGGCCTATATTCGTCCGCTGTTCTGCCGCGGCATCGGCCCGTTCCGCTGGGCAGCGCTCTCCGGCGATCCCGAGGATATCTACAAGACCGACGCCAAGGTGCGGGAGCTGACGCCCGGCAATACGCACCTCCACAACTGGCTCGACATGGCGCGCGAACGCATCGCCTTTCAGGGGCTGCCGGCGCGCATCTGCTGGGTCGGGCTCGGCGACCGCCACCGCCTCGGCCTCGCCTTCAACGAGATGGTGCGTAGCGGCGAGTTGAAAGCTCCCGTGGTCATCGGCCGCGACCACCTCGATTCCGGGTCGGTGGCGTCGCCCAACCGCGAGACCGAGGCGATGCAGGATGGCTCGGATGCGGTGTCGGACTGGCCGCTGCTGAACGCGCTGCTCAACACCGCGTCGGGCGCGACCTGGGTGTCGCTGCACCACGGCGGCGGCGTCGGCATGGGCTTTTCGCAGCACGCCGGCATGGTGATCTGCGCCGACGGCACCGACGATGCGGCCCGCCGGCTGGAGCGCGTGCTGTGGAACGATCCGGCGACCGGCGTGATGCGGCACGCCGATGCCGGCTATGACATCGCCCTCGACGTTGCACGCGAGAAGGGGCTCGACCTCCAGGCATCCTTGGTTGAGAAGGTGATGCGGCTGCTGCGGTTTCACGACCTGCCGGTCTCGCCCTGGCGAAACGGTGGCGGCTTCACCCGTGAGATTGCTGCACTCAGGGACAGCGATGGGGCCGAGTTCCTGTGGCGGCTGAGTATCGCTACGGTCAATGCGGACGGCCCGTTCTCAACGTTCGCCGGGATCGACCGCACGATCGCCGTGCTCGCCGGCCGCGGCATGGAGCTTGAGCTGCCAGACCGCACCGTCTCGCTAAGCCCCGAGAGTGAGCCCTTTGCGTTCAGCGGCGAAGAGCAGGTGCATGCCAGGGTCGTCGCGGGCGAAACCACCGATCTCAATGCGATGACCCGGCGCGGAGCGTTCACGCACACCATGCGCCGACTGCAGTGCGGTGGCCGTTGCTCCAGCACCGGCGTGGCCGATGAGACGGCGCTCGTCTTTGGCGACGAGATGGCTGTCGAAGCGGCGAGCACACGGTTCGAAGCGGGCCGCTTCGATACGCTGGCAGGCCTGGCACCTGGTGAAAGCATCGCGGTCACCGCTAAGCCCGGCACCACAATCCATCTCATCGAGTTCTTCCGTTCCTGACCGGAACAGAAGGACTCGAAAGAGCGCCCGGAAACCCCTATGAGTTAGTCCAAATCGGATAACAGGACTCGAAGTAACGATGACGGCGCGAATTACCGGCCTGCCCCCAACGCCATGCAGTCCGGCCGGGGCAAGTCCAAGGAATGGGTGCTGGTGCATGAGCCGGCGGTGGCGCGCGAGATCGAGCCGCTGATGGGCTATACCTCGACCACCGACACGCGGGCGCAGATCCGCCTCACCTTCGATACGCTCGAGGAAGCCGAGGCTTACGCGCACAAGAACGGTATCGCCTATCAGGTACTGCCCGACCACAAGCCGACGGTGAAGCGCACCATCTATTCGGACAATTTCCGCGCCGATCGCAAGACGCCCTGGACGCACTAAGAGGTTGCGGCGATGGGGTCTCTCCTCCGCCGCACCCTGTTGCTGCTGACATTGTTGTCTGGGCTCGCCCCTGCCGCAACGCTGGCGGCCCCCGCGCTGTGGCGGGTCAGCGACGCCGACAGTTCCGTCTGGCTGTTCGGCTCCATCCACATGCTCGACCAGGACCGGGACTGGCGCACGCCGCGCTTCGACGCGGCACTGGCGGCGGCTGACCACGTCTATTTCGAGATCGTGCTCGACACGGATGCCTACGCGACGTTCACCCGGCTCTCGATGCTCTATGGCAGGAACCGTGATGGGCGACAGCTCAGCGATTACCTGACCGGCGAGCAGCAGGAGCAACTGCAGGCCTTCCTCAATGACCATGGCCTGCCCCCAGAGACTGTCGAGCCGCTGCGGCCGTGGCTGGCGGACCTGACGCTGATGAGCCTGACGCAGGGGCGCGGCGGTGGCGGCGAAAGGGCGATGACGCAACAGGCCGGGGTGGAACTGGTGCTGCTCGACGAGATTGCCGAGGACCGGCGACGCGAACTGGAAACACCACAGACGCAGTTCCGGATGCTCGCCGGGCTGCCCGATGGCGAGCAGGTCGCTGCGCTGATGCGAACCATCACGGCCGGCGACAGCCCCGACCAGGCCCTGGGCGCGCTGGCCGACGCCTGGCATGCCGGCGATGTCGACACTTTGGCGCGGACGATGAACGCCGCGCTCGGCCCGGTCAACTCGCCGACCTACAAGCGCATGCTGGGCGACCGCAACCAGCGCTGGGTGGCGCAAATTGCCGACATGCTGGGGAGCAACGAGGACGCGATGATCATCGTCGGTGCCGGGCACCTCGCCGGCCCGGTCGGCGTGCCGACGCTGCTTAGCGAGGCCGGATACAGGGTCGATCGGATGGATCGTTCAGTGGCGTCCGCCGGCCCGGCCGGCAGACCGAACCGACGCCGCTGACGCCATGGACCAGGCGCTGTTGCTGATCGCCATCGGCGCGGCGCTGGCCGGGTTCGCGCAGGGGGTCTCGGGCTTTGCCTTCGCGTTGGTGGCGCTGTCGGTTTGGGCCTGGGGCGTCGATCCGAAGCTGGCGGTCGTCCTCTCGGTGTTCGGCTCACTGGTCGGGCAACTGGTCACCCTGCCCTTCGTCTGGCGCGGCTTCAGCGTCAGGGCGGCGCTGCCCTTCATCGTGGGCGGCCTGATCGGCGTGCCGATCGGGGCGCAACTGGTGGGCGCGGCCGACCCTAACCTCTTCAAGTTCGGGCTCGGGCTGTTCCTCGTTGCCTATTGTCCGCTGATGCTGCTGCTCAGGCCCGATATCCGCTTCAGCTGGGGCGGACGGATAGCCGACGCGGCGGTAGGCTGGATCGGCGGGGTGCTCGGCGGCATGGCCGCCATCTCGGGGCCGGTGCCGACGCTGTGGACGACGCTGCGCGGCTGGAGCAAGGACGAGCAGCGCGGCGTTCTGCAGGGGTTCAACATCGCCATGCACGCCGCGACGCTGACGGTCTACCTGGTCGCCGGCACGCTGCAGATGGAGATGCTCGGCGCGCTGGCGCTGACCGGCGTGGTGCTGGTGCCGTTCGCGATCCTGGGGGTGCTGGTGTTCAAGCGGCTGACCACCATCGGGTTTCGCCGCGTGGTGCTGATCGGACTGACGGCGTCAGGGCTGGTGCTGATCTGGGGCGCGGTGGTGGCTTGGGTTTAGACCGATAGCCCGGCGCGGGCTGCCCCCACCCCTGTCCCCTCCCCGCAAGGGGGAGGGAGACCCTCACACTGACGTCACGGTTCTATCGTCTCCCTCCCCCTTGCGGGGAGGGATCGAGGGTGGGGGTCGGCAACCACCGGGTTCCCGACCCAATAAGCTCAAACCTCGCTGAGCTTGGTCCACTTGCCGTCGGCCTTGGACGAGGCGACGGAGGCCATGATGAACTCCATGCCTTCGACGCCATCGGCGAGGCTGGGCAGCAGGCCCGCCACATCCTTGCCCTCGCCGCGGATGACCTGGGCGAACTGGCTGTAGAGCGTGGCGAAGGCTTCGAGATAGCCCTCGGGGTGGCCGCCGGGGATACGGACGTTCATCGCGGCGGCGGGCGGAGCCGAGATGGCGCCGCCGCGGGTCAACAGTTGCTTGGGTTTACCGAACTCGGTGTACCACATGTAGTTCGGGTTATCCTGCCGCCACTCGAGCCCGGCCTTTTCGCCGTAGACGCGCAACTGCAGGCCGTTCTCCGAACCCACCGCCACCTGGCTGGCCCACAGCATGCCCTTGGCGCCGCCCTGGAACCTGAGCTTGATCTGCACGTCGTCATCGAGCTTGCGGCCCTTGACGAAGCTGGTGAGCTCGGCGCTGACCGCCTCGGTCTTCAGCCCGGTGACGAAGCGCGCGAGGTTATAGGCATGGGTGCCGATATCGCCGATGGCGCCGCCGGCGCCGGAGCGCTTGGGGTCGGTGCGCCAGCTGGCCTGCTTGTTGCCGGGGTCGGCAGCATTGGTCAGCCAGTCCTGGGGGTACTCGACCTGAACGACGCGGATCTTGCCCAGGGCACCGGATTTCACCAGCTCACGCGCCTGCCGCACCAGCGGGTAGCCGGTGTAGTTATGGGTGAGCAGGAACTTTGCGCCCTTCTTCGGCTTGATCGCCGCCAGTGCGCGCGCATCGTCGAGCGTCGAGGTCAGCGGCTTGTCGCAGATGACGTGGATGCCGGCCTCGAGGAAGGCCTTGGCCGGGCCGAAATGCACGTGGTTCGGGGTGACGATCGAGACCGCCTGGATGCCGTCCTTGCGGGCGGATTCCTTGGCCGCCATCTCCGCGTACGAGGTGTAGATGCGATCCTCGGCGAGGCCGAGATTCTTACCACTCTCAAGCGCCGTCGCCGCATTGGACGACAGGGCTCCCGCGACCAGCTCGTAGTCACCGTCGATGCGGGCGGCGACGCGGTGGACATAACCGATAAAGGCACCGGTGCCGCCACCGACCATGCCCAGGCGAATGCGCGGTGCGCCGTTCTCTGCCATTGTTCTGCTCCCTCAATACCCAAAAGTTTAGTCGGCGCTGTCGCTCGTCAATGAGCTGCCCTCTTTGGCGTCCAGCAGTTCATTCATTAGGGAGGCCACGTTGCGGGCCTCCGCCTCGTTCCACGAGATGTACTGCGTGTTTCCCGGATATCTCGACTTGACGACGATGTACTTTTCGCCGGCCCTCGTCCCCAAGAACACATCCGTATGGTCGTCCACCTCGACCTTGCTCAGCCGCTCGAAGCGCGCCAGGAAGAGGTTGTCGAGGAAGCCTGATGTCCGCTTGACCCTTCGTGGCACGATCCAGGTTCCTGATCAGCTCAGACCGAGAATCTTGCGGTTGGCCGCTTTGTCGGTGCCGGACGCAGCGAAGTCGTCGAACGCCTTCTCGGTGACGTTGATGATGTGGCTCTGGATGAACGGCGCACCTTCGGCCGCGCCCTGCTCCGCGGACTTGATGGCGCATTCCCATTCGAGCACGGCCCAGCCGTCGAAGCCGTAAGCCGAGAGTTTTGAGAAGATGCCGGCGAAATCGACCTGGCCATCGCCGAGCGAACGGAAACGGCCGGCCCGGTTTACCCAGGACTGGAAGCCGCCATAGACGCCCTGCCGGCCGGTCGGGTTGAACTCGGCGTCCTTGACGTGGAACATCCGGATCCGCTCGTGGTAGAAATCGATGTACTGCAGGTAATCGAGCTGCTGCAGCACGAAATGGCTGGGATCGTAGAGCAGGTTCGCCCGCGGGTGGTTGTTTACCCGCTCGAGGAACATCTCGTAGGTGGCGCCATCGAACAGATCCTCACTCGGGTGGATCTCGTAGCAGAGATCGACGCCGTGCTTGTCGAATTCGTTGAGGATCGGGGTCCAGCGGCGAGCAAGTTCGTCGAAGGCCTCTTCGACCAAACCGGCGGGACGCTGCGGGAACGGATAGAGGTAGGGCCAGGCCAGCGCACCGGAGAACGTCGCGTGTGCCTTGAGGCCAAGGTTCTTCGAGGCGGCGGCGCAGGCCTTGAGGTGCTGCACCGCCCATTCCTGCCGCGCCTTCGGGTTGCCCCGCACTGCCGGGATGGCAAAGCCGTCGCTGAGCGTGTCGTAAGCCGGATGGACGGCGACGAGCTGGCCGATGATGTGGCTGGCGAGTTCGGCGATCTCCAGCCCATGGCTCTGAACCGTCCCCTTCACCTCGTCGGCATAGGTCTTCGAGGTCGCGGCCTTTTCCACATCGACGAAGTGCGTCAGCCAGGTCGGGATCTGCACGCCCTTGTAGCCGAGGTCGGCCGCCCAGCCGCAGATGTGATCGAGCGTATCGAACGGGGCCTTATCGCCCGCGAACTGGGCGAGAAAAATCGCCGGCCCTTTGATGGTGCGCATCAGAATACCTCCCTTGGACGGCGCGGTTCCGCCGTACTACGTGCACGTACCTCAGATCAGTCCGGACGCCCTGCCCGCTTGGAGTTCCGCATGTGGATGGAGCCGGGCCGCCGTTGACATGTCGGCTGCTACCTTCATGCTCGGCTCTGAACTGTCAAGGTGATGCGAGAGGGGAAATGACCGCTCCGCTACTCCGCCCTGACCGGCGTAGCCGGGTCACCATCCACCGCTGCGGCGAGCATGGGTGGCAGCTTGTCGATGATGTAGGCGATGGAGAGCGGCGACTGGAACCACAGCGCAGAAGCAAGCACGCCCTTGCCATCGTCGAGCCAGACCGAGCGGCCTTCCCTCGGAAGCCGCAGCGTCTGGTAAAGTGACATCGCCTCGATATCGCGCTGCTTGGTGCTGGTCGGGTTATCGATCGGCCAGACGATAGCGTCGAGGTCGATCATCTCGATCAGTTCCGGGCTGAGGCGGATCCAGCCGGTGCCGTCGGCAAGTTTATCGAGGGCCTGCGGGAAAACCATGCCGAAGCTCAGGAGGAAGCGGCTCGGGGCCGAGCTCGAATTCCACAAGGTGAACTGGCCATCGCGGAAGTCGGCAACGGCGCCGGTTTTGCCGACAATCGAGGGGTATTTCTCCTTGGCCGCGGCAGTGCGGGCATCGAGGTCAGAGATGACGGTGTCGGCTTTGACGGTGTCGCCGGAGGTGGCCTGGTCGAGCAGCTTCAGCTGCTCCTGCCACGGCGCCTGCCAGGTGGCGAAGCCGGCGGGCGCGGCGACGACGGGGGCAATCTTCGAGAGCTGGTCATACATCGCCTGGTCGAGGTCGTAGTAGGTGGCGACGATCAGGTCAGGTTTCTGCGCGGCGACCCATTCGAGATTGGTCTCCGAGCTCGCCAGCACCTCTGGGGTGGCGCCCAGCTCGAGCCGCTTGGCTTCAGCCCAAGGCCAGGTGGCGTAGGGCTGCGCGCCCCACCATTCGTGCACACCGACAGGTGCGACACCGAGGGCATAGAGGAAATCCTGGTCGTTGTAGCCGAGCGAGACGATGCGCTGTGGGGTGGCGGCGATGGTCGTCTCGCCGCGGCTGTGTTTGACGGTGACAGGGAAGCCGGCGGCCGAGGCGAGGGTCGGAATGATGAGAGCGAAGAGAATGGCGAGAAGGCGCATCGATCCAATAAATATGACTGTTGCTATCATAAATTTGATAGCGCGCCCGCGCGTGGCTGGCAACGGCGGATAGCCCCGGAAAGCGTCCGAAAGCACGGACCAACCTCATCGCCGGTGCGGGCTGACCCCCACCCCTGTCCCCTCCCCCTCAAGAAAGGGGAGGGAGACGAAAACACAGACAACCGTGGGAGCGTCTCCCTCCCCATGTTTAGGGGGAGGGGACAGGGGTGGGGGTCGGCACGTGCTGGACCCGCAATGGACCCCAGTCAGGTGACAAAGCAAAAGGCCCGGGCAGTTGCCCAGGCCTTTCAATGTTCCGATGCGATCGGCTCAGCGCAGCAGGGCGCGGGCCTCTTCGATGCCGAGGGCGGCAGGGCGCTCGCAGGTGGTTTGCAGCGTGATCACCTGGCCGGTTTCGCCGGCGCGGAGGATCGAGGTCATGACGTCGACGGCGTGCAGGGCCACATCGAGGTCGCAACGCGCCTGCTTGCCGGTCTCGATCAAGTCCATCATGTCGCTGAGGCCGGCATTGCGGTAGTTGGCGCGCGGGTTGGGCTTGTCCAGATCCTGGTTGGCCTTGCCGAACGGGTGATCCCACGGGGTCACCTTCTCCTTGTCGCCGGCGCGGTTGGTGATCGTCACATCGCCGTTGAAGAAGTTCGGATCGGGCACATAGACCGAACCTTCGGTGCCATAGAGTTCGATATTGTGGTGGCCGTGGCTGGAAACGTCCCAGCTGGCGCCCAGGGTGATGATGGCGCCCGAGTGGAATTCGAGGATCGCGTGGATCGTGGTCGGCGTACCGACCTTGATGAAGGTGCCTTTGAACGGCGAGCCCTCGGTGGTCACCTCACGCTCGGCACGGGCCGAACCGGTGAAGGCGGTGACGCGCTTGATCGGGCCGACGAGACTGATCAGGTCGGTGATGTAATAGGGGCCGAGATCGAGGATCGGGCCGCCGCCGGGCTGGAAGAAGAAATCCGGATTGGGGTGCCAGTGCTCCATACCGCGGCTCAGCACGTGCATGGTGCCCGAGGCGATCTTGCCGAGCTTGCCCGAGTCGATGATCGAACGCGCCTGCTGGTGCGCCCCGCCGAGGAAGGTATCGGGAGCAGAGCCGACCTTGAGCTTGTGCTCGTCGGCCAGCGCCTTGAGCTGGATGCCCTCTTCGACACTGAGGACGAACGGCTTCTCGGAATAGGCATGCTTGCCGGCCGAGAGGATGTCCTTCGAAATCGAGAAGTGGGTCGAGGGGATCGTGAGGTTCACGATCACGTCGATTTCGGAGTTCTTCAACAGCTCGTCGGGGGTCTGCGCCGTGACATTGTACTCCCCTGCCCGCTTCTTGGCGGCCTCGGGCAGGATGTCGGCGATGGCGCGAACTTCGAGGTTTTTGAACAGCGGCGCGAGGCGCAGGTAGGCGGCCGAGATGTTGCCGGCACCCATGATGCCGACGCCATAGGTCTTGGTCGGAGTAGAACTGGCCATAATGTTACGCTCCGAGGGTCTTGATGAAGGCGATCGAGCGCGAGGCGAAGCGGTCGATATCGTTCGGGTTGTCGTGTTCGGCGATGAAATACGCCGCCTTGGTCTGATTACGGACGATCGGCCACAAGGCCTTCCACGGCACGATGCCCTGGCCGGCATCGGCCCAACCGTCCTCATCGGCGTTCTGGCCCGCCGGCGCGATGTCCTTGACGTGGATGGCGACGATGCGGTCGCCGAATTTCGGCAGCCAGGCAGCCGGGTCGGCCTTGCCGCGGACGATCCAGGCGACGTCCGCCTCGACGTTCACCGCCGGAGCGGCCTCGAGCAGCCAATCCATGGCGTATTTGCCGTCATACGAGATGAACTCGAAATCGTGGTTGTGGTAGCCGAAGGTCAGGCCCGCATCCTGGAACGGTTTGCCGATCTTCTGCAGCTTGTCACCAAAGCTCTTCCAGCCATCGGCCGAGGTCGGGCGCTGCTCCGGGGCGAGCCAGGGGCAGACGACGACCTTGATGCCGAGCGTCTCGGCGAGCTTCAGGGTTTTGGACGTATCCTCGAGGTCGCCGAGGCTGACATGCGCGGTCGGCATGGTGAGGCCATTGGCGTCGAGCTGCGCCTTCAGCGCCTGGGGGTCGGTATAGAGCGAGCCATAACCCTCGACATGGGTGTAGCCGAGCGCGGCGACCTTTTTGAGCACGTCGGCGAGCGGGTAGTTGCGGGCGCTGAACAGCTGAAATCCGATATTCATTATGGCCTCTTTCACTTCCAGGCGGTGACGGCGGCGATCGAACGAGATGCGAAGCGGTCGACGTCGGCGGGGTTGTCGTGTTCCATCACCCAATAGCGGGCGTTGGTGTGGGCTTTGACGGCGTTCGAGAGCGCCTGCCAATCGAGCGTGCCGTGGCCGACATCGGCCCAGCCGTCTTCATTGGCGTTCTGGCCAGCCGGAGCGATGTCCTTGACGTGCACGGCGTTGATGCGGCGGCCGTGCTTCTTGATCCAGGCGATCGGATCTTGGCCGCCCTTCACCACCCAGGCGACATCCATTTCCCAATCATTGTTGGGCGCGGTGTCGAGGATGATATCCATCGGCAGCTTGCCGGTGGCGGTGGGGCAGAACTCGAAGTCGTGGTTGTGCCAGCCGAAGCCGAAGCCGCGCTTGCGGAAGGTTTCGCCGAGCTTGGCCAGGGTCTCGCCGAGCTCGATCCACCTGCTGTCGCCCTGCCCGGCCTCGCGCTCTTCCTTGGGGATAGCCGGGCAATAGAGGAACTTCATGCCGAGCGTTTCGGCGGTCTTCAGCGCGGCATCGGTATCCTTGAGCTGGGTGAGGCCGAAATGCCCGGTCGGCATGGTGAGGCCGTGCTGTTTCAGCGAGGCGGCGAGGCTATCGGCCTCGGCATAGAGCCCGCCAAAGCCCTCGACCTGCCTGTAGCCGAGCTTGGCGAGCCGCCCGAGCACGCCATCCAGCGGCGGAAAATTGCGGGCGCTGTAGAGCTGGAATGAAAAGTCCAACGATTATCTCCTCCAGTAAAGCTTCCGCCCCGGTCGTTGCCGGGGCGGCGCCTGCTGATTTCATCGCGGTTCGTAGCAGCCAGTTGGCTGTGCCGCCACGCGCCCGGTAAGCTCGACGAGCCGAAAGGTCAGATGCGGTTGCCGCTCGCTGCGTTGAACACCGAACCACGGCCCGGATCGAAGCCGATCAGCACCTTCTGGCCCGGCTCGAGATGCACTTCGGCGGCGGCGCGGAAGGTGAGCGACTGACCGGCGATCTTGGTCCAGGCGACGGTATCGGCGCCCATCGGCTCGACGATCTCGATCTCCAATTCCATCTGCACCGGCATCTTCTTGGCATCCTCGCCGACGACGATGTGCTCGGGCCGGATGCCGAGGATCGACGCACCATTGGTCTGGTTGGCGAACTGGTAGTTGGCGAGCGGGATGCTGGCCTGGCCATCGACGCTGAGCATGGTGCCGCTCAGCTCGCCCTTGATGAAGTTCATCGAGGGCGAGCCGATAAAACCGGCGACGAACAGGTTGACCGGCTTGTTGTAGATGGTGTGCGGATCGGCCAACTGCTGGATCACGCCATTCTTCATGATGGCGATGCGGTCGGCCAGCGTCATCGCCTCGATCTGGTCGTGCGTGACGTAGATCATGGTGTTCTTCAGCCGGGCGTGCAGGCGCTTGATCTCGATGCGCAGGTCGTTGCGGAGCTTGGCATCGAGGTTGGATAGCGGCTCGTCGAACAGGAACACATCGACATCGCGCACCAGGGCGCGGCCGATGGCGACGCGCTGGCGCTGGCCGCCGGAGAGCTCGACCGGCTTGCGCTGCAGCAGCGGCTCGATCTGCAGGATTTCCGACGCCCGCTTCACTCTGGCATCGACCTCGGCCTTCGGCATGCGGGCGACACGGAGGCCAAACGACAGGTTCTTTTCGACCGTCATCTGCGGGTAGAGCGCATAGGACTGGAACACCATGCCGATGCCGCGGTCCTTGGGCTCGTCCAGGTGACGTTCTTGCCGGAGATGAAGATCTGCCCGTCGGAAACGTCGAGGAGGCCGGCGATGCAGTTGAGCAGCGTGGACTTGCCGCAACCCGAGGGTCCGAGCAGCACGATGAACTCACCCTGGGCGACTTCGAGATCGAGCGAACTCGAGCACTTTGACCTGGCCGAAGTTGAGGCTCAGATCCTTGATGGAAACGCTAGACGTCATAGAGGCTTACCCCTTCACCGCACCGGCGGCGATGCCGCGGACGAACCACTTACCCGAGATGAAATAGACCACCAGCGGAACCGCTGCCGTGAGAATGGTCGCAGCCATGTTCACGTTGTATTCGCGGACGCCCGTCGTGGTGGTGACGATATTGTTGAGTTGCACCGTCATCGGCATGTTCTCCCGGCCGGCGAACACGGTACCGAACAGGAAGTCGTTCCAGATGCCGGTGGTCTGCAGGATCACCGCGACGATGGTGATCGGCACGGACATCGGCAGCATGATGCGGAAGAAGATGCCCCAGAACCCGGCCCCGTCGACGCGGCCGGCCTTGAACAGCTCGATCGGCAGCGAGGCGAAGAAGTTGCGGTAGAGCAGCGTCAGGATCGGCATACCGAAGATGGTGTGGACGATGACGATGCCCGGCAGGGTGGCGAACAGGCTCAGCTCGCGCAGCCCGATGATCAGCGGGTAGATCACCACCTGATAGGGCACGAAGGCGCCGAAGATCAGGATACCGAACAGCAGCTCGGAGCCCTTGTACTTCCAGAAGCTCAGGGCATAGCCGTTGATCATGGCGATGACGATGGAAACCGGCACCGACAGCGCGGTGATCTTCACCGAGTTCCAGAAACCCGGCTTCAAACCGTTGCAGTCGCGGCCGGTACAGGCGGTGTCCCAGGCCTTGAGCCAGGGATCGAAAGTGAGCAGCGCCGGCCAGTTGAAGAGGTGCCCCTGGCGGATTTCCGGCAGCGTCTTGAGCGAGGTGACGATCATCACCCATAGCGGCAAGAGGAAGAACAGGGCCGCCATGACGAGAAAGGCGTAAACCCCGATGCGGCCGATCGTGAGGTGCTTGGGCTTGGGGCCGCGCGGACCGGTGACGGCAGCGGGCCGGGCGGAGATGCCGCCGGAGATGGCTTCGGTGGTCATGCTGGCTTCCTCGCCTTGCGGCCGGCGTTCCATTGCAGAAAGTACTGGGCGCCGATGAGCACGATCACCGGCACCAGCATCATGGTGGCAGCGGCCATGCCCTGCCCCACATTGGCGCGATCGGTGATGTGCTGGATGACGTAGATGGCCGGCATCTGGGTCGAGACGCCCGGGCCGCCCTGGGTCATGGCGATGACGATATCGAAGACGCGCACCACGCCGGTGCACTGCAGGATGAAGGCGGTGGCGATGGCGCCACGCATCATCGGCAGGACGATGAACAGGTAAGTCTTCCAGGTCGGGATACCGTCGACCTTGGCGGCCTTCCAGATTTCGGAATTGACGCCGCGGAGGCCCGCCAGCATGATGGCCATGGTGACGCCGACGCCGTTCCACAGCCCACCCAGCACGATGCCGTAAAGCGCGGTCTCCTGCTTCACCAGCGGGGCGAATTCGAAGCTGGTCCAGCCAAGCTGGCGCACGGCTTCCTGAATGCCGAGATTGGGATCGAACATCCACTGCCAGACGAGGCCGGTAACCACCAGCGACATGGCGAAGGGATAAAGAAAGATCGAGCGGAACAGGTCTTCCTGCTTGATGCGCTGGTCCATGAAGACCGCGAGCAGATAGCCCACCACCATGCCGACGCCGATCGACAGGACGCCGAAGATCAGGACGTTCTGCACCGAGATGATCCAGCGGTCGGTGCGCCACAGGCGCTCGTACTGGGCCAGCCCGACGAAATTGAAGTTCGGGAACACCTTGGAGTTGGTGAACGACCAGATGATCGAGAAGATGATGCAAATGACGAACACGCCGATCGCCGTGGCGATCATCGGGGTCGTGCCCAGCACTGACTGGATGTTTAGTTTTCTGCGCGTGCGCGGTTTGCGCTCCGCCGCCGTACCGGCAAAACCAGTGGCCGCACGTTCGCCAGGTTCGGCGATCTGGGTCATGGTTCACTCCCCCGCGTTATTGAAACGAACGGCACCGGAGACCTGCCCACCCGGATACGCCGAAAACAAATAAGCCGGGCGGTGCTTGTGGCACCGCCCGGTCAGCATAACCGAATTAGTCGGCGTTCTGAAGGATCGAGACGTACTGGGTCACAGCGGCGTCGACGGTCATCGAGTCATCGGCCCAGAACTGAGCGACGAGGTCGTTCATCTGGCCCGTGGTGTCGTTCGACTGCCAACGGCCGGCATCGACCGCAATGTTGGCCGGGTCCTTGATGATCTCGAGGCCGCGCTTCATGCAGTCATCGGCGAGCGACATATCGACGTCGTCGCGGATCGGCATGGAGCCCTTGGCGTTGTTGAACAGCGCCTGGACCTGCGGGTTCACCATCATCGAGGCCATCTTCAGCTGGGCGGCTTCAACAGCCGGATCCTTGTTCTTGGGGAACAGGAAGATGTCGCCGCCGGTGGAGACCGTCGGTTTGTCGATCGGCAGAGCCAGGCAAGCATAGTCGACGCCGGGCTTCTCACCGGCAACGCCGAACTCGCCACGCGCCCAGTCGCCCATGATCTGCAGCGCCGCCTGGTCGGTCACGACGAGATTGGTCGTGTCGTTCCAGTTGCGGTTGGCCGAGCCAGCATCGGAGAACTGCTTGAAGGTGCGGAATTTCTCGAACACGGCGGGCATTTCTGCCTTGGCCAGCTCGAGGTCCTTGTCCTTCAGGATCTTCTCACGCTTGTCGAGGCCGAGCAGCGAGGTCTGCACCACGCCGAAGGCACCGTTGATCTGCCAGCTTTCGCCGCCGATGGCGAAGGGAATGATGCCGGCTTCCTTGATCTTCGGAGCTTCCGCGAGGAAGTCGTCGAAGCTGGTCGGGAGCGGCACGCCGGCCTTCTCGAACGCCGGGATCGAGGCCCAGGCCCAGTTCCAGGAGTGGATGTTGACCGGCACGCACCACCACTTGCCGTTGACGAGGCAAGCCTCGGAGATGGACGCCGGACGGATGAAGCCAGCCCATTTCTTTCGTCGCCAGATCGGTGAGATCGAGCAGCATGTTGCCGGCGATCAGTTCTTCGTACTGACGGCCGGGGTTGAACTGCGCCGCGCCCGGGGGATCGCCACCGAGAATGCGCTGCAGCGTGGCCGAGCGGGCGTTTTCGCCGCCGGCGATAGCAGTATCGACCCACTTGTCGCCGCCCAGGGCGTCGAACTCACGAGCGAACACCGACACGGCAGCCTGTTCGCCGCCCGACGTCCACCAGTGAATGACTTCAACGTCCGCAGCCCGCACCGAGGTGCTGCCAAGCAGGGCGGCAGCCACCAGGGCCGCCACCGACACGACTGACTTCATAATGTAGTCCTCCCAACGTTCACCCAGAGGCAAAACGCCCCTCGCGAAATTTGCGCCAGCCGCGCCGGGGCCCCTCTTATTGGGAAAGCCTCAGGTGCTGGCTGCGTGTAATCGATTACACAACCCCTTGCAGGAGGTCAATGCAATCGATTGCAGGAGTTTCAGACATTCCTTGCGCAGCTGTCAAGGTCGATCTAGACAGAGCGGGCGAGCAGCGGACAGGGAGCGCTGCGAACTCATGGTTCCGGCAAGAAAAACACCGACGATTCAGGATGTTGCCCGTCACGCAAGTGTGTCGGCGGCAACCGTCAGCCGTGTGCTCAGTTCGCCCGAAAGGGTGATGGAGGCGACGCGGGAGCGGGTTTATGTGGCGGTGCGTGAGACCGGCTACACCATCAACCAGGCGGCCCGCTCGCTGCGGCTGAAGGCAGCGCGCACGATTCTGATGGCGGCGCCCAATATCGGCAACCCGTTCTACTCCACAATCGTCGACGCGGTGATCCGCGAGGCGGCCGAGCGCGGCTACAGCGTGCTGGTGGCGAGCCGCATCGGCGACGATCCCAACCGCTGGCTCAGCGATTACCTGCTCTCCAACCGGGCGGATGGGCTGCTGCTGTTCGACGGCTCGCTCGATACCAATAGGCTGCATGGGCTGCGCGACGACGGCGTCGCCCTGCCGCTGGTCGCGGCCTATGACGAAATCCCCGACCCCAAGATCCACTCGGTGATTACCGATAACCGGCTGGCGGCCAAGCGGGCTATCAGGCACCTGGTGGAGCTGGGCCATACCGAGATCGGCCACATCATCGGGCCATCGCGCAACCAGTCGACCAACGAGCGCTTCATCGGGTTTGCCGAGGCGATGCAGGAAGCCGGGCTGAGGGTGCGCGAGGAGTGGCTGTTCCCGGGCACCTACAACATGGAGTTGGGCACCGCCGTGGCCGAGCACCTGTTGGCCAGCGGCAAGCTGCCGACGGCGGTGTTCTCGGGCAATGACGAGATGGCCATCGGGCTGATCCACCGCCTGCGGCTCGAGGGCCTCGACTGCCCGCGCGACATCTCGGTGGTCGGCTTCGACGATATCGCGGTGGCGCGCTTCTTCGATCCGCCGCTGACCAGCATGCGGCAGCCCCGCGAGGAGATCGGCCGGATGGCCACCCGCTCGCTGATTGACATCATCGAGGGCATCGCCAGCGACGACGAGCCCATCCACGTGGTGCTCAACTCCGAGCTGGTAGTGCGCGAGAGCACGCGCCGCGCCGGGTAGAGCGTTTCAACGAAACGCTCTAAGTCTTTGATTTGCCGTGCTTTCGAACCGGAAAAGTCTGCAACTTTTCCCGAAAGCGCTCCAGCGCCGAACAGCCCACTTGCAGCCGATAGCCCGAGGTGCGAATGATGCGGCGTTGCCGGGGGGCACGGGACGCATCGTGGACTGGGGGATCGCCAAAGCCGACAGGTCGGCCGTCGGGCTGAGCATGGCGCGGCGCGATCTGCTATTGCCGCGCGTTGCCGTCGCCTATTTCCTGATCCTCAAGCTGGTCTACGCGCTGTTCGTGCCACCGAACATCGACGAGGCCTATTACTGGCTGTGGGGGGCGCACCTGCAATGGTCCTATTTCGACCACGCCCCGCTGGTCGGGTGGGCCGGCGGCGCAGCGGCACTGCTGCTGGGCTGGACGCCGATCGCGGTGCACCTGCCGGCGCTCGTCACCTTCGGCGTGCTGGTCTATGGCCTCGCCCGCAGCGCCAGATGGCTGGCGCCGGATGATCCAAAGCGGCATTTCTGGGTCGGGCTGGCGCTGTTGTGCGCCTCGCCGCTGCTGAACGCCCTGACCACGCTCAACTATCCCGACCACCTGCTGATCTGCTTTTCGACGCTGGCGATGCTGCAACTGGGCAAGTACCTGGGCGCCCGGCGCGAAGGCGGCGAGGGCCGGCTGCGCGACCTCTATCTGGGCGCGCTGTTCATGGGGCTGGCCGGGCTCAGCAAGTACAATGCCGTGTTCATCGCGCTGGGCCTGCTGGTGGTGATCGTCGGCCAGCCGAAGTTCCGCCCGCTGCTGCGCTCACCGCACCTCTATCTTGCCGGGCTGCTGACGGTGGCGATCACGCTGCCGGTGGTGTGGTGGAATGCGCAGCACCGCTTCGTCAGCGTCGGTTTCCACACGGCCGAACGGTTCAACGCCAGCGGCAGCTATTTCGCGCTCGACGGCGTGACCTCGGTGCTCACCGCCTCGCTGTTCTATGTCTCGCCATTCCTCGCCTGGGGGCTGTTCCGGTTCCTGTTCGGGCGGATACTCGACGGCCCGCAGGGGGCCTACCAGTTGCTGGGGCGCTGGACCGCCCTGCTCTCCAGCGTCGGCATGCTGGCGCTCGCCAGCTGGAGCGCCGCGGCGGACCAGGTGAAACCGCACTGGCTGGTGCTGAGCTTTCTGCCGTTCGCCATCGTCGCGCCGTTGTTCGTCCGCTCGCGCTGGGCCATCCGGCTGCACCTGGGCTGGGGCGCGCTGCTGATGAGTTTGGCGGCGCTCTACTATCTGGCGGCGCCGCTGCCCACCACGCTGCTCGGTATCCGCGACCGCGAAGCCGTCGAGACGTTCGGGCAGGAGCAGGCGGCAGCCGCGGCCAGGGCCGCGGCAGAGCTGTATGGGGCCGAGCTGATCGCCTCGAACACCTATGGCAACACCGCCAAGCTCGCCTTCGGGCTGGGCAGCGACAGCAACGTGATCGACCTCAGCGGCCGGCCAGGACAGCTGCAACTTTGGCGCGAGGGGGTCCCGGACGCCGGCAAGGACGTGATCATAGTGGCGCCGGCCGGCTCGACGGTAGAGACGTTCGCGGGGCGCTTCGACAGCGTCGAGGATCTCGGGCCAATTGCCACCGAACGCTTCGGCCAGCACCTCACGACCTATCAGCTGTTGCTGGGCCGTGGCCTCAAGCCCTGATCGCGGGCTGACAAAACAGCCGCATCACGGCGGCACAACACTGCTTGAGCTACCCCCGTCCTGCCGCATTTGACGGCCAAGCAACCGCGAGCCGTACTCGGACGTTCAGGCCGATCGGAGAGTAGTTCATGACGACGGTGAGAATTCTGGTGCGGCACGACGGCGCCGGTTGGCGAATTGCCAGCCCCGGCCGCGACCTCGATACCGCAGCGGGCCCGCGCCCCTACACGCAACGCGACGAGGCCATTTCGGACGCGCTGTTCGCCGCCCGCATGCTGCGGGCTCTGGGCGAGGCAGCGTCAGTGTATGTGGAAAACAGCGACGGGCTGCGGCTCGTCGCCGACGAGGACGTACAGGTCTGGCGCAAACACTAGTTTGGTTAGTCGCGCCGACAGGGGGAACCGGATGCCGTCCGGCAAGGAGCAGCATCCGGCCCACCCGATAGCGAGTGTGGACGCAGTGTCGGGCACGGCATTTAGCCGCTGTGCCCGCTGCTGCCACAATCCCGACTAAGGTCGGTATCGCTTTGTTTATGAAGATGAAATGACATGTGGCGCGACGAGGCGGGGGCGCGCCAGATTGCTGGTGACGGTCGCACCGCAGCGACCGTCGATGCTGTGGATGTGCGCCCCAGGGACGAGCGCCGGCGCCGGCGCGAGCCGGCAAACCCAAGGACTGACATTCCGCCCCGATTGCGCTACACCCGCGCCACGGCCTCGTAGCTCAGGGGATAGAGCAGCAGCCTTCTAAGCTGTTGGTCGCTGGTTCGAATCCAGCCGAGGTCACCAATCCAAGGCGCTCAGCGCGGTGCCCCCCGCGTGCTGTGCGGGCGACACGCGAGGAGCCTGCCCTGTTCCCCTATCTCACGCGGATTTTCTGGCTCCTGGTGCAGCCGCTGGCGCTGGTCGTGCTGCTGCTCCTCCTGGGGTTGGCGCTGAGCTGGCTGAAGCGGCGGTGGATTTCGCGGGGGCTGGTCGGGCTGGCGCTGCTGCTGGTTTTCGTCAGCAGTTTCACCACCTTCGGCTATGTGCTGATCACACCACTCGAACAGCGGTTCGAACGGCCGGCAGAACCAGCACAGATCGACGGCATCGTGGTGCTGGGGGGCGGCATGGATGGCGAGGTCAACTCGGTGCGCGGCGGCTACGAGCTCAACCGCTCCGGCGACCGCCTGGTCGAGACGTTGCGGCTGGCGCTCAGGCACCCGAACGCCAGGATCGTTATTGCCGGCGGGCCGGCGGCGCTGGTGCAGCAGGAACCCGAAGCCCTGGCGGGCAAGCGATTCTTCGAGGCGTTCGGCATCGCGCCCGAGCGCATTCTGCTGGACGACCAATCACGCAATACCGAGGAGAACGCGCAGTTCGCCAAACAGTTGGCTGGCGTGACCGAAGGGCAAACCTGGCTGCTGGTGACCTCGGCCTTCCATATGCCGCGCGCCGTCGGGCTGTTCCGCAAGGCGGAGTTCACGGTGATCCCCTGGCCGGCGGACTACCTGGCCAGTGGCGCCGAGGGGCTGCGGATCAAGCCGGACCAGTCGACCGAGAATGTCTCGGTGAGCAACCTGGCGCTGCGCGAGTGGGCGGGGCTGCTGGGGTACTACCTCACCGGGAGGATCGACGAGGTGTTGCCGGGGCCGTGAGGGGAAGCCTTAGCGCATAGGCGCTAAGTTACTGGTATCCCCCCAAAACTCGGTGTCATCCCAGCGAAAGCGGCCCCATCTATCGATTGGCCCAAGCTGCGAGTTGGGTCCCTGCTTTCGAAAGTAGGGATGGCAGCCGGTGGCTGGGGGCGCGACCGTACCTTGGCGCGCATGCGCCCTTCCCCGGGGGTGACACCCGGTGGGTGGGAGTTGGCGTGCCTCGAGCCGCCGAGCTAGAGATCGAAGAACGACAGCTGCGGGGTCTGCCTGGGCGGTGGCGGAGCGACGGGTTCGGGTTCGGCTTCGGCTTTGGGCTTGGCAACACGCGGCCTCGCCGGCGCCCTTGGCTTGGCAATGATGATCGGCTCGGCATCCACGACGGTGGCCTCCGCGACGGGCCCCGGGGGCGCCACCGAGGGCTCCGCTACTGCCACGGGTGCCGCGGCAATCGGCTCAGCTGCGATGATCGGCTCGGCGACCACTGGGGCTTCGACCACGACGGGAGCCTCGGCAGCGACCGCCACGACAGCCGACTTCTTCGCCCTGCCCGGCTTCCTGAGGTGCCTGTCGAGCCAGGCGATGCCCAGCTTCAGCTCGTCGCGCTGGAACGAATAGAGGTTCTCGCGCCCTTGCTTTACTTCGCGCACGAGACCCGCCTCCTTCAGCACCCTGAGGTGCCGGGAGATGGCGGGGCGGCTGATGTCGAAGGCAGCCGCCAGCTCGTGCACCGGACGAGCCCTGTCGTGCAGCAGTTCAAGCACCCTGAGGCGGGTGGGATCGGCGAGGGCGGAATAGAGGTCGGCGAGATCTATTTCGTCTTCCGAAACAATGAAGTGCGCGGACAGTTGTAACAACTGCGTTACGTGTCAAGCGCACGGGGTGCGGAATGGGTTGACTGTGACAGTCCGATGACGGGATTGTCACAGCTTATTTGCGGGAAAGACCGAACCAGCCGTGACGACCGAGACGACCATTGCCCGAACCTGGTGGACCCGAGGCCGCCCCTTCACCCTGCCCGAGCTGATCGCCGACGGGGTGGTGCATGGCATCGGCATCGTCGTGGCGGTGGCGCTCGGCGCGGTACTGCTTGCCTTCGCCGGCTACGAGACGGCGCCCGACGAGTTCCCGGCGCTGGTGCTCTATGTGGGGAGCCTGTTGCTGGTGCTCAGCATTTCGCTGGCCTTCAACCTCTGCCCGATTGCCTCACCGGCCAAGCGCACCTTGGCGCGGCTCGACCAGGCGGCGATCTTCCTGTTTATCGCGGGTACCTACACGCCGTTCCTGGTGCTGTTGGGCGCGACACCCTCGAGCATCCTCATCGGGCCGCTGATCTGGGGGGCGGCGCTCACCGGCATGGCGCTGAAACTGTTCGTGCCGCATCGCTTCGGGCGCGGCGCGATCGTGCTCTATCTCGGCATCGGCTGGAGCGGAGTGTTCGTGTTCCAGGCGCTGGCCTCGCACCTGTCGGGCACGGCGCTGTGGCTGCTGGTGGCAGGCGGACTCTGCTACAGCGTGGGGCTGATCTTCCACCTGTGGGAGCGGCTGACCTTCCACAACGCGGTATGGCACGGCTTCGTCGTTGCCGGCGCCAGCCTCCATCTTGTCGCGGTGCTCGACTCCATGGTGATCAGCCGGCTGTAGCGCCGTTCTTGATGCGGTCATGGACGACGCGATCGCCGGCCTCGATACCCAGTTCCTTGGCGTGGCCGCCGGGGATTTCGAGCACGAACATCACCGGCCCGTCGGACGGGATCGACGTCAGGTCGAGCGGCCGGGCGTTGGCATAGACGTTGGCAACCAGCCCCTCGGCAGTGATGAACACCATGTCGAGCGGGATCAGCGTATTGCTCATCCAGAAGCTGACTTCGCGGCTCTCCTTGAAATCGAACAGCATGCCGGCATCGGGCGCGAGGGATTTGCGATACATGAGGCCCTTGGCACGCGACTTGGGCGTATCCACCACCTCGACGGTGAAGGGGTGGTTGCCGTTGCGCGACTCGATGACCAACCGATCATCGGAGGCACAGGCGGTGAGCGTCAGGAACAGGAGGGCGACGAACGCGCCATGCAAGGCTTTGATCGGGGAGTGCATCTGGACCAACGGAGGATTTCGCGGAGCCGTCACGATAGGTGATCGCGTACGTGGAAACCAGTGGATGGCTATCGAATTGCTTGACCTCAAGTGCAGTTGAGGACGCAGCCTCCGGCAATCACGGGTCGCGAGGCAACATGAGAATCCTGACTGACGACGATCTGGATGCTGCGGCGCTCATGCCGGTAGCAATCGAAGCCGTCGAGGCCGCCCTGCTCGCGCGGCGGCAGGGTCGGCTGGTAGCACCACCACGAAGTGCGGTTCGCTTCGGTGGGCACGGCACCCTGATGCTGACGATCGGCGGGTCGGTGGGTGCCGACGCGGTGGCCGGGCTGCGCATCTACGATACCTTCGAAGGCCCCATTCATAGCCAGGTTACAGTCGCCTGGTCCGCCATCGACGCGAGCTTGATCGGCATCGTCGTCGGCGAGCGGCTCGGTGAGATCAGGACCGGAGCGATCGGTGGCGTCGCCATCCGTCACATGAGCGCCTCGGATGCCAGAATTGTTGCGGTCATCGGAACCGGCCACCAAGCCGCGATGCAGTTGCTTGCGGCCTCGGTGGTGCGGCCAATCAGCGGGTTTCGCGTGTTCAGCCGAAACGATGTCAACCGCCGCAGCTTTGCCGAGGAAATGTCCGCGCTCACCGGCGTGCCGGGCCAACAGGCAGACAGCGCCCAGCAGGCGGCGGCCGAAGCCGACATCGTGATCTGCGCGACGAGCAGCACGACGCCGGTGCTTTACGCGGAGTGGCTGAAACCAGGTGCGCACGTGACCACAGTCGGGCCCAAGACCGTCAGCGCGCACGAACTAGACCCCGACGTGGCCGACCGAGCGACGCTGATTGCTACCGATTCGCTGCAACAAGCCGAAGCCTATTCGGAGCCCTTCTTCCTGCACGAGGCGTTGGCCGCCGGCACGATTGTCGACCTGGCGCAGCTCGCCGGAGGGCCGCCGACGCGAACTGCACCGGACATAACCTTGTTTTGCTCGGTGGGCCTCGCCGGCACCGAGGTGCTCGTTGCTTCGGCGATCCTGCTGCAATGAACCGCGGATAACCAGTTAGTGCGAGGACGGGGCGTCGCCCCAGCCGTCGGGGCGGATCTCGGCGACCATCAGGCCCTTCGGGCCGTTGCCGTAGCGCACCAGTACGTGCTGGCCGGGGCGCAGTTCGGTGATGCCAAAGCGGCGCAGCGTTTCCATGTGGACGAAGATATCCGGAGCGCCATCACCGGCCGACAGGAAGCCGAAGCCGCGAATGCGGTTGAACCACTTCACCTCGAGGCGCTCCAGCCGGCTGGTCGGCTCGACCGTGACATGGGTGCGCGGCGCCGGCATCTGGGCCGGGTGCTTGGCGGTCGAATCGTCCATCGAGAGGATGCGGAACGCCTGCAGCCCGCCCGGACGCGCCAACGCCTCGACGACGATGCGCGAGCCCTCGTAGGCGGTCTGGTAACCGTCACGCCTGAGGCAGGTCACATGCAGAAGAACATCAGGACGGCCATCGTCGGGGACGATGAAGCCGAACCCCTTGGAAACGTCGAACCACTTGATCGACCCAACCACCTCGATGACATCGAGATTGGCGTCGCCGTGGTCGGATGCCGGGTGCTGTCCGAGCGGGCCGGTCTCGTCGGACCGGAACCCGGGTTCGTCACCGTCGGCTGTAAACTTGGCCCCCATGCCTCAAGCCTTTTCGTACTCGCCCCGCCGCTGATCGGGGTACGCCACATATGAGACACTGTGTCCGATTTAGCACGGGAAGTTAAGAAGCGTTTACGATTTTGTCAGGGGTTTTTCGCAACCGCTTTGGAGCGTCCCAACGGCCCGAGTTGCGGGGCTCCTGCGGCGTGGTGGCGGCGAGCTCGGGCTGATATAAAGCGGCGTCGGCAGCACGCTGCCGCAGGGGGATGACGGGGTGTTCAGCGGCGCCGACTGCGGTTGGATTTCTCGCCATGTATCCGCCAGCCTGCCCAAACTGGTGGCGGGGCGCGGCGATGGATGAAATCAACATTGCCTTCGCGGTCGACAATACCTGCCTCGACCAGGTGGCGGTGGTCATCGCCTCGATCCTCGCCAGCGGCGCGGCGCCGTCGGCGCTCCGATTCTTCATCCTCCTCGATGGGTCGGCCGAGGTTGCCAGGCAGAAGCTCGCGGCATGGACGGTCCGGCCGCCGCACCTGACTCTGGTGCCCGCCGACAACCCGTTCACGCCGCGCACCCGCGCCTACATCTCGAGCGCTACCCTGCTCCGCACGCAGTTGCCTGAGCTGCTGCCAGCGCTCGACCGGGTCCTCTACCTCGATGCCGACATCGTGGTCCGGCGGGACGTCGCCGAGCTGTATCGGAGCGAACTCGGCGGCCAGCCGGTGGGCGGGGTGGCGGATCTCGGCTTCTATATGATGATGCGCCGCGAGCAGATCCGCCGCGAGACGAGGCTCAGGGATTACTTCGCGCGGCTTGGCATCGACCCGCGCCGCTCGCTCTACGTCAATTCCGGCGTGCTGCTGATGAACCTCGCGGCGCTTCGGCGGCTCGACTTCAGCGCCCGGGCGCTGGCGTTCTCGAATGCCCGGGGCGCGGAACTGATCACCATGGACCAGTGCCTGATCAACACCCTGCTCAGCGGTCACATCGCCGAACTCGATGCGCGCTGGAACGCCTGCGGACACATGATCCGGCAGCCGCGGCACCATCACTACCTGGCGCGCCGGTTTCAGCGCGGGCTGGCGCTGCAGCAGGCGGAGCCCTGGTTGATCCACTATACCGGTCCGGACAAGCCGTGGAACTCGGCGGCAGTGTGGCGGGGCGACGACTGGTGGCAGCATGCGGCGAACACCGGCATTGCATGGGCGCCGGCGCCAGGCGCCGCAGCGCCCCGCGTCGCGTCGCGGACCATGTTGGCCTGGCGATCGGTGACATCGGGACTGTCGCACGCCCTCAGCCGGCTCTATCCCGACTAGCGTCCGGCTTGCTGCGGGCGGCGAGCCGTTGTAGGCCGCAGGCACCATTCTTCCCGGAGGAGCAGACGTGAAATATCTCCACACCATGGTGCGGGTCACCGACATCGAGGCGAGCCTCAAATTCTATCGTGATGGCCTCGGGCTCGAAGAAATCCGGCGCAGCGAAAGCGAGAAGGGCCGCTACACGCTGATCTTCCTCGCGGCCAAGGGCCAGCACGACACGCCGGTCGAGCTCACCTACAACTGGGACCCCGAGGTCTACACGGGCGGCCGCAATTTCGGCCACCTCGCCTACGAGGTCGCCGACATCTACGCGTTCTGCGCTCACATGCAGCAGCTCGGCTACACCATCAACCGCCCGCCGCGCGACGGCCGCATGGCGTTCGTCCGCTCGCCCGACAACATCTCGGTCGAAATCCTGCAGCAAGGCGCGGCCCTCGCCCCAGCCGAGCCGTGGCTGTCGATGCCGAACACCGGCGCCTGGTAAGGGCAACCCGGGTCGGTGCTATTGGCATTGCCCCAGTGCATTGGGCCATGCACCAGGGTTTGCCCGGTAAAAGAGGTGGTAGACGCTGTCGACGCGGATGAGCCCGTTGGGATCGTTGATCCAGCTGGCTTCAGGCGAGAAGTGGTTTCTGGGGCGCATCGGGCCCATCGCGTTGCCCGTCAGTAGGGGTTGGATGGCATCATGTCCCAGACGGTCAGACTGTTGAGCGCTCCATCCTGCGCAACAACGCCGATGCCGGTGCTGGAGGCGTCCGGATAGATTCGGCGGGTTATTGCCTGCCGGTCATTGGCAAACACTTCGACAACCGAGCGGTCGAGCAGCACGCGGAGATTTAGCGTCTCGCCCGGCTCGAGCTTGAAGGGGCCGGCCTCGCGAACGCGGAGCCCCATGCCGACCCGCGACGAGTTGGTGGTGTCGACGAAAAGTTCGCCGCGTTCGGCATCATAGCCAACGAGGGTTGCCTCGCTGCCATCGGCGGCACAGCGCACCGATAGTCCCACCGTGCCGCCGGCACCGACCACGAAACTCGCCTCGATATCGATGGCGCTTCCCCCCGCGATGGAAAGCGGGCCGGCCGGCAGACCAGCAATGCTGCGGGAGTTGTGGCGCAGCGTTTTCAGTTCCTCGACGGGGCGCATGCCAAGGCGAAGGTCGCTGCGCAGCCACAGCTCGCGCGGCACAGCAAACACGCCGGACCAGCCTGCTGCCTTCTTGGTCTCTTCGTCCCATTGGTCGAAAATCCAGGCCCAGGTGATGCGGCGTCCATCGGGCGCTTCCAGGCTTTCGGGCGCAAAGTAGGTGTTGTCCACCCAGCTCATGCGCTCGTGCACCTGCGGGTGGAACTGCTCGTCCTTCCAATCACCCACGAAGTAGCGGGTGCCATGCTCGTGGCTGATACCCATCAGTACCCATTTGTCGCCAAGCTTGAAGAAGTCGGGACACGACACGTCCTCGCGCAGGGTGGTGCCGTCCACGCTGTTCGCGAACAGATCGCCCACATAGCTCCAATCGCCGATTTCCTTGGCCTTAAACACGGCAGGCCGCGTTCCGCCGAAGATTGCGTAGTAGGTGTCCCCTTCCAGCCAGCCATGCGGATCCCATGAGGCATAGGGCAGTGCTTCGGACTTGCGCCACTTGTCGGGCGCTTCCACCGGAACGATCGGGTTGTTCTGCAATTTGCGGAAGTTCTCGAGCAGCGGCTCGCCACTGGTGGCGATGCAATTGCCGACCTTTACGCCATGGTAGACGATGGCGACCTCGCCATTCTTGTCGATCATCGCATTGCCACTGAAAATACCCTCCTCCGGGCTGTCGGAAGTCGGCAGCAGCCACGGCTTGTGGTGTCGCCAGTGCAGCAGATCGCGGCTCGAGACGTGCCCCCAATAGTGAACGCCGTCATCCTGATAAATATACCCAAGGTGATAGCGGCCATTCCACCATATGGCCCCGTTGGGATCGGCCGGGCTGGCGTAATCTTCGGGAACCACGAAGTGGTAGGTGGGACGATGCGGATCGTCGAGAAGATGAAGCCGAAGATTTCGGGCTGCCTTGATCTGCTCGCTGGAGATGGTCATGGAAGAATTTGCTCAGTTGGATTTGCAGGTGACTGAATCATGCCCTTCAGGCTCAATTCGTCGGCGTAGTGACAGGCCACGTGTCGCCCCAGCGCCACCTCCCGCCATTGCGGGATTTCGGCCTTGCATCGCCCGGTTGCGTACGGGCAACGCGGGTGAAAATGACAGCCGCTGGGCGGATTGATCGGACTGGCAATCTCGCCGCGAAGCGGCGTGCTCGACCGCTCGCGGCCGGGATCGGTCAGCGGCACGGAAGCCAGCAGCGCTTCGGTGTAGGGGTGCAGCGGCCGGTCGATGACGTCGCGGGTGCTCCCCAATTCGACCATGCGCCCCACATACATCACGGCGATGCGGTGAGCGATGAACTCCACCACGGCAATATCGTGGGCGATGAACATGTAGGAGAGGCCGAACTGACGCTGCAGGTCCTTCAGCAGGTTGAGGATCTGCGCCTGCACCGACACGTCGAGTGCCGACACTGCTTCATCGCAGACGATGAGCTGCGGCCTGCAGACGAGCGAGCGGGCAATGCCGATGCGCTGGCGCTGGCCGCCGCTGAAGGCGTGCGGGTAGTGCGTCAGGTGGCGTTCCCCGAGCCCGACCAGTTCCAGCACCTCGATCACCCGACGCCGGGCCTCGGCGCGCGAGACACCTTCGTTGTGGACCAGCGGCTCGGAGACGATGTCGAAGACCGTCATGCGCGGATCGAGGGACGAGTACGGATCCTGGAAGATCATGTGGAAGTGCTTGCGCAGCTTGCGCAACTCACGCTCCTTGAGCCGGGCAAGATCGACCCACTCCCCGGACGCGAGCTTGAGGCTCACCGCGCCCCGAGAAGGATCGATCGCGCGCACGATCGACCGCCCAAGCGTCGACTTGCCCGACCCGGATTCTCCCACTACCGCCAGTGTTTCGCCGGCATTGATGTAGAGGCTTACGTCGTCCACGGCCCGCACCGTCAGGGCATTCTTTGCCCCGAGACCGGCGTTTCGGGAGAAATGCTTGGAGAGGTTGGCGATGCGCAGGATGGCCTGATCAGAGGCTGGACCACTCATCGTCGGCCTCCTTTTCTTCACTGAGCAGAAAGCAGCGGGCCCAATGCCCGTCCACGACCTCGGTCAAAGCGGGAATTGCGGCGTCGCAAACGCCAGGCATCGCCTTGGCACATCGTGTGAAAAAGCCACAGCGGCGCGGCGGGTCGACGGCGCTTGGAACGCTGCCTTCAATGACCTCGAGGCGTTCGACGGGGCGACCCGGATGTGGGATCGAACGCAACAGCTTCTGCGTATAGGGATGCTGCGGATTGCCGAACAGCTTGCTGGTGGTCGTCGTTTCGACAACGCGGCCGAGATACATCACGTAGACGCGGGTGACGTTCTCAGCCACCACCGCCATGTTGTGGGTGATGTAGATGATGGACATCCCGAGTTCGCGCTGCAGATCCCGCATCAGGTCGAGAATCTGCGCCTGAATAGTGACGTCGAGCGCCGTGGTCGGTTCGTCGGCGATGACAATCTGGGGGTGGCAAATCAGGGCCATGGCGATCATGGCGCGCTGACGCATGCCGCCCGACAGCTGGTGCGGATACTCGTCATAGCGAAGTTCGGGATTGGCGATGCCGACGCGGCCCAGCATGGCGACTTCGCGGCTGCGGATTTCCGCGGCCGAGAGCTTCGTATGGAGCCGCAGCATTTCCCCGATCTGGTCGCCGATCGTGTGCACCGGTGAAAAGCTGGTCATCGGCTCCTGAAAGATGATCGAGACGTCGTCGCCCCGGATGGCGCGCATGTCGTCCGAACTCGCCTCGAGCGAGAAGATGTCGATCTCCTGTCCATCCTTGCGCCTGACGATGGCGCTGCCAGCGACGATTTCGCCGCGCCCCCGCACCAGTTGCAGCATGGATTGGGCGGTGATGCTCTTGCCGCAGCCGGATTCCCCGATGATGCCAATGGATTCGCCCTCGGCCACCCAGAAGTCGACGCCGTCGACCGCCTTTAGGATGCCGTGGTCGAGGAAGAAGTACGTCTTGAGTTCCTCGACCTTCAGACGGGGCGCGGATGCGTGTGTCATGTCGGATATGGCCGTCATTTTGCGTAGGGATCGGCAGCGTCGCGCAATCCGTCTCCGATGAAGTTGAACAGCACCACGGCGAGCACGACGAAGGCGGCGGGCCAGAGTAGCCAGACATAGTTGCTGATCACGACCACGTCCTGCGCCTGCTGCAGCAGCGACCCCCAGCTCACGTCGGGCGCGCGTATGCCGATGCCGAGGAAGCTCAGCGTGGTTTCCCCCAGGATCATGTACGGAATGGCGATGGTGATATGGACGATGAGATAGCTGGTGAAGCCCGGAATCAGGTGCCGGGTGATGATCGACCACGTGCCCGCCGATGAAATTCGGGCGGCCATGACATAGTCTTCTTCACGCATTGACAGGATGCGCCCCCGCACCACGCGGGCAAGACCGGTCCAGCCGACAAGTGACAGGACCAGCGTGATGGCGAAGTAGGTCTGGATGCCGGTCCAGTCGGCCGGGATCGCCGCGGCAAGCGCCATCCAGAGCGGAATTGCGGGATGCTCATCAGCAGCTCGATGGTGCGCTGGATGAACGAGTTCACCTTGCCGCCCATGTAGCCGGAGATCCCCCCGAGGGTCAGGCCCAGCACGAAGCTGATGATGACGCCGCCAAAGCCGACGAACAGCGAAATGCGCGAAGCGTGCACCAGCCGTGAGAAGATGTCGCGACCCAGATTGTCTGCGCCCAAGAGGAAGAACGGTTGCCTGCCCTCGGTTCCGAACAGTTTGACGTCCATCGGAAAGAGACCGGCGAGCTTGTAGGGCGCGACCTTGGGGAAGAGCACAATCGGGTTTGCCTTCATGTCGTCGTTCACGCTCAGGTCGTACCTGAAGGTGGCGGGATTGACCTTGGTCCGGCTGGTGAGGACATAGGGGCCCACGAAGCTGCCGTCGGGCGCGAACCAGTGGACTTGGGACGGCGGCGCGAACAGGTGTTGGCGCGAGCGCTCAAGCGGATCGTACGGCGCGACGAACTCCGCCAGGATTGCGATCAAGTAGAAGAACCCGAGCAGGTAGAGGCTGATGATCGCCAGCTTGTGCTTGCCGAATTTGGCCCGCATCAACTGCCATTGCGAAGCGCTGTAAAGCTGTTCGGCGCGTTCGCGGCGCTTGTCGCCGCCACGCGAATATTGAGCTCGCATCTTTTCTATGCGCGCCTGCACGGCGCGCGGACGGGAAGAAGACGGCACGAGTTTTTCTTCTGACATCACGACCTCCTATTCCATCCGAATGCGCGGATCGTTCAGCGCCAGCAGGATGTCGGAGATGAAGGTGCCCACCACCGTGAGGACGCTCAGGATCAGCACGATGCCGCCGGCGAGATACATGTCCTGGGCGATGCTCGCCTCGAGCAGGATGGGCCCGATGGTGGGCAGGTTAAGGACTTTGGAGATGACAATTTCCCCGCCGACGACCGCCGGCAGCATCCAACCTAATGTGCTCAGCAGCGGATTGATGGCGATGCGCAGGGGATAGCGCAGGACATTGCGCATCTCCTTGAGGCCCTTGGAGCGCGCGGTGGTCACATACTGCTTGTTGAGTTCGTCAAGCAGGGTTGCGCGAAGGACGCGGGTGATGGACGCCAGCCCTCCGATCGTGAGCACCAGCAGCGGCAGCCAGACGTTCCTGAGCAGGTCGACGACCTTGTCCAGTGACCAGGGCGCCTCCCGGAATGGCGGAGAGAAGAAGCCGTTCACCAGCCATCCCGTGTTCTGGTAGACCACGAACATGAGCGTGAGCGCCAGAAGAAACCCTGGCACGGCCAGCCCGATCAGCCCCAGCAGCGTCAGGGCATGGTCCCAGACCGAGTATTGCCTGACTGCCGAGAGAATGCCGAGCGGCACAGCCAGCAGCCATGTCAGCGCGATTGCCGTGAGCGACAGGATAAGCGTGGGCGGAACGCGCTCCGTGAGGATGGCAGCGACAGGCCGGTTGTAGCGGAACGAGTTTCCGAAATCGCCGGAGAAGACGATCTTGCCCATCCAGAGCGCGTATTGCTCAGGCAGGGACTTGTCGAGGCCGTACATGGCCCGGATGTCAGCCTCCTGCTGGGCGCTCACGTTCGTCCCTTGCAGACGCAGGTTGTTGACGTAACTGTCGGCGTAGCTGCCCGGCGGCAGCTGGATGACGACGAACGAGATGATGGAAATCCCGATCAGGAACGGGAGCAGGATTCCAAGGCGGCGTAGTGCGAATTGCAACACGTCGGCAACACTCTCTTATTGGATGCGCGGCAAGGCCGGGCGCCGTGGCGCCCGGCTGCGGTCAGGTCAGCGGTCGAACCACAGGCCTTCGCTCGACAGGTAGGTATCGAGCTCGTAGGGCGCACCGTCGTTCTGGGTGTTGCGCAGGTCCTTGTTGACGATGTTCGGCATCGTCTTGAGCCCCGCCAGCGGGAACCGGATGTAGTTCCGGTCGAACCAGTCGGTGAGCTTGGCAAACAGGGCTCTGCCTTCTTCCGACTGAGGCGGGAACGCCTTGCGCTGCGAGTGGATGTCGTAGAATTCCTGCAGGTATGCCGGCGGCACGCGGCCGTCCTTGCCCTGGCTCACGTAGTTCAGCCAGGTCTGGGTGGACCAGCTTCCCTTCTGGTTGGGGGCATAGTCTTCCGAAATGCCGCTTTCCCAGGCCGTGCCGTCATTCCACAGCATGGTCACCTGCAGCTCGTTGGCTGCGCCGCGCTGGTTGTAGAGCCCCCAGTCGATGCCCAGAGGATCGAGTTCGACACGAAGGCCGACGCTCTCCAGTTGCTCCTTCACCAGCTCGGCGACAGGAATGAAGTCCGACGACGCCTCCGGGAACGAAATCCGCAGCACGAACCGATTTCCATCCGGGCCGAGACGGAAATTCTCGGCATCGCGGCCAGCCATCCCGGCTGCGTCGAGGAGCGCCTCGGCCTGCTCGGGATCGTACTCCTTGGTGGTGCCGAACGGCTCGCCGAACATGCCGTAGAACACCGAGTTGTTGATGTCCTGCGGATCGAGCGCAAAACCGATGGCCCGACCGAGGCGGCGCTCGGGATCGTTCATGAGCTGCTGCCAGACCGAATTGGGATCCTGGTACTGGAAATCCTGGTTGAGGAAGAGCTGCAGAGGGTAGTTGAACGAGCCTGTCGTGACGATGCGATATCCGCCGGCTTCGGCATTCTGGGCGTAGACCGACATCTTGCTCAGCGGGGCATCGGTTTCGGCAGCGATATCGACCTGGCCTGCCAGGGTCGCGTTGACCTGCGCGTCACGGTCGGCGGCGCGATTGTTCACGATGCGGTCGATGTAGGGCAACTGCTGCCCCTTGCCGTCGACGTGCCAGTAATAGGGATTGCGCTCGAACACCGTGCGCTGCTCGGTGTACTCGGTGAGCACCCATGGCATCAGAACCGGCATGCCTAGAGCAGCGGCGGTGCCGTAGTCCCAGTGCGGCGGCTCCTTGAGCTTGAGCAGCTGAACCCAGCTCGTCGTCGAGTTGGCCTTGATGAGTTCGTCCAGCTTGGCCGGATCGGCATACTTCTTGTGGAACTGCTTGAAGTAGTGCGAAGGGCGCAGCAGCAGCTCGTAGTTGGGAATCCACGAGTTGAGATCGGCGACGAAATATCCGTATGGGGCGGAAAAGGTCAGATCGAAGCTGTACTCATCGTTGATCGTTAGCTTTGCCGGCCCCTTGGTTGAATCCGCCTGCGTGAACAACGGCGTCGGCCAGGCGCGACCGACCTCTTCGTCTCCGTAGATGTCCTCGAAGTGGAAGCGCACGTCTTCGGTCGTCACCGGCTGACCGTCAGACCACCGCAGGCCCTTGCGGATCGTGAAGCGGAAAACCGTAAAGTCGTCCGAATGCGAGAACGCGCTCACCACGTTCGGCAGCGATGCTTCCGTCGTCTGGCCGGGCGAACGCAGAATCGTGCCCCCACCGCCGAGGAAGGTAAACGGCGTCGGGAAGATGGAAGCAACGCGCAGTTCGCCGCCAAAGGCGCCATCCTGCCAGGTGAGGTACTCATCCTGCAGCAGCACGCCCTGCCCAACTTTGAATACCTCTTCGGGGAGGCGCTCATCGAGGGGGGCAATTGCCCTGCGGCCACCTTGTCGGCAAGCATAGGGGACTCGAGAAATCCACGTGCCGACGGAGCCTGCGCAAAGGACGCCTGCGTGATGCCGGCAAGCGCCAGGCTCGCCCCCGTGAGACCCGCTGCCTTCAGCAAGGTCCTCCGGCTGATAGTCGAATTCATAATCCAATCTCCTCCGTTTTCGACGTGCGCACCGTCTTCGGCACTGCCCATCCAGGCGGCAACCACCCGCTGCCGTTCTCACCCGCCGCCATACAAATCTCACGGCAAAAATCTTGTCAATACGTATTGGATTGCCATTCATACGTTGCAATTCAGGATTACGCGCAATACGGCATGGGATTGAACGGTCACCGTGAAAGAACAGGACGCTGCCATTCGGCAGACGTCCACCAGCTCTCCAGCGTGGTCGCCGCGTTGGATAGCAACGTCGTTTGATGTAGAGCAGTGCACGCGAGGCGTCATAATCGGGGGACGGCATCTTGAATGACAGGACCAGCAGGCGCCGGGTGACGATGCACGACGTTGGCCGCATGGCCGGCGTCTCTCAAAGCACGGTGTCGCTGGTGGTCAACAACAACCCCAGCGTGGCACCTGAAACGCGGGACCGTGTAAATGAGGCGATCCAGGCGCTTGGCTTCAGGGCAAACCGCTCGGCGCAAAACCTGCGCGGCCTACCCAGCCGCACCATCGGGTTCGTCACTAATCAGATGGCGACGACCCCCTTCGCCGGGCAGACCATTCTGGGAGCCCAGCAGGCAGCCTGGAAGCAAGGCTATGTTCTGCTGGTGGTGGACGTCGGCGACAGCGCCGAGCTGACGGACTCGGCCATCGCCATCCTCCTCGATCAGGACGTCTCCGGCTTCATTTATGCCTCGATGACGCCGGTTCGCACGGATATTCCGCCGGCCCTGAGTCAGGTGCCGTCGGTGATTGTGAACGCCGATCCGGCGGGGCTGGAGAATTTCCGCATGGTCGAATCCGGCAATTTCGACGGTGGCGTGCTTGCCGCAAAAACGCTCCTGGCGGCCGGCCATCGCCGTATACTCTATCTTGCCGGCGAGACCTTCAATCTCGTGACGATCGACCGCGAGCGCGGATTTCGCTCGGTGCTGGGGTCGCTGCCACGTGATGCGGTTGACTTTCAGGTATCCAACGGCACCTACGAGATCAGTTCCGGCTACTCACGCATGCGGGCGATGATCGAAGCTGATACCTGGTGGCCGACAGCCATTTTTGCCGCGAACGACCGCGTGTCCCTCGGCGCCATTCAGGCCTTGGCCGAAGTGGGCAAGCGCGTGCCGGACGATATCAGTATCCTCGGCTATGACGACCAACCGGCTCTGGCCAAGGAAGTCCATCCCGCTCTCACGACAATCTCGCTGCCGCATTTCGAGATGGGCCAGCTGGCGGTAGAAGCGCTTCTCGAACAGATCGCGGAGGGCGCCAAGCCGGGATCGATCATCGCCCACCCCCAACTCATCGTGCGAGACTCCTCCGCACGATCGGGCCATCAATCGTCTAGATCAGGTCCCGCACCGTGACCTCGCGCCCTCGGCTGCAGATCCGATGCCGCAGCGCCATCGTTCCGGAGGGCCGAATCTTCGTCCCGGTCACCTTGATGTCCTACGCAACAACGTTTTTCCGGAGGAGCAGACGTGAAATATCTCCACACCATGGTGCGGGTCACCGACATCGAGGCGAGCCTCAAATTCTATCGTGATGGCCTCGGGCTCGAAGAAATCCGGCGCAGCGAAAGCGAGAAGGGCCGCTACACGCTGATCTTCCTCGCGGCCAAGGGCCAGCACGACACGCCGGTCGAGCTCACCTACCAACTGGGACCCCGAGGTCTATACGGGCGGCCGCAATTTCGGCCACCTCGCCTACGAGGTCGCCGACATCTACGCGTTCTGCGCTCACATGCAGCAGCTCGGCTACACCATCAACCGCCCGCCGCGCGACGGCCGCATGGCGTTCGTCCGCTCGCCCGACAACATCTCGGTCGAAATCCTGCAGCAAGGCGCGGCCCTCGCCCCAGCCGAGCCGTGGCTGTCGATGCCGAACACCGGCGCCTGGTAAGGGCTTTCGGGGTAGCCGTCCGGTTACCCCCGAAGTAACCGCGCGCTAACCAACCGGCTTAGCGGGCGGTTAGCCAAGAGTTTGTAGCTTCCTCGCGAGCGCCGGCCGGGCAAGGGCCGGCGTTCTGCTACCGCCCCCAAGGCGGCATGGGAAGTGACCAATGATCCGACTGATTGCGGCGCTCGCGAGCGCCCTGCTGCTGAGTGGCTGCTTCTTTCTGGGCGGTGGCGGCGCTTCGTACAACGGCTACGTGCAGCGTGCCGGCATGTACCTCTCGTCGACCGATGTCGACAATTCCTGCATCTCGCCAAAGCTGCGCTCGGCGATCGGTTCGTTCGAACGCCGGTTCGGCAACAAGATCGTCGTCAACTCCGGCTATCGCGATCCGATCCGCAACATCATCGGCGGCGGCGAGGATTTCGAGCTACCACATGCGCTGCATGGCGGTGGATTTCTTCATCCCCAGCGTTTCGAAGGGCCAGCTCGTTGCCTTCGCCATGCGCAACGAGCAGGTCGGCGGCCTCGGCTGCTACCCGGGCCGCGGCTTCATCCATGTCGACGTGCGCGACCGGCCGCGCGGCTGGAGCAAGCCCATCACCTTCTCGGGCTGCTGATTGTTCCACAGGGCCGGAGCCGGCGACGGGTTGTTCGAAAAACACCCTTGCCAGCCCGGATGAACCTCCCTATACGGACGCCACCGCGGCGCCCTTCGTCTATCGGTTAGGACGGCACCCTTTCACGGTGCAGAGAGGGGTTCGACTCCCCTAGGGCGCGCCACTTTCCCCTCATGGGCTGGTGGTTGACGGTACGGCGCTCATCGCCGATAAAAGAGTTCCTCCGCGCCCATCGTCTAGCGGTCAGGACACCGCCCTCTCACGGCGGGAACAGGGGTTCGATTCCCCTTGGGCGCGCCAATCTCTCGTTCACGTCCCATAAGAGCGGGCAGCCGATCAACGCGGCTCGTTTCAGTGTTGCGCCTGTGTAGCTACGCCCGCCCGTGCCGGGTACCCCTAAGCATTAGGCAATTGACTTGCTCGACCACTAGACCCGCGTGCGAGTGCGGAGCCGGACAGCAGTACGAATATCGTTGAGTTCGACGCGATTATTGACCAACTGCCGGCGCAGTTCCTGAAAAATCGGCGTTTGGCCGTCTGGATCCTCGATCGTGAGGATTAGTGAGAAAGGCACGCCCTCTGCCGGAAAGAGCGCCTCGGCGCGAACGATGCTTTCCACCTGCACCTGCCACTCTGTGCTACTGCCCACACCCGTCCCGAAATCCTCCTGATAGCGCTTGGTCGGCCACCACTTTAGGCCGTGCGAGATAAGCGCTCGTTCAGGTGGCGTCAGTCCTGCGGAGCGCGGTAGGAATGCTTGCGTGACTTGGTCACGCCAGCTCGGCTTACCGTCCTTGCGATCCTCAGGCTGCCGTTGCTGAAGTTTCGCGTCTAGATTGACCCGAACGAACTCCGTCCCGAAGGCTTGGTCAATCGGCGCGTCGTACACGAGCGTCATACGGACGCGACCACGGCAAGCGAGCGTCTCAGCATCAACCAGTGATGCCGGCCAAGCGAAAGGAAACCTCAAGATGACCGGCTTGCGCTCACCGATACTGAGGCGGCTTTCGAAAACCAGCGTAATGCTATGATCGTCCGTTTCCAACATTGACGCCGCGTCGCTCGGCTGACCGAAGCCGACAAACTGTCGCGCGATCTCCCGAAGTGACCGGTTTTGAAGTGCCTCGGGCACCGCTGCATTGTGAATTGTAAACGCGCGCAGCGTTCGCGGCATAAGCTTCTCACCGGTAAGCGCGTCGAGCGTCGCAAGGGTCTTCGCCACTAGCGGCGCTGCAAAGCTGGTTCCACGCGTCTGCACGCAGTTGCCATCGACCGCACAACTGGTAAGGCCCGTGGACCTAGGCAGTGCAACATCGCCGACCCCGCCATAGTGAGCCAAATCTGGTTTCACACCGACACGGAGACCGGGACCGCGCCGCGTATAGGTCGCTGGCGCGCCATCAATATGCGACCCATTGGGCGGATTCAGTGCGCCCACAGCCAAGGTCCGTACGCTTTCGCTCGGCATAAAGATCGTGTCGGGACTCGTGCGGGCGGCTAACGCGGCAATCGCCAGGCGCGGGGTCTTGGGCCAAGGCGCTCGCCATTCGGAGGACGGAGAATTCCCTGCCGAGTTAACGATTACGACCCCTTGCCGATCCTGAATCTCGTCCAGCCTAGCGGCATAGACGCTGTAGAGGTTTTGCTCGACAGGCGATGTAATATTGAGCGACATGTTGAAGACGCGGACACCGTGATTGTCACGGGCCTCCACGATCGCTCCTTCCAGCTCCTCAAGAAATGCCTCGAAGCCACGCGGACCATAGACGTCCAAGAACCGCCGGCTTGGCATCAGTGGAATATCCACGATGTCACAACCATCAGGCTCTCGCCCGATCTGCGCACCATTGGCGCCCTGAGCACCGATGAGTATCCCTGCCACCATAGTGCCGTGAGCAGCATCGTAGTCAGTCTCACTCAAAAAGTCGTACCGATCGCGTACCCACGGCGAGAGCAGAGGACACACGCCGGTATCGACAACGCCGACCTTAGGATAGGTACCGTCTGCTACGCGCGCCGGAATCGCAAATGCAGTATCATCTGGTTCGCCGGGCGCTTCAGCAACTTGCAGGACAACGGGGAAGCGAATGCGTCGCACCAGCGGGTGCTCCGCGATTACATCGAGCACCTTCTCATGACGCTCGACATCCGCGTCGACCGGTGCCGAGGAAGGCGCCAGCGTGAGCTCGCCGCGAATGGTGCGCCTGTCTTCAACCAACGGACGATTGTCACCGGTCGTAACAAGCACTTCCATTGAAGGAACGCCGCCAGGGCTTGGCAAGAGAGCGGCATACATCCCCTCCCCCAACTCGCCGAGATCGGTTTGCAACGTTTCGAAGAGTTGGCGAAGACCGAGAATATCTGCGTTCGATGGCGCGTCCAGCGGGCGCTGCTCAAAGAGCTCGACCACGTAGCCGCTGGCGGCCGACGGATTTAGCATCGCTTGCACGGCTTCGCCCGCCGCGAAGTTGCGCTTACTGTCGGGAGATGCAATCTCGATTGTCTCGATCGCGCCAAGTTCAGAGCGACCACGCGTGACGTAGTGATAGGGCTCCCCTGTCTTCCCCGAGAACCGTGTTACGCCAGCATCTTCCGTGGCCGCAAAACGGCTACGCAAGCGCGGCAGATAGAGTTGCGGCAGTCGGAAGAACAACTCGCCGGGAGCGCCAGCGCCGACGCAGGGAAACTGATCGAGCACAAAAAGTTCGCGGTTAGGACGGTACGACTTTGCGATGGCTTCCACCCGCATGCGGACGCGGACGTATGCTGCGGGACCAAATCGCGACGTAGCCAATGTGGCGTCCAACTCGTCCAGCCGAGTAATCATCGCCTTCTTGTGGACGACGAAACCGCGATCGTTTCCCTCGAAAAAATCCTTGTCGGGACCAGCCTGCTTTGGGTCGGGTGCGCGTAGAAACGCATCGTCGTTCAGGACGATCTGAACTGGATTGTTAGGCATTCGCTCCTCCTGCGCTCGGCGGACCGATCCAGTCCTTTTGCAACCGCGAGATCGTGCTTTGGCTTCGCTCAAACATGCTCGCGACGCTTTCCTGGCGAATGCCCAGATCAGCATGCAAAAGCGAGCCGATGAACTGCGCTTCGTCGGTAACAAGCTGCCGTGCTGCCCCCATCTGCGAGTCCTCAATACCCAGCCGCGGCAACAGCGATTTCGTAGCTGAGAGCAGAGTACGGGCCGTGGGCGCCTCGTTCGAGAGCGCGAGACTACGCAGTAGCGCGTCGGCAAACGTCCGCAGGTCAGAGCCTGATCTTGGCCCCGCGATGTAGCTCAAGGTCTTCAGAACGTCTTCCTCGAGCGACATTGAAGCGAGAAAGGTTCGAAGCATTTCCAGTCGCGTTGGCCAATCCGGCAGGCCGATCCGAACGTGGTTCTGAAAGCGTCGCCAAACCGCAGGATCAAGTAGACCCTCGTGGTTGGTTATCGCGATAGTGAGACCTTTGTTAGCCCGCGCATCAAGATTCTGAAGCAGCGTGTTGACGACACGCTTCAGTTCGCCAAGCTCATGCGGATCGTCGCGCATTTTTGCCAAGGCGTCGAACTCATCGAGAATGAGGACGCAACGATAGCGGTTTGCAAAATCGAACAGGTTGGCGATGTTTCGGGCCGTTGTTCCAAGGAATGAACTCACGAGTTCGTCGATCCTCGCTATGACGGCGGGCAATCCAAGACGCGCAGCGAGCGTCAGAGCTGTCAGCGTCTTTCCAGTTCCCGGCGGGCCGTAAAGAAGGAAGGAGCGGGACGGCTCCAGTCCCATACTCCTCAAGACTTCGGAACGCTGCCACTCAGACACGAGCGCATCCAGCGCCAGCCTGAGCGTCTCGTCATATATCGGCTTGGGTTGATCGCGGCCGGGGTGCAGTGCGATCTGTGCGAGCGGAACACTTGTTTCTCGGTCGGCCGGCGATGGTACGTTTGCGGTCAGTTCATCCCCCGATACAAGCGAGCGCGAAACCTCAACGGTGCTGGGTGCCAGCGACGTATCGTTCAGCGCACTCACGAGCAGCCCTTCGAGCGTCGCCGCCTCGGCCACCTCACCTGACTTCTTCAATCGGTCGCGAAGCCGTTCCACCTGTTTGCGGAATTCGGCGTCGCCGCTCTCAAGTCCGATCCGACACAAACTTTGAACTGCAGAAAAGTGGTCCATTTCATTCCCTAAGTCAGAAATTCGCTCTGCGAATCCGCAAATCACTCGAATTATGTACATCAATGTCAATTTATGCAAGATATGCGGCAATCTATTCAATTCACAGTCGCATTATCGAGAGTGCGGCGCCACTTGGGCGCGCCAACTCCTTCTCCGAGTCACGTGGTTCGGCGCATGCCTTCGGCATTCGCGGCGGACAGCGCTATCCTGTGCGGCAATGGATAACGATCGTCCTTGGAGGGCCCGGTGACTTCGCTCATTCTGCTGCAACTCGGCTGGCTGGCCGTCGGCCTAACCGTGGCGGTGCTGATCCAGATTGCCGGGTTGAGCCTCATCTCCAAGTTGGTCAACCGGTTGAGCGCGCGACCTGATGCCGTGGCGCAGACCTGGCAGATCGCCATCATGGGCCTCGTGGTCTACCTGCTGTTCGTGCTGCATCTCGCGCAGATCGGCATCTACGCGGCGATCTATGTCGTCACCGGGGCGATCCCTGCGGTGCACACGGCGCTGTACTTTTCGGCGGCGACCTTCACGACGATCGGCGGGGGCGTGGTGCAGACCGAAGAGCCGTGGCAGTTCTTTGCCTCGCTCGAGGGGCTCAGTGGCATCATCATGGTGGGGTGGTCGATCGCTTTCCTCGTGGCGGCGACGCATCGGCTGGGCATGTGGACGCAGAAGCAATCAGGGGAATAGGCCGTGCGGGCGGACGGCTGCGTCACCCACCAGCCGCTTCGCCAGCTCAGCGCATTGCACCCGGATATCGGGGATCGCCTCGATTTCGAAGAAGGTGCCGCGGGTGAGGGGGCCCACCGCCAGCAACCGGTCCGACGGTGAGCCGCCGGCGTCGATGGTGCGGCAGTCGGGATCCACTTCGAGGCCGATATGGAGGGGATCGGGGCGGATGCTGCCGCGGGCGAGCAGGGCGCGGATGGCCGGGTTGCTCGATTGCTCGACATCGACGCTGATGCCGCCGCAATCGTAGACGCGAGCCACATCGAAGAAGGTGAGATTGCCGGCGCCCTTGCGACGGACGGTAGCTCGGACATCGGCGTCGCGCCGCTCGATATCGAGATACGTGCCGGCGACGAGGCGCACCTGCCCTGCCGCGACCGCCGCCTCCAGCCGTGCGTGCAGCTCGGGCGGCAGGCGGTGGCGGTGGATGTTCCAGAACGGCCTGACATGGCTGAGGAATCGGCGGCGCGCGCCGAGCGACCAGTTCTGCCAGATGCGCTGGTTGAACGGGCGGAGCGCATCGACGACGCTGCGCCAATCCTCGCCCCGCGCCGCCGCCTCCTCGACCAGGTCGCGGAACCAGGCGGTGAAATAATGCAGTTCGGTGCCGAACGGCACATCGGCGGCCTCGAGCGGGATCGGGCTCACCTGACGGTGCGACTTGGGCAGAAGACCGTGGCGCGAGACGACGGTGATCGGGCCGCGATGTTGCGCTTCGGCCAGCGACAGCCAGGCATCGACCATGGAGAGGCCGGAGCCGAGCAGCAGGACCGGGGCATCGGGGTCGAGGGGAGTATCGACCTCGGAGCCGACGCGCACGGCGATGCCCTTGGCGCGGGCCGGGTTGGTTTCGTGCCCCACCGCCAGCACTGCGACATGCGCTATCAGGCTGGCGCCGCTCCTGAGCTTCGCCTCCACCCCTGCCCCGGTGGTCAGCACGTCGATGCATTCGTCATGCACGATGTGCAGGCGGCCGGGAGCCGTGGCCTCGACCTCGGTCAGCACATCGGCGAGATAGTCGCCATAGTGCCGCCGCGGCACGAAGACGAAGCGTTCGGCTTCGGTTACGAGTTTGCGATGACGCAGCCAGCGCCAGAAGTGATCGGGATCATCGGCGTAGGCGCTCATCCCTGTGGCGGCGACGTTCAGCACATGGTCGAGCTGACGGGTCGAATAGGCGACGCCACGGCCGACGGTGGGCCGCTTCTCGATCAGGGTGACGCGGATATCGGCGGTGCTGCGTAGCAGCTGCGCGGCAAGCAGTAGGCCGCTGGCGCCACCGCCGACGATGAGGATGGAGAGGCGTGGATGCGCTTCGTTCATGCGGGGTTCCCTGTGGTTGGTCACGACGCAAAACGTCCCGATTGAAACGTCCGTCCTAAGCTAACGTTCTCCGAGGGCAGGTTTTTTCGTCACCCGCGACCGGCGCGCTGCCGGAGTTCCTCGACCGGTTCCCACGCATAGACTACTAATCCAGTCGATTTAATCAACACTGTATCCTGTTGGATGCAGCGGGGGCTGGGGTTGACGCAACTGACGCTGGACATCGCCGAACGCGGCGCCGTGCCACTCGAGGACCGGCCGGTAGAGCAGCCGCTCACGGGTTACGGACATCGGCTGCGAAGCGGCCTTGTGTGGGTGATCGCGCTGCTGGTCGCTGCCTATGCGGTGTTGGTGGTGGCGATCAACCCGGCGATGCGCTGGGACTCGATCGGCAAGTTCCTCACCGCGCCCATCATCCTCTCGGGGTTGCTGACGACGCTGCTGATCACCTTTCTTTCCGCCGTCATCGGGCTCGCCGGCGGGCTGGTAATCGCGCTGATGCGGATGTCGGCGAACCCGCTGATCAAGACCATCGCGGTGGGCTATCTCGGGCTGTTCCGGGCCGTGCCGCTGCTGGTGCAGATTCTCATCTGGTACAATCTCGGCACCTTCTTCCCGCAGCTCGGCTTCGGCATCCCGTTCACCGATATCGGGCTTTACGGCGACACCAACGTGCTGCTGAGCCCGCTGGTCGCCTGCCTCATCGCCATCGGCTTGAACCAGGCCGCCTATATGGGCGAGATCATCCGGGCGGGCTGCTGTCGGTGCAGGCGGGCCAGGTCGAAGCAGCAATCGCCTTGGGGATGACGCGGGCCAAGGCGTTCCGCCGGGTGATCGCGCCGCAGGCGGCCAAATCGATCATCCCGCCGCTCGGCAACGACATGATCAACCTGCTGAAGGCCACCTCGCTGGTCTCGGTGGTCGGCGTCGGCGACCTGATGACCCGGGCGCAGGGGATCTATGCCAGCAACTACCAGGTGATCCCGCTGCTGATCGTCGCCAGCATCTGGTACCTGGGGCTGACCATCGTCTTCACCTTCATCCAGGGGATGCTGGAGCGGCGTTTCGCGGCCGGGGTGGCGCGATGAACTACGTCCCACCCGAGCTCCACAGCGCGGCGGAGGCGCCGGCGCTGATCCGTGTGCGAGGCCTCACGAAGAGCTACGGCGCCAACCGGGTGCTTGACGGGGTGAGCCTCGATGTCCGGCAGGGCGAGGTGCGCTGCATCATCGGGCCCTCCGGCTCGGGCAAGAGCACCCTGCTCCGCTGCCTCAACGCGCTGACCGAGTTCGACAGCGGCGCCGTGGTGCTGGATGAGACGCGGGTCGGCTACAGCGAGCGCCATGGGGTGCTGAAACCCTGGACCGGACGCGAAGCGGCAGCGTTTCGCAGCCGGGTCGGGCTGGTGTCACAGCATGTGAACCTGTTTTCGCACCGCAACGTGCTCGAAAACGTCATCGAGGGACCAGTGCAGGTGCTCGGCACCAGCCCGTCGCGGCCATCCGCGCCGCCGCCGACCTGCTGTCGCGGGTCGGGCTGGCCGACAAGCACGAAAGCTATCCCAGCCAGCTGTCGGGCGGGCAGCAGCAGCGCGCGGCAATTGCGCGGGCACTGGCGATGAACCCGAAAGTCATGCTGTTCGACGAGGCGACCAGCGCGCTCGACCCCGAACTGGTCGGCGAAGTCCTCGGCGTCATGCAGGCGCTGGCCGGCGACGGCATGACCATGGTGGTGGTCACCCACGAGATGCGCTTTGCCGAGGAAGCCGGCGACCGCATCGCGGTGATGGATGCCGGCCGCATCATCGAGGACGGACCGGCGAGCGAAGTGTTCAGCCGCCCGCGCCAGCCGCGCACCGCCGAATTCCTCAAGGATCATTTCAGGTTCGCTCCGGCCGAGAGCCGGCGCAGCCACGCCTGAACAACCGGGCCGGGGGCCCCATCATGCAAGGAAAGAGACTGACCGTGACCAAGCTTTCATTCGTAACCAGGGGGCTACGCGCCGTCGGCCTGACACTCGCCGTGGCAGCGCCGCTGTTCGCCGCGCCTGCCTCCGCACAGGACGCCGCAACCGAGGCCGCCCGAGCGCTGCTGCCCGCCAAGTACCGCGACGCCGGTGTGCTCAATGTCGGCGCTTCGACGGTCTACGCGCCGCACTCGTTCTTCAAGGAAGGCACCACCGAGTTCACCGGCTACGAGATCGAGCTGTTCAACGCGGTGAGCGAGATCCTCGGGGTGAAGCCGGTCTATACCGAAGCGCCGTTCCAGCAGCTGATTGCCGGGGTGAAGTCGGGCCGCTCGGATGTGTCGCTGGGCGACCTCGGCGATAACGACCTGCGCCGCGAGCAGGTGGATTTCATCGACCACACCCGCCTGACCTTTCAGCTCCTGATCGACGAGGCCGACAAGGACAGCATCAAGACGGTGTTCGACCTCTGCGGGCGCGATCTGGGCGTGGTGCAGGGCACCACCAACATCATCTTCAAGGCGCTGTCGCAGTGCGAGAGCAAGGGCCTGAAGCCGGCGAACTTCATCGAGTTCCCCGATGCCACCGCCAAGGATCAGGCGATCCAGTCGGGCCGGCTGCCACGCGCCGATATCTCGGCCACCGCGGTCGGTCGCTTCCGTGAGGCAGCCGGGCTGAACCCGGGCCAGATCCTCGTCCCGGCGCCGGAACTGGGCGACCTCTATATCGGCTTCATCGTCGACAAGGGGAACACTGAGCTCGCCAACGCCATCGAGGCGGCGCTGCAGATCCTGTTCGACAACGGCAAGTACGCCGAGATCCTCGCCGCCTACAACATCGCCGACCTCAACCTCGAGGCGCCCGGCGTCAATATCGGTCAGAACGCCTCGAACTGGGTGCAGCCCAAGCCGAAGAGCTGATCGAGCGCTGCTTGCTTAGAGGGCGCCGGCAGCAGCCGGCGCCTGCGTCATTTCCAGAAGAGTATCCAGACCATGCCCAGCACCCGGCCCTCCGGCCACGAGCAAATGAACATCGCCGTCCTCGTTTCGGGCGGCGGCAACCACCAGGGCGCCTGGCGGCGTGCCGGCAGCAATATCGAGCTGGCCAATACCCCCGGCTTTTACGTGGCCTTCGCGCAGGCGGCCGAGGCGGCGAAGATCGATGCGATCTTTTTTGCCGACATTCCCTCGCTCGACCCCAAGGCACTGGGGGTGAACCCGGTGCTCAACGCGTTCGAGCCGGTGGTGTTGACCTCGTATCTCGCGGCCTTCACCAGCCGGGTCGGGCTGGTGTCGAGCGTTTCGACCAGCTTTTCCGAGCCCTACACCGTGGCGCGGCAGTTCGCCTCGCTCGACCGCGTCTCGGGCGGCCGGGCCGGCTGGAACATCGTCACCTCGGCGACCGGCGAGAAGAATTATGGCGCGTCACCCCTGCCCGACCAGGACGTGCGCTATGCCCAGGCGGCCGAGTTCGTCGAGATCGCCAAGCGCCTGTGGGACAGCTGGGACCAGCAGACGCTGACGATCGACCGGGCCAGCGGTCAGTTCGGCGATGTCGGCGACATCCGGCCGACCGAGTTCCACGGCAAGTTCTTCGACGTGGCCGGGCCACTCAACATCCAGCGCCCGCCGCAAGGCTGGCCGGTGCTGTTCCAGGCCGGCGCTTCGCCGATCGGCCGGGGCTTTGCCGCCGAGACCGCCGAAGGCGTGTTCACGGCGCAGCAGACGCTGGAGGACAGCCTCGAGTTCGCGCGCGACATGCGCGCCCGGGTCAGCGCCGCCGGCCGCGATCCGCGCCGGGTGAAGCTGCTCCTCGGCATCACCCCGATCATTGGGGCGACCGAAGCCGAAGCCAAGGCGACCGAGCGGGAGCTGGGCGAGTTCATCGACATCAAGGCGTCGCTGAGGAAGCTCAACAGCTACATCCCCAGCGTCGACCTCACGGGCTTCGATCTCGACAAGCCGATCCCGCGCGAGGCGCTACCGGATGTCTCGGCGGTGCAGGGGCGGCAGAGCCGCTACAAGATTTTCGCCGATCTGACGCTCAATGACGGCTGGACGCTGCGCGAGCTGGTAAAACTCACCGGCCGTTCGGACGGGCACTGGACGCTCACCGGCAGCCCCGAGCAGATCGCCGACCAGATGGCCGAGCGCTTCCTCGCCGATGCCTGCGACGGCTATGTGGTGATGCCGACCTACCACCCCGAGGGTTCGGGCCTGTTCCTTTCGGACGTGGTGCCGATCCTGCAGCAGCGCGGGCTGTTCCGCACCGAGTATGAGGGGGTTACGCTGCGCTCGCACCTGGGGCTCGATATCCCGGAGCGGGGTTCGCGGGCCAGCTGACGGCCTTTGCCGTCTCGCCCCTCCCCGCTATAGAGAGCGACAAAACGGAGGGGGAGTTTTCGATGTCGGCTGTGGGTCATCTGGCGGAGGGCGATCGCGGACAGGCGCGGATCACCGCGATCAAGGCGTTACGGCTCGACAGCGGCTTCTGCCTCATCCGCATCGATACCGATGCCGGCATCTCAGGCTATGGCGAGTGCGGCGATCTCGATGGCGACCTGGTGCGGGCGGCGCTCCTTACTCATGCCGAGGGCGGTGCGCGGCTGCCGCACCTCAAGTTGATCGGCAAGGACCCGCTCGATATCGGGGTGCACCACCACAACCTGTTCTATGCCTATCGGCAGCGGCCGGCGCATATCATGATCTGCTCCGGCATCGACATGGCGCTGTGGGACCTTGCCGGAAAGCTGCTGAGCCAGCCGGTGCACAAGCTGCTGGGCGGGGCGTTCCGCACCGAACTCGAGCTCTATTCGCATTGCCCGCATTTCGACCTGACCGACGCCGGCGCCTGGGCCGAAGCGGCCGCCGATCTCAAGTCCGACCCGCATGGCTTCAAGACCTTCAAGGTCGATATCCACGACGCCATCGGCATCGAGATGCAGGAATATGTGCCGAGCCTGTCGCCGGGCGACATCCGTAAGATCGGCCGCTCCTACGAACTGGCGCGGGAGCATCTCGGCGACGAGATCGACATCATCGTCCATTGCCACAACGAGCTCGATACCCCCAGCGCCATCGCGGTGGCCGAGGCGGTGGAGGCGATCAAGCCGATCTACTACGAGGACCCGCTGCAGCCGGGCTTTTCGGAGAACTGGCTGGCGCTGCGGCGTTCGACCAACATCCCGATCATGACCGGCGAGAATATCGAGCTGCCCGAGGGGGCGCTGCCATTCCTCCAGCACCAGGCGGTGGATTGCCTGCAACCCGACATCATCAGCTCGGGCGGCATTACCGGCACCAAGGCGATCGCCGACCTCGCGGCGCTCTACCGCACGCCGATCACCCTGCACAATGTCAGCGGGCTGCTGATGAACGCGGCGAGCCAGCAACTGGCAGCCTCGGTGTTCAACTGCCCGAGGATCGAGTGCACGCGGCGGGCGGACAGCCTTGCCTGGGCGTCACCTAACCCGCTGCAAGTGCGGGACGGGAAAATGCAGGTGTCGTTGGCGCCGGGGCTTGGGGTGGAGCTTGATCAGGACTGGATCAGCGGGCACCGGTTCGCGGGGGAGCCGGATTGGAACTGAACTAGCGTCGCAGCGACGCACCTCTTGCCTTCTCCCCTTGTGGGAGAAGGTGGCGCGTAGCGCCGGATGAGGGGTCCGCGCAACGAAGTGTAGCGCGGTCCGAGCGTAAGCGAGGAGCGGCCTGTATGCGCGGAGAGAACCCCTCACCCGCCCTTCGGGCACCCTCTCCCACAAGGGGAGAGGGCGACCACAGGAGCATTTTCGCTAAGGCAAGCGCTGGGTGTGCGTCGCTTCGAACTCGGCTTTGCCGAAGGTGCCCGGCAGGTTGGTATCCATCCACTCGTAGGGGTAGCCGAGCTTCAGCGGCATGGCGTCGGTGAGCTGCTGGCGGATGTCGGCCGGCAGGTCGAAATCGCCGGCTTCGAGGTTTTCCGCGACCTGGTCGACGCGGCGGGCGCCGATGATGGCGGCGGTGACCCTGGTGTCACCAAGCAGCCAGCTGAGCGCCACCTGGCTCGGGGTGCGGCCAAGCTGCGCCGCCACTTCGACGACCTTGTCGATCATCTTCAGCGAATCCTCGAACCAGTAGCGCGGCAGGGTGATCGCCGCCTGCTGGCCGATGCGGGATTTCTCGTCGGGCTTGTCCTCACCGCGGTACTTGCCGGTGAGCATGCCGGCGGCGAGCGGACTCCAGCAGATCATGCCGAGGCCCTGGTCGTCGCAGGCCGGCAGTATCTCGCGCTCGATGTCGCGGCGGACGAGGTTGTAGAGGTGCTGCGCCGAGACCAGCGGCTCATAGCCCTTGAGCGCGGCGACGCCGTTGGTCTTGGCGATCTGCCAGCCATAGAAGTTGGAGCAACCGAGATAGCGGACCTTGCCGGCGCGGATCAGGTCGTCGGCTGCCCTGAGGCTCTCCTCGATCGGCGTGTACGGATCGGGGCCGTGGAACTGGTAGAGGTCGATATAGTCGGTATCGAGCCGCTTCAGGCTCTTCTCGCAGGCCTCGACGATGTGCTTGCGGTTCAGCCCGCGCGAGGTGACCGCTTGGTCGGCCGGGAACCAGCACTTGGTGGCGATCACCAGCTGGTCACGACTGTGATCCTTCAGCGCCACGCCGAGCATCTTTTCGGATGCGCCGCCCGAATAGCCATTGGCGGTGTCGATGAAGTTGCCACCGCCTTCGACGAAGCGTTTGACGATGGCGCTCGAGGTCTCCTGGTCGCAGCCCCACTGCGAATTGCCGAAGGTCATGGTGCCGAGGCAGAGGCGCGAGACCAACAGGCCGCTGCGGCCAAGATAACGATACTTCATCGGTTTCCTCCAGGTATTGGTCGGGTCGAAAGTCGGCTCACTCGGTCGGGTATTTGAGCCCGATCTGCTGCCGGATGGTATCGAGGCAGGCCATGATGGCGACGCTCTCGCTTGGCGAGAGGATCGTGCCGGCGGTCTTGCCTTCGGCCACCAGCCGCTCGAGTTCGGCGGCCTGGTACTGCATGCCGCGGCCCTCGACCTTGGAGACGTACTCCTCGACCACGCTATTGCTCTCGTCGTAGCGGCGGAAGCTGGTGGGCACATACCAGACCTTGTCGATCTCGATGCGCCCTTTGGTGCCGAGGATGGTGGCGATGTTGCGGCCGGCCGTGTCGCTGGCCGACAGGGTCAGCGCGATGGCGCCGCTGTCGTAGGTGAACATGGTGGCGATGTTGCCATCGGCGCCGGTATCCTTGAACTTCGCCACTGCCGCTATGGTCTTTGGCGTCCCCAGCACATCGAAGGTGAACGAGATCGGGTAGATGCCGAGGTCGAGCAGCGCCCCGCCGCCGAGCGGCAGCGCATTGAGCCGGTGCTGCGGGTCATCGGGCAGGTCCTGGGTGTGGTCGGCGACCACCGAGCGGATTTCGCCGAGGACGCCCGAGCGGACGATCTCGCGGATGCGCAGCATGTGCGGCAGGAAGCGGGTCCACATGGCTTCGAGCACGACGAGGCCCTTGCTGGCGCCGAGGTCGACGATCTGCTGCGCTTCGCGGGCATTGACGGTAAAAGCCTTCTCGATCAGCACGTGCTTGTCGTGGCTGAGCGCCAGCTTGGCATTATCAGCGTGCATCGGGTGTGGCGTCGCCACATAAATCGCATCGACGTTCGGGTCGGTGCAGAGCGCTTCGTAGCTGCCATGCGCCTTGGCGATGCCGAACGCGGCGGCAAACTTGTCGGCGCTCTCCTGGCTGCGCGAGCCGACCGCGGTCACCTGGTGACCGTGCTGATTCAGATCCTTGACGAACTGCTCGGCGATCCAGCCGGTTGCAAGAATTCCCCACCTGACGCTGCCGGCCATCTCATGCTCCCCCGATCAAGATTGTCGGGGCGCAGCAGTACCGTTTCCTGCTCCCGAGGCAATGGCCGATGGCCGCATGTTCGACCATCGTCGTAGTGCCAAGGGCGACCGACAGCCTGCAGCCGAACATCACTTAAGCGTTCACTTATGTATTGACAGCGATGTGCACTCACGATACTTAAGGCCATGCTTAACCAAGAGACAGAACCCCTCGACCTCATGTTCCAGGCATTGGCCGACCCCACCAGGCGGCGGATGATCGAGAGATTGAGCCGAGGGTCCGCGTCGGTCAGTGAGCTGGCCGAGCCGTTCAAGATGAGCCTGCCCGCCATCGTGCAGCACCTGCAAGTGCTGGAACAGAGCGGGCTGGTGACGACGCAGAAGGTGGGGCGGGTGCGGACCTGCACCATCGACACGGGAGCGCTCAGCATGGCCGAGAAGTGGATCAATGATCGACGCATCGGCTGGGAGCATCGGCTGGACCGACTGGGCGCCTTCCTCGACGCACTGCCCAGCGGCCCGGACAAGCCGGCGAAGTAACGCGCCAAGGACGACAGAGCAGAGACGATCGGCCGGAAATGCCGTTTCCGGCGACGGGTGGAATTTGTCCACTGAAGGCGGAGGATCGAATGGCCAAGGCTGTGCTGAGTTTTTCGATGTCGCTCGACGGCTATGTGGCGGGCCCGAATGTCTCCGGCCGTGACAGCATGGGGGTTGGCGGTGAGCGATTGCACGAATGGATGTTCGCCGGCAGCGGCATCAAGGCCGGCGACGGCAGCTACAGCAGCACCGAGGCCGAGGATGCAGCGGAGGTCGATCGCGCCTTCAACACGGTTGGATCAGTGATCGTCGGGCGCCGCACCTATGATGTCGGCCTCAGGCACTGGAACGACACCCCCTACCCCGTGCCCTCCTTCGTGCTGACCCACAATGCGAAGCCGGAACAGCCGATGAAGAGCGCCAGCTTCCGCTTTGTCACCGATGGCATCGACAGCGCCGTGCGGCAGGCCCGCGCTGCCGCCGGCGACAAGGATGTGGTGGTGATGGGCGCGTCTACCGCGCAGCAGGTGCTGCGCGCGGGCCTCGCCGATGTGCTGCGCATCCAGGTGGTCAGCGTGCTGCTCGGCGGCGGCACGCGGCTGTTCGACAAACTTGGCGACGCTCAGATCGAGCTCGCCCGTAGCAGGGTGGTCGCGGCTTCGCCCGGCGTCACCCATCTCGAATTCAACGTCATCAACCAAGCCTGAAAGAGGAAACTCAAATGACCGAACGTTCCATCGCCCACGGCAGCTTCACCGTCGAACGGAAGTACAAGCATGCCCCGAGCAAGGTGTATTCCGCCTGGTCCAACCCCGAGTTCAAGCGCCAGTGGTTCGGCTCGCCGAGCGCTGACAAGCCAACGGACGTGATGGACTTTCGCGTCGGCGGCCGCGAGTTCAACGAGAGCGAGATGGGGGGCGACACCTACATCTTCGACGTCACCTATCGCGACATCGTGCCGGACAACCGGATCATCTACACCTACGAAATGCAGAAGAACGGCGAGCGCATCTCGGTGTCGCTGGCCACCATCGAGCTGTTCGCTGACGGGGCCGGCACCCGCATGGTGGTGAAGGAAGACGGCGCCTTCCTCGATGGGCTCGACAAGATGGCCGATCGCGAGGCGGGTACCAACTATCTGATCGATCTGATGGGCAAGTGGCTCGACGAGCAATGAGCGCCAGGTCGCGTAGCATAATGATCGGCGACCTCGAGGTGCACTACCTCGAGGAAGGCCGCGGGCAGCCACTGCTGCTGCTGCTGCATGGAGGAACGGCAACCGCCGATTCCTGGGGCGAGGCGATGCCGCGGCTGGCCGACCGTTACCGGGTGTTGGCGCTCGATACCCGCGGGCACGGCAAAACCAGCAACCCCGCCCAGAAGATGAGCTACGGGCTGTTCGCCGACGATGTCGCCGGTTTCATCGCGGCGCTCGGCCTCAAGCGCCCGCTGATCATCGGCTACAGCGACGGCGGCCAGACGGCGCTCGAGTTCGGGCTCCGGCATCCCGGCAAGGCCGGAGCGCTGGTGCTGGGCGGTACCATCAGCCGGCCGACCGAGGCGTATCTCGAGGGCCTGCACGGCTGGGGCTTTCCTTCACCGGGCAAAGTCGATTTCGACCGGGTTGCTGCCGAGTACGGCCCGTATTTTGAGCAGATCAAGGTGACGCACATGCATCACTATGGTCCGGACTACTGGAAGGCGTTCCTCAGCCAGATTTCCGAGCTGTGGCTCACCTTGCCCAACTACAGCGAGCGCCAACTGGCCTCGATTTCGGCCCCGACGCTGGTGATCATGGGCGACCGCGATCACCTGGGTGGCGCCGAGGAAGCCAATCGGCTCTACCGGCACCTCGGCGCCGGAGAGCTGTCGATCATCGCCAATGTCGGCCACGAGGCCGTCAACAAACCGCTGTTCTGGGACGCCGTGCGCGAGTTCCTCGCCCGGCACGACGAGCGCCAGGACTGACCAACGACAGGTTTTTGCAGGGGGACGACTGATAGAGACGGCCCCCTCCCGGCCTCCCCCATGAAGGGGGAGGTGCAGAGTCGAGGCTCTGTCTTCGCTCGTGCCAACACACCGGCAGGGCACCTCCCCCTTCATGGGGGAGGATGGGAGGGGGCCGTCTGCTTCGGCTCTAGCGCCCCTACTCCGCCGCCTTCAGCCGCGGTTTCACCCGGTGCCGGCCGACCGGGACGATCATCGGCGAATGCGATACCGGGTCGTCGCACACCTCGGCATCCATGCCGAACACCGACTTTACCAGCTCCGCCGTCACCACCTCGGCCGGCGAACCGGACGCGGCGATCTTGCCGTCGCGCATGGCGACGATGTGGTCGGCGTAGCGGCAGGCGAGGTTGAGGTCGTGCAGCACCGCGACCACGGTGCGGCCGCGCTGCTGCACCAGATCGGTGAGGAGGTCGAGCACTTCGACCTGGTGGTTAATGTCGAGGAAGGTGGTCGGCTCGTCGAGCAGCAGGAGTTCAGTTTCCTGGGCCAGCGCCATGGCGATCCAGACCCGCTGGCGCTGGCCGCCGGAGAGCTCATCGACGGCGCGGCCGGCGAGATCCAGCGTATCGGTGGCCTGCAGCGCCGTGGCCACCGCCGCATCGTCGGCGGCGACCCACTGGCGGAACCAGCCCTGGTGCGGATAGCGGCCGCGGCCGACGAGGTCGGCGACGGTGATGCCGTCGGGCGCCACCGGGGTCTGCGGCAACACCCCGAGCAGCGTCGCCACCTCGCGGGTCGGCATCTGGTGGATGGCGCGGCCATCGAGATAGACCGTGCCGGCGCTCGGGGTCAGCAGCCGCGCCAGCCCGCGCAGCAGGGTGGATTTGCCGCAGGCATTGGCGCCGACGATGACGGTGAACTTTCCCGGCGGAATCTCGATGCTGAGCTTGTCGACGATGGTGCGATCGCCATAGCCGAGGCTCAGGTCGGCGGCCGAGAGCTGGTGGTGCACGGACATCATTGGCCTCCGATCAACCGCCGCGGCCCGAGCGATGGGCAGCGGCGAGCAGGTAGATGAGGAATACGGCGCCGAGCGCGCCGGTGACGACGCCGACCGGCAGCTGATTGCGGCCCAGCAGATGCTGGGCAACGAAATCGGCAGCGTTGGTGACAAGGCCGCCGACCAGCGCCGCCGGCAGCAGCGCGTTGCCCGAGGGGCCGAGCAGGCGGCGGGCGATCGGGCCGGCGATGAAGGCAACGAAGGAGACCGGGCCAACGGCCGCCGTGGCGAAAGCCGCCAGCAGCACGGCGACGAGGATCAGCCCGAGGCGGGAGAACTCGACGCGGGTGCCGAGCGCCCGCGCCGCGTCGTCGCCCATCTGCAGGGTGCGCAGCGCGCGCGACAGCAGCGCCGCCAGCGGCACCAGCACGAGCAGCGCCACGGCGAGCGGCATGAGGCTTTCAAAGCTCGAGCCGTTGAGGCTGCCGGTCAGCCAGCTCAGCGCTTCCTGCACTTCCATGATGCGGGCGCGGGTGAAGAGATACGAGACCACCGCTCCGGCCAGCGCCGCCATGCCGATGCCGATCAGCACCAGGCGGTAGGGGGTGACGCCGTTGCGCCAGGCAAGGCCGTAGATCAGCAGCGCCGTCAGCACCGCGCCGCCGCAGGCCATCAGCGAGACGCCGAGGCCCGACCACTTGAAGACGATGATCGCCAATACCGCCGCGGCGCTCGCGCCGGTGGTGATGCCGATAATGTCGGGGCTGGCGAGCGGGTTACGGAGGATGGTCTGGAAGATCACGCCGGAGAGGCCGAACGCCGCACCCGACAGCAGCCCGGCCATCACCCGCGGCAGGCGCACGCCGAGCACGATGAAATCGTTCGCCACATCGGCATTGCCGGTGAACGGCGAGAGCAGCGAAGTGACGACGTCGACCAGCGGCAGCGGATAGTCGCCGATCGACATCGAGAGGCCGGCGACGGCCAGCGACAACAGCGCGAGACCCAGCACCACGAGACCATGGCGGCGTTGGAGGCGCTTCCGCACCGCAACCACTGCACCTACCGGGGCGAAGCTCTGGGTGGCGCTCATAGCTCGGCCAGCTTCCGGCGCCGCACCAGCGCAATGAAGAACGGGGCGCCGAGCGCCGCAGTGACGATGCCGACCTGCAGCTCGCCCGGCGGCACGATGATGCGGCCGATAATGTCGGCGCCGAGCAGCAGGATGGGCGCCAGCAGCATCGAATAGGGCAGGATCCAGCGGTAGTTGGGCCCGGTGAAGGCGCGGGCCAGATGCGGCACGGTGAGGCCGACAAAGGCGATCGGGCCCGCCGCGGCGGTGGCGGCGCCGGCGAGGATCACCGCGGCGAAGCCGACCATGGCGCGGCCGCGTTGCACCTTGAGGCCGAGGCCGCGCGCCACGTCATCGCCGAGCGCCAACCCATCGAGGATACGCGAGGTCAGCAGCGCCAGAACGATGCCGGCGAGGATGAACGGCGCCACCTGCACCAGGATATCGGTGGTGCGGCCGGTGAGCGCCCCGACCTGCCAGAAGCGGATCTGGTCGAGCGTTTCGACATTGGTGATGAGGATGGCCGAGGTGACCGAGGTGAGCGCCGCGGTGACCGCCGCGCCGGCCAGCGCCAGCTTCACCGGCGTCGCGCCTTCGCGGCCGAGCGAGGCGACGAGGTAGACCACCAGCATCGCTGCCCCTGCCCCGAGGAAGGCGAGCCAGACATAGCCCGAGAGCTGGGTGATGCCGAACACCGAGATGCCGAGCACCACGCAGAGCGTTGCCCCGGCATTGATGCCGAGAATGCCCGGATCGGCCAGCGGGTTGCGCGTCGCGCCTTGCAGGATGGCGCCCGAGAGCCCCAGCGCGGCACCGACCAAAAGGCCCACCAGGGTACGCGGCAGGCGTAGGTCGAGGATGATCTTATGGTTGGTCTGCGTCGGATCGAACGCCGTCAGGGCGTTCCAGATGTCATTGAATGCGATGGGCCGAGCGCCGACGGTGATCGACAGCACCAGCACGGCAACGAGTGCCAGTGCCAGCAGCAGAAGGCCGCCGGCACGGGCTGCCCGCGGCAAGCCTGTCGCCGATGTGGCGCTCGGCGGCAACTCCTCAATCGCCGATGCTGATATCGGCTGCGCCGATGGCAGCGCTGAGCTTATCGAGTTCACGCGCATAGGCGGCGTAGTTGCGCAGCCAGAACGCCGGCCAGTCGGTTACCTGCCCGGCGGCGGCGGCGCGCAGCGTGGTCCAGGTGGCCTGGGCCCTGGCGGTTTCGAGCGTGGCTTTGGAGCGGTTGTCGACAAGGATCAGATCCGGCTGGTACTTGTCGGCATTCTCCCAGCTCAGCGTCTCCCAGTAGCCGCGGTCATCGGCAATCACCGGATCAATCAGCTTGAGCCCCCAGGAGGCAAAATCCATCAGTTCGGACGAGCCTTCGGTGGCGGCGACGTAGAGCGCGTCGGTGCCGGCCCAGACGGCGAGCGCCGAGAGATCGGGTTTGGCGGCCACCGATGCCTTGAACTTATCGCGGGCCGCTTCGAAGGCGGCCTTGTCGGCGGCGACCTGCGGAGCTGAGAGATCGGCGCCAAGGCTCTGGGCAAGCGCCTCATAGTCTGCAATCAGAGTGACGATCGACGCCCCTTGCTTCGGCCCGGTGATCGGCGCCAGTGGCTTCAGCGCGCTGACCACGTCGGCGCCACCGCTCCAGGTGTTGTCGAGCGGCCACCACTCGCCGACGATCAGGTCGGGCTTCAGCGCCGCGGCCTTCTCGACGCTGACCTCACCCCAGGCCTCGCCGATGATCTCGATGCCGGTGAGGTCGAGCCGTTCGAGTGCCTTGGCATCGGCAATGGCGCTGTCGGCATAGATGCCGACCGGGCGGATACCGAGCGGAATGAGACCAGCGGCGGCGTCCTGGCTGGCGATGATGCGGGTCGGCACGTGGTCGACGGTCACCGTGGTGCCCGAGCCGTCGGCGTAGGTCCAATCCGCTGCAAAGGCGGCGCCCGGCACGCAGAGCATGAGGGTCGCAGAGACAGTCGCGGCGAGCGTCTTGAAGGACATCGTGAGGGACCCGGATATGTTGATTGTTGGGGTCACCTATCAGCGCGCTATGCTGATTAGTCAAGTCATGTTCGGCCCGGCGCCGGCCGGTCATGCGGGTTTCACCAATCGGTGCTATGGCTTAGCCGCCACCACGCGAGACCGGGACGTGATCGAGCTGCCGCCGGCCATCGAAGAGTACTGGTACGCCTTCGATTGGGACGTCGAGGCGCTGTGGGCGCTGGACCTGCCGGCCGAGGCGTTCCCGATCGACAAGCTGCTTTGGCATCTCGACGTGCCGCTATGGGAACTCGACGGCGACCGGTACGCCCTGACGCCGCGCCAGGTGCTGCGCTCACCCTATCGCTACGCCAGGGAGTACCGGCGGGTGAGAGCGGCGAGCCTGGTGTTTCCGATCGAGATCACCCGGCTCAAAGGCCGCTGGCTGATCCTCGACGGGGTGCACCGGATGACCCGAGCGCATGAGGATGGGCACGAGGAGATTTTCGTCCGCAAGGTGCCGCGGAAGCTGATCCGGTAGCTCCGGGCGCTCGAAGCGAGCCTAGCTCGCCACCCGATACGGGCTGAACGTCCGACCATTGTCCGACAGGCTCGACCAGACCACCCAGTAGCGGCCCTGCTCGTCCGGCACCAGCACCTCGGTCGCGCGACCGCTATGGGCCTGGAAGCGGGCCAGGGACTGGGCTTCGAGCGCGGCATTGGAGCGGGAGGCGAACGGGCCGTGCGCCTTGCCCTCGAAATCGACCCACCAGTTGTCGCGGCTCTGGATCACGAGGTAGAGCGCCTTGGCCATCTAGTGGTCACCCCTGTTACTCACGAAACCGCTATCACCGATTCTGGTGGCGTTCCGTCACCTGGAACGAGTTTCGCACAAGTGCGTAGTCCCGACGAGTACGCCATGCGTCGCAGATTTTATGCAAAGATGCGCTCAAATTGCGCGAATGCAAGGTTAGAGGCGCACGAAACTTGGCCCGTGCGCCCGGCGAACACTTGACGCACGTAACTAACGTCGGCGCGCTGAGCCGTAGCTGCCCACGAGCTTACATTGACGGGTACCCGTGCCCAAGTATTGAGCAGCGCGCCGACGACACTGGCGCGTCAGGCGGCGGCATGCATGATACCGGGCATGCAAACACTCAAAGTCATCTACGATACCGACCCGGGCGTCGACGACGCCATGGCCCTGCTCCTCCTCGCCCGCCACAGGCGGATCGAGCTCATCGGCGTCACCACGGTGTTCGGCAATGCCGATATCGCGACCACGACGCGCAACGCGCTGTACCTGAAACAGAAGCTCGGTTTCGCGGCGCCGGTGGCGCAGGGCGCCGGAGCGCCGCTGGTGGGTGAACCGGATGCGCCGCCGACCTTCGTCCACGGCATGAACGGGCTCGGCGACATCGCGTTGCCGGCGATTACCGCTAGCGCCGACCCGCGTCCGGCGCATCAACTGATCATCGACCTGGTGCAGGCCAACCCGGGCGAGGTTACCATCATCGCCGTCGGGCGGATGACCAACCTCGAGCGCGCCATGCGCGATGCGCCGGAAATCGTCGGGCTGGTGAAGCAGATCGTGGTGATGGGCGGGGCGTTCGGCCGCAATGGCCATACCGGCAACGTGACGCCGGTGGCTGAAGCCAATATCTGGGGAGATCCGGATGCCGCCGATATCGTCTTCGGCGCGGCCTGGCCGATCGCCATTGCCGGGCTCGACGTGACGCAGGCAACGGTGATGACGCAAACCTATGTGGCTGAACTCGCGATGGCAGCAGGTGAGGATGGCGCGTTCGTGCGCGCCATTTCGGCCTTCTACCAGAACTTCCACCGCGAGAGCGCCGGGCTCGACGGCTTCTATGTGCACGACTCGAGCGCGGTGGCGCTGGCGCTGCACCCCGAATTCTATCGCACCGAGACGGGCGCCATCCGCGTGGTCACCGAGGGCATCGCCATCGGGCAGACGATCATCAAGCCGGATGGGAAGAACTATCCCCCCGGCGCCTGGGATGGACGCCCGAGCCAGACTATTGCGGTCGGCGTCGATGCCGAGGCGGTGCTGCGTTTCTATCGCGAGACGTTGGTGGGAAGCGCCTGATGTACGGGTTGATTGGCAAGATCACTACAGTTCTCGGTCAGCGCGACGCTTTGATCGCCATCCTGACGCCCGGTGGCACCATGCCGGGCTGTCGCAGCTACATCGTCGCCAGGGATCCTGATAACGCCGACGTGCTCTACGTCACCGAGGTGTGGGACAGCAGTGAGGCGCATCGCGCATCGCTGGCCCTGCCCGCGGTGAAGGAAGCGATCGCCAGAGGGCGGCCACTGATTGCCGGTTTCGAGACCATCGCCACGACCGAGCCGGTCGGGGTATCGGGCTCTAGGTTGTGTGGACTCTTGGGATTCCCAAATCAGCTGAGGGATGATTCAAGACTGCTTTTTGGGAGGCAGTTTTGGGCGTTCTGGATCGATTGGTTCTGAGTGACGAGCATTGGAATTGGATGAGCGGTCTGGTGATCGGCCGTCCGGACCAGCGTGGCTCGACCGGGCGCGACAACCGGATGTTTGTCGAAGGGGTGCTGTGGATCACGCGTACCGGCTCGCCGTGGCGGGACCTTCCCGAGGTCTTCGGCGAGTGGAACAGCGTGTTCCGTCGGTTCAGCCGCTGGAGCACCAAAGGCGTCTGGTGGCGTATCTTCGAGGCGATATCCGATGATCCGGACTTCGAATACCTGATCGTCGACTCGACCATCGTTCGCGCCCATCAGCATGCTGCAGGGGCCAAAGGGGGGCCTGAAGATCAGGCCATTGGCCGCTCGCGCGGGACTGAGCACCAAGATCCACATGGCCGTACGCGGCCTGGGCTGCCCGGTACGCTTCATTCTCACTGCCGGCCAGAAGGGCGATGCGCCACAAGCCGAACCACTGATCAAGGGCCTGCCTGCCGACGTCGTCATGGCCGATACCGCCTACGACTTCGACGCTCTGCGGCAAGCCATCGCCGAAAAGGGTGCCCTCGCCGTCATTCCCAACAATCCATCACGTGCCATCAAGCACAAGCTCGACAGGCACCTCTACGCCCAGCGCCATCTCATCGAGTGCTGCTTCTCAAAGCTAAAGCAGTTCCGACGCGTCGCAACACGCTTCGAAAAAACCGCTAGAAACTACCTCGCCGTCGTCACTATCGCGGCAACCGTACTATGGTTGCGGTAAGTGTCCACACAACCTAGTGCGCTTCACGGCGTCTCAGCGCCCACCGGCGTCATTCCCGCGAAGGCGCATGCGCGCTGAGCTACGGTCGTGCCCCAACCACCGGCTGTCATCCCAGCGAAAGCTGGGGACCCAACTCGCAGCCCGTGCCAGCCGATAGTTGGGTCCCAGCTTTCGCTGGGATGACACCGAGTTTGGGGAGATGTCAGTGCATTGATGCGGCGCATCGGAGCGGTGAAATCCCGTAACTTGGCGCTTATGCGCCTTCGCGGGGATGACGCCGGTGGGAAGGCCAAGGTCGAGCCCAAGCACCGTATGGGTGCAGCCGTGAAACGCTCCAGCTCACGCCGGGCGGCGGTACTGGTAAATCCCGACATCGATCGAGCCTTCGAAAAAGCCCGCCTCGCAATAGCTCAGGTAGTACACCCACTTGCGCCGGAATTCCTCGGTGTAGCCGAGCTTCTTGATGTCGTTCCAGCGATCGAGGAAACGCTCGCGCCAGAGTTTCAGCGTCTTGGCGTAGCTCAGCCGGAAGGTCTCGACGTTCTCGAGGATCAGCCCGACCTTGTCGCCCTGCTCCTGCATCGCGGTCTTGGTCAGCAGCATACCGCCGGGGAAGATGAAGCGCTGGATGAAATCCGGCCGCGCCCGGTAGTCGTGAAAATCCTGCTCGCCGATGGTGATGGCCTGGATCGTGGCGGTGCCGCCCGGTTTCAGCCGGTCGTGCACAGTCTTGAAGTAGCTCGGCCAGTGCTCCTCGCCGACGGCTTCGATCATCTCGATCGAGGCGACATGGTCGAAGTCGCCCCGGGTATCGCGATAATCCTCGAAATGCATGGTGGCGAGCTTGTCCAGCCCCTGCCGCTCCAGCCGGTCGTTGGCGTATTTCAGCTGCTCGGCCGACAGGGTGATACCGTAGACCTCGGCGCCGAAATCCTTGGCGGCGGTCTCGGCGAAGCCGCCCCAGCCGCAGCCGATCTCCAGCACGCGATGGCCCGGCTTGACCCCGGCCATCTCGGCAACGCGGCGATACTTGGTGTGCTGCGCGTCGGTTAGCGACTGCTCGTCGGAGGTAAAGAGCGCCGAAGAATAGGTCATCGAGGGGTCGAGCCACTCGGCGTAGAAGTCGTTGCCGAGGTCGTAGTGCTCGGAAATGTTCTTCTTGGCCCCCTCTTTCGAGTTGTGACGGCTGACGTGGTAGGTGATGTCCTGAGCGGCGCGACCGTACCAGGAGCTCTCGCCGCTATCGAGCACGTCGCGGTTCTGCACGAAGTAGCGGAACAGCGCCGTCAGGTCCTCGATCTCGACATCGCCATCGATATAGGCCTGTGCGAACCCAACGGTGCCGCGCTGCAAGGTCTTCTGCAGCACCTTGAAATTGCGCAAGGTCAGCTGCGCATGGATGCCCGTCGCCGGATCACCGAAAGTGCGGGTCTTGCCGTTCGGGAAGGTGATGGTCACCGCGCCATGCTTAGGGCGGCCGATCAGCCGCTTTCCGAGAAAGGCCGCAATGGTCGAGAGCAGATGGGTCCACGGCGTGGGCGACGCTGCCCTCGTTTCAACCGCAAGCTTATCCATGACGCAACAATCCAGACTACGGTCCGCTCCGCCGAGCGGCCAAACCAGCGCCGGTGCAGGGTCGGGCAATCGCGAGACCGGGCAACGGGGCTCCCCGTGAATTAAGGCAACAGTTTAGTCGTCATAAGTGGATATGCAAGCATGACTTTCAAGCCTGACAGAAGCCTGACAACGCATTGGAGCAACCCGGACAGTCTGCAATCCCGCGCCTTCAGAGGGACAGGATTTCTGCTGATCCGGCTCTAGCGACCATCCGGGCGCGCCGCGTCGAGCAGCCGAAGCTGCACCTCTTCGCGGCCCTGCCAGTGGTCGATGGAGAGGGTCCCGGCCAGGTGCAGCGGTGTGTCGTTGCCGGCGCTCAGCAGCGCTTCGCCGAGGGCCGTCGTCGCAGCGCGGAAGGCGATGGCCTTGAGTTGCGCGCCGTCGTCGGCGGTGAGGGTAAACTTCACGTGGCCGCCGGTGCCGACGATTTCGGCGAACTTCGCCTTGTGCGCCGGAAAGGCGAAGACCGGCTGCGGACTGCCGGCGCCAAACGGCCCTGCCCGCTCGATCTCGTGCACGAAGCTGGGGTTGGCGCCACGCGCCGTCATCGCCGCATCGATCTCGAGCGCGGTGAGCGCCCGCGCCACGCTGACGCTGTTGCCCAGCCGCTCGGTGACATGGGCGCGGAACGGGCCGAGCTGGCCCGGCTTCAAGTCACGCCCGCCGCCATGGCGTGGCCGCCCCCCTTGGCCGCAAGGCCCAGCTCCACCGCCTCGATCACCGAACTGCCGAGGTCGACCCCCGGCATCGAGCGCCCCGAACCGGTGCCCGAGCCATCGGGGGCGAGGGCGATGGCGAAGGTCGGGCGCTCGAAGCGTTCGCGCAGCCGCGCGGCAATCAGGCCGACCACGCCGGGGTGCCAGTTGGCCGAGGCCAACACCAGCACCGGCGGCCCTTCGCCGCCGCCGATCTCGGCCTCGGCGGCGCGGGCCGCCTCCTCTACCGCCTCGACCTCGATGCGCTGGCGCTCACTGTTGAGTTCGTTGAGCTGCGCTGCGAGCATCAACGCCTGCTGTTCGTCATCGAGCGACAGCAACCTCGTGCCAAGCGCCGCATCGCCGATGCGGCCACCGGCATTGATGCGCGGCCCGATCAGGTAACCGAGATGATACGCGTTGAGCGGGCCGGAGAGCCGCGCTGCGAGCGCCAGCGCGCCGATGCCCCGGTTCGATCCGGTGCGCGCCACTTCGAGGCCACGGGCGACGAAGGCGCGGTTCAAGCCCTTGAGCGGCACCACATCGCAGACCGTCGCCAGCGCCACGAGGTCGATCATCGTCATCAGGTTGGGGAGGCCCGTGTCGCCGCGCTGTTTCAGCAGCCGGTTGGTCGCCACCAGCACCATGAAGGTGACGCCGGCGGCGCAGAGGTAGCCGAGGCCGGAGATGTCGTCCGGCCGGTTGGGATTCACCAGGGCGTTGGCGGGGGGCAGTTGGGCATCGGACAGGTGGTGATCGATCACCAGCACCTCGAGCCCGCGCTGGCGGGCATGGGCGATCGGCCCATCGCTGGTGGTGCCGCAATCGAGGGTGATCAGGAGCTTGGCGCCGCCATCGACCAGTTTGTCGATCGCCGTGGTGTTGGGGCCGTAACCCTCGAAGATGCGATCCGGAATGTGCACCTGCGGGTCGAGGCCGAAATGCCGGAGGTAACGCGTCATCAGCGCACAGGAGCAGGCGCCGTCGACGTCATAATCGCCGAACAGCGCCACCGGTTCGTTGTCGGTGATGGCCTGCGCCAGCCGCTCGGCCAAGCCATCCATGCCGGCGAGCGTCGAGGGATCCGGCATCAGCTCGCGGATGGTCGGCTGCAGGTAGGTCTCGGCCGCACCGACATCGACACCGCGCCCCGCGACGATGCGGGCCAGGATTTCCGAGAGATCAGTGCGCTGACCGATGGCGGCCGCAGTGCGGACGGCTGCCGGATTAAGACGATCCACCCAGGCGCGGCCCAAGGCGGATTTCGACACATTCAGGAAGTTGGGGCGCGGCTCGTCCATCAGCAGGCGAGGTAAGCAGAAAGTGCCCGATAGTCGAGGGTGCGGCCGTGGTTTTCCTCGCCGGCGTCACGGCAGCAGGGGCGGGCCAACCACCTGCATGCCGTGCTCGAGGCTCAGATCCTTGAATGCCTGTGAGGTCGGATCGACCATCTGGGTGGCGAAGAACGCTTCCATCTTTCCGGCCGGGATGAAGGTGACCATCATGCGTGCCGTCTCGGTGAGGTTGCGAAAGGCGTGCGGAATGCCGCGCGGCCCGAGAATGGAGTTGCCGGCGCCGAGCTCGTAAATCTGTGCGCCGACCTGGAAGCGGAACCGCCCTTCCAGCACCTGGAACCACTCGTCCTGCTCGAAATGCAGGTGCAGCGGCGGGCCACCCGGCTTGAAGCGCCAGGTATCATAAGCGCAGAGCGCGCCGCCGGTATCGCTGCCGGAAATCTTGCAGTCGAAGCGGCCATTGAGGAAGTTCAGCGGGGCGGCGTGCCGGTCCTCGCCTGATCGAACCACGACGGCGGCGCTATTCTCGGTGACCATGCCAAAGCCTCGTCGAAACCGGAATGTCGGCGGACTATCGGCTCGCGACGCCGGCCGGTCAAGCTCAGCCCCTGCCCCCTAGAAAATCGGACAGGCGCGACACTAAGGGCCTAGCGCCGGGGCGTAATGCCCCCCATATCTGCGCGACGTTTTCACATGGGGAACCACAATGTTCGCTTCGAAGGGCTTCCGGTTTTCAGCCCTCCTTGCCACGCTGATCATGGCTTTTTCGCTGGTTGCGGTCGACACAGCCGAGGCGCGGCGCGGCGGCAGCTTCGGCAGCCGCGGCGTCCGCACCGAGCGGAGCGTGCCCTCGACGCAGGTGTCGCCGAACACCACGGCGCCGGTGCAGAACACGATGACCAACGGCACGCAGCAGCGGAACACCGTGGGCAATGCCACGACGCCGGCCCGGCCCGGCCTGTTCGGCGGCTTCGGCGGTGCGCTGCTCGGCGGCCTCCTGTTCTCAGGTCTGTTCGGCTTGCTGTTCGGCGCAGGCTTCGGCGGCCTCGGCGGCATACTGGCCCTCTTGGCGCAGGTGGCGATCATCGGACTGATCGTGGCGTTCTTCATGCGCCGTCGGCAGCAGCGCCCGGCGATGGCCGGCGGCCCGCTGAACTACGAGGCGCAGAACAACGCTCGCAGCTATGGCGGCGGCGGTGGCGCCTCGGCCCAGCATGGCCCGCGCTCGGCGGCGTCGCAGCGCGCCGGCCGGCGTGACGAGGTCGGCATCACCGACCAGGATCTCCAGAGCTTCGAGAGCCAGCTGAAGGAGATGCAGGATGCCTATTCGCGCGAGGATTATGCGGCGCTGCGCCGGATCACCACGCCCGAAGTGATGGGGTACCTGGCCGAAGAACTGGGCGAGAATGCTACGAAGGGCCTGCGCAACGAAGTGTTCGACGTGTCGCTGCTCGCCGGCGATGTCGCCGAGGCCTGGCGCGAAGACGGCACCGACTATGCGAGCGTGGCGATGCGCTACGAGAGCCGCGACGTCACCCGCAACCGCGGCACCGGCGAGATCGTCTCCGGCGACGACCAGGTCACCGAGACCATCGAGGTCTGGACCTTCCAGCGCCAGAATGGCGGCCGCTGGCTGATCAGCGCCATCCAGGAAGCGTAAGCTTCCGATTACCGAATGCGAGCGGGCCGCCCACTGGGCGGCCCGCTTTCGTCTAGAGCCGAATGGTGATGGTAATGGTCAGCGGGCAGCAGCTGATCTCGATCGTAACATCCTTGATCTTCGCCGCTCCGCCGCTCTGGTCGTGTACGACGACAACCGCACCGGCAAGTGCCGCGTCGGTCAACCCAAGCGTTTTCAGCACGCCCTTGGCAGCGCTCTCGCTGTCGGCCGCCGCTGCCCCCTGAAGGGCCTTGATGCTGGCGGCATCAGCCGAGAGCGCCTTCTGCAACTGCGCGGCGCAGCCGGCGCGCGCTCGCGATGTGGTGTCGATCGCGGTGCACGCGGTCGTCACTGCAGTGACGACGGCTTTGCTCGGTGCAGCCAGCGGCGCGGTGGTCAGCGAAGCGGTAAGCAGTGTTGCTGTCACTGCCGAAAGCCAAATACGATTTATGATTTGTTCCTCCGGCGTTTCTCTCCCTGTCACGACGGTCGTGAGCCAACTCGGAAACGATAGGGGTTGAGCGGAGGAATTCTCCGCCGCTCAAGCTGAACTTGCAATGAACGCCAGCTCGGGGACCGATCAGCGCCGGTGTTCCGCGGTGATCCAGCGCACCGTCTGGCTCCATGAGCGCATTACCACGGTGTTGGTGCGGACGGCGTTCTTGCCGTAGCGCACCCCGCTCAACAGGCTCCCGTCGGTGACGCCGGTGGCGGCGAACAACACATCGCCCGAGGCCAGCTCGTCGGTGCGGTATTTCCGGTTCGGATCAGTGATCCCCATCTTCAGGGCCCGGGCGCGCTTGTCGTCGGTATCGAGGATGAGCTTGCCCTGCATCTGCCCGCCGATGCAGCGCAGCGCCGCCGCAGCCAGCACGCCCTCGGGGGCGCCGCCGGAGCCGAGATAGATGTCGATGCCGGTATCCTCGGTGTTCACCGCATGGATGATGCCGGCAATGTCGCCGTCGGAAATCAGCTTGATGGCGACGCCGGCGGTGCGCAGATCGTCGATCAGCGCGGCATGGCGTGGCCTGTCCAGCACGCAGGCGGTGATCTCGTTGACCGGTACTCCCTTGGCCTTGGCCAGCGCCTTGACGTTGACGGTAGCGCTCTGGTCGAGGTCGACGACGCCCGCGGGGTAGCCGGCGCCGATGGCGATCTTGTGCATGTAGACATCGGGAGCGTTCAGCAGCCCGCCGCGCTCGGCCATGGCCAGCACGCAGATCGAATCCGGCTGGTTCTTGGCGCACAGCGTCGTGCCCTCGAGCGGATCGACGGCGATATCGACTTCCGGGCCATCGCCGGCTCCGACTTCCTCGCCGATGAACAGCATCGGCGCTTCGTCGCGCTCGCCCTCGCCGATGACGATGCGGCCATGGATGTGGACGTTGCCCATCTCGGCGCGCATCGCTTCGACAGCGGCGGCGTCGGCGGCTTTCTCGTCACCCTTGCCGCGCCAGGCGGCAGCGGCAAGCGCCGCGGCCTCGGTGACGCGCACCAGCTCAAGGGTGAGCGAACGATCGATGGCCGCCTGTCGGTCGGTGTCGGACTTGCTGAGCTTCATGAACTCTCCCTGCCCCGCCGCACGGGGCTTTGCGTGGCCTATGCGGTCGCCGTCCCGAACCGCATCGCCGGAGGGCTGCTAAAGCTGTTCGATCCGGATCATCTGCGGATCGCCGACGATGAAGCCGTCGCCCTTGATCGCCGAGAGGGCGTCGCGAACGGTCTGCTCCATGGTGGAGTGCGTCAGCAGCACCACCGTGCGGGAGTTGGTTCCCGTCACGCCCGGCTCGCTAACACGCAAATCCGGACGCTGGATGACGCTTTCGAGCGAAATGCCCGCGGCACCCATGCGGGTAGCAATAGCGGCAAACGCGCCGGGCACATCCCTGACATTTAGTCGGATGTAATAGCCGCCCTCGTGCTCGCGGATCGGCGCCCGGCGATAGGGCGTCAACTCGGCGCTGGGCACGCCGAGCGGCGGCACCCGGGTGCCGCGGGCGATATCAAGGATATCCGACAGCACCGACGAGGCGGTCGGCGGGCCGCCGGCGCCGGGGCCGGCGAGCAGCAGCTCGTGCACATGGTCGGTTTCGAGCGCCACCGCGTTCAGCACGCCATCGACGCCGGCCACCGCCGAGGTCTTGGGCACCAGGGTCGGATGCACGCGCTGATCGATGCCATCGGCCGAGCGCTGGGCAATGCCCAACAGCTTGATCTTGTAGCCGAGATCGCCCGCGACCTTGATGTCGGCCTGGCTGATTTTGGTGATGCCCTCGACGAAGATCTCGTCGGGAGCAATCTCGCAGCCGAAGCAGAGCGAGGCGAGGATGGCCAGCTTGTGCGCGGTGTCGAAACCATCGACGTCGAAGCTCGGATCGGCTTCCGCATAGCCCAGCTTCTGCGCATCGGCGAGGCACTCGGCAAAGCTGATCCCCTCGTTGCCCATGCGGCTGAGGATGTAGTTGCAGGTGCCGTTCATGATGCCGTAGACGCGGGCGATACGGGCCGAACCAAGCCCCTCGCGCAGTGTCTTGATCACCGGGATACCGCCGGCCACCGCTGCTTCGAAGCCGAGCTGCGCCCCGGACTCCTCGGCGGCCTTGGCGAGGTTCACGCCGTGCCGGGCGAGCAGCGCCTTGTTGGCGGTGACCACCGGGCGGCCGATCTCCAGGGCGGCTTTCACGGCAGCCAAGGCAGGCCCGTCCTCGCCGCCGATCAGTTCGACGAACAGGTCGATGCCGTCGGATTTCGCCAGCGCCACCGGATCGTCGAACCATTCGAGATTGGTCGCATCGATGCCGCGGTCGCGGCTGCGCGAGCGGGCGCAGACGGCAGTGACGGTGATCTTCCGGCCGAGCTTGCGGGTCAGCTCCTCGCCATCCTTCTGGATGATGCGCACCAGCGTGGCGCCGACATTGCCCAACCCGGCAACGCCGATACGCAGCGGCGCCTCAAGCGCGGCATCGGCATGGTCCTGCATCGACTTCAGTATCCGGGTCCGCGTATCGGAGCGCGGCTCGCGCCCTTCCCGCAAGTCGAACACGAATAGCGGGTCGCCCGCGATGGTCCGCCCGAACCGCGTCGGGGTCCAGCCACGCGCCGCAATGAAGGTTTCGACGGATTGGCGGAACGACTGGATATCGGACATAGAAGGGCTCTCGGATTTGGTGCGAGAGCTATGGATAGGAAAGACCCTATCCGTCAATAGGATTGATGGCGCGCAGCACTGGTGCTAGCATTGATATCAATGCATGCATGGAGGACTCGATATGAGTTCACTCACCATTCGCAAGCTCGACGACGACCTCAAGGGACGACTGCGGCGCAGGGCAGCGGCTAACAATCGCTCAATGGAAGAAGAAGCCAGGGTCATTCTGCGCAGGGGGCTGGACGCACCGGCGAGAACCGGCGGCGGCCTCGGCAGCGAGATTCGCAGGCTCGTGGAAGCAACCGGTGGCGTTGACCTCGAGCTGCCGCCTCGCGGACCGGCACGCCCGCTGCCGGATATCTTTGACGAGTGATCATCCTCGACACCAATGTGCTGTCCGAGTTGATACGGGCCGATGCCGAGCCCCGGGTCGTTGCCTGGATGGACGCGCAGTCTCGCGAGAACCTTGCGACGACGGCCGTGACCAAAGCGGAACTGCTGTTCGGTGTCGAACGGTTGGTAGATGGCAAGCGCAAAGCCGCACTCACCCTGTTGGTATCGGCAATCCTCGAGCGTTTCGGCGAACGGGTGCTGCCGTTCGCCGAGGCCGACGCCGCAAGTTACGCTCTGATCGTTGCGGGCAAGATGCGAATGGGACGCCCGATCCAGCCGCTTGATGCCCAGATCGCTGCTATCGCCGCGTCACGCGGTGCCGCCGTCGCGACGCGGGACGGCGGCTTCGAAGGCTGCGGCGTTGAGTTGATCGACCCCTGGTCAGCTTAGCTCGCGCCCTATTTCCTCACCTTTTCAGCCGCCGCGGCAATCTTTTCGAAATAGCGCGGCATGCCCCATTTGATCGACAGGGCGCTGGACGAGATCACCGCCATGTTGAGGATGCGGTCGTCCATCTTCACATAGGCGCCGCTCTTCACCTGCGGGGCGCTGTCGATATAGGGGCGGGCGAAGAACTCGTCGGCGAGCTCGGGCGCGTTGAAGAAGCCGATCAGGATGTCGGCCGGGATCTGGTCGAAGTTCTCGTAACTCAGCGGATACCAGAAGCCCTGCGGATCGCCACCGGCCGGCGAGCGCCCGGGGATCACGAGGCCGGCCAGCGCCAGCAGCTTGGCGCGGGCATCGTCGGCCGAGTGGATGGCGGCAGCGCCGTTGTAGTCGATCAGGGTGACGGCGCTCTTGCCTGCCAGCGCCGGATACTTCGCCGCCTCGGCCTTGATGAAGGCCTCGAGCTCGGCAACCAGCGCCATCGCCTCAGCCGATTTGCCCATCGCCTCGCCGGAGATGGTGATCACCTGCTGCCAGGTCGCGGTCCATGGCTTCTCCGGATACGGCACTACCGGTGCAATCTGGCTCAAGAGCTTGTACTCGTCCTCGGTGATACCCGAGTAGACGGCAAGGATCAGGTCTGGCTTCAGCGCCGCGATCTTCTCGATCGGGGCGCCGGCCGTATCATCGAAGGTCACCGGGGTAGCGGCGCCGGCCTTGGCGATCCCCTCCTCGACCCACGGCGCGATGTCCCCATCGAAGCCGGTCGAGCGAAAGCTCGGGAAGCCGACCGGCACCGTTCCGAGGGCGATGGCGGCATCGGTGGAGGACCAGCCGAGCGTCACGATGCGCTGCGGCGCGGCCGGGATCACCGTCTCGCCCAATGCGTGCTTGATGGTGACGGGGAAGCTTTGCGCCAGCGCTGGGGCAGCCAGCAGAGCGACGACCAATGCCGCTACGAGGTTGAGGAGTTGCAGCATGGTTGATCTCACTTCCTGGCGTTGCGGGCAGCCGCAGCAATGATTTCGGCGTAATGCGGAAAGCCCCAGCGCAGCGACAAGGCGCTCGGGGGCGAGACGGCGGCGACGTACTCGATGCCGACCAGCGAAGCGAAGGCACCCTTTTGATATTGCGGCTGGCTCTGCGCATAGGGCTTGGCGAAGAACGCGTCCGAGGCGTCCTGGGTGTCGTAGTAGGTGATGAGGATGTCGCTCTTCAGCTGGTCGAACAGCTCGTAGCTCAAAGGGTAGTAGAACGATCCGTCCTTGGGCGAGAGCTCGGAGACGCTGGGCGCCAGCACCAAGCCGATATCGGTGAGAAACTTCATGCGCGCGTCGAGTGCGTCATAGACGGCGATCGAGCCGTCAAAATCGTTCACTCCCGCAAAAGTGGTGCCAGCGATCTCGGGATATTTCGCTGTCTCGTCGGCGACGAACTTCAGCGTGTCGGCGACCACCTGCTCGGCCTCCGCCGGCTTGCCGACGATCTGGCCGATAATCCGGGTGACATCCTGCCAGGGCGTGCTCCACGGCTGATCCGGATAGGCGACGGTGGGCGCGATCTGGCTCAGCCGGGCGTACTGCTCGGCATTGATGCCGGAGAACACCGCAACGATCACATCGGGCTTAGCGGCGGCAATCTGCTCGAACGGGATGTCCTGTGTGTCGGAGAGCTGCGTGGGTGTCGCGGCGCCCAGTTGCTTCAGCTTCTCCTCGACCCACGGATGCAAGCCGTTGTCACCACCGCCATAGGTGGAAAACGGCATGGCCACCGGCACCACGCCCAGCGCCAGCAGCGCATCGTGGTTGCCCCAGCCCCAGGTGACGATGCGCTCCGGCGCCTTCTCGATCACCGTCTCGCCGAAGGCGTGTTTGATGGTGACGGAAAGGACTGCGCCAGCGCCGGAGCGGCGGCGAACAACAGGGCGAGCGCAACAAGAAGTCGGCGGAACATGGCAGGGTCTCCAGCAAAACTGAAAGCTGATAATCATAGTCATGTTAATTGAGCAAGGGCAAAGCGCTCTCCCCCCGCACCGGGTTGGAGGTGGTGAGCGCTGAAAAGCAAAACGGCCCGGTCAATGACCGGGCCGTTGCAAATTCTGATCCGCCTACTTCGCGGCGGTGATCGGCACGACGTTGCCGTGGCTCGGCTGGCCCTGCAGGAATTTCTTGACGTTGCGCGCCGCCTGCCGGATGCGCTGCTCGTTCTCGACCAGCGCCAGGCGGATATACTGGTCGCCATATTCGCCGAAGCCGACGCCCGGGGCGACGGCGACGCCGGTCTCCTGGATCAGGAGCTTGGCAAATTCGAGCGAACCCAGATGGGCGAACTGATCGGGGATCGGGGCCCAGGCGAACATCGTCGCCTTGGGCGACGGGATGGTCCAGCCGGCGCGCCCGAAACTCTCCACCATCACGTCGCGGCGATCGCGATAGACGGTACGCACCTCCTCGATGACGCTGTCCGAGCCGTTGAGCGCGGCGGTCGCCGCCACCTGGATCGGGGTGAAGGCGCCGTAGTCGAGATAGGATTTTACCCGGGTCAGCGCGGCGATCAGCCGCTCGTTGCCGACGGCGAAGCCGACGCGCCAGCCCGGCATCGAATAGGTCTTGGACATCGAGGTGAACTCCACCGTGATGTCCATCGCGCCGTCGATCTGCAGCACCGAGGGCGGCACTTCGTCATCGAAATAGATCTCGGAATAGGCGAGATCGGAGAGAATGAAGATCGAGTGCTCGCGGCAGTACTTGACCACTTCCTTATAGAAATCCAGCGACGCGGTGTAGGCGGTCGGATTGGCCGGATAGTTGAGGATCAGCGCGATGGGCTTGGGGATCGAGTGACGCACCGCCCGATCGAGCGCGCGCATAAAATTCTCGTCCGGTTCGGCCGGCATGGAGCGGACGACGCCGCCACTCATGATGAAGCCGAAGGCGTGGATCGGATAGGTCGGATTGGGCACCAGCACCACATCGCCCGGCGCGGTGATCGCCGCCGCCATGTTGGCGAAGCCTTCCTTCGAGCCCAGCGTCGCCACCACCTGGGTGTCGGGGTTCACCTTCACGCCGAAGCGACGGCCATAATAGCTGGCCTGGGCCTTGCGGAGCCCGGGGATGCCCTTGGACGAGGAGTAGCGGTGGGTGCGCGGGTCCTTCACCGTCTCCTTGAGCTTGTCGACGATGTGCTGCGGCGTCGGCATATCCGGGTTGCCCATGCCCAGGTCGATAATATCGACGCCGTTGGCGCGCAGCTTCGCCTTGATCGGATCGATATGGGCGAAGACGTAGGGCGGGAGGCGGCGGATGCGGTGGAAATCGTCGTTCATTGGAACCTCGGTGGACCCGCGACGCACTTGCAAGTGCCGCGACGCCTTCAGTGAGGCGCCGATTATCACGGAATTATGGTTTTGACGAGTTAAGCGGCCGATCACGACCGCTTGGGCTCGTTCGGTTCCGCTCTCCCCAGCCGCATGGCGGCGCTCGGGGAGAGCTAGCGAGCGGGGGCGCTAGCGCACGCGACCGCTCCGGCCCTAAAGCCGGCGGCTGCGATTGGCGCTGCTACTCCCTGAGTCATATCCAAACCCTGAGCGAGGATTACGGAGCTTTAGTGGCGGAAGTGGTTGGCGGTCAAGGGCGCTGTCAGCGAACCTGACTCAGGACGAACGAGTGTCGCCTTTCACCGGCAAGTAGTGCAGGAACTGGTCGGTGCTGGCCGCCCAGGAGAACTGCTCGGCATAGGCGCGGCAGCCGTCGCGGGGAACCTGCAGCGCCTTGAGTGCCGCAGCCTTGAGATCGTGGTCGAGCACGCCGACCGGCGCCTCGCCGATCACGTCGATCGGACCGGTGACCGGGAAAGCTGCAACCGGCGTGCCGCTGGCCAGCGCTTCGAGCAGCACGAGACCGAAGGTGTCGGTCCTGGATGGAAACACGAAGACGTCGGCCGAGGCGTAGAGCCGCGCCAGTTCGTCGCCCTGTTTGGGGCCGACGAACACCACGTCCGGATACTCCGCCTTGAGCTTGTCGAGGCTCGGCCCTCCCACCACCAGCTTGGTGCCGGGCAGGTCGAGCGAGACGAACGCTTCGATGTTTTTTTCCACCGCGACGCGGCCGACATAGAGGAAGACCGGCCCGTCATAGGCGAGCGGCTCGCGCCGCGCCGGGTTGAACAGTTCGGTGTCGACGCCCTTCTGCCAGATCACCGCATTGGTGAAGCCGCGCTGCTCCAGCAGCGTCTTCAGGTGCGGCGTGCCGACGAGGCAATACTTCGCCGCGCCGTGGAACCAGCGCAGGAACCGATAGCTCCAGCGCAGCGGCACCGGCAGGCGGGCCCGGAGGTATTCGGGGAACTGGGTGTGGTAGGCGGTCGAAAAGGCGAACCGGTGCTTGCGGCACCAGCGGCGCGCCATGATGCCGAGCGGCCCTTCGGTAGCGATATGGATGGCGTCGGGCGCCGCGGCTTCGATGCGCGCATAGACCGGCTTCATCAGCGTGCGGCTCAGGCGGATTTCGCCATAGCCGGGCATCGGGAAGGTCTTGAACTCGTTGGGGGTCAGGAGCTTTACGGCGATGCCGCGCTTCTCCATCTCCTTGATCACCAGCTCGATCGAACGCACCACCCCGTTGATCTGCGGGTGCCAGGCGTCGGTGACGATGAGAACTGTCTTTGGTTGCGGCATGGCGGCTCGACTAAAGGGCGGCCATGGGTATCGCGGGGTGCGACCGTCGGCAACCCTTCCCTTGCCCCCGGGAGGCCACCGGCTGCTTCGCAAAAAGAAAGGCCCGCCGGAGCGGGCCTTCCAAAATCTCGAGAACTCGAAGCTTGGCTTGCGCTTGGACGAGTAGGTGCCGTGGTTTTCGAGAACCGGAGCGGAGCGTACTAAAGTACGTGAGCACCGGAAGCGCAGAAAACCGCGGCAGATGGCCGTCCAAGTAGCAAGCGTTAGCGCTTGGAGAACTGGAAGGAACGACGGGCCTTGGCCTTGCCGTACTTCTTACGCTCGACCACGCGGCTGTCGCGGGTGAGGAAACCACCAGCTTTCAGCACGCCGCGCAGCTCGGGCTCGTAATAGGTGAGCGCTTTGGAGATGCCGTGACGCACCGCACCGGCCTGGCCGGAGAGGCCGCCGCCCGAAACGGTGGCGACGATGTCGTACTGGTCCTTGCGGGCCGCGGCGACGATCGGCTGCTGCAGCACCATCTGGAGCACCGGACGGGCGAAGAAGGCGTTGAACTCCTTGCCGTTGACGGTGATCTTGCCGTTACCCGGCTTGACCCAGACGCGGGCGATGGCGTTCTTGCGCTTGCCGGTGGCGTAGGCACGGCCCTGCGCATCGAGCTTCTGCACGTGCACGGGAGCGTCGGCGGCAACAGCGGCGACGACGGCGGCAGCGCCCAGGTCTTCGAGCGAATTGATGGTCTCGGCCATTACTTGGCCCTCACATTCTTGGAGTTGAACGAAGCGACGTCGAGCTTCACGGGCGCCTGGGCCTCATGCGGGTGAGCTTCACCAGCATAGACGCGCAGGTTGCCGTACTGCTTACGGCCGAGCGGGCCTTCCGGGATCATGCGGCGAACGGCGTTCTCGAGCACGCGCTCGGGGAAACGACCTTCGAGCAGCTGACGCTGCGTGCGATCCTTGATGCCGCCCGGATGCCCGGTGTGCCAGAAGAACCGGCGCTGATCGAGCTTCTTGCCGGTCAGCTTCACCTTGTCGGCATTGATCACGACGACGTGGTCGCCGGTATCCATGTGCGGGGTGTAGGTCGGCAGGTGCTTGCCGCGCAGACGCATGGCGATGATGGAGGCGACACGGCCAACCACCAGATCCTTGGCGTCGATCAGGATCCACTTCTTCTGGATCTCGTCCGGCTTCGCCGTGTAGGTGCTCATTTCGTTTTCCTTGAAAGCGGACAGAGTGACCCCTGCCCCGTATTCGTGGCGCGGATATACGGATGCGACCGGAAAGCGTCAAGCGGAAAGATTTTCATATGTAATTTCAATGGCTTGCTGCGTTGGTATTATGATACCACATGCTAACTCATTGAAATTGAATGACATCATAGATGGCTGGAAATGCTCGGCCCAGCCACCGGGTCATTCCCGCGAAAGCGGGAACCTCCGTTTTCTCGCCTAGGGCACCATCCTAAACGAAGTTCCCCGCTTTCGCGGGGATGACACCGAGTGTGGAGTAGCAGCGAGTTTAAGCCCGCCGAGCCGTAGTATCCGCCAGATACGCCGTCACCAGCCCGGCGAGCATGAAGGCGAGCGCCTGGTGGCCGAGGGCCAGCGAGATCGGCACCATGCTGAGGAGCGTCGCGATGCCGAGCCCGACCTGCAAGAGGATCAGCAGCGAGATGCGCGGCAGCCAGCCATGCACGCCAGAAAAGCCGCCGCGCCTGGATTGGCGCCAAACCAGCCAGCCGACATAGAGCACCACGGCATAGGCGATCATCCGGTGGATGAACTGCACCGTGAGGGTGTTCTCGAACAGGTTCTTCCAGAACGGATCGATCGCATCGAGCCCGTGCGGGATCAGCGCCCCATCCATCAGCGGCCAGGTATTGTAGCCCATGCCGGCATCGAGCCCGGCAACGAACGCTCCGGCGACGATCTGGATGAGGATCAGCGCCAGCAGGCCCCAGACCGGCCAGCCGGCCGGGGTCGCGGGCCTGGCCGGCTCGAGCCGTCGCGCCACCCAGATCAGCGCAATGAACAGCAGCGAAGCGGCGCCCAGATGCGCGGCGAGCCGGTATTGCGACACCGAGGTCAGCTCCGAGAGACCCGACGAGACCATCCACCAGCCGAGAAAGCCCTGGAAGCCGCCGAGCACGAACAGCCCGGCGAGCGGCGCGGCGAGGCTCCAGTTGAAGCGGCGCTGGAACAGGAACACCACGAACGGGATGGCGAAGGCGAAGCCGATGACGCGGCCGAGGAAGCGGTGCGCCCACTCCCACCAGAAGATCGACTTGAAATCCTCGATCCCCATCCAGGCGTTCTGCACGCCCTGCGGGATCTGCTTGTAGGCATCGAACTCGGCCTGCCAGTCAGCAGCGCTGAGCGGCGGGATGGCGCCCGAAATCGGCTTCCACGAAGTGATCGACAACCCGGATTCGGTCAGCCGGGTCGCGCCGCCAACCACCACCATGATCAGCACCAGGAGCGCCATGCCGTAAAGCCAGAGGCGGACCGGCCGCAGCCGATCGGTGACGGGCGTTGATGGTGTGGC
>CBDIRF010000003.1:0-257512 GCA_965284115.1 Devosiaceae bacterium
CGGCGTGATCGGCACCACGGTTTCGGACGAGACGAAGTCCAGGCTGCGGCCGGGGAGCAGTTCGTAGAACTTCCTGAGGCCGGGCTCGAGCTTGGCCGACAGCGCCAGGCATTCGGCGATGGCGCCGCGGGTGTCGCGGCCGCTGCGCAGTGCGGCGAGCGCCTCGGCATGGGTGGCTTTCAACAGGCTGAAGGCGCCGGATTTGGCGAGATCGGCATCGCCGACCAACAAGTAGATGACGACGCGCTCGGCCTTGCCCTTCAGCGCCAGGGCGCCGGCTTCGAGGAAGGCGAAGTCAGAGACGATCAGGCGGACCGGGTCGGCGACCAGGATGTCGTAACCGACCTCCTTGCACGCGCTCTCGACCCGGCTCGCGACGTTCACCGTATCGCCGAGGGCGGAGTAATCGAAGCGGGTCTCGAGGCCCATATTGCCGACCAGCGCCTCGCCAGTGGAAATGCCGATGCCGATTCCCAACTCCTCTACCGCGGCCTTGTCGGCCTTGAGCTGAAAGGCGTCGTGCTGGTTCAGCTCGGCGAGCTTCTGGCGCATGCCGAGCGCGGCGCGCAGGGCTTTGCGTTCATGGTCGGGCACATCGACGGGGGCGTTCCAGAACGCCATGATGGCGTCACCGATGAACTTGTCGATGGTGCCGAGGCGCCCGACGATCTCGTGACCCAGCGCGCCGAACAGCGTGTTGAGGATGGTGAGGATGCGGCGCGGCTCGAGCTTTTCGCTCAGCGAGGTGAAGCCGCGCATGTCGGAAAACAGCACGGTGATGCGGCGTACATCGCCGCCCAGCTTCAGCCGGTCGCCGTTCTTTTCGATCTCGCTGAGCAGTGAAGGGGCGACGTAATAGCCGAAGGCGCGGCGGATCTGCTTTTTGGCGCGCTCGGTGGTGAGGAAGCGGAAGAACACCAAGGCAAGGTAGAGCAGGGTCAGCCCGATCAGCGGATAGCTCGGATCGAGCATGATGCCGCTGCCGGTGAACATCCACCAGGAAGCGCCGATGGCGGCAGCCAGCGACAAGGCGCCGGCGGCGATGCCGACCAGCGGGCCGAGCAGCAGCACGACCACGACCAGGAAAGCGCCGAGCGCCAGGAAGCTGACGATCTCGAGGCCGGCCACCCAGTCGGGGCGGGTCAGATAGGTGCCGGAGAGGATCTGTTCGACCGCCTGCGCATGGATGGTGACGCCGGCGACATTGTCACCCAGCGTGGTGTTGTGGAGATCGAGCAGGCCCGAGGCGGAGGTGCCGACCAGAACGATGTTTCCGGCAATGCGATCAGCCAGCTGCTGGTAGTTGGGTCCGAGCAGGTCGGCGGCGGAGACCATGAGGTTGGGGTCGGGGCGGCTGTAATAGAGCCAGAGATCTCCCTCGGAGGTCAGCGGCACGGTGAAATCGCCGAGCCGGAGGCTGTCGACATAGCCTTCGGCGGCGGTATCGCCGAATACCACCACGGTGCTGATGCCCATGGCCAGGCGGAGCGCTTCGACCGACAGGGTCGGAAACAGCTGGCTGCCATTGGTCCACAGCATGGGGAGGCGGCGGACGGCGCCGGCCGAGAGCTGCGAGTTTAGGCTGACCGCGGCGAGACCGGGCGCCGCATCGCGGAGGATGGGGATCGGCGCCGCGGTGCCGGTGAGGAACGGGATGCGCTCGCTGGGGTCGGGCCCCGAGATGGCGAAGCCACCCTTGGGGCCGCCGGTCAGCGGCTTGCCGGAGGGAGTGCGCGAGAAGCCGAGGATGGCCGGCGAGCGCGACAAAGCGGCGGCGAAGATGGCGTCGTAATCGGGGAGCGTCGCGGCATCGACGCCGGGCAGGCTCGCGGCGATGCGGCTCGGCGACATCCGGTCGGCCTCGGGGAACAGCACGTCGAAGCCGATAGCCGCGGCGCCCAGTTCAGTAAGGCGGTCGGTGAGGGCGGCGAGGCGGTCGCGCGGCCATGGCCACTGGCCGAACTCGGCGAGCGCCGCCTCGTCGATATCGATGACGCGCACCGGAAACTCCGCCGCCGGGCGGGGGTGCAGCCGCTGGTAGAAATCGAAGGCGATTTCGCGCAGCGCCTGCACCGGGAATGGATCGGCAATGCGCAGGGCGGTCAGCAGGACGACGATGACGAGGCCGGCGAGGATGGGCAGCAGGCGTCGCAGCATCGGGGCGATGGTTCGCCGCGTGGTTAGTCTTTGGAGCCGCGCTGCGATCGCGGTGGATCGTTCTCCGTGTTGCCACCGCCAGCATCGGTGTTGTTGGGCACCACCGCCCGGTTCAGGCACTCGCGGGCCTGCGCCACCCAGAACGGGCTGAGCAGGTCGCTCTCGGAGACGGCCCAGGGGAACATGCCGCGCATCGAAGTACGCTCGGCGCCGACGAAATCCTCGGTGTTGCCGAGCAGTTTGGCGTCGCTCATGTCGGCCATGCCGACATCGCAGAAGTCATCGACGGTGATGCACTTGTTGGCCTTGTTGCACATCACCACGGCGCCGTGGAACAGCAGCAGCGAATAGTGGTCTTCGCGCACGTTGAGGTCGAAGGCGGTGCCACGCACGCCGACGGTGCCGGTGGGGGTGGTAATCAGGTAGCGATCCTTCGGCGCGCCGCCGGTGACGAAGCGGAACGTCCCCGAGAGGGCGTTGATGGCGAACTTGCCGCCCGAGCCGTCTTCGCGCAGCAGATAATCCTCGATCACCAGCGCCGAGCGCGGACCGATGACCAGCTTGGTCTTGTCGGAAAACAGCAGCTGAACCAGGCCCTTGGCATCGGTGACAACGCGATCGCCGATGAACACGTCGGTGCCGACCACCAGGGTCTTGGTGCCGGCTTTGTCCTCCAGCCGGGCGGCGGGATCGACCCCCATGGCCTTGCCCGAGGCGGCAAAGGCCGGCTGTGCAGCGATCAGCAACAGAGCAATCGAGATGAGCAGCCTCAGCATCGAAAACCTCCCAGCGGACAGACGTCCGGCGCGGGCCACCTGCCACGCCGTCCATGAACGCCGGCTGAACGGCGCTGATGGTAACCTAGCACAGGAGTAAACTCTGCGCTTGCCTCAGACAACTGGAGGTTGCAAGCATTTCACCTCGGGGTGGGCCGTGGGGGCGTCACCCTGCAAGGACAAGACCGAATGGTCGGACTGTTTTTTCTGCTGTTCATCGGACTGGAGCTCAAGCACTACATCGCCGACTATTTCCTGCAGCCGGGATGGATGCTGGGCGGCAAGGGCGATTTCCGCCAGCCGGGCGGTTATGCGCATGCCGGTGTGCACGCTGGGTTGACGGCGCTGGTGCTGCTGTTGGCGGGAACGCCGCTGAGCTGGCTGGCGAGCATCGTCGCGGCAGAATTCGTGGTGCACTACCTGCTCGACTATTCCAAGATCCACTACTCGCGCGGCGTGCATGTCGACACGCAGCCGCGGCGATTCTGGAGCCTGCACGGGCTCGACCAGATCACCCACCAGCTGACCTATGCGGCGATCATCTATCTGGTGCTGCTGAGCAAGGGGCTGGTGTAGGCCGGAGTCCGAACGTCATTCAGAGCGTGGGGTGCCCACGCACCGGCTATCTGAGTGCTCCCAGGGGGACGCAGGCTTACTTCCGCGAGCGCTTGGCGTGCTTGGCTTCGTCGGGCTTTTCGATCAGCTGGGCGAGGATCTTGTCGACCAGGTCGAGGTCCTCGCGCTTGCCTTCCGACTGCTGCTGCAGATCGACCAGGTATGAGGTGGTGTAATAGAGCCGGCGGGCCAGGAGCGTCGCGACATAGAGCGCGATCTCGGGGTTGCCGCCCAGAAAGCTGATGGCGTCGTCGATGGCGTAGGCCTTGACGCTGGAGAGCGCCTTGACCGTGGCGCTCGAGGGCATGTCGAGCAGCACCGCCATCTCGCCGAAGATCGAGCCGGGCTCGTCGATATAGCTGACCTGGGTGTCCTTGCGCAGCACTTCGACCTGGCCGTCGATCAAGACGAACAGCTGGCCTTCCTGGCCCCCTTCGCGGATCAACACCTGGCCGGGCTTGAAGCTTTGCGCCTCCCGCCCTTTGCAATAGTCCAGAATATCAGACATCGAGCCCTCACCCGCCTCAAGCGCTGGCAATAGTGCGCTTACACCGTCTAGTTCGTCAAACATTGCGGCGGCTTGTTGGCTCATTGTTGCCGTCCGCGCAAGAAGAAAGGGCCGGTTGCGACCGGCCCTCGTCACTTATCGTTAGTGGTTGTCGCGGGGCAAACCGGCGGTCTGCGCCAGGCGCTGGTAATTGACCGCATTCTTCAACACCGCGCCGGAACCCAGCTGGTCGACGACACCGCGCTGGATTTCCTGCCACGGGGTCTGGTGCGCCGGATACTTGTAACCACCGGCGGCATGCAGTTCGGCGCGACGCTGCTCGATCTCTTCGTCGGAGATGAGAATATTGGCTTCGCCCTTGTTGAGGTCGATACGCACGCGGTCGCCGGTCTTCAGGATGGCGAGGTTGCCGCCAGCGGCCGCTTCCGGCGAGGCGTTGAGGATCGATGGCGAACCCGAGGTGCCCGACTGGCGGCCATCGCCGATACAGGCGAGCGAGGTGATGCCCTTCTTGATCAGGTAATCAGGCGGCCGCATGTTCACCACTTCGGCGGCGCCCGGGTAGCCGATCGGACCGGCGCCGCGCATGAACAGCAGGGTGTGCTCGTCGATCGCAAGCGAGGGGTCATCGATACGGTGGTGATAGTCCTCCGGACCATCGAACACCACCGCCTTGCCCTCGAACATGTTGGGGTGGACGGGGTCGTTGAGGTAGCGCTGCCGGAATTCCTCGGAGATCACCGAGGTCTTCATGATGGCGGAATCGAACAGGTTGCCCGAGAGGACGAGGAAACCGGCTTCTTTCTTCAACGCGTTGTCGAAATGGCGGATGACCTTGTCGTCCATGATCTCGGTGGTGCGGCAGTTCTCGCCGATGGTCTTGCCGTTGACGGTGGGCGCGTTCTCGCGGATCAGGCCCTGTTTCATCAGCTCGTTGACCACCGCCGGCACGCCGCCGGCATGGTAATAGTCCTCGCCGAGATACTCTCCGGCCGGCTGCATGTTGACCAGCAGCGGCACCTTGTGGCCGTAGGTCTCGAAATCCTTCAGCTCGAGCTCGACGCCGATATGCTTGGCGATGGCCTGAATGTGGATCGGCGCGTTGGTGGAGCCGCCGATGGCCGAGTTGACCACGATGGTGTTGATGAAGTTGTCCTTGGTCAGGATGTCGGAGGGCTTCAGGTCCTCGTGCACCATCTCGACGATGCGCATGCCGGTGCGCCAGGCCATTTCCTGCCGGTCGCGATAGGGCGCCGGGATGGCGGCCGAACCGGGCAGCTGCATGCCGAGCGACTCGGCCAGCGAGTTCATGGTCGAGGCAGTGCCCATGGTGTTGCAGTAGCCGGTCGAGGGGGCGGAGGACGCCACCAGTTCGATGAACTGCTCGTAGCCGATCTCGCCGGCGGCCATCATCTGACGGGCCTTCCACACGATGGTGCCCGAGCCGGTGCGCTCGCCGCGGAACCAGCCATTGAGCATCGGGCCGACCGACAGGGCGATGGCCGGGATATTGACGGTGGCGGCGCCCATCAGCATGGCCGGGGTGGTCTTGTCGCAGCCGATGGTCAGCACCACGCCATCGAGCGGGTAGCCGTACAGCACTTCGACAAGGCTGAGATAGGCGAGGTTGCGGTCGAGCCCGGCGGTCGGGCGCTTGCCGGTTTCCTGGATCGGGTGGACCGGGAACTCCATGACGATGCCGCCGGCATCACGGATGCCGTCGCGAACGCGCTTGGCGAGCTCGAGATGGTGACGATTGCAGGGCGAGATATCGGAGCCGGTCTGGGCGATGCCGATGATCGGCTTGCCCGACTGCAGCTCTTCGCGCGAAATGCCGTAGTTGAGATAGCGCTCGAGGTAGAGCGCAGTCATGTCCGGGTTTTCCGGATTATCGAACCAGGCGCGCGACCGGAGCTTCCTGCCCTGTGCGGTCTCGCCTTTACCCGAACTCATAGTGATCTCCTCAAATCAACAGGCTGTCTCGACGATCCATAGCCCAATCACGACCGACTGGGCAGGCATTCCTTCGATTGAGGGAGGATCGTACCGGCAGTGATGATAGAGATCGGCATGTCGGGTTGCAATGGGCGGGATGGGGGCTGCGCACGGGCCAATGGAGCTGCAAGCGCGGTGCGGGAAGAGCACCCCCTCCCCTGTCCCCTCCCCGCAAGGGGGAGGGAGACGCCAACACCGACGTCAGTGTCTTGGTCTCCTCCCCCTTGCGGGGGAGGGACAGGGTGGGGGGAACTTCCCGCACCGAACTATCCTCGCGACGCTGGCCATCAGCGGCGGGTGCTGTCGCGGGCTTCGAGGCTGATCGGTTGCAGGATGACCGGATCGGCGATGGCTTCGCCGTTGAGCCGTTTCACCAGCATACGGCCGGCCTCGCGGCCCATTTCATAGCTCGAGACCTGCAGCGAGGTGAGCGAGGGCCGGACGTGCTGGGTGAATTCGAGATCGCCATAACCGGCTATGGCGACCTGAGCGGGCACGGCAATATCGCGGTCGAGCGCCCGGGTGAGGGCGCCGGCCGCCAGCACATCGGTGCCGAAGAAGATGGCATCGCACCCGGGCAGCTGTTCGAGGATGGCGTCGAACGCCTGCATGCCGTCGGCGAAGTTGCGGGTGCCGTCCATCGGGTGGATCAGCTCGAGCACCAGGCCGTGCTTGGCGAGGCCGTGACGGAAACCCTCGATGCGCTGCGCGGTCCGGTCGATGGTGTGGCCGCTATAGGCGACGCGGCGGAAGCCGCGTTCGCCGAAATGCTCGCCCATCAGGCGGCCGGCATCGTAGCTGGAAGAGCCGACCAGCATATCGATCGGGTCGGGGCGGTTGCCCCACATCTCCATCACCGGGAGGCCGAGCTTCTGCAGGGCCTGGCGGGTCTTGTCGGCCCGCACCACGCCAGTGAAGACGACGCCGGCCGGGCGGAACGGCAGCACCGACTCGACGACGTCGATCTCCAGCATCTCGGAATAGCCGGTCTGGGCAAACATCAGGTGGTAGCCGCTGCCCTCGACCGAATCGACGATGCCCTGCACCGAGGTGGCGAAGTGCGGATTGAGCAGGCTGGAGACGAACACGGTGATGACGTTCGAACGGCCGGAGCGCAGCGAAGAGGCAAAGCGGTTGACCACGTAACCGGTCTGGGCGACGGCCTCGAGAATGCGGGCGCGGGTCTCGTCCTTGACCTTGTCGGGGTAGGAGAGGGCGCGTGAAACCGTAATCGGCGAGACACCGGCGACGCGAGCTACATCTTCAACGCGAACCGGCCGGCCCGCGCCCCTCAGTCTGTCTGCGTCCCCCAACCAGAATCCCCCAAACTGCCCTGTCATTCGACTACAGCCGCGGAATGGTGAATTGCCAGTAGCGCGGCGCTACGTAGTAACCCTCTATACGGATCACTTCATTCCACTTTGCAGTCCGTTCCGAGCGCGTCATCGAGCCGACCTTAATCTGATCGGACATCAAGCCGACGGCCAGATGACTGAGCGTAACATCTTCACTTTCGCCGGAGCGACCGGATTGGATGGTATTCCAACCCGCGGCGCGGGCGCGCGTGCTTGCCGCAATCAGTTCGGTCAAGGTGCCGCACTGGTTCGATTTGAGCAACACCGAATTGCAGCATCCCTCTGCTGCAGCCAGGGCAACACGGGACTCTGAGCTGGTCAAATAATCGTCACCGACGATCTGGATGGACTTTCCGAGCCGCCGGGTGATCTCGGCAAAGCCGGCATCGTCATCCTCGGCAAGGGGGTCTTCGAGCGAGACGATGGGGTAGGCGGCGACCCAGGATTGCAGCAGTTCGATCATCCCGAGGGTGGAGAGCGCCTTGCCGTCGAGCGCCAGGCGATAGGCGCCATCGGCGTAGAACGAGGTGGCGGCGACATCGAGGGCAATGCCGATATCGGCGCCGGGCCGCAGGCCCGCCGCCTCGATGGCGCGGGTGAGCAGCTCGAGCCCATCCTCGTTGGCGGTGAAATCGGGCCAGACGCCGCCCTCGTCGGCGACGCCGTTGAGCTTGCCCTGCTGCACCATGGCCCTGCTGGCCGCCATATAGACCTCGGCGATCTGCTCGGTGGCTTGGGCAAAGCTCTTTGCGCCGACCGCAAGGATGAGGAAATCCTGGATGTCGATGCGGTTGCCGGCGTGACGGCCGCCGCCAAAAATCTGGATCATCGGGGCGGGGATGTGCTGCGCTTCGGGGTCGAGCTGGCTGAGCCGCCGCAGATGTTGCCAGAGCGGGATGTTCCGCTCGGCGGCGGCGGCCCAGGCGATGGCGGAAGAGGTGGCGACAATGGCGTTGCCGCCGAGCCGGGTCTTTTGCGGCGTTCCGTCGAGGGCGATCATGGCTTGATCGACGGCGGCCTGGTCGATCGCGTCGAGCCCGGTGAGCCGGCTCGCGATCTCGCCGTTGACCGCGGCCAGCGCGCCGTTGACGCCGAAGCCGCCCAGCCGCTTGCCGCCATCGCGCCGGTCGAGCGCCTCGCGGCTGCCGGTAGAGGCGCCGGAGGGGGCGATGGCGCGGCCGCTGGCGCCGCTTGCGAGGGTGACCTCGACTTCGACGGTGGGGCGGCCGCGCGAGTCCCAGACCTGGCGGCCGAGAATGGTCTTGATGGCTGACATAACGCGTTATCAATCCTCAGATGAACTGGGGGGGTCGAGCAGCTGGGCGATGGTTGGCGGCGGCCGGCGGATGTGCGGGATCGCCCGGTCGCGCACCAGCTGGCGATCGGCCTCGCTGAGATACTCGACCGGCGACTTGCCATCGACCCGCGCCAGCATCAGGCAGGGCAGCAATGCGGCGACGCGCGCCTCGGTGCCTGCCCGCAGTCCAGCGGGGAAGTGCCCGAGCCAGGTCGCGGCGAAGGCGGTGGCCTGATCGAGCAAGCGATCGCGCAGCGCCGGCAGGTGGATGGATTTCAGCACCAGGTGGTTGAGGCAGAAGGCGGCGTCGAAGGCGGGATCGCCATACCAGGCGCATTCGGCATCGAGCAGCACCGGATGGCCGTCGGCCTTGTTGACGAGGATGTTCTTGGGGCTGACATCGCCATGCACCAGGGCGAGCCTGGTAGTCGCCGTGGTCGCGAGCACGGCGAGGATGCGGTCGGCAAGCTCCGGATGGCGAGCGGCGGTGAAACGCAGATACGGGTCAAGCCGCAGCGCGTCGATCAGGTGGTCGGTGGGGAACTCGGCGGCAGCCGTGGGATCGTTCAGCGTCGCGGCGTGGATCCGGCCGAGGGCGTTGGCGACGGCGATCGGCACATCCGGGTCGGCCCGCCCGGCCAGCAGCTCGGCCTTCCACAGCAGGTAATCCTCGGCCGGCAGGTATTCGAGCAGGGCGATGCCATGCGCCCGGTCCTCGCCGATCACCTCGGGGGCGGCGCCGGGGACGATGGCGTTGGCGCGGCGGAGCCAGGCCACCTCATACTGGTTGCGCTCGAGCGGCGCCTGCCAGTCGGTCGCGACCTTGAGCTTCGAAAGTGCGCGCTTGGCGCAGTATTGCCGGCCGTTGTCGAGGCGGATGCGCACAATATCGGACGAAACGCCACCGGTGAGCGGGGCGATCTCCAGCGTTCCACTGGCGTCGATGCCGGCAGACGCAAAGATCGGGGGAAGCAATGCTTCCCAGGTCAAGTCATCCATAGTGCGGGTCCCCTCGCTGGTCCTGGTATGGTACCACACGGGCGGAATGGGACAACGACCGGGCGGGTAGGGCTTTGGTCGGGCAAGCAACTGGACGGAAAGGGAGAAAATGGGACGGCTCGAGGGGAAAACCATCTTCATGACCGCCGCGGCGGCGGGCATTGGCGGGGCAGCGGCGACGGCCTTTGCGCGTGAGGGCGCGCGGGTCATCGCCACCGACCGCGATGCCGCGGGGATCGTGCGAAAGGGCGAAGAGCTCAAGGCAATTTCGGCCGGGCACGAGACTTATGCGCTCGATGTCACCGACCACCTGGCGCTGCGCGAGGCCGCCGCCCGGCACAAGGGTGTCAACGTGCTCTATAACGGCGCCGGCTGGGTGCACCAGGGCATGCTGGGGACGACGACGCTGGAGCAGTGGCAGCTCAGTTTCGACATCAACGTGACGCCGATGTTCGTCCTGACCCAGGCGTTCCTGCCCGCCTTCATCGCGCAGGGCGGGGCCAACATCATCAATGTCGCCTCGGTCGCTTCGTCGATGAAAGGGGTGCCGAACCGGGTCGGCTATATGTCGTCCAAGGCGGCGGTGATCGGCTTCACCAAGTCGGTGGCGTTCGACTACATGAAGAACGGCATCCGGGCCAATACCATCTGCCCGGGCAGCGTCGACTCGCCGTCGCTGCACGAGCGGGCCCATGCGCTGGGCGACCACGACGAGGTATGGAAGACCTTTGTCGCCCGCCAGCCGATGGGCCGCATGGCGCAGCCCGAAGAGATGGCGCATCTGCTGGTGTATCTCGCCAGCGATGAGAGCGCCTATGCGACGGGCTCGAACTTCGTGGTGGATGGCGGGATCACCATGTAGGGCGCTTCGCGGCAGGAACGAGCGGACCTTACCGAACTGTAAGGGCCGAGACAGCCCATTGTGAGACGCGCAGGCAATGGTCGGCGGGCGGACGAGGTCCGCCTGAACCGTTCCGGAGTCTTTCGATGAAGCACCTGCTGTTTGTCCTCGCACTTGCCATCACCCCCATCGGCGCCCTGCCGGCCATGGCGGCGGCAAGCCTCACCGAGCTGGGCGATATGGCCAGCTTCCGCGCCATCGTCGCCGACAGCCTCGGGCTGGTGCAATCGGGCGACCTTGGAGGCGCAGCGAAACGCATTACCGATTTCGAGACCGTATGGGATCAGGCCGCCGGCACGCTGCGGCCACTGAGCGTCGAGAAGTGGACCAGCATCGACCACGCCGCCGATACCGCGATCGAGGATCTGCGCGCCGCAGGGCCGGACGCCGCGGCCTCGGCTCAGGCGCTGACGGCCTTGCTGGCCGTGCTCGACAACCCTGCCGGCACCGCCCCGGCGGCGGCAGCGACTGCCGCATTCGCCGTCAGCAACGCCGATGGCAGCCCGCTGCCCTGCGAGGTGGCGCTGGAGACGCTGCGCAATGCCGCCGCCAGCAAGAAGCCCAGCGACCAGGCCAAGTATGACCAGTTGATGGGCAAGGGGCTCGACCGCTGCAACGCCGATGACGACAAGCGCGCCGACGGCTTCTTCGCCGACGCTTACGCCCTGCTCGGCTGACCCGCGGAGGCTCAGATGGATACCCCCCTTCCCACAGCCTATAACCGAGTGCCGCGCGTCACCGTCGATTTCTGGATCATCAAGCTGATGGCCGTAACGGTGGGCGAGACGGCCGCCGATTTCCTGGCGCTCAATCTCGGCCTTGGCCTGCAGCTCACCTCGCTGATCATGTCGGCGGTGCTGGCGCTGGCCCTCGTCATCCAGTTCGCGCAGAAGCGCTATGTGCCGGTGTGGTACTGGACTGCCGTGGTGCTGATCAGTGTCGTCGGCACGCTGTTGACCGATAACCTCGTCGACAACCTGCACGTGCCGCTCGAGGTCACCACCCTCGCCTGCACGATCCTGCTCGCTGCAACCTTCGCGGTGTGGTTCTGGAGCGAACGGACGCTCTCCATCCACACCATCATCACCACGCGGCGCGAGGCGTTCTACTGGCTCGCAATCCTGTTCACCTTTGCGCTGGGCACCGCGGCAGGCGATCTCGTCGCCGAAAAACTCGATGTCGGCTACCTGATGACGGCAGTGCTGTTCGCGGTGATCATCGGCGCCATAGCGCTGGCCCACTATGTCCTCAAGCTCAACGCCGTGCTGGCGTTCTGGCTGGCCTATATCCTGACCCGGCCGCTGGGTGCATCGCTGGGTGATCTCTTGTCGCAGCCGCTCGAGTATGGCGGGCTGGGGCTCGGCACCATCGTCACCAGCCTGATCTTTCTCGGCATCATCGCGGCGACCGTCGCCTATATGAGTATTGCCAACCGCGGCGGCGAAGTGATCGAGCCCGCCGCGGCCCTGCTCCAGCCGGACCCTGGCGCCTAAGGGGATCGGTAAGGAGACGCGATGGCGGGCAAGGTTCGCCATCGCGTTCCGGATTTTCTATACTCGTGTCGTCGGCGGAGATGAGGCGCATGCGCATACTGGTGGTCGAGGACGACCAGCGAACCTTTGACTACATCCGCAAGGGCCTGCTGCAGGCGGGCCATGTCTGCGACGTGCTGGAGGATGGTCGCGATGCGCTCGCCCATGCCATGCGCGAGCCGTACGACGTGATCGTCGCCGATCGCCTGCTGCCCGGGCTCGATGGGCTGTCGCTGGTCAAGGCGTTGCGCGGTGCCGGAGTGCGGACGCCGGTGCTGTTCCTGACCTCGGTGGGTGGCGTCGATGACCGTGTCGAAGGCCTCGAGGCCGGCGGCGACGACTATGTGGTGAAACCCTTCGCCTTCTCCGAACTGCTGGCCCGGCTCAACGCGCTGGCGCGGCGCCCGCCGCCGGCGGCAGCCGAAAAGACCAAGCTGGCGGTGCTGGATCTGGAACTCGATCTGGTGCGCCGCAGCTGCCGGCGCGGCGGCGAGGAGATCGATCTGATGCCGCGCGAGTTCGCGCTGCTCGAATACCTGATGCGCAACGAGGGGCGGGTGGTGACCCGCACCATGCTGCTCGAACGGGTGTGGGAGTTCCACTTCGACCCGCAGACCAGCGTGGTCGAAACCCATATCAGCCGGCTCAGGGCCAAGATCGACAAGCCGTTCGAGCACCCGGTGCTGCACACGGTGCGCAATACGGGGTACAGCGTGCATGCCTAGCGCGTTCCTGCGCAGCACGCCGTTCCGGCTCACCCTGGTGCTCGGCCTCGCCTTCCTCCTGGCGCTGGCGGTGGCGGGGTTTACCGCGTTCGAGCTGATCCGCCAGGAGCTGGCGGCGCGGGTCGACCAGAGCGTCACCGATACCTATAGCGTTATCCGCCAGTCCTACGGCGAGAACGACTTCACCGATCTCGAGGACGCGGTGCTCAGCCATGCCCGGGCGACCATCCGGCATGAGCGGGTCTATGCGCTGATCGGGCCGGATGGCGCCCTGCTCGGCGGCAATGTTCCGACTGCCCCCAGCACCGATGGCTGGGCCACTGTCTCCGCCGCGAGCCTCGGGGTGAGCGACGCCAGCGACGACTATCGGGTCTATGTCGGCGAGGTCGGCGGCTACCGGCTGTTGGTCGGCTCCAGTTACGCCGAAACCAACGCCGTCGGCCGCCTGACCTTCACCAGCCTCGCCTGGGCCGGCGCCCTGCTGGTGGCGCTGATCCTCATCGGCGGGATTTTCGTCGCCACCCGCGGCCAGCGCCGCCTCGATGGCATCGCCGCCACCATGCATCGGGTAGGACGTGGCGAACTGGCGGCGCGGATCGCTACCAGCGGGCGCGGCGACGACATCGACATCCTGGTGGGCGAGGTGAATGCCGCGCTCGACCGGCTGTCGGCGCTGGTCGAGGGCATGCGCCAGGTCAGTGTCGATATCGCGCACGACCTGAAGACGCCGCTGAACCGGTTGGCGATCACCGTCGAAAGCGCCATCGAGGCGGATGAGGCCGGCAGGCCCGTCTCGGCGCTCTTGACCCAGGCGCAGGAGGAGGGGACGCGGATCAACGCCACGTTCGATGCGCTGCTGCGCATCGCCCAGATCGAGGCCGGGGCGCGGCGGGCGCGGTTCACCGCGGTGGCTCCGGTCGCGCTGCTCGAGAGCATCGCCGACGCCTATGGCGAGGTCGCGGTGGAGCACGGCCAGACGCTGCGGCTGGAGCCGCCCGCCGCGCTTGCCGCGATCAGCGGCGATCGCGATCTGCTGCTGCAGATGCTGGCGAACCTGGTGGAGAACGCCATCCGGCATTGTCCGCCCGGCACGCGCATGCAGCTGGCCGGCCGGATGGCGGCGGGCGGGGTGGAACTGGTGGTGTCCGACAGCGGGCCCGGCATTCCGGCCAGCGAGCGCGAGAAGGTGTTTCGCCGCCTCTACCGGGTGGAGAAAAGCCGCACCACCCCCGGCAGCGGGCTCGGGCTGTCGCTGGTGAAGGCCATTGCCGACCTGCATGGCGCGGCGGTTTCGCTGCGCGACAATGGGCCGGGCCTGGTGGTCACCGTCAGCTTCCCGCCGGCGCCGCGGACGCCCGCAGACTGAAGCGCGACGGCCTTACAGAACCGTAAGCGTTCCGACAGGCTTCCGACAGCGGCGGCCGCTACCAAACTCCTGCCAAAGGGCGCCTCTTGGCCTCAACAAGGAGTAGCAAATGACGTTCAGAACCAAGCTTGCGGCTGCAATGCTCATCGCCGCCAGCCTCGCCGGCGGCGTGGCGCATGCCGAACAGAACGACCAGGCGGCAGAGACCGCGGCCGTCGCGGCAGCCACCATCTCGGCCGGCGGTGCGATCGCCGCCGTGGAAAAGCTCGGCAGCGGCAAGGTCGTGGAACTCACGCTCGAAGCCCATGGCAGCGCTGTCGTCTACGCCGTGACGCTGCTGAACAGCGACGGCACCGAGAGCAACTACGTCGTCGATGGCAAATCTGGCGCGGTGGTGGAAACCGGCGAAGCCTCGACCGATGAGCAGGGCGACGGCGACGGAGAAACCCGGGACGATGGTCCCAACGGGCACGATCAGGACCAGGGTGACGGAGACGGCGAAACCAGCGACGGAGCGTAACAGTCCAGTCTGCGACCGGCGGGCATCCCACCATGCACGGCCTGCCGGCCCTCCGGTTCGCCCGGAGCCACCAGCACGCAAGTGCTGGTGGCTTTGCTATCTCCGGCGCCGGAGACGGCGGGAGCGCAGTCGGGGGATGCGCACCGATCTCAACGGCCGTGGAAGGCCGCCAATGCCGTCGCTACGCGTTGCTCGATCGGTGGGGCGGGCGGAGGCGGGGCGAAGGGGTGTCCGGTGATCCGCTCATAGGCCTCGACATAGGTCAGCGCGGTCTTCCAGATCAGGTCCTCGGGAATCTCGGGGATCGCGTCGCGGTAAGGATCGCAGCGGGCGGCGACCCATTCGCGGATCACGTCCTTGTCGAAGCTTTGTGGACGGAGCCCCTTGGCGAAGCGCTCGGGGTAGGTGTCGGCCCGCCAGTAGCGGCTGGAATCGGGGGTGTGGATCTCGTCGGCGAGGCGCAGGGTTCCCTCGGCGTCGAGCCCGAACTCGTATTTGGTGTCGGCGAGGATGAGGCCGCGCTCGGCGGCCAGCGCCTGGCCCCGCGCGAACAGGGCGAGCGCGATTTCGCTCACCCTTCGCCACTGCGCCTCGGTGAGCAGGCCGCGCGCCAGGATATCGGTTGCGGTCAACGGCTCGTCATGCGCCCCATCGGCGGCCTTGCTGGTGGGAGTGATGATCGGCGTTGCGAGCGCCTGGTTGTCGGCAAGGCCATCGGGCAGGGTCTGGCCATACATCTGCCGGCGACCGGCGCGATACATGGTGAGGATCGAGGTGCTGGTGGTGCCCGCGAGGTAGCCGCGCACCACGATCTCCACCGGCAGGATGTCGAGGCGCCGGCCGACGACGATGCTCGGGTCGGGGGTATCGAGCACGTGGTTGGGGCAGAGGTCGGCGGTGTGCTCGAAGGCCCAGCGGGCGATGCCGTTGAGCACCTGGCCCTTGAACGGCACGCAGCACAGCACGCGATCGAAGGCCGACAGGCGATCCGAGGTGATGAGAATGCGCCGCCCATCGGGCAGGTCGTAATTGTCGCGCACCTTGCCGCGATAGAGGCCGGGCAGGCGCGGGTCGATCGCCTCGCGCAGCACCTGGTGGCGGCTCAGGGCGAGCCTCGCTTCGTCGATCATGGGCATGTGGTCTCCCCTGCGGCGGTCGTCCGATGCCGCTTCCATCGCATACCCGTTGGCAACCTGGAAGGCATTGGCAGGCGGCGTTGTCACTTCTGGCCCCCGACGATCCGCCTCAATGGCCTCTCGCTTCCAACGCGTTCCCGCTTGCCTCCCCGCCGGGTGCAGGGTCCCCTGATAAAGGCGCCGCAAGCCTCACTCGCGCGGGGCGTAGGTCGTGAGCAGCCAGGTGAGCAGTTCGGCGCGATCGGTCGGACCGGCCGGCAGCTCGGCGGCGTTGGGATCGAAGCCGTGGCGGCGCAGGGTGGCGCCGAGGGCCACGGTCCGGTTCGCCGGGTTGATCACTTCAAGGGTGCGGCTGGCGATCTCGGCTGCCAGCGTTTTCGACATCCGCTTGTTCACGCCACCGCCTCGGAGACCCCGGCGATGAAGGCGGCGATGTGCGCCTCGATTTCGGCGGGCGGGCTGGCAAAGCGGGCCTGGGCGTCGGGCAAGCCGAGATTGCCGCTGATGACGAAGGCGCGGAGGCCGGCTTTGGCCAAGGCGATGGCCTGTTCGAGATAGAGCCCGCCGACCACCTGCACCGAGGCGACGGCGCCGACCTTGTCGTGCACGGCGGCGACGGTGTCGGCGAGGTAGCTCGAATGGAAGAGGCTCGGGTCGGCGCGGCGGGCATCGAGCTGCAGGTGGGCGCCGATGCCGTCGACGCCGGTATCGAGCATGCGCAACGCCACCTCGACGGCCGTGTCGGCCGGGCCCTGGTGCGGCAACAGGATATCGGCGAACACCAGGCGCGGCATTTCGGGGTTGGCGCGGCGGTATTCGTCGCGGACGCCGCAGATGCCTTTGGCGCTCGCTTCGCCGGCAATGGCGAGGAAATCGATGATGTTGCCGCCGGCCTCGAACACCGAACGGGCTTCGAAGCTGCCGCCATCCATGGTCTTCATGTCGGCGAGCAGCAGCGCATCGGGGAAGCGGGCGCGGAAGGCGGGAACGACGTGCTTCACCCCTTCGCACTTCAGCAGCGGGGTGCCCATTTCGACGAGATCGACACCGGCCGCGAGCCCCGCCTCGGCCACCACCAGCCCCAAAGCCAGGTTGTCGGTATCGACCGAAATCTGGAAGCTCAGCTCGGTCTTCAGCCGATCGATGACGCGAGTGGAGGCGGGCGTGGACATAGCGCTGTCGGTTCCTCTGGTGGGAGCGGCTCTACTGAGCCGGTGCGGGGGCGGGCTCGCTGGGGCGGGCATAGGCGGCGGAGAGCTGACGATAGTATTTCGAGCGGAAGGCGATGATGGTGATCGCCACGCCGACGACGCCGGCCAGCGTGAACACCAAAGCGATGCCGCGGGCCGGACCGGTGCCGAACCAGCTGCCGATCGCCTCGGCGCCCAGCCCGACAGTCATGAACGGGATGAAGACGAACTCGGCGAGCGGGCCGATGAGGAAGGCGGTGAGCGGCGAGGCGGACTGCTCGACCGACTGGGCGAAGCCGAAGACGCGGCCCTGCCGTTCTGGCGGCACCACCTTCTGCAGCGTGGTGTGTTCGGCCGCCTCGGCATAGGGGCCGAGCAGCATCCAGACGAACATGCCGGCGCCCAGCAGCCAGATCGAGGACTGCAGGGTGAACACACAGCACACCGCCCAGGTGATCAGGTTGACCAGCAGCAGAGTGCGGAGCGGTTTCTTGCCGAGCCCGGTCCTCGTGATGATCAGGCCGGAAATGATGAAGGCGGTGGAGAGCACCCCGAACAACAGGCCCCAGATCTCCACCGAAACCAGCGACAGCCCATAGGCATCGAGCAGCGCCATGAAGATGCCGCCGAGGAAGTTGTTCATGGTGGCGAAGAGGATCAGCGCGAACAGCCCCGGCACGCCGGCAATGACCTTGATGGTGCCTTTGAGATCGACGCGTTTCGGCTCGGCAGGGGCTTTTGGGTCGGGCTCGGCGCGGCCCTCGTCGATCTGAACGAAGCTCAGGTGGGCAAAGGCCAGCGCGGTGAATGCCAGCGCCAGCAGCATCACCGCGAGCATGCCGCCAAAGGCGACGAGAAACCCCGAGATCACCGAGGTGGTGAGAAAGCCGATGCCGCTGACCATGCCGACGAGGCCGTTGGCCTTGTCGCGGCGATCCTCGGGGATCAGCACGGTGACGAGGGTGGGAAGCGCGATCGAGCGGATATTGCCGGCGATGACGCCGAGCATGACGAGAAAGACGAAGACCCAGAGGAAGCCGTCATAGGGGTTGGTGAAGCTCTCCGAGGGCGCGAGCAGCAGCACCGCCAGCGCCAGGGCATAGAAGCCGGCCGAGACGACGCTCGAGCCCAGCATCACCAGTTTCTTCGAGTTGTGATCGACGATCGAGCCGAACCAGATGCCGAAGGCGGCGGTGAACACCAGATAGACGCCGGCGATCATGCCGGTGGCGAACACCGAATGGGTTTCGAGATAGACCCAGAAGGTCAGCGCGAACCACACGGTGAAGTTGGTGACGTTGGCGACGAGGTTGTTGCCCAGAATCTGGTGAAAGGGACGCATCGGGGAACCCGGGGTTGGGGGAGAATGGGTAACGCATATCGGCGCCAAACGGAAACCGCCGCCCGCTTGGATGGGCGGGCGCGGTTCTGCCCGGCGACGCAACTGCCGGCGGGTGGGTGTCGTTGGAGCAAGGCGCTCAGCTGACAGAACCCCGTTGACTCGGCCCCTGCGGCCGCCCCGATAGAGGGGAGGTCAAGCAATGACGGGGTGATTCATGACGTCCTCGACCGAGTTTCTGAACGCCTCCGATGCCGCGAGCCGGCTCGGAGTTTCCGCCAAGGCGCTGCGGCTCTATGAGCAGCGCGGGTTGCTCGTGCCGGTGCGCACGGCAGCGGGCTGGCGCACCTATGGGCCCGAGCAGATGGCGCGGGCCGGCGAGATCGTGGCGATGCGGGCGCTCGGCTTGAGCCTCATGCAGGCGAAGCGCGTTCTCGAAGGCGATCCCAGCGGGCTCGATGCGGCGCTGGCCGCGCACCAGACGGTGCTGGAGGGCCGGATGCTCGAGCTTTCGGGTATGCTGGAGCGGCTGCAGCAACTGCGCGAACGGTTGCGGCGCGGTGAAGCGCCGGCAGGCGCCGACCTCGCCGGGCTGCTGGCGCCCGCGCCGGCGCGCGTGGCGTTCGAGCTGCCATGGCCGTGGGGCGGCGAGCGGTTCGAGCTCAGCCGGATCGAAGCGCTGACCTACATCGTCGGGCCGTTGGGCAGCGGCAAGACCAGGCTGGCGATGCGGCTTGCCGAGGTCATGCCGGGGGCAATGTTCCTCGGGCTCGACCGGCTGGTCGATGGGGTGGCGGCAGCGGCGCGGATGGACGCCGATGCGGCGCTGCGCCAGCGGGTGGAGCAGACCCTGGGTTGGCTGGTCGAAGACGGCGCCGTGGCCTGTGAGGCGCTCACCGCCCTGGTCGCCGGGCTCGAGACCGACTGGCCGAAGGCGGTGGTGATCGACATGATCGAAGCGGGGCTCGACCAGGCCTCGCAGGAGGCGGTGATCGCTCATTTGCGGCGACGCAAACCGGGGCACGGCCGGTGTTCGCCATGACGCGGTCGAACGCCATCCTCGACCTCGCGGCGGTGGGGATGGAAGAGGCGATCCTCTACTGCCCCGCCAATCACAGCCCGCCGATGCTGGTGGCGCCCTATCCGGGGGCGGCCGGCTACGAGGCGGTGGCGATGTGCCTCGCCTCGCCCGAGGTGCGAGCGCGGACCGCGGGTGTGGTCGCCTGGTGGCCACAGGTGGCGTGAGGCGAGGGCGGGGTGAGCAATCACCCCGCCCTTCAGCGGGCCGGCCTCGGGCGCTTGCCCTTCAGGCGGCGGCTTTCCAGGCGCCGGCGATCTGGCGGGTGGCGGCGTTGAGGCGGTTCCAGACGTTGATCATGCCGATCGAGAGGACCAGCGAGGCGAGGGCTGCGTCGTCGAAATGAGCGCGGGCTTCGTCCCAGATGGCGTCGGGCACCGGGTCGGGGCGGTCGCTGAGCCGGGTGACGGCCTCGGTGAGCGCCAGCGCGGCGCGCTCGGGGGCGTTGAACCAGGCGGTCTCGCGCCAGGCCGAGACGGCGATGATGCAGCGATCGGTGTCGCCGAGCTTCTTCAAATCGGCGGCGTGCATATCGACGCAGACCGAGCAGCCGTTGATCTGGCTGGCGCGCAGGTGAATGAGGGCGTGCAGCTGGTGCGGGACGCCGGGGTTAGCCTGGGCCGCCTGGCTGATGGCCTGGAGGGCCGGCATGGCGCCGGGGACGGCGAAGGCGGGGTTGGTCATACGCGATTGCATTGTCGGGCTCCGGTTTTCATGGTGACGGTGAACTCTCCGGCCGAGGCTGTCACAGCGGGCCGGTGTGGTTCGTCATCGCTATGACGGAGCGCGAGCAGGGAATGTGACGATGGACGACGAGAAAATCCTGGCCGGCCGGTTCGAGGCGGATCGCGGGCATCTCAGGCGGGTGGCGTACCGCATGCTGGGCTCGGCGAGCGAGGCCGAGGATGCGGTGCAGGAAGCCTGGCTGCGGCTGAGCCGGTCGGACACCAGCGCGGTGGGCAACCTCTCGGGCTGGCTCACCACGGTGGTGGCGCGGGTTAGCCTCGACATGCTGCGCTCGCGGAAATCGCGGCGCGAAGAGGCCCTGGACCAAGCGGGCGCCGAGGCGCTGGCCGATGCCGACGATCCGGAGCAGGACCTGGCGATGGCCGATTCGCTCGGGGTGGCGCTGCTGGTGGTGTTGGAAACGCTGCCGCCGCCTGAGCGGGTGGCGTTCGTGTTGCACGATATGTTCGACCTGCCATTCGAGGAGATCGCGCCGATCGTCGGGCGCTCGACCGATGCTGCGCGGCAGCTGGCGAGCCGGGCGCGTCGGCGGGTGAAGGGCGGCAGCGACCGGATCGAGCCGAGCCGCGAGCGGCATCGCGCGGTGGTCGAGGCCTATCTCAGGGCGTCGCGCAGCGGTGACCTCGCGGCGTTGCTGGCGGTGCTGGACCCGGCGGTGGTGCTGCGCGCCGATGCCAGCGCGGTCCCCGCCGGCGTGGCGCTGCATGCGCGGGGGGCCGAGATCGTGGCGCGGCGGGCGCTTGCCGGCTTCATGCCCGAAGCGCAGCTGGCGCTGGTCGATGGCGAGGCGGCAATCGTGGTGCTGCGCCACGGGGCGCCGTTCCGCGTGCTGCGCTTCACCGTCAGCGGCGCGCGGGTGAGCGGCATCGAGGTGCTGGCCGATGCCGATCGGCTGGCGGGGCTCGAGCTGTCGATGCTCGGCTAGAGTAGGCATTCGGCGCCACTGTCGCGCGGCCGACGGGCAGGCTAGGCTGGGGCATGCTGAGGCGCGACCTGATCGCCGGACTGTCGGTGGCGGGGCTGATGCTGCCCGAGGCGGTGGCCTATGCCGGGATCGCCGGGTTGCCGCCGCAACGCGCCATCTTCGCCGCCATCGTCGGCTGCCTGATCTACGCTGCAGTGGGGCGCAGCCGTTTTGCCATCGTCTCGCCGACCTCGTCATCGGCGGCGATCCTCGCGGCGGCGCTGGCGGTGCTGCCCGGCGATGCGGCGCAGAAGGCGCTGCTGGCGACGCTGGCGGTGGGGCTGGCAGGGCTGGTTTTCCTCGTCGCCGCGCTGGCGCGGCTGGGTGGGCTGACGGGGTTCATCTCGCGGCCGGTGCTGCGCGGCTTCGCCTTCGGGCTGGCAGTGGTCATCATCATGCGGCAATTGCCGGCGGTGGTCGGGGTCGACCTGCCGGCGCACGATCTCTTCGCGCTCGGCTGGGGGCTGGCGACCAGTCTGCCCAGTTGGCACGCCCCCAGCGTCATCGTCGGGAGCGCGGCGCTGCTGGCCTTGCTGGCGTTGCGCCGGGTTCCGGCGCTGCCCGGGGCGTTCATCGTGCTGGTGGCCGGCGTCGCGGTCTCGGCGCTGTTCGGCCTCGCGGCACGCGGCGTGGCGGTGGTGGGGAGCATCGACATGGCGCTGAGCTGGCCGGTGCTGCAGCCGTTGCCCTGGGCGACGCTGCTGCAGCTGGCCGAACTGGTGCTGCCGCTGGTGCTGATCCTGTTCGCCGAGAGCTGGGGGACGATGCGGGCATTGGCGTTGCGGCACGGCGATACGATCGAGCCGAACCGCGAACTGGGGGCGCTGGGCCTCGCCAATCTCGGGGCGGCGCTGGTGCAGGGCATGCCGGTCGGCGCCGGCTTTTCGGCCGGATCGGCCAGCGAGGCGGCGGGCGCCAGCAGCCGGGCGACGGCGGCCATCGCGGCGATCGGGCTGGCATTGCTGATCCTCGCGGCGGCGCCGCTGGTGGCGCTGCTGCCGCAGCCGGTGCTGGCGGCCGTGGTGATCGCGGCGCTGACCCATGCGCTCGACCCGGCGCCGCTATTGCGGTTGTGGCGGCTGCGTCGCGACCAGTATGTGGCGCTCGGCGCGGCGGCCGGGGTGATGCTGCTCGGGGTGCTGAACGGCATGCTGTTCGCCATCGTGCTGTCGCTCGTGGCGCTGCTGAGCCGGCTGGCGACGCCCAACATCGTGCGGCTGGGGCGGCTGGCGGGCAGCCATGATTTCGTCGATCTGGCGCGCCATCCAGAGGCGGTGAGCCCGCCTGGGATGGCGATCTGGCGCCCGATGGTGCCACTGTTCTTCGCCAACGCGGAGACGGTACTGGGGATCATCGGGCGGCGACAGACGGCCGAACCGGCGGCGCGCGTGGTGATCCTCAGCCTCGAGGAGAGTTTCGATCTCGACAGTACGGCAGCCGAAGCGCTGATCGAGTTCGATGCCCGGATGCGGGCGCAAGGGCTGACGCTGCTGCTGGCGCGGGTGCGCGACGGGGTGCGCGACCTGCTGATCGCCGCGGGCGCGGCGGAGCTGGCGCAGCGCGCTACCCACAGCGTCGACGACGCCGTGGTTGCCGCCGGCGCCGGAGCAAGCAAGGAGAAGATCGATGCCGCATAGCGTCGAACCACTGCTGCACCCGTTTGCCATCACAGCGCTGCGGCCGACCCAGATGACGGTGGGTTTCAGGGAGGTGGCCCGCAAGCGCACCGAATGGCGGGCCCGAACCCTCGCCGACGAGCCGGATTTCCTTGGCCGGCACATGATCCCGGTGGTGCTCGGGCCGCGCGCCCGGCCCTGGCTGATCGACAACCACCACCTGGCGCGGGCCCTGCATGAGGAGGGGGTGGAGCATGTGCTGGTCAATATCGTCGCCGACCTGAGCGCCCTGGAACGGTCGGCGTTCCGCACCTTCATGGACAACCGCAACTGGCTGCACCCGTTCGATGCAGCGGGACGGCGCCGGGCCTATGGCGCCATCCCCAAGCGCATCGAGGACCTGGCGGACGATCCCTACCGCTCGCTGGCCGGGGCGCTGCGGCGGGCCGGCGGTTACGCCAAGGACAGCATGCCGTATGCGGAATTCCTGTGGGCAGACTTCCTGCGGCGCAACATCGATATGGCCGTTCTGACGCGCAACTTCGATATGGCGGTGGCCCAGGCGCTGGACCTGGCGCATGGCCCGGAAGCCTCCTATCTGCCGGGCTGGGCCGGGCGCGAGTCCTGACGCCTGACGAGCGCGTGCGGCGGAAGTTCTGCTTCCTCCCGCCGGACGCAGCCGCTACAGAGGCTCCGCCATTCTTTTGAGGAGCATTCGATGAGCATCACCCGTCACCAGCCCGGCAAGCGCATGAGCATGTCCGTGGTCCACGGCAATACCGTCTATCTCGCCGGGCAGGTCGCGACCGACTATAACGGCACGATCGAAAAGCAGACCGGCGAAGTGCTGCAGGCGATCGACAAGCTCCTGGCCGAGGCCGGCAGCAGCAAGTCCAAGGTGCTGTACTGCCAGGTGATCCTCAACAATATCGGCGACTTCGCGGCGATGAACACCGTCTATGACGCCTGGATCGACCCGGCCAACCCGCCGGCCCGCGCCTGCATCGAAGCGCGCCTGGCGCACCCGTCGCTGAAGGTCGAAATCATCGCCATCGCGGCGAAGGACTGAGGTCGGCGCTGTCCCTCCCCCTTGTGGGGAGGGTAGCGAAGCAGGACTTGGCGTTAGCCAAGTCCGTTGCGTAGCTGGGTGGGGCATTCCCGCGCTCCGAGCGCGCGGCCCCCACCCTTGATCCCTCCCCACAAGGGGGAGGGAGACGACTGAACCTACTTCGCCTTCTTTGCCGCTACCGCTGCGGCCCGTGGTTTGGTCGCGGCCTTCTTCGCCGGCTTGGCGTCCGCCTTGGCCTTGAGCGGCTTGGCTTGCTTGGGTGGTTTGGCTTTGACGGCGGCCGGAATGGCGCCACGGCTCTTGCCCTTACTGGCTTTGGCGACGCCGTTGGCGGTCGCTTCGGCATAGGCCTGGGTGGCCTCATTATGGGCGCGCGACCAGTAGTGGTCGTGCTTACCATCGGGGCGCCCGTCGGCTTCCCACAGATAGTAGGCGCGCTGGCGGATGGCGTCCTCGTTGACCATCGTGGCGGCGTCGGCTGGTTTCGATTTGGCGGGCATTGTTATTCCCCGAGCCATGGGGCGCGACCGGGATGGCGCGCCAACCCTATTGCAGACGGGATGAGCCTAGCAGTGCCCGCGGCCAAGGCGAAGGGCTGTCGGTGCAGGCGAGCTATGAACGGGCGCGGGAGCGTGTGGCACCCCCCCACCCTTGATCCCTCCCCGCAACGGGGGAGGGAGACGACTGAGACATCGGCGGCTAAGGTTTCGGAGCAGACAGGAGATCCAGCCATGAGCCGATCGTTCGACGCCGTTGTCATTGGGGGTGGGCAGGCGGGGCCGTTCCTCGCAGCGCGGCTGGCCGATGCGGGACAGACGGTGGCGCTGATCGAGCGGCGGCATATGGGCGGCACCTGCGTCAATGACGGGTGCCAGCCGACGAAGACTTTGGTGGCGAGCGCCCGGGTGGCCTGGCTGGCGCGGCGTGCCAGGGATTTCGGGGTGATGACCGGGCCGGTCAGCATCGACATGGCGGCGGTAAAGGCGCGGAAGGAGAAGGTCGTGCTCGCCTCGCGCCAGGGGCTCGACGACTGGATGGGTTCGACTCCCAACCTCACGGTGTTCCGTGGCTCGGCGGCCTTCGTTTCGCCGAACGCGGTGGAGGTGAACGGGGAGGTGCTGGAGGGCAGGCAGTTCTTTCTCAATACCGGGGCGCGGCCGGTGGTGCCGGACTGGGCGGCCGGGGTGCCCTACCTCACCAACAGCTCGATCCTCGAGCTCGATACGCTGCCAGAACACCTGCTGATCGCAGGCGGCTCGTACATCGCGCTGGAGTTCGCCCAGATCTACCGGCGCTTCGGAGCCGAGGTGACGGTCCTGGCGCGCAGCTCACGGCTCACGGCGCGGGAGGACAAGGACGTCTCGGCGACGATCCGCGATATCCTCGAAGGTGAGGGCATCCGGGTGATCACCGACGCAACCTGCATGGCGGCGGCGCGGCACGGCGATGGCGTGGCAGTCAGCTATCGCGGCGGCAGCGAGGTGGTTGCAGGCAGCCATCTGCTGCTGGCGCTGGGCCGCGTGCCCAATGTCGAGGACCTGCAGCTGGCGCAGGCCGGTGTGGGGCTCGACGATGACGGCTACATCGCGGTCGACGATCAGTTGCGGACCAACCAGCCGCATATTTATGCGCTGGGCGACGTGAATGGGCGCGGGGCCTTCACCCACACCTCGTACAATGATTTCGAAATCGTGTCGCAGAACCTGCTCGATGGCGCCGACCGCAAGGTGAGCCAGCGGGTGCCGGCCTATGCGCTCTATATCGATCCGCCGCTGGGGCGGGCCGGGATGAGCGAAGCCGAGGTGCGGGCCTCGGGCAGAGAGGCGCTGGTGGCGGTGCGGCCGATGACCCGGGTCAGCCGGGCCAACGAGCGGGCAGAGACCCTGGGGTTCATGAAGGTGTTCGCCGATGCCGAGACGCGGCGGATCCTCGGGGTGGCACTGCTCGGGATCGAAGGCGACGAAGTGATGCAGTCGCTGCTCGAGGCGATGGCGGCGGGGGTCGATGTCGACACCATCATCGGCACCATGCATGTGCATCCGACGGTGAGCGAACTGGTGCCGACGCTGTTGGGTGATCTGAAGCCACTGATTTAGCTCGGCCGATGCCTCGCATTGCCATCTGACGATCAAATTCAGCGTGCCAAATTGACTCCTGGGCGACCCGAATCAATGGTGGGGGCATGGGAGAGGCAGCACTCAGCGATACGGTGATCTCGTTCCGCCTGAAGCGGGCGGAGGAGTTCGCGCGGCAGTGGAAGATCAACGCCAGGCGGCTGCAAAGTCTCGCCAACAACCCGCAGACGCCGAGTTCGGTACGCGCCGATGCGCTGGGCGAAGCGCGGACGGCGGCGGGGATCGTCGGGCAGCGGGCAGCCGATCTCACCGAACTGGCCAGGCAACGCGGGTACACGGCCTGGGAGTCCGATCCCAAGGTGGCGCCGCTGGTGGTGGAAATCCGGGCGGTCGAGCATGCGCTGAGCTATGCGGCGGATGCGCTGAGCAAGTAGTCGGGGCTTGTTTCTGCCCTACCGAGGGTCTGGCTGCCCCCTCCACCAGCTTCGCTGGTCCCCCTCCCCCGCCACGCGAGGGAGGATCACGGAGAGACCGGCGCCGTTCTACTGGCTCATCTGGATGACGGCGGCTTTGTCGGGGAGGTCGACCGGGGGCATTTCGGAGAAGCTGAGGGCGCCGGGGTCGCCGATCTTTTCGGCGCCTTCGCCGCCGCCGCTGGCCTGGAGATTGGCGTTGCCGTCAGTGTTGATGGCGCCCTGGCCCTGCTGCTGCGCAGTCTGGGCGGTGTTGGCCTCGGCACTGCCGGTAGCCGCGAACTGGCCGAGCACCTTGCCGCCGGCCTCGATCTGCTGCTGGGCCGAGGCGACCTCGGTGGCGATCTCGACCTTGTAGGGGACCTGAAAGGCGCGCGGCGGGCCGATGACGATCTGGCGATCGTCGACCTCCTCGACCCACAGGTAGATGGCGCCGGGCAGGTTCGCGAGTTTGTCGGGCTCGACGATGCGGGTGGCGAGGAGGCCGAAGCGCTTCGGCATCTGTCCCGGGCTGGCCCAGCCGACGAGGCCGGTCATGGTGAAGTACAGCACAATTACCGCGCCGAGGGTGACGACGATGGCGCCGGCCTTGATCCACCACTGCCAAAGCGAGGTGAGGTTGAGGCTGAGCAGCAACAGCGCGAGGACCAGGAACAGCGCCACCGCACCAACGATAACCAGCGGGCTCATTTGCGGACCGCCTGGATCAGCGAGACCGGCACGGTGTTGATGTTGCTGACCGCGCCATCCTGGTCGAGGGTGAAGCGGACGACGGTCTTCTCGTCGCCTTTGTGATCGAGCACCAGGGTGTCGTAGTAGACCACGAACAGCTTGGGATTGATCTTTTCGATCTTCACCGTCACCGGCACCGCGGCGGCCGAGGGGTTGGTGAAGTGGTAGATGTTGACGGCGTAGTCGCCCGGCACGATGCCGCGGATCGACACCGTCTCCTGGTTCAGCGCGATGCGGTGGGTGACGCCGTTGACGGTGACTTCGTCGAGGTAGTTGCCGCGGTCATCGCGATCGAGGGTGACAAAGCCCTTCTGCATCGAGTGGTACCAGACCACATTGCCGGTCGGATCCTGCACATAGGTGTCGATGTCGTCGTCACTATCATCGGGCCAGGTGGTGGTGATGATGAACTCGGCATTGGTGTCGATGATGCCGGATTTGGCGTCCGGCCGGATCAGCGCGAAGGCGACGAACACCATCATGGTGAAGCCGAGCAGCACGTTGAACAGGATATCGGTGAACGGAACGAAGGTGCCGTCGTCGCTCTCGGCGCCGGTGAAGAGGCTAGGCCCGTCCATCGTGGCTCCGCTCGATCGCCGGAACGACGTAGATTTCGGAGACCTCGGCAATGCCGGAGAACAGCTCGCCGATGGCTGCATCGAGCTGGAAATACTGGAACTTCAGGATCAGCGCGGTGGCAATGCCGGCGACGGTGACGTTGAGCGCCACGGCCATGCCGCCGGTCATGCCGGAGAGTGCGCCGCGCAGCGTGTCGGCGTCGAACGAGTTGAGGCCGGCGATCGGGATCAGCATCAGGATGAAGCCGATGGCAGTGCCGAGCAGCGCGAGGCGCAGCAGCCCCTCGGAAACGAAGAGCCCGATCTTTTCGCGGGCCCGGAGCCTGTCGGCGACCGAACGCAGCAGCAGGGTCTGATCGAGCTGGCCCTTGCCGCGGATCTCGGCCTTCTTCACCAGGTTGCCGACATGGGTGGTGAGGACGCCGGGCTGGAGCAGGGTGCCGGCGCCGGTCAGCACGTTGTTGCCGGCAAGACGGAAACCCGAGCTGCTTTCAGCTTCGATCACGGCGCGGGCGCGGCGGGCGGCGATCAGCTCGCGGCTGATGTCGATCGCCTGCACCAGGCAATGGAGGCTGGTGATGACGAAGATGGCGAAGATCAGGAGCGAGATGCGGGTGTGGTCGGACTGCAGCACCGAGCCGAGGAAGCCCAGCTGCCACAGCGTCAGCAGCCCGATCGCCACCAGCACGGTGACGATCAGCCAGCGCAACACCGGGGTGTAGTCGCGCCTTTCGATTGATGATCCGATGACCACCGCCTTTACGTCGTCCAAGACCTGTTCCTCCAGACCCGGCGGCTCGTCTCGTCTCGCTACGGCAAGTTCTGGACGGTGAGCGCATCTTTTCAGGTTGCCGCCACCGCTAGCATGGCCGGCCAATCGCCTCTGCCTATGCATCGCATTGGAAATGCCAACATCCGGGCGGCTAAGCGCGACGAAGTGACGATTGCTGCGCGACGCGGCTGCGTTCAGGCTGCAAGTGGGCAAGGCGAAACGGCCCGTGGTGGTTGAGAGGTGACGGGCAGTGACGGAATGGCGTGAGCACAGCTATCGGCGGCTGATCGATGCGGAGACGCATGCGCGGCCGGTGCTCGGGATGACCCCGCCGATCCGCATCCGGCGGCTGGCCTTCATGAGCGCCGACGGCGGCAACGACCTCAGGGCGCTGCATGCGCAGATGGCGGTGGTGGCCGGGGTGGCGCCGGAAGGGCCAGCCTGGGCCCGGCAACTGGCGTTCAGCCGCGGCGGGCGGCAGGTGACCTGGGAGCTGCACAACGAGTTCGCCACCATGACCTGGAGCGGGCCGGCCGACGACTGGGACCCCAGGCCCGAGGGGATCGGGCTCGAGCTGCATGAAAAGCTGCTGCTGGTGTTCGCCACCCGCATCGATGTGATGCCGACCGCAACGATCGAGGCAGCGGCGCTTGCCGGGTTCAATCCGCTGAGCCTCTGCTATTCGTCGATCTTCGACGACGGGGCGCAGGCGGCGACGGATTTTCACCTCGACGCCGATGGCTTCACCCGCTTCGAGGTGGCGGCGGGGCGTAGCGGCGAGCTGAGGATCGGGGTGATCGTCAGGCGGTTGCTGGAGATCGAAACCTACCGGACGATGGCGCTGATCGGGCTGCCGCTGGCGCGCGAGATGGGCGGGCGGGTCGCCGATTACGAGCGGCAGCTGGGGGCCATCATGCTCAAGGTCGGGCAAGGCGGCGACACCGCCGAAGAACATCAGTTGTCGCTCGAGGCGCTGCACAAGCTGAGTGTCGATATCAGCCGGACGGTCGAGGAGACGAGCTTCCGCTTTGCCGCGACGCAGGCTTATGGCGAGGTGCTGGCGGAGCGGCTGACCCGGCTGCGCGAGCACGCCATCGGCGAGTTCACCACCATCGAGCGGTTTCTCAACAACCGGGTGCATCCGGCACTCGCCACCTGCAAGGCGATGGAGAAGCGGTTGAGCGCGCTGACCGACAAAGTGCGGCGCTCGATCGAACTGCTCGACGCGCGGATCACCCTGTCGATCCAGACGCAGAACCGCTCGGTGCTCGATGCGATCAGCCAGACCGGCCGCAGCCAGTACCGGCTGCAGCTGACGGTCGAAGGGCTGTCGATCATCGCCATCTCGTACTACGCGCTGGGAATCCTCGGCTACATTTTTGAGGGGCTGCTCGAGGTGCTGCCGTTTTCGAAGGGCGAGATGCTGGCGGTGTCGGCCCCGGTGGTGGTGCTGCTGGTGTTTTTGGGCATCCGGCGGCTGCGGAAGGGGCATCCGTGAGGGATGAGCAATCGCGTATGATAGCTTGGTGCGGGAAGAGCACCCCCCACCCTGTCCCTCCCCCGCAAGGGGGACGACAAGAGGTCGCCGCGAGGGGGAGGAGACCAAAACACTGGCGTCAGAGAGGGCGTCTCCCTCCCCCTTGCGGGGAGGGGACAGGGGAGGGGTGCTCTTCCCGCACCGGCCTGTCAGTCGCGTGCCGCAACATGCGAAGCAAGCCCTGTGCCAGCGCCTTCAGGCCGCGCCGCCGCCCAATGGCGCCACAGCCCCCTGCGACGTGCGGTCGCTTGACTCGCAACCTTTGCGCCCGCCAGAGATTGCCCATGTGACTGGGTCCGTCGCGCGTCCGGCGGCTGTTTGGAGGAATGTTGAATGAAAGTTCTGGCTCTTGGTTTGGTGATCACGGCCCTGTTCGCAGGCTCGGCCTTTGCCCAAGGCGATGCGGCGGCCGGCGCCAATGTGTTCAAGAAGTGTGCGTCCTGCCATGCGGTGGGCGACGGCGCCAAGAACAAGGTGGGCCCCGAGCTCAACGAGCTGTTCGGCCGCGTCGCCGGCACCGCCCCGGAGTTCAAGTATTCGAAGGCGATGACCGATGCGGGTGCCGGTGGCCTCGTCTGGTCGTCCGCGACGCTGCACGAGTTCCTCACCAAGCCCAGGGACTTTGTAAAGGGCACCAAGATGAGCTTCCCGGGGCTCAAGGAGCAGGCCGACCTCGACAATATCGTCGCCTACCTGCAGACTTTCTCCACCGCCCCGGCCGATGGCGCGGCTGCCCCGGCGGAAGCGGCTCCGGCCGCGCAGTAAGCCGAATCTGACAGCGTTATCAAAGCCCTCTCCAGAAATGGGGAGGGCTTTTCTGCGCACCCCGCAAATGGGGGGTATACGACCTTATATTGCCTTATCGGATGTGTCGTATTGTGATGACATAAGCGCCCACCATTCCAGGGCCACAATGGACATCACCCTCAAGCAGATGCAGATCTTCCGCGCCGTGGTGATCGCAGGATCGATCACCAAGGCGTCGCGGCGCGTCGGGCTGAGCCAGCCTTCGATCAGCCAGCAGCTGGCCAAGCTCGAGGAGCGGCTGGGCACCCAGCTGATCAATCGCAACCGCACCGGAACGGTCAGCCTGACGCCGTCGGGCGAGTACTGGTTCAAGTTCTCCGACGAAGTGCTGCGCAGGTTCGACCAGGCGATCGACGAGCACGAGAAGCGCTATGTCGACAGCCGGGTGTTCCTCAGGATCGGGCTCAGCCCGACGCTGCGCGGGCGCTTCCTGTCGGCGGCGGCGCGCATCGCCAGCGACGAGCAGGGTTTTGCCAAGTTCGAAGTGAGCTATTCGACCACCAGCAGCGAGCTGGTGGAGCAGCTCAGGCTGCACCAGCTCAACTGCGTGATCGTCAATGACGATGCGCTGGCCGAGGATCGCTCGAGCTTTGCCACGGCCCTGCTGTTCCGCGATCCGATGGTGCTGCTGGTGCCGGCGGAACTGCCGCTCGGCATGCTGGAGAAGGCCCTGACCAAGGGGGTGAAGACGAACCAGCTCGACCACGCGCTGACCCGCTATGTCGAAATCAGCGCCAACGTGCCGATGCGGCCGGTGTCCGACGCCTGGTACCGTTCGAACCTGCCCTATGCGACGCCGGCCTTCTCGGCGATGACCTATGTGGCGGCTACCGATATCGTGGCCGAGGGCCTTGCGACGACACATGTGCCGCTGTCACTGTTGCCGAGCCTGCCCAACTCGGTGCGGGCGCGGCTCAGGGTCTATACGCTGGGCGGCATGGATCGCTCGATCGTCCTTGCCATGCCCAAGCACCTGATGACGCTGCCGGGTTATGCCAATATCTTCAAGCGGCTGACCGATTTCTGCCGGCACGAGTACGCCCAGAACGTCCCGGCCGACAGTGTCCTGGAGCTGCCGACGCCGGAAAGGTCCCGGCCGGAAAAGGAACTGGCGGGCGGCCGCGTCGCCGCTGCGGTGCAGCAGAATTTCCAATAGATGACATAGGCAAACTTCCCCGCGCATCGGTCTTATGTGGCGCCAGAGTGCCAGACAAGAACGATCCTGAAGGGGGAGACGAATGCACCTGAAACACCTGATGTCCGCCATGTTGGCGGGCAGCATGCTGGTCCTGCCGGGGATGGCAGCGGCCGCGGATGTGACCGCCGCGCGGCTTGCCGCCGCGGACAGCGAGGCGGAAGCCGGCAACTGGCTCATGGTGCACCGCACTTATGACGCACACCGCTACTCGCCGCTCAGCGACATCACCGCCGACAACGTCTCGGGGCTGAAGCTCGCCTTCGCCGTGCCGATCGGTGGCTCGGAGCCCGCCGGGTTCGGCGCCGGCTCGATGGAGGCGACGCCGCTCGCCAAGGACGGCTTCCTCTACATTTCCGACCCGTGGGGCACGCCCTACAAGATCGACGCTTCGGACGGCAAGCAGGGCAAGACCGTGTGGGTCGGCGATACCGGCATCGACAAGGATCCGAGCCGCGGCATCCTCTTGGCATCGCGCGGCCTGGCGCTGATCGACAACCTGGTGATCACCGTCCTCAATGACGGCCGCGTCATGGCGTTCGACGACGAGACCGGCGACGTGGTGTGGGACCAGCAGGTCGGCAAGGAGCCGGGCGAAGGTTTCACCAACGCGCCGCTGGTGATCAAGGACAAGATCCTGGTCGGCCAGTCCTATGGTGACTGGGCAACTCGTGGCTGGGTGGCGGCGCTCGACGCCAAGACCGGCGAGGAAGTCTGGCGTTTCTACACGGTTCCGGAGCCCGGCCAGCCCGGCGCCGAAACCTGGCTGTGCGACCAGTCGGGTAACCCCGATTGCTGGAAGACCGGCGGCGCCGCGGCCTGGGTGACGGGCTCCTACGACGAAGCTTCGAACACCACCTACTGGGGCACGGGAAACCCGGTGCCGATGTACGATCCGGAATATCGTCCGGGCGACAACCTCTATTCCAACTCGACCGTGGCGCTCGACGCCGATACCGGCGAGCTGAAGTGGCACTTCCAGTACACCCCCGGCGACTACATGGACTATGACGAAGTCGGCGCCCAACTGCTCGTCGATGCCAAGGTCGACGGCGAGGACCGCAAGGTCCTGGCGCATTTTGGCCGTAACGGCATCTTCTACACCCTCGACCGCACCAACGGCTCGTTCATCGCGGCGAACCCGTATGTGTCGAAGCTGAACTGGACCAAGGGCATCGACCCCAAGACCGGCAAGCCGGTGGAGTATGATGCGTCCAAGCCTCTCCAGGTCTATGCCAACGGCACGATGCGTCGTGGCGGCGAGACGGTGAACACCTGCCCCAACATCCAGGGCGGCATGAACTTCTGGCCCCCGGCGGTCGATAGCAGCACCAACATCGCCTATGGCGCAGGCATCGAAGGCTGTTCGGACCTGACGGTTGAACAGAAGGCGCCGGAAGACGTGGCGCCGGGAGCGACGACGTTCGCCGGTGGCGCGGCAGCGGCTTCGGGCGCCCAGACCGGCGCGATCTTCGCGTTCGACGTCACCACCGGCAAGCAGGTGGCCAAGGTCGAGCGTCCGTATCCGAACTATGCCGGCGTGATGACCACGCCTGGCCTGGTGTGGACCGGCGAGATGGACGGCACGTTCGGCGCCTATGATGCCAAGAACTTCTGGAGCAGAAGTGGTCGATCAATGTCGGCGGCTCGTTCAGCGCCCCGCCGATCGCCTTCAAGGTCGGCGACAAGGAGTATATCGCGATCGCATCTGGCGGCAGCGCCGTCAGCACTTTCGGGTACCCCGAGCTCGCCAACCGTCCTGCGGCGAACGTGCTCTACGTGTTCTCGCTCTGAGATCGGGCTCGCGACCACAGACAATCTGATCAAGCCGGGCGGTTTCCAACCGCCCGGCACAGCTCATTGAAGAAAGAAGAGTTCCCGATGTCGCTCCTCAACCGCAAATCCCTGGCGCTGCTCCTCGCAGCGGGCCTCGTGGCGGTCACCCCGCTTGCGCTCAACGCGGCGCAGCCGCCGGCCAATGCCCCGGCAGCCGAGACTGCCGCTCCCGCCCAAGCCCCCGCGACCGACGCCGCGGCAGTCGAACTCGACCCGTTGCTGGCGGGCGCCGATATCAATCGTGGCGTCGTGGTCTATGGCAGCAAGGGTGGCAACTGTGTCTCCTGCCACGGCTGGGACGGCAATGGCCTCGGCAAGAACCCGCGCTCGGACGGCGCCGCGGCGCTGCTGCGCGAACTCCGGCCTCGATGCGCAGGGTTTTGTCGAAATCATCAGTTGCGGCATCCCGGGCTCGCCGATGCCGTATCACGACGCCCAGGCCTATAAGGACGACCGCTGCTACGGCATGACCAAGGCCGACTTCGAAGAGGGCCAGATGCCGCACAAGGGCAAGTCGCTGAAAAAGGAAGATATCCTCAGCCTCGTCGCCTACATCCAGACCCACATCCAGGGCAAGCCCAAGGCGACCTACGAGGATTGCGCGTTCTATTTCGGCGCCTCGGCCGAGAAGTCCTGCGCCTTCCTGAAGAAGTAGGCGATGCGGCTCCTTTTGCTGCTGGCCTCGATCGGCGTCGCTGCGGCGCTGGCGGTGACGCCGGCGCCGGCGCAGTTCGACGCCAACCTCGTGCCCAAATACACCATCTGGGACATCAGGTTCGGTGAGCCGATCAGCCAGATTCCGCCCGCCGAGATCGCCGAGATCGCCTGCGGCACCAATGGCGGGCCGCCCTCGACACCGCTCAAGAGTTTTGCGGAATTTGAGAGCTGCCCGGCGGAAGCGAGCGGGCTGCATGAGGTGTATTTCACCAATGACGATGAGGCCGACTACATCGCCAAGGCGCTGGAGACGGAATATCGGGTGATGCAGGGCGGCAACTCGATCTATGCCCACCCGGTGGTGTTCTCGGTGCTGATCGACGCCGGCGGCATTGCCCGCGGCATCCGCGTGGTCACCGACGAGCGGGCGGCGGACCGCGAGCGGCGGGTGGCGATGACACTGTCGCGCAACCTCAAATCGCGCTACGGGCGCTGGGCGCAGAGCTGCGATAATCTCGAGCCAACCGATGGGCAACTGCCGGTGGGCAAGATCTTCGTCCACGAAATCTGCACGGCGGACAGCCCGGAGGGCGACGCGCGGATGCGGCTCGAAGCCACCTACTTCCGCAAAAAAGGGCAGACCTCGATCAACCTCGAGACGCAGCAGATCAACAGGAACTACTTCCAGTCGGCAACCCGGCTCGAAGTGGTGCAGAAGCCGTACGAGCCCGACACGAGGCCCGTCCGGTGATGTGGGGAAGAGGCAAATGATGCGGATGGCCCTGTTGGCGCTGTTGCTGCTGGCGCCGGGTGCGGCGCTTGCCAGCCCGGCGGATGAACTCAGAAGCGGGGCACGCAGCGAGTGCCGCGGCTGCGACCTGAGCAACGAGAGCTTCAAGAAGCTCGACCTGTCGGGCGTCGACCTCTCTGGCGCCAACCTCACCAATGCGAGCTTTCATCGCGCCAACCTGAAGGGCGCCAATCTCAGCGGGGTGATGGCGGAGGGGGCGAACTTCAACCTCGCCGACCTCGGCAGCGCAGATCTCAGCGGCGGGCACTTCAAGGATGCGATGTTCTACGAGGCGCAGCTGTCGGGCGTAAAGCTCGGCAAGGCCGACCTGACGGCGACGCGGATGCAGCACGCGCGGCTGACCGGCGCCGATCTGAGCGGCGCCAACCTCGACTGGGCGGTGATGAAGCAGGTGCGGCTCAACAATGCCGATCTCACCGGCGCCTCGCTGGAGCGCACCAACTTCGAAAAGGCGAGCCTGGGGCGGACCAAGTTCGACGGCACCACCATCATCAGCGCCGGGTTCCTCCTGGCGACGGCTCCGGGGGCCAGCTTCAAGGATGCCAAGGTGTCGCTGACCGACTTCTATGGCGCGGCGCTCAACAATGCCGATTTCACCGGCGCGGTGCTGAGCGACAATCGCTTCACCCGCGCCAAGCTGAAGCTCGAGCAACTGGCCGCCGCGACGGTCACACGCAATATCCTGCCGGACGGGCGGGTGCAGGGGAGCCAATGATGCATGGGGAATTGCGCCTTGCGGCGCTGCTGCTGGTGTCGGCGGTGTCCGGCGTCGCCGCGCAGGAGGTGGTGAACGGGGCCGCCAAGGTGGTGGATGCCGACATCATCATGGTGGACAAGCAGCGGGTGATCCTCTGGGCCGTCGACGCGCCGGAGCGGCCGCAGAAGTGCTATGTCGGCGACCTGTTGTGGGATTGCTACGGCGCGGCGCGGCAGGCGCTGGGCGAGCTGATCGGCTCGGGCGAGGCGAGCTGCACGCTCACGCCCGACGAGCCGGACAAGTTCAACCGCCGCTATGGAGTTTGCATGTCCGGCGGCAAGGATATTGGCGCCGAGCTGGTGCGGCTGGGCATGGCGCGGGCGTTTCTCGAGCAGGGCGAGGACTACGTGGCTCAGGAAGAGGAAGCCAAGGCGGCTGGGCTCGGAGTGTTCCAGCCGGGGGCCAAGATCGATGCGCCGTGGGAGTTCAGGAAGACCGATCCGCGGAATTATCGGTAGAGCTGCCAAACGATGGGCCGGTGGCTGTGGCCCCCCACCCCTGTCCCCTCCCCCCAAAAGGGGGAGGGGGACCCCTCCACTGACATCGAGGTTCTATCGTCTCCCGCCCCCTTCTTAGGGGGAGGGATCAAGGGTGGGGGTCAGCCCGCACCGGCGCTGGTAGCTACTCCACCGCCGCCGCCACAGCCGGTTTCACCCCGGTCAGCGCAGTGTAGGCCGCATCCAGCGTTTCCGTCCCCGCCGCGGCGATGATCTCCGCCGGGGTGCCGATGCGGATGATTTTGCCGCCGACGATCAGCGCGATGCGGTCGGCGTGTTCGACTTCCTCGACCAGGTGGGTGGCCCAGAGAATCGAGGTCTGGTGCGTGTCGCGCAGGCCGCGGATGTGCTGGCCCAACAGTTTTCGCGTCGTCGGGTCGAGGCCGACTGAAGGCTCATCCATCAGCAGCAGCGATGGGCTATTGAGCGTGGCGCGGACGATTTCGATGCGGCGCTGGTTGCCGCCCGAGAGGGTGCGGACCGGCTTGTCGATCAGCTCTGTGACGGCAAAGAACGCCGCGGCGGTGTCGATCCGCTCATTGAGCAGCTTACCGGAGAGGCCGAACAGGTTGCCGTGGAATTTGAGGTTGGCGCGTACGCTCATGTCGAGATCGAGCGAGCGCGACTGGAACACCACGCCGAGGCGCGTGAGGATCTCGGACGCCTTGTCCTTGTAGCCCATGCCGAACAGCTCGACCGTGCCGCCATCGGGCAAGAACAGGCCCGAGCAGAGCTGGAACAGGGTGGACTTGCCGGCGCCGTTGGGGCCGAGCAGGCCAACGATTTCGCCGGGGGCGATGGTAAGGGAGACGCCCTTCAGCGCTTCATTGCCGCCGTAGGACTTTCTGACATCGGCGAGGGCGAGGACGGGCTCGGTCATCGGACGTCGGGCTCCTCGCCGGCGATGGCGGCGGCGATCTGGTTGGCGATGGCTTCGCGCTCGCTACGGCCGCGTTGGCTGCGCGGCACATCGAAGCGGTAGTCGGCGGCGATGCGGGCGGGGCGGCCGGCGAGCACGATGGCCCGGTCGGCCAGCATGGCGGCATCCTCGGGCAGATGGGTGACCAGCAGCACGGTGGGGCGGCTCTGCTCGATCAGGGCGAACAGCACCTCTTCCATCTCCCGCACCAGGGTGCGGTCGAGCGACACGAAGGGTTCGTCGAGCAGCAGCAGACGCGGGTTGACCGAGAAGGCGCGGGCCAGCGCCACCCGGCGCTGCATGCCCCCCGAGAGTTCGTGCGGGAAGTAATGCTCGAAGCCGGCGAGCCCGACACGCTGCAGCATTTCGGTGGCTTGGGCTGCGGTGGTCTCCGGACGGACGGCGCGGATATTGTCGAGCGCGGTCAGCCAGGGGAGGAGCCGCGCATCCTGGAACACGAAGCCGGCGGGCGGGGCGGCCGCGGCAGGCACGCCAGCGACGCGCACGCTGCCGGAAAACCGCGTGTCGATGCCGCCGACCATGCGCAGCAGCGTCGATTTGCCGACGCCGGAGGGGCCGACCAAAGCCACCACCGAGGAGGGCTCGACCGTGAACTCGAAATCCTCGAGCAGGGGCTCGGGCAGGAAATCGAAGCGCTTGCCGGCGACGGCGATATCGAGGCGGGGACCAGTCATCGCGGTTGCCGCCATCTGAGCACCCGCCGTTCCAGCGGCCGGAGGATCAGGTACTCGAAGACGAAGACCACCAGGATGAAGGCGGTAGTGTAGGCGAAGATGCCCTTGATGTCGAAGAACTGGAAGAACACCGAGATGCGGAAACCGACGCCGCCATCGGAGCCGAGCACCTCGAAAACCAGGACGATCTTCCAGATCAGGCTCAGCCCGGTGCGGGCCGCCGCCAGGACGAACGGCATCAGCTGCGGCACCGATATCAGCCGCAGCTGGCGCAGGAAGGGCATGCGGAAGGCGCGGCCGAGATCGTCATAGGCGGGATCGAAGCTGCGCACCCCCTCGCGGATGGTGGCGATGACCAGGGGCAGCTTGTTGAGCACCACGGCGAGGATCAGCGCGAACTCGGTGAGCCCCAGCCAGATGTAAAGCACGATGGCGATGACGATGGCCGGAACGTTGAGGCCGATCACCACCCAGGCCGAGAACAGCCGATCGGCAATGCGCGAGCGGCCCAGCCCGATGCCGATGGCGGTGCCGAGCGCCATGGCGATGCTGAAGGCGATGATGGCGCGGGTGAGGGTCTTGCCGAGATCGGGCAGCAGTTTGCCTGATGTCGCCAGGGTCCAGACATGGGCGCCGACATCGATGGGGGCGGGGAACAGGCGCGACGGAAACAGCATGGCAAGCACCTGCCACGCGGCGAGCAGCAGCAGCAGGCTGACGAGCTCGAGGGGAATGCCTCGTCTCGCCGCGCGCTGCTGCTGCCGGTCGGTGGTTACGGCTGCGGTTCTGCCGTCGCGCAGTTCAACGGCTATTTGCGATAGCCTTTCCAGAAGGTGCCATCGGCCAGTTCGGTGAGTCACCCACGACATCAGGGCCGCCGAACTTGGCCATGACGGCGAAGGCTTCTTCGGCCGGCTGCATGTTGGACGCAGCGTATTTGGTGACGATGCCGGCGCGATAGTCGTCGCGCAGCTGGGCGAACAGCGCATCGTCATCGCCGACATTCATCACGTCGCGGATCTTGTCCCACAGCGCATCGTCGGTCAGCAGGGCATTCTTGGTCTCGAAGCTGGCATCGAGGAAGCCCTTGATGGCGGCTTTCTTCTCGCGACCGGTTTCGTCGAAAAAGGCCCAGCCGAGCAATGGCGGGGTTTCCGAGACGCCGAGATCGGCGAGCATGGCGGCAACCGAGATCAGCTCGGTCTTCCCCGCCAGCTTGGCGCGCGAGTTCCAGTTCCAGAGGTTCAGCGCCGCCTGGGCCTGGCCGCCGGTGATCAGTTCGTTGACCAAAGGCGGGGCGCCGAACTTGGCTGAAGCGTCGTCGGTGAGGTTGCCGCCGGTCAGCTTGTTGTAATAGGCGGCGAGGATGACATAGCTCTTGTCGACCGGGCTGCCGGAGACGGCGAGGGTCTTGCCCTTCAGGTCGGCGACCGTGGCGATGCCGGCGGCCGGATCGACCATCAAGCCGCCGACGGTCAGCGAGTGTGGCACCATGGTGACCATGTTGCCCTGGTTACGCTGGATCGAGACCCAGACGAAATCGGAGAGGATGACGTCCACTTGTTTGGCCTGCAGCGCGATCTGCCCGGCCTTGCTGTCGGCGACGTCGCGGATCTCGAGTTTCAGGTGATGCTTCTTGTCGAGCTCGAGCGCCTGCATGGCGGCGAGCTCCCATTTCACCGTGCCGGTGGCCTGCACCCCGAGCGACAGTTTTTCCGGTTCGCCATGCTGGGCGAAGGCCGCGGAGCCGAAGCCGATCAGCAGGGTCATTCCCAAGAGAGCGGCCTGTAGAATTCTGCGCATGGTTCCTCCCGCGGAACGCGTAAATATCATTGCGGAGTGCAGCGCTAGCACCCGGGATCATTGGGCTTGGCTATATCATGTATTGCGGCGCGGAGGTTGCTGGCGCGCGGCGGGACAGCAGATTGTAAATTGCGATAATGCTGATCGAAACTGCCTATGGGGGCCCCGATGATGAAGACGATTTTTGCCGCTGCTGGCGCTGTGCTCATGCTGGCCGGAGTGGCGCATGCCGAAGGCAATCTCGCGGCCAACGGCACCGACCTGACGCTCGAGATCAACACCGTGGACCTGAAGTTTTCGCAGGAGGTGTGGGAACTCGAAACCGGCAAATACTACAAGCTCGACATCACTTCCGACGGTAACGAGGAGATTGCCGTGGTGGCGCCCGAGCTGTTCCGCAACTCGTGGATCAACCAGATCGTCGTCAACGACCTCGAAGTGAAGAGCTACGGGCTCTACTCGGTGGAGTTCGACGATGCCGGCACCTTCAACATCACCTTCGTGCCGATCCGCCCGGGCGAGTACGAGATTTATGTGCCGGGCTACGAGAACCGCGGGTTGAAGGGGAAGTTCATCGTCAAATGAGGTTCACCCGACGCACATTCGTCGCGACGGCGACGGCCCTCTTCGCCTCGAGTGTGGTGCCGCGTGCCGTCGCCAAGGGTACGGGGATGATTTTCGTCTCCACCGAAAAGGGCAACGAAGTGGTGGTGCTCGACCAGTCGCTGGCGGTGGTCAAACGCATCGCCACCTCGCGGCGGCCGCGCGACATGCACTTCAACGCGGCAAAGGAACTGCTCTATGTCGCCTGCGGCGACGACGACGCGATCGACGTGATCGACGTGGCGAGCCTCGAGGTGGTGAACTCGATCCCCACCGGGCCGTCGCCGGAAGTGTTCGCGTTCTCGCCGGACGAGAAGGTGATCTACGTCTCGAACGAGGAGGATTCCCGGCTCGAAGCGATCGACATGGCGACCCGCGTCTCCATCCAGGACATTCCGACCGGCGCCGAGCCGGAAGGCGTGCTGGTGATGCCCGACGGCAAGACCGCCTATGTGACTTCGGAAGTCGCCGACATGGTGCATGTGGTCGATACGGCTACCGGCGCAGTGACCAAGAACATCCTCGTCGGCACAAGGCCACGCCGCTTCATCCTGACCCCTGACGGGAGCGAGTTGTGGGTGAGCTGCGAGCTGTCGAGCGAGATCTACATCATCGATACGGCGACCAACGAGATCAAGGGCGACAGCCTGATCTTCGTGCCGCCCGGCTTCCGCGAGGAAGACGTCACCCCGGTGGGGATGGCGACGACCAGGGATGGGTCGAAGATCCTGCTCAGCCTCGGCCGCGCCAACCACATCGTCATCATCGACGGCAAGACCCACGACGTGCTGCAATATGTGCTGGTGGGCAAGCGCGCCTGGTCGGTGGACCTCAGTAGCGACGAGACGCGGGCCTATGTGGCCAACGGGCTGTCGGACGACATTACGGTGATCGATATGGCCTCGATGAAGCCGATCAAGTCGGTGCCGGTGGGACGCGTGCCGCATTCGGTGGTGATCGATGATTAGTGCTTGGCGGATGGCCGTGCGGCTCCTGTCCCTTCTCCCCTCACCCAAGCTACGGTACGTCGCTTCGCTCCCACCTGCGCTACCCTCTCCCCTCGGGGGCGAGGGGGCGCTGTGGCACCGCCGGTTCAAACCTAAGCTTCTAGGACTCCTCCCCTGGCGGCGTCGCTGCTCCTCTCCGCCCCCGCATTGTCTGCCGAGATCAAGATCGGCTATCTGGGGCTCAAGGACGATCCGCGCTACCACCCGGATCTGGTCTACACCCGCATCGAGATCGCGCCCGGCGGCAATCCGATCGATGGGGCGACGATGGGCGTCGAGGAAATGAAGGTGGTGTCGGACGCGGTGGACCAGCAGGTGGTGCTGGATCACCAGGAAGGCACCGACGCGGCGTCGCTGGTGGCAAAGCTCGACGCGATGGTGAAGGCCGGCGAGCAGTTCGTCATCCTCGATCTGCCGGCGGAACTGGTCGACCAGGTAGCGGCAGCGACGCGCGACTGGCCGGTGACGCTGCTCAACGCCACGGCGCCGGAAGATTATCTGCGCCAGCGCTGCTACCCGAACCTCCTCCACACTGCAGCGTCGGACCGCATGCTGTCGGATGCGATGGTGCAGCTGCTGCGCACCCGTAACTGGACCAAGGTGCTGATGCTGGTGGGCGCCGAGCCGCGCGACAAGGCGATGGCGACGGCCTTCCGCGCTTCGGCCGAACGGCAGCGCTTCAACATCGTCGACGAGCGCGAGTTCACCCTTGCCACCGATCCGGCGAACCGCGAGCGCAACAACTCGCTGCTGATCACCGGCAATGCCGACTATGACGTGGTGTTCGTTGCCGACCACCAGGGCGAGTTTTCCCGCTACCTGCCTTATGACACGCAGTTGCCGCGGCTGGTGGTGGGTTCGACCGGGCTGGTCGCTTCGGAATGGCAATGGAGCTGGGATCGCGATGGCTCGACGCAGGTGACGTCCCGCTTCGAGACGCTGACCGAGGGGCGGCGGATGACCGGGCAGGACTGGTCGAGCTGGATCGCCGCCAAGGCCGTGGTCACCGCCTATGCCAAGGCGCGGACCGGCGAGTACCAGAAGACCGCCGACTATATCCGCGGCAACCGGCTGAAGATCGACGGCGCCAAGGGCGTGCAGCTCAACTTCCGGCCCTGGGACGGGCAGATGCGGTTCCCCATCGTCCTCGCGACGCACAACGCCGTCATCGCTGAAGCGCCGCTCGAAGGGTTTTTGCACCAGACCAACGTGCTCGATACGCTCGGCACCGATGAGCCGGAGCACAAGTGTCAGTAAGCGTGCAGCATCTCTGGCTTGGGGTCTACGCCATCACCTGGCGCGAGATCGCAAAATTCCTGCGCCAGACCGAACGGTTGCTCTCGGCACTGGTGCGGCCGGCGCTGTGGCTCATCGTTTTCGCCACGGGCCTGCATGACCTGCTCGGCGTTTCGATCGTGCCGCCCTACCAGACCTATACGCCCTACCAGGAGTATATCCTGCCGGGGCTGGTGGGGATCGTCATCCTGTTCCAGTGCATGCAGTCGGCGCTGTCGATGGTCTATGACCGCGAGGCCGGGGTGATGCGGGTGATGCTGGTGACGCCGCTGCCGCGCGGATTTTTGCTGTTTGCCAAGATCACCGGCGCGACGATCCTGGCGCTGCTGCAGGCCTACGCGTTCCTGATCGTGGCGCGGCTGGTCGGCTACGGGGTGCCGGATTTCGGCTACCTCACCGCCATCCCGGCGATCATCCTAGCCGGGCTGATGCTCGGCTCGATCGGGCTCCTCGTCTCGGTCTACACGCCGCAGATCGAGAATTTTGCCGGGATGATGAACTTCGTGGTGTTCCCGATGTTCTTTCTCTCCTCGGCGCTCTACCCGTTGTGGAAGCTGCGCAAATCCGGGGCCGAGATCGTCTACTGGCTGAGCGTGGTGAACCCGTTTACCCATGCGGTGGAGCTGATCCGCTTCGCCATGTACGGCCAGCTCGACCTCGTCTCGCTCGGCGTGGTGGCCGGGTGCGCGGCGGTGGCGTTTTTCCTCGCGGCGCGCGGTTATGATCCGCAGGCCGGGGCGATCCGCAAGGTGAAGCGGGACTGAGCCGTCTTGCCTCGTGGTGCGTGGTTGAAATGGCGGCGCTCAGGTGATGAGGTACGCCCATCAATTTGAGGAGGATTACCATGGGTCTCAACGTCCTGTTCGTTGGAGGCACCGGGCAGATTTCGCTGCCGTGCGTCGAGTATGCGGTCAAGCAAGGCCACAAGGTCAGCGTGTTCAACCGCGGCCAGCGCGATGCGGCGCTGCCGGCGGGGGTGACCTCGATCGTCGGCGACATGAAGGATCCGGCTTCGTACCGGACGCTCGGCGCCATGCAGTTCGACGTGGTGGCGCAGTTCATGGTGTTCACCCCCGAGCAGATGGCCGAGGACATCGCGACCTTTGCCGGCAACACCAAACAGTACATCTTCATCTCGTCGGCCTCGGTCTACGAGAAGCCGGCCCGGCACTACATCATCACCGAGAAACTCCGGCAGTGAACCCGTACTGGGGCTATAGCCAGGCCAAGATCGCCTGCGAGAAGCTGCTGGCGGAGGCCAAGAACCTGCCCTGGACCATCGTGCGGCCGAGCCACACGGTGCGCACCGGGCTGCCGACCATGATGGGCGAGGGCGATATCGTCATCCGCCGCATGCAGCAGGGGAAACCCGTAATCGTCGCCGGCGACGGCACCTCGCCGTGGACGCTGACCCGGTCGAAGGACTTTGCCGTGCCGTTCGTCAAGCTGTTCGGCAAGGACGGGGCGTTGAGCGAGATCTTCCACATCACTTCGGACCGCGGCTACAGCTGGGACGACATCTACAAGGCCATCGGCCGCGGCGTCGGGCTGGCCCCGAACATCGTCCATGTGCCGTCGGACACGCTGGTCGCCTACAACAAGGCCTGGGAAGGCCCGCTGATCGGCGACAAGACCTGGTCGGCGCTGTTCGACAACTCCAAGGTGAAGCGGGTCGCCGGCGACTTCACCTGCTCGGAGGACCTCGACGAGGTGCTGGAGGACTCGATCGGCTTCCTGAAGCAGCGGCTGGCGGCCAACGCACCGGTGAACATGGAGCTCGACCCGCTGATGGAGCGGATCACTTCGGAGCAGGCGGCGCTGGGGCGGTAGCGCGGCACCAAAACGGCACTGGCGCGTTCTTCCCTTCAGCAACAGGAGGACGCCATGGGCGACAAGCACAAGGCTCACAAGAAGGACGCGGCGGCCCGGCACGGCAAGCCTGAGGACGTGCAGAAATCCAAGGACAAGCCGACCAAACCGGTGGGCAAGAACGAGGACATGCCGGGCGCCGCGGGGTTCATCAGCGCCAGGGCGGATGAGGATACTTACGACTAGTTCCGCTCCGCGCGATGCCGATGTGATCGCTTCCCTCCCCCGCGGCGCTACCGCGTCCGCTAGGAGGGGAGGGATTGAGGGAGGGGATGGTGCGGTGATCACCGATGGACCCCCACCCCCGCCCCTCCCCTGCTGTACGGACTGGGGGGAGGGGGAGGGGAGCAAGCCGGTGACATACGCCGATGGCCGGGCTACCCTTCTGACTCCATCCGACCCTGAGGATATTGCCTTGCCCGATCCGCGTCTGACTCTGGCCCGCGACGGGATCGCTGCCCGCTCGCTCGAGGGGATCGTCCCCGCGGATCGCTACCGCGACACCACTCTGCGCCAGACGCAGGTGCCTGTTGCCGCCCTCCGCCGTTCGCCCGCGGCCGATGCCGAGCAACTCGATCAGCTGCTGTTCGGCGAACTGTTCGAAGTGCTGGACGAGGCTGATGGGTGGGCCTTCGGGCAGGCGCGGCGCGATGGTTATGTCGGCTATGTCGCGGCCGCTGCGCTGGGGGCGCCGGGGCCCAGGCCGACGCATACGGTGCGGGCCTTGCGGACCTACGGGTTCAGCGCGCCGAGCATCAAGGCCGTGCCGGTCGGGCTCTATTCGCTGAATGCGCCGCTTGCCGAAGAAGGGCGCGAGGGACGGTTCGTCAAAACTGCTGGCGGCTGGTTTGTCATCGAGCACCTGGCGCCGGTCGGCGAGGATGCGGCCGACTATGTGGCGATTGCCGAGCGGTTCGTCGGGTCGCCCTACCAATGGGGTGGGCGGGAGAGCCTGGGGCTCGATTGCTCGGGGTTGGTGCAGCAGGCGCTGTATGCCGGCGGCTTGGCCTGTCCGCGTGACAGTGACCAGCAGGCGGGGTTGGGTACACCGATCTTGCCCGAGGCGCTGAAGCGAGGCGACCTGATGTTCTGGCGCGGTCATGTAGCGATGCTGACCAGCCCGAGCGAGATCATCCATGCCAATGCCTTCCACATGGCAGTGACGATCGAGCCGCTGGCCGAGGTGGTGGCGCGGACCAGCAGGCTGGGTGGCGGTGAGCCGACGGGGTATCGGCGGCTTTGAGAACGCAGAGCTCTTAGTTGAACCTTAGCCTGGGCGGGCCCCTCTTCCCTTCTCCCCTCAGGGGAGAAGGTGGCGCGCAGCGCCGGTTGAGGGGTGAAGCGGTGCAGCGAGCGCTCGCTGGGAGACTGAACCCCTCACCCCAGTTCCGCTACGGACCTATCGGTCCCAGCTGCACTAGCCCTCTCCCCTCAGGGGCGAGGGGGCTCTTGCTGCGGCCTGTGGTGAAAATGCTCCCGCTTAAGCCGGCATTGGCCGGATGAAGTGGTTGGGGCCGATCTCGCGCACTTCGGTTTGCTCCAGCGCCGACTGGCGGCGGATCAGGTCGATGCGGCCGAGTTCGTCGTCGAAGCGGGTGTCGGTGAAGCGGCGGTCGGGGTCGGGCACGGCGGAGAGCAACAATCGCGTGTAGGGGTGCTGCGGGTTGCCGAGCACGCTTTCGGTGTCGCCCCATTCGACGATCTGGCCAGCATACATCACCATGATGTCCTCGGCGACATAGCGGGCAGTGGCGATGTCGTGGGTGATGTAGAGCACGGCGAGCTTGAGCTGCCGCTTCATGTCGTTGAGGAGGTTCAGGATGCCGAGCCGCACCGAGACGTCGAGCATCGAGGTGGGCTCGTCCGCAATGATCACCTCGGGGTTCACCGCGAGGGCGCGCGCAATGCTGATGCGCTGGCGCTGGCCGCCGCTCAGTTCATGCGGGTATTTTGGCAGGATCAGCGCCGGGTCGAGCTTCACCCGGGTCAGCACCTCGGCGATTGCCGCGTCGCGCGCCACGCCCTTGAGGCTCGGCTGGTGCAGCCGCATCGGCCGCTCCAGGTGGTAGCGGATGGTGTGCACCGGATTAAGCGACGAGAACGGATCCTGAAACACCATCTGCACGGCGCTGCGATAGGCCCGCATGTCGCGCACCGCGCTGCCTTCGATCGGCTCCCCGCGGAACAGCAGCCGGCCCTGGTCAGGGCGGTACTCGCGCATGATCAGTCGGGCCGCGGTGGTCTTGCCCGAGCCGGATTCGCCGACCAGCGCCAGGGTGCGGCCGGGGTGCAGTGCGAACGATACAGCGCGCGCCGCGTGGACGGTGCTGCCGCCGCGGTGGAACACCTTCGATACATTGTCGAGGGCGAGGATGGGGGCGGTATCGCTCATCAGGTGGCGCCCTCGGCGATGCGGGCGCCGGTGAGGCGCGGGATCGAAGCCCAGAGCTTCCTGGTGTAGTCGTGCTGCGGATTGCGATAGATCGCCTGGGCGTCGTTGACCTCGACCAGCTCGCCTTCCAGCATGATGCCGATGCGGTCGGAGACCTGCACCATCAGCGCTAGGTCGTGAGTGATGAACAGTACCGAGAAGCCAAGCTCCTGGCGGAGCTTATGGATGCGCTCGAGGATCTCGCGCTGCACCACCACATCGAGCGCGGTGGTCGGCTCGTCCATGATCAGCAGTTTCGGGTTGAGCGCGAGGCAGATGGCGATGACGACGCGCTGCCGCATGCCGCCCGAGAGCTGGTGCGGATAAGCGCTGAGCCGGTCGGCCGGGATATCGACCAGCTTCAGCAGTTCGGCGGCACGGGCCCGGGCATCGGGGCGCGACATGCCCGTATGGGTTTTGAGCACATCGTAGAACTGGCGCTCGATGGATAGCACCGGGTTCAGTGAGTTCATGGCGCTCTGGAACACCATGGCCACTTCGCGCCAGCGCAGCTCCTTCAGGGCTTTGTCATCGAGACCCAGCACATCGCGGCCGTTGAGCAGGATCTGGCTGCCGGAACGGATCAGCGCCGGCGGGCGGTGCAGGCGGCTGATGGCGAAGGCGATGGTGCTCTTGCCGCAGCCGGATTCGCCGGCAAGGCCGAAGAACTCGCCCTTGCCGATGTCGAAGCTGACATTCTTGACGGCGTGGAAGTCGCTGGTCGCGCCGATATAGTCGATGCTGAGGTTGCGGATGGAGAGGACGGGCTCGCTCATAGCTTGCCCTCACCACGGCGGATCAAGCCAGTCCAGCGCGCCAGCATGCCGCCGGTGCGCAAGCGCGGGTTGGCGATTTCGTCGATGGCGAAGTTGATCAGCGCGAGGCCAAGGCCGAGCACCGCCAGGGCGAAGCAGGGGGTGAGGATATCCCACCAGGCGCCGACCGACAGGGCCGAGGCGTTCTGCGCGTTGTAGAGCATGATGCCCCAGGAGACGGTGTTGGGGTCGCCCAGCCCGAGGAATTCGAGCGTCGCCTCGGTGATCACGGCGAACAGCACGCTGCCGATGAAATTGATGCCGACGATCGAGATCAGGTTGGGGAAGATCTCGAAGGCCATGATGCGCCAGCCGGGCTCGCCCAGCATTTCGGCGGATTTGACGAAGTCGCGCTGGCGGATCGACAGGGTTTCGGAGCGGGTGACGCGCACTCCCCAGGCCCAGGAGGTGAAGCCGAGGATCACGGCAATAACCAGCGGGCTCGCCTGGCCGATGAAGGCGGCGAGCACCAAGAGCAGCGGCAGGTTGGGGATCACCAGCACCATATTGGTCAAAAAGCTGATGACCTCGTCGACCACGCCGCTTTTGTAGCCGGCAATGATGCCGAGCACGGTGCCGATCACCGTGATCAGCAGCCCGGCGCCGAAGCCGACGGCGAGCGAGATGCGGGCGCCGTAAAGCAGCCGGGTGAAGACGTCGTAGCCGAGCCGCGTGGTGCCCAGCAGATGGTCGGATGAAGGCGGCTGGTGCGGCCGGCCGACGCGCTGGGTCGGGCTGTATTCGGTCAGCAGCGGCGCAAAGATCGCAACGAGGATGACGAGCACCAGGATGGTCACCCCGACAAGGGCCTTCCGGTTGCGCAGCAACTGGGTGAGGAGGGTCATCGGTCAGGCCCGCTTCAAACGTGGGTCGAGCAGCACATAGCTGAGGTCGACGATGAAATTGGCGGTCAGCATCGCCGCTGTCATGATCAGCAGCGCGCCCTGGATCACCGGATAGTCGCGGGCGAGGATGGCCTGGTAGAGGGTGTTGCCCATGCCGGGGTAATTGAACACCACTTCGGTCACCAGCGAGCCACCGAGCACGGCGCCCAATGAGATGGCGAGGGCGGAGACAGTGGGCAGCAGGGCGTTGCGGGCCGCGTACCAGAGCATGACGCCCTGGTCGGAGAGGCCCTTGGCACGGCCCATGACGATGTAATCCTCGCCGAGCAGGTTGATCATGTTGTTGCGCATGGTCACGGCGAAGCCGCCGGTCAGGACGATCACCATGGTCAGCATCGGCAGGGTGCCGTGATAGAGCACGCTCGAAATGTAGTCCCAGCCCCAGGCCGGATCGAGCATCGGATCGGCGGCGTAACCGTTGGGGAACCAGCCCAGCGTGTAGCCGAAGGCGAAGAGGGTGATCAGCGAGACGACGACGGCCGGCACCGAGCTCGAAAAGATCGAAGCCAGTGAGATCACGGTGTCGAAGCGGGTGCCGCGGCGCCAGGCGGCCATGACGCCGAGCAGCGTGCCGATGGTGAAGCCGATAATGGTCGCCGTGCCGACGAGGCCGACGGTCCACAGCAGGGCGCGCCCGAGCAGCTCGGTGACGGGCAGCGGGAAAAAGCGGACGGAGCGGCCGAGATCGCCGGTGAAGACGCTCTTGAGGTAGGCGAGATATTGCTCGCCGATCGGCGCGTCGATGAAGCCGAAGGTGAGCTTCAGCGCGTTGAGGTTTTCCAGCGACAGGTCGGAGCCGGCGCCGGCGAACATCTTCTGGATCGGATCGCCCGGCATCAGGCGCGGCAGGAAGAAGTTGATGGTTGCCGCAGCGATGAAGGCCGCAAGGTAGAACACCACTCGGCGAAGCAGAAAGGCCATTGGTTACGTGTTTCGCTTGGTGCCGGTGTCCCTTCTCCCCTCAGGGGAGAAGGTGGCGCGAAGCGCCGGATGAGGGGTGAGGCCGTGGTGCGGCGCTGGTTGATCCAGCATGACTGAGAGGCTGCACCCCTCACCCGGCGACGCTAGTTCGCTGACGCTCACAAGCTCTGCTGCCCTCTCCCCTGAGGGGAGAGGGGACAACCGAGACCTCTGCAGCGTCATCACAGATCCTTACTGCGCGACCGGACGCAGCGCCAGGAGCTGCAGCAGGCGGCCCGGGTTGGCGTTGGAGACCACCGGCGAGGTGATCGGGTTGTCGGCATTGGCCCAGCCGGTAAAGCGCTTGGTGCTGTACTGGTAGAAGGATGGGCTGTTGTAGACCGGGATCACCGGCATGGCCTCAGCCACCTTGAGCTGGATGGCATCCATGATCGCCTTCTGCTCGGCCGGGTCCTTCACCTGGGTGTATTTGTTCAGCATCTCCACCACTTCGGGGTTGGTCCAGCGCTGCGCCGAAGTGCGGCTCTTGCCGAAATCGGCCGGATTGAACGAGCGGATATAGGGGAAGTAGGGGTTGGCCGCCGAGGCGATGGCGTTGAGCGACATCGAGTATTTGGCATCTATCAGGTCGGAGGCCCACACCGATTCCTCGGGGGTCGACATCTTCACGTTGAGCCCGGCGGCCTTCAGCGTCTCGATGGCGATCTGCACGGCATCGATCCAGTCGGTCCAGCCATTCGGGATCTCGATGTCGATGGCGATCGGCGTGCCGTCGGCATTGTCGCGGAAGCCGTCGCCGTCCTTGTCGACATAGCCGGATTTATCGAGCAAAGCCTTGCCGGCCTCGAGGTCGAACTTGCCGTACTGGCCGAACTGGGTGGCCACCTCGGGGTTGCCGAAGGCCTTATAGAACGAGCCCAGCATGGCCGGATCTTCGTTGATCACCGGATAGCCGTAGCCGGCGATGTCGATGATCGACTGGCGGTCGATCAGCATCGAAACGGCGCGGCGGAAATTGACGTCGTTGAACGCCTTCTTGTTGTTGGCGTCAGGCGTTTCGAGGTTCAGAGTGAAGGCCACGAGGCTCGAGGGCAGGAACCAGTAGTGGTTGTTTACCGGGTCCTTGGCGACGAAGGTGTTGTCGATGTCCGGGATGAAGCTCGTCGCCCAGTCGAGCGTGCCGTCGGCCAAAGCCGCCAGCACCTGCGGGTTGTCGGCGAGCTGCGGCATGCGGATGCAATCGACCTTGAGGCTTGCGGCATCCCAGTAGTTCGGGTTGCGGCACTGCTCGTAGACCTGCGGGGTGAAGCGGCTGATCTCGGTGAGCGGGCCGGAGCCGACCGGCGTCTCATTGGTGAAGGTCACCGGATCGGCGACATCCTTCCAGATGTGGGCGGGGACGATCGGCATGGCGACGATGGTGGTGGCGACCAGAGAATTGGGCTGGATCAGGTTGAAGCGCACGGTGCGCGCGTCGACCTTTTCCACCGACTCCATCAGCTTCGAAACCGAGTTGAAATCGAGCGCCGGGAACTTCTTCAGATAGTCGTAGGTGAAGACCACGTCGTCGACCGTCAGGGGCTGGCCATCCGACCACTTCAGCCCGTCGCGCAGCACGAAGCTGATCGACTTGAGGTCGTCGGCCAGCTCGAAGCTCTCGGCCAGCCGGTATTCCCACTTGGCGCCGGCGAGGCGATTGAAGATCGCCAGCGGCTCGTAGATGAAATCCTTGGTGGTGGCGCGCGCCGAGGTCTGGTTGAACGGGTTGAAGTTGCGCACGTAAGTCGTGGTCTGTTCGGAGCTGATGGTCACCACGACCTGCGCACTGACAGGCGCGGTCATCGCGAGCGCCAGGGCGGTGGCCGCAAACAGCTTGCTCTTTAACACTTCCAATCTCCTCTTTGTGGCGGCGCCACCCCTCAGGCGATGCCGCTCTCCCTGAAAATCCCTTCGACTTCGGCGTGGAGTGCAGTGACATCCACCCGAAGGTTACCGCGTTTGCGCGTGGCGCGTGTGATTCGTTCGAGGGTTTGCCCAGTCAGTGGGCGCGCCCCGTTGGCGGCCGAAATGCTGGCCTCGAGGCCGCCCTGGGTCAGCAGCGCGATATCGCAACCGGCGGCAAGCGCGGCGGCGACCCGCTCGGCCGGCGTGCCCTTGAGCGCCTCCATGCTGAGGCAATCGGTGATCAGCACGCCGTCATAACCGATGTCATTGCGGATCAGCTCATAGAGGGCAGGCGAAACCGAGGCGGCGCGATCCGGGTCGATCTGCGTGAAGATCAGGTGCGCGACCATGGCCCAGGGGCTATCCCGGAGCGCCACGAATGGCTGGAAATCGGTGGCGCGGAGATCATCGAGCGCGGCATCGACCACCGGGCAATCGAAATGCGGATCGACCGTCACCCGGCCATAGCCCGGGATGTGCTTGACGATCGGCAGCGCGCCAACCTCCAGCATGCCGTCGATCACTTCACGGGCCAGCGTCACCACCAGCTCCGGATCGTCGCCGAAAGCCCGCTGGCCGATCACGTCGTGAGTGTCTTTGCGGGCGAGATCGACCACCGGCGTGGTGCCGCTGTCGATGGTGAGTTCGGTCATCAGGGCGCCCATCGCCTGGGTCGAAAGGCGCAGGGCGCGCTTTGCCAAGGCCAAGTCCCGTTTCGCCAGCGCGCCGAACGCACCCATGCTGCGAAAGCTCGGCCAGTTGCCGTTGTCGAGCCGCTGTACGCGGCCGCCTTCCTGGTCGATGAAAATTGGCGCATCGGGGCGGCCGACCACGTCGCGGAACTGGGCGCAGAGCCGCCGGGCCTGCTCGCTGTGGTCGAGGTTGCGGCGAAACAGGAACAGCCCGTAGGGGCTCGCCTCGCTAAGGAAGGCGATCTCGTCGGCAGTCAGCTCATAGCCGGAAACGCCGACGAACAGGGCGAGTGGGGTGGAGGTCATACGGCCTGCTCGGGGTGGGTGATGTCGCGAGTGCGCTTCAGGGCATCGATGGTCTGCTCGTAGCGCAGCCGGGCCACCCCCATGAACAGGCAGTCGACCAGCGCCAGTTGCGCAATGCGGCTGACCATGGCGCCGGCGCGCAGCGTGCTCTCGCGGGCATGAGTGACGAGGCGCTCTTCGGCCGCCCGCGCCAATGGCGATTCGCGGGAGCCGGTGATGGCGACGGTCAGCGCGCCGTTGTCGCGCGCCAGCTTCAGAAACTGCACGGTGTCGGCAGTGGTGCCGGAATGCGAGAAGCCGATGGCGACGGTGTGCGCCGGCGACATCAGGGCCGCCGTCCAGGCCTCGTGTGCGTCGGCCATCAGGAAGACGTTGCGGCCGACGCGGAACAGCTTGTGGTGCAGGTCCTGCGCGACGAAATGGCTGGCGCCGATGCCGAACAGCAGGATGCGCTCGGCCTCGTCGAGTGCCGTAACCACCCGCTCCAGCGTCTTGAAATCGAGGCTCGACACCGTCTCCTCGATGGCCAGCATTTCCAGCGAAGCGACCTTGGCGGCCATCTCTTCGAGCGTATCGGTGCGGGCGACTTCGGCGCCCAGCGTCAGGCCGGAGCCGAACTGCGCCGCCTCCTTGCCAAGCTCGGTGGCGAGCGACATGCGCAGCTCGGCATAGCCGCTGACCCCGACGGCGCGGCAGAAGCGCACCACCGAGGCGACCGAGGTGCCGCAGGCCTCGGCGATCTGCGAGATGGTTTTCTCGAGGACGATGGCCGGGTTGTCGCGAATGGCCTTGGCGAGCCGCCGCATGGTCGGCGTGAAGCTCGCGGCGGAGGCCTCGATGTTCGACTGAATCCCCATGCCGACATTCATACCCACGCGAAACAAAAGTGCAATGCGTCCGGCTCCACTGAAAACAATTGACAGCGGAAGCGCGGACTTCCTACCCTCCGTCCATACTCAGGAGCCCAGATGTCACGCACCGAATCGCTGGAGACGCCCACCCATGACCGCGCCAAGCAGCGATCGCCGGGTGTTGCTGAGCGAGCTCGAGCAGCTGGTTTCCGAGGAGCGCAATCCGCGCACCATGGGCATCGACCTGATGGCGCCCGCCGAGATCGTCGCCACCATCAACGCCGAAGACCGGCTGGTGCCCGAGGCGGTGGGCAAGACCCTGCCGCAGGTGGCGCTGGCGGTTGAGCAAATCGTCGAGGCGTTCAATAAGGGTGGCCGGCTGATCTATATCGGCGCCGGCACCAGCGGCCGGCTGGGCGTGCTCGATGCCTCGGAATGCCCGCCGACCTTCGGCGTGCCGCCGACCATGGTGGTGGGGATGATTGCCGGTGGCATGAGGGCGGTGGTCAGCGCCGTGGAAGGTGCCGAGGACAATGCCGAAGGCGGTGCGACCGACCTCCAGGACATCAAACTCAGCAATCGCGACGTGGTGGTGGGCATCGCGGTGAGCGGGCGCACCCCATACGTCATTGGCGCGCTGAACTACGCCAAGTCGCTCGGTGCGGTGACGGTGGGCCTCACCTGTAACCCGGATTCGGCGATTGCCGGCCTTGCCGACATTTCGATTGCGCCGCTGGTCGGCGCCGAGGTGGTGACCGGTTCGACCCGGCTGAAATCCGGCACGGCGCAGAAGCTGGTGCTCAACATGCTCTCCACCGCGAGCATGATCCGCATCGGCAAGACCTACCAGAACCTGATGGTCGACGTGCGGACCAGCAACGAGAAGCTGCTGGCCCGCGCGGTGCGCATCGTCATGCAGGCGACCGACTGCCCTGAACAGGTCGCCGAACAGGCGCTGGAACGCACCGGCAACGACGTGAAGCTGGCGATCCTGACCATCCTCACCGGCCAGGATGTCGAGGCAGCCCGTGCCGCCATGGCCGGCGCCGGTGGGTTCCTGCGTCGCGCGCTTGGGGCGTGACGCAACTAGTCGAAGACTGAACTACGGCCCGGAGCTTTGCTGCATACCGGGATGAACAGGAGGGATGAAACCATGCATTTGACCAAACGACTGCTCGCCGGCCTTGCCGTCGCAGCAACGCTGAGCACCGCCATCGCCTTGCCGGTGCAGGCCGCAAACCTGCGCATGGCGTGGGCGCAGGACGCCACCGGGCTCGATCCGCACAAGCAGACGGCGTTCCCGTCGCTGCGCCTGCTCGAGCTGATCTACGAGCCGCTGGTGCGGCTCGACGCGCAGTACAATGTCATTCCGGCGATCGCCACCAGCTGGGAATTCTCGGCCGACGGCAAGACCCTGACGTTCAAGCTCGACCCCAATGCGAAGTTCTCGACCGGCGACGCAGTGACCTCGGCCGACGTGAAGGCGTCGTTCGAGCGGCTGCTCAACGAAGAGACCGCCGCCGCGGCGCGCGCCAACTTCCTCTCGATCGCGACGATCGACACACCCGATCCGCAGACGGTGGTGTTCAACCTCAGCCAGCCCGATGCGCCGATCCTCGTCGCCATGTCGGGCACCAATGCCTCGGTCGTGCCGGCGAGCGCCGTGGCCGATGGCAGCATCGGCACCAAGGCCATCGGCTCGGGCCCGTTCGTGCTCGACCAGTGGGATCCGAACGTCAAGGAAGTGCTGAGCCCCAATACGCACTGGGCCGGCGGCAAGGTCGGCGTTGATGGCATCACCATCTCGGTGCTGCCGAGCGAAAGCGCCATCATCGACTCGATGCGCGCCAACCAGACCGACTTCGCCCTGTTCAACGACCCGACGATCGCGACGCTGATCCCGGGCGAGCAGGGCCTGACGCTGAACCGCATCCCGGGCCTCTCCTACAACGTGCTGCAGCTGAACCCGTCGCGGCCGCCGATGGACAATCTCAAGGTGCGCCAGGCGATTTCCTGCGCCGTGAACCGGCAGGAAATCGTCGACACGGCTCTCGTCGGGGAGGGCAAGGTCACCGGCCCGCTGACCATGGAGGCCTATGCCTCCGACCCCTCGACGCTGTTCTGCTACAAGCAGGACGTCGAGAAGGCCAAGGCACTGATGAAGGAAGCCGGGCAGGAAGCCGGCTTCTCGGTCGAGGTGATTGCCGCGACCGGTGAGCCGCCCTATGCGGCGAACGAAGCGCAGGTGCTGCAGAGCCAGCTCGCCGTCATCGGCGTCAAGCTCAACATCAAGACCATGGACCTCAAGGTCTATGTCGACACCTGGCTGAAGGGTGATTTCGATATGGCGGTGGCGCAGAACGGCGGCCGTCCGGACCCCTACCCGATGTACAATCGCTACTTCACCAAGGACGGGAACCTGGTGAAGGTGTCGAACTTCGTCGACCCGGAACTCGACAAGCTGCTGCAGGAAGGGCGGGTCGAAACCGACGTCGCCAAGCGCAAGCCGATCTTCCAGCAGTTCGAGGCCAAGCTCGCCGAGGCTGCGCCGTGGATCTGGATTTCGAGCACCGTGGTCTACACGGCGAACACCGCGGCGGTGAAGGGCTATGAGAGCAACCCGAGCGGCCTGCTGTTCTCGCTGGCCAAGGTGACCGTGGGTCAGTGATGGCCTGAGGCGGGTCCCCGTGGCCCGCCTCACCAAGAACGGGCAGGGCTATCGCATATGAAGAGCCACCGATCGTTGAGCGATCGCCTTCTCCCCTTGTGGGAGAAGGTGCCCGAAGGGCGGATGAGGGGTATCTCTCCGCGTACTCCAGTCGGTCGTCGCTTACGCTCCGACCGCGCTACACTTCGTTGCGCGGACCCCTCATCCGGCGCTGCGCGCCACCTTCTCCCGCAAGGGGAGAAGGCAAACCGGTGCCCGTCGCAGTCACATGCGAAAGCCCTGCCAACTCACGTGCGCCCGACATGAACTACATCACGCAGCGGCTGCTGACGTTTCCGCTGGTCCTGTTGGGCGTATCGCTGCTGGTGTTCTTTGCCATCCGGCTGGTGCCGGGCGACGCAATCATCGCCATGCTGGGCACCGAGGCAGGGCTGCTGACCGACGCGCAGCGCGAGTCGCTTGCTGCCTATTTCGGGCTCGACCAGCCGATCATCGTGCAATATGGCCGCTGGCTGGCCGGGCTGTTCGAGGGCAATCTCGGCATCTCGGTGATCTACGGCAAGCCGGTGCTGGACGTCATCATCGCGCGCTTTCCGCTCACCCTCGAGCTGGCGCTGCTGTCGATGCTGATCGCGCTGGCGGTCGGCATTCCGGCCGGCGTGTTCGCGGCGACGCGAGCCGATCGGCCGTCCGATCTCGCGGTGCGGGTGTTCGCCATGCTCGGGCAATCGACGCCGAGCTTCGTCGTCGGCCTGCTGCTGATTTACACCCTGTCGGTGGTGTTCCGGGCGCTGCCGGCGATGGGCTCATTCACGCCGCTTTTCGTCGATCCGATCGGCAACCTCAGCCAGATGATCCTGCCAGCGATCACGCTGGGCCTCAGTTTCGCGGCGGCGGTGACCCGCATCTCCCGCTCGGCCATGCTCGACGTCTTGAGCGATGACTATGTGCGCACGGCGCGCAGCAAGGGCGCGTCGCAGCGCGACGTCGTGTGGAAGCACGCACTGCCCAATGCGCTGATCCCTGTGGTGACGCTGTCAGGCGTTGAGTTCGGGTACCTGCTGGGTGGCGCAGTGATCGTCGAGCAGATCTTTGCGCTCCCCGGTCTTGGCCGGCTGACGCTCGATGCGATCTCGCAGCGCGACTATCCGCTGGTGCAGGGCGCGGTGCTGTTCATTGCCTTCAACTTCCTCGTCGTGAACCTCCTCGTCGATCTCGCCTATGCGGCGCTCGATCCACGCATCCGGCTGGGGGGCAAGTGATGACACTGCTCAAAGCCGTGATGCGGCATCCCAGTGGCCGCATCGGCGCGGCGATCATCCTCGTCTTCCTCATCCTCGCGGTGCTCGGCGCGGTCGGCCTCACCCCGCACGATCCGTTGAAGCAGTACGTGGTCGACCGGCTGAAGGGCCCGAGCGCCACCTACTGGTTCGGCACCGACCTGCTCGGGCGCGATACCTTCAGCCGCCTGATGCTGGGGATCGGGGAATCCTTCCTCATTGCCTTTGCCTCGGTGGCGATTGCGGCGACGGCCGGCACGTTGATCGGCCTGTTCGCCGCGTGGTGGGGGCACCTGTGGGATGGCATCCTGATGCGGATCATGGATGTGCTGCTGGCCTTTCCGGCGATCCTCCTCGCTCTGCTGATCGTCGCCATCCAGGGGCCGGGCGCCATGACCAGCATCACGGCGATCGGCATCGTCTACACACCGATCTTTGCGCGCGTGGTGCGGGCGCCGGCGCTGACGCTGAAGGCCCGTGAATTCGTCGAGGCGGCGCGCACCTTCGGCAGCACGCAGCGCTACATCCTGACGCGCCACCTGCTGCTCAACCTCCTAGCCCCGCTGACGGTGACCATCACCCTGGCGCTCGCCTGGTCGCTGTTGACCGAGTCCGGCCTCAGCTTCCTCGGCCTCGGCTCACAGCCGCCGGCGCCATCGCTCGGGGTGATGCTGGCCGAGAGTAAGTCGATGATGACCCGCTCCCCATGGCTGATGCTGTTTCCCGGCCTCACCATCATGCTCGCCATTCTCGGCTTTAACCTCCTCGGTGATGCGCTGCGCGACATCCTCGACCCGCGCACGCAAGCGAGGACCGCATGACCCCGCTGCTCAATGTGCGCGACCTCCGCGTCGGGTTCGGTCGCGATCCCGGCGCCAACGAAGTGGTGAAGGGGGTGAGCTTCGAACTCGCCGCGGGCAAGACTTTGGCCATTGTCGGCGAGAGCGGCTCCGGCAAGTCGGTAACGGCGCTGTCGGTCAACCGGCTGGTGGATTTTGGCGGCGGGCGGATCACCGGCGGTACGATCACCCTGCAGCGGGCCGACGGCACGGCGCTCGATATCACCTCGGCCGACGAGCCAACGCTGCAGCGCATCCGCGGCCGGGAGATCGGGATGATCTTCCAGGAGCCGATGACCTCGCTCAACCCGGTGCACACTGTCGGGGCGCAGATCGAGGAAGCGTTCCGGCTCAACCGCGGGCTGGTCGGCGTTGAGGCGACACGGGCGGCGCGCGAGGCGCTGGAGCGAGTGCGCATCCCCGACGCGGCGCAGCGGTTGACATACTATCCGCACCAGTTGTCGGGCGGCATGCGGCAGCGGGTGATGATTGCCATGGTGCTGGCGAGCAACCCGCGGCTGCTGATTGCCGACGAGCCGACCACGGCGCTCGATGTGACGGTGCAGGCGCAGATCATGGCGCTGCTGGCCGAGCTCCGCGAAGAGCTCGGCATGGCGATGATCTTCATCACCCACGATATCGGGCTGGTTGCCGGGATCGCCGACGATATCATGGTGATGCAGCACGGCGTCGCGGTGGAGCAGGGGCCGCTCGACGCGGTGCTCGACAACCCGCAGCACGACTATACGCAGCATCTCTTAAAGGCGGTGCCGCATTTCACCTCAGGCAGCGCGGTGCGCAGCGATGCCACCTCGCGCGCCGTGACGCCGATCGTCACGGTCGACAGCCTGGCGGTGCGCTTTCCGGTGCTGAAGGGGCTGTTCCGGCGGCGGAGCGGTGCGGTGCATGCGGTCGATGGGGTCGATTTCGACCTGATGCCGGGCGAGACGCTGGCCATTGTCGGCGAAAGCGGCTCGGGCAAATCGACCACCGCACGCGCCATCCTCGGGCTGGTGAAGGCGACGCGGGGGCGGATCGAAGCCAAAGCCGGGCGCAGCGGCCGGCCGGTGCAGATGGTGTTCCAGGATCCCTATGCCTCGCTCAATCCGCGCCTCGATGTCGAAGCGCTGCTGGCCGAGCCGGCCATCGCCGCCGGGCAACGGCTCGATGCGACGCTGCGCCAGCGGATGGTGACGCTGCTCGAGCGGGTGGGGCTGACGAAGGATGCGCTGACGCGCTACCCGCACCAGTTCTCGGGCGGGCAGCGGCAGCGGCTCTGCATTGCGCGGGCGCTGATGCTGAACCCCGACGTGGTGGTGCTGGACGAGGCAGTGTCTGCGCTCGACGTCAGCGTGCAGGCGCGGGTGCTGGACCTGTTGATCGACCTGCAGCGTGAGTTCGGGCTCGCCTACCTGTTCATCTCGCACGACATGGCGGTGGTCGAGCGCATCGCCCACCGGGTGGCGGTGATGTATGCCGGCCAGATCGTCGAGATCGGCAAGGCGGCGGCAGTGCTCGGGGCGCCGCAGCATAGCTATACCAAGCGGCTGATTGCGGCGGTGCCGGCGATCGAGCGGCGGCGGCAGCATTTCACCGTCGACGTGACCCAGGTGCCCTCGCTGGTGCGGCCAGCAGGCTATAAGCCGCCGGCGGCGAAGTGGCGCGAAGCGGGCGAGGATCATCGCGTCCGCGTGGAGGAAACTGCATAAGTCTCGACGTTGTCCTCGACCGCGCCTTCGCGCCGCTCCAGGCGGCAGTGGACGCCAGGCGTATCCCCGGCGGGGTGCTCGGGGTGGTCGATCGCGACGGCAATCGCGCCGTGCGCTCGATCGGCTCGGCGCAACTGGTGCCGGCGGTGCGGCCGATGCGTGACGACACCTGGTTCGACCTCGCCTCGCTCACCAAGGTAATCTTCACCACGCCGCGCATCCTCGATCTGGCAGCGGCTGGAGTCATCGATCTCGATGCGCCGCTCACCTCGGTGATCCCGGATTTCCGGCAGTACAACCCGGATGGCAGCTGGGAGCGGAAGCTGACGTTCCGCCAGTGCCTCGGCCACCAGACACCGTTCCCGGGCGTGGTGCCGATCTACACCTATGGGAGCGACCCGAACCTGTTGCGCGCCTGGGTGCTGCAGCATGAGTGGACGGCAGGGCCACCGGTTTATTCCGACATCAACTTCATTCTGCTCGGCATTGCGCTCGAGCGGTTGAGCGGCAAGCTGATCCGCCAGCAGGACCCGGGCCTGGGCTTTGCCTGGTCGGCCGACCCGCAGCTGAGCGCCGCAACCGAGCGCGACGCCTGGCGCGGCCGGGTCGTGGTGGGCGAAGTGCATGACGAGAACTGCTATGCGCTGCAGGGCTCCGGGCATGCCGGGCTGTTCGGCACCGCCGCCGCGGTGCTCGGCTATGCCGAGGGCCTGCTTAGCGGTACCGGCGCGGCGGGCGAGAGCATTGCCCTGATGCGGACAGCTTTGTCGCCGCGCCGCACCCACGGCTGGGAGCGGCCCCACGAGGGTTGGTCGGGCGGCGATCGCTGCTCGGCCGAGACCATCGGCCATACCGGCTTCACCGGCGTGGGCCTGTGGCTAGACTTCGAGAAGGGACGGGCCTGGACCCTGTTGACCAACCGGGTGCATCCGACCCGGCATTTCGACAGCGGCATCATCGCGCTGCGCCGCGCGGTGGGCGATCTGGTCAATCAGAATTAAGGGGACGCAAATGCCAGCACCGATCTGGGCCGTGGGACTGATGACCGGCACCGTGCTCGACGGCAATATCGACGTGGCGCTGCTCAAGACCGACGGCGAGAGTATCGAGCGCTTCGGCGCCTATACGCTGGCGCCCTACCCGCAGGAGATCCGCGACACCCTGGAGCAGACGCTGACTGAGGCGCGCCGATGGAATTTCGAGGGTGCCGATCCCGCAATCTTCGCGCGGGCGGAGGAGATGCTGACCCGGGCGCAGTCGGCGGCGGTGCGTGAGCTGGTCGAGAGCGCCGGGCTCGGCATGGACGAGATCGGCGTCGTCGGCTTTCACGGCCAGTCGGTGCTGCATCGCGCGCCGCAGCCGGGGCGGATCGGCGCCACCCGCCAGCTCGGCGACGGCGAGCTGATGCACCGGCTGCTCGGCGCCAAGGTGGCCTATGATTTCCGTTCCGCCGACGTCAAAGCCGGCGGGCAGGGCGCGCCGCTGGCGGCGATCTACCACCAGGCGCTCTTGCGTGGCCTCGGCACGCATGGCGAGACGGCGGTGCTCAACCTCGGCGGCGTCGCCAACGTCACCTGGTGGGATGGCGCCGACCGGCTGGTCGCCTTCGATACCGGCCCGGCCAATGCGCCGCTCAACGATTTCATGAAAGCGCGCGGCCTCGGCGAGATGGATCGCGACGGGGTACTGGCGCGGAGCGGCACGGTCGATGAGGTGCGGCTCAAGAAGCTGCTGCAGCACCCCTATCTCAGTGCGCCGCCGCCGAAATCGCTCGACCGCTTCGATTTCACCGCCGCGATGGCCGACGGGCTCGACCCGGCAACCGGCGCGGCAACGCTCACCGCGTTCACGGCTGGCGCCGTCGGCAAGGGGCTGGATCAGTTGCCGACGCGACCGAGCAAGCTTGTGGTGTGCGGCGGCGGGCGGCACAATCCGCTGATCATGGAAATGCTGAAGACGCGCGCCGGAGTGGAGGCCGTCCCGGCCGAGGCAGTGGGCTGGCGTGGCGATGCGATCGAGGCGGAGTGCTTCGCCTTCCTCGCTGTGCGGGTACTGCGCGGCCTGCCGATCAGCTTTCCGACGACGACCGGGGCGCCGCATCCGCTGCTGGGTGGGCGGTTGGCGGCTTAGCATTGCCGCTGGTGGCTGTGGACCCCCACCCCTGTCCCCTCCCCGCAAGGGGGACGACAAGAGGTCGCCCCGAGGGAGGGAGACCCTCACACTGACATCGAGGTTCTGGCGTCTCCCTCCCCCTTGCGGGGAGGGATCAAGGGTGGGGGTCAGCCTGCACCGGCGGAAGTGGTCTAAGCCGCTTCTGCAGGAACGTCCGCGTCCGCCCCGGGGAAAATCCTCGAGTGCGCCGAACGGCACGTAGCCTGCCCGTTGGTAGGTCTTCAGCGCCACCGGACTGAAGGTGTCGATATAGGCGCCGTGGCAGCCGCGAGCCCTGGCATCGGTTTCCGCCGCCGCCAGCATGCGGCCGGCGAGGCGGGCGCCGCGCTGCGCCTCGGCGACCCATAGCCACTGTAGGTAGAGCCAGCCCCAGGCGGTGTAACCCGAGATGCCGGCGACGATGTCTCCGGCGTCATTGCGCACGACGACCGCCAGCGGGCGGCGATCGGCCGGCCCGACATCGGCCTCGTTGAAGGCGGTCAGACGGCCGCCGATGATTGCCAGGTCGTCGGTAGTCGGCGTTTCGGTGACGCTGAACGAAAGCTCGCTCATGCGCTGAGGGCTCGGACGGTGGAACCCAGGTCGACGCGCAGTTCCGACGTCACCTCCAGCGTCCGGTCCTCGCGGATCGGAGCGCCGCCCGGCGCCTGGCGGGCCGCGAGGGTGGCGTCGCGTTGCCGGATCAGCTCGGCGATCTCGTCGGCGTAAAGCCGGTGGATGGCGGTGAGCCAGCGGTTGGTGAGGTAGGACGGCTGCGGCATTTGCATATCGAAGCGCTCGAGCAGCGCGATGCTCGGCTCGGCGTCGAGCCAGGTATCGCCGACCACCCATTGGTTGACGGTGAACAGCCGCTGCAGCCGACCATAAGCATCGACGCCGACAGCGATCAGGTGATGCACCGGACCATCCTTGCCGTTGGGGCGGACGAAACAATGGAAATGGCCGTGCTCGGCTTCGGCCGCCGGGATGTGGCAGTGATAGTACCACTGACCGCCCGAAGCGGGGTCGTAGACGTCGCCGGGCGGATAGTGGCTCCAGGCCACCACCGGTGCATCGCGCAAGGTGGCGTGCAGCACGTTGTCGCCGCCCTTGCGCAGCACCTCTTCGCAGAACAGCGCCTCCTCGGCGGCGCGAAGCCGGTCGGCGGCGTCGGCCATCAGAGGCTGCCGGCTGCGCAGGGCGCAGCTGCCGCGCAGGGAGCCGCCGCGGCACAGGGGGCGGCGGCAGCGCACGGAGCGGCTGCCGCACATGGAGCCGCCGCGGCGCAGGGAGCCGCTGCAGCACAGGGCGCGGCCGCAGCGCATGGAGCAGCGGCAGCGCATGGTGAGTCCGCCGCGCAGGGCGAGGCGGCGGCGCAGGGGTTGGACGCGGCAGCGCAGGGGTTGGACGCCGCATCCGCGCCGGCGGTCACTGCGGCGGGGGCCGCTGCGCCGCTGCCGCGGGTAACATGGTCGGCGGCGACGGCGGCGGTGGCGGCGAGCAGCGCGGCGCCGAACAGCAGGGTGTTACGCGAACCGCTCATTTCTTGAACCCATCGAGACCAAAGGCCGGCCGCAGCGCGATGCCGACGAAGCTGCCGGCGAAGGCGGCAGCGAACCACACCCAGCCATGGAGGCTCCCCGAGGCGATGCCGCTGAACAGGGCGCCGATATTGCAGCCGAACGACAGCCGGGCGCCATAACCCATCAGGATGCCGCCGATCACCGCGGCCAGCGCCGATTTCAGCGGCAGGGCGGCCTTGGGGGCGAATTTTCCGGCGAGCCCGGCGGCCAAAGCCGCGCCGAGCAGGATGCCGAAATCCATCACCGAGGTGATATCGAACAACACGCTGCGGCTGAGCGCCTGGGCCTGGGCCGGCGCGGTCCAGAACGCCCAGGTTTCAACCGGCACGCCGACCGATTGGGCAAGCTTGGCGCCCCACAGGCCGAAGCCATAGGTGATCGACCACGGGTGCCCGGCGATCAGCAGCGTTGCGATGTTGAGCAGCGCCAGCAGCACCGCCGCGCCGACCAGCGGCCACGGGCCCTGCAGCAGGCGCGACAGGCCGCGGGTCTTCGGCTTCGCTGCCTGCTCGAGCCCGCCATGGGCGCGGCGCTCGATCAGCACGGTGATGCCGGCAATGGCGGCGAGGCCGGCGAGCGTCACGACAATCGCTAACGGCGCACCGAGGCTGGTGCCGAGGCTGATGGGGGGCAGCGATGGTTGCGAAAGCCACCAGGGCAGGTGGGCGGTGCCGAGCAGGGCGCCGAAGATGAAGGCGGCGAGCGTCACCAGCATGCGGGCGCTGCCGCCGCCGACGGTGAACAGGGTGCCCGAGCCACAGCCGCCGCCCAGTTGCATGCCGAGCCCGAAGATGGCGGCGCCGACCAGCACCGAAACACCGACCGGCGCGACGGCGCCGGCCAGCGGCCGACCGAAGGCGCTGCCGCCGGCCAGCAGCGGGATGAAGACGATGGCGGCGATGGCGACCATCAGCATCTGCGCCCGTACGGCCGAGCCGCGCTTTTCGACCACCAGCCGGCGCCAGCCGCCGGTGAAGCCGAACGAGGCGTGATAGAGGGTGGCGCCGAGCAGGCCGCCGATCAGGAACAGCACGGTCTGGCGCAGATCGACCACCTGGCCGATCACCACGCTGCCGATGACGAACATGGCGAGCGCCACGATAACCGGGCCGCGATCGAGCTTGGGCCAGCTGAAGGTGGGAGCGGGCTGAGACGCGCTGATGTCTGTCACGAAAGTCTGATCCTATGCCGAACGTCTGTTCGTAAACGGCAGCGCCCGAGACCGCAATCTCGGGCGCCCTAAGCGATTGGTAGAAGGCGCGGGCATTCACGGTAGCCACGGCTCGGTCCCTTCTCCCCTCAGGGGAGAAGGTGGCGCGAAGCGCCGGTTGAGGGGTGAAGCGGCGCAACGCGCTGGACGATCCAGCGTACTGAGGGGCCGCACCCCTCACCCAAGTTCCGCTACGGACCTACCGGTCCTAGCTGCACTACCCTCCCCTCAGGGGCGAGGGGCCGACTTCCTTGGCCGGCGCGCTTCGCCTTAGTTCTGGACGACTACCGGGCGGGCCGGGTCGAGCGTCCACTGCGACATCGAGCCGTCATAGAGCCGAACGCCCTTGAGGCCGGCGACCTCGGAGAGGCCGAACCAGGCGATCGAGGCAAGGTGCCCGGTGTTGCAGAAGGTGATGAGGCCGTCGGTGTCGGTGACGCCTGCCTGCTGCACCAGGGCGTCGATCGAGGCCTTCGAGGCGAACTTGCCGGCGTCCTTGTCCCAGAACTTGTCGAAGTTGAGGTTCACCGCGGTCGGGATGGTGCCGAGCGACTGCACTGTGTTGGTCTTTTCCTTGCCGATGAACTGGGCCACCGAGCGGGCGTCGATCAGGTTGGTGTCGCTGGCGATCGCCTGTTCGACTTCAGCGACTTCGGCGCGCAGTTCGGGGCGCGGCTTGGCGGTGAAGGTGCCGGCCACCGGGGTGACGGCGTCGGTCGAAACCGGCTGGCCGGAGGCGGCCCAGGCGGCATAGCCGCCATCGAGCACGGTGACGTTGTCGTGGCCGAGCACCTTGAAAGTCCAGTAGACACGGGTGGCGCCGCCGAACTCGGCGACGTCGCTGCCGGCCGGCACGATCACCACCTGGGTGTCATCGCTGACGCCGAGCGCCGCGATCTTGGCCGAGATGTCTTCGAGCTTGGGCAACAGGCCCGGGGCACCGTCAATCTTGGCGCGCCAGCCATAGGCGGCATACTGCGCTTCCACGGCTCCCGGCACGTGGCCGGCGGCGTAGGGGGCGGTGCCATCCTTAGGGGTGTCACGGATATCGATGATCACCAGGTCAGGCTTGCCGAGCTGGCTGTTGAGCCAGGCGGCGTCGACGAGGGGCTGGTCGGTCAGCCGTGCGGCCTGGGCGCTACCGGCGGCGGCAAGGCCAATGACCAGCGCAGTGGCGAGGACGTTGAAACGCATTGAAGTATTCTCACTCTCGAGCATGAACTTAACTGCATCATAGTCGGATCGCCCCCTACGATGCTGCCGACACGTTTCCAAATTGCAGGGCGCGACAGGAATTTCCGTCGCTGCACGGCCGCATCGCGGCAATCAATTTCCTTGTGAGGCCATAGGCATATCTGCGGGCGCGGGCGATAATGCCGGTCAGATCGACGGCTCGTCGTGCCGGAAAACCATTTCATGCGCCCATTGCTCCGCCTGCTTCTCGCCTCCCTGTTGCTGCTGTCACCGACTGTCATCGCTCCGGCGATCGCGGAGGAGGCGGTTGCTGCAGCACCCGCCTCGCAGGTGCTGTCCTACGAAGATGACGCGCAACTCGCCGAGCTCGCCGCCAAGGGAACCACGGTGGTGTTCTTCTATGCCGCCTGGTGCCCGAACTGCCGGGCTACGGTGACCGAGCTCAATGCCCGTTGGGACGAGGTCAATCCGGGCCTGACGCTGGTGATTGCCGACTACGACAAGGAGCAGGCATTGAAGGCTCGCTTCGGGGTCACCTACCAGGATACGTTCGTCCTGCTGGACAAGGACGGTAAGGGCGTTGATCTCTGGAACAGCGGCGGGGTCAACGGCCTCAACGCTCACACCAGCGCGCTCTGACCGCTGATGCTGCCGACCATCGGGCTCGCCTTCGTGGCGGGCGTCATCACCATCCTCTCGCCCTGCGTGCTGCCGCTGTTGCCGATGATCCTCGCGACGGCGACGCAAGGGGGCAAGGCGCGGCCGTTCGGGGTGATTGTCGGATTCGTGCTCGCCTTCACTGCCGCGACGCTGGCGCTGAGCACGCTGGTGCGGCTGCTCGGCGTGCCGCCTGATCTCAACCGCACGCTGAGCGCCGTTATCCTCGCTTTGCTCGGCCTGGTGCTGATCATCCCCGGGCTGCAGCTGCAGTTCGAGCGGCTGGCGGGCGGGCTCGCCGGGCGCGCGCCATCCAGCGCCGGCAACGGTTTTGGCGGCGGCGTAGTGGTGGGCCTCGGGCTTGGCCTCGCCTGGAGCCCCTGCGTCGGGCCGATCATGGCTTCGGTCATCACCCTGGCGCTCAATCAGAGCGTGGGGCCGGGGGCTATCGCAGTGACGCTGGCTTTCTCGCTTGGCACGGCGCTGCCGATGGCCGCGGTGCTGTTCGGCGGGCGCCAGTTGGTGCGCCGGCTCGACTGGTTCCAGCGCCATGCGGCGACCATCCAGCGGGTGTTCGGGGTAGTGCTGCTGCTCACTGCGCTCGCCATCTGGCTCGGCTGGGATCGCAGCGTGCAGATCTTGCTGCTCGAGTGGTTCCCGGGTTGGGACGGGTTGCTGACCAATTGGGAGCCGCGGGCGGTGGAGTGAGGCTAGAGGTGGGGCACGATTTGCTCCACCAACTCGCTGTCATCCCTGCGAAAGCAGGATCCAACTCGCCGCAGCGCAAGTGGATACTTGGGTCCCAGCTTTCGCTCATGTGCGCCAAGTTAGGCAGATCGGTCCGGTAGCGTAGCCCCACTATCGTGGCTTACCCCTCATCCGGCGCTACGCGCCACCTTCTCCCCCGTCGGGGAGAAGAATCCTGAGGCATCGGTGAGCCACCACTATTCCTCTCCCCGTCGGGGAGAGGGTGGAGCATCTCCTCGACGCCGAGAGCCCGTTCTGATCGAGCGATCGAGCTGTGCTTGAAGGGGCGCTCTACGGCGCCCCTTTTCCGTTGGGAGTGCGCCAGAAGCAGCCGCTTGGCTACCCACCCCCTACTGATACTCCACGCGCACGCCTTGCGCTCGAGCATGCTCGGCAAGGGATGCCCGGAGGTCTCGCCGGGAGACGTCAAGCGCGATGTGCGGCAGTGTGACGTAGCTTATGCCAAACACCCGGTCGAGGCCGCGGAGAAGCCCAGCGACGCGGGAGCGTTGGATCAAGCCATGGCCTTCAGGCGTGAGACGCAGAGTCAGGAACTTGTTGAAGCCGAACCTCCGCTCGCCGATGGATTGAACTTCGGACCACGGGATGAGCTTTGGTCCAAAGCGAGAGACCCGAATTCCAGCGGGCGAGAGCACGATGCTGTCGACGGGCAACGTGAAAAAGCGCCTGATGCCGGTGGCAGCCAAGCCTCCGAAGCTGAGCAGACACATCCATCCCCAAAAAGGCTGATCCCAGCCGGCGCTTCGATTAGGGCCCCAGATCATCAGTGAACGTTACGCAGACCGCGATGATCCCGAGAACGCGCAGCGGGTTCTCCTCGAAGCGCAGCGCCTCGGACGTATTGGGTCCGTCGCTCAGTTGTTCGCCGGCCTTTGGAATCGACATAATAATGACATGCAGCCCCAGACGCAGGCGTCACTCATAGGCTGCCCGCTCGAGGCTGTCGATGAAGCGGCCCATGCAGTGGCGGCCAGTCAGAACGCGACGTCTAGGCTGGCCTTGATGGCGTGGTCGCGGGCGTCGGCGGCGATCGCCATCGATGCTGCCCCAGGCGCCGAGCACATTAGTACGAGTGTCGTTGCGATCGGTGGTCTTTACCGGCGCGACCCGCCAGCCGAACAGCGGGTCGTCCGGTCCGCCAACCCGCAGCGCGCCGGCCCAGGCGGCGGTCCGCACCCCCGCCAGGTCGACCAGCGTCTGCATCAGGTGGGCGGCGGCGGCTTCGGACTGGCTGACCTCGAAATCCGACAGGTCATCCCAAAGTGCGTGGATCTGTTCTGCCTCACCTGTGTTCACCGAACCGGCCCCACTCATCAGCGTGCAGTCAAGCACGGTCAGGGTTATCATTCGTCCAGGAACTGGCGCCGCAAGGCTAGTCGCAGAAAAAACGAAGGCCGGGCTGTTGGCCCGGCCTTATCGTCGCATCCCTGAGGTCCAGGGAGGATATTGGAGCGGGCGAAGGGATTCGAACCCTCGACCCTAACCTTGGCAAGGTTATGCTCTACCCCTGAGCTACACCCGCACTCCATCGGCTCTTTACGATGCTTCATTCCCGTGGGAAACTTGGCAGCGCCGAACCGCGCGCCTATATGCCCAATCGAAAGCGGGTTTGCAACCCATAATTCTGGTCTCATCACGCCCGGGAAAAAGCTTGCGTCCGAGACCCTTCGGAGCGCAAGAAAACTCAGGAAAGACAGGCCTCTCAATGGCCCGTCGCGGCAGGAAAAGCACAGCATGTCCTTCAACGACCTCAACCCGGCTTCACAAAATTCTGCGGTGCCCGCCGGCGCCCTGATCAAGGATTCGACCGATCGCGCCTTCAAGGCCGACGTCATCGACGCCTCGCTGGAAGCCCCGGTGCTGGTGGATTTCTGGGCGCCGTGGTGCGGCCCGTGCCGGCAGCTGACGCCGAACCTCGAGAAGGTGATCAACGAGAAGGCCGGCAAGATCCGGCTGGTGAAGATCAATATCGACGAGAACCCGGGTGTCGCGGGCCAACTGGGCATCCAGTCGATTCCGGCCGTGTTCGCCTTTGCCGGCGGCCGGCCGGTCGATGCGTTCCTCGGGGCGATCCCCGAGAGCGAGGTGCGACGTTTTGCCGACAAGGTGATCTCCGGCGCTCCGGCGGGCCAGCCGCAGGCCGGCTCGATCGAAGAAGAAATCGCCAATGCGCTCACCGCCGCCGGTGAGGCGCTGAAGGTCGGCGACCTCAACCAGGCGGCGCAGATTTACGGCATGGTGCTGCAGCACCAGCCGGAGAACGCCCCTGGTATCATCGGCATGGCCAAGGTGTTTCTCACCGCCGGCGAACCCGACCAGGCGCAGGCGGTGCTCGACACTATGCCGGAAGAGGGGCGCAAGGGTGACGACTACACTTCGACGCTGGCGGCGCTGAAGCTATTGGGTGAAGCGGCCGAACTCAGCGAGACCGATGAGCTCGCGGCGCAACTGGAACAGAACCCCGACGACCATCAGGCCCGCTTCGACCTCGCGGTAAAATACAATGCCGAGGGCAAGCGCCTCGAGGCGGCCGAAGCGCTGGTGGCGCTGATGCGCCGCGACCGCACCTGGAACGAGGACGGGGCGCGCAAAAAGCTGCTCGAACTGTTCGAAGCCTGGGGCCCCAAGGACCCTGCCACGCTGAAGGGCCGCCGGCTGCTGTCGGCGCTGCTGTTCAGCTAAGTTACTACTCTCGAGCCGGAGCCGCATAGCGGCTCCAGCTTTGATCGCGCCCAGGAGGCGCCCGTGTTGAAGCGACCGACTTCCCCTGCTGATCTTCCCGCCAGCGTGCCGCTGTTCCCGCTGACGGGCGCCTTGCTGCTGCCTTATGCCCGGCGGCCGCTCAATATCTTCGAGCCGCGCTATGTCGAAATGATCGACCATGCGTTGAAGGGCGATCGGTTGATCGGGTTGATCCAGCCGCGCGACACTTCAGAGGAGAGCCCGAAGGGCCGGGCGCCGCTGCAGCGCATCGGCACGGTGGGGCGGATCAGCCATTTCGAGGAAGTCGAGGAGGCTCGCTACTTCGTCATCCTCGAAGGGCTGTGCCGGTTCGAGCTGTTGAAGGAAATGCCGACCATGACGCCGTTCCGGCGCGGCATGATCATGACGGATGCCTTCGCTTCGGATTTCGACCGCGAGTTCGGCGAAGCGGCGGTGGATCGGCCGCGCTTCCTCAAGATGATGCGCGACTATGCCGAGTTCGGCAATTTCGACCTCAACTGGGACGAGATCGAAAAGACCGGCACCGCCGACCTGGTGAACTTCTGCGCCATGGTCTCTCCGTATGGCGCGGCCGAGAAGCAGGCGCTGCTCGAGGCCGTCACGCTGGAGACCCGCGCCGAGACGCTGATCGCCATGGCCGAGTTCGAGATGGCCAAGGGCGGCGACCGGGCGTCACCGCTCAATTGAGCGAGGCGACACCAGCCGAGGCCGCCGCCAATCTCCGCCATGTGGTGGATGTGAAGACGCTCGAAATGCTGGTCTGCCCCCTGACCAAGACCCGGCTGACGCTGTCGGCCGACGGCACCGAGCTGATCTCGGTGGCGGCGCACCTGGCCTTCCCGATCCGCGAGGGCGTGCCGATGCTCAGCCTGGATGAGGCGCGCGAGATCGAGCAGGGCGACATGGGCCGCAACCTGCCGCGGCTGGGTTAGAGCGGTGCTCCGAGAAGGATCGCCCGAGCGAACCACGGTCGCGCCTACCCACCGAGTTTAGCGGCGCTACCTGGTGGCGATGGCATCCATTTTGGGCTCTGCCGGGTGTGTCAAACGATCCGTGAAATGCTCCAGCAGCTAACGACTTGATTCCCTACCGTCATTGCTTCATTACAGCCGCACCGAAAGGGGTATTGCCATGGAAAAGTTCACGAGCCTGACGGGCGTCGCCGCGCCGCTGCCGATCATCAACATCGACACGGACATGATCATTCCCAAGCAGTACCTCAAGACCATCAAGCGCACCGGGCTCGGCACCGCCCTGTTCTCCGAGATGCGCTATAATGAAGATGGCACCGAGAACGAGAACTTCGTGCTCAACAAGCCGGCCTACCGGCAGGCCAAGATCATCGTCGCCGGCGACAATTTCGGCTGCGGCTCGTCGCGCGAGCATGCGCCGTGGGCGCTCTTGGATTTCGGCGTGCGCTGCGTGATCTCCACCAGCTTTGCCGACATCTTTTACAATAACTGCTTCAAGAACGGCATTCTGCCGATCGTGGTGACGCCCGAACAGCTGGCGCTGCTGATGGATGATGCCGAGCGCGGCTCCAACGCCACGATCAGCGTCGATCTCGAAAGCCAGACGATCAGGGGGCCGGATGGCGGCTCACTGCATTTCGACATCGACCCGGCGCGCAAGCATGTGCTGCTCGAAGGCCTCGACGATATCGCCACCACGCTGAAGTCCGATCCGGCGATTGCCGGCTTCGAGCAGAAGATGGGCCAGGATCGGCCCTGGCTCTGAGGCGCCGCGATGGTCCTCCATATCTCGTCAGGCTCGCCGTTCGAAAAGAAGATCGGCTATTCGCGCGCCGTGATCGACGGCAACATGGCCTATGTTTCGGGCACCACCGGCTATGACTACAAGACCATGGTGATGCCCGAGGATGCCGGCCAGCAGGCGCGCAACGCCTTCGCCACCATCCAGCAGGCGCTCGAGGAAGCCGGCGGCACCATCAAGGATACGGTGCGGGTCCGCTACTACATCACCGACATGGCGCATTACGACGCACTGGTGGCGGTGGCCGGCGAAGTGTTCGCCGAGATCCGCCCGGCCGCCACCATGGTGGTGTGCGGCCTGACCCGCCCCGAGATGAAGCTCGAGATCGAGGTCACCGCCCGCTTCGGCGCCCATGGGCGCTGAAGCAAGTGGAGATCAGGCTCAAGCTCAACCCGCTGGGACGTGACGTTGCGGTCGTGCGCAATGGCTTGCGCGCCTATAACAGGCAGCAGACCGGCGGCATCAAGCAGCAGAACGTCGCGCTGCTGCTCTATGATGCGGACGACAAGGCGGTGGGCGGGTTGACCGCGACCGCGGTGCTGGACTGGCTGTTCGTCGAGTGGTTACACGTGCCGGCCGAGCTGCGTGGCCAGGGGCATGGTCGGGCGCTGATGGCTGAGGCCGAGGTGTTTGCGCGTCAGCGAGGCCTGCTCGGCGTGTGGCTGGACACCTTCAGTTTCCAGGCTCGGCCGTTCTACGAAAAGCTCGGCTTTTCGGTGTTCGGTACGCTGCACGATCATCCGGCCGGCGGCGCCCGCTATTTCATGCAGAAGCGCTTCGACGCTGTGTGATGGCGTCGGGTACGGTGCTGACCTTCACCAACTGAGGAGGGAGGTCCGACGCTTGGGCGCTTTGGGCGTTCGTCGGCCTTGCAGGGGCAGGGCAAGTAGCGATAAGTCCCGCGCCAGCAATATCCTGCAATTGAGGATCACCCATGGCCCAGAAACTCTTCCTTCTCCCCGGCGACGGCATCGGCACCGAGATCATGAAGGAGGTCGAGAAGGTGATCGCCTGGCTCAACAGCCAGGGTGAGACGGATTTCAGCTTCGACAGTGGCCTCGTCGGTGGTTGCGCCTATGACGCGCATGGCGAAGCGATCTCGGAAGAGGACATGCAGAAGGCGCTCGCCGCCGATGCGGTGATCTTCGGCGCGGTCGGCGGGCCGAAATGGGACAAGGTGCCCTATGAGAAGCGCCCGGAAGCGGGCCTCCTCCGCCTGCGCAAGGATCTGAAGCTGTTCGCCAACCTCCGTCCGGCGATCTGCTATCCGGCGCTGGCCGATGCCTCGTCGCTGAAGCGCGAGCTGATCGAGGGTCTCGATATCCTGATCGTGCGCGAGCTGACGGGCGGCGTGTATTTCGGCGAACCCAAGACCATCACCGATCTGGGCAACGGGCAGAAACGCGCCATCGATACGCAGGTGTACGAGACCTACGAGATCGACCGGATCGTGCGCGTCGCGATGGACCTCGCCCGTACCCGCAAGAACAAGGTGCACTCGGCCGACAAGAAGAACGTCATGAAGTCGGGCGTGTTGTGGGACGAAGTGGCGCAGGCGGTGGCCAAGGACTATCCGGATATCGCGTTCCACCACATCCTTGCCGACAATGCGGCGATGCAACTGGTGCGCAACCCCAAGCAGTTCGACGTGATGGTGACGGACAACCTGTTCGGCGACATCCTGTCGGATGCGGCGGCGATGCTCACCGGTTCGCTCGGTATGCTGCCCTCGGCCTCGCTCGGCGCGCCCGATGCGGTGACCGGCAAGCGCAAGGCGCTGTACGAGCCGGTGCATGGTTCGGCCCCGGATATCGCCGGCACGGGGGTCGCCAACCCGATCGCCATGCTGGCGAGCTTCGCGATGGCGCTGCGCTACTCGTTTAACCTCGTGGCGCTGGCCGACCGGCTGGAAGCGGCGATCTCAAGCGTTTTGGCCGATGGCCTCCGTACCGGCGATATCGCGCAGGACAATCGCAAGACCGTCGGCACCGAAGAAATGGGCGCCGCGATCCTCAAGAAGCTCGCCGCTTAAGCGGCGCTGTCGCCGCCGTTGTTCCCTTCTCCCCACTCAGGGGAGAAGGTGGCGCGAAGCGCCGGTTGAGGGGTGAAGCGGCGCCATTCGCTCTCGTTGAGAAGCTGAACCCCTCACCCTAGTTTCGCTAGGGACCTGAAGGTCCTAGCTCCACTACCCTCTCCCCTCGAGGGGAGAGGGGCGGACGAGCCCCTCAGCCAAGCTTGCCTTCGTTCATCTGCGCTTCAGGTGCGCTATGATCTCTCCGCCACATCGGGGATGTCATATTATGACTTACGATCTACGCACGCTGCTGAACCGCGCTGTCGACCATGCCGTCGATTACCGCGCCTCGCTCAACGAACATGCCGGCCGCCCGGACCACAGCTATGCCGAAATGCGCGACCGGCTGCTCGAGCCGTTGCCCGAACAGGGCATGGCGCCGCCTGATGTGCTTGAGGAGCTGGTGCGCCGCAGCGCCGGCGGGTTGATGCCGATCACCGGTCCGCGCTTTTTCGGCTGGGTGATGGGCGCTTCGCATCCGGCTGGCGTTGCCGCCGACTGGCTGGTCAGCGCCTGGGGGCAGAATGCCGGCTACCACACGCCAACCCCGGCGGCGGCGGCGATGGAGGAAGTTGCCGAGCGCTGGCTGCTCGACATTCTCGACTTGCCGCGGGAAAGTTCGATCGGTTTCACCACCGGCGCCACCGTCGCCGGCGCCGTGGGGCTTGCTGCGGCGCGCACCCGGGTGCTGCTCGATGCCGGCTGGGATCCGGATGCCGACGGGTTGTTCGGCGCGCCACCGGTGCATGTGCTGATCGGCGACGATGCGCATTCCTCGATGTTCTCGGCGCTGCAGCTGATCGGCTTCGGCTATCGCCGATTGATCAGTGTCGCCACCGATGGGCAGGGCCGGATGAGCGTTGCGGCGCTCGACGCGGCGCTCAGGGGGCTGAGCGGTCCAAAGATCGTCATCGCGCAGGCCGGGCAGATCAATACCGGTGCCTATGACCGGTTCGAGGACATCATTCCGATCGCCCATGCCGCCGGCGCCTGGGTGCATGTCGATGGGGCGTTCGGGCTCTGGGCCCGCGCCACGCCATCGCTGAAGCACCTGACCGCGGGGATCGAAGCGGCGAACTCCTGGGTCACCGATGGCCACAAATGGCTGCAGGTGCCGTACGATTCCGGTTTCGCCATCGTGCGCGACCGCGAGGCGCATCAACGCGCCATGACGCAATGGGCGAGCTATCTACCCACCATCAGCCCCACCGACCGGGTGCCCTCGGCCTTCGTGCCGGAGCTGTCGCGGCGAGCCCGTGGCACGCCAGTCTGGGCGATGCTGAAGACGCTGGGGCGGCAGGGTGTGGCGGAACTGGTCGAGCGGCACGTGGCGCTCACCAAGCGGATGGCCGAGCGGCTGAGCGCCGCGCCAGGCATCAACCTTCGCAACGACGTCACCATCAACCAGCTGATCGTCGATTTCGGCACAGGCGACGCGGCGGTCCGCAAGGCGCTCACCGAGGCGGTGATCGCAGGGGTGCAGGCTGGCGGCGTGTGCTTTGCCGGCGGCGCCTCCTGGCATGGCGACTGGGTGATGCGGATCTCCGTCACCTCGGGTGCCACCAGCGAGGCGGACATCGACCTCTCGGCCGATGCCATCATCGCCGCGTGGCAGGCAGTCAGGGGTTAGCGATGCTCGGGCTTCCGCATCGGATCGAACAGCACGGAGCTGCGCTTGCCATCGAGTGCGTCGAAGATATCGCCGGGCTCGATTCCCATGTCGCGCAGCAGATACGGCTGCATGCGGCTGAGGCCGGTCAGGGTGGCGCGTTCCCGGCGCCGCTGCACCCAGCGGCGCAGCAGGCGCCGGATGAAACCGGCATCGGTATTGTGGCGGATGGCGAGCGGACTCTCGTCCAGGTCGATGGTGGTCATCGTCGTAATCCTCAGCGCGCCCCGTCTTCCACAAAACATATGATGACTGTTCGCCGTACGATAGCGAGCGCGCGGTACGGTTCAGTTCGGGAAGGAATTGCTGAGCGATTGCGAGTTGTTAGCCGGCGAGCTGGCGGCCGAGATGCCGGATCGATGAGGCTCCACCGGCTTGAGAACCACACTGGAAGTACAGTTTTGGAGCGGTACCATCATGCGTAAAGGCAACGCGACGCGCGAACGCATCCTCGACATCGCCGAAGCGGGCGTGCTGGCCAAGGGGTTTGGCGCGACCTCGATCGATGAGATCATCGCCGAGGCCGGGATCACCAAATCCGGCTTCTTCTACCATTTCCGCGACAAGAACGAGTTGGCGCGCGGGCTGTTGTCACGTTACCGCGGCCGGCTCGAGCAACTGGTCGACGAGATCTTCGGCCGGGCGGCGGAGCTGAGTGACGATCCGCTGCAGAAGCTGCTGATCGGACTGACCTTGTTTGCCGAGCACATGGCGGGGATGCCCGGCGGGCACCCGGGCTGTCTCGTGGCGACGATGAGCTACCAGGACCAGCTGTTCAATCGCGAGGTGCGCGGCATGGTCAACGCGATCGTTGCAGACTGGAACGCCTTCTTCCGGCAGATGATCGAGCAGATCGTTGCGGTCTACCCGCTGCGTGACCCGATCGACGCCGGCCGTATCGCGCGCAACATCACCTGCGCCATCGATGGCGGCATCATCATGAGCAAGTCGCTCGGCGACCCCTCGGTGCTGCCCGAGCAGATGCTGATGGCGCGCAACTACGTGAAGCTGCTGTTCCAGCCGGCGGCGCTCCATGCCATGCCGCGTGAGGCATTGGCGGCGTGACACGGCGGGGGGTGGAGGGCAGCAGCAAGCACCGTGGCTCAGCACACCCCCTCCGAGCTGCGCTAGCTCGCTACGCTCCCAAGCTTCGCTTGCCTCCCCCGTCGAGGGGGAGGTGAGCATCGAGTCTCAGGCTGACCCCAGGCCAAACACTTCCGCCAACAGCCGGAACGAGCGCAGGCGGAGCTCGTAGTCGTACATGGTGGTGGTGACCATCACCTCGTCGGCGCCGGCTTCTTCGACCTTGTTTTCGATTGCCGCTTTCACCGTCGATGGCGAGCCGACGATCCAGAGCGGGCGCTGGCCTTCGATGATGCGGGTCTCGTGCGGGGTGTATTGGTGCGCCGCCGCCGCCTCCGGGGAGATGAGCTTCCGCACCTGGCCCGAGTGGAACAGTGCCCACATCAGTTCCTGCGAGCGGGCGAGGAACTGCGCTTCTTCGTCAGTGGGCGCGACCAGCGCGGACACGGCGATGATAGCGTGCGGCTTCGGAAATGCCGTGGTCGGGGTGAAGGCGGCGCGGTAAGCCTCAAACGCCGGGCCGGCCGGCGTGGCGCTGAAATGCGCGGCGAAGGAATAGCCGACACCGAGCTGGCCGGCGGCCTGGGCGCTGGCGCCGCTGGAGCCGAGCAGGTAGACCGGCGGCAGCTCGACCCGCTCGGGCACCACCATCACCTGATGGAACGGGTGGTCGGGAGCGAAGTTGGCTTCCTCGAAGGCCAGCATCTCGGCAAGTTCCTGGGCAAAATACTCGCCACCTACCGAGCGCAGCGCCTGCAAGGTGCGGCCGTCGCTGCCGCCGGCGCGGCCGAGGCCGAGGTCGATGCGGCCGGGGTTGAGGCCGTTGAGGGTGCGGTAGGTCTCGACGACGCGCAGCGGCACATGGTTGGGCAACATGACGCCCCCCGAGCCGACGCGGATGCGCGAGGTGTTCGCCGCCGCGGTGGCGATCAGCACTTCGGGTGAGGACGAGGCGATCGAGGGCATGCCGTGATGCTCGGCGTACCACAGCCGGGTGAAACCGAGGTCGTCGCCGAGCTTGGCCAATTTGACGATGTGGCGCAGGGCGTCCGGGGTCGAGGTGCCCTCAGAGACGGGGGCGAGGTCGAGAATGGAGAGGGGGAGTGTGGTCATCGGGCTCAGGTCGGGAGTAAGGGGCGCGGTTTCAACCGCTCCGACGAAATATCCATCGGCATTTGACGATGAAGCTATCCGATCACAAATCGCCCGCCAACAAAACTAATTCGCCGCATTGTCCGTAGCTCTCTCCCGCGGGTGGCAAGGGGCCGCCCTTGGGAGACAAACATGCACAAGACCTTGCGGACGCTGCTCGCGGTGTCCATCCTGGCGTTCGGCGCCACCAGCCTGCCGAGCCTCGCTGCCACCAAGATGGTTGGTGGCGCGGCGATGTACGACACCAAGAACATCATCGAGAACGCCGTCAACTCGAAGGATCACACCACGCTGGTTGCCGCGGTGAAAGCAGCCGGGCTGGTCGAGGCGCTGTCGGGCCCCGGGCCGTTCACTGTCTTCGCCCCGGTCAATGCTGCCTTCGCGGCGTTGCCGGCCGGCACTGTCGATACGCTGCTGAAGCCAGAAAACAAGAAGATGCTGGTCAAGATCCTGACCGCGCATGTGGCGGCGGGCGCCTGGTCGTACGAGGATCTCCTCGCCAAGGCGACCGAGAATGGCGGCAGCTGGGCGTTCAAGACGCTCAGCGGCGATACCCTGACCGCCGTCGCCAAGGGCGGCCGCGTCTACATCGTCGATGAGAGTGGCGGCATCGCCCGCATCACCATCACCGACGTCAACCAGTCGAACGGCGTGATCCACGTGGTCAACAAGGTCCTCTTGCCGAAGTAGCGCCGGCCCCCTGTTCAGCCTGAAAGGGCCCGCCACGCGCGGGCCCTTCTTCATTTGCGGCACCCAGCGGACCGGTTAGCCTCGGCGGCGAGTGGAGGCGCCGATGTCCGAGGGCATTCGTAGTCGTATTGCACCGATCGTCGGGTCGGTGATCTTCCTGTTCGTCGCGCCGGGCGTCGTTGCCGGGCTGATCCCGTACTGGATCTCCGGCTGGCAGCTGCAACCGCCGCTCGGCGGCATCGAGCCGCTGCGCTGGGTCGGCGTGCTGCTGTTGCTGCTTGGTGGCGTATTGCTGGCCGAAACCTTCAGCCGGTTCGCCTTGCAAGGCCGCGGTACGCCGGCGCCAGTCTACCCCACCGAGACTCTGGTGGTCATGGGGTCATACCGGTTCGTGCGCAACCCGATGTATGTGGCCGTGGTGTCGCTGATCCTCGGGCAGGGGCTGCTGTTCGGCAGCCTGCCCACCCTCATCTATGGCGCGGTGATCTGGCTCACCGTCCACCTGTTTGTCATCAGCTACGAGGAACCGACGCTGCAGCGGAGTTTTGGCGCGCAGTACGAGCGCTACCGCGCCAATGTCCGGCGCTGGATCCCGCGGTTGACCCCTTGGGCACCGGGTGAATGACCCGGCCCGGAGAACCGGACCGGGTCATCGTTGTTGCGGCTATTCGGCCGCCTCGAGCCCCTTGATCAGTTCGAGCGCCTGGCGCTCGAACAGCCGGCGGTAGATGCCGCCATCGCGCTTCACCAGTTGCTCGTGCGTGCCCTCCTCGACCACCTTGCCGCCATCGAACACCAGCAGGCGATCGAGAGCGCGTACGGTCGAGAGGCGGTGGGCGATGACGATGGTGGTGCGGCCGACCATCAGCCGCTCCATCGCCTGCTGGATCAAGAGCTCGCTCTCGCTGTCGAGGCTGGAGGTCGCCTCGTCGAGGATCAGTACCCGCGCATCCGACAGGAAGGCGCGGGCGATGGCGACGCGCTGGCGTTCGCCGCCACTGAGCTTGATGCCGCGCTCGCCCACCAGCGTCTCATAGCCCTTGGGGAGCTTCGAAATGAAGTCGTGAGCATTGGCGAGTTTTGCCGCCTCCTCGATCTGGGCACGGCTGGCGCCGGGCCGGCCATAGGCGATGTTCTCGGCCAGCGAGCGGTGGAACAGCACCGGCTCCTGCTGCACGATGGCGATCTGCTGGCGCAGCGACGCCTGCTGCACGTCGCGGATGTCGATGCCGTCGATGACGATGCGGCCGCCCGAGACATCGTGCAGGCGCTGGATCAGCTTGACGAAAGTGGTCTTGCCCGAGCCGGAATGGCCGACGAGACCGACCTTCTCGCCCGGTGCGATATGCACGTCGAGTTGGCTGTAGAGCGGCTTCAGGTGCACGCCATAGTGGAAATCGACATGCTCGAAGTCGATGGCGCCGGCTTTGACGGCCATCGGCCTGGCGCCGGGCTTGTCCTCGATGCCGAGCTTCTGGTCGTCGAGCCCCACCAGCTCCTCCATGTCGTTGACGGCACGCTGCAGGTTGCGGACATGCGAGCCGATATCGCGCAGATACCCCTGGAGAACCAGGAAAGTGGTGATGACGAAGGTCACGTCACCGGCCGTCGCCGCGCCGCTCTGCCAGAGCAAGAGGCCTGAGCCGATGATGGCGCAGCGCAGCACCCAGAGCATGGTGTTCTGGACGGTGCCATTGAGCGTGCCGCGGTTCCAGGTGCGCGAGGTGCGGCGGCGCCACTTGTCGACGACATGGCCGAGGCGGGCTTCCTCACGATCCTCGGCGCCAAAACCCTTGACCACGATGTTGCAGCTCACCGCGTCGGCGAGCGCCCCACCCATGCGGGTATCCCAGGCATTGGCAAGGCTTGCCGCCGGCGCCACCCACAGGGTCGAGAGGCTGACGGTGACGGTGATGTAGATCAGCGAGCCGACGCCGACGACGAGGCCCATCACCGGCCAGAACAGGCTCAGCATCACCGTGGTGCCGACCAGCATGACCAGCGAGGGCAGGAGCGCCATCATGATCACGTCGTTGAGGCTGTCGAGCGCCCACATGCCGCGGGTGATCTTGCGCACGGTGGAGCCGGCGAAAGAATTGGCGTGCCAATCGGACGAGAAGCGCTGCACCCGGTGGAAGGCGTTCTGGGCGATATCGCTCATCATGCGCAGGGTGAGCGCGATGATGCTCTGGAAGGCGAGCTGGCGCACCAGCACCGAGGCGGCGCCAAGCGCGACGATGACGAGGAAGGCGGTCATCGCGCCGTTCCCGGCGATCTCGTTGCTGGCGCTGCCGCTCGCCACCGCCTCGACCAGCCGGCCGGCGAAGAACGGGATCAGGATGTCGGCAACGGTCTCGAGGAAAAAGAGACCCATGATCAGGGCGACGCGCCTGGGCTGCCGGCGCCAGTGCGCGGCGGCGAAGCCGAGCACCTTGCCATAGGCGTGGCCCCGCTGGTTTTTCTTGGAAGAAGCCATGTCGTTCGTCCGGACGCTGCACGAGGCAGCCATCCGGTCCCGGAAAAGAACAAAACTGGAGAAGAGCCGGAGAAACCGGCGGCTAGCAGGCGGTGGGGTCCTCAGAGGAGGACCGCGGGCGACCTAACGGTGAAAACCGGAGGTGAGCCCTGCAAGGCGAGGTCGAAATGCTGTCATATCACGCCTCCCTTTGGCTGGCCGAGGAGGTGACTCATAGAGAGGTTTTTCGGCGACGGCAAGCGGGGCGGGATTCTGGGGCGGTTTGGCGGGCAATGACGTGGCAGTCGTCGCTTCCCTCCCCTCGCGGCGCTACGCGTCCGCTAGGAGGGGAGGGATTGAGGGAGCAACTGTGTCTGGCTATGCGTATTTAGGGTCCCATTCTTTGCCGGTGCGCAGCAGGGCGAGGACGATGCCGAGCATGCGTCGAGCGACGGCAATGATGGCTTCCTTGGGAGCCTTGCCGCCGGCGCGGAGGCGGTCTCGGTGGGCCCTGAACACTGGGTTGTGGATGGAAGCCGACAGGGCCGCCATGTAGGCGACCTCGCGCACGGCAGCGCGGCCGCCCCAGATGGTGCGCTTGCCGTTCCTCCGCCCGCTATCGTCGTCGTATGGAGCGACCCCGACCAGGGCGGCGAGTTGGCGTCGATCGAGTGCGGGATCAGCGAGCTCGGGCACCAGCGCAATCAGGGTGTAGGAGTAAATCGGCCCCGCCCCGCAGATCGATTGGATCAGCCGGTCCCTGGTGCGCAGCTCGGCATTGCTGGCGACGATCTCGCTCAGGCGCTTGTCGAGCAGCACGATGTCGGCCGCGATCCGCCGCAGCCGCTGTGTCGTCATGCGGCGCAACGCCGGATCGCGAACGTGCTCGAGCTGGTTGGAGAGGCGGACCTTGTCATCGCTGAGCTGCCGGCGCGCCACCACAAGTTCGGCCATCTGCTCGGTCAATGGGTCATGGCGTGGTTCGCGCGTGGGCAGTTCGGCCGTGAACTGGGCGATCAGGCGCGCATCGATGCGGTCGTTCTTGGCCAGCACGCCGAGCGCTTTGGCATACTGGCGAAGCCGATAGGGGTTGACCGTACGCACCGGCAACCCGGCCCGCCGCAAAGCCTTGACCAGATCCAGTTCGTATCCCCCGCTCGGCTCCAGACCGATCGCCTTCACCTTCTTGGCCTTGAGCCACTCCACCAGGGTGGCCCAACCGGCCGCGTCGTTGCCCACCTGCAGCAGCTCGCCACAGGCCAACGAAAACACATCCAACTTCAACTTGGAAACATCGATACCGACTGTCGATCTCTCGCGCATCTTCCGGCTCCCAGCCTTGCGTACGGGGTCTTGCCCCCTGCAACTGTTCGGGTTCATGAAGAAGGCGACCGCGGCCCCAGCTCCCACACGGTTTTTCTGGCCCAGGGGGTGACGGGCTCACGGCCACCGCGGTTGGCCGGCTCGCCGGCCAACCGCACCCCAACTATCCATGATTCCGATCACACAAGGGGGTGGTGCAGTCGGCACCGAGGTCCCCCTCACCACCCCGACCCCCCCACCCCTCCCCTCAAGGGGGAGGGGAGCCAACGCCGAGCTAGTCTAGATCGCCAGCGCTACCGCCACCGGCACCAGGATGATTGCCAGGATCAAAGCGATCGCCGGGAAATCGATGAACTTGGCCTTGTCCCTGAAAGACATGGGAATTCTCCTTCCGTGCGGGATAACGCCGGACGGAAGGAGCTGTTCCAGTCACTCAGTACTCGGGTTCGGCGCCGATCGAGTGGATCGACAGGTCGGCGCCGCGGCGCTGCTGTTCGTCACTGAGGCGTACCGGCGCCACGCGGTTCGACAGCCAGTAGAGCAGGTAGCCGGCGGCGAAGGCGTAGGCGGAGACGGCGAGCGAACCGACGAGCTGGCTGAGGAACGACACGCCACCCATGCCGCCCAGCGCTTCGAGCCCGAAAATGCCGACGGCGATGCCGCCCCACAGGCCGCAAAGGCCATGCAGCGGCCAGACGCCGAGCACGTCGTCGATCTTCAACTTCTCCTGGGTCCAAGTGAAGCCCTTGACGAAGATGACGCCGGCGACGGCGCCGACGGCCAGCGCCGCCAGCGGATGGTAGAGGTTGGAGCCGGCGCAGACGGCGACGAGGCCGGCCAGTGCGCCGTTATGGGTGAAGCCGGGGTCGTTCTTGCCCACCACCACGGCGGCGATGATGCCGCCGACCATGGCCAGCAGCGAGTTGATGGCGACGAGCCCGGAGACCCCGGCGACCGATTGGGCCGACATGACGTTGAAGCCGAACCAGCCGATGCAGAGCAGCCAGGTACCGAGCGCCAGCCACGGGATCGAGGATGGTGCAAAGGGCCGGCCGTTCGGACCGTAGCGGCCGACGCGGGCGCCCATGCGCAGCACGGCGGCGAGCGCCAGCCAGCCGCCCAGAGCATGGACCTGGATGGAGCCGGCGAAATCATGGAAGCGGGCGCCGAAGGTGGCTTCGAGCCAGGCCTGGATGCCGTAGTTGGCGTTCCAGACGATGCCCTCGGAGAAGGGGTAGATCAGCCCGACGATGACGGCGGCGGCAACCACCTGCGGCCAGAACTTCGCCCGCTCGGCAATGCCGCCCGAAATGATGGCCGGAACCGCCGCGGCGAAGGTGGCGAGGAAGAAGAACTTCACCAGGCTGAAGCCTTGTGGGCCGAAGCCGGCGCCGCCGCCGGAGAGGGTTGCGGCGTTGTGAAAGAAGGTGACGCCGTAAGCGATAGTGTAGCCGATGACGAAATAGGCCAGGGTCGAGAAGGCAAAATCGACGAGGATCTTGACCAGTGCGTTGACCTGGTTCTTGCCGCGCACCGTCCCCAGTTCGAGAAAGGCGAAGCCGCCATGCATGGCGAACACCAGGATAGCGCCGACCAGCACAAAGAATACGTCGAGCCCAGCGGACTCAGCCATTTTGAAGCCTCCCAAGCAAACCCGGCTCGCATCCGGGCTAATTCGGGGGCAAGGTAATCAAGCCGCGTGCCAGTTGGTCGGGCGGAAAGAGCGCTGGTGATTCAGTGTGTTAGGTCACGGCGCAAAACTCGGAGGCTTCGCCGGCGGCAAAGTGCTCAGATTTTGGGCGGTCAACGGCCCGGCGCTGCCCAGAAATCTGGGCAGAGCGGTGGTCGCCTGGCGGGGCGGGTGCCGGCCCGTCGCCGGGCCCGGACGCCGTTGACCGGGGTGTGCAGCCCACGCGGTTTGCGAGTGGGAAGCCTCTGTGGCGGGCCAAGAGGTGCGCGAGCTGCACGCCGCGATCAGCGGGGTTCGGAAACCGGGCAACAGCCCGGTTTCCGAGGGAGAGCCGAGTGGTCGCCCGGCTCTCCGGGTTCGACGCGGGCGAAGGGGAGGAGGATCCTCGTCCGCGTCGTGGGTTTCAGGTGGCCACAGTCCCTTAGTTGTAGGCGCGCTCGCCGTGGCTCGAGAGGTCGAGGCCATCGCTCTCGGCCGAACTCGGTGACGCGGGCGCCGCCGAACACTGCCTTGACGATGAACATGGCGATCAGCGCCACCACGGCCGACCAGGCGATGGCGATACCGACGCCGGTCAGCTGCTTGATGAACTGGCTCCACATCTCGTAGCCCGCCAGCGGATAGCCGCCGAAGGCCGGGTTGGCGACGAAGGCAGTGCCCAGCGCGCCGACGATGCCGCCGACGCCATGGATGCCGAACACGTCGAGCGAGTCGTCGTACTTGAACATCGGCTTCAGGGTGACCACCGCCCACAGGCAGACCACACCGGCGATGGCGCCGAGGACCATGGCCCCGATGGTGCCGGCAAAGCCGGCGGCCGGGGTGATGGCGACGAGGCCGGCAACGGCGCCCGAGGCAAAGCCGAGGAGCGAGGCGTGACCGCGGGTGAACTTCTCAGCCAGACCCCACGCCAGGGCCGCAGCGGCCGGGGCAGTGATGGTGTTGAGGAAGGCCTGGGCGGTGAGGCCGTTGGCTTCGAGGTTCGAGCCGGCATTGAAGCCGAACCAGCCGAACCAGAGCAGGCCCGCGCCGATGAAGACGAAGGTCAGGTTGTGCGGCGGGATCGGTTCCTTGAGGAAGCCGGTGCGCGGCCCGAGGACGATGGCGGCAACCAGTGCAGCGACGCCCGAGTTGATGTGCACCACCGTGCCGCCGGCGAAGTCATAGGCGCCGAGCTGGAACAGGAAGCCCGTGCCGGCCCAGACCATGTGGGCGATCGGCAGGTAGGAGAAGGTGAACCAGAGCGCCAGGAACAGCATCACGGCGCCGAACTTCATGCGCTCGGCGATGCCGCCGACGATGAGGGTGGAGGTGATGCAGGCAAAGGTGAGCTGGAACACCACGAACACCAGTTCGGGTAGCTGGAAGCCGGCCGAGAAGGTGGCGGCGGTCGATTCGATCGTTACGCCAGACAGGAACAGTTTCGAGAAATCGCCAATGATGGCGGAGAGGCCGCCTTCGCTGCCGCCGAAGGCGAGCGAATAACCGTAGGCCACCCAGAGCAGGGCGATCAGGGCGACGCCGCCCAGCACCTGGCTGAGGATCGAAAGGACGTTCTTGGAGCGAACCAGGCCGCCATAGAACAGCGCGAGGCCCGGCACGATCATCACGAAGACGACCATGGTCGAAACCAGCATCCAGGCGGTGTCGCCCTTATCGATGATCGGGGTGACCGCGGCCGCCGCTTCAGCGGCTGGCGCCGCAGCATCCTGCGCGAACGCGGGCAGCGCGAGAGCCAGCGAGGCCAGTGCCGCAGCTCCCAGGACTTTTGACATCTTCAAGTCTGTCATTGGGGTTTCTCCAGAGGGTAGCGGCATCAGAGCGCGGCCGCGCCGGTCTCGCCGGTGCGGATGCGGGTGACGGCCAACAGGTCGAGCACGAAGATCTTGCCGTCGCCGATGCGGCCCGTCTGGGCACTCTCGCGGATGGCCGAGACGATGGCGTCGGACTGGGCGTCGTCGACAGCGATCTCGATCTTGAGCTTGGGCAGGAAGTGCACCGCATACTCGGTGCCGCGGTAGATTTCGGAATGGCCCTTCTGCCGGCCATAACCTTTGACTTCGGTCACGGTCATGCCGTGCACGTCGAGCGAGTTGAGGGCCTGGCGGACCTCCTCCAGGCGCGACGGTTTGATGATTGCAATCACCAGCTTCATGGATGCCCCTTTCGAAAAGTGGTTTGGACGGTCTCCAATCGGCACAAACAGACTCAAGTCGCGTGCCAAACTGCGGCCGCAATCGCCAACCTTATGATTTTATTAAGGAAAGATGGTCCGGCGCTGCCCAAGGACAGAGCAGGAAGCCAATCCGCCCACGGCTCATGCGCAGATTTTGTGCAGATTCGTTTTAGATGATGACGTTTTGTGCAGCAACGTAGCGCGGCAAACGATCGCCCTGCGTGGGTCGCCGGCCTTGCGCAGCGCGGCGATAAGGCCGACATAGCGCCCAAGCGGGAGTTCTCCTCATGGCTGACGGCTTTGACATCGTGATCGTGGGCGGCGGGCCGGTGGGCCTCACCATGGCGGTGGCGCTGACCCGTTCGATGAAGGGGTTGCGCGTGGCGCTGCTCGACCGGCGGCCGTTCTCGGTGCCTAGGGATCAGCGGGCTTCGGCGATCGCCGCGGGGGTGCGGCGCATCTTCGTCGAGCTGGGCGTGTGGACGGCGATGGCGATCGGGGCCGAGCCCGTAAAGCAGATGAAGATCACCGATTCCGGCAGCGGCGATATTTCACGGCCGCTGTTCCTGAGCTTTCTAGGCGATGTGGCGCCGGGCGAGCCGTTTGCGCACCTGGTGCCCAACCAATTGGTGGCCGAGACCCTGCTCGGGGCGCTGGGCGAGGGTGTCGAAATCATCGCGCCGGTGGAGATCACCGGCTTTGCTGCCGATCCGGGGATGGCGCGGCTGAGCCTTGCCGACGGCCGCACCATCGCGGCGCCGCTGGTGATCGCCTCGGATGGGGCGCAATCGGCATTGCGGCGGATGGCCGGGATCGAGGTGATTTCGCACGACTACCGGCAGTCGGGCCTCGTCACCACCATCATGCACGAGCTCGACCATGAGGGGACGGCCTATGAGCACTTCCGGCCGGCCGGGCCGTTCGCCAGCCTGCCGCTGCCGGGCCGCCGCTCATCGCTGGTGTGGACCGAAAGCAGCGAGCGGGCAGCCGAACTGAAGGGCTGGCCGCAGCACGCGATTGCTGCCGAGGTCGAAGCGGTGATGGGCTCGAGCCTCGGGGCGGTGACGCTCGAGGAAGGCTTACAATCCTTCCCGTTGCGGCTGCAGATCGCCAAAAGCTTCGTCGCGCCGCGGCTGGCGCTGATCGGCGATGCGGCGCATGTGGTGCACCCGGTGGCCGGGCAGGGGTTGAACCTGGGGCTGAAGGACGTCGCGGCGCTGGCCGAGGTGGTGATCGATGCGATCCGGCTCGGGCAGGATCACGGCGCCGCCGATGTGCTCGAGCGTTACCAGCACTGGCGGCGCTTCGACACCGCGCTGATGGCGATGGTGACCGACGGCATGGTGCGGCTGTTCTCGAACGACGTCGCGCCGGTGCGGGCGCTGCGCGATTTCGGCATGGGCGTGGTCGACCGGCTGCCGCCGGTCAAGGACCTGCTGATCGCCCGCGCTGCCGGGCTCGATCGCAACGGGCCGAAACTGCTGCGCGGGCTGCAGATTTAGGTGGTTCGCTACTGATAGAGACGGCCCCCTCCCGGCCTCCCCCATGAAGGGGGAGGTGAAGAGTTGAGGCTCTGTCTTCAATCGTGCCAAATACACCGGCGGGGCACCTCCCCCTTCATGGGGGAGGATGGGAGGGGGCCGTCTCTCTCAGTTGAGACAACTCAAGCCGCCAAACTCGTATCCGCCGCGACGCCGAGCATCAGGTTGAGGTTCTGCACCGCGGCGCCCGAGGCGCCTTTGCCGAGGTTGTCGTAGACCGCCACCAGCAGCGCCTGGGCCTTTGCATCATTGGCGAAGACGTGCAGCCGCATGCGGTTGGTGTCGTTGTAGAGTTCGGGGTTCAACTCGGGGCTGCGCTCGAGGTCGGCCAGCGGCGCCACATCGACGAAGCTGTCGCGGATGGCCGCAAAATGGTCGGCGATGGCAGCGTGCAACTCGGCGCCGGTCGGCACCTTGCTGAGGGTCCAGAGCTGCAGCGGCACCGCAGTGATCATGCCTTGCCGGAAATTGCCGACGGCGGGCTGGAACAGCGGAGTGTGCGCCAGCTTGGCATATTTCTGCAGCTCGGGCAGATGCTTGTGCTTGAAGGTGAGGCCGTAGAGCGCGAACTCGTTGGCGTCCTCGCCCTTCGCCTCATAATCCTCGATCATGGTGCGGCCACCACCGGAATAGCCGGAGATGCCGTTGACGGTGACCGGAAAATCCGCCGGCACGAGGCCGGCCTCGATCAGCGGCCTGAGCGTCGCGATGGCGCCCTGCGGCCAGCAGCCGGGGTTGCCGACCCGCCGGGAATTGGCGATGGCGGCGGACTGCGCCTGGTCCATTTCGGCAAAGCCATAGGCCCAGCCTTCGGCAATGCGGTGCGCGGTCGAGGCGTCGATCACCTTGGTGGTGTCGTTGTCGATCAGCGCCACGCTCTCCTTGGCTGCATCGTCGGGCAGGCAGAGGATTGCCACATCCGCGAGGTTCAAGAGGCGCTTCCGCTCCTCGAGGTCCTTGCGCTTGTCGTGGGCGATGGAGATCACTTCGAGGTCGCGGCGGCCGGCGAGGCGCTCGCGGATCTGCAGACCCGTGGTACCGGCTTCGCCGTCGATGAAGATTTTCGCGACCATGTGAGGCTCCCAGCAAAGGGGTTGAATGCGCGGGACATATAGGGGTTGCCTCTGTCATCTGCAAAGGCTTTGGTGGCGGCACACGATCATATGAGAGGCCGAAATGACCCCGCACAATCACGCCAAGCCTGGTGACTATGCCGAAGCCGTGCTGCTGCCCGGCGACCCGCTGCGCGCCAAGTGGATCGCCGAAAACTTCTTCGAAGATGCAAGGCAAGTGAACTCGGTGCGGAACTGCCTCGGTTACACCGGCAGCTGGAAGGGCAAGCCGGTCTCGGTGCAGGCGACCGGCATGGGGCAGGCGTCGCTTTCCATCTATGTGCATGAGCTGATCAACGTCTATGGGTTGCAGAAGCTGATCCGGGTGGGCACCTGCGGCGGGCTCAATGCCAAGGTGAAGGTGCGCGACCTGATCATCGCGCAGGGCGCCACCACCGATTCCGCCATCGTCCGTGACGCCTTCACGCCGTTCAACTTCGCGCCGATTGCCGATTTCGGGCTGCTGCGCGACAGCGTCGAACGGGCCGAGAAGGCGGGGATGCGCTACCACGTGGGCAACATGCTCTCGTCCGATATCTTCTATCACATCGAGCCCGGCCTTACCGGCTATGGCCGACTGCCGGCGCATGGCATCCTCGGGGTCGAGATGGAAGCGGCGGCGCTCTACACCCTGGCGGCGCGGTTCGAGCGCCAGGCGCTGGCCATCTGCACGATGACCGATTGCCTGATCACCCATGCCGAACTCAGTGCCGAGGACCGGCAGTCGTCGCTGAGGGAGATGATCACGCTGGCGCTAGATACCGCGGTTGCCGCATGAGTGCGCTGGCAAAGCTCGCTTCGGCGCTCGGGCGGAACGACGAGCAGCCCAATGTCGAGCTGGCCGCGGCGCTGGCGGCCAAGCCAGATGCCGCCGCCATCGCTGAGCTGGCGGGGGCGCTTGCCGCGGGTTCGACCGCCACCTCCAACGACGCCATCAAGGTGCTGTACGAACTGGGTGCGCTACAGCCGGAACTGGTGGCGCCGCATGTCAAGGCGTTCCTGACGCTGCTCGGCGGCAAGAACAACCGCAATATCTGGGGCGCATTGCAGGCGATCGAGACCATCACCGCGCTGCAGCCCGATGCGGTGCTGGCTAAACTGCCGGCGATCATCGCCGCGGCGGACAAGGGGTCGGTGATCGCCAAGGACAAGGCGGTAGCGATCCTCGCCAAGCTCGCAGCAGCCGGGCATGGCGCCAAGGTGTTGCCGATCCTTCTCGCGCGGCTCGAGGGGGCGGCGCCGAACCAGTTTCCGATGTATGCCGAACAGGCCCTGCCGGTGATCGATGCAGCACATCGAGCAGTCTTCGTGCGCCTGTTGGAGGCGCGGCTCACCGGAATTGAGGCCAGCGCCAAGCGGACGCGTGTGGAAAAACTGCTGCGGCGCGCTCGCGCCTGACGGCTTCGAAAACTGAGGAACGTGCGTCTTCACAGCGCGATCAAGCGCTTGGCCAAGTCAATACGCGGCGGCCTGTAGCGGGCCCTGAAGATCGGCTGCCGGGTCGCCGCGCAAGCTGTCATAAATGTCGCATGGGAGGGAGCCAAACTGGGCGGAACGGAACCGCTGCATTGGCGTTGGGATAAGTTAGGGCATCTGAGGGGAGGCCAGGATGAATACCCACACACTCATCGAACATCGCGATATCCAGAACTGGGTCATGGCCAGGAATGGCCGGCCGGCGTTGCAGCAGGTCCCCGATCCGAATGGCCTGGTGCGCTCGCGGCTGGCACTGAGCTTTGCTCGCCGTGTCGCTCCGACCGAGACGCCGAGCCAGGACGACGGCATGAGCCCCTGCTCGTGGACGGCATGGCTGGCCGAACTCGATCGGCAGCACCTGGCATTGCGGGTGAGCGACAAGGCGGCGTTCGAATTCGTCGAGCGCCGCGACCTGAACTAGCGCCCCACGCCGTGTCGCTGAACGGAAGGCGCTTTAAGCGGATTTCGCAATCGACGTGCCGGCCAGGGGGTGGGCCGGCATGGCGTCGGCGTCCGGATCCGTGGCAACGCAGACCCGGTCCCGGCCGTCGCGCTTGGCCGTGTAGAGCGCCGCATCGGCACGGCGGCGCAGGCCGGACAGGCTTTCGCCAGCCAGCCGTTCGGCGACGCCGAAGCTGGCAGTACAGCGCACGAAGGGCGGCAGGCCCGGCACCGGGAGCGTTGCGAAACTGGTGCGCAGCGTTTCGGCCAGCAGGCGGGCGATCGCCAGGTTGGCGCCCGGCAGGAACACCGCGAACTCCTCGCCGCCCATGCGGCCAACCACCGCCTTGGGTGGCGCGGTGTCGCGCAGCAGCGCCGCGAAGGCGATGATCACCTGGTCGCCGATATCGTGGCCGTAATTGTCGTTGATCGATTTGAAGGCATCGAGGTCAGCCAGCACCAGGGCGGCCGGCACGCCGGGCTGGTGCAGGCCCGGCGCGGCGCGCTCCTCGAAGCCGCGGCGGTTGCACACCAAGGACAGCGGATCGGTTTCCGAGCGGGCGGTGATTTCCACCAGCATGTCACGCACCAGCAGCATCAGCATCAAGAGGCCCGTCGCCACCTGCAGGATGGCGCCGAGCGACTGCGAGTAGAGCGCATAGGTGGTGGCGAGATAGGTGGCGGTGCTGTCGCCCGAGCCGCCGAGCACCAGCGCTGCAAAGGGCTTGGACAGAAACTGCACAGCGCTCAGCGCGAACATGGCGATGAGCCCGATATCGATGGGCTGGCGGCGGCGTGAGGCGAAGATGATCCAGGCAGCGGCGGCCTGCAGCAGGGCATAGGGCGCCTGGTAGATGAGGTTCCGCTCCACCGTATCGTGCGGCAGGGTGTAGCCGAACCAGTTGGCGGCAATCGAGAGCGCCGCAATGGCGGCGACGCCGGCCCAGGGCAGTTTCGGCCGATAGCGGCGAGCGACCCCGAGGGTCACCGCGGTGACCGCGCCGTGGAAGAAGGCGAAGCCGGCGGCGTAGGCGAGCTGCGGGTGATCCTGCTGTGGCAGGATGAATTCCGAGCCGATGTAGAAGATGCCGAACACATAGGCGAGCGAGAAAAATGGCGCAACCTTATCCGCCCGGTTGGACACACCGACCAGGAAGAAGGCGAGCGCGAACAGCGCTGCAATGAATAGATTGATGGCGAGGATGAAGCTCGCTCCGGCCATACCTGAAAATCGCGTCCCTGATGATGGAACGACAGTAAGGGTGGCCCAGAAAGAACTGGTTAACAGGATCAGCGCAGGCGCCTGTAACGAGGGCCCTCGGGGTTGGAACCGGACGCTGTCGCGACCACTTAAGCTATGGGAGATTTCCCGCTAAGCTAAGACTCCGCAAGAAGACCAGAAAGGCATCGACATGACTCAGGTCCTCACCAAGCACGAGGATATCCGGCTCTGGGCGACGGCACGCTCCGGCAATCCGGCGATGGAGGATCGGTCAACCGGGATCGGCGGCCCGCCCGTGCTGCGCATTCTGTTCGACCAGCAGGCGCTGAACGCCGGCGAGAACCAGTATGGCGACCGGCTCGGCGGGCTCGACCTCGTCGCCTGGGACGAATGGTTCGAGCATTTCGACGGCCAGAAGTTCGGGCTGCTGGTCGAGGACGAACGCCCGGGCGTGCTCGACGACTATTATGAATTCGTGCCGCGCGACGGCAACCAGCGGGACTGAGCGGCAGTCGGCAGTCGGGAGTAGGCAGTCGTAGTAGTGCCCATCGACTGCCGACTGCCTACTGCCGCTATGACGGCCTATTCGCCCCGTTCCGCCGCGGCTTCGAGGGCTTCCATGTCGTCGTCGGAAAAGCCGAAATGGTGGCCGATCTCGTGCACCAGCACGTGGGTGATGATCTCGCCCAGCGTTTCCTGGGTTTCGCTTTCGGCCCAGTAATCGAGGATGGGACGGCGGTAGAGCCAGACCTGGTTGGGCAGTTGCCCGGTGTGCGGCGTGGCGCCGCCCTGCGGCAGGCCGATGCCGCGAAACAGCCCGAGAATGTCGAACTCGGTTTCGAGCTCCATCTCGCGCATCGTCTCTTCATCGGGGAATTCGGCGACCATGCACGGGACATTGCCGGCCAGCGCCTTGAACTCAGGCGGCAGCGCCTCGAAAGCCGCCGCCGCAATCTGTTCGAAATCGTCGAGGCTGGGGGCCGCGCGGTCGGTCCAGGGGTTCATGGGTGGTGAATGGTGAGTGGCGAATGGTGAATGGTGAGATGCCCGCCGACACCATTCACCATTCCCAATTCACCATTCACGCGCTTCACTGCCACTCGCGAATATCGACGAAGTGGCCGGTGACCGCTGCGGCTGCCGCCATGGCGGGCGAGACCAGGTGGGTGCGGCCCTTGAAGCCCTGGCGGCCCTCGAAATTGCGGTTCGAGGTCGAAGCGCAGCGCTCGTGCGGCTTCAGCTTGTCGGGGTTCATGGCGAGACACATCGAGCAGCCCGGCTCGCGCCACTCGAAACCGGCATCCTTGAAGATCACGTCGAGACCTTCGGCTTCCGCCTGTTCCTTCACGAGGCCTGAGCCCGGCACCACCATGGCGTTGACGCCGGCAGCGACCTTCTTGCCGGCGACGACCTTGGCGGCAGCGCGCAGATCCTCGATGCGGCCATTGGTGCACGAGCCGAGGAAGACCCGTTCGACAGTGATGTCGGTGATCCTGGTGCCCGGCTCGAGCCCCATATACTCGAGCGCGCGCCACTTCGACGCGCGCTTGTTGGCATCCTGGATGTCGTCGGGGTTGGGGACAACGCCATTGACCGAGATCACGTCCTCGGGGCTCGAGCCCCAGGAGACGATCGGCGGGAGTTTTGCCGCGTCGAGGATCACCACCTTGTCGTAATGCGCATCGGCGTCGGAGTAGAGGGTCTTCCAGTATTCGACGGCGTGGTCGTAGGCGGCGCCCTTCGGCGCGCGCGGGCGGCCCTTGACGTATTCGTAAGTTTTTTCATCCGGCGCAATGAGTCCGGCGCGGGCGCCGCCTTCGATGGTCATGTTGCAGACCGTCATGCGGCCTTCCATCGACAGCGCGCGGATGGCTTCGCCGGCGAACTCGATGACGTGGCCGGTGCCGCCGGCCGTGCCGATCTCGCCGATGATGGCGAGGATGATGTCCTTGGCGGTGACGCCCTCGGGCAGCTGGCCATCGACACGCACCAGCATGTTCTTGGCCTTTTGCTGGATCAGCGTCTGGGTGGCGAGGACGTGCTCGACTTCCGAGGTGCCGATGCCATGCGCCAGTGCCCCGAACGCGCCATGCGTCGAAGTGTGGCTGTCGCCACAGACGATGGTCATGCCGGGCAGGGTAAAGCCCTGCTCGGGGCCGACGATGTGGACGATGCCCTGACGCTTGTCGAAGGGATCGTAATACTCGATGCCGAAATCCTTGGTGTTTTCGGCGAGTGCCGCGATCTGGATGGCGCTTTCCGGGTCCGGATTGGGCAGCGAACGGTCGGTGGTGGGAACGTTATGGTCGACCACGGCGAGGGTGCGCTCGGGCGCCCGGACCTTGCGGCCGTTCATCCGCAGACCCTCGAAAGCCTGCGGGCTCGTCACCTCGTGGACCAGGTGGCGATCAATGTAAATAAGGCTGGTCCCGTCCCCGTTGTTGGAAACAAGGTGATCGTCCCAGATCTTATCGTACAGAGTTCTGCCGGCCATTTTTGCTGGAGGTTCCACTCGGGGGTTAAGGGAGTAACGGGGGGTTCTAAGCCCCGCTCACGTGTCAGGTCAAGATTGGCAGAGGGCGCCGAGGTTACAAGGGTGCCATGCGCGGGAGCGCTTCCGGCAGCCCGCGAACGCGGAAGGCGCCGAGCAGCGTGGTGTCGATACCGATATGGCGGCGGTTCCAACGGGCGATGGCCAGTTGCGCCACGGCGCGCGACAGGGCGTTGACCGCGGCGGCGCCGATGAGGCCGAAAGCGGGGATGACCATGAGCTCGACGACGAGGCCCAAAAGCATGATCGAGCCCCAGATCCGGACATAATCACGCTCGTGCCCGGTCATCATCATGACGATGCGCGAGGGGCCGGTGGCGGCGTCGAACAAGAGGCCGATGCTCAACAGGATCAGCACCCAATAGCCGGCGGTGGAGTGATCGCCGAACAGCGCCAGCAGCTGGTTGCCGAAGACGAGATAGCCGAGGAATACGGCGAGCGAAAAGGCGAAGCCGGCCCAGGCACACAAAGCAGTGATCGCCTGCGCCTGCTTCATCTCGCCGGCATGGTAGTGCCGCGACACCATGGGCGCGACCACCAGGGTAATGGCGAACATGAAGAGGGTCAGGAGGCCCGCTGTCCGAAACGCATTGAAGTAGATGCCGGCCGCCTCGGCGGTGACGAGGAGCCCGATGAAGATGGTGTCCATGTTGAGCGCGGCGGAATCGATCACCGTGCCAATGAGGAACCAGCGGCTCGCCGTACCGTGTTGGCGCCAATAGGGACGGAGCGTCGAAAAGCCCGGTGCGATTTCGTAGCGGCGTAAGCGAGCGAGGGCGTATTGCAGCGCCAGCGCCACACCCAGCAGCAGTGCGGTCAGCAGCAGCGCCTGCCAGCCGGCGAGCGGAGCACCGAGCGAAAATAGTGCGACGATGGCCAGCGGGGTCAGCACCCGCCACAGGATGTCGCGCGGCGCCAGCGCCGTCCATACGGAACCCTGGGCCCGCAGCGCCGAGGACCAATACTCGGCGAAAGCCATCGGCAGGATCAGTGCCGCGGCAGCATAGAGGTGCCAGGTCGCGCCGCCGAACAGGCCAGCCGCCACCGCACCGCCGATGGTCAGCACGGTGAGGACGAGGCCGGCGATGAGCGTCAGCGCGCCACCGGAGCGCTGTGCCGACAGCGCCTGGTCGTGGCGGCCGGCCACCTCCTCCTCTGGCCAGTAGCGGAGGATGGCGGTCTGCTGACCCACCGAGGCGCCGATGGCGAGGATGGTGGCAAGGCTCAGCCCGAAGGCGAAATAGCCATACTCGGCGGCGCCCATGGTGCGCGAGAGCACCACATACATCAGGTAGGTAAGCCCGGCCGTCGCCACCTTGATCAACAGCGATGCCAGCGAGCGGCTGAGGCCGGTGCGCAGCAGGGCGCGAAGATCGGAGGAGGCGTTGGACATGGCGGGCCGTCGACTGGGAGCTGGCCGACTATGGCAGCGGGATGCTCACAAGGTCTTACCGTCATCGTCTTGTGTTGTGGCCACTCGACAACAGCGGCGGTCGGACGCAGAGTTCTGGCTCCAGAGCATTTCACCGTTTCGTTGAATCGCTGAAACGCTCTTAGTCTTTGATTTTGTCGCGCTTTCGAACCGGAAAAGTCTGCAACTTTTCCTGAAAACGCTCTAGGGGGACGGGGAGTGAGGCGATGAACGAGGCGGCGGCTGTCGATACGCGTGCGAAACTGATCGCGCGGGCAGAGGGCTACCAGTCATCGGAGCCGAGCTTCGCCCGGTTCCTCAGGGCGGTGGCCGAGGCGACCGATCCCGAAGACCTGGCGCTCTATCCGGCGGACGCGCTGGAGGCGAGGTTTCGCAAGTCCTACGGCCGGTTGGGCAAGCGCGAGCTCGCGAGCCACAACGTCTACGTGATCGCGCCGGAGCAGCCGGGTGAACTCGAGATCGTCGAGGTATTCTCGGCCGACATGCCGTTCATCGTCGACAGCGTGCTAGCGGCGATCCGGGCGCGCGGCGGGGTGATCCGCTGTCTCACCCATCCGGTGCTGCAGTTCGACCCGGCGACCTACCGGGTGCTGGAGGTGCCGACGCCGGGCAGCCGGCTCGAGAGCTTTCTCCATATCGAGATCGAGCCGCTCGCCGACATCGTGCAGCGCGAGGCGCTGAAGGGCGAGATCGACGACACGCTGAGCGATGTGGGGCGCGCGGTAGCGGGCTGGCGGCCGATGCTGGCGCGGGTGAAGAAGGCGATGGCCGACTGGCATGCCCACGCCCCCAAGGCGCCGCCGGCGCAGGTGGCCGAGGCGATGCATTTCCTCACTTGGCTGGCCGAGCACAATTTCACCTTTCTGGGCATGCGCGAGTACAAGCTCGAGCCGGCAAGCGAAGTCGACGGTGTCGCCGCTCCGGCAAAGCTGGTGCCGGTGCGTGACAGCGTGCTGGGCATCCTCGAAGACCCGAACGTGTTGTTCCTCCGCTCCGGGCCCAACTATGTCGAGATGACGGAACAGCATTCTGCCTTCCTCGCTGAACCGGCGCCGATCATGGTCACCAAGGCCAATATCCGCTCGCGGGTGCACCGGCGCGCCTACATGGATTATGTCGGGGTGAAGCTCTACGACCGCGAGGGCGCCATTTCGGGTGAACTGCGCATCCTGGGGCTCTTCACCTCGATGTCGCTGGCGGCGCCCAATACCGACGTGCCGCTGATCCGGAAGAAGATCACCGAGGTGCTGCGCGAGGCCGGTCAGGATCCGCAGAGCCATGCCGGCAAGGCGCTGATGAACGCGCTCGATACCTTCCCGCGCGACGAGCTGTTCCAGATCTCCGAGGCGCAGCTCTACGAGTTCGCCACCGTCATCGCCAGCCTCGTCGACCGGCCGCGGGTGCGGGTGCTGAGCCGCATCGATCGCTTCGATAATTTCGTCTCGGTGCTCGTGTTCGTGCCGCGCGATCGCTACGATTCCGATGTGCGGGCGGTGATCGGCAGCTACCTGGCCGAGGCCTATGAAGGGCGCGTCTCGGCGTTCTACCCGAGCTTTCCGGAAGGTGAGCTGGTCCGGGTGCATTTCATCATCGGACGCAATGGCGGAGTGACGCCGACGCCGAGCCGCGACGAGTTGGAGCAGGGGGTGGCGGAGCGCATCCGCACCTTCGGCGACCGGTTGGTGGCGGCGGCGCCGGATTCTGCCGCCATTGCCGACTATCTCGAGGCCTTCCCGCCCGACTATCAGGCGGTGCACTCGGCAGAAGCGGCGCTCGGCGACATCGCGGTGATCCGGCTGTTGCCGGACGAGCGGGCCATCGCGTTGCGGCTAGGGGTGCGTGAGGGCCGCAGCGCCATGGGGCTGAAAGTTTACCACCAGGGCAGTCCGATCGCGCTCAGCGACCGCGTGCCGATGCTGGAGAATTTCGGCTTCCGGGTGATCGACGAGGATACCTTTACGGTGAGGCCGCTGCACGGGGCGGAGACCTATGTGCACGATATGCTGCTTGAGGCCGATGACGGGCTCGACCTCGACGACCGGGCGCTGGGCGAAAAGATCGAGACCGCCATCCTTGCGGTATGGCGGCGCGAGGCCGAGAGCGACGGGCTCAACCAGCTGACGCTGAAGGCGGGGTTGAGCTGGGACGATGTCGAGGTGCTGAGGGCGCTGACCCGCTACCTCAAGCAGGTCGGCATCCCCTATTCGCGCGATTACCTCAACACGGTGATGGCGCGGCACGCCGATCTGTCGGCGGCGCTGGTGATGCTGTTCCACGCCGAGAACGATCCGCATTTCGCCGGCGACCGCAAGCGCGCCACGGCCGAGGCGCGGGAGACGATTGCGGCGGCAGTAGAGGCCACCACTTCGCTCGACGAGGACCGCATCCTCAGGCGCTATCTCAATCTTGCCGAGGCTGTGGTGCGCACCAATGCCTACCAGCGCGACCAGTCGGGGGCGCGGCGGCCAGCATTGGCGCTGAAGTTCGATTGCTCGAAGGTCGAGGCGCTGCCGGAGCCCAAGCCCTATCGCGAGATTTTCGTTTATTCGCCGCGGGTCGAGGGCCTGCACCTGCGCTTCGGACCGATCGCCCGCGGCGGCTTGCGCTGGTCGGACCGGCCGGAGGATTTCCGCACCGAGGTGCTGGGGCTGGTGAAAGCTCAGCAGGTGAAGAACGCCATCATCGTGCCGGTGGGGGCGAAAGGCGCGTTCGTGCCCAAGCAAACCCCGGTTGGAGCCGATCGCGAGACCGTGCTGCGCGAAGGGACGCTCTGCTACAAGATTTTCGTTTCGACGCTGCTCGATGTCACCGACAATCTCGAAGTGGACAGCGTGGTGCCGCCGCCCGATGTGGTCAGGCGCGACGGCGACGACCCGTACCTGGTGGTTGCCGCCGATAAGGGCACGGCGAGCTTTTCCGACACCGCCAACGCCATCGCCGTCGATCGCGATTTCTGGCTCGGCGATGCCTTCGCTTCCGGCGGCTCGGCCGGCTACGACCACAAGAAGATGGGGATCACCGCGCGCGGCGGCTGGGAGGCGGTGAAGCGGCATTTCCGCGAACTCGACCGCGATATCCAGACGACACCGTTCAGCGTGGCCGGCGTCGGCGATATGTCCGGCGATGTGTTCGGCAACGCCATGCTGCTGTCGCCTGAGATCCGGCTGATCGCGGCGTTCGACCATCGCGACATTTTCATCGATCCGGAGCCGGACGCGGCGGTCAGTCTCGCCGAGCGCCAGCGGCTGTTCGAGCTGCCGCGTTCGAGCTGGCAGGACTACAACCCGGAGCTGTTGTCGAAGGGCGGCGGGGTCTATTCGCGCGGCGTCAAGACCGTGCCGTTGTTTGCCGAGGCGCGAAAGGCGCTGGGGCTCAATTCAGACGCTGTGACCCCCAATGACGTGATCCGCGCCATCCTCAAGGCGCAGGTCGACCTGCTCTGGTTCGGCGGCATCGGCACTTATGTGCGGGCCAGCAGCGAGACCGAGGCGCAGGCCGGCGACAAAGCCAATGATGCGGTGCGCATCAGCGGTGGCGAGATCCGGGCGCTGGTGGTGGGCGAGGGCGCCAATCTGGGGATGACGCAGCTTGGGCGGGTCGAGTACGCGCTGAAGGGCGGGCGGATCAACACCGATGCGATCGACAATTCGGCCGGGGTGAACTCCTCCGACCTCGAGGTCAACATCAAGATCGCGCTCGGCGCTCTGACCCGTACCGGTCAACTGACCACCCAGGTGCGCAACGAGTTCCTCGCCTCGATGACCGACGAGGTGGCGGCGCTGTGCCTGAAGAACAACTACCTGCAGACCCTGGCGCTGAGCGTCGAGGAAGCGCGCGGGCTCGCGGCGTTCCCCGAGCATCTCGCGCTGATCGAGGCGCTCGAGGCTTCGGGCGAGCTGCATCGGGCGGTGGAGTTTTTGCCCGACAACGCGGCGCTCAAGCATCGGGCGCAGGGCGGCAAGGGGCTGAGCCGGCCGGAACTGGCGGTGCTGCTGGCTTATGCCAAGAATGTCGCCAATGCCGACCTCCTAAAGACCGGGGTGCCGGACGATCCGTATCTGGGGCGCGAACTCTATCGCTACTTCCCCGACCGGCTGATCGAGACTTTTGAGGATACTGTCACCAACCACCGGCTGCGGCGTGAGGTGATCGCCACGGTGCTGTCGAACGCGATGATCAATCGCGGCGGGCCGGGCTTCGTCAACGAGATGATGGCGGCGTCGAGCGCCGATGCCGGGCAGGTGGCGGCGGCCTATGCGGCGGCGCGCGATGTCTATGGCACGCCCGAGCTCAACCGCGACATCGACGGGCTCGACGGCACGGTGCCGGGCAAGACCCAGCTGACGCTCTACGCCGAGGTACAGGCGCTGCTGAAGCGTGAGACGCTGTGGTTTTTGAGGAACGGCCGGTTCGAGCATGGGTTGCGGCCGCTGGTCGACCGCTATCAGGATGGTATCGCCCAGGTCCGCTCGATGATCGGCGGGCTGCTCGGCAGCTATTTCGAGAACAGCATCGGCGAGCGCACGGCGCGGCTCGAAGCCGCCGGCGTGAAGCGCGAGATGGCCCGACGTTTCGCCGAACTGCCGGTGCTGTCGCTCGGCACCGATATCGTCCTCGTGGCGGAGCGGACGCGGACGCCGGTGGCCGATACCGCCATCGCCTTCTTCGGCGTGCTCGATACGTTCAAGCTTGGTCGGGTGATCGAAGAGGGCAATGCCATCGTCCTCGCCGACAAGTTCGACCGCATGGCGCTCGACCGGGCGCTGGCCAACTTGCTGCGAGCGCAGCGCGACCTGACGGCTGATGCGCTGGCGACCAATAATGGCGCGGTGGATACCCGGCTCAAGGCGTGGCGCGAGGCGCAGCCCGAGGCGATCGATCGGGTGGCGGCAGCGGTGCAGGGCCTGACCGAAGGCGAGATGACGGTGTCGCGGCTAAGCGTGGCGGCGGGACTGCTAGGGGATCTGGCGCGCAGTACGTGACCACTGCTTGAGAACCGATGTATCGATGTGTATACTTGTGTCGCACGATACACATCGAGGGTGTGATGCGCACCAACATCGACATTGATGACGAGCTGATTGCCGAGGTGATGAAGGTCACCGGGACAACGACGAAAAAAGCGGCCGTGGAAGAAGCATTGATGCGCGTCGCCAAGACCTACCGCCTGCGCAAAGTGATCAACGAGATGCGCGGAAAAGGCTGGGATGGCGACCTCGACGAGATGCGCGGCGGTCCTTCGATCATCCATACTAAATGATCGTCGCCGACTCGTCGGTCTGGATTGCCAATCTGCGCGGTGAGGACACGCCTGCGACACGTTTTCTGCGCGCCATTCAGGTCGAGAACGACTTGCTAGTCGGAGACCTGATCGTACTCGAGATCCTTCAGGGTGTTCGTAACGAACGAGAGGCGGCAGGGTACGAGGCCGGCTTCCTCGAGTACGGTATGGTGCCGATGCTCGACGAGGCGGTGGCGCTGGCCTCAGCCCGCAACTTCCGCGAGCTGAGGCGCAAAGGTATCAGCGTGCGCAAGACCACCGACCTCATCATCGCGACCTTCTGCATGGTCCATGGACATCACCTGCTGCACCAGGATCGCGATTTCGACCACTTTGAGCAACTGTTGGGGCTGCGGGTTTTCCGCCCGCACTAGTGCCGGAAGTGGCGCATGCCGGTCATGATCATGGCGACACCGGCTTCGTCGGCGGCCGCGATCACCTTGTCGTCGTTGACCGAGCCGCCGGGCTGGATCACTGCGGTGGCGCCGGCTTCGACCGCTGCCAACATGCCGTCGGGGAACGGGAAGAAGGCGTCCGAGGCGACCACCGAGCCGGCAGTCAGCGCGCCGTCTATGCCCGCCGCCTCGGCCGCGTCGATCGACTTGCGGTGGGCGACGCGGCTTGAATCGAGCCGGCTCATCTGCCCGGCGCCGATGCCGACGGTGGCGCCGTCCTTGACGTAGATGATGGCGTTCGACTTGACGTGCTTGGCGAGTTTCATGGCGATCTTCAGGTCGCGCAGTTCGGCCTCGGTCGGCTGCTTTTTGGTCACCACCTTGAACTCGGTGTCGTCGACATTGCGGTCGTCACGGCCCTGCACCAGCAGGCCACCGGCGAGCGATTTGACCGTCAGGCCCGGGGATTTGGGGTCGGCAAGTGCGCCGGTGAGCAAGAGGCGTAGGTTCTTCTTGGCTGCAATGATCCCGATCGCCTCGTCGGTGGCGTCGGGGGCAACGATCACCTCGGTGAACACCTTGACGATCTCGGTGGCGGTGGGCCCGTCGATGGTCTGGTTCAGCGCCACGATGCCGCCGAAGGCCGAGACCGGGTCGGTGCGGTAGGCGAGGTGGTAGGCTTCGATCAGGGTTTTGGCCGTCGCAAAGCCGCAGGGGTTGGCGTGCTTGATGATGGCGACGGCCGGCACTTTGGGGTCGAACTCGGAGACCAGCTCGAAGGCGGCGTCGGTATCGTTGAGGTTGTTGTAGCTCAGCGCCTTGCCCTGCACCTGCCGCGCGGTGGCGACACCGGGGCGCTGCTCGCCGGTGGTGTAGAAGGCGGCCCACTGGTGCGGGTTTTCGCCGTAGCGCATCACTTCCTTCAGCCGGCCGGCGAAGGAGCGGTACGGCATCTCGGCATAGCCGAGCGTATTGGCGAACCAGCCTGAGATCACCGAGTCATAGGCGGCGGTGCGGGCATAGGCTTTGGCGGCGAGGCGCTGGCGCAGCTCGTAGGGCACGCCACCCGAGGTGCGGATATGCTCGAGCACGGTATCGTAGTCGGCGGGGTCGACGATGACGGTGACATAGGCGTGGTTCTTGGCGGCCGAACGGATCATCGCCGGGCCGCCGATATCGATGTTCTCGATGGTCTCGTCGTAGGAGGCGCCTTTGGCGATGGTTTCCTCGAACGGGTAGAGGTTGACCACCACCAGATCGATGGCGCCGATCTGGTGCTCGTCCATCGAGGCCTGGTGGGTCGGGTTGTCGCGCACCGAGAGCAGGCCGCCATGCACCTTGGGGTGGAGCGTCTTCACCCGGCCATCCATCATCTCGGGGAAACCGGTGAGATCGGAGATGTCGCGCACCGCGGCGCCGGTCCCGGCAATCAGCTTATGGGTGCCACCGGTCGACACCAGTTCGACCCCGAGTGCCGCCAGCCCCTTGGCGAAATCGGCCATGCCGGTCTTGTCAAAAACAGAAAGCAGCGCGCGTTTGACCGGAACCACCTTGCCGTCGGACATGCCAGAATTTCCCGCGATGTGTTGAGTGCGCGGGCTCGCTAGCACGGTAGGATGTGAATTGTGAATGGTGAATTGTGAATGGGAGGGTCGCAAAAGCACCATTCACCATTCACGATTGGCCATTCACCCCCGCTCTCAGTTCTCTTCGAGCGTAAAGATCCAGCTGACTTCGTTGGCGTCGGAGACCAGCGTGTCGAGCACCAGTTGCTTGGTGCGGTGGAAGCCGAAATAGGCGGATTGGCGCACACTGTCCTCGACCCGCATCTCGGCCCCTTCCCACAGGAAGGTCCAGACGGCGCCGGAGTTGAGGCGCAGGCGGACGAGGTCGTCGGTCAGTTGCACCTCGGTCTGGTGCGCGAGATGGAAGCGAATGGCAGCGGCGCCGGAGACGCGGCTGCGGTGGCGCACGAAGCGATCCTGCCCGACCAGGGTCTTGCCCTCGGCCAGCAGGGTCAGGTGGCGTTCCAGGGTGACGCCGAAGCGCTCGGCATAGCCGTGCGAGGTGATGATCAGTGTGGTGTCGGCGCTGCGTGCTTCGATCTCGCTGGCGCGGCCGAGTTGCAACAGCCGCCCGGCCAGCGGGCCGGAGGGTGCGACCGCTGCGGCCGACTGAGCGTTGATGGTGGGCGCCGAATGGGCGATGCCCTGCCGGAACAGCAGCGCATCGTCATAGTCCGACGGGGCCGGCCCGCAATTGCACACCACCAGGTCGCGGCCATGGCTGAACTCGAAGGCCATGGCGCTGGCATGGGCGTGGGCGGTGAACTCGGGATCGGCGACGAGGCCGGAATCAGCGACGACGATCGAGCGGCCGGCGATCAGCCGGCCATAGCCGCCGGCGGTGCCGGTCTGGCGGGCGCGGGCGGCGCTCTGCGCCTGGATGGCGACGATCAGATCATGCGGCATCTGCCCGGTGCCGTTGAAATAGGCGGGTTCGCCCGTGCCGAGCGAGATGGCATCGAGCGCCCGGTGCATACTCTCGGTCAGCTCTTCGAGGTCGCGCGAGGCCTGCTCGTGATCGCGGCGCAGCGCCAGCTTGATGGTGATGAGTTCGATCAGCAGCTGGATCTGGATCTTGGCCGAGCGGGTGCGATGCAGCCCGTCTTCGTCGATCTGGGTGTCGACGAGATTGAGCACGTGGCGGACCCGCGCCTCGACCTCGGCATTGGGCCGATCCGAGCAGAGCGCCACGCCGACCAGGGCGATGGCGACGAGCAGGGCGTCGACCGGATCGGTGGCCAGCAGGGCGCGGATCTTCAGCGACGAGATCTGGGTGGAGAGCGAGCGGGCGATCTGCTGGGCCTGCTCGGGCGAAGCGCCTTCGACGAGGAGGTTGTAGTGCCTGAGCCAGTTGAGCACGCGGCGGGCGGTGAGCGCCGGACCCCAGCTGTCGCGGTTGAAATGGCCCTCGCGCCCGATCCAGTCGAGCGTCATGCTGCGGGCGAAACGGCGCTCCTCGTCGGTGCGGGCATCGCGGAAGTGCCGGAGCCAGGCGAAGGCCTGCAGGTCGTCCTGCCAGTCGTCGTGATCGACCTCGAGCGAGAACGGCGAGACCCCGTGCGTGTCGACGAGCTTACTGGCCAGCAGGTAGCGCCCCTGCATCATCTCGAGGATGGTTTCGCGGTCGGTGGGGCGGAACTCGGCGAGCGCGCCGATCAGGTCGTCATTACTCGGGCCGGTCCAGGTCCAGCGGATCAGCGGATTGGTGACGATATGATCGGCCGCAGAGAGCATGGTGCGGCGTGCGAGGAAACGCAGCGAATGTGCCAAGTCTACGTCCTCACATACGTTTGGCCGGCGGGCTCTGATAGGCCCGCGCGGACGACTTGCCAAGAGCCGGTGACACTATCCTAGCGGCGCCGGAAGCGCGCAACGAAGAACCCATCGAGAGTGCCGCCCTTATCCCCAGGAACCAGCATGCCGGGGTGGGTACGGACGAACCCGTCAGGGCTAACGGCCTCGGGGAGGCCGGGCAGTTCGTCGGCGCCAACGGGAAAGGCCACGACGTCGTCACGGGTGGCGAGCCAGCGAGCCTGCTCCTCGCCTTCGCCGGGCTCCAGCGAGCAGACGCAATAAACCAGCACGCCACCGGGAGTTAACCACCCTATGGCGCGTTCGATGAACCGGCGCTGAAGGGCGATGCGCCCGGCAATGTCGGCGGTGCTGCGATGCCAGATCACTTCGGGGTGGCGGCGGAAGGTGCCGGTGGCCGAGCAGGGGGCATCGAGCAGGATACCGTCGAACTTCTGGGCGGGTTCCCAGGCCAGCGCATCGGCGGTGACGATTTCGGGCGTCATGGCGAGCCGCACGAAGTTCTGCGTCATCCGGGCGACGCGATCGGGCTCGTTGTCGATAGCGGTAACGGCATAGCCGGCATTGAGCAGCTGCGCGGCCTTGCCGCCGGGAGCGGCGCAAAGGTCGAGCACCCGGGCGCCGGGGGTAAGCTGCAGCAGCCGCGCCGGGATGGCGGCGGCGGCATCCTGCACCCACCAGCGGCCGGTATCGAAGCCGGGCAAGGCCTCGACCGGGCGGTCGCGCTCGTCGATGCGGACGGTGTCAGCAAGCACCGGGGCGGCGCCGAGTTCGTCGATCAGCTGCGGATCGATGGCTTTGAGGGTCAGATCCAGCGGCGCGCCGTCGAGCAGGGCGCCGGCAAAATCCTCGAGCGCGTCTTCGCCATAGGTATCGCGCCAGAGCGGTCCGAGCGTTTCGGGGAACAGCGCCTGGTAGGGCAGATGGCGCAGGGCATGGGCCTCGCCCTGGGCGCGGCGCAGCACGGCGTTCATCAGCTTCGAAAGATGCTGGCTGCGGGTGTCGCGCTTACTTGCCTCGACGGCGAGGAAGATGGCGCTGTGATCGCCGAGCTCGGGCAGGAACACCAGGTGCGCCAGACTCAGCCTGAGGATCGCCTCGAACGGCCCGGATTTCTTGGGGATGCCACGGTCGAGAAAGCGCGCAATCATCAGGTTGAGCTGGCCGTGGCGCCGCAGCGCCACCGTCACCAGCTTGTTGGCGAGCGCGCGGTCGCGGCCATCCTCGATCTCGGATTGCGAAAAAGGGGCGAAGTTCGCCCCCTTGAGTACCTGATCGAGCCGTTCGGCTGCGAGCAACCTCAGTTTCAATCCAGGCGGGTGTTTCTGTTTCTTCAACTGGCTCAGCCCCAGGGTCCGCGCGAGCTATTGCCATTCTCGCTCGAGCCTGTCGAGGGGACGCGCCAACCGCCGCCCGTATTGCGGGGGACGGTAGCGTCGGCGGCAGGCTGCGGCGCGGGGCGGCGACCGGTCCGATCGACCTGCATTTCGCCGGCAATGCGCTGCAGCTGGGCGATGCGGTTCTCGACATTGGGGTGGGTCGAGAACAGGTTGTCCATGCGCTGCCCGTTGAGCGGGTTGAAGATGTACATGTGGGCCTGCGCCGGATTGCGCTCCGCCGGCACGTTGACCGTGCGCTGCGCCAACTGGCTGATCTTGCTCAGCGCTGAGGCGAGCCCCAGTGGGTCGCCGGAGATCTCGGCGCCATCCTTGTCGGCCTCGTATTCACGGGTGCGGCTCACCGCCATCTGCACCAAAGCCGCAGCGATGGGCGCGATGATCACTGCGATCAGCACACCGATGGGGCCGAGCGGGTTGTCGCGCGAGTTGCCGCCGCCGAAGAACAGGCCGAACTGCGCCAGCATCGAGATGGCGCCGGCAATGGTGGCGGTCATCGTCATGGTCAGGGTGTCGCGGCTGCGGATATGGGCCAGCTCATGCGCCACCACCGCCGCGACTTCGCGCGGCTCGAGATAGCGCAGCAGCCCGGCCGACACGGCAACCGCCGCGTTCTGCGGGTTACGGCCGGTGGCAAAGGCGTTGGGCTGCTCGGTGTTGATGACATAGAGCTTGGGCATCGGGATGCCGGCGCGCTGCGCCAGCGCCTCGACGGTGTTGTAGAGGTCGGGCTGGGTGCGCGGGTCGACTTCGACGGCGTTCTGCATGCGCAGCACCATCTTGTCCGAGTTCCAGTAGGCGAAGAGGTTGGTGAGCGCGGCAATGATGAAGGCGATCCACATGCCGCCAGTGCCGCCGACGAAGTAACCAACCGCCATGAAGATGGTGGTGAGGACAGCGAGCAGGACCGAAGTGCGGAGGAAGTTGAGCATTGCCGTTAAGTCTTGTACCTCGTGAACATCTGAACTGAAAAGTACATGGTATGGCGTGGGGTTCCCCACAAGGACCATGTCGAAACGGTAACCCGATGGACGAAACCCCACAAGCCAAGCCCCCGCTCAGCCCCGCCGCCCAGCGAGCGCTCGACGAAGCCGCAGCCCGCCGCGCCGAAATCGACGCGAAGGCTGCCGCCGGCAAACGTGAAAAAGGCGGCCGCGGCGGGTTCGATCCGGCCCGCTACGGCGACTGGGAAATCAAAGGCCTGACGGCGGACTTTTGATTCTCCGACCCGCTGATGATATACATGCTGTCAATGTATATCAGGAGATGGTGATGAAAGTCGCAAAGTGGGGAAACAGCTTGGCTGTAAGGTTGCCTGCTTCTGCCGTCGAGGAACTCGACCTCAAGGAAGGTGACGAGATCGAGCTGCTTCCCACTGGCCTGCGGAGCTTTGAGATCGTGAAGGGCGCGAACGTGCCGGAGAGGATCGCGCGGCTTCGCGAGTTGCTGAAGGGGCGTCTGCCCGAGGGCTTCAAGTTCGACCGCGACGAGGCCAATGAGCGCTGACTTCGTCGACACCAACGTGCTGGTCTATTTTGCGGAGCAGCACGAAACGAAGTACCGGCGGGCGGCCGAGCTGCTGGAACGGCGGCCTGTCGCGAGCGTACAGGTGCTCAACGAGTTCGCGAGTGTCGCGAGGCGCAAGCTTGAACTCGACTGGGATCAGACGCAGGAAGTGCTGCTCCTGTTTCGCAGCCTGCTGGATGTTCGACCGCTGACCGTTGAGGTTCACGAGTTAGGACTGCTACTCGCCGAACGCTACAATCTGCATATCTACGACGCCATGATCGCTGCATCGGCCCTGCTGGCTGATTGCATCACGCTCTACTCCGAAGACATGCATGACGGTCTGCTCGTGGCAGACCGCCTGCGGATCGTCAATCCGTTCCGTTAGGCCGCCACCGGCACCGCCAAGCCGCCGAACAGGCCGATGACGATGCCCTGGATTACCAGCACTGCGAGCGCATAGCCGCCGTCGATGGCGGTCAGCCACCAGGACAGGCCCTGGTAGCGGTGGTTGAGGATCAGGAAGGTGAGGACGAACCCTGCCCACATGTGGACGCCGGCGAGGATGCCGTTCCCGAGGTCGGTGCTGCCGAACAGCGCCGGGGTGATGAGGGCGATGAAGTAGGCGGTCACCAGCTGGACGGCGAAGCCCCAGGCGAAGGGCGTCCAGTCGGCGCCGTTCAGCTGTTCGCGGGTCTTGCCGATGGCGCTCAGCCACTGCTTGCCCAGGACGTTGTACCAGATGGCGCCAAAGCCCATGCTGGCCACGGCGGCGACGACGATGGCCAGCCAGTTGACGGCAAAATGCATGATCGATCCCCCCTCCCGCTTGGTGCGGAACCCGAACTTACGGCGATTTGGGGATTTTGGGGAGGTGCTGACTGCGGCAGACGGCCCCCTCCCATCCTCCCCCAGCCTCGACCCTTCACCTCCCCCTTCATGGGGGAGGCCGGGAGGGGGCCGTCTCTATCAGTCAGCCCCTACAACCCGCCCATCTTGCAGATCAGCTTCCACTCGGCCTCGGTGACCGGGCCGACGGAGAGGCGCGACAGCTTCACCAGCGCCATATTGGCGAGTTCCGGGGTCTTCTTGATGGTTTCGAGCGTCACGGGCCTGGGCAGTTTCTTCACCGGCAGCACATCGACGCACTCCCAGACGATGTTGCCCTTGTCGTTCGGCTCGGCGGTGGAATCGGGGTGGGCAAGCGCCACTACCTTGATGATGCCGACGATCTCCTTGCCGACGTTGGAGTGGTAGAAGAATGCCTCGTCGCCGAGCTGCATCGCCTTCATGTTGTTGCGCGCGGTGTAGTTGCGCACGCTGTGCCACTCCTCGGGGACGCCGCGGTTCACGACGTCGTCGTAGGAATTGACGTCCGGCTCGGATTTCATCAGCCAGTAGGCCATGGTCAGCGTCCCGCACTCTTGTTGATGGTCAGCGACCAGCGGCTGACCTTGTAGCTCTCGAACACACCCTGCTTGATGAACGGGTCTTCTTCATAAAGGGCAGTCGCCGTCGCCAGGTCGGGCGCTTCGATGACCATGAAGCTGCCGGTGGCCTTGCCTTCCTCGGTCTGGAACGGGCCAGCGATCACCAGCCTGTCACCGAGATTGTCGAGGTGCTTAAGGTGCTCGGGGCGGACCGCCATGCGGTGCTCGAGGCCATTGGGCTTGTCGGTAGCGATGATCGAGTAGAACGGCATCAGTCTTCTTCCCTCTTGAGCGGCCGCGACATGAGGCCGGCGACGATAGCGGTGATCGAGGTATTGCCCTCGATCAGCAGGTTTACCGCATCGATCAATGGGGCGTCGATGCGCACTTGGTCGGCGAGGGCCTTGGCCACCGGCGCCGTCAGCACGCCCTCGGCAAGGTCGCTGCCGGCCGGCTCGCCACGGCCGAGGCTGACGCCGTAGCGATAGTTGCGCGACTGGGTCGAGGTGCAGCTCAGCGTCAGGTCGCCCAATCCGGCGAGCCCGGTGAGGGTCGAGGCGCTGCCGCCCATGCGGACGACGAGGCGGGTGAGTTCGGCGAAAGCCCGGGCCAGCAGCGCCGCGCGGGCCGAGGCGCCCAGCCCGGCGCCATCCACGGCGCCACAGCCGAGCGCATAAACGTTCTTCAGCGCTCCGGCCAGCTCGACGCCAAGCCGGTCGTCGGCGGCATAGAGCCGGAAGCTCGGGCCGGCGAGGGCGGCGGCGACCGCCGAAGTCGCTGCCGGATCGTCGCCGGCAAGGGTGACGGCGGTGGGGCGACCCGCCGCCACGTCGGCGGCAAAGCTCGGGCCACTCAACACATAGGGGATGGCAGTGGGCGAGACCTCGGCCAGCACTTCGCTCTGCCGCTGCAGTGTGCCGTGTTCGAGGCCCTTGGCGGTCAGCACGACCGGCAGATGCGCCAGTGCCGCGGCGACCGGCTTCAGCGCGGCGCGGCTGGCCTGGGCCGGGACGGCGAGGATGACCAGGTCGACATCCGGCAGCGCCAGCGCGCCGGTGATGCGGCCGGAAAGCGGTTGATTGCCGAGATGAGCGCTGTTGCGGTGGTTGCGGTTGATGTCATCGATCGCCGCGGGGTCGCGCCCGACCAGCGTCACGGTGCGGCCGGCCATCGCGGCGGCCTGCGCCAATGCGGTGCCCCAGGCGCCGGCGCCGACGACGGCGACGCGGTCAAGCGCCATGAGTGAGCCCCATATCGGCGCTGTCGAGCGGCCAGCGCGCTTTGGCGGCGACATCGAGCCGATCGGCGGCGCCGAGCGCCAGCCGCTCTGCCCCGGCCCAGGCAACCATGGCGCCGTTATCGGTGCAGAGCGGGATCGGCGGGATGATCAGCATGGCGCCGGCCGCGTCGGCGGCTTCGCGCAGCGCCGCGCCGATTGCCTTATTGGCGGCGACGCCGCCGGCGACAACCAGCCGCAGCGGCTCACCGGGAAGCTCAATGGCGTATTTTGCGAGCGCCGAGCGGGCGCGGACTGCCACGATCTCGGCCACGGTGCGCTGGAAGCTGGCGCAGATGTCGGCGACGTCCTGGTCGGTGAGCGGCGCCTGCTGTTCGGCGGCAAGGCGCACGGCGGTCTTCAACCCGGAAAAGGAAAAGTCCAGACGATCTTCCTTGAGCAAGGGCCTCGGGAACTTGAAGCGGCGCGGATCGCCCTTCGCCGCCATTTTCTCGACTTCCGGGCCGCCGGGATTGCCGAGGCCGAGGAGCTTGGCCACCTTGTCGAAGGCCTCGCCCAGCGCATCGTCGATGGTGGTGCCCCAGCGCTGATAGTCGCCGACGCCGCGCACCAGCACGAACTGGCTGTGCCCGCCCGAGACCAGCAGCATCAGGTAGGGAAAGGCGATGCCGTCGGTCAGCCGGGCAGTGAGCGCGTGGGCCTCGAGGTGGTTCACCGCGATCAACGGCTTGCCGAGCGCCGCGGCGATCGCCTTGGCGGTGGTGAGGCCGACCAGCACGCCGCCGATCAGTCCCGGGCCGGCGGTGGCGGCAACAGCGTCGACCTCGCTCAGCTTGATCCCGGCGCTTGTGGCGGCCCGTTCGATGATGTGGTCGAGGTGGCTGACATGGGCCCGCGCCGCCAGTTCGGGCACCACGCCGCCATAGGGCGCGTGCTCATCGAGCTGGCTGCGAACGATGTTGGAAAGGATCGTCGCATGCCCGCTGGCATCGCGCTCGACGATCGAGGCAGCGGTTTCGTCGCAGCTGGTTTCGATGCCGAGCACTCTCATCAAACTTGTCCGCACCCTCTCCAAGGGGTAAGCCCAGCCCGGCTTTGGCCTACAATAGGTATGAACTGAAATGCAATCGGCGCCGTTCCTCCGCATCGGAACCCGGGGCTCCATGCTGGCGCTGGCCCAGGCGCAGCTGACGCAGCGGCTGCTGGCCGAAGCGCATGGCGTGGCGCCCGAGCGCATCGAGATCCGCGTCATCACCACCAGTGGCGACAAGCTCACCGACCGGCCGCTCAGCGAAGCCGGCGGCAAGGGCCTGTTCTCGCGCGAGATCGAGGCGGCGCTGGCCGCCGCCGAGGTCGACCTCGGCGTCCATTCGAGCAAGGACCTGGCATCGTGGCTGCCCGACGGCATGGTGCTGGCAGCGTTCCTCGAACGCGAAGATGTGCGCGACGCCTTCGTGTCGCTGAACTATGGCGGCATCGATGCCCTGCCCGAGGGGGCGAAGCTTGGTTCGTCCTCGATCCGCCGCGCGGCGCAGATGCTGCGCGTGCGACCCGATCTCGAGGTGGTGCAGTTCCGCGGCAATGTCGATACGCGGCTCAGTAAGCTCGAGGCCGGGGTTGCAGACGCAACGCTGCTGGCCGTGGCTGGGCTCAACCGGCTGGGCAAGCAGGACAAGATCACCGCTTATCTCGACCCGCTCGCGTTCCTGCCGGCGCCGGCGCAGGGTGCTATCGGTATCGAGATCCGCGCGACCGATCGCCGCACCGCTGAACTGGTGGCGGTGCTGAACCATGCGCCGACCGCCACCACCATCGCGGCGGAGCGGGCGCTGCTCGCCACGCTCGATGGTTCGTGTCGAACGCCGATCGGCGCGTTTACCGAATTGAATGGGGTTTCGTGCAGGTTGACCGCCGAAATCCTCAGCCCGGATGGCCGCGAGTTCTATCGTGGCGCGGTTGCAGGGGCGGCGGCCGATGCCGCCAAACTCGGAACGCAACTGGGTGCGACGCTGTTGGAACAGGCAGGGCCAGAGTTCCAGCGGCAGTTCAAAGGATAGGCTGTCTTGAAAATGCTCGTGACCCGGCCAGACCCCGACGCGAGCGAGACCGCCGCCAGGCTCGGTGCGCTCGGGATCGAAGGCGTGCCGTGTCCGCTGCTCATGCACCAGACGCTGGAGGTGAGCCTGCCCGAGCCTAAGGGCTTTGCCGCATTGGCGCTGACCAGCGCCAATGCGTTGCGCGCCCTCGACGAGCGCGGCGTGCTCGACCGTTATCGGGCGCTGCCGGTCTACTCGGTCGGCAACCGTACGGCGGCGATGGCGCGCCAGATGGGGTTCTCGGATGTCACCAGCGCCGATGGCGCCTTTGCCGACCTGGTGGAACTCCTGGCGCACGCGCCGCTGTTCGGTCCGATTCTTTACCCGGCGGCCCGCGACATGTCGGCGGATCTGAGCAAGTCGCTGGCGCCGTTCGGGCGCATGGTGATCACCGCCGAGATCTACGCCATGAACCCGGCCACCGAACTGCCCAACGGGCTGGTGGAGCGACTGAATGCCGGCGAGATCGAGGCGGCGCTGTTCTATTCGAAGCGCACCGCGCAGACCTTCGTTCGGCTGCTGGAGCGCGGGCTGGAACGATCGGCGCGGGCGCAACTGGGGGTGCTTTGCCTGTCCGAGGCGGTTGCCGCGCCGCTGCTCGATGCCCATTTCGTGCGGGTCGGGTTGGCCGACCACCCCAGCGAGGAGGCAATGATGGGACTTGCCTTGTCGTTCGCCCGCGACCAAAACCCATGATGACCGGAATGAGCAAGGAACTGCCGCATGGCTGAACGCAAGTCGGGGCCCGTCAAGCCGCCGGTCATCGAGCTCACGGCGCGGGAGGCCGAGAAGCCGGCCGTCGCGACGACGGCGAGCGGCAAGGCGGCCGAAGCTGCGGAAACAGTTGCGAGCGAGGCAGGCCCGGCGGCAGAAGAGCCGGTGCGGCCGGCGCCGCCTCCGCCACCGCGGCCACAGGCGCGTCTCGCCATGCCGTGGAGCGCCATCTCCATCGCCACGGTGGCCGGTGCGCTGCTGGGGGCAGGGCTGGTCTATGGGCTGGGCAACTGGTTGCCGCTGCCGAACCAGCGCCCGGTGATCGCCGACCCCGCCACGCGGCTTGACGCGACCGACAGCAGCCTGAACGAGATCGAAACGCGGCTCGCCGCGCTCGAAGCGCAATCGCCGCGGCTGGCCGCGGTTGAAGAACAGGGCAAGCGCACGCAGGTCAGCCTCGATGCAACCATCGCGCAGCTCGATGGCGGATTGAACGAAGTGCGGCAGGCGATTGCGGCGGTACCGAGCGCCGCGGCAGTGGACCTCACGCCGCTCCAAACGCAGATCAAGGGCCTCGAGGATCGGGTGACGGCGATCGGCGCCGGCGCGTCGTCGGCCGATGCCACGGCCCTGGCGCAGACCATCAGCGAGATCGAGGCTGGCATCGCCGAACTGCGCACTCAGCTCACGGCGCTCGACCAGCGGGTTGCCGCCACGGACAGCACGGTCAGTGGGCTCAAAGGCGATGTGTCGGCCACCCAGTCGGCAATCTCGACCCAGAGCCAGACGCTCAGTGGCGCCGATATCGGCCCGGCCGTGCGCCTGCCGCTGCTGGTGTCGGGGCTCGAAACGGCTATCGCCAACGGCCGGCCGTTCGCCGCCGAACTTGCCGGTCTCAAGGCGCTGCTGCCTGACCTCGCCGTGCCGGGACCGGTCGAAGCGGCGGCCGCCGAGGGCCTGCCGCGGCCCGATGCGGTGGTGGCGCAGTTCACCGCCGCGGTGCCCAACGTGCTGGCCGGCCGTGCCGCCGTCAGCAGCGGTGACATGGGCGAGGATGCGCTCGAGTGGATGAAGGGGCTGCTGGCCCTGAGGCCGGCGGGCGAGGTGGCGGGCGACGCCCCCGACGCCATCGTCTCGCGGCTCGAAGCGGCCGTCGGCCGGCATGATTTCAAGGCGGCAGCCGAGCTCCTGGCGCAGTTGCCGCCGGCGATGCAGGCCGGCGCCGGCGCATCGGGAGGCGATATCACCAAGCTGGCCGCCGCCGAGGGGTTGGTTACCGAGCTGCGCGGCCGGGCGCTGGCGCCGACGGCGGAGGCCACTCCGTGATCCGGCTCGCCTATTGGCTCATCGTCAGCCTCCTGGTCACCGCCGGCATCGCCTGGCTGATCGGCCTGCCGGGGACACTCACCATCGAGTTCCTGGATTTCCGCATGCAGCCGCGGCTGGGCGTCGCCGCTTTCCTCGCGGTGGCCGGGGTGGTGCTGATCATCCTCGTCTGGGGCATCGTCAAGCGCATCATCGCAGCGCCCTATTACATTGCCCGGCAATCGCGCGAACGGCGCAAGGATGCCGGCTATATGGCGCTGTCGGATGGCTTCATCGCGCTGCAGGCGGGCGATGCCAACCGGGCCCGGCAGCTGGCGCGCGAGGCGCGCGGCAACCTGCCGCGCAATGCCGCGGCGCAGCTGCTGGAAGCGCGGGCCGACCTGGCGCTGGGCGACATGCATTCGGCGCGCGAGCATTATCGGGCGCTGATCACCAACCGCAAGACCGCCCTCGCGGCGCTTTCCGGCCTTTACGATCAGGCGCGCCAGCAGGGGCGGCCCGATGCGGCCCTGACCTTTGCGCAGAAGGCCATCGATATTTCGCCGCAGGCGCCCTGGGCGCGCGAGGCGGTGTTCGACGATCTGACCCGCAATAGCCGCTGGGACGACGCCTACCGGATGATCGCCGACGAGCAGGCGGTGACGCGCGAGGAAAAGACCCGCAAGCGCCGCCGTCAGGCGGTGGTCGAAGCGGCGCGGGCGCAACTCGCTGAAGGTACCGACCCGCACGCGGCGCTCGAGCATGCGCTGGGCGCGCTGAAGCTCGTGCCGGATTTCGTGCCGGCGGCGCTGATCGCGGCGCGCATCTACTCCAACCGCAACGAAACGCGGCGGGCGATGAGCCTGTTGCGCCGGGTGTGGCGCGCCACTTCGCACCCCGATATCGCAACGCTGTTCGCCAATGCGGTGCCCGGTGTTTCGGCCGTCGATCGGTTGAAACGCATCAGGGAACTGATCGACACGCCGCCGCCCAACAAGGCGAGCGCGCTGGTGCTGGCGCGGGCCTCGATCGATGCCTTCGACTGGCTCGGGGCGCGGCAGGCGCTGGCCGGCTATTCCAACGCCAACCCGTCCCAGGCGGTCTGCCTGTTGATGGCCGAGATCGAGGATGGGCAATCCGGCGACAAGGGCAAGGCGCGCGACTGGCTGAACCGGGCGGTGCGGGCGCCGCGCGATCCGGTATGGACCGCCGACGGCATCACCGCCGAGGAGTGGGAGCCGCTGTCGCCGGTGACCGGCAAGCTCGATGCGTTCGAGTGGCGCGTGCCGACCAGCGCGGTGGCCACCCGCACCAGCGCCAGCACCCCGGCGCTGCCTGAGGGCGCTCCGCCGCCGGCACCGGCCGAGCCGGAAAAGCCGCGGGGCGGGCCGCTGGCGCTGCCCGAGGCGTAAGACGATCGCTTGATTTGATCGCGCTTTCGAACCGGAAAAGTCTGCAACTTTTCCTGAAAGCAGCTGGCGGCGTCGAGCGGACTTGCGCAGGACACGCGTCGCTTGTATTAGACCCCCCACTGGTGCGTCGATTGCGCTGGTCAGGCCGCATTAGCTCAGTCGGTAGAGCATCTCATTCGTAATGAGGGGGTCGCTGGTTCGATTCCGGCATGCGGCACCACCCCACTATATCGCTGTAATTGTTAGCGTTTTCGGGGCGTTTTACCCACCCGCGCGGGTGGGGTCGTTTTTGGGTCGCCTGCCTTCGGGTCGCCACGGGGTCGCCAGCGCCCGCAATCGCAAGCCTTGTTCTCTCGTGCGCGCACTCTGTCGCGACGTACTTCGCTCAATGCTGTGGAACCAAGCAGCTCAGGTAGGCGTTGCGGCTCCACAGTTCTGTTGACTTCCACAGAACTGTGGAGTAGCTTACATAAATGAACGCAAGCGAACTGAAGCGCTATCTCACCAAGCAAGGGGCCACCTTCGAAAACCATCGAGGCGGCAGCGGTCATTTGACCGTGAAGCTTGGTGACAAGAAGACCCAGCTCCCGATGCATGGCGCGAGCAAGGACCTTGGAAAAGGTCTCGTCGCCAAGATCAAGAAGGACCTGGGCATTGAGTAGAGAGGATATGTCCATGTGGTACCAACTCAACCTGCAGGCAGACGGGGACGTCTGGCTGGTCACAGCGCCGGCCTTTCCTGAGGTGACCTCATTCGGCGAGGACGTCGACACCGCATGCAGAAACGGCAGGGATGCTATCGAAGAGGCTATTGCTGGACGGATTGCCGACGGCGAAGAAATCCCCGAACCGATGCGCGACAGCCCCCCGAAGGGTTATTCGGTGCAGATGACCGCTTTGGTATTCCTGAAGTCAGCGCTCTATATGATCCTGCGCTCTCAGGGGCGAACTCGAGCCGACCTCATGCGCCTTCTAGGATGGCATCGAGAGCAGGTAGATCGGCTGTTCCGGCTTGAACACAACTCGTCGCTTGACCAGTTGGAGAAGGCATTCGAGGCTATTGGCGTGCCTCTGCAACTGAATATGCCGTTCTCTGCAGCGGCCTGATTTTCTCTGGCTTGGGTGGGACCGATTGCGTCCGTCAATCGGTCCCACCCTTCCCCTTTCTTTCCCGCGCATCGACCTTAGGCCACGACGTCTCTTGCGCGCCGCGCAGCAACGCCCGATCACACGCGCACGCGCGCGTACTGGTCGCAAAAGGTGATCGAGCGCGCTAAGGGGCCACTCCATTGCCACACTTTAGCAACGCGATGCGGGCCCGCCCCTCTCGCGCGTACTGCGCAGCAATGCCGGCCCTCTGATTTCCTCTGATTGACCCCGATCAAGATGGGCATGGCCATCGCCCCCCGAAGGGAGCAGGCGGCTCGGGGTCGTTTGATTTCCTTTGATTGTTTTTCAAACGCGCAAGGCTGTCGGAATGCATGATGACGAAACCGGCGAGATCCATCCGGCTCTGCTGAGCATCATCACTGCGCTCGCCAAGGAACAGGCGCGGCGTGACCATGAGGCAGAGATGGCGGCGAATGTTCTCCCAGTTCGTTCACACGCCAGCGACGACACAGTTGACCGCTATCTCACGCTCGATGAGGCCTGCGAGCGGTTCTTCGGCGGAACCATCGGGCCGGATAGTTTGCGGGCGGAGGCGCGGCGGGGCAGGTTGCACATATCGCGGGTAGGGCGAACCGACTTCGTGTCGCCGGCCGCGATCAGGGAGATGATGGCGGCGCCAAGCCCCTCTGGTTCCGCCTCCCTGGTGAACAAGTGCGGATCGCTGGATGCGGCGCGAGTGCAATCCGCACGGGCTGCGGCACTGGGGGCCGCCCGGGCGCTGAAGAAGCTTCCGGGGCCCAAGTGAGACCGCCCCCCTCAAGCTCTCTACTCACCGTCTACTTTAGATGAGCGCGGGGCCCTTCCCTCGCGTGCGCGCGTACTGGTCCGCGATACCCAGCCAGATGCCAAACCAACCTTGACGCCCCCCCGGGCCGCTGATGGGCCACGGGAAGCCGCAAAGCCGTGCACGGCGGCGGTTTTTGCGCCGTCGCCGTGCCTGGACCTTGTCAAAACCTGTCAAGGTTCCATCAAGCTTCGCGACCGTTTCGGACCCGCTCAATCAGCGTCGCGGCATCGACCTGGTTCGCCGCGACCAGCGTCTCGAGGATAGCGTCTAGCTTCCGCATGGCAGCCTGCAGGATTTCCGTCGCGGCCATGCGGTCCTCGGCGTCCTCTGCGGTGTTGAGCGCGAGTTGCGCACCCTTCACGAGCAAGCGCACGTTCTGGATTTCCTCGTAGCTGTGGACGGCAGCGCGAAACAAATTTTCGGCGACGAAGGGATGTTCGGTCATTGCCGGGCCTCGACGCGCTCGAGGTGCCGCATCATCGCCTCGGTGGCTGCTGCGGCGACGCGCTCGCCGGCACGCTTAACGAGCACCAGGGCATACATCCAGCCGATCGATACCAGCATGCGCACGATGCCGGCGAGCAGCTGCAATACGGTGAGGTCGCTGATCATGATGCGCCATCGCATTTATGGACCGCTGCCAACTGGTCGAGCGGCACGACATAGGAGCGGTGCGGGTTCAGTGTTTCGACGATGATCACCGGCGGCATCTGGGGATTGCTGCTGCTCCAGCGCCGAGGCACGGGCGTCAGCAACCGCTTGATCAAGGCTTGGTACTGGCCGGGAGGCGTCAGCTCCCGTTTCCGCCACAGTACGACATAGCTGCCGACGGTGCGCCGGCCGCTTCGCGAGAACAGGAACTTCGTCCCGCTCTCGAATACCGGCAGCAGGCAGTCGCCCTCGCAGGTCATCTGATACCGATCGGGCAGTTCCGAAGGCTCCAAAGCCTTCAGGTGGCCGCCGCCATGGCTGTGCGGCCACAGCTCAGTCATCGGAGTGCCATCCCGGTTGCAGAGGATCCCAACCACCTTGCCGATACCCTTGGCTTCAAAGGATCGCTCGCTGAGGTCATCGCCCATGGCGAGGAAGCCATCGGGCACGAACGGAGTGCGGATCATCCAGCGCGCCGGCCGACCGTTCCGCGCTTCGCACCAGCGCACCTCGTTGGTCGACGGCGGCCGGTGTTCGCTCCATTGGATGGCGAAGGTGTCACCGTGAACGAGCGTGCGCGCGGCGGGGCTGATGACGACGTAAGCGCCGCCCAGGTGCCAGTCGCGCAGGGCGTGGCATCCCCTGGGGATGTGGTCCATGTGCTCGAGGCGGCGAAGGGCCTCCGCCAGGTGGCTGCCACCGATCATCTTGATCGACGTCGGGGCCTCCGCCTGAACTGGGATCGAGACTGCCAGCGCGTTGCTCATGCGAGCACCGCCTTGCCGACCGATCCGAGCAGCGCCAGCCACTCGTCATCATCCGGCAAGGTGTCGCCGCGGTCCTTGAGGGTAGCGGCAATCCATTCGGCCTTGGTCTGCGCTTCGGCTGTGGTGCGAGGGGCATAGGCGAACACCGCAAGGCAGGCTGCGATTTCGGCTTGCGATGCCTCATGCGAGCGTCGTTTCGCTTCGGTGACGCCGCAATCAGCCATCTGCTGCTCAAGTTCCGCCTGCGCTTCGTCGAGCGCAGCCAGGCACCGTTGAAGCGAGGCGTCGATGGCGGCACGGAAAGCCGCGGCATTCCCCGGCACCAGCACCTCGCGAAAGTTCGAGCAATGGAGCCTGATCAGCTCGTCGTGCGATTTCCTGATTTCGGCGGCGACGGTTTCCTTGCCGAACAGCCGCAGCTCAAGGCTACCGCTGCCGCGACGCCCGTCGGGTGTGAGGGAAAGGGGGACCAGCGGCGACAGGAGACGGTCGAAGCGTGCTTCGGAGGCCTCCTGCGCCTCATAGAGCGGCGTGAGGGCGTCATAGAGCCGGCGATGCTCCGCGATCAGTTCGCAGATGCCGCCGTCATCGGCGCGCGCCGAAAGAGTGGCGAGGGGGATGGCGACCGTTGCGGAGGAAACGAGCGCGCCTATAAGCGCGGCGCGCCGAGTGATAGGCTGGAGCTTGTCCATTCTGGCCTCTGAGGGTTTTGAGTGGGAAGGCCGGGGGTGTTGTTTGCCGCAACTCTCCCGGCCGCTTCTCGCGGTCAGGCTTGCTCGCCAAGCGCCTCCACCTTGCGGATGATCTGGAGACGGCTGGCTAGGACGTAGCGCCCCCGACCCTGAAACTTGCCCCGGTAGTAGTGCTGCCAGCGGTACCAGCCGTCTCGTCGCGCGCTGTGGTCGAGGAAAGCAACGGGCTGAACGAAGCCATTGCCGTACGGTTGGTCGAGCAGGGCGAACTCATAGACACCGGGCCCGGTGAAGGTCGGGGGCGGCTTTGCCACCTTGGCGGCGATCAGCAGCGGGAGGGTGTGGGCGGGGTCGTCGGCGCGAACAATCGCCCAACGGTCGACGTTGGGATACATGGCGACGGTGGCAGCCTGCAGCTCGGCAATGGCCGCGTCGAGCCGTTCGGCCGGCGACAGCGTGATGGTGTCGGCCAAGGCCGGGAGGGCGGCAGCGGCGGCAGTCAAAGGAATGGCGCGCAACAGATGGCGGCGGAGCATGGTGGCCTCATGGGTTCGGGGGAAGAAGGTGCCGGCTGCGCCGCAACTCGCAGCCGGGCAGTTGCCGCGGGGAGGTCTAGGCCGCGGTGGAGTTGAGCAGGGAGAGTTCGGCGCCAAGGTCGGCGCGCCGCTGGCCGGTACGAACGCCCCACGGGGCATAGTCGAGCACCTGCAGCTCGGAGCGGATGGCGACGATGCGAGCCGAGCGGGCCATCGGGTCCATGGCGGCAGCTGCGGCAACTAGAGCGCGGTGCTGCGCGGCGACGAAGGCGGCGGCGGTATCGTGCAAGGTGCGGGCGGCCTTCTTGGCATCATCCCATGCACGGCGCAGCATCTTGGCGAACAGGTCGCGAAGGAACACGCGCTTGGAACCGACATCGCCAGCGGCACAGTAGCCGGGGCGGGCAAGACGGTAGGCTGCCCAGGCCTTACGGAGGATTTCGGAGCGGTTGAACATCGGAGAACCTTGTTAGCTCGTTCGTTATCCTTTATGTATCAAGCACGATCCTTTTGGTCAATACCATTTGGATAAATTACTATCCAAAAAGTGTCACGGAGTATCCCGATTGATCAACGCCGCACAGATGCGCGCCGGCCGGGCGCTATTGGAATGGTCGCAACAGGAGTTGGCGGAGCGATCCGGCGTGTCTCTGCCCACCATCAAGCGAATGGAAAAGGTCGGGCCGGGGCGTAGCGCGGGGGATACCGTTTCGGCGGTCGAGAAGGCGCTCGAGGCGGCCGGCGTTCAGTTCATCCCCGAGAACGGCGGCGGGGCCGGCGTGCGGCTGGCGAAGCCCGGCCAATGAACGGCGCCGACGCCGACTTCATGGAAGCAATCGCCCAGGAGCAACGGGACCGGGAAGAGGCGGCAGACGCGTTCGCCGCAGCCATTCAATCGGGCGACATCGAGCGTTTCGACGTGGCAGTGAGCCGGATGAGCTTTGTTGTCGACGGCTGGAGCTTAGCTCTTCGTCGCGCTGGTCGCGTGATCCCTGGTTCGGACGAGGTGCGATGTGCTTTCCTGAACGTGTGGGTCGAGCACAAGGGACTTGCGCGTGCCGTCGCCGACCGCGGGGTTGTCGTGCAGGCGCTGCGCATCCTGCTTCCACCGAGCGGCCCTCATCCCTCTATCGAACTCTACCGCGGGACGACCATTCGCGAGCGCCTGCTGCGGCGATATAGCTTCTCTTGGACAACCGATATCGATCAAGCACGGCGGTTCGCTGGCCAGTTCGCTGGTGCCGCGCCGGCGCAAGAGGGCATCGTGCTTGCGACGCTGGCGCCCGCAGAAGCCATCCTCTTCGTTCGCGAGAGGGACGGGTGGTTTGACGAGGGCGAAGTGATCCTTGACCCCTTCAAGCTGAATAGGGTGCGGCTCGTCGAGCGCGGGATTAGCGGGCCGGTACCGTGATCTGCAGGGCCGCCGATCGGGCGCGCGCGAGGTGATGTACGGAAAAACCTTCGATGAGCAGCCGAAAGACAACGCCATGCGGCCCGACAGCGCCTTGGTTCAAAAAGTGATCACCGACCTACTGCGGATCGTCAGGGTTGCCATGCCCCCTCACCTTCAGAGGCAGGACATCCGCTGAGCCGGATGCGGACATTGCGGAAGGGCTAGGTTGTGTGGACTCTTGGGATTCCCAAATCAGCTGAGGGATGATTCAAGACTGCTTTTTGGGAGGCAGTTTTGGGCGTTCTGGATCGATTGGTTCTGAGTGACGAGCATTGGAATCGGATGAGCGGTCTGGTGATCGGCCGTCCGGACCAGCGTGGCTCGACCGGGCGCGACAACCGGATGTTTGTCGAAGGGGTGCTGTGGATCACGCGTACCGGCTCGCCGTGGCGGGACCTTCCCGAGGTCTTCGGCGAGTGGAACAGCGTGTTCCGTCGGTTCAGCCGCTGGAGCACCAAAGGCGTCTGGTGGCGTATCTTCGAGGCGATATCCGATGATCCGGACTTCGAATACCTGATCGTCGACTCGACCATCGTTCGCGCCCATCAGCATGCTGCAGGGGCCAAAAAGGGGGGCCTGAAGATCAGGCCATTGGCCGCTCGCGCGGGGGACTGAGCACCAAGATCCACATGGCCGTACGCGGCCTGGGCTGCCCGGTACGCTTCATTCTCACTGCCGGCCAGAAGGGCGATGCGCCACAAGCCGAACCACTGATCAAGGGCCTGCCTGCCGACGTCGTCATGGCCGATACCGCCTACGACTCCGACGCTCTGCGGCAAGCCATCGCCGAAAAGGGTGCCCTCGCCGTCATTCCCAACAATCCATCACGTGCCATCAAGCACAAGCTCGACAGGCACCTCTACGCCCAGCGCCATCTCATCGAGTGCTGCTTCTCAAAGCTAAAGCAGTTCCGACGCGTCGCAACACGCTTCGAAAAAACCGCTAGAAACTACCTCGCCGTCGTCACTATCGCGGCAACCGTACTATGGTTGCGGTAAGTGTCCACACAACCTAGAGCTGTTCCTCGGGGAGGATTTCGCACCGGCCACGCGCGAGGAGGCGATAGCGGCCAGCCTTCGCGACTGGCTGGTCGGGCACGGGTACATTGCACCCGTGCCGGCGCTCGAGGATCGGCACTAGAACTGATACGGGTTCCGGGCCCGGCGACTTCTTCCCCGCTGGCGCTAGTAATGAGCACCAGTAAATCACAACACTTGACTGCGAGAAAGATTCTCGACCTATCTTCCCGCTTGGTTTGAGGGGAAACTAGATGAGGGTATTGCTAATCATTGCGACGCTGTTGCTGCTTGCGGGGTGCATGGGGCGTTCGCCCGAGCAGCGGTTTGCCGAGGCAGGAAACGCCTGCACGGGCTACGGCTTTCAGCCTGGTACGCAAGCGTATGCGGAATGCATGATGCGCTTAGACACCATCATGCAGCAGCAGGACTACCAGCGGCAGATGGCAATGGCTCAAGATATGCAGCAGTGGGCCGACAGCAGGCCGCGAACCGTCACCTGCAATACCTACAATACCGGTGGTGGTGGGAACGGCTTCTATCCGAGCTATGGGCCGACATCGACGACGACGTGCCAGTGATGCCTGACCTGGACCTGGGGCGGCAGCAATGAATGAAGGTGCTGGCTGCCTCGGTGGACTGGTTGCACTCGTACTCTTTGGCAGCATTTTCGGGGTGGGTGGGTTGCTGCTGACCTCCCACGCGGTGCTCTACAGCGAGGAAAAGGTGCCGGATACCAAGTACTTTGTGTGCTCTTACTTTACGGGGCTGCGGACGGTGACGCTGTTCAACGACGATCCCACGGGATGCAAACGATTTATCCCGGTCGGCGGTTCATAATGTCTGACCTGGTACTAGAACCGCACGAGGGCAACGAGCCAGCCCTGAACGCGGCTTGGCGCGCGCTATTCGCCGCAGGGTTCCTCGGGCATGCCCACGAAAATGATGGTGGGCTGCAAGCTGCCGTCAGTGGACCGGTGGTCGATCATTGCGAGCTTCGAATGAACGTAAGGCGCCGCGGCCTTCGCTGCGTCGAGCCGCGCGTCGAATGCCAGATCCTCGTCGCGCAAGATCTGCAGCATGTAGTCGAGCGGTGTCAGGCCGGATGCTGCGATTGCCTCCGCCTTTGCGGCTGACGCCTTGTTGGGCGTGCCCTTGGTTCGGCCGCCAGTCTTCTGACCAAGAGCCATCTACTCACCGTCTACTTTAGATGAAGCTGTCTGCGACATTCTCACTGCACCCGATGGAGCCGGCCGACCTGCGACGGCTTCAGAACGGCCCACGCCTTCGTTAGCAGTTCACGCCAGGTCTGAATGAAGACGGTCGGAGAGGGCGTGAGCTCCAGATCCCAGGGTACATCATAGCCCGCCGACGCCATGTAGCCGGCCGTCAGAAACAGGTCGTAGCGCCACTTCTGCAGATCGACCACCCAAAGCACGTGGCGCTCGAAATCTGCGGCGTCGTGCTCGTAGCGGGCGAGCAACTGCTCAACCCCGACCAGCGATGTGTGGACAGCCTCAGCCAGTTCGGGGAACGGCTGATCGGTCCGATAGCCGCTGATCGAGGGACGAAGCTCAGGCGGCAGTTGCATGTTGGAACCTCACCTTGTCGTTTCGCCCGATCGGGGGCATCTTCACCGCCATGGTTGAGCGCCCCGAAATCGAGTTGAGCCGTGAGCGCGGCGAATGGATTGAGACGCCGCAAGGGCCGCTCGACAAGCCACGTACACTGTGGTTCGCCATGCTGGTATTCGGCGTCCTAACAGCGCTCGCCATTCTCTTGTCCTTCATCACAGGCAGGGTTTGGCTATCGATCCCCGCGGCTATGTTCGCATTCATGGGCGGCGTGGCCTTTGTTGGCCGTTTTCCAGCCCTGTTCTTCCGCCGCGACCGTAGCTAGCGGCCGCCTCCCGTAACGAGGATTTCGAGAAGGTCGCGAGGTCGCTCGTCCGCATTTCCGAGCCCAGGCGCCAGGGCGCGAAGGTCGAGCATCCGAGCCGCCGCCGGCTGTGATGGGAGTACGCCGCCGCTTGCTACCTGAGCGCGGAGAATGTCCCCGGCCTCACGGGCTCCCTTGTCGAGCCCGAGCCGCGCCGCCGCTGGCCCAACGGCGCCGGCCGCCGCTCCGAGCAGTCCGCCTGACAGACCGCCCATCACCGCCGCGGGCACGCCCCCATTGGCGAACGCCTTGAGCAGCTTTTGCGCGGGGCCACCCATCACAAATTCGTCCATGGCCTTCAGTTCGGCATCACTGAAGCGGCTGCGCTGCTTGTCGCTCTTGAGGATCGTCCGGAACTCGCCCCGGAGCCCTTCGGAGAAGTTTCCGGACAGCTTGGCGTTGTATACCGCCTGCTCGATGGACTTGGTTCGCTTGAACTGAGCCCAGCCCTGCTTGCCGGCCTGCCAGTTGGCCGCCGCCTCCACGCCGTTGCCTCCGCTGTACGCCTGCTGGGGGAGCCCGTCGACATAGTCGTCGAACTGGTCGAGCATCATCTTGCCGATGCGGCCCTCGCCGGCCTTGGTGCTGCGCGCCACGTCTTGAAAGCTCTCCTCGAGACGCTGCAGCTCTTTCATCGTCATCGGGCGCCCGTCGAAGCTCTCAAGGTGCTTCATCGCCCGTTTCACCAGGTTGAAGTTGCCGACGAACTTGCCGTTGGCCATCAGGCCCTCGGTGGTGAGGAACTGGCCCAAGTCGGACTTGAGCAGCGCGGTGGCGGTCGGCTTGATCGACACGCCGCTGGTGTCGGCCGCGGTATAGGCCGCCTGTGCCTTGACCTTCTGGTCGGCGGCTGTGGGCGCGGCTTCGACGAATGCCTCACGAGCTTTGTTCTTTGCACCTCTCGCGAATGCCGACTGAACCGTTCCAACCACGCCGTCGAGCAACATGCCGGCTCCCGCCCCGGTGATTGCTCCCAGTCCGCCGCCGATTGCGCGATCACCTAGATCACCTTCAGACGCGCCTGAGCCATACGCAAACCCCTGGCCTGCGTTAACCGCCGCAGTGGTGGCGACGCGTCCGAGCGCGGTTGATGCAACGGCCTCAGGCGCTGCCAAGATGGCGGTAGGGATTGAGCCGACGATTTCCGCCCCATAGGCGGCGGCTGGGTTGTCCTCCCGGAAGTTCTCGACGAGACCGCGCTCGCGCCCGAGATAGGCGTCGTATCGATCACCGAAGTCCAAGCCGCCCCTGTCGCCATAGACCAGGGGATCAAGTGCAGCTGCGCCAGCCGCTACAACTTCATCGCCCCAGCCGAAGGTGCCACCCTGAAGGTAGGCTCGGCCGATGCCCTCGAGGTTGCCCGCACGCCGCTCGCTAATTTGCCCACCCTGTCGCGCCGCAGCAGCGTCTTCGGTCTCGCCTGCACCAGGTGCAGCGAGCGCCTGGCGAAGGTAGTTGCCATAGGGGTCGCCGGGCGTCCGCAGCTCATAAAGCACATCGCCTCGATCGAGCCCCATCTTGGGCAGGTAATCGGCGAGCGGGATGTCGGAATAGTAGTTCTGATGCATTGCTAGGGCGAACTGCGCATCGGACATGCCCGCCGCGTCGGGTGCCTTGGCCTTGAGAGCGCGCAGCTTCGCAATGCCGCCGGGATCGATCGCCACCGGCGCCGGCTTGTCTACCGGCCGCGGAGGCGTCTGCATCGGGTTGAACGGAACACCAGCCATCTTGTCACCTCACCGGATGCCGAAAGGGTCGGGGAGCGATGCCCCGCCAACATTGCCGCCACCGGCCCCCGGTGGCTGGGGAAAGAGCGGATTGGCTTCCGCCCATTCGGCCAGGTACGAGCCCCAATTGCTGTCAAGCCGGCCGTCGTTCTGCGCCGCGTACTGGTTGGCGAGCTTGCCGATGTCGATTTGCCGCTGAGCCAACTTTCGCTGAAGGTCGATCAGCGTCTTGTTGCCCTCTTTGGTGGCGCCGAGGCCCGCGGTCTGCTCTACGACGAAGGATCGATCGGCATTGGAGAAGCCGGCGCCGAGCGACCCGCCCATCAGGTCGAGGGCAGATTGCTTGGCGAGGGCGTTGAACGTTTCCATCGAGGTCGCGGCCGAAGGATCAAGACCGAGGCTGCCTACGAGCCGCTTGACGGCAAGGGCGGGTTCGGCGCCGAAGCCGGAATAGAAGCTTGGGTCTTCCAGCGCCGCTGTCATGGCGTCGAGCGTGGTGATCGTCTTGAGGGCGTCGGCGCTGCCCGCCTGCGTCCCGATGAAGGTTTCCGCCAGGCTCTTGTTGAGCGCCTGGTCATAGGCCTTCTCGCCGCCGATGCTGACGTTCACGCCGCCGCCACCGACGCCCTTGAGCTGGCCGGTCTGGTCGACCTGGTAGACACCCTTGTCATCCTCGGGGACCCCCATCGACGCGCGTTCCTGTGGGTCGGTGAGCGGGCGCCAGCTATCGGTCTTGCCGGCATCGCGAAGCAGCTTCATCTCGCCGGTGCTGACGTTCACCTGAGCGAGCGAGCCATCGGGCATATTGATCGTCTGGAACTGATCGCCGGTCTTGCCGCTGCGGGCCTGCTGGACCAGAGACGCGCCGAATTCCCGGGTGGCCGGGTTCTGCACCAACGCCATCAGGACTTCTTTGGGCGGCAACGCCACCTGGCGCATGGGGCCGGTGGAGGTGCCATCGGTGCCAGCGCGGGGCGGCGAGTAGCCGTTGCCACCGTTGCCGCTCTTCGCTGAAGCCCACTGCACGAAATCGGCTTGCGACATATCGGCCAGCTGCGGATTGGCCTGCAACACCTCTGGCGACACGAGCGCCGACATGGGCGTGTCTGTCGGGGCCTGCAGAACCTTGCCGGCGCCGCCTACGCCCAAGAAGTGGCTGGTGTAAAGCGAGGTGGGGTTGACCGCGATGCCGGCGGAACGGAGCGCGCGAGCGTTGTCGCTGGTGAAGGCCCTCATTGCCGCTTCAGACTGCGCCGGATCTGTGCGCCCTTCAGGGGTAAGCCCGAGGTCGGGGTGCTGCTGCATCAGTCCGGACCAGGTGTCATCCACGAATTGATACGGCCCGAGCGCGCTCGATCGGGGATTGCGGGCGTTGGGGTTTCCGCCGCTCTCCGAGGCCCGCGCGGCGGAGTAGTACGCCGTCAGGTCGAGGTCGTTCGGGTTGGCGACGCGGGTGACTGGCTGCTGCCCATACCTGGCATCAAGCGCTGCCGCGGTGCGCGGATCGCGGGCGATGCCTGCCGCATCGTGTGAACCGTTGATCAGCCCCCCAAGGCTCGACAGCATGTCCGGCTCGCTGCCTCCCGACGTGCCGATTGCACCAGGACCACCCTTCCTCAGCGGCATGTTGGCGCGCATGGCGCCATTGATGTTGGCGGGATCGCTGTAGAGGCTATCAACCCAGCCGCCGAGCGCGTCACGCGCCTCGCGCTCGTACCGATCGGCTTTGCCCTGCTCGACACCCCGATCCCACAGATCGAGTAGATCGGTGAGGTTGGTCTGAGAGGGCTGGGGGACGACGAAACCGGGATACTGTAGTGCCATGATTTATCCCCCGAACCCGCCGTAGCCGCCGAATGTGCCGCCGCCCGTGGTCTGCTGCTTCGGCTTCATTGCCTCGGAGAACTTGCCGCCGATGCCAGCAATGGCGCCCAGCGCATCGAGCATGGCCCCCTGGCCGGCTTCCTTGCCAGCGGCGTTCTGGTTGTTGGCGCCCATGTAGGCCGAGGTCAGACCGCTCTCGAAATCGAGGCCAAGCCCAGCCGCTGAGTTGCTGCGGTCAACACCGGCGCCGTACATGTCGTTGTAGCCGCGCAGCCCGCCGAGCCAGTCGCCATAGGCCTGATCAGCGTAGCCGGTGGCATACTTCATCAGGTCCAGATCGGTCTGGCCGGAGTTCGACCGGCCGTATTTCGACGCGTTGCGCTCGAGCGCCTGCAGCCCCTGATCCATGCCGAATTCGTAGCCTGGGCCGGTCTGGAAGGCCTCCCGAGCCCGTGCCGCGCCGTCGGCTCCATTCACGCCATAGGCATCAGCGTAGAGCCCCGCGCCGAGCTTGCCGAGGTCGAGGTAATCGTCACTGGTGCTCTGGATGCCGCTGATGATGTCGCGGCCGACAGGCGCGAAATCACCGATCAAGCCGCGGTTCTGTTCGGCCGCTTTTTGGGTGGCCTTGCCCTTGTTCAGGCCTAGCCAGTCGCCGAGCGTTTCGAGAAGATCAGCCATGGCGCACCTATGCCGCAGTCGGAGCGTTCGCGGCTTGCCGAATGGCGTGGCGCACGAACTCGGAAACAGATGTGCGACGAGCAGCGGCCATGCCGAACACCTCGCGTTTCTCTTCGGCGGAGCAAACCACCTTGATCACTTCATCGACCTTGGGGCGGGTCGGCAGTTTGGTTTTCATGGTCGCAATCCCATTGGTTGGCGATGACCAATAGTAGGCCAAAAATATGCACTAAGTCTCTGATTTTGTTGTTGTAATAAGTTGCAGCGCGTTGCAAACGCCCCTGAATAGTCAGAGCGCTGATGTCTGCAGGAGGTCACGCGGCTACAGGCGAGAGCCAGCCCGAACCGTCTCCGTCCTGCAATAGATCCGGCGGAACGCGGGAGCCCGGACGGTTCGGCGCTGGCCCCCAAGCTGCTTCATCCCACTTCCGAGTGTCGCGGGCGTAGTTCAGCCGCTTGCGCCAATCGTCGAAGGTGGGTTGCCGCTCCGGCTCAGTTGAACCGGCAAACCCGTCGAACCTGCGTTTGCTGATGAAGCGCTCGAAATAGATGGGCGGGTAATCGGGGTGGGCCTTGCAGTAGGCAACGAAGCCGGGGATGGCCTTGGCGACGGCGGCGCGATCCTCCACATCGAGCCGAACCCAAGCCTTGTGCCCTTCGGCTTTCGACATGTTGGTTGTGGTCGGGTAGGCCTTCCAGGCCTGCTCGAACTCGTCTGGGTAGCTATTTCGCTTCCCTGGCGAAGCCTTCGGCGCTGATCCCGAAACCACCGTTTCGGGGAAAACACCGTTAGGTGTTTCTATAGTGGGCGTGGGTGTGGGGGTATCGCTCCGGTATCCATCCGGTATCGCCCCGGTAAGGGTGTTTTTCGTTTTGCTCCAACGCTTTGCAATTCTACCCTTCTGCGAAACCCTCTGATTGGACACGAATTCGCGCTCGCGAAAGAGCCGCTTTTGTTTCCATTCTTTTCGCCTTCCGTCCCAAGTCCAGAACGCCATCACCACGTCGCGGCATTCCGCCCATTGCGACGGTGAGAGGCCCGACAGGCGAGCGAGCAAGGTATCGTCGGCGGGCAGGCTGCATGACGGCCGGCGCCATGCCTCCATCAGCAGCAACAGATACGCGCCGTGCTGTTCCGTGGTCAGGTGACGGGTGTCGGCGAGGTATGCGTCGGTCCAGAGGGGCAGGGCGGGGAACTCAGCCATGGTGAAGCTCCCGAGCGGCATTGCGGACGGCCGAGCAGGCTACGTCCATGAACAGGGGGATGGTCGAGAGCGGGCCGTTGCGCTGCTTGCCGATGGCGAGCTCGCCCTTGTTGCGGACTGCATGCAAGTCCGCCTGCCAGTCGATCATCTTGGCGGGGTCGGTCGGCGGCGTCTTCTCGAGGTAATAGGCCTCGCGATAGAGGAATAGCACGGCGTCGGCGTCCTGCTCGATGTTGCCGCTGTCCCGCAAGTCCATCAACTGGGGGCGCTTATCCTCCCGGCCTTCGACGCCGCGGTTCAACTGGCTCAGCAGCACGACAGCCAGGTCGTGTTCGCGGGCCAGTTCCTTGAGCCCGTCGGTGATCTCGCCGACCTCGTTTGCCCGGTTGCCGGCGTAGCGCTGCGAGGGGCGGATTTTGGTCAGGTGGTCGAGCACCAGCATGCCGAGCGGCGTTCCGGCTTCCTCGGCATCGGCCAGCATGGCTTCGGTCTTAGCGCGGATTTCCGACATAGTGAGCCCGGCCGCGTCCTCAACCCAAAACGGCAGGTTGTGGAACTCGGCATTGGCTTGCTCAATGGTGCGGTCGTCGTCCTCGGACAGCTGGCCGGTGATGATCGACTGGTAGGGGATCCGATAGCCGCGGTCATGGGCGATGTCTGAGACGTACCGAGCCCCGAGCTTGGCGGCGTCCATTTCCATGCTGAACAAGCCTACGCCGACGCCGGAGCGCGCGGCCGCCGTCGAGATGCCGGTCGCCAGTGTGGTCTTCCCCATGGAGGGGCGGGCCGCGACGACGATCAGGTCGCGGCGGAGAAAGCCGCCCATGGCGCGGTCGAGGTCAATCAGGCCCGACGTGATGCCGACCAGCCCTTTCCGCTCCCGAGCCTCGCGAGCCGCCACCAGTGCCGCGTCGGCGGCTTCGGAAATGCGGAAACGGGTCTTGCCGCGGCGGCCACGGCGAAGGTGAGAGGTCACCTCGTCGACATGGCTGCCGAGAATGCGCGCCAGCTGCAGCGGGTCGGCGCCGGGATCGGCCGCTGCAGACGCCAGCAAGCCGGCCTCATGCCCCAGGCTGATACGCGCCCACTGCGATAGCACCGCCCTGGCCCCCGTGCGCGAGGTTGCCGGCTCATAGGTGGTGTTGGCCACGCACTCCGCCATGTAGGCGTTGAGCGTCATGCCGGTGGCTGTCTTGAAGTCGGCGGCGAGCTGCGCCGGGATGATCTTGGCGACGGTCGGCATGGTTGTGGTGCCGTAGGCTTCCTGGGCCCGGAGGATGGCGCCGAACACCGCCTGGTGTACCGGCTCGATGAAGTGCTGTTCCTCGAGCCGTGCGAGTGCCGACCGGTGGTCCCCTCCCCGGAGCAGCGCCCCGAGGAAATTCTGTTCGACTTCCGGAATGAAGCCTGGGTTGGTCGGTGCGAGCGATATGCTCATTCGCCGCCCCCGTTGTCGCCTTCGACGGCATGGACGGCCAGAAGGTCGCCCAATGTGGAACACAGCGCAGCCGGCTTGATGTTGCCCCTCACGGCCTGCTCAACAGCAAGCCGCAAGGTGACGGTGACGACATCGGCCGGCGCGAGGTGGAGCGTGTCGACCAAGGCCAGGGCTTTCGACCGGAACACCGCAATAGAGGCCGGGTTAGTTGTCATTGGCGCCATCCCGACCGACGATCACCACGGGCGGGGAAATGGCCCACTCGGTGCGAGCCAGTGCGGCTTCGCTGATGGCTTCGGCCTCGTTGTCGCCATCCCAAACTCCGAGGCGTCCGCCATCGGCTTCAACGAGGTCAACGAAGTAGCGGCGCTTGCCGATCAGCTCAGGCAGCCAGCGGTTGGTGACGCCATGTTGCATCGCCGCGGTCACGATGCCGTTGTCGATTTCGACGCGAACGGGGGTGAACTCGCTGCTCATGCGGCGGCCCTCCGAGCGAACGCCAGGCCCAAGAACTCGCGGCCCTCGGGCGCTGCCAAGAACGCGTCGAGGTTACCGCCGTCGACCGTCACCTCGTCGAGCAGGACATAGCGGGCGTGGTGGCCGCTATAGCTACCCTCGTGGGGTTCCTCGTTGGTGGCGACGTTGACGCCCTGTCCGCGCAACTTATGGACATAGTCCGACCAGCGAGGCGCCGGCCGGGTGATCGGGGTGCAGCCCCTCCCGCCGGCCTGCAGTAGTGCCAATAGGCACCAGGCGACGCGGCCGACCACTTCGGTCGAGAACTGGCTCGAAGTGCCGTCGGAAGGGTTACGCCGAGTGATGGTTGCGAAGAAGCGGGGTTTGATCGGCTGCATGTCAGTGCTCCGTTCCGATGCCGGCCAAGGCGGCCACGGCGTTGCAGAGCGAGGGCGACCAACGGGTACGGCGATGGATCACACGCCCCCCTGTGGTGAGGCCGATCGGCTCCATCGAATGCTTGCGGGCCAATGGCCCATGGGTGTAAACGGATGAGGTCAATTGCGAATACCACGGGACCGGGGCGGGCATGCCTTTGGTCCCGTTTCCTTTTCAGGTTGGGGACTTTGGGTCAGGCCGCGACCGGCACGCCGTGGAGGCGCTTTTCGGCGTAGGCAGTCAGGTCCGACATGCGATAGCGCACATTGCGCTGACCCATGCGGACGAAAGGGATTTCGGGGTGCTTCTTGCCGCGGTCGTGTTCAAGCCACGACGGCGACATGCCCAGGACCTGGGCTGCTTTACCTGTGCTGAGGAAGCGCTCAGCGGCAGGATCGGCGGCCGGAGCCGTGGCGGGAGGGGACGTTGACACTGGCTGGATCCTCTGATGTTGCAATCAACACCAGGGAGCATCCGCGAACTTCAGCAGGCCCGCATTTCGTCAATTCAGGAAATGGCTTAGTCTGAATTTCCTGAATTTCCTGAAGGTTGGGAGCGCGGTGATCCGGCATCCTCCCAAGCCTCCGTTGCCTCCGTCCCCCACGACAATGCAGTTGAGGAAGACGGCTGAATGTCTCCTGTCGGGAGGCGGTTTACGTAGTGTTGGAGCACATGCTCGGCAGCGGCGGCGGCAGAGTTCCAAGGTCGCGGATTTTGCGACCCGGGCTTCCCGTGTGCCTCAAGCATCAGCCGGTATTTGGCCATGAACACGGTGGCGTCCCAGTTCTTCGAGCCCCGCCTTCGACCGCGCCTCGCTTTCACCAGTTGGTCGAAAGCTGGGCCCGCGTCGATATCCCCTTCGGCTCCGTCCGCGATCAAAATGATGTCGGCGCTCGGCTCGCGGGGTTCGGCTCGCATGTTGTCGATGGCCGCGAGCAGATCGACCCTTCGCACCCGTGGGGCGGTATAGACCGGCGTGTATGATATCACCGGTTTTCTGAGCAAGGCGTCGTCGGCATAGAGGAAATCGATCGAAGTCCCGTTCTCTTCGGCGTCCAGGGGCCAAGTCAGGCCAATCTCGTGAGGGACCCGCCGAGGGCCCCAAGCGAGCGTTTCCCAAGCGGCAGGTGGAAGGGCTTCGGTCTGCCCCGATAGTTGGTGGTCCGCAAACACCACCAGCGCCCCTTGGTGTTCCTGCAGCATGCCGACAAAGTAGTTGAGCGCGTCGAAAACAGGTGCCCGCGGCGCTGGGATGCCCGGCAGGGGCGGGAGCCCCTTGCGCTCGCGTGTGATCATGCCGGCTATCGAGGCAGGGGCGCCGTTGTCGAGGATGAAGCCGGGCGCCATGCCGTGCTGCAGGCCATCTTGTTTCAACGCGTCGCGGACCGGCTGCGTATTCGGCAACCTTACCCAGCCTCGTCGCGTCGCAGAATAGCCCGGATGGCATTCGCGAACAGCGTCTACTCGCCCCCACGCCATCCAGGCAACGCACATTGCGGCGCTCCAGTACTCAAGCCCCATTAGTGTATTGTCGTCGATGAACTTGGGGTCAGGCGGCCGGCTCAACTCGTCGACGCCAATTAGGCGAGCGTCATACTCCGCCTCAGCCGGGAGCTTGAGCCCGATGAGAACCTGTCGCAGTATCTCTTCCCGTAGGGACCCGGATAGCTTGGCAATCTCGTCGAGCGTCAACTCGTTGGTCATCGCTTCACCTAGCGTCGTCTTTCACCGATAGGGCACGAGGGGAAACCGGTGGTGAAATCCGGCTTGTCGGGTGGCCGCCCTATCCCCTCGCGTTCTCAGCCAGCGCGCTTCCCCGAGGGCAGGCGCACCACGTTGTTGGAATTGGTATCGAGCTCTCCCATACGCGCCGCGATGTCGGCGCCGATCGCGTTCGCGGCGCTGCGCAGCGGGTCGGTGGCGAGATGCGAATAGCGCGCGGTCGTCTTGGGGTTCTTTGGGCTATGCCCCAGCAGCGAGCCGATGATCGGCAAGCCGTAGCCGCCCCCCGCGCCGAAGCCGCCGAAGTTGTGGCGGAGGTCGTGCAGCCGAAGATCCTCGAGCCCGGCGGCGCGACGCACCATCTGCCACGGGCGCTTGATGTCCGGGCGGGGTTTCTCGTCGGGCTGGCCGGCAGTGTCGCCAGCGATGACATAGATGCCGACACGCGTAAGGCCGCTGAGCACCGCCAGGGCAGGGGCGTTGAGCACGATCACCTTTGCGCCGGCGGTGCGGCTGGTCTTGTGCTTGGGGAGAAGCAGCAAGCCGCGCTCTGCATCGAACTGATCCCAGCGGAGCTTGAGGATTTCGCGAAGGCGGGCGCCGGTGAAAATCAGCAGTCGGATGGCCGCGGCGGCATGCTCGCCGATGATCGTCGTTTGCGCGGCCTGATCCTTCCGGCGGTGCTTCGCCTTGGCGTCGGGCTTCAGATCCCACGGAACGCCAGTAGTCTCCGCCAGCCGCACGGCAGTGCCTAGCCGCTGCAGCTCGTCGGTGCTCAGAACCCTACCGCGCTCCTCTTCTTCGAAGCGCTCTATGCCCGCGGCCGGATTCGGCATCGCGTCCAGCGGGCCTTCCTTGCCGGTGGCCCAGCTGTACATCGAGGACACTACCGAAAGCATCTTGTTGGCCTGATAGGGCGTGGCGCTCATGGCCTGGTGCAGCGCAGAGATGTCGCGACTGGTTACGTCCCGCGCCTTGCGCTTGCCGAGCTTGGGAATAACGAAGCGATCGAGAATATCGTCGTAATCCTCCGCTGTGCCGGCACCGCGCTTGGCGCGCACCCACTTCGCCATGAAATCGCGCTTGATGTCGGCGACGGTCGGCGCGGCCTTTTCTGCCGCCTTAGCCGCCATCGGGTCGCCACCGGTCTTGACCAACACCCGGAGGTCGTCAGCACGCTTGCGGGCCTCGTCGGGAGTGAAGTCGGGAAACTCCTTGCCGCCGTGGCGGCCGGCATTGCCGATGGTGACGCGCTTCTTGGGCGTGCCGGTTCCGCCAGGATAGGGACGGTACTCGAAAATCCAACTGCGCTCGCCAGATGGGAACACGCGAAGCCCGAAGCCGGGCACGGCGCTGTCAAACAGGGTGTACCGCTTCTCCCGCGGCAGCGCGACGGTATCGAGCACGGTCTTGGTGATCTTCTGCGTTGCCATCGGATGCCCTTGGGTCGCCAGCGGGTCGCCAGAACGTTAAGCAACGCGTTGCAACCTGCTGCAAGAACATACAGTGAAACAGACCAGAACTCAAACGCTTGCTGATGCCCACTGCAACACGCCACAACCCCCTGCAACCAGTTCCATCAAATTCGTAATGAGGGGGTCGCTGGTTCGATTCCGGCATGCGGCACCAAAATCCAGTAAGGCTCAGTTCGACGAAGCCTTGGCCTTGCCGTGAGCGTGAGTGACGGCACCGCGCTACGTTCAGCTTCATCCGCAGCATGGGTTTTGGTGGTGCAAACAGGGAGCGATCTGCCCCTGGCACAGCGCTATCACGGTACCACATTCTACACTTCTTGGTTTGCTACGGCAAAAACACGCCGACTGCCTGGTGCTGTGTGGAGGGCGAGCACACCTAAGTATTGCTGGTCTCCGTGTGGGAGTCGCATATCGGGTCATCGAAGGGATATCCACAATGAAGGGACACGCGGACGCAATCCAAGCCTACCCATGCCCTAATGGGTCCGCGCCGCACGATGCTTGTTGAAACAACCGAGCGCTGTGGCGACAGTGGACCGAACGGCATGCTGGATGATCATACAAAAGAAGTGACTTGGAGAGAATTTTGCACCGTATTGTTCAATCGCATCTTGGCAGCTTTGTCGAAAGCTGGGCGCTTCAAGCCGAAGATGAGGCCTCTCAGTTCGAGAAGTTCGTAAACTACTCGGTGATCTCATCCAGATATTCATCAACTTACGAAGTCGACGACGTCACGACTGGTGCAGGTGATGACGGGTGCGACGGCATCGCGGTTGTAATTGATGAGGAGATCATAGTTTCTCCTGAAGATGCCAACTCCACGTTTTTGAGCAATCGGCGCAATCACGACGTAGATATCTTATTCATTCAGGCCAAGCGCAGCGAGAGTTTTGATCTCGGTGACTTCCTAAAGTTTAAGGAATCCATCCTGCGCTTCGTCACTCAAGGGCCATACTTGGTCGATGACGATACCATGCAATCTGCCAGGCAGATATTTGATATCGTGGTCAAGGAGGTTCCCAAGATACGAAATGGAAAGCCATCACTGACAGCTAGATTCGTTACGACAGGAATATACAAATCTCCTCAAGCTTTTGAGACCGCGATTGAGGATTTTTCGCTTCAGTTGAATGATTTAGGGTTATTCGCCGAAATAGACATAAAGTGTGTTGACCGGGACGAACTGACAAATCTGTGGGTCGGGACTTACTCGGGCATAGACGCGAGCTTGACCCTATTCAGCAATGCTGCTTTGCCCACGATTGCTGGCATCGATGAAGCGTACCTTGCCGTGGTCCGGGCGAGCGAATTTGTCGAGAACTTGCTTCTGACGCCAGACGGAAACCTAAGAACGCAGGTCTTTGAAGAGAACGTGCGGTCCTTTCTGGGGCTGGATAACCCGGTTAACCAATCCATTTCGTCAACATTGAGGTCTGGAAGCTCTGCGAGCCGCTTTCCTGTCTTGAACAATGGGATAACTATTGTAAGTCCTGATGTAAAACTACAAGGAAATACACTTCATCTCACCAACTTTCAGATCGTGAATGGTTGCCAGACTTCGAATGTTCTGTTCGAGAATCGAACCATGCTTGGCGACATAATGGTAAATATCAAAGTTGTTGAGACAAAAAACGAAGACGTGTTCTCTGAATTGGTGCGCGCGACCAACAGTCAAAGCAAGGTAGAAGATACCCAGTTCCTGTCTCTCCGCCCTTTGATAAAGAGAGTTGAGCAATACTTCAACACATATGATGCGGATGGTAAGTTGTATTTCGAACGTCGAGATCGACAGTATGTTGGTCAGGACATTCCTGCCACGCGTATCTTCTCGCTTCACAATGCTGCAAAATGCGTTGCAGCGATGTACTGCGGGCGCCCAGAATTGTCATCGAGGTACCCAAAATCGATGTACGCTGAGCTGACTGACGTCATGTTTTCCGATGACACAAAGGAAATCGTCTTCTACTCGGCGTGCCTTACTATGTATAATTCTCACTTCTCGTCTCAAACAGCATAATTCCCCAAAATATGAAGCGATTCAAGTGGCATATCTTGCCGCTGGTAAGGGCGTTGGTCTGCGGCAAAGACCAGGAAACTCTAAGTTCAAAGGCGATCGAAAAGTCGGCTCAGGCCGTTATTTCTAAGGTAGGTCAGCATAGCTTTGCCACGACTGACCTATTTTCTAGAGCCGTCGAGATCTGTACTTCGATGGGCGAAGTGACCCCGGATCGTTTGAAACGTCAGGCAATCTTGAATGAAATGTTGGCGAAGATCTGATCTCAATCGTCTTGACGACGCCGACATCATCTTTGTCGTCTGGGCGGCAATCCCGGAGGACTTTCTCCAGAGGCGCTGCTGGTTGTCTCGGGCCCGGGGAGGTACGCGATCAGAATGGTCCCAAGGGCAGCAACTCTATGGCTCCGGACGCTATTCTGGGTGTGTTTTGTAAGGCGGTGCTAGGCTTGCCCATTGGTGTCATAGGGCAATTGCAGCTTGCCTATAGCAGCACAGCGGGCGACAAGCCGCCGATACCGGAGACTCCCCCCAATGCTAGCGACCAGCGAGATTGCCAAACTGAAGCGCGAGATTTCGACGCTGCGCGACATCGTCGGGCAGAGCCGGCCGGGGAGCAAGAACCCGATGAGCCCGGCGGAACGGCGGTCGCTGAAGTCGGAGATCGACCGCTGCATCCTCGAACTCGACGAACTCAGGGGCAAGCTCGCGCAGTAGTGCAGGGTCTCGCTTAGTCGTCCTTGACCTCGGTGTCGGGGCGGTCGGTGCCTTCCGAGACCTCCTGATGCCAGACGCCGCGGGCGTCCTCGTATTCGATGCCGTCGGTGGCGCCGGCGACGCGCTGGCGCCGGGCGGCGGCTTCGGCAGCCTCGTGCGCGGCGGCGTGGCTGCGGAAGGTTTCCGACAGCACGTCGCCCACCTTGTAGGCCCAGCCCCCATCATGCTGGACGACTTCGTACTTCACTGTGCTCATGGCGGCTCTCCTCGATATGCCCCCGCAATGTAGGGTGCGCAGCTCGCGGGTGCGAGAGTCGAGGCGGTTCGAACAGCGCCGACAATCAGCCGGCGGGCTGCGGGCCGGGGCCGCGGCGATAGACGCGCAGCTCGATCACCTCGGGCACGTGCCATTCGAGCGACAGCATCACCGGGCGGCCGGCGGTGTCGTGATCGACCTGGCGCAGATGCTGCAGCGGCGCGCCCACCGGCACCGCCAGCAGCGCGGCCAGCTCGGCGTCGGCGTTGACCGGGGCCAGCACGGCGCGGGCGTGATCGACGGTATGGCCGCGCTCGGCCAGGAGCTTGTAAAGCGATCCGCCGAATGCCTCGAGGTCCGCCTGTTCATCAACGATGTCGGTGGCGAGACTGTCGATCGAAAACACCGCCGGCTTGCCATCGGCGCTGCGGACGCGGCGGACCACCACCACGTCGGAGCCGGGGGCCAGGTTCAAGGCGGCCACCACCGCATCGTCGGCCCGGACACGCGTCGCGTCCAGCACCTGCTTGGTGACACTGAGGCCGGTGCTTTCGAGGTATTCGGTGTAGCTGAAATTGGTATCGAGCGAGTTGCGCAGCCGCGGGCCTTCGGTGACATAGGTGCCAGAGCCCTGGCGGCGGACGACGTAGCCATCCTCGATCAGGCCGCGCACGGCTTCGCGCAGCGTAATGCGGCTCACCGCAAAACGGGCGCACAGCGCATCTTCGTTGGGCAGTTTCGAGCCGGGCGGGAACTCGCCCTCGATGATGGCGCGCCTGAGCTCGGCGCGGACAACGTCGGGCAGCAGCGGGCGCGTTCTGGCTTGCAGCATGGGGGTCTCGAAGCAGGCGGGCTGGCAACGGCAATTGATTAGTCGTCTCATGTTCAGAATAGGCGAGCAACGGGATTGCGGGCATCGAGCTGAACTGTCGCGGATGGTTGCAGGCCACAAGGCAAATCCGGCATGGTACGACCGAAGCAATACGACCGGGATCGGCCCAGGATGAGTTACGACGCGCTGGTGTGGCTGCTGGTCGGCCTCGGGATCGGGGTTGCAGCAAGCCTGATGCTGCTGATCGGCTATTCGGTGCTGGAATATGGGCGGCTCAGCCGGCGTTTCCGCAAGGCGCGGCTCGCGGCAGCGGCGCCGGGGCTGGTGGCCGAGGCGGCTCCGGTGGCGCCGAAGACGTCGCTGCTGGCGCGGCCGGCGCCGCGTGCCGATGTGGTGGCGAAGCCGGCGCCTCCAGCCAAGCCCGCACCCCCAGCCAAGCCTGCACCCCCAGTGAAGCCCGTATCCCCAGTGAAGCCGGCAAACGACAGACGGCCGGTGCTGGACAGCAAGCCGCCGGCTGACGGGATGCCCGCCCGCCCGGCACAACCGGTCGCCGCGCCACCGGTCAAACCGTCGGCGATCCCGGAGCCCGGACCCGCGGTCGACGCCAAGGCCGTCGCCGCGCCGCCAGCCGCGGCTGTGGTGGAGATCAAGCGGCCGAAAAGCGTCGAAGCGATGTTTGCCGAGGCGTTCGCCAATGATCGCCTGCCCGTGTCAGCCGAGCCGGAGCAAACGGCAGCGGCTAAGTCCGGGGCCGAAAAACCGCCAGGGTGAGCCCGCCGATCGCCAGCAGCAGCCCGCCGAGCAGGCGGCTGTCCTCGGTGGAAATGCGGATATGCGGCACCCACTGCCGATAGAACGGAAACAGCAGAAGCAGAATGGCGACGAGGAGTGCCGCGAGGCCTACGGACCGCATATTGCCCCTCCGCGGTTGGCGGAAACACACCGATACAGTGACGAAGCGCTTTAGTTCCGGTCCGGATAGTATCCGCCGAAACCGTTAACGGAACCGTGCCGGCGGTTCGGTTCAGCCCGATCACCAGAATTTGAAGAGCCCGCGAGGCAACTCCTCCGGGGGAGCGGCGTTGTTTCAGCAAATGGCGTGGGGACAAACCCGCGCGGCCAAGGAGACGTCATCATGCATAAGGTAGAACTCGACCGGCTGCTGGAAAAGACCGTCGCCGATGCGCTCGGCGTTCGGATGCCAACCCATCGGCGGGCGCCGCCGGACAAGACCAAGCACCATGCCAAGGCGCCGCGCCGCCATAGGCAGGCGGTGCGGGAACTGCACCCGGCCTGATTGGGCCGTCGCGCCGTCCGCCCGGAGCCTTTCACAATTGGTCGCCCTGTCGAGGTGGAAAACTCTGCACCTTTTGCTGAAAACGCTCTAATTCCGCTCCGCTTGATGGGGAGTCGAGACGATGGAGGGGGTGCCGGCAGCGGAGATCGCGCGATTGCGCGCGCTTGTCATCGGCACGCTACCGCAGTTTGCGGGCGGCAATTTCATCTCCCTCACCGAAGGCTGGGACAGTGTCGCGCTAGAATGCGACGGCTGGATCTTCAAGTTCGCCCGGCATCCTGAAGCCGAGGCGCGGCTGCGGCGCGAAGTGGCGCTGCTGGCGTTTCTGAAGCCCCGGGTCACCATGCCACTGCCGCAGATGGTGCTGCATGAGGGGCCGGTGCCGTTCTCGCAGCACCTGAAGCTGCGCGGCGCGTCGCTGGAAAAGCCGCAATACCTCGCCCTCGACGAGGGTCGGCGAAACGCCCTGGCCACCCGTATGGCGCAGCTTTATGCGGAATTGCACGCGCTGCCGCTCAACCGCATGCAGGCCGTCGGGGCGGTCGGCGTCGATCCCTGGATGAGCCCCGACGAAATCATGGCGAGGACCGAAGACCGGCTGCCGCGTGGCTACAAGGGCTTTGTGAAGCGCAGCATGGCGGCGTATCGCAAGCTCAGCATCGCGGGCGGCGAGCTGGTCTATGGCTATTTCGACGGCCATGGCTGGAACATGGCGTTCGACCATGAGACCGGCATGCTCAACGGCGTGTTCGACTTCGCCGATTCCGGCTTCGGCTCGCGCCATCGCGACCTCAGCTACTCCAACTGGATCTCCGCCGACCTGACGCTCAGGATCATCGATCGCTACGAGGAACTGGCGCGGCTCAAGGTCGACCGCAACCTGGTGATGCTCTACTCCTCGGCGCTCCGGCTGGCCGAACTCGCCGAGGATGTGCTGCCCAACGCGCAGGCAGTTGCCAATGTCGTCGACTGGGTGGCGGAACTGAAACAGCTCGGAATCAGCCACTGAGGCTGAGCTTGGCGAACGCCCTGGCGGCTCGCGTGCCAGCGTCGCCTGCGACCCCAGCCCTCGACCGTCGTCCCATTGCGAAAAGCTTTTCCTCATCTCTTGCGCATGAGGGGAAAACATGCGACCTCTCAGTGAGAAAAGCTTTTCCTGAGCCAGCCCGTCAACGAAGATGCGGGTAGCGAAACGCAGCGAGGGCTTTTTCGTCGCTGTTCCCGGGAGGAACCTGCCAGGCAGGACCGGAGGATGGCATCGGCACATGGGAGGGAACTGATGAGAATGCCAAGACTGTGGCAGATGGCGCTTGCCGCGCTGCTGCTGACTGCGCCGGGGACGGCGCTGGCCGCTGACCCGCTGGGCGTCGATGACGGCACCCAGCTGACGCTGTGGACCCGCGCTGCGACGCAGGTCCGGGTGGACCAACTGGTGCAGGCCTATAATGCCTCGCACAAGAACCAGGTCACCGCCACCTACGTGGTGACCGACGACTACCAGACCAAGATCGGCGCCGCGGCAGCGGCCAAGGGCCTGCCTGACCTGTTCTCGGCCGACGTGGTGTTCATGCCGAACTGGACTTCGGCGGGCCTGTTCCAGGACATCACGGCGCGCATCGACGGCATGCCCGACATCGACAAGGTGGCGCCCGCCGGCATTAATGTCGGCACCTGGGAGGGCAAGAAATACGGCATGCCGTTCATCGCCGACCTGTCGGTGTGGATGTGGAACAAGAAGCTCTACAAGCAGGCTGGGCTCGACCCGGAGAAGGGCCCGACCACGCTGCAGGAATTCGCCGACCAGGCCCGTGCCGTCGCCAAGCTCGGCGGCGATATCCGCGGCACCTATTTTGGCGGCAATTGCGGCGGCTGCAACGTGTTCACGTGGTTCCCGATCGCCTGGGCCGATGGTGAGACGGTGATGAACCCTGAAGGCACCGAGTCGCATCTCAACAGCGACGAGTGGAAAGCCATCTACAAGGTCTTCCGCGAGCTGGTGGCTGACGGCACCATGATGATGCCGGAGAGCAAGGACGAAGCCGGGCCGACCTGGACCTCGTTCTTCCCCAAGGGCATCATCGGCGTGCAGCCGATGCCGGCCACGCAGATCTCCGGCCTGGTAGGGACGGGGCTCGAGGATGCCGACATCGGCGTCGCGCCGATCGCCGGCCTCAAGGGCGGCACCTCTACCTTTATCGGTGGTGACGATATCGGCATCTCGCGCGACAGCACGAAGGCCGATGCGGCATGGAACTTCATCGCCTGGGTGCAGAGCGAAGAGGCCCAGGTCGAGGTGGTGGCCAAGAACGGCAACGTGCTGACCCGCACCGATCTCGCCGACAACAAGTACATCACCGATCCCAGGGTGAAGCTGTTCAACACTGTCGGCGCCAACGGCCAGACGCCGCTCGCCAAGAATTTCGGCGCCACCTTCAACGACCCGCAGGGGCCGTGGATCGTGCTGTTCCGTGATGCCGTGTTCGGCGATGGCGCCAATCTCGACGCCAATAACGACGCGATCAACGACTCGCTGACCCAGTAACTTGACGAAAAGGGCCGGTTCGGCGCCTCGTTGGCGTCGGGCCGATCCCTCGGAGGCGAGAATCTATCGTGACTGCAACGTCGATCTCTGAGGTCAATTCGGCAGCACCACCGGTCCGGCGCTCCCGCATCAACCTGCGCCGCCAGTTGACCGGCTTTGCCTATACGATCCCCACGCTGGTGTTCATCGTGGTGTTCTTCCTCACCCCGCTGCTGCTGGTGGCGAAGATGTCGGTGAGCAAATATGGCCTGCTCACCGGCGATGAAGGCCTGAACTTCCCCAAGAACTACGTCTCGATCTGGCGCAACCCGCTGTTCTGGCCGTCGGTATGGTTCACCGTGCAATACACGGTGCTGGTCACCGTGCTGCTGCTCGGGCTGGGGTTGGGGCTGGCGCTGCTGGTGCAGACGGTCACCCGCTGGTCGGCGTTCCTGCGCACCGTGTTCCTGCTGCCGGTGTCGCTCGGGCTGGCCGCCGCATCGCTCCTCGCCTACGGGTTCTACTCGCCGGCCATCGGCCCGATCAGCCCGCCGCTCGAAGCCCTGGGGCTGATCGACAACCCGATCGCTTTTCTCGGCACGTCACTGGCCGCGCTGTTGTCGACGACCTTTCTCGTGGTCTGGAAGTTTGCCGGCTTCTACATGCTGGTGCTGACGGTGGGGTTGCAGGGCATTCCCGACGACCTCTACGAAGCGGCCTCGCTCGATGGTGCGTCCAGCTGGCAGAACTTCCGCCACATCACGCTGCCGCTGCTGCGGCCTTCACTGTCGCTGGCGACGATCCTCTGCGTCACCGGATCGTTGCTGGCGTTCGATCAGTTCTTCATCCTGACCAAGGGGGCGCCCGACAACACCACGGTGACGGCGGTGCAGGTGATCTATCGAGAGGCGTTCCAGCGCCAGAACCTCGGCACCGCGGCGGCGCTGTCGATCCTCGTGCTGATCGTGCTGGTGCTGATCAACATATTGCAGTTCCGCTTCCTGCGCGGATCGGAGCGCGACTGACCATGATTGCCGGCAAACCAGAGTCCACCTTCGGCCGCACCCCGTACTACGTGTTGACGGGCGGGCTCGCCATCATCTTCCTGTTCCCGCTGGTGTGGAGCTTTTATGCCTCGGTGAGTCCGCAGGCCGGCACGGCGCAGACCAGCGGCTTCGGCTGGGGCAATTACCAGACGATGTTCGATTTCGGCGCCGGGCTGCCCACCGTGGCGGCCAACAGTGCGGTGATCTCGATCCTCACCGTCGCGGTGACGCTGATCATTTCGACGCTGGGCGGCTATGCCTTCGCCCGCTTCAAGTTCTGGGGTAAGGACGCGCTGTTCCTCTTGACCCTGTCGATCCTGATGGTGCCCTACGCCACGCTGCTCATTCCGCTCTATGTGCTGCTCAATGCGGTGGGGCTCTCCAACTCGCTGGTCGGCGTGGCGCTGATGATCGCCATGTTCCAGCTGCCATTCGCCACCTACATGATGCGCATCTCGTTCGAAGCGATCCCGCGCGAACTGGAAGAGTCGGCGCAGATCGATGGCTGCAGCAGTTTCGGCGTGCTGTGGCGGATCATGCTGCCGTCGGTCGTGCCGGGGCTGGTGACGGTGGGCCTGTTCGCCTTCCTCGCGGCGTGGAACGATTTCTTCGCGCCGCTGATCCTGTTGACCGATCCGACCAAGCAGCCGCTGCCGGTGGCGGTGGCGAACCTCCGCCAGCAGACCATGGGGGTGATCAACTACGGCGCCACCGAAGCCGGGGTGGTGGTGATGGCGCTGCCCTGCATCATCCTGTTCCTGCTGCTGCAGCGCTACTACGTGCGCGGCTTCATGTCCGGCGCGGTGAAAGGCTGATGGTCCCCGCATGAGCGACGCCCTTCCCGTTCCCCCCAGCAATGACCGCATCGGCCGGCACGGCCCGACCATCCGCGACGTGGCGCGGATCGCCGGCGTGTCGATCGGCACGGCATCAAAGGCGCTCAACTCCAACGGCCGGCTCAGGCAGGAGACGCGCGACAAGGTGACGGCGGTAGCGCGCGAGATCGGCTATCGCCCCAACGATATGGCGCAGAGCCTGCACCGGACGCGCTCGATGACGGTGGGGGTGCTCTCCACCGACTCGTTCGGCCGTTTCACCCTGCCGATCTTCCAGGCGCTCGAAGAGGTGTTCGCCGACCGGGGCATCGCCATCTTCATGTGCAATGCCACCGACGATCCGGAGCGCGAACGGCAGCACCTCGACCAGTTGCTCGGCAAGCGCATCGACGGGCTGGTGGTCACCGCTCGCCGCGCCGACAAGCGTCCGCCAGTCGGCCCGCTGCCGCCGGGGCTGCCGGTGATCTATGTGTTTTCGCAGGCCGACGATCACGATGCGCTCTGCCTGCTGCCCGACGATGAGGGCGGGGCGCGGCTGGCTGTCAAACATCTGGGCGACCTCGGCAGGCAACGCATCGCCCATGTTACCGGGCCCGAGCATTTCGAGGCGGTGCAGCTCAGGCATCGCGGCTACCTCGCAGGGCTCGCCGAACGCGGGCTTGCCGCGCATCCCGAACTCTATTTTTCGGGGAAATGGACCGAGGCCTGGGGGCGCGAGGCGGTCGCCGCCCTGTTCGACGGCAAGACCGAGCGACCCGACGCCATCTTCTGCGGCAACGACCAGATCGCCCGCGGGGTCGTCGATGCGCTGCGCGAGCGCGCTATCGCGGTGCCGGGCGAGGTGGCAGTGGTTGGTTTCGACAACTGGGAAGTGATGACCACGGCGGCGCGGCCGCCGCTCACCAGCATCGACATGAACCTGTCGGCGCTCGGGCACGAGGCCGGCCGGTTGCTGATCGACATGATCGGCGGCGAGACGGTGCGCGGCATCCGCCGGCTGCCCTGCACCCTGGTGGTGCGCGCGTCGACCGCCACACAGACCTGAATTTCGATCACCCGTCCGCTTGCTCGGCGGCAGGGCCAAGAGGAGTTGCAATGAGCCAGTATCATCCGGTGCGTTTCGTCGATGTCCGCCTCGAAGGCGACTTCTGGAAAGAGCGGCTCGACACCGTGCTCGCCCGCACCATTCCCAGCCAGCACAAGAAACTCGTCGAGTACGGCTATCTCAACTCGCTGAAGCTGCCCAATCCACCGCCGCCGCTGCGCTTCCCGCGCCATGCCAACGGCTTCACCGTACAGGTGTTCTGGGATTCCGATATCGGCAAGTGGATCGAGGCCGCCGCCTATGCGCTGAGCCACAAGCGCGATGCCGATATCGAGGCAAAGATCGAAGCGATCGTCGACGATTTCGAGGCGGCGCAGGCGCCGGACGGCTATCTCAACTGCTGGTATCTCGGGCGTGAGCCGGAAAAGCGCTGGTCGAACATGCGCGACAACCACGAGCTCTACAATGCCGGCCATATGCTGGAGGGCGCCATCGCCTATTACGAGACCACCGGCCGCCGCCGCTGGCTCGAGGTGATGGAGCGCTATGTCGAGCACATCCGCACGAGCTTCGGCACCGGTCCGGGGCAGAAGCGCGGTTATTGCGGGCACCAGGAAATCGAGCTGGCGCTGATCAAGCTCTATCACCTGACCAAGGAGAAAAAGCACCTCGATCTCGCCGCCTACTTCATCAACGAGCGCGGCAATGCCCCGCCGCATTATTTCGATATCGAGCGCGAAGAGCGCGAGAAGAAGGGCTGGGAATACCAGCGCTACGTGCAGGGCAATTACGAGTACTCGCAGTCGCACAAGCCGGTGCGGGCCCAGGACAAGGTGGTCGGGCACGCGGTGCGCGCCATGTACATGTACACGGCGATGGCGGACCTGGCGGTCGAGCTCAACGATGCCGGGCTCAAGGCGGCGTGCGAGACGCTGTGGAACGACGTGATGGAGACCAAGATGTATGTGACGGCGGGCCTCGGTCCCTCGGCGCATAACGAGGGCTTCACCTTCGATTTCGACCTGCCCAACCAGACCGCCTATGCCGAGACCTGCGCCTCGGTGGCGCTGATCTTCTGGGCGCAGCGCATGCTGCACCTCGATCTCGACGGCAAATATGCCGACGTGCTGGAGACCGCGCTCTATAACGGCGCGCTCTCCGGCCTCAGCCGCGACGGCGAGCACTATTTCTACATGAACCCGCTGGAGAGCAACGGCACGCCGACCCGCTGGGACTGGCATACCTGCCCGTGCTGCACGATGAATGTCAGCCGGCTCGTCGCGTCGGTCGGCGGCTATTTCGTTTCCACCGCGCCGGACGGGATCGCCTTCCACCTCTATGGCGGCATTTCGACCAGCCTCGATGTCGGCGGCACCGAAGTCGCAGTGCGCGAGGTCTCGAACTACCCCTGGTCGGGCGCTATCGCCATCGCGATCGACCCGGCGACGGAGAAGGCGTTCGAGGTCAAGCTCCGCGTCCCCGGCTGGTGCAAGGGCGCGACGGCCAAGGTCAATGGCGAGACGGTGCGCCTCACCCCACACAACGGCTATGCCACCATCAGCCGGACCTGGAAGCCGGGCGACAAGATCAGCCTCGAGCTGCCAATGCCGGTCGAGCGCATTTATGCCAACCCGCATGTGGTGATGGATGTGGGCCGCGTGGCGCTGACCCGCGGCCCGCTGGTCTATTGCCTCGAGGAGGCCGACAATCCGGGTGGCACGGTGCAGCGCTTCAAACTGCCGCGGCAGAGCGATATCGCGGTCAAGCAGTCGAGCCTGTTCGACGGCATCATCCAGCTGACGGCAGGCGGCCAGGCCGTGGACGAAGCCGAGTTCAAGCCGCTCTACCGCACCACCCCGCCGCGGCAGGCCCCGGCAACGCTCACCGCGCTGCCGTATTACCTCTGGGCCAATCGCGGGCAGGGCTCGATGGTGGTGTGGATCCCGGAGGCTTGATTGGCGCAGTGGCCACGCGTGCGCGTGGCCACCTCTACCCTCGCCGGATTTCCGACAGGAGCACTGGTGCCGATCCCCCCGCCGCCGTGTTGCCACCTATTGCGCGTGCCGCCAGGCGCTGGGCGTATGGCCGGTGAGGCGACGGAAGACGCGGGTCAGGTGGCTCTGATCCGCAAATCCACATTCGAGGGCAATCTCGGCTGTCGATTTGCCGCCCTGCTGCAGCATCTGCTTGGCGCGGTCCACCCGACGCTGCAACAGCCAGCGATGCGGCGCGACGCCAACCGATGCCCTGAAGGCGTGTGCCAGATGGGTGGGTGACAGCCCGCAAGCGGTGGCCAGATACTGCAGCGAGATATTGCCATCGATATGCGCGTCGATCAGCGCCTTGGCGTTGCGCTCCTGCAGTGCAGTGAGCCCGCCCGGTCTTACCCGCGGTGTTTGCAGCGCCCCGCTCCGGGCGCAAATGTAGGTGCCGAACGCAAGCATGATCTGGCTGGCAAAAAGGTCGTTGGCCTCGTGTGGCGCCTCGAGGGCCGGCCGTACGGCATTTCCCAGCCGCAGCACCACACTGTCGAGGCCCACATTGTTCGGCTTTACCGGCAGTTCGTCGATCCGACGCGGCGCCTCGAGGTCATCGGACAGTTCGTTGAGGAAACTGCGCGGCAGGTAGAACTGCAGCAGGTGAACCGGGTCGACAAACCTCGCGGAGGTCACCGACTTGAGGTCGAAGAGCATGGACTCGCCGGGCCCGACATCGCGCAGCGATACCGACTTTCCGCCGTGCCACACCTCGATATGCGAGGATGGCACCAGTCCGAGCGCGACGAGGAATGCGTCCTCCGCGGCGACCTGCTCGGTCACGCCGAAATTCTTGCCGGTGTAGCGGATCTCGGTGACGCCCAGGCGCGAACGCCCGATCGCCCGTACCGACAATTTCGGCGCGTCGCGCAGGCGAAACCACTCGTCGGTCCGGCTGTTGCCAGGCCCATCCGGCAGGTCGTCGTTACTCACGATCTCCGACATCACCGCGCTCCAGAAGCTTACGGCGGCCCCAAAATAGAGCAGGCTGGCTGACCGAAGGCCACACTAGCACGGCGGTCATACTCCGCAACCCAAGCCCGGCCCCTGACCGTCCGCCTGCACGCGGGAACGCAAGTTCGTACAAGACGCCCGTCTCCCCGCGCTCGAAGCTGCCGGCCGATCACCGAGTGGAGAGAGCGATGGATCAGACATATGCTGTCAACGAAGCGACAGTCGAGGGAACCGCCGGACTGCGCATTTTCTATCGCTGGTGGCAGCCGATGGCTGCCCGCGCGGTTCTCGTTATCGTGCCGGGCTTCAATTCCCATAGCGGCTACTATGACGGGGCGGGGAAAGCCTTGAGCCACGCCGGCATCATGGCCTATGCGCTGGACTTGCGTGGGCGCGGCCAATCGGACGGCGAGCGCTTCTACGTCGACAGCTTTGCGGATTATGTGAGCGACGTCGATGCCGTGATGCAGGCGGTCCGGGCCCGTCACCCCGGCCTGCCTATCTACCTGATGGGGCACAGCGCCGGTGGTGTCGTCGCTTGGCTCTACGCGCTGGACCATGGCGCCGGAATTGCCGGCCTCGTCTCGGAGAGCTTTGCGTTTCAGTTGCCTGCTCCGGACTTTGCCCTCGCCGTGCTGAAAGGGCTCAGCCACCTGGCGCCGCATGCCCGCGTCCTGGCGCTGAAGCATGCCGACTTCTCGCGCGATGCGACCGTGGTCGGCGCCATGGAGGCCGACCCGCTGATCGCCCACGAGACGCAGCCGACCAAGACGCTGGCAGCGATTGCCCGCGCCGATGAGCGCTTGAAGGCGGAGTTCGGCCGGCTGGTGATGCCGGTGCTGATCCTCCATGGCACGGCCGACAACGCCGCCAAATCGTCCGGCAGCGCGTTCGCCTTCGCCCATGTCGGCTCCAGCGACAAAACCATCAAGCTGTATGAAGGCGTGTATCACGATCCGATCAACGACCTCGGGCGTGAGACGGTGCTGGCGGACATCGAGAGCTGGATTCTGGCGCGGAGCTAGGCCTGCGGATCGTCCGGCGGAGATGGGGCCGAAGCGGGAGGCCTCGGGCACTGGTGGTCGACTGAAGCAGACGGCCCCCTCCTTGCCATTCGAGCATAGCTCTCATGGCCTTCTCCCCTCAAATCGCTCCACTGGAGCGATTTGCCCTGCGGGACGGCTCGAAGTCCCCCATGAAGGGGGAGGTGCCCGCCGGTGCGTCAGGCGCGATCGAAGATAGAGCCTCGACTCTTCACCTCCCCCTTGAGGGCAGGGCTATCGCATATGGAGAGCCACGGTGCTCTCAGTGGTCCCTCCACCGCGCAGCGGGGGAGCAACCATGTTGATTAGGTGGTCTGGGGCCTCCACGGTGAGGCTCTCTTGAGGACGAGATTTGCGGCCTCGATGAGCTTTCGCATGATGGCGACGATGATGACCTTCTTTGGTTTTCCGGCGCTTTCGAGCCGGTCCGCGAAGGCCTTGAAGCTGGGATCACAGCGGCGGGCACTGAGGGCAGCGATGTAGAGCATGCGGCGCGGCCTGCTCCGCCCGCCGGCGATGCAGCGCTGACCGCGATACTGGCCAGTATCGCGGTCGTAGGGGGCCGTGCCGATCAGAGCGGCCGGTTCACCGTGCTGCATGTGGCCCAGCTCCGGCATACGCACCAGCATGCTGGCGGCCACGATCGAACCGAACACGGGCAGGCTGAGCAGCAGACCAAGGCGGTCTCGGAGGTCGGCATGCGCCTCGATCTGGGCAAGCAGCTGGGCGGCCAGCTCGGCCTTGTACAGCTTGATCCGCTCGATCTGCTCGAGCACGCTGTGGCGCAGGTCGGCCAGAGTGACGCTCTCAAGCAGGTTCTTGAGCTCGGCAATGGTCTCAGCGATCCGCGGGACTGTCCTGATTTCGGTGTGCGGGCGGGCATAATGGGTGAGAAGGAGTTTCCCTATGTCCCGACGCAAAGAGCCGGTGATCCCGGCTGATTTACTCGACCAGCTTCTGGCTGGCAGCGATGCCGCCGCCGCCCTCGATCAGGGCGGATTGCTGGATACGCTGAAGAAGGCGCTGGCCGAACGTGCGCTCAATGCCGAGATGGATCATCATCTGGGCGGCGATGAACAGGTGGGCAACAGCCGCAATGGCTACGGCCACAAGACGGTGGTGACGGACACCGGCAAGATCGAGATCGACGTCCCCCGTGATCGTCAGGGCAACTTCGACCCGCAACTGATCGCCAAGTATCAGCGTCGCTTTCCCGGCTTCGACGACAAGATCATCTCGATGTACGCGCGCGGCATGAGCACGCGGGAGATTACCGGGCATCTGCGCGAGCTTTACGGCATCGAGGTGTCTGCCGCCCTGATATCGACGGTGACCGATGCCGTGCTCGATGAGGTCGCCGCCTGGCAGGCCCGCCCGCTCGATCCGGCTTATCCCCTGGTGTTCTTCGATGCCATCCGGGTGAAGATCCGCGACGAAGGCATGGTCCGCTCCAAAGCGATCCATATCGCGCTGGGCGTGCGCGCCGACGGCGGCAAGGAGGTGCTCGGCATGTGGGTCGAGCAGAACGAAGGCGCCAAGTTCTGGCTCAGGGTCATGAACGAGCTCCGCAACCGAGGCACCGAGGATATCATGCTGGCCGTCGTCGATGGCCTCAAGGGCTTCCCCGACGCCATCACCGCCGTGTTCCCACAAGCCGTGGTCCAGACCTGCATCGTCCACCTGCTGCGCAACTCCATGGACTTCGTATCGTGGAAGGACCGCAAGCCGCTGGTGGGGGCGCTGAAGAGCATATACCGCGCCGTCGATGCCAAGGCCGCCGAAGAGGCGCTGGTCGCCTTCGAAGCCAGCGAATGGGGCAAGCGCTATCCCGCGATCGGCCAGAGCTGGCGGCGGGTGTGGAGCGAGATCATCCCGTTCTTCGCCTTCCCCGATGCCGTGCGACGGATCATCTATACGACCAACGCCATCGAAGCGCTGAACTCCAAGCTCAGACGAGCCGTCCGAGCCAGGGGCCACTTCCCCACCGACGAGGCAGCAACCAAGCTGCTCTATCTGATCTTGAACCGCTCCGAGAAGGAGTGGAAAATGCCGCCTCGTGAGTGGTCAATGGCAAAGCCTCAGTTCGCCGTCATCTTCGGCGAACGATTTATCAAAGCCATGGCGGCGTAATGTGCAACCGCCCGCAAGCACACGGAAATCCTGACACTCCCCGATCCGCTCGTAGACAGTGAACCGCTCCGCCAGTTCAACCAGGCGCGGATCACGCACCATGGCTCGCCGTTCGATCCCAGCCGTCGCCGCCGCGATCAGCTTGGCATCGAGCCGGTCGCTCTTGGCCCGCTGCCGCTTCAGCCGGGCGAACAGCCTGACCTCCAGCGGCTGGTGCAGCACCACCTCGAAGCCGGCCGCTTCCAGATCGCTTTGCACCAGTCGGCCATAGGGACCGCTGGCTTCCAGACCCACCCGAGTAACCTTGTGCTCGTGCAGCCAGTCGCGCAGCGTTGCGGTCCCCTGCCTATCGTTGCCGATCCGCAGTTGCCCACTCACGCCTTCGACCGCAGCGTCGAGCCAGCGTTTACCCACATCGATCCCAGCAGTCGCCGTGCTAACATGTACCTGTTCCATCTGACCCATCCTTGTGGCTTCGGACCCAAAGTCCCTGCAACCATCCGGGTCGATGCAACACTACCGGCGGCGGCCCAGCTCCCCCGCAGCCCAAAAGGCTATGGGGAGAACGGCCCCTCCACCGGCTGTCCGCCTGGCGGGTTCAACGCCAGGCGGATTGCCCGGAGACACACAACCTTACCAAGCTTCAAACAAACAAGGGGACCGCCGAAGGCGATGGAGGGGGCAGCAGGATGCGCCGGTGTTTAGGGCCGCCCCCTCCACCAGCTTCGCTGGTCCCCACGCGGTGAGGGCCTCTGGCCCTCATCCGCCTCCCCCGTTTCACGGTGGAGGACCACCGAGAGGCCGGTGCATCCGTCATATGCGATAGCCCTGCCCTTAAGGGGGAGGCCGGGAGGGGACCGTCTCACTCAGTCAGGATCGGCGCGGATCTACTCCGCCGCCTGGCCGCCGAACTGCGATTCCAAGAGGGCGCGCTCATAAGCCAGCCGGGAACTGGCGCGCTGCGGGGCTTCGAAGTGTTCGTCCATGGCGCGGGCGAACAGCTTTTCGCGCTCTTCCTCGGTCGACATGAAGAACGGGTAGCGTCTCAGCGTTGCCGGCAGCTTGGTGTTCACATAGGCGCCGTAGAGCGCCACCGGAAAGGCGAGGCCGGGATAGATCCGGACGTCGGACATTTCCTCGGAGCCGAAGACGCGGCGGTAAAATGCCGTGTGTTCGGGCCGGACCAGCGCCAGGCAGGCGTCGGCTTTGAAGAACAGCGAGGCCATCACCGCGATTTGCAGCGTCAGGAACGGCAGCGCCGGGTAAGCCAGCGACGCTTCGTAATCGGCGGTGAAACGTGACGGATCAATGAAGGTTTCGCCGCGGGCGAGCAACGGTTCGAGCACATCCGGACAACTCTTCATCGAGGGGCCGAAAGGATGTTTGGCACTGACATGGTGCAGCCGGATAGAACTGACCAGCTCACCGTCGATATGGACGCCGAAACTCATGCCGTTTGGTGCGGTATCGAGGTCGTCCACCACAATGCCGGCATCATTGAACGGCACGGATTCTTCGCGACGATAAGCTTCGTAACGCAAACGATAGATCGGATTGTCGGTTACATCCATCCGGACGCGCGAATACTCTACGCGGTCCAGTATCTCCATGAGCGTGCCGGCGAAGCGAGACACCGGAGCAGCCGACGTCGCTGCCGAACCTTCCACGTCCGAACGCATAGGGAACTCCGCAACTTTCGAAGGGAGTTTAACCTTTCATTAGCCATAATAAAATTGCCAAATGCGCACGGTGGCCGCGCCATTTACGCATAAGCACGGATGACACCCCACCCCAGGCCGAATCCCTGAGAGTTCAGAAGAGTTTAGGGCTCTTAACCACGTTTGCGGTTTGTCGTGCCGACGGTCAGCACGCGCTCCAGCGTGGCGCGGGCCGCCATGCGGTCGATGAGTTCGGCCACCTCGCGGCGCGGCAGCGGCACGCCGAACAGGTAGCCCTGGATCTGGTCCACCTTGGAGTGCTCGGCGATCAGGTTGAGCTGCTCTTCGGTCTCGACGCCTTCGGCGGTGACGGTGAGGTTGATGTCCTTGCCGAGCTGGGCGACGTTGGTCAGCAGCTTCAGCGAGCGCGGGTTCTCGGCGATGTCCATGACGAAGCTGCGGTCGATCTTCAGCTTGGTGAAGGGCAGGGCCTGCAGGTAGCTCAGCGATGAGTAGCCGGTGCCGAAATCGTCGAGCGCGATGCCGATGCCTTGCTTGGCCAGTTTGGCGAGGATCTTGGTGGCGGCGGCGCGCTCCTCGATCACGGCGGTCTCGGTGACCTCGATCTCGAGGCGGTGCGGCGCGAGGCCCGAGCCGGTGAGCGCGGTCTTGACCATCGCGGCAACGTCGGCATTGCGGAAGTCGCGAGCCGAGATGTTGACCGACACCGAGACTTCCTCGGGCCAGTTGCGGCACTCGGCGGTCGCGGTGGCCAGCACCCAGCGGCTGATTTCGGAGATGAGGCCGGTTTCCTCGGCGATCGGAATGAACAGCGAGGGCGGGATCGAGCCCAGTTCCGGATGGTGCCAGCGCGCCAGCGCCTCGCAGCTCACCACACGCTTCGACTTGAGGTCGACGATCGGCTGGAACACCAGCGACAGGGCGCCATCGGCCACCGTCTGCTTCAGTTCGGCCTTCAGCCGTTGCCGGTAGCGGTAATCGGTATCCATCTCGTCGTGGAACACCTGGCTGCGGCCTTTGCCCAGCGCCTTGGCCTTGTAGAGGGCGAGGTCGGCCTTGGTCATCAGCGCGTCGAGATCGTCGCTGCCGTCGGTGAGGGTGACGACGCCGACCGAGACGTTGACCGAGAACACTTCGCCCTCGACCTCGAACGGGCCGCGGAAGCCACCGAGGATGGCCTCGGGGTCGGTGACGGTATCGCCCAGTTGCACGCCGCCGGAGCGATAGACCACGTACTCGTCGCCGCCGAGGCGGGCGACGAGGCTGTCGCGGCCCAAGACGCGGCTCAGCCGCTCGGAGGTCTCGATCAGCACGCGGTCGCCGATCAGGTGGCCGAGGGTATCGTTGACATGCTTGAAGTCGTCGATATCGACGATCATCAGCATGGCCATGTCGTTGGGGCGCTTGTCGCCGTGGTGGCGCCGGCGCTCGAGGTCGGCTTCGACCTGCTCGGTGAAATAGGCGCGGTTCGGCAGCCCGGTCAGGGTGTCGTAATGCGCCATGTAGTTGATGCGCTCTTCGGCCTTGACGCGCTCGGTGATGTCTTCGAACAGCAGCACCGTCTTGTCGAGGCGCGACGACACCGTGACTTCGCAGAACTGCCCGTCGGAGAGGCGCAGCACCACCTTGCCGCCGTCGCCGGCATCGACCGTATCCATCAGCTGGCTGGCGGAGCGCTGCGGAATGGTGCCGCGCGCCGCGGCGGCCGAGATCATCGCGGCGAATGGCCGGCCGGCCCAGTTGCCCGGCATGAAGCTCGAAAACACCAGCTCGGCGCGATCATTGGCGACGGCGATCAGGCCGTTTTCGTCGAGCATGCAGAGTCCGTGCTGCATGGTTTCGAGCGCGGTATCGAGTTCGGAGGCGAGGCGGGTCGCTTCGATGCGGCCGTGCACGGCGCGCAGCAGGATGGCGCGGATATTGGCCGAAACCTTGCGCAGCGAGACGACGAAGGCGATCAGCACCACGCTCAACATGGCGGTGTGGAGCGCGCCGTCGAACAGCATGCCGATGGCCATGCCGACGCCGATCAGAATCACCTGCGCGGTGACCAGCCGGTCGATGGCGAAGTTGCGGCCGGCGACCCCGACCAGCACGGCGACGGTGACCGAGAGCGAGCTCATCTCGGCGAACGGGGTGTTCACCACGAGGAAGCTGTAACTCATCCAGAAGGCGTAAAGCCCGGCAATGGCGGTGGCGCCGACGGTGGCGCGCAGCTCCCAGCGGGTGGCGGTCATGACATCGTCATCGGCGAGTTCGGCGCGTTCGAAGGCGCGCATGTCGATGTCGCGGGCGATGCCGACAATGGCGAAACCGATGGCGACGGCGAGCAGCACCCAGGAGCTGCCTTCGACGCCGGCGACGGCCGCGACCAATGCCGACGACAGGGCGCCAAGCATCATGACGCGCCGGTCCGCGTAAAGCGACCGGATCATCGATACGTAATCGACAGGCGGCAGTGACTTATGCGCTGGCTCGAACATAGACCTCACCAAGGTGTGATGATTGTGCCCGGCGAGGCGTTAATGCCTGCTTTCAAGCCAGTGCGCGGCATCGCTTATGGGTCGGCGGCGCGGGCAGTTCCAGCTCGGCAATTGCTCGAATGGTTTATGCTTCCTTGGGCCGATCGGTGGGAATCGCGGGATCGCCGCGCCACGGGCGGTCATTGTGCCAGCCTCGCCAGGGCCGCCGCGAGCGCCGCGAACGCTTCGGGGCCGAGCTTTTCGCGGTATTCCGCCTCGATCTGCCGCTTCACCCGGTTGCGCTCGGCGAAATCGGCGAGGCCCAGTTCGGTGAGGACGACCCGCCTGGCGCGGCCATCATCGGGGTCGGGGGCGCGGCCGACCACGCCCTGCGCCTCGAGCTGGTCGACCAGTTGTTGCACCGCCTGTTTGCTGAGCCCCATCCGCTCGGTCAGCAGCGCCTGCGAGATGCCGGAGGGGCCGAGGTGCGCCAGCACGTCGCCGGCGGCGCTCTGGTGCCAGGGGTAGCCGCGGACCGCCAGTTCGGCCCGCATGCGGTTGCGCCAGTCATGCGCCGCCCGCCACAGGGCGAGCCCGATATGGTCGATGCTGGCGAGATCATTATCGTCAAGTCGCTTGACCAAATCCATTCCTGCCGTTAGATCGTCAAGCCGCTTGACTAGCACGGCAGGGCGCCGCTCGCCAGCAGGCCGCGAAAGGATGCACAGATGATCATCACCGACAAAATCACCCTCACCGCGCTGCTGGTGGGCAGCACGCATTATGTCGAGATGGCGCCGGGCAAGGAGGCGGCGATCTACTATCGCACCGCCAATGAGGCGTTCATGGCGCTGCCCGACGGCACCCGGCGCACCGGGCAATGGCGGCTGACCGAGACCGGCTATCACGTCGACTGGATCGATGGCCCGAGCGCCGGCTGGCAGATCGACGTCGAGCCGGGACATATCGGCTATCTCGACGCCGGCGGGGTGGAGCGCGGCCATGTCTCGCGCATCGTGCCGGGCGACGCTGCGGCCCTTGCTTAAGCGATATCCGGCGTCCTCCGCTCGAGGGCGCCGGAGCTTTGCCACGGATCGGGCGTTATGCCGCCTCAGTCTGCCGACTCGTTGCAAATGAGGAAAATCGATAATGGTCGAACAGCTCGAGCCTGCCGCGCGCGAAGCCGCTTTGTTGAAGCTCAATGGCTGGATCTACGATCCGCAGGCCGACGCGATCAGCCACGATTTCAAGTTCAAGAATTTTTCCGAAGCCTTCTCGTTCATGACCCGCGTGGCGCTCGCCGCCGAGAAGATGGACCATCACCCGGAATGGTCGAACGTCTACAACAAGGTGCGCATTACGCTGACCACCCACTCGGCCAGCGGGCTGACCGACAAGGATATGAAGCTCGCCGAAAAGATCGATCGGTTGATGATCTAGCGTTGTAGTCCGGTCCGGCGCATGCTGCCCCGGCGCCGGCAGGGGAGTGTTGGGATGCGGGCAGTGCGGCTACAGGCGCCGGAACGGTTGATCGTCGAAGCGGTGCCGCGGCCGATACCGGGACCGCATGATCTGCTGGTGCGGGTGGAAGCGTGCGGCATCTGCGGCTCGGACCGGCACATGTTCCGCGGCGAGTTCCCGACGACCAAGCCGGTGACGCTCGGGCATGAGTTTTCCGGCATTGTCGAGGAAGCCGGGGCGGCGATCGAGGGGTTCCGCATCGGCACCCGGGTCACCGGCGACCCCAACATTTCGTGTGGCCACTGTGCCGATTGCAGCGCCGGTCGGCCCAACCTCTGTGCCGGCCTCAGCGCCATCGGGGTGCATCGTGATGGTGGCTTTGCCGAGTATGTGCTGGTGCCGGCCGGACAGGCGGTGGCGCTGCCGCCGGGGCTTGATCCACTGCATGGGGCATTCTGCGAGCCGGTCGCATGTTGCCTCCACGCCATCGACGTGGCGCGCCTCGCGCCGGGCGCCTCGGTGGTGATCCTCGGCGGCGGGGTCATCGGGCTGCTGATGGTCGAGCTGGCGCTCCTCGCCGGCGCCGGCAGCGTGGTGCTCTCTACCCGGCAGGCGCCACGGCGGGCGCTGGCGCTCGAACTCGGCGCGCATCACGCGGTCGATGCCGGTGCCGACCCGGTGGCGGCGATTGCCGGGCTGCTGCCACGCGGAGCCGACGTGGTGTTCGAATGCGCCGGGGTCGGCGAGACGGTCCGGCAGTCGATCGCGGTGGCGCGGCGGGGCGGCACGGTGGTGCTGTTCGGCGTGGTGCCCGAGGGCGAGCAGGTGGCGCTGGCGCCGTTCGAACTGCTCACCAAGGAGTTGCGGCTCGAAGGCGCCTGGCTGAACCCCTTGACGCATCGGCGCGCCGCCGAGCTGATCGCCGCCGGAGCCCTGTCGCTCGATCGGTTGATCACCCGGACGATCCGGCTCGACGAGGTGCCGGCGGCGATCGCCGGCGCGCCGGCGTTCGGCGAGATCAAGCTGATAATGGCTGGTTGAGGCCTGCTGAAATGGGATTCTTGCCAATGCTGCGCGTCTCGATCGTCTTGAGCCTGGTTGGTGTGGCGGTCAGTGCCCCTATCGGGGCCGAGGTTGCGGGCGGGCCGCCGCTGACGGCGCTTGGGTTGGACAGTCGAAAATCGATCGAGCAGAACCTGGCGGTGCTGTCGGAGCCAACCGAGATGATCGCGGGGACGTGGGCAGGCAGTGTCGGAGATTTTGAGGTAACGATCGCCGGCGTCAACCCGGCTGTGCTCCCGAATGTCATCAGCGTTTCGATCCGCCCTGTCTCCTTGCAGGAGGCAGTGGAGGAACGTTTCGGATTCGAGGCCACGGATGCGCAGCAATCCGCGTGTCCCGCAGAACTCCTGATGGACGACGGCATAGGCTGCAGTGCCGTCTACTATGGCTGCGACAAGGCAAGGGGTCGGTGCGGTGTTCTCGTCACCACGTATGCGCGTGATGACGCGCTGGGTTACCCACCTTATCTTGGCTACACTACGGTGACCTGGTCCTCGGAAGGCTTCGAGCTGCCTGCGCGCTGATCTCCCGTGGGCCAGCCCTGCGACCGACCGGGCAGCGGAGAAACCGCGCTTTCGACGAAAGTCGGAACGATTCCCGCGCACTCACATGATTTCGCCGCAGTTTTCCCGGTCTCATTGGGTTGCAGGGGGGCGGCCAATGCCCCATCCTTGATGGCTCTCAGCCGCATTCAACCCAGCTTCATTCCCGCCGGAGGTCTCGCCGATGCCGCACAGTACGCCTCTGATCTCGACGATCGTTGCGGGTCTGGTGCTGGCATTCATCCTCGGCGCGATCGCCAACCGCTTCCGCATGCCGCCGCTGGTTGGGTACCTGGTGGCGGGCGTGCTGGTGGGGCCGTTCACCCCCGGTTTCGTCGCCGATGCGAAGCTCGCCAACGAACTCAGCGAGATCGGCGTAATCCTGCTGATGTTCGGGGTGGGCCTGCATTTTTCGCTCAAGGACCTGTTGAGCGTGCGTGCCATCGCCATTCCCGGCGCCATCGTCCAGATCGGCGGCGCCACCGTCATGGGGCTGGGGCTCGCAACCCTGCTCGGCTGGGGGCTCGGGGCTGGCCTGATCTTCGGCCTGGCGCTGTCGGTCGCCTCGACCGTGGTGCTGCTCAAGGCCCTGCAGGATCGGCATATGGTCGACAGCGAGCGCGGCCGCATCGCAGTCGGCTGGCTGATCGTCGAAGACCTGGCGATGGTGCTGGCGCTGGTGCTGATCCCGGCGATTGCCTCGATCAACGGGGTCGAAGGGGCGGCGCTGCAAGATCCGTTCGTCGATTTCGTCGAGAACGTCTTCGGCATCCAACTGGATATTTTCGGCATCCTCGCGGTGACTGTGGTCAAGCTCGCCGCGTTTGTCGGCTTCATGCTGGTGGTCGGGCGCCGGGTGATCCCGTTCATCCTCCACTACACCGCCCATACCGGCAGCCGTGAGCTGTTCCGGCTTGCCGTGCTGGCCATTGCGCTGGGGGTGGCGGCGGGCGCGGCGTACCTGTTCGGCGTGTCGCTGGCGCTGGGGGCGTTCTTTGCCGGCATGATCCTTTCCGAAAGCGAGCTCAGCCATCGCGCCGCGCAGGAGAGCCTGCCGCTGCGCGACGCCTTCGCCGTGCTGTTCTTCGTTGCCGTCGGCATGCTGTTCGACCCGATGATCCTTCTCACCGATCCGCTGCCGGTGCTGGCGACGGTGTTCATCATCATTTTCGGCAAGTCGGTGCTGGCCTTCCTGATCGTCGTGGCGTTCAAGCGCCCGGTCGGCACGGCGCTGACCATTTCGGCGAGCCTGGCGCAGATCGGCGAGTTCTCCTTCATCCTCGCGGCGCTCGGCGTCGGGCTCGGCATCCTGCCGGCGGAAGGACGCGACCTGATCCTTGCCGGCTCGATCATTTCGATCATCCTCAACCCGTTGATCTTCTTCGTGCTCGACCTGCTGCGCCCGGCGCTGGAAAGCCGCTTCGGCCGGCCGGCCGAGGCCTTTGCCGGTAGCGCCGTGACGGAGCGCACCGAACCGGACCTGGTGGCCAGCGCGCCGCGCGCCGCGACGCCGGAGGTGCCGCAGGAGACCGAGCCGACGCAGGTGCCCACCGGCCAGTCCGGCCACGTCATCATCGTCGGCTTCGGCCGGGTCGGCTCGGTGGTGGGCGAAGCCCTGCTCGAGGCAAAAACGCCGTTCCTCGTGGTCGAAGACGCCGAGGGCCGGGCCAACGCGGCGCGGGCGCTCGGCATCGAAGTGGTGGTGGGCAATGCCGCCGCCTCCAAGGTGCTGACCCTCGCCAATGTCGCCGGCGCGACCACGGTGGTGATCGCCATTCCCAACGCGTTCGAAGCCGGGCAGGCGGTCGAGCAGGCGCGCAAGCAGAATGCCAAGGTGTTGATCGTGGCGCGCGCCCATTCCGATGAGGAAGAGACGCACCTCAAGACGCTCGGCGCCGATGTAGTGATCCTGGGCGAGCGCGAGATCGGCCTCGGCATGGTCGATGTGATCAGCCGCGACAGCCAGGCGGTGGCCGAGATCACCGCCGCCGACGCGGTGGAGTCGGTGCTGGCGCCGCTCGCCGCAACCAGCGCCGTCACCCCGAAGCTGCCGTCCGACCCGAACATTCTGGCCGAGGCAATCGAGGCGGCGCAGGCCGAGGTGCAACACGCCGATAGCGGTCCGGCCGAACCGCCGGCGGTGGTCTCGGCCTATGGCGAGGAGCCCGACGAAATTGCCGAGGGAACGCTCGAGCCCGATCCGGAGGCGATCGATGCCGAGGCGATCGTCGAGCTCGAGGCCCTCGATGCGCCGGTCGATGATTTCGCGCCGGACCTGCCGAGCGTGCCGGAGCCGGCACGGCCGCGCCCCGACAAGCCGGCGACCACGCCGGGTGTCCCGTTCAACCCGGAAGTCCCGCCTCCGGTGTCCGAAGCCGAGAAGGCGTGAGCCGCGTAGCAACCCGCAATGGTTTGTTCACGCCGGGAGCGCTATAGCCAACAGTAACGGCCGAGTTGGCGGCCGTTCCGGATTCCGCCCGCGATGATTTCGCAGAAGGCAAAATACGCGCTGAGGGCGCTGGTGGCCCTGACCAAGATCCCGGCCGGCGAGTCGCTGATGATCTCGGAGATCTCGCGTAGCCAGGCGATCCCCAAGAAATTCCTCGAGCAGATCCTGCTCGAATTGAAGCGTGCCGGCATCGTGATGAGCCGCCGCGGCCGGCTCGGCGGTTATGTGCTGCTGCGCGCCCCCGAGCAGGTGACGTTCGGCGAAGTGCTGCGGCTGATCGATGGGCCAATTGCGCCGCTGCCCTGCCTCAGCAAGATCGCCTATCGGCGCTGCGTCGACTGTGCGGACGAGGCGAGCTGCGAAATCCGCCATGTCTTCGCCCGCGTCACCATCGCCACCCGCGAAGTGCTCGACCGCACCACGCTGGCCGACGCGGTCAGCGCCAGGGATGAGCTGGTTTAGGGCTGGCCGACCACTGAGAGTTTGGCGCGGGCTGACCCCCACCCCTGTCCCCTCCCCCTAAACATGGGGAGGGAGACCCTCACACCGATATCGAGGCGATCGTCTCCCTCCCCATGTTTAGGGGGAGGGATCAAGGGTGGGGGTCCACAGCCACCAGCCTATCGCCCCTATAGCCCTGCAACCTGCCACCGCTCCTGCGCGTTCTCCCCGGCCGCCCGCGGCTGAACGCGGTTTCATTCTCGCGCAAAGCCATGCTCTTCCACAGGGGCGGAATTGAGGTTTGCGCAATGACGATGCTGCTGCTAGCCTTCCCAGAGAAAGCTTTTCCGCTTGGCTGTGCAGCGGCAACCCGTGGCTTCCTTGAGAATGCCGACTAACAAGGTAGAGTTACGGTAGTTAATCTTCACCAGGAGGACATGATGAAGAGGACGGCCCAAATTCTCGCGCTTGGCGGCCTTGCCCTGGCGCTCGCCTTCACCGGCGCGGTCACCGCCCGCGCCCAGGACCAGACCCTGCTCAACGTCTCATATGACCCGACGCGCGAACTCTACGCGCAGTTCAACGAGGCGTTCGCCAAGCACTGGAAAGACACCACCGGCGGTAACGTCACCATCGAGCAGAGCCATGGCGGCTCGGGCAAGCAGGCCCAGGCGGTGATCGACGGGCTCGCGGCTGATGTCGTCACCCTGGCGCTGGAAGGTGACATCAATGCCATCGTCAGCAAGTCGGGGCTGATCGACGAGAACTGGCGCTCCGAGTTCGCCAACAACTCGACGCCGTATACCTCGACCATCGTGTTCCTGGTCCGCAAGGGTAACCCCAAGGGCATTGCCGACTGGGGCGACCTGGTCAAGGACGGCGTCGAGGTGATCACCCCGAACCCGAAGACCTCGGGCGGCGCGCGCTGGAATTACCTGGCGGCCTGGGCTTATGCCAACAAGACGTTCGGCGGCGACGAAGCCAAGAATGCCGATTTCATCAAGCAGCTCTACAGCCACGTGCCGGTACTCGATACCGGTGCGCGCGGCTCCACCGTGACCTTCGCGCAGAAGGAACTGGGCGATGTGCTGCTGGCCTGGGAGAACGAGGCCTATCTGGTGCTCGACGAGTTCGGCGCCGACAATTTCGAGATCGTCAATCCGCCCACTTCGATCCTCGCCGAGCCGCCGGTCGCCATCGTCGACAAGAATGTCGAGGCGCACGGCACTGCCGCGCTCGCCAAGGCCTATATCGAGTATCTCTACTCCCCCGAGGGCCAGACGCTGGCGGCCAAGAACCACTACCGTCCGTCCGACCCGTCCATCGTCACTGACCAGGCGCTGGTCCAAGCCTTCCCAAAGATCGATCTGATCTCTATTGATGATCCGCTTTTCGGCGGCTGGAAGACGGCGCAGCCCAAGCATTTCGGGGATGGGGGCATCTTTGACCAGGTCTACACCCCTGCGCAGTAATGCAGCGGCAGGGGCGCCGCGCGGCGCCCCCGGAAAGTCATCCCACCCCGCGAAAGCGGGGTGGAGCTTTGTAAAGCCCAGCGTCATCCCGGGGTTCGGGCTGACCTTCGGCTACACCATCCTCTATCTGAGCCTGATCGTCCTGATCCCGATTGCCGGGCTGTTCCTCAAGGCGGCAACGACGCCGCTCGAGCAGATCATCAAGATCGCCACCTCGCCGCGCACCCTCAAAGCGCTGGAGGTGAGTTTTGGCTCGTCGCTGATCGCGGCGCTGGTCAATGTGGTGTTCGGCATCATCGTGGCCTGGGTGCTGGTGCGCTACAAGTTCCCCGGCCGCCGGCTGCTCGATGCCATCGTCGATCTGCCGTTCGCCCTGCCGACGGCGGTGGCGGGCATTGCGCTCTCCACTCTCTATGCCCCCAAGGGCTGGATCGGCTCGCTGTTCTCCGACAGGGGGCCGCTGTGGCAGTGGTGGAACGGCCAGACCTGGCTGCCGTTCGGGCTCAGCGAGTTCTCGCTCAATTTCAAGATCGCCTATACCCCCAGCGGTATCGTCATCGCCCTGATCTTCATCGGGCTACCGTTCGTCGTGCGCACGGTGCAGCCGGTGCTCGAGGAGTTCGAGCAGGAGCTCGAAGAGGCCGCCGCGACACTCGGCGCCAATCGCTGGCAGACCATTTCCAGCGTGATCCTGCCGCGGCTGACCCCGGCGCTGCTCACCGGCTTCGCGCTGGCCTTCGCCCGCGCCGTCGGCGAATACGGTTCGGTGATCTTCATCGCCGGGAACCTGCCGAACATTTCGGAGATTGCCCCGGTGCTGATCGTCATCAAGCTCGAGGAGTTCGACCAGGCGGGCGCGGCAGTGATTGCCGGCATCATGCTGATCATCGCCTTCGTCATGCTGCTGGTGATCAACCTGATCCAGGCCTGGGCCCGCCGGAGGTTCGGCAATGTTTGAACCCGATGTGATCTATGACAGCCGGCGGGTGATCCTGCCCGCCGACCACACCCGCCCGACCACCGAACGGCCCTGGGTGCGGCGGCTGTTGATCGGCATTGCCGTGGTGTTCATGGCAGCGGTGCTGGTGCTGCCGCTGCTGCTGGTGTTCACCGAGGCGTTCCGCAAGGGGGCCGATACCTATTTCGCCGCCTTCGCCGACCGGCAGTCGCAGCAGGCGATCATCCTGACGCTGCTGGTGGCGGCGATCGCGGTGCCGCTCAACCTGGTGTTCGGCATCGCCGCCGCCTGGTGCGTCGCCAAATACGAGTTCTGGGGCAAGAGCTTCCTCACCACGCTGATCGACCTGCCGTTCTCGGTCTCGCCGGTGGTTTCGGGCATGGTCTATGTGCTGCTGTTCGGGGCGCAGAGCGTGCTCTCTCCACTGCTCAAGGCCTACAATATCGAGATCATCTTCGCCGTGCCGGGCATCGTGCTCGCGACCATCTTCGTCACTTTCCCGTTCATCGCCCGCGAACTGATCCCCCTGATGCAGGATCAGGGCAATACCGACGAAGAAGCGGCCTTGTCGCTCGGCGCCACCGGCTGGCAGACCTTTACCCGGGTGACGCTGCCCAACATCAAGTGGGGGCTGCTCTACGGGGTGCTGCTGTGCAATGCCCGCGCCATGGGCGAGTTCGGGGCGGTGTCGGTGGTGTCGGGCCACATCCGCGGCAAGACCACGACCATGCCGCTCGACATCGAAATCCTCTACAACGAATACAATTTCACCGCCGCCTTCGCCGTCGCCTCGCTGCTGGCGCTGCTGGCGCTGGTGACGCTGGTGTTCAAGACCATCCTCGAGTACCGCTTCGGCGACGAACTCGCCGGGACCCGCCGCCACTAGGCGCGGCTGACCAGAGACTGAAAGGGCCTCCCAGTTTGGATATCCGCGTCGACACCGTCCGCAAGGAATTCTCGCATTACCCGGCGCTCAACGACGTGTCGCTCGAGGTCAAATCGAGTGAACTGATCGCGCTGCTCGGGCCCTCCGGCTCGGGCAAGACCACGCTCTTGCGGTTGATCGCCGGGCTGGAAATGCCGACTGCCGGCCGGATCTTCTTCGGTGACGAGGACGCATCGAGCAAGACGGTGCAGGAGCGCAATGTCGGCTTCGTGTTCCAGGCCTATGCGCTGTTCCGCAACATGACGGTGCTCGACAATATTTCGTTCGGGCTGAAGGTACGACCGCGCGCCACCCGCCCGCCCAAGGCCGAGATCCGCCGCCGGGCGATGGAACTGCTGGAGCTGGTGCAGCTCAAGGGGCTCGAGAAGCGCTTTCCGCAGCAGCTCTCGGGCGGGCAGCGGCAGCGCGTGGCGCTGGCCCGGGCGCTGGCCATCGAGCCGCGCGTGCTGCTGCTCGACGAGCCGTTCGGAGCACTCGATGCGCAGGTCCGCAAGGAGCTCAGGAAGTGGCTGCGCGAGATCCACGATCGCACCGGCCACACCACGGTGTTCGTGACGCACGACCAGGAAGAGGCGCTGGAGCTGGCCGATCGGCTGGTGGTGATGAGCCAGGGCAAGATCGAGCAGGTCGGCACCCCCGACGATGTCTACGACAGGCCCAACTCGCCGTTCGTGTTCTCGTTCATCGGCGAGTTGAGCTCGATCCCGGTATCGGTCGAGAACCATGAGCTATGGGTCGGTGGCCGGGCCATCGGCCTGCCGGCGCCGAATGACGCCGCGGGCGAGGCGAGGCTGTTCTTCCGGCCGCACGATGTCGAACTGGTCGAGGACGGTGCGGCACTGGCCGGCGTCGTCGCCGCCTCGCGCCGCGTCGGTGGCACGCGTCGCGTCGAGCTGGAGATCGGCGGCTTGCCCGAGCGGGTGGAAATCGATCTGCCGTTCGACCACCCGGCCGGCGAGCGGACCCGCATCGCCTTCAGGCCAAAGCGCTGGCGGGTGTTCCCGGCGACGGCTTGAGAGTTTCGTGCGCTTGGCGCCCCTCACCGCGCGGTGAGTCCTTCGGTCTCACCGCCGCCCTCTCCCCAAAGGGGCGAGGGCGGCGATAGGCTGACCGGCAGTGCCCCGCGCGTCCCCTCGCCCCTCTGGGGAGAGGGCTAGGGTGAGGGGCGCCCCGCGACGGGTCTCGCTGCCGTCACCAGCCAGATCCCGACGCTCACCAGGACGAGTGCGGCGAGGTTTTTCCATTCAAAGATGCTCTCGCCGAGGAACAAGCCGGCGAGCAGCACGCCGAAGATCGGGATGGCGCAGTTGAAGATGGCGATCGAGCCGACCGGGTTGTGCTTCAGCAACACGCTCCACAGCGCGAAAGCGGTGGCTGACAGTGCCGCGAGGTAAGCCAGCAGCAGTGCTGCCTCGAGACCGAAAGCGCCGAACCTGCCGCCCAGCGCGAGGCCGGCAAGGCCCAGCATGGCGCCGCCCAGCAGCAGCTGCCAGCCGGTCATGACGCCCGCGTCCATGCCGGCGCTCAGCCCCTTGCCGTAAATACCGCCGATCGAGAACAGCAGCGCGGCGATGACGATGAAGCCCTCACCGAGGAGGGTCACGTTGAGGTCGATGCCGGTGGCCGCCAGATTGACCGCGACCACGCCGAGAAAGCCGAGCAGGCAGCCGAGGATGCGGCGCGGCGTCAGCTTGTCGTTGACGTAGAGGAAGTGCGCCAGCAGCACCGAAAAGAACGTGCTGGTCGAAGTGGTGATCGACACCTTCACCCCGGTCGAATGGGCGAGGCCGATGTAATAGAACAGGTATTGCCCAGCGGTGCTGATCAGCCCGAGCAGCGCCAGCTGCCCGAGCCGGGGCGGTGTCTGCACGATGGGTTTGTGCGTCAGGGCCGAGTAGACCAAGAGGATCACTCCGGCGAGGAAGAACCGCACCCCGGCGAACAGCATCAGCGACGGGGTATCGGCGGGGGCGATGGCGAACAGCCCATAGCCGATCTTCACCGCGGGTACCGCGCTCCCCCATAAGAAGCAGCAGAACAGCGCAACGGCGACGACGAGGCGGCGATCGGTGAACGGGGAGGGCTGGGTCACCGCCGGGTTGTGGGGGATTTGCCGGGGCAGGGCAAGGGGTGGCAGCCGATAGACGGCCCCCCTCCCGACCTCCCCCATAATGGGGGAGGTGAGAATCGAGGCTCTGTCTGCGACCGTGCCCAATGAACCGGCAGGGCACCTCCCCCTTCATGGGGGAGGATGGGAGGGGGCCGTCTGTCTCAGTCGGCGCTAGGCCGCCTTGGCAAACTCCTGCCGCGCTTCCCTGATCGCCGGGAAATGCTCGAACGCCCAGTCGACCATGGCCGACAGCGGCACGAGGAAGCTCCGTCCCATCGGGCTGAGCTTGTATTCGACGCTCGGCGGGGTGGTTGGGAACACCGTACGTTCGATCAGCCCGTCGGCCTGCAGATCGCGCAGCGTCTGGGTCAGCATGCGCTGGCTGATGTCGCTGATCTCGCGCTTCAGTTCGCCGAAGCGGTAGGGGCGGTGGGCCAGCGCGGTGATGATCAGGACGCTCCACTTGTCGCCGAGCTGGTCCAGCACATTGCGGACCGGGCACTGCGAAGGGTCGGAGTATTCGGCCATCATCTGGCTGAGCGGGGCGATCGGGCTTGCCGGCATGGGTGGTTCCTTCGAGGTAACCAGGGGCGTTGAAACTGCCGTCTTGCGGCGGTCAAACTAGTTCCTATTGTATACGTAGTCTCAAAAAGAGACAAGCTGTTCGCCGCGACGAAGGTCGGCGGTGGCGGTGTGCTGTTTGCCGCGCGATCGCCCAGTCCCATGGCTTTGTCGATCCGCTCCTATCGGAGACATGTCATGACTGAACCCACACTGTTCGTATCGGGCGCTTCCGGCCAACTCGGCCGGCTGGTGATCGAGGCGCTGAAATCGCGCGGCTATGCCGGCAAGATCATCGCCGGCACGCGCGACCCGGCCAAGCTCGCCGGGCTTACCGGCGTCGAAGTGCGCGAGGCCGATTTCACCGAAAAGGCCGGGCTGGTGCGGGCCCTGGCCGGCGTCGACCGCTTCCTCTTGATTTCGACCGACCAGATCGGCACCCGGCTTGCCGGCCACCTCGCGGCGGTGGAAGCGGCCAAGCAGGCGGGCGTCAAGGAAATCATCTACACCTCCATGCCGGCGCCCGAGCAGCCCTCTGCCATCAGCTTTGCGCCCGAGCACCTGGGTACCGAGGAAGCCGTCAAGGCGAGCGGCATTCCCTACACCATCCTCCGCATGAACTGGTACGCCGAGAACCTGCTCGGCTCGCTCCCGGGCCAGCTGGCCAGCGGCCACTGGTACACCTCGACCGGTACCGGCAAAGTGAGCAACGTCACCCGCGCCGATACTGCCCGCGCGGCCGCCGGGGCGCTGCTACAGCCCGCCGCCAACCAGACCTACACGGTCACCGGTCCCGAGGCGCTGAGCAGCGCTGAGATCGCCGCCATCGCCAGCGAGGTCAGCGGCCGGCCGCTGCAGGTCATCGACGTCAGCGACGAGCAACTGGCCGCTGGCGCCAAAGCAGCGGGGGTGCCGGATTTCGTCGTCGACCACTTCATCGTCGCCTTCGACCGCAATACCCGTGAGGGCAAGGTCGGCCTCGTCACCAACGCGGTGGAAGAGCTGTGGGGCGAGAAGCCCGCCACCGTCCGCGAGTTCCTCGCGGCCAACAAGGCGGCGTTGACGCAGGCGGCTTGAGCTCAGCGGGCCGAGCGTGGGCTCCACCCCACCCAGTTGCGCTAGGCAGCAAGCTGCCAAGCTTCACTGCCCTCCCCATCAAGGGGAGGGAGAAGGAAGATCCTAAGCATGCAGTCGGTCCTCCCTCCCCCTTGTGGGGAGCCGGACGAGGGCCGATGCCCTCGCCGGGGGGTAGCGGCGCTAGGCGAAGCCGTAGCAAAGCTGGGTGGGGGTAGGCCCCGCACCGGCCTTACCCGAACACCACCGTCTTCTTGCCGTTCAGCATCACCCGGTTTTCGAGGTGCAGCTTTACCGCCCGGGCCAGCACGCGCGATTCCACGTCGCGCCCGGCGGCCACCAGGTCGTCGGGGCTGAGCGCGTGGGTCACCCGCGCCGTTTCCTGCTCGATGATCGGGCCCTCGTCGAGTTCCGGCGTCACGTAATGCGCGGTGGCGCCGATGATTTTGACGCCGCGCTCGTGCGCCTGGTGATAGGGCTTGGCGCCCTTGAAGCTGGGCAGGAACGAGTGGTGGATGTTGATGATCTGGCCGTAAAGCCGGGTCGCAAAACCGTTGCTCAGGATCTGCATGTAGCGGGCCAGCACCACGAGATCGGCGCCGGTTTCCTTGAACAGGGCGATGACCTGGTCTTCCTGGGCGGCCTTGTTGTCCTTGCCGACCGGCAGCAGGTGGAAGGGGATGCCTTCGTAGTCGGCGGTTTTGCGGCTGTCTTCGTGGTTGGAGACGATCGCCACCACCTCGGCATCGAGCCAGCCGACGCGGATCTGGTAAAGCAGGTGCAACAGGGTGTGGTCGAACTTACTGACCATCACCAGGATCTTTTTCTTTTTCGCCTCATCGACCAGCGTGGTGCGCATGCCGAAACGCTCGATCGCCGGCTTCAGCCCGCGCTCCAGTGTGTCGCGGTCGACCCCATCGGGGGTGGTGAAGGCCAGCCGCATGAAGAACTGGCCGGTTTCCTTGTCCCAGAACTGGTTGGATTCGGCGATGTTGCAACCGAGGCCCGCCAGTTCCGTGGTCACCGCGGCAACAATCCCCGGCCGATCGGCGCAGGAGAGGGTGAGAACGAAATTGGACGACATGTCGAGCTCCGAAAACAAAGTCGCGGAGCGATGCACGCCATAACGTGCAGGGTCAAGAGCTTGCGGGCGGGAGGGTTAGGGAGAGGGAGCCATACTGAAACGGACGGCCCCCACCCGGCCTCCCCCATAAAGGGGGAGGTGCAGAGTCGAGGCTCTGTCTTCAATCGTGCCACACACACCGGCAGGGCACCTCCCCCTTCATGGGGGAGGATGGGAGGGGGCCGTCTCTCTCAGTCAGCAGCCAAGCCGTCTCAGCCCAGCATCCACTCATGCTCGGGCGCGTTGTAAAACTTCCACGTCCGCTTCGGGCCGGCCATGACGTTGAGGTAATAGATGTCATATCCCGCCACCGCCGCCACCGGGTGATAGCCGCGCGGCACCATCACCACGTCGCCGTCCTCGATCAGCATGGTTTCATCGAGCGAGCGGTCGTCGGTATAGACGCGCTGGAAGCCAAAGCCCTGTGGCTTCGAAAACCGGTGGTAATAGGTCTCTTCGAGGAAGCTCTGGCGCGGCAGGTCGTCTTCGTCGTGGCGATGCGGCGGGTAGCTCGAGGTGTGGCCGCCGGGGGTGATCACCTCGACCACCAGTAGCGAATCCGCCGCGGCAGTTTCGGGCAGGATATTGGTGGGGTAGCGGGTGTTGGTGCCCGTGCCGCGGGTGAGTTTTTCGACATCGCCGGGGCCGATGACCCGCGGCGGCCGCGCGCCGCGCACGCCGGGCGCCGAGCAGACCGCGACCTCCAGCGGCGTCAGCGCCTCGATGCGCCAGTTGGCGCCCGCCGGGGCATAGACCGAGTAACCAGGGCCCTCGAACGGGCTCATGCGGCCGCCGACCAGGAAATCTTGGCCGTCGATGGTCACATTGGCGCGGCCCGCGATCAGCACGATGCAGACCTCGCGGTCATCGCCGCCGCCACGCGCCACATCGCCGACATTGGGCAGCTTGTGCAGGTCGAACCCGACATAGGTCCAGCCGGCACTTTCCGGGGTGATGTGGTGGACGTGGCCCTGTTCGGCCGCCGGCCTAGCTCTTAGGTTTGCCATCGGACTTCTTGAGCTCGTTGTCGAAGTTGATGAAGAAGGTCCAGATGCCATAGGCCAGCGCAGCCAGCGTCAGGGCACCCCAGAACTGGTGGTCGGGGTTCCGGTTGATGAACCACTCAAAGCTGGACCAGGCGGCGATAACCGCAATAACGATCACCCGTCGGTACAGCGGCTTGAACCACGGCATGGTGAACAGGCCTGGTTTTTTTGGTTCTTCGGTCAAGGCGTGCTCCCGCGGTGAATTTTGTCAGGTGAATGGTGAATTGTGAGTTGTGAATGGAAAGCCACGGCGCTCCTCATACCATTCACCATTCACCATTCACCATTCACCTCGCAGGAAAACCCTGGGTCTCGACCGTGTAGCCGGCCAGCGTCATCACCCGCATCAGCTCCTTGTGGCCGACCTCGGCCATGCGCAGCGGCGGGTTGGCCTTGGGGTCCTGTTCGGCTTCGACGACGAACCAGCCCTCATAGCCATAGTCAGCGAGCTTCTGGACGATCGCCGCGAAATCCAGCGAGCCATCGCCCGGTACGGTGAAGGCGCCGAGCGCCACCGCATCGAGGAAGCTCTGTTTGGTGCGATCGAGGCCATCGATCACGGCGCGGCGGATGTCTTTCACGTGCACATGGCTGATGCGGGCGTGGTGGCTGTCGATGGCGCGCAGCACGTCGCCGCCGGCAAAGGCGAGGTGCCCGGCATCGAGCAGCAGTGGAATGCCGGGGCCGGACCAGCGCATGAAGGCGTCGAGCTCCGGCTCGGTCTCGACCACCGCTGCCATATGGTGGTGGTAGCTCAGCGGCATGCCCTGATCCGCGCACCACTCACCGAACTTGGTGAGCTTACCGGCGTAGACCTGCATCTCGTCGTCGCTCAGCTTCGGCTTGGTGGCCAGCGGCTTGGTCCGGTCGCCCTGGATCGAGCGGCCGACTTCGCCATAGACGATGCAGGGCGCGTCGACCGCCTTGAACAGCTCGATCATCGGCGCGATGCGCCGCTGGTTGGCCGCCATGTCCTCGTTGACCAGCGTGCCGGAGAACCAGCCGCCACACAGCGTCACGTCCGCAGCCTTGAGGATCGGCAGCATGACCTGGGGATTATCGGGGAAGCGCCGGCCCTTCTCCATGCCGGTGAAGCCGGCCGAGCGCGACTGGCGCAGGCACTCCTCCAGCGACACATCATCGCTCAATTCCGGCAGATCGTCGTTCCACCACGCGATGGGGGACATGCCCAGTTTGGCTTTCAGCATTCTCGCAGTAATCCTTCGGTCGGCGGTTTGATAGGCAGTCGGCAATAGGCAGTCGGCAGTCGGCAATTGGGCGTGAACGGATGACAGCCGATGAGCGGTGCGTAAACTTTTCCGACTGCCGACTACCGACTGCCAACCTAAAGCCGCTGACCCTTCAGCGCGGCCTCATATTCCCTACGCGCCGCATTGACCTGCGGCCGCACGCTTACTTCCGGCACCGCCACATCCCACCAGTGTCCGCCGGCTTCGGTGGAGATCAGGGGGTCGGTGTCGATCACCAGCACGGTGGTGCGCTCGACCTTGTCGGCTTCGGCGAGGGCGCTTTCCAGCTCGGCGATCGAAGCGGCCTTGCGCACCCAGGCGCCCATCGCGGCGGCATGGGCGGCGAAGTCGATTTCGGGCAGGGTTTCGTGGAAGGTGTCCTTCAACAGGTTGTTGAAGTTGGCGCCGCCGGTCGCCATCTGCAGCCGGTTGATGCAGCCAAAGCCGCGATTGTCGAGCACCACGATGGTCAGTTTCTTGCCCAGCATCACCGAGGTGGCGATCTCGGAGTTCATCATCATGTAGCTGCCGTCGCCGAGCATGACGATGACATCGTCATGCGGCTTAGCCAGCTTCACTCCCAAGCCACCGGCGATCTCGTAACCCATGGTCGAGTAGCCGTATTCCATGTGGTAGCTGCCCGGCGCGCCGGCCGGCCAGAGCTTATGCAACTCGCCCGGCAACCCGCCGGATGCGCAGACCAGCGTGGCGCCAGAACCGCGGGCCCGATGCACCGCGCCGATCACCTGCGCGTCGGAGGGGAGAGCATTGGTCGGGTCGGTCACGGCCTTGGCGGAAACCAGCCATTTGGCCTTGGCCTCCTTCGCCGTCGTCACCCAGGCAGCGGGTGAAGTCCAGCCGCCGAGCTTTGCCTCCAGCGCCTCGAGCCCGGCTTTGGCATCGGCGACCAGCGGCAGGGCGCGGTGCTTGCCAGCATCGAACAACTGGGCGTTGAGCCCAACGATCTTCACCCCATCGGCCTTGAACAACGCCCAGGAGCCGGTGGTGAAATCCTGCAGGCGGGAGCCGACCGCCAGCACCAGGTCGGCCTGCTCGGCGAGGAGGTTCGACGCCGATGAGCCGGTGACGCCGACCGAGCCCATGTTGAGCGCATGGTCATGCGGCAGGCTCGACTTGCCGGCGTTGGTTTCCATCACCGGAATGCCGTGCTGTTGGGCAAAGGCCCTGAGGGTCGACGCCGCCTCGGAATAGAGCACGCCGCCACCAGCGATGATCACTGGCTTTTTCGAGCTCTTCAGCACCGCTACGGCGGCTTCGAGTTCGTTGCTGTCCGGCTGCGGCCGGCGTGGCACCCACACTCGCTCGGCGAAGAAGGCTTCGGGGTAGTCATAGGCCTCGGCCTGCACGTCCTGGCAGAGGCTGAGGGTTACCGGGCCGCATTCGGCCGGGTCGGTCAGCACCTGCATGGCGCGATTCAGCGCCGGGATGATCTGCTCAGGCCGGGTGATGCGGTCGAAATAGCGGCTGACCGGGCGGAACACGTCATTGGCGCTCACCGTGCCGTCGCCAAAACTCTCCACCTGCTGCAGCACCGGATCGGGCGCGCGATTGGCGAACACGTCGCCGGGCAGCAGCAACACCGGCAGGCGGTTCACATGGGCCAGCGCCGCCGCGGTCACCATGTTGGTGGCGCCCGGCCCGATCGAGGAGGTGGCGGCCATGAAGCGGCGGCGGAAGCTCGCCTTGGCGAAGGCGATGGCGGCGTGGGCCATGCCCTGCTCGTTATGGGCGCGATAGGTCGGCAACTCGTCGCGCACCTGGTACAGCGCCTCGCCGAAACCGGCGACATTGCCGTGCCCGAAAATCGCGAACACGCCGCCGAAGATCGGCACCTTGTTGCCGTCGATGATGGTCATCTGCCGCGTCATGAACCGCGCCAGCGCCTGCGCCATGGTGAGGCGGATGGTGTTGTTGGTCATTTGCTTTCCTCCTCGGAGCCGGAGCCTGCCGACCCCCACCCCTGTCCCCTCCCCGCAAGGGGGAGGGAGACGTCAATCGTTAAATATGTGCGTGTGGCTACGATGCCAATGTAGGGGTCTCCCTCCCCCTTGCGGGGAGGGGACAGGGGTGGGGGTCCACAGCCACCAGGCTATCATTTCCCCCAAATCCCCACCAGCGCGGCGAACCGCGCCGCCATGTCGGCGATCACCTGTTCGTCGCTCATCGTGCCAGCAAACCATGCCTTGGCGGCTTCGCCAAATATCGTGCGGCCGACGGCAAAGCCGCGCACCGTGCGGGCCGATTTCGCGATGGCGAAGCCGCGCGCCAGCTCGTCCTGCGGCGCGTCGAGTTCGAGCAGCACGACGCCGCGGCAGAGCGGGTCGTTGCGTTCGATCACCGTATCGACGGCTCCCCAGGCTGCGGCGCTTGGCTGCGATTCGAGCTTCCACCAGTCGGGTTTCAGGCCGGCCGCATAGAGCTGCGTGAGCGCCCGAGCGGTGGTCGTGTCATCCACCGGCCCGACCTTGGACGGAATGATCTCGATCAGGATGTCGCGGCCGACCTTGCGGCAGGCGTCGTGCGCGGCGCGCAGCTTTTCGAGCTGGGCGGCGTTGATCCCCTGCGGGTCATCCGGGTGCCAGAAGCACAGCACTTTCAGCGCATGGTCGACCGGCCATTCGACCAGCCGGCTGCCGATATCCTGGGAGAATTCGAACTCGAGGGGGATCGAGCCGGGCAGTTCGACCGGGCGAGCGATCCAGAAGTGTTTCGGCACTTCGAACAGCGCGTCGCGGCCCCATTTGTCGTCGAGCAGCATGCCGAAGCCGGGGCGGCCATTGGCCACCTGCGCGGCGGCTTTCATCGCCAGCACCTTGAACGCGGGGATGCGGTCGGCCTTGTCGCCGGCGATATCCTCGATCTGCTTCCGATGATCGATGGCAAAGGCGGTGAGGCGCGGCCAGTGCTGCCGGCGGGTCGTCGCCCAGTGCAGGTGGTTGAGGGCCTCGTCCTTGCGCAGGGCTTTGAACTTGCTGCCGTGCTTCAGGAAGTAATCGAGTTCGGTCCAGCTCGGGTATTCCGGGGCGCAGAGCAGGCGGCTGACGGCGAAGGCGCCGCAGGCATTGGCCCAGGTGGCGGAGGTCTGGTGGCTCTCGCCCTTCAGCCAGCCGCGCAGGAAGCCGCTCATGAAGGCGTCGCCGGCGCCCAGCACGTTGTAGATCTCGATCGGAAAACCCTGGCCGACAATGCCGTGTTCGAGATCGTCGCCGATTGCGCCGTCATAGACGATGCAGCCCTTGGCGCCGCGCTTCAGCACCACGGTGGCGTCGGTCACGCCGCGGATGGCACGCAGCGCCTCGAGCAGGTCGCTCTCGCCTGCCGCCACCAGCACCTCCTCCTCGGTGCCGACGATCAGGTCGCAATCCTTGAGCACCGGCCGCAGCTTGGCCGAGACATAGTCGGATTTCACATAGCGCTCGAAGCCGGCGGCGTGGCCGGCAAGGCCCCAGAGGTTGGGCCGGTAATCGATATCGAACACCACCTTGCGGCCGGCTGCCTTGGCGATGCGGATGGCCTTGAGCTGTGCCGCCTCGGCATTGGGGGTGGAAAAGTGCGTGCCGGTGACGACGATGGCGCTGGCCGAGCGGATGAAGGCTTCGTCGATATCGGCTTCGTCGAGCGCCATGTCGGCGCAGTCGGTGCGTACGAAGATCATCGGCGAGACGCCCTCGGCCTCGACGGCGAGCAGCACCAAGGCGGTCAGGCGCTTCTCGTCGGTGGCGATCCCCTTGATGTCGACGCCTTCGCGGCTCAGCTGCTCCTTGATGAAGCCGCCCATCTGTTCGGCGCCGACGCGGGTGATCAGCGCCGATTTCAGTCCCAGCCGGGCGGTGCCGACGGCGATATTGGCGGGGCAACCGCCGACCGATTTGGCAAACGAGCCGATATCCTCGAGCCGGCTGCCGATCTGCTGGCCGTAAAGGTCCACCGATGAGCGCCCGATGGTGATGACATCGAGCCTGGCCTCCGGCATGATCTTCCCTCGCGTCGTCTGACTGGACAGCTTTCAGCGGCCGTTGTATCCCTCGCGCGAATGAAACGTCAATTCCGAAGTGACTAATTTCGGAACGAACGTTCTATGTTTCGATCCATCGTGAACAGGGTGCGCGAGGTGCGCGCCGCAAGGAGGCAATCGGGTGGTCAGGTTTGGCATTCTGGGCGCGGGGCGCATCGGCAAGGTGCATGCGGGAACCATCGCCAATTCCAGCCGGGCGAGCGTCGCCTATGTGGCTGACGCCATTCCCGAGGCTGCGGCCGGGCTGGCCGCCTCGGTCGGCGCCAGGGTGGCCTCGATCGACGAGATCCTCGCATCCGAGGTCGAAGCGATCCTCATCGCCACGCCCACCGATACGCATGCCGACCTGATTGAGCGGGCAGCGCGCTCCGGCAAGGCGATCCTCTGCGAGAAGCCGGTATCGCTGTCGGTGGAGCGGATCGAAGCGTGCCTGCCGGTGGTCGAAAAGGCCGGCGTGCCGCTGATGATCGGCTTCAACCGGCGGTTCGACCCGAACTTTGCCGCGGTGCAGCAGCGGATCAGGGCGGGGAGATCGGCGAGGTCGAGATCGTCACCATCATCTCGCGCGATCCGGCGCCACCGCCGGTCAGCTATATCGAGCGCTCCGGCGGGCTCTATCGCGACATGATGATCCACGATTTCGACATGGCGCGCTTCCTCGTCGGCGAGGATTTCGTCTCGGTGCATGCGCTGGGCAGCGCGCTGGTCGACAAAGCCATCGGGGTTGCCGGCGACGTCGATACCGCGGCGGTGCAGATGCAGACCGCTTCGGGCAAGATCGCGGTGATCACCAATTCCCGCCGCGCCAGCTACGGCTACGACCAGCGCGTCGAGGTGCATGGTTCAAAGGGCATGCTGCGGGCAGGCAATGTCCACATGACGACGCTGGAGCGCGCCGACGGCAGCGGCTTCACCCAGGATGTGATCCAGAACTTCTTCATCGATCGCTATGTCGCGGCATACACCGCTGAGGTGAACAGCTTTATCGATGCGATGACCAAGGGGGCCACGCCGACGCCGTCGGGATATGACGGATTGCAGGCGCAGAAGCTGGCGGAAGCGGCGACCAGGAGTTCGCAGACCGGTCAGGCGGTGCGGGTGGGGTGAGTAGCTTCCGGGGCCGGTGCCAGCCGACCCCCACCCCTGTCCCCTCCCCCTAAGAATGGGGAGGGAGACGCCCGCATTGATGCCGGTGTTTTCGTCTCCCTCCCCTTGTTTAGGGGGAGGGGACAGGGGTGGGGGCAGGCCACACCGGCCGCCGCATTTGACTCGGGCTGCTCTCCGCTTGCACCACGCCCCCCAAATCCCTAGTGTCCGGGCGGCTTTCCTTACTTCCATTTGAGTCCTGACATGACCGAGAGTGCCTCCGCCCAGTTTGCCGGCAAGATTGCCGTTGTCACGGGGGCCGCGCAGGGGATCGGCGCGGCGACGGCGCGGCTGCTGGCGGCTCGGGGCGCCGCCGGCGTGGTGTTGGTCGACCGGCAGGCGGAAAAGGGTGAGGCGGTCGCGAAGTCGCTGAACGAGGCCGGCACCAGGGCGATCTTCGTTCAAGCCGATCTCGCCGACCCTGCTGCAGTGGCCAAGGTTATTCCCGCCGCCGACCAGGCGTTCGGGCGGGTCGATCTCCTCGCCAATATTGCGGGGCTCACCGATCGCGGCACCATCCTCGATACCGATCTCGCGCTCTACGACCGGATGTTCGCCATCAACGTGCGGGCGCCGTTCTTCCTGATGCAGGACGCCATCAAGGTGATGCAGCGCGAGCGGATCGAAGGGACGATCGTCAACATCCTGTCGGTCAACGCCTATATCGGCTCGCCCAACCTCGCCGCCTACAGCGCATCGAAGGGCGCGCTGATGACGCTGACCAAGAACACTGCGAACGCCGTCAACCTGATGCGCATCCGGGTCAACGGCATCATCCTCGGCTGGGCCGATACGCCCGGTGAACACGTGACGCTGAAGACTTTCCACGACGCGGCGGATGACTGGCTGGAGAAGGCCGAGGCGTCACGGCCATTCGGCAAGCTGATCAAGCCGGAAGACGTGGCGCGGCTGATCGCTTTCCTCAGCGGGCCGGAATCGGCGCCGATGACTGGCTCCTGCGTCGAGTTCGAGCAGACCGTGGTCGGCGCCGGCGGCGGCGGGCTGGCGGCGGGGTATCCGGTGAAGAAGAGCTGAGGGCGAAATATGCTCGGTGCCCGTCTCCCCCTTGGCGGGGGAGAAAGCGAAAACTTGGGCTTAGCGCAGCTAAGTCCTTAGTTTTCGCAAGAGAGGGGGCGTGGGGAGCCACTGTGCCCGCCAAAATCCCCTCTCTTGGAATTTCTAAGGCTTAGCCAAGAAGCTAAGCCCAAGAATTTCATTCTCTCCCGCAAGGGGAGAGATGTCTGAGAGATCGGTGGCGGCCTTCTTGGAAAACGGCGCCTTACTTCTCGCCGCGCCGGCTGGCCACCGCGACCGTCAACGTCATCGCCAGCGCCATGGTTGCCGCCATCGACCGGAAGCCCTCGAAATCCGCTTCGACGATCTCGAGCCAGGCGTCGGCGATCGGGGCGATGGGCGAGAAGATCGAGTCGGTGATCGATACCACCTTGGCGTGGCGGGCCTTGGCCGCGTGGGCGAGGTTTACCGTCTCGCTGGCATAGGGGGTGAAGCTGATCGCCAGTACCGCATCGCGTGGCGAGATGAAGCCGATCTGCTCGGCGCCGAGCCCGGCAATGCCATCGACCAGCAGGTTGCGGATACCGAGCTTGCCCATGGCGTAGGCCATGTAGCTGGTGATCGGGAACGAGCGGCGCAGCCCGACCAGATAGATGGTTTCGGCCTTGGCGAGAATCTCGACAGCGGCATCGAGGGTCTCGGGGGCGAGCTTCAGCCTCAGGTCGGCGACCGAGCGCTCCGCCGCATCGGCAAAGCCCTGCAGCAGCAGGCCACTCTTGCTGCCGCCATGCTCGCGCAGTTGCTTCAGCCGCTCTTCGTAGCTCGGCACACGATCGCGCAGGCGGGCGCGGAACACTTCCTGCAGGTCGGAAAAGCCCTGATAGCCCAGCGCCTGGCTGAAGCGCACCAGGGTCGAAGGCTGCACGCCCGACCGCTGCGCGACGCTGGCCGCGGTGCCGAAGGCAATGTCGTCGGGGTTCTCGAGGGCGAAGCTTGCCACCTGGGTCAGGCGGCGCGGCAGGGTGGGGGCGCGGGCGGCGATCAGCGCGCGCAGCGCGGGAAAGTCCCGCGGCACCGCTTCGTCCAGCTTGATTTCCGCTTCGTCCATTCAGGCCTCATACGCGTACGGTCACCCCGGCCGCAAGTCCAACAGAAGTGCGCCCAAAGTCCATGAACTTCTGCCGGCCGCTTCGGGGTTATCCAACATTCCCAACTTGGAACGCTGTCGCGTTTGGAACACACCGTGCTTGACGAGCGAAGTTAGAATGGAATAAACATTCCATCAACAGAAAATGCGGCACGATACGTTCCATTCAGCGAGAACGGGCTGCGGCTAAGGTCAGGGAGGGCCGAAGCACATGGCAGCCATGCTGCTCGAAGCCAAGGGCATATCGAAGTATTTCGGCGCCATCACCGCGCTGCGCGACGTGAACTTTCACGTGGCGCCGGGCGAGGTGCTGGGGGTGGTCGGCGACAATGGCGCCGGCAAATCGACACTGATGAAGATCCTCAGCGGGTTGTTCACCCCGTCGGAGGGCGAGCTGGTGTTCAACGGCGCGCCGGTGAGGTTTTCGAGCCCCAAGGACGCGCAGAAGCTCGGCATCGAGATGGTCTACCAGGACTTCGCGCTCGCCGGGAACATGGCGATCTACGAGAACATCTATCTCGGCCGCGAGCCGGGCATGAAGCTCGGGCCGCTGACCGTGGTCGACCACAAGCGGTCGCGGCAGATGGCGTCCGACCACCTCGACCGGCTGCACATTCACGTCAAATCGGTCGACCAGAACACCGAGGACCTGTCAGGCGGGCAGCGGCAGGCCGTCGCCATCGCCCGGGCCACGGCGTTCGATGCCAAGCTGGTGATCATGGACGAGCCCACTGCGGCGCTCGCCATCAAGGAAGTCGGCAAGGTGCTCGACCTGGTGCGCTCGCTCAAAGAGCATGGGGTGGCGGTGATCATCATCTCGCACCGCATGGACGACATTTTCTACTGCTGCGACCGGGTGATGGCGCTCTACCAGGGCACCAATTTCGCCGAAGCCGAACTGACGCAGACCTCGCGCAACGAGGTCATCGGCTGGATCATGGGAACGAAGGGGCACACCGCCGCTCTCGCCCATGACAACATGCATTGAGGGGCGGCGTCATGAGCGACACTCCCGCGACCAAATCCGGGTTCTCGCTGCGCGGGCCGGGCATGTCGAAATTCCTCGAGGTCTACGGCATCGTGCTCGTTGTCGTGGTGATGATGGTGGTGCTGGCGGTGATCAAGCCGCAGGTGTTCCTGTCGCCCGAGAACCTCACCAACATCATCAAGCAGAACGCCTCTTTGGCGCTCCTGGCGCTCGGCATGTACGTGGTGATCGTCACCGCCGGCATCGATCTGAGCGTCGGCTCGATCATGGCGCTGGCGATGGTCTGCCTCGCGGTCGCCAGCAAGGCCGGCGTGCCGTGGCCGCTCGTCCTGTTGATCGGTCCGGCCATCGGGCTGATCGTCGGCTGGGTCAACGGCGTCGGCCTCACGGTGCTGAAGCTGCCGCACCCGTTCATCATGACGCTGGGCACGCTGAACGTCGCCCGCGGCCTCACCTACCTGATCTCGAACGGCGCACCGATCTCGGGCCTGCAGCCCGAGGTGCGCTACATCGGGCAGGCCTATTTCGGGCTTGGGCTGCCACCACCGGCCGGCATCCCGGCGAGCCTGCTGCTGGTCATCGCCTGCGCCGTCGGGCTGTGGTTCTTTCTCGAGAAGACCAATATGGGCCGCCATATCTTCGCCATTGGCGGCAATCCGCATGCGGCGCGGGTCTCGGGCATCAATGTCGATCGCACCCTGGTGGTGGTCTACATGATCTCCGGCTTCATGGCCGGGCTCTCGGGCCTGCTGCTGGCCGGGCGCACCGATAGCGGCTTCCCCAATGCCGGCATCGGCATCGAGCTCGACGCCATCGCGGCAGTGATCATCGGCGGCGCCTCGTTCTTCGGCGGGCGCGGCACGGTGCTCGGAGTGCTGGCCGGCGTCCTGATCATGGGGATCCTGCGCAACGGGCTCAACATCAACAATGTCTCGGCGTTCTGGCAGCAGATCCTGATCGGTCTCGTCATCATCATCGCCGTTTACATCGACGTGCTGCGCCGCCGCGCCGCGGTACGCCGCTAGGAGGGGACGAAAACACTACTCCGGCGGGCATCTGACGCGACCTTCTGCGCTTCCGGTGCTCACGTACCCCCAGGTACGCTCCGCTCCGGTTCTCGAACGCCACGCCAGCTGCCTCACCGGAGCGTGTTTACGCCCCCTCCTAGTGCAGACTGCGAATTCCTGAAGGGCGCTTTGTCCCCAGCGCCTTTCCGAGCTGGTCGGGGACACAAGAAGGTTCAGGGAGGACCATCGAATGAAAAAACTGCTTCTTACCGGCGTGGCGCTGAGTGCGCTGCTCGCCATGGCCGGTTCGGCCAATGCCGCCTATGTGCTGGGCATGAAGGGCCCGGGCGCCGGCAATCCGTTCTGGGCGGCGGTGGAAGCCGGCGCCAAAGCCAAGGCGGCTGAACTGGGCGTTGAAGTGATCGTCGTCGCGCCGCCGGCCGAATCCGACGTGCAGGCGCAGATCACCCAGATCGAAGACCTGATCGCCCAGAAGGTCGATGGCATCGCCTTGGCGCCGACCGACCCGAATGCACTCGCTCCGGTGGTCGATGCGGCGAAGGCCGCGGGCATCCCGGTGGTGTTCGTCGATACCCGCGGCACCAACGAAGGCATCACCTTCATCGGCACCAACAACGAAGTGGGCGCGGCGCTGGCCGCCGACTTCATGTGCAAGAACCTGCCCGCCGGCTCGGACGTGGCGATCCTCCAGGGCCTCGTCAGCCAGTCGACCGGCCAGGCCCGCGCCGAAGGCTCGAAGAAGGGCCTCGAGGCCTGCGGCCTCAAAGTGGTGGCCGAGCAGACCGCCGAGTGGGACCGGGCCAAGGGCCTGTCGGTGACCGAGAACATCCTTGCCGGCAACCCCGGCATCAAGGGCATTTTCGGCTCCAACGACAATATGGCGCTGGGCGCGGTGGAAGCGCTGAAGGCCGCGGCGAAGCTCAAGGACGTGATGGTGGTCGGGTTCGATGCCAACCCCGACGCGGCCGCCTCGATCCTCGCCGGCGAAATGACCGCTTCGGTGGCGCAGGCCCCGGGCAATATCGGTGGCTTCGGTATCCAGGCGCTGGTCGATCTGAAGGCCGGCAAGACGCTCGAGCCGTGGATCGATACCGGCACCGTGCTGGTGACCAAGGACAACGCCGCGGACTACAAGTAAGCTCTCCTCCAGAGCGACTGGCGCCCGGGGTCCGCGAGGGCTTCGGGCGTTTTCTTGGGTGACGTCTGAGTGCTTGGCGCCCCTCACCCTAACCCTCTCCCCCAAGGGGAGAGGGGACGCACCTTGCAAGGCCTGTGCCACAACGCCCCCTCGCCCCTCTGGGGAGAGGGCGGCGGATGAGGCCGAAGGCCTTATCCGCGGGGTGAGGGGCGCCAAGCACAACGAGTGAAGAGGATAACATGAACAGCATCGGCGTCGGCCTGATCGGTACGGGCTATATGGGCAAGTGCCATGCGCTGGCCTGGAATGGGGTGAAGCCGGTGTTCGGGGATGGGCCGAAGCCGCGGCTGGTGCATCTGGCCGAGGTGTCGCCGGAGCTGGCGGCGCGGCGGGCCGAGGAGTTCGGGTTCGAAAAATCCACCTCGGACTGGCGGGCGCTGATTGCCGATCCGGAAGTCGAGGTGGTGTCGGTGACGACGCCGAACGCCTTCCATGCCGAGATGGCGATCGCGGCGCTGGACGCCGGCAAGCATGTCTGGTGCGAGAAGCCGATGGCGGTGGGGTTCGCCGAGGCCGAGCGAATGGTGGCGGCGGCGCGCGCCTCGGGCAAGGTCACGGCGCTCGGCTACAACTACATCCAGAACCCGGTGATCCGGCACATCCGGACGCTGCTCGAGGCGGGCGCCATCGGCACAGTGAACCATGTCCGTTTCGAGATGGACGAGGATTTCATGGCCGACCCGGAAGCGCTGTTCTACTGGAAGAGCGAGACGTCATCGGGCTACGGCGCGCTCGACGATTTTGGCGTCCACCCGCTGAGCCTGATGCAGTTCCTGTTCGGCGGGGTGACGCGGGTGATGGCGCAGCTGTCAAAGCCCTATGCCGACCGGCCGAGCCGCGATGGCGGGCGACGGGCGGTCGAGACTTGGGACATCGCCTCGGTGCTGCTGGAGCTCAGGAACGGCGCATCGGGCGTAATGGCGCTCGATCGCTCGGCCTGGGGCGGAAGGGGCGGATCGCGGTGCAGGTGTTCGGCTCGAAAGGGACGATCGCTTATGATCAGGAGCGAATGAACGAGTTCCAACTGTTTCAGGCGAGCGACCATGCGGCGGAGCAGGGGTTTCGCACCATCCTTACGGCACCGGTGCATGCGCCCTACGACCGGTTCATTCCGGCGCCGGGCATGGCCTGGGGTTCAATGAGCTGAAGATTATCGAGTGCCATGAGCTGCTGAAGGCGATTGGTGGCGACAGCGCGGCGCAGATCGTCGATTTCACGCGCGGGCTGGAGATCGAGCGGGCGGTGCACGCGATGGCGCAATCGCATCGCGAGGGGCGATGGGTGGAAGTCGACTGAGAGAGACGGCCGTCTCTATCAGTCAGGAAATGAGCGGACGACGGCTCCGGACGAGGGCAGAGCCCTCGCCGGGAGACCGTCGCCGCGGAGGCCGCAGTCACGGCGGCCTCGGGGCCTGAGGGCGTGCAGCGGCCTCAGGCGGTGGCGAGATCAGGGGTGCGATTGCGGCTCTCGACCCAATAGATGAAGACCGAGGCCGCGACGATCAGCGCGGCGCCCGGCCAGAACCAGACCGACGGCATCTGGCCCAGGGCGATCCAGCCGACGAGGGCGCTGAGCGGCACCTTGAGGTCGGCGAAAGGCTGCAGATAGGTGGCGTCGGCGGTCTTGTAGGCGAAAGCCATCAGGTATTGCGCAAAGCCGGTGAGCACGCCGAGCAGCAGCAACAGCAACAAGCCATCGCCGGTCGGCAGCGCGAACGGGAAACCGGTGGCGAGGCCGGCCGGCAGCAGCGCCGGGGCGAGCCAGCTCAGCGCGTTGACGACGAGGAGGATCAGCAGGTGGTTCGGGGTGACCAGCACCAAGAGCGAGATGGTCAGTGTTTCCGGGGGCTCTCCCTGCAGCGTCAAGTATTTGGTCAGGACGTCGGTGGTGGCCCAGAGCGCTGCGGCGACGATCGGGATCAGGGTGTGCCAGCCGAGGCTTTCGCTGCCGACGCCGGAGACGATGATCGCCCCGGCAAAGCCGACAAGCGCCGCGACAAGGCGGGCGGGCGAGGCGCGCTCGCCGAGAAAAATGGTCGAGCCGAGGATAATGAACAGCGGGCCGGCGGCGAGGAGCGTGACCATCTGCCAGATCGGCACGCCCGAGGCGAAGCCATAGACGAAGACATGGGCGCCGAGGGCCGAGACGAAAGCACGGATCTCGTGCGCCAGCGGGTGGCTGGTGCGCAGCTTGTCGATGCCGATGCGGAAGATCAGCGGCAGGCTGAGCACGCCGGCAATCAGGTATTGCCAGAACACCATGCCGGTCGAAGCCATGCCGAAGCCCCCATACTCGACGGGGGTCGGCAGCACCGATTGCAGCACGTTGGAACCGGCAAAGGCGACAGCAGCGACCAGCATGAAGATGGCGCCCACCGTGGCGGCGGATTTGGTAGTCGAGGAAACCTGGCTCATCAAACGATCCTTTCCGTAGCCTGTTTCCTCAGGGTTACGGGGAATCGCGACGGGAATGACGACGCGGAGAACCCTCGGCATGAGGGGGCGCGCCGGCAGAGCCAGCGTAAATCCCGTTCTCTTTCATCCGGACTATACCGTCGGCTCCGGAGTTACACCGGATCTGCTGACCCTCCAGATTGCTCCGGAAGCGCTCGCGGGCTTTGGGCTTTCACCCATCTACCGCCGGTGGGGAGTTGCACCCCGCCTGAGAACTGCCGGCCGAGACGTTCGACCGACAATCGCTCACATAGACCCGCGGGGACGCGGGCGCAAGCAGGCACAAGGGCGAAACCGGGGTGGGAGCTTCGGTGGGCCGGCCGCCCCCTCGCCCTCGGGGGCGCTATCGCGCTCCCCTAAGGGGAGAGGGCAGCGTAGCTTGGGACCGAAGGTCCTTAGCGAAGCTGGGTGAGGGGTTCAGCTTCTCAACGAGCGCGAGTTGCGCCGCTTCACCCCTCAACCGGCGCTTTGCGCCACCTTCTCCCCTGAGGGAGAAGGGACCGGAGCCGCCCGAGCAGTCCTACGCCCGCTTGGCTTTACTGTTGCCGCGGAGGCCGATGATGGTGGCGCCGAGGACGCCCAGCGCCACGATGCCGATGATGATGGTGGCCAGCGCGTTGACGTCGGGGGAAACGCCAAGCTTGATCTTAGAAAAGATGACCATCGGCAGGGTCGAGGAGCCCGGACCGGAGACGAAGCTGGCGATCACCAGGTCGTCGAGCGACAGGGTGAAGCCGAGCAGCCAGCCTGAAACCAAAGCCGGCGCGATGATCGGCAAAGTGATGTCGAAGAACACCCGGAACGGCGTGGCGCCGAGGTCCATCGCCGCTTCCTCGAGGCTCAGATCGAGATCGGAGAGGCGCGACTGCACAACTACGGTGATGTAGGCCATGCAGAAGGTGGTGTGGGCGATGATGATGGTGACGATGCCGCGGCCGGCCGGCCAGCCGAAGATCGACTCCATGCCGACGAACAGCAGCAGCAGCGCCAGCCCGGTGATCACGTCGGGCATCACCAGCGGGGCGGAGACGGTGCCGGCGAGCACGGTGTGGCCGCGGAAGCGCTTGAAGCGCACCAAAGCCACGGCGCAGAGGGTGCCCAGCACCAGGGCGAAGCTGGCGGAAAAGAACGCGATCCGGAGGCTCAGCCAGGCGGCGCCCAGCATCTGCGGATCGGCGAACAGCTCGCCATACCATTTGGTCGAAAAGCCCGACCACACCGTCACCAGCCGGCTCTCGTTGAACGAGAACACCACCAGCGAGATGATCGGCAGATAGAGGAAGGCAAAGCCGAGGGTTGCCGCGATGGGAAGGAACCAGCCGCGCCGCATTTACTTGCCCTTCTCAGCCACGGCATCCTGCGCCTTCTGCAGCAGCAGGATGGGAATGACGACGACCACCAGCATGGCGACGGCGACCGAGGCGGCGCGCGGCCAGTTGGTGGCGCCGAAGAACTCGTCCCACAGGACGCGGCCGATCATCAGGGTCTGCGGACCGCCGAGCAGCGAGGGGATGACGAACTCGCCGATCGCCGGAATGAACACCAGCATGGAGCCGGCAACGATGCCGGGTAGCGACAGCGGCAGGGTGACCGAGAGGAAGGTCTGCCAGGCGCGAGCCGAGATCGGCCGAGGCCTCGAGCAGCGAAGAGTTCGAGCTTCACGAGGTTGGTGTAGAGCGGCAGGATCATGAACGGCAGGTAGGTGTAGACGATGCCGACATAGACGGCGAAATCGGTCTGCATCATCACCAGCGGCTCGATGCCGAAGATACCCAGCACCTGGTTGATCACGCCATTGCCGCGCATGAAGCCGCTCAGCGCGTAGACGCGCAGCAGGAACGAGGTCCAGAACGGCAGGATCACCAGCATCAGCAGGATGTTGCGCCATTTGTCCGGCGCACGGGCGATGGCATAGGCCATCGGGTAGCCGATGAACAGGGTGATCACCGTGGCGATCAGCGCGATGCGGATCGAGCTCAGATAAGCCGCGACATAGAGCGGATCGGTGAACAGCTTGACGTAGTTCGACAAATGCAGCGTCAGCTGCACCGTGCCGCCCTCGGTGGTGAGCAGCGGCGAATAGGGCGGACGGCCGAACTGCTTGGTGGCGAGCGAAATGCCGAACACCACGAACAGCGGGATGAGGAAGAACACGGTCAGCCAGATCGCCGGCGCGGCGATCACCAGGGTGTGGCCGGAAATGCCGACATCACGCAGCCGGCGCTCCAACCCGCTCCACGGGCGGAGGCGACGCGGCGGCGGCAACTGGTTGCCGGTGAGGGTCATACCGTCAGCACCGAGCCGGCGCTGTCGCCCCAGGTGACGTAGACCTGCTCTTCCCAGGTGATGGCGTCGGGCTTGCCGCGGACGGTGTTGGTCTGGCTGACGCGGATGCGTTTGCCGCTTTCGAGCAGCACCTGGTAGACGCTCATGTCGCCGAGATAGCCGATGTCCTCGACCACCCCGCGGGTGACGTTGGCGCCGTTGAGCGCCTCGGGCTTGTCGCGGCTCAGCTCCATCTTTTCGGGGCGGATGGCCCACCACAGGATCTGGTCGGGGCGCAGTCGACGCCGTGGCCGACATAGATATCGCAGCCGAGCTCGGGCGAGCGGATGCGGACATGGTCCGGCTCGTCCTCGGTGACGATGCCCTCGACCATGTTGGCCGAGCCGATAAAGCTCGCAACGAAGCGTGAGTTGGGGAACTCGTAAATATCGTGCGGTTCGCCGATCATGGCGATCTCGCCCTGGTTCATCACCCCGATGCGGGTGGCGAGCGTCATCGCCTCTTCCTGGTCGTGGGTGACGACGATGAAGGTGACGCCGAGCGATTCCTGGATCTTCACCAGTTCGAACTGGGTTTCCTCGCGCAGCTTCTTGTCGAGCGCGCCGAGCGGCTCGTCGAGCAGCAGCAGTTTCGGGCGCTTGGCGAGCGAACGAGCGAGGGCGACGCGCTGGCGCTGGCCGCCCGAGAGCTGGCTCGGCTTGCGCTTGCCGTAATCCTGGAGCTTGACGAGGCTCAACAGCTCAGCGACGCGGTCGGCGATCTCGGCGCGCGGCATGTTATCGCGTTTGAGGCCATAGGCGATGTTCTGCTCGACATTCATATGCGGGAACAGCGCATAGGACTGGAACATCATGTTGACCGGCCGCTGGTAGGGCGGCACCTGGGTCATATCCTGGCCGTCGATCTCGATGGTGCCTGAGGTCGGCTGCTCGAAGCCGGCCAGCATGCGCAGCAGCGTCGACTTGCCCGAGCCCGAGCCGCCGAGCAGGCAGAACAGTTCGGATTTGTAGATATCGAGCGACACTTCGTGCACCGCCGAGACGTCGCCGAATTTCTTCGAGACGTTGCGGATGCGCACAAACGGCTTGGCCGACGGATCGCGCCAGGGGCGCGTGTCGATGGCGAGCTGCGGCTTCTTGGCCATGCGGCACCTGGGAAAGACTGAAGGCAGGCTGGAGCCCTACGTCGTTCAAGAGAACGCCGAAGTGCTCCAGGTTTTTGTGGTCGCGCTTCCGAACCGGAAAACCGTTGCCACTTTTCCTGAGGCGCTCCAGTGTGCCGCCCCCCAAGAGGAGAATTACAGACCGGTTTTGATGCGGGTCCAGGTCCGGGTCAAGACCTCTTCGAACTCAGGCGAGTGCGCCTTCATCACGAACGCCTTGGCGATGGTCTCGGCCGGCGGATAAATGCCCGGATTTCACTTCACTGCCTCGTCCACGAACTCCAGCGCCGGCACGTTCGGGTTGGCGTAGAACACGTAGTTGGTGATCGCCGCCACGACCTTGGGCTCGAGGATGTAGTTGATGAACTTCAGGGCGTTGTCCGGATGCGGCGCATCGACCGGGATGGCGAGGAAATCGAACAGCGTCGCGGCGCCTTCCTTGGGGATCAGATAGTTGATCTCGTTGCCCTGCGCGGCCTGCTTGGCGGCGTCCGCGGCAATGAAGATATCGCCCGAATAGCCAAGGGCGAGGCAGATTTCGCCGTTACCGAGATCGTCGATGTACTGGCTCGAATGGAAGTAGCGGATCGAGGGCTTGATGCTGGTGAGCAGCGCTTCGGCCTTGGCCAGGTCTTCCTCGTTCTCGGAATTCGGATCGAGTTCGAGATAATGCAGCGCAATGCCGGTGACTTCCGACGGGCTGTCGAGCACGGCGACGCCGCAATCCTTCAGCTTGGCGACGACCTCCGGCTTGAACAGCAGGTCCCAACTGTCGAGCGGGGCGGCATCGCCGAGCGCCGCCTTCACCTTGGCGACGTTGTAGCCGAGCCCGATGGTGTTGATCATGTAGGGCACGCCGTAGGCGTTGTCCGGGTCCTGCTGGTTAGCGGTGGCCATCACGGCCGGGTCGAGGTTGACGAGGTTGGGCAGCTTCGACTTGTCGAGCGGCAGGATCAGGCCGGCCTTGATCTGGCGCTCGAGGAAGCTGCCCAGGGGACGACGATGTCGTAGCCGGAATTGCCGGCGAGGAGCTTGGCGTCGACGATCTCGTTATTGTCATAGACGTCGTAGTTCACCTTGATGCCGGTTTCGGCCTCGAAGTTGGCGATGGTGTCTTCGGCGATGTAGTCGGACCAGTTGTAGACGTTGACGACATTTTCCTGCGCCAGGGCCGGGGTGGCGACGAGCAGCGCTCCCAAAGCCGCGGTAATTTTGGCGATGAGGATCGGCTTGTGCATGATGGTCTCCTTGATCAGAACCGCGGGTGGCTGCGGTGCATGGCTAACAGTCCGGACGCGTGCGGCGCCGGTTGACGGATCGGGGGCACGAGGCCCGGCGAACAGCAATGAAATGGGTGCGAATAGCTGGCTGACGGCGATGTCGGGGAGCGGGTACGCGGGAGGGTAGGCCAAGCAGCGCGGGTGTCGCGCCGGGAAAATTCGGGTTCGCAATGTGCCCGGAGCCGGGCGCCCATCGATCCGGCGGAGGCTCCGGATCAACAATGACGGTAAGCAGTGACGTGACCCCTCGCGACAGGCCTTCCAGCCGGACCGGAACCTAGTGGGAAATCCGAACTGGGGCAAGGGTTTTGGGGGCGTTGCGGGTGTGCGGCAATGCGTGGAATGACGGTCGCCGGTGGCTGTGGACCCCCACCCCTTAAGAATGGGGAGGGAGACCCTTGCACTGGCGTCGTAGTTTGCGTCTCCCTCCCCTGTTTGAGGGGGAGGGGACAGGGGTGGGGGCAGCTCGCTCCGGCTTTTCGGGAGTTGAACTCCCGGCGTTTTCAGTTCAAGTCAGGGCGAAGTCCTTTTCCGAAAGAGCATTCGCAGTGAGCCTCAAGAAGCACCTTTCCATCTCGCCCGCGGTCAAGAAGGCGCTCGACGCCGGCCAGCCGGTGGTGGCGCTCGAATTCCACCATCATCACCCATGGCATGCCGTATCCGCAAAACCTGGAGATGGCGCAGAACGTCGAGGCGGTGATCGAAAAGCACGGCGCGGTGCCGGCGACGATCGCCATCATGGATGGCAAGTTCAAGGTCGGCGTCACTGCCAAGGACCTCGAGCGGCTGGCGCAAACCGGCGGCAAGGCGGCCAAGGCGTCGCGCCGCGACGTTGCGGCGCTGCTCGCCTCGGGTGAGGTAGCGGGCACCACGGTGGCGACGACGATGATGGCGGCGGCATCGGCAGGCATCCAGGTGTTCGCCACCGGCGGCATCGGCGGCGTGCATCGCGGGGCGGAGACCACTTTCGATATCTCGGCCGACCTCGACGAACTCGGCCGCACCCAGGTGGCGGTGGTGTGCGCCGGGGCCAAGTCGATCCTCGATATCCCCAGACTTCTCGAAGTGCTGGAAAGCAAGGGCGTGCCGGTGCTGGGCTTCCAGACCGCCGACTTCCCGGCCTTCTGGGCGCGCCAGTCGGGCGGCAATGTCGATCATCGGGTCGAGAGCGGCAAGGACGCGGCCAAGGTGATCGCGCTGCAGTTCGCGCTGGGGCTCGGCGGCGTGCTGGTGGCCAACCCGATCCCCGAGAGCGCAGCGCTCGACAAGGATGAGATCGAAGGCCGGATCAACGAAGCGATCAAGGGCGCCGAAAAAGAAGGGGTGAGCCGCAAGGAGCTGACGCCGTTCCTGCTCAAGCGCATTTTCGAGCTCACCGACGGCAAGAGCCTCGTGGCCAATATCGCGCTCGTTGAAAACAACGCGCGCGTCGCCTCCGAGATCGCAGTGGCGCTGGCAAAGTTCAACAAATGAACGACAGCGCCGGCCGGGTTATCGTCATCGGCGACGTGATGACCGATGTCATCGTGCTGCCCGAGGGGCCGCTGGTGCGCGGCTCGGACCGGCGGGCGCAGATCACCCAGCGGCCGGGCGGCTCGGGCGCCAACCAGGCAGTATGGCTGGGCTCGATGGGCACGCCGGTCAGCTTCGTGGCGCGGGTCGGGGCGCGGGACAAGCCGCACCTGGAAGCGTACCTGCGCGGCTTCCATGTCGATCCGGTGCTGATCGCCGATCCGTCGAAGCCATCGGGGATCCTCGTCATCATCGTCGATCCGGATGGGGAGCGGAGCTTCCTCACCATCGGGGGGCCAACCTCGATCTGTCGCATTCCGACATGCCGGTGTGGCTGCTCGGCGAGACGCGCTACGTGCTGGTCTCGGGCTATTCGCTGTTTGCAGAAAAGCCGCGCCACGCGGCGCGCTGGATGGCCGGCGAGGCGCAATCGCGCAGTATTCCGGTGGCGGTCGATGCGGCCTCGGTGGGCTTCGTCGAAGAAGTCGGAGCCGACAAGTTCCTCGAGTGGACCAAGGGGTTTTCGACGCTGTTCGCCAATGCCGATGAGGCGGTGGCGCTGGCCGGCAGCGATGATCTCGAGGCGCAGATGCGCCGGCTCGGCCAGAATTACGGCCGGGTGGTCGTCAAGCTGGGGGCGGGCGGCGCGGCGGTCGGCGATGCCTCGGGCGTCAAGCTGAAGCTGCCGGCGCCGGTGGTGAAGGTGGTCGATACGACCGGGGCCGGCGATGCGTTCGCCGCAGCGTTCGTTTCGGCGGAACTCAGGGGCGTCGATGTCGAGACGTGCCTGAGGCGGGGTATCGAGGCGGGGTCGGCGGCGGTGACCAAGGTTGGTGGGCAGCCGGAGTAGGCTGCGGCGCAGATGCCACCGATGGGCAGGTGCGAAAAGAGCACCCCCACCCCTGTCCCCTCCCCGCAAGGGGGAGGGAGACGCCAACACTTGCACCGGTGTTCATGGGGCGATGACAATGGCCACAGGGTCTCCTCCCCCCTTGCGGGGGAGGGACAGGGTGGGGGTGCTCTTTCCGCGCTGGCTTCTCCAGCTACTCCACTTCCATCCCACACCAATCCAGCGGCTCCGCCACATACGTCCCCCGCGTCCCCTCGATATCGCCAAGCTCGGCGATCATATGCGAGCGCACGTCAGCCACCGTGGCGTGCGGGGCGGTGAGGCCACAGCCGCGGGCGAGCTGGTATTTGTCGTTGTCGATCGGCGCGACCTCCTTGCCGGCCTCGGTGATGCGCTTCAGCAGCCGCAGCAGTTGGCCGTCGGGGGCGAAGTAGAGGCGGCCCTCGCGGGTGATGGCGGGGCCGACAGCGCCTTCGGCCATATTGGGTGAGACCATCTCGGAATAGATGAAGGCGAGGCTGCCGTCAGGGCGGAAGCACGAGGTGTCGGTCTGGGTGGCAATGGCGTCGATCAGCCAGGTCTGCACCAGCACCGAGGGGGCGTCGTCGCCGCCATCGTGAAACTCGAAATGGTCGGCGTAGCCGCCATCGAAGTTGCGGCGCCAGCCGGTCCAGTCGTTCGGCGCGGTTTCGAGCAGTTCTGTGCAGGCGGCCCAGGCGGCGCGGACTTCGTCGATCTGCGGTTCGGCGGCGTGAGCGGCCGGGGCTAGCAGCAGGAACAGAAGAAACAGCAGTCGACGCATCGGGATCTCCGTTTGCGCGGGACGCTAGCTCAAGGCTGCCCCCTCCACCAGCTCCGCTGGTCCCCCTCCCCCGCCACGCGGGGAGGATCAGAAGAGATCACTCCTCGCGCAGGAAGCTGGCGGGACGGGTCGAAAGCGCTGACCAGGTGGTGAGCATGCCGACGGCGATGGCCAGCGCGATGGTGCCGATGGTGACCCAGAGCAGCAGGGCCGGATCGGCCCAGAAGTCGATTTCCAAGACGAACTCGACGAAGGCCCAGGTGCCGACGAGGCCGAGCAGCGCCGCCAGCACCGCGGCAAGGAGGCCGAGCAGGCCGTATTCGACCAGATAGGCGCGGACCACATCGCCGCGGGTGGCGCCCAGCACCTTCATCACCACGGCATCGGATTTGCGCTGCTTTCGGCCTGCCGCCATGGCGCCGGCCAGCACCAGGACGCCGCTGACCACGGCGAGGCCGCCGATCACTTCGACGGCGGTGGTGACATTGGCGAGGATGGCGGCGAAGGTTTCGAGGGCCTCGCTGACCGGCAGGAACAAGAGATCGGGGAATTGCGCGACGAGGCGCTGCTGCACCGCGGGCTCGTCGCCGGGCACGGCCTTGAGCAGGCCGAGATAGCTCAGCGGGTAGTCGGCGAGCGCATTGGGCGACAGCACGAAGCCAAAGTTCACGCTGCCGGAGCGCCAGGCATAATCGCGAAAACTGCCGATCTTCACCTTCACCGCTTCGCCGAAGATGCGGAAGGTGAGGATGTCGCCGAGCTTCAGCCCGAGCGGCTCCTTGAGGCGCTGGAACACCGAAACCTCGGGCGGGCCGATGAAGCCCGGCGGCCACCAGCTGCCTTCGGTGATGGTCGATTGATCGGGCAGGGCGTCGGAGGCGGAGAGCGGGATTTCGCCTTCGAGGACGAAGGCGAATTCGGGTGGCGGCTTGCGGTTGAGGTCGGCGATCGGGGTGTCGTTGATCGCCTCGATGGCGCCGGTGACCATGGGCAGCGAGGCGAAACTCTCCACTGATTTGTCGCCGACCGAAAACTGCTTCAGCGCCACCACCTCGTCATCGAACAGATCCATGAAGACGAAGCTCGGGGCGTTGGGGATCGACTCGCGGGCCAACTGGTGGCGGAGGTTCCCGTCGATCAAGGCGATCAGCAGCAGCAGCGCGAGGCCAAGCCCGAGCGACAGGATGACCACCGGGGCTGGGGCGCCGGGGCGCCAGATCGATTTGATGGCGTTGCGGAGCGCCGCGTTGGGGAGCGGCGGGAGCAGCTTGAGGCTACGCTGCAGCAAGGCGGCGGCGCCGCGAAGGATCAGGAAGGCCACGAGGATGCCGATGGCGTACCACAGCACCAGCAGCGGCCGGCCGGTGGTCAGCGCCGCGAGCCCATAGATGCCGGCGGCGGCAAGGCCGAGCGGCAGCCACAGGCCGGGCTTCAGCAAGTCGCGCCAACCGAGCCCGCCTTCGACCGCCGAGCCGGCGGAGCGGAACAGCAAAGCCGGCTTCAGCTTTTCGGCGCGGCGCAGCGGCAGATAGCCGAAGGCGAAGCCGGTGAGGGCGCCGAAGCCGGCGGCCGTCCACAGCGTCACCGGATCGACCACCGGTGGCAACCCGAGGCCGAGCAGGCCGCCGAGGATCGGCAGCAGCACCATGGTGAGAACAGTGCCGAGCAGCAGGCCGAGGATGATGCCGGCCAGGGTGAGCAGCATCACCTGGGTGAGGAAGTGGACGAGGATGCGTGGGCCGGTGGCGCCGAGCGCCTTCATGGTGGCGATGGAGCGCTGCCGCTCGGTGACATAGGCCGAAATGGCATTGGAAACGCCGAGCCCGCCGACCAGCAGCGAGGACAGCCCGACAATGGTGAGGAAGCGCGCGAACATATCGAAGAAGCGCGCCAGGTCCTCGGTGGCGTCTTTCGGGCCGGCGAGTTTCCAGCCGGCCTTGGGAACGCCGTCCTGATCGATTGCATCGCCGCATCGGGATCGGCGCCGTTGAGCAGGATCTTGTAGCGGTAACTGGCGAGAACGCCGGGCGCCAGAATGCCGGTGGCGTTGAGCGCATCGACCGACATCAGCACGGGGAGGCCGAACTGCAGGCCGGCGGTGATCCGATCCGGCTCGCTGCCGATAACGCCGGTGAGGGTGAAGCTGGCATCGCTGATAGTGAGCTGGTCGCCGAGTTTCAGACCGAGGCGATCGAGCAGCAACTGATCGGCGACGAGGCCGAAGCTGTTATCGCCGCGCGTCGCAAGCAGTTCGGGCAGGGGGGCGCCGGCATCCTTTACGGTGACGCTGCCGATCAGCGGATAGTTGGCATCGACGGCGCGGATGGCGAGGAAGCTGTTGCGGTCGCCGGCATCGCCGCGGCCCATCACCTCGATGACTTCGCCGAGCTTGCCCAGCCGCTCGAATGCCTGCCGCTCCTCCGGGTTGGCGGCGCGATAGGAGAGCTGGGCCTCGATGTCGCCGCCGAGCAGGGTGCGGGCGTCACGCAGCAGCGCCGATTGCAGCGCCGCGCCGACCGAACCGACGATGGTGATGGTGCCGACGCCGAGCGCCAGGCAGGCGAGGAGGATAGTGAAGCGGCGCAGGTCGCCGCGCAGGTCTTTCAGCGCGACGCGCAGCCAGCCGCGCAGGGTCGCGGCAGCGGCACTCACGCCGGCACCCGCTCGCTGAGCTGGCCTTCGTTCATGCGCAACTGACGATCGGCCTTGGCGGCGAGCGAGGCATCGTGGGTGATCAGGAGGATCGCGGTGCCGCGCTCGCGGGCGATGCCGAACATCAGCTCGATGACGTGGGCGCCAGTTTCCTGGTCGAGGTTGCCGGTGGGCTCGTCCGCCAGCAGCAGTTTGGGGTTGCCGACAATGGCGCGGGCGAGGCCGACGCGCTGCTGTTCGCCGCCGGACAGGGCGCTGGGCAAATGGGTCAGGCGGGCGCCCAGCCCGACATCGCCGAGCGCCGCTGCGGCGCGGCGCTGGATTTCCGGCCAGGGCAGCGCGGGTTCGGCAATCTCGAGGGTGAGGGCGACGTTCTCGAGAGCGGTCAACGAGGGGATCAGGTGGAAGTTCTGGAACAGGATGCCGAGCGCGTTGCGCCGGAAGATGGCGAGCTGATCTTCGTTGAGCGTCGCGATATCGGTGCCGGCGACGGTGATCGCGCCGGACGATGCCTGTTCGAGGCCGGACAGCACCATCAGCAGCGAGGTCTTGCCGCTGCCCGAGGGGCCGACGATTGCCGTCACCTCGCCCGGGGCGAGGCTGAGGTCGACATCCCTCAGGATATGCAGCGCGGTGCCGCCGTTCTTCAGATGCAGATTGATGCCTTTGGCATCGACGACGGGAGCGGGCATTGGGAGGGCCGGGTCTGCTGCGATTACAAGCACATAGTGTGTCGCCGGTACGGTTCAATGGAAAGGGCCGGCGACACTAAATCGCGGCGGGCGGTTTTGGGTTCCGGTGATGCCGTGAGTGTGAGAGTTGGGCGGCGTTCCCATAGTTGAGCCGGGGGTCCGCTCGCTCCGGCGTCGGTGATGACCTCAATACTCCGTCATCGCCAGCAGAAACCAGGCGGCGTGCGGCAGCCATTGCTCGCTCCAGCGCCAGGACTGGAACGGGTCCTCGGTTTCGCAGAAGCCGATAGCGGTTTCGTCCGATAGCGACGAGGTGATGCCGTTGCAGATGCCGCCATCGGCATTGGGGAATTTCGCCGGCCCGTACATCGCCCAGTTGTGGCCGAAACCCTGCAGCATCGAGGCGTGGTAGGGGTTGAGGCCGAGGATCCAGTCGAGGGCGCGCTGCGACTGGACGCGCGCCAGTTCGGCGGCTTCGGTATCGATATGCGGCATGGCGCGGCGCAACGCATAGGCGAGGCTGCCGAGGCGGGCGTTCTCGCCCTGCCACCAATAGCCGCTGTCATTGCCATGTGGATAGAAGAACTGGGTGCCGACGCTAGCGTCGCCCCGCTGCACCAGCTGGCGCGGGTAGGCGAAGGGATTGTTGACCTCGGCAGTCACGGCGGCGAGGTGCCGGACCACCTTGCCGAGGGCGGCGGCGATGCGGGTCTTGTCGGCCTCTGGCGCGATGCCGAGATAATCAACCAAAGCGGCGATCGGCAGGCCCTCGTCGGAGGCGTGAAAGAATGGGCGGGTGCCGTTATCGGCGCGCCACCAGCCATCATAGCCATGGCCGCCGGTCAGCCGGTCGAGCAGGCTCGCGGCACGTTCGCCGGCCTTCACCAGATATCCGAGCTTGCCGGTGGAGCGGCTGAGCTCGGTGGCGGCGAGCAGGGCGCAATAGTCGTCGATGATGTTTTCTTCGCCATTGTCGAGATACTCGAGGTTGTGGACTTCGAGGTGGGCGAAGGCGCGTTCGGCGGTCGCGAGATAATCCGCGGCCGTGAACTCGCCATCGGCTTTCAGCCGGGCGGCGCGGGCGAGCGCGGCGATGGCCATGCCGCCGCCCTGACGGTAGCCGGCTTCCCAGCTGTCGTGCTTCAACCCCTTCTGGGTCGAGTAGGAGCAGATCTCGCGTTGCGCCGTGTCGCCCGACCAGCGGTCGAACACGGTCATGTAGAACATGCCCGCGGGGTCGCACATGCGCACCAGGAAATCGGCGCCCCACAGCGCCTCCGCACGGCAGGCGGCGTGGAGGCTCCGGTCGATATGCGGGCAGATCGCGGCCTTTGACAGCGCCCAGACCACCAGCGGGGTCTGCTGTGGGTTCATGAAGTTGGCGTAGCTCAGGTGGCTCAGATATTTCGAGACGTCGCCGGAGGCGTCGTACCAGCCGCCGTGTACGTCGACGCGGGCGTTGCGCTTATTGCCGATGAACGGGATGGCACGGTCGGCACTGAGATAGGGCTCCTCGGTGCGCTGGCTCTGGAAATAGCCGAGCAGCGCCGCGGCGAAGCGCCCGGTGTAGAGTTCGGCGACAATCTCGAAGGGTTCGGAGACGAGGCGGGCGCCGCTGGTGTCGAGCGCTTCGAGCACGAACCGGCCGCTGCCGGTGAAGGCGGTGAACTCCGCGCTTTGCCAGCGCTGGGTTTTCCAATTGTCGACGCCGGTTGGGCGGTCGGGCGTGGTTTCGAACGCCACCTCACCGCTGGCGGCATCACGCAGGCGCAGCGCAGTGAAGTCGGGCCCGTCACCGAGGGCGAGGACGGCGAATTTCGGCCCCGCGGCTTCATAGCCGACCTGGTTGGTGGCGATGGCGCGGCTCGAGAATAGCGCCGGATACTGGGCGTTGATCGCCAGGCGCTGGTTCATTGGAAGGTCCGGTCAGAGTTGGTGGCAACCTGGAGATGGTGGCAGCGGGCGGTGTGGCGGTCGCCGACGGTCGTGGGGGCCGGCATGGTGTCGCGGCAGATGTCGGTCACCCGCGGGCAGCGCGGCGCGAACGGGCAGCCACGGCTTTCGGTGGTCCACAGCGGAATATCGGCGGCGCGGCGGACGGCAGCGCCGGTGATCTTGTTTTTCGGGTTGGGCACCGCGGCGATGAGCAACTGGGTATAGGGATGGCGTGGGTTGTCGGTAATCGCCTCGCTCGGCCCCTGCTCGACCAGATGGCCGGCATACATCACCGCGGTTTCCTCCGCGAAGTAGCAAGCGGTGGCGATATCGTGGGTGATGTAGAGGGCGGCGAGGTGTTTTTCGCGCTTCAGGTCCTCGAGCAGGTTGAGGATCCCGAGGCGGACCGAGACGTCGAGCATCGAGGTGGGCTCATCCGCCAGCAATACGGTCGGGTTCACCGACAGGGCGCGGGCGATGGCGACGCGTTGGCGCTGGCCGCCCGACAGTTCGTGCGGCCGACGCTTCAGGAATTCCGCAGCCGGAACGAGCCCGACCTGGGCGAGCAGCGCTTCGCTTTCGGCGCTGATCTGTTTGCCGCCGAGTTCGGGGCGGTGGAGGCGCAGCGGTCGTTCGAGGATGTAGCCGATGGTTTGAGTGGGGTTCAGTGAGCCGAACGGATCCTGGAAGATCATCTGCACCTGGGCGCGATAATCGGTGAGCGCTTTGCCGCTGAGCTTGCCGACGTCAGTGCCGCGAAAGCTGATTTCGCCGGCGGCCGGCTCGTAGACGCGGGCCAGCATGCGGGCGCAGGTGGATTTGCCGGAGCCGGATTTGCCGACCAGCGCCAGGGCGCGGCCGGGGGTGAGTTTGAGCGAGATGCCTGATAGCGCCCGGAGCGTGGTGTGCTTGCCGACGAGGCCGCCGAGCACGAAGCGCATGTCGACATCGCGCATCTCGAGGATCGGCGCCTCGCTCATTGCAGCAGGTGACATGCGGCTTCTCCTCCGGTGGCAGGGGTGGGGCGGAGTTCGGGGGCGACGCGCAGGCAGACCGGGATGGCCTCGCCGCAGCGCGGCGAGAAGCGGCAGCCCTCGGGCAGGGCGCTGAGGCTGGGCGGCGAACCGGCAATGCCCTCGAGCCGGACGCGCGGGCCCGAGAGCGGCGGAAAGGAGCGGCCCAGCGCCCGCGTGTAGGGGTGCTGCGGGGCTGTCAGGATGGCGCTCGCCGGCGCCACTTCCACCAGTTCGCCGGCATACATCACGCCGATGCGGTCGCAGAACTCGATCATCAGCCCGAGATCGTGGGTGATGAACAGCACCGAGAAGCCGAAGCGGGCCTTCAGCTCGCAGATCTGCTCGATGATGTCGCGCTGCACCACCACGTCGAGGGCGGTGGTCGGCTCATCCATGATGATCAGCTTGGGCTCGAGCGCCAGCGCCATGGCGATGCAGATGCGCTGCCGCATGCCGCCCGAGAACTGGTGCGGGTAATCGTCGAGGCGGCGCGGGCTGATGCCGACCAGCTCGAACAGTTCTGCGGCGCGCGCCAGGGTTTCGGCCTGGCTGGCCCTGGGGCGATGGGCGAGGATGGCGTCCTCGATCTGCTCGGACACCTTGATCACCGGGTTCAGGGCATTCATCGCCGACTGGAAGACGAAGCTCACTTCGCTCCAGCGATAGCGCCGCAGCCGCTCGGCGGTGAAGTTTAAGACGTCCTCGCCCATGAAGCGGACAGCGCCACCAGAGACGAGGCCGGGGAGCCGGGTAAGCCGGGCCAGCGCGAAGGCGACGGTGGATTTGCCGCAGCCGCTTTCCCCGGCGAGCCCGAAGGCTTCGCCGGGGCGGATGTCGAAGTCGATGCCGTTGACGGCGCGCGACACGGCGTTGGCGCCGACATAGTCGACAGTGAGGTTACGGACCTCGATCAAGGGAGGCTGGGTCAGCATGAGGTTTCCCTGTCTGAGCGATGGGTGCGAACCGCGCCTTGTCCATAAAAGGCCCCCTCACCCGGCGCTGCGCGCCGACCTCTCCCCCAAGGGAGAGGTGTCGTTGTGGCGGCACCGTATCCCTCTTCACCTCTCCCTTTGGGGAGAGGTCGCCGCGAAGCGGCGGGTGAGGGGGCCTTCCGCCCACACCACCCTTTTCCATCACCTCAGACAAAATCGGCACTCCGGTTGCGGCGCTTGAGGAAGCGGCGGATGGGGCCGATGCGGCGGGTGGCGGCGAGTTGCGGGTTGGTGATCTCGTCGACGGCGAAGTTGACCATCACCAGCGCTGCACCGGTCAGCATGATGGCGATGGCGGGCGGCCAGATTTCGAACCAGGCGCCGGTCTGCAGCGCCTGGGCCCGCATGGCCCAGTAGAGCATGGTGCCCCAGGTGACCGAGTTGGGGCTGCCGAGCCCGATGAACTCGAGCGCCGCCTCGGCGAGGATGCCGTAGATGGTGGCGAGCACGAACCCGCCGACCACGAACGAACTCATATTGGGCAGGATCTCGCGCACGATGATCCGCCATTTCCTCTCGCCCATCAGTTCGGCGGCGAGCACGAACTCGCGGCTCTTCAGCGCCAGGGTCTGGGTGCGGATGGTGCGCGCACTCCAGCCCCAACCGGTCAAGGCAAGCACCAGGCCGATTACGGTCGGCGACGCCTCCTCGATGAAGCTGGCGAGCACGATGATCAGCGGCAGCGCCGGCAGCACCAGCGAGACATTGACGAAGAAGGTCAGCACCTCGTCGGTCTTGCCGCCGAAATAGCCGGCGGAGATACCGACGGCGAGGCCGATCAGCGTGGCGGAGAAACCGGCGATGAAGCCGACAGTAAGGCTGGCGCGGCTGCCTTCGAGCAGCTGGCTGAAATTGTCCTTGCCCTGGCGCGAGGTGCCGAGGAAGTGCTCGACCCCCGGCTGCACATGCGGCTTGCCGGCCCGGCGATAGGGATCATAGGGGGTGATCAGCGGTGCCAGCAGGGCGAGCAGCACGAAGATGGCGAGGATGACGAGCCCGACCATGCCCTTCTTGTTGGTGACGAAGAGCTGGGCCCAGCCGGGGAGCTTGGCGAGCAGCCGCGAGCGCGGGCGGAGGCCGAGCTCGGCCATCAGCTCGCGCTGCGTCGGGGCGGTGAATTCGGCGCGCGGTGGGGTGGTGGTGATGGCGGGGAGGATGTCGGTCATTGTTTGGCCACTCCTGCCGGGGCGGGAAGAGCACCCCCCATCCTGTCCCTCCCCCGCAAGGGGGACGACAAGAGGTCGCCCCGAGGGGGAGGAGACCAAAACAGCGGCGTCAGTGAGAGCGTCTCCCTCCCCCTTGCGGGGAGGGGACAGGGGAGGGGGTACTCTTCGCGCACCGGTCCGTCAGCCGCGTTGCGATATGCGATCGTCCGCATGGGAGTGGGGGGCACGCTCCAGCCCATCGTCATGCCCTCCCAATCGAGCGCAAACGCGGATCGAGGATGACGTTCAGCACGTCGGAGGCGAGGTTGGCGACGAGCACACTCATGGTGAGCAGGATCAGCTGCGCCTGGATGAAGGAATAGTCGCGGGTCTGGATGGCGTTGAGGGTGAACTTGCCGAGGCCGGGATAGTTGAACACCACTTCGGTGATGAAGGCGCCGCCCAGCACGTAGCCGATCGACAGCGCCAGCGAGGTGATCTGCGGCAGGATGGCGTTGCGCGCCACATAGCGGTTGCGGATGCGCCGGTCGCTGAGGCCCTTGGCCTTGGCGAGCAGCACGAAATCCTCGTTGAGCAGGTTGATCATGGTGTTGCGCATGCCCAGGTGCCACGCGCCGAAGCTGACGATGACGATCGAGGCGACCGGCAGCACGGCGTGCCAGGCGACGCTGAGGACGGTCTCGAGGTTGAAGCCGGGCGTGAGGTTCATTTCGTGGGCGCGGCCGAGCGGGAAGATCGCCCATTGCATGGTGAAAGCGTACCAGAGCAGCAGCGCCACCACCGCCGGGGTGAAGGCGTTCAGCATGACGTTGATCGGGGTGAAGAAGGTGTCGAAGAAGCCGCCGCGGCGCCAGGCCGACCAGATGCCCATGGTGATGCCGATACCAAAGGAGAGGGCAGTAGCAGCGCCGACGAGGAACAGCGTCCAGCCGGCGGCGTAGAAGAGGAGGCTCGCCGTCGGCTCGGGGAAGTTGACGGTCGAGATGCCGAAATCGAAGTGGGCGAGGCGCCAGAGATAGTTAAGGTACTGATCCCACAGCGAGCCCGAAAAGCCGTAGGTCTTGCGGATCGCGTCGATCTGGTCGGGCCGGAGTTTGCCGCGCAGCGACAACAGGATGCGGGTCGCCGGATCCCCGGCATCAGCCGCGGGATCAGGAAATTGAGGGTGATGGCGACGAAGAACGCCCCGAAATAGAAGCCTAGCCTGCGTAGAAGGAATGCCATTCGCTATACTTGTGCCCCGGGTTCACCTCTCCCCTCAGGGGAGAGGTCGGCGCGCAGCGCCGGGTGAGGGGTTCAGAGGTGCGGTCCGCTCTCTGGTTCAGCATCGCACGGTGGCGTGCTGCGACCCAGAGCGTGCGGATAGGCTGCACCCCTCACCCTAGCTTCGCTAACTCGCGTCGCTCGAAGCTTCGCTTGCCCTCTCCCCCCGGGCGCTCTTGCGCTCCCCTTGGAGGGGCGAGGGGACGCAGATGGATGGCTCGGTGACGGCCTAGCCATCAGGGTCGTTTACTTCGCCACCGGCGTCAGGCTCAGCAGAACCTTCACCCGCTCGTGGATGCCGGCGGGGTTGTTGGGGCGGGACCAGGCGTTGTCGGCGTTGGGCCAGCCGGTGAAGTTGCGGGTCGAGTATTCGTACCAGGCGGGGTTGGAGAACAGCGTGATCACCGGCAGGTTCTCGGCCACCTGCTTCATCACCGAAGTGATCTTCTCTTTCTGCACCGCTTTGTCGGCGGTAGCGCTGATCGCGGCGAGATCGGCTTCGATGCCCGGGATCTTCATCTGGTGCATGGCCTGCTCGTTGAGCGTGCCCGGCACCATCGAACGCGGGTTGAACATCGAATAATAGGTGAACCAGGGGGTCGAGCTCAGGTTGGTCCACATGATGTAGACGTCGAAATTGCCGGTCGGGATGTTGTCGAACCAGGCGCCTTCTTCGGGCGTCTCCATCTCGCCGTTGATGCCGATGTCCTGGAGGTTTTCCGAGACGGTCTGGAGCGTGTTCACCCAGTCGTCCCAGCCGGCCGGCACTGCCATCTTGAAGGCGATCGGGGTGCCGTCGGGGTTGTCGCGCCAGCCGTCGCCGTCCTTGTCGACGAAGCCGGCGTCATCGAGCACTTTCTTTGCTGCTTCCGGGTCGTACTGCATCAGGTACTGGTAGGGGGCGAGCGCCGTCTTATCGATCCAGTCCTTGTAAAACATGCCTTCGCCGATCGGATATTGGGCCGGCGTGGTGAGTCCGAAAGTGGCGATATCGACCAGCGTGCCGCGGTCGATGGCCATCGACATGGCCTTGCGAAACTCGAGGTTGTTGAACGGCGCCTTGGTGGTGTTGAGCTGGAGGTTGGTGCCGGCATCGGGCGGCAGCCAGTAATGATTGTCCGGGCTCTTCGAGGCATAGGTGATCTCGGGGTCGGTGATGCCGTCGGTGGCCCAGTCGAGATCGCCATTGGTGATGGCGGCGATGACCTGCAGGTTGTCGGAAAGCTGCGGATACTCGATGCAATCGATCTTCACCTCTGCCGCGTCGCGATAGAGAGGGTTCTTGCAGAGCTTGAAGGCATTGCGCGAGAAGTCGCGCACCTCGGTGAAGGGGCCGGTCGCCACCACTTTGGGGTTGGCGTAGTTCACCGGGTCGGAAATGTCCTTCCAGATGTGCTCGGGCAGCGGGAAGACCGGGCCGATATTGAGCCGCGCCAGCGAGTCGGCTCTCTTCAGGTCGAAGCGGACGGTATTATCATCCACCGCCACGACGTCGACGATTGAGCCGGTGTCCTTTTCGGCATTGTAGATGTCGTAGCCGATGGGGAAATCGAGATGCGCCTTGGCGTAGTTGAAGGTGAAGACCACGTCGGCGGCGGTGAACGGTTCGCCGTCGGACCACTTGACGCCCTTGCGCAGGTAGTAAGTGACGCTCTTCAGGTCGGCGCCGACCTCATATGAGGTGGCCAGCGCCGGGAAGTCGTTGTCCGGATGCCAGACATTGTCGATCCACAGCGGCTCATAGGCGAAATCCTGCACATAGGCGTGCGGGCCGGTGAGGTTGTAGGGGTTGTAGTTCTCGACATGCGCATCGGTATGGACCGGGGCGATGCGGATGATCACCTCGGCGTCAGCCGTTGTCGCGAAGGCGGCGGCAGTGAGCGCGGTGGTGGCGAGAAGGGTCAGTAGACGCAGTCGGTGCATGGCTTTGGCTCTCCCTGTGAGATCGATCCCATATCGATCAGCCGTTTGCAGTCGAATAGGCTCCTGAAGTGTAGTCAGCTGGTAGTCAGCGCCGGCGCCGCAATGCGGGACGTCGGCGAGAGGCTCGAAACCGGGCCGACGCTCTGGCGCAGGATCAGCTCGGTAGGAATGGTGATCACCGGTGCGGCCGGCACCTCGCCATCGAGGATGGAGAGCAGCAGGCGCGTCGCGACGCGGCCGGCTTCATCGACCGGCTGGCGCACCGTGGTCAGGCCCGGGGTCAGGTGCCGGGCGTGGAAATTGTCGTCGAAGCCGAGCAGCGAGATGTCCTCGGGGACCCGCTTGCCGGCGGCCTTCAGCGCCAGCAGCGCACCGGCCGCCACGTCGTCGTCGCCGGCAAAAATGGCGGTGGTTTCGGGACGCTCGACCAGCAGGCGGGCCGTCGCCGCCTGGCCGAAGGTCTCGGAGAAGCTGCCGTGCTCGACGAAGATGTCATCGCGGCTGAGGCCGAACCCGGCCAATGCCACGTCGATGCCGGCGAGCCGCTCATGCGTGTCGCGATAGATGGTGCCGCCGGAGAGATAGACGATGTGGCGATGGCCCTCTGCGAGCAGCAGACGCATGCCGGCGCGTGCCCCGCTGGCGTTGTCGATGGTGACACGGGCCCGGGCCGGCGGACACTCGTTGCCGCCGACGGTGACCACCGGGGTCTTCGAGCGGGAAACGATCTCCAGCACGTCGTCGCGCAAAGCGTTTTCGAGGTAGAGGATCAGCCCGTCACAGGCGCGATCGAGCAGTTCGATGATGGCGTGCGCTTCCTCATCGCGATCGGCGTAGCCGGAGGCGACGATGATGCTCTTGCCGGCGCTGCGGGCGGTTTCCTGCATGCCGCCGATCATCTGGGCGTAGAACGGGCTCGAGACGTTGACGACGACGCCACCGATAATATCGGATCGGTTGGAGCGGAGACCTCGCGCCATGGTATTGGGGCGATAGCCGAGTTCCTGGATGGCTGCCTCGACCGCCTTGCGGGCTTCGTCCGAGACATAGCCATTGCCGGCGATCAGCCGTGAAACGGTAGATCGGGAAACGCCGGCCTTCTTCGAGACGTCGGTAATCGTCGCCATGGGAACTCGACATGAGATCGATCCCACATATCAGCGCGATCGCGGCGGAGTTGTCAACGGGGCGCAGCAGGCTGACGGCAATCCAGTGCTTGCGTTCAGTTGCCATTCAGCCGGCACCCGTCATGGTTTTCTTATTCAATCAATGACTTAGTCCGGGAGAATTGCTATGCGCCGTACCGCTGTAATGACGCTTTGCGTCATCGCCATTTCGACCTTCACCAGCAGTGCCTTCGCCTTCCAGACCGGCACCATCTACGTGTCGAAGGACGGCGAATGGATGTGCATCGATCGCTGGGGCAATGAGATTCCACCCAGCTCGACCGGTGGCTGGACGGTGGTCACGCCGCCGCGCAAGGTCGGCGGCGACTGCAACAACCAGTACGTGGTGCGTACCGGAGCAACGCTCGGTACGGCCGGCGCGCTGGCGCTGCCGCTGTTCCAGGGCCCGGCGGTGCGGACAGAGCAGGGCATCACCGAAAAGGGCAGCAAGTAGCGGTCCTTCGGTTGCATCAGGGCGCGGTTTGCGGCCTGATGCTGGCTTCTGAGCCTCGGCGAGGAACGATGGCCGGCTTCAGCACAAGTCCACTCGATCCGTCCACCTGGCCGGCCTTCGCCGCCCTCGTCGAACGCAATAACGGCGTGTGGGGTGGCTGCTGGTGCATGGCCTTCCACGCCGAGGGCGTGGGCAAGGACCGGGCGCCCGCACAGAATTGGAGTGACAAACAGGCACGCGTGCAGCGCGGCGAGGCGCATGCGGCGCTGGTGTTCGACGGCGAGACTTGCGTGGGCTGGTGCCAGTTCGGCTCGCCCGCCGAGCTGCCGCGGATCAAGGCGCGCCGCGCCTATGAGGCGGAGCCGGCGCCACCTGCCGATTGGCGGATCACCTGCCTGTTCGTCGACAAGACGCAGCGGCGTCGGGGCGTGGCGGCGGTAGCGCTGACCGGCGCCCTCGCCGAGATCGGCCGCCTCGGCGGCGGGCTGGTCGAGAGTTTTCCCGAGGACACGGCCGACCGCTCGGTCTCAGCGTCGTTCCTCCACAATGGCACGCTGGCAATGTTCGAAGCGGCAGGCTTCGCGCGGCAGCGGCGGCTGGGCAAGGACAGGTGGCTGGTGACGGCGCAAGTCGCGGGGATTTAGCCTCGGGGCAAGCCGCAGGCTGGTGGCCGACTTATGTCTGGGAAATCGAAGTGGTGGAGCTGAGCGGAATCGAACCGCTGGCCTCATCATTGCGAACGATGCGCTCTCCCAACTGAGCTACAGCCCCGCTTCGATGGCGCGCTTATTAGCCAATCCGCGCGCCGAGGACCAGTCCTTTTTTCAGGCGACGAGCCGTTGCGCGACGAGGCTCCGCGCGGTGGCCACGGCGGCGTCGGGGCCGGGGATGGTGGGGCGGGCGAGCAGCAGGCGGCCGCTATTGCCGTCGACGCGCCTGACATGGCCGAGTTCGGCGGTGTTGGAGCCGATCTGCGGGTCGAACAGGCCGATCAGGCGGACGATCCAGTTGGGCATTTCGAAGCGCGGCGTGCGGGCTGCGGCCTCGGGCAGGGCGGCGCGCAGCGCCGTGGCCAGTTCGAACAGGCTCATCTCGCGGTCGGCGAGGATGTGGCGCTTGCCGCCGGCAGTTGGCACGGTCATCGCGGCGACCTGGGCGGCGGCGACATCGCGGACGTCGATGATGGAAAAGCTCATCTTCGGGGCGGCGGGGATCGAGCCGTTGAGCAGGCGCTGGACCATCAGGCCGGAGGTGCCAACGTCTTCGTCGAGCAGCGGGCCGAGGATGGCGCCGGGATTGATGGTGGCGAGGCGGTCGCGGGCGCCGAAACGATCGGCCACGGCCCAGGCTTCGCGTTCGGCGCGCAGCTTCGATTCGGCGTAGGCGCTGACCTTGGGGCTCTCGGTATTGGTCCAGTCGGCAGTGGTGAAGGTGCGGCTGTAGTCGTCATGGCCATAGGCGATGGCGGCGATCGAGGAGGTGACGACGACGCGCTCGACCCCGGCGGTGAAGGCGGCGGTGACGGCGCGGCGGGTGCCCTCGACGGCCGGACGGATCAGCTCGTTCTTGTCCTTGGGCATTTCGAGCACGAAGGGCGAGGCGACGTGCTGCAGATAGCGCACCCCGGCCATGGCTTCGGCCCAGCCCTTATCGGCGAGCAGGTCGAGGACGACAAACTCAAGCCGTGAGGTGTCGGCGCCGTGGGCGGCGAGGGTTTTCCTCACCTTTTCGGCGCGCTCGAGGCTGCGCAGCGAACCGCGGACGGTATAGCCTTGCGCCAGCAATTGCAGGGCCACATGGCCGCCGAGGAAGCCGGAAATCCCGGTAACGAGGACGCGGTCTGACATGGTATGCCTCCATTGAACTGAACGATATCTACTGATATCGTTCAGTTCGTTCAAGACGTAGACGAAGGAAAATCAGCGTGGCCGAGAGCGACAAGCGGGAGCAGATCCTTTCGGCGGCGCGGCGGCTGATGCTGCGCCAGGGCCTGCGCGCCACCTCAATGGAGGCGATCGCCGCCGAAGCGCGGGTGGCGAAGCCGACGCTCTACAAATATTTCCCGGACAAGAACGCGGTGTTCGAGGCGATCGTCGCCGGGCTGATGGTGGCGCTGCACCAGGGGGTGGTGGCGGCGCTGCAGGGGGAGGGGCCGGTGGTCGAGCGGCTCTCGGCGGCGCTCATGGCCAAGTACCAGGCCATCGACAGTCTGCTCGAGGGATCGCCGCATGCCGACGAACTCTATGACGAGCACGAAAAGGTGCGGCCCGAGGTGCGGGCGAGCGAGGAGACGATCGAGCGGATGGTGGCGGAGGCGCTGCGGCAGGCCGGCGCGGAACAGCCGGAGCTGCTGACGCGGCTGCTGCTCGACGCGGCCTGGGGGATCAAGCGGAAGGCGCGGGATGCCAAGGACGTGGGGCCGGCGATCCGGCTGCTGGTGCAGCGGTTGGTGGGGCCGGAGGTGCGGGGGTAGGGCATCGAGGTTGCAGTTCAGGCCGGTGCGGGAAACGCACCCCCACCCCTGTCCCCTCCCCGCAAGGGGGAGGGAGACGCTCACGCCGGCGTCAGTGTTCTGGTCTCCTCCCCCTTTGCGGGGGAGGGACAGGGTGGGGGTACTCTTCCCGCACCGAGCTATCCTTATGCCGGATGCGACTAAAGAGAGATCGAGCCTAGACGTTGGCCCAGCCGCCGGTCTTTTCGCTGGCAAACACTGCGTCGATGACCTTCATCGATTTGATGGCGTCTTCCACGCCCCATTCCAGCGGCTTGTTGTCGAGGATGGCGCGGCAGAAGGCGTTGGCCTGTTCGGTGTACTGGTCGCAGGGCGGGATGATCTCGCGGCGGCTGAGGTGGCCGTCGGGCGCATAGCCGCTGTCGATGATGATGGCGGTGGCGGTGTCGGCCGGGGCGTTGAACGGGATCACCAGTTCGACGCGGCCCTTGGTGCCGATCAGCTCGAGCGACTGGTGGTTCACGCTCTGGGTGGAGCAGACGAAGCTCGCCTGTTTGCCGCCGCCGAAATCGAGGATCACCGAGGCGAGGCGGTCGGTTTTCATCTGGGGGTCGCGGTCGACCAGCGACACGGCGCGCTTCGGTTCGGCGCCGAACAGGAAGCGCGCGCCGGTGATCGGGTAGCAGCCGACATCGTAGATGCCGCCGCCGCCGATATCAGCCTGGTTGCGGACGTTGGTGGGGTCGGTGAGGAAGTACTCAAAAATGCCGCGCACGGTGCGCAGCTCACCCAACTCGCCGGAGCGGGCGATGTCGCGGGCGCGCTGCCATTGCGGATGATGGCGGACCATGAAAGCTTCGTGGAAGACGATGCCCTTGGGCAGTTGGCGGAGTTGCGCGGCTTCCTGGGCATTCAGCGCGATCGGCTTTTCGCACAGCACGTGCTTGCCGGCCTTCGCCGCCGCCAGCGTCATCGGCACATGCAGGTGGTTGGGCAGCGGGTTGTAGATGGCGTCGACGTTGGGGTCGGCAAACAGGGCCTCGTAGCTGCCATGCGCCCTGGCCTTGCCGGTGAGGCCGAGCTCGGCGATGTATTGTTCGGCCTTCGTCACATCGCGCGAGGCGACCGCGACCACTTCGCTCAGCGGCGACTTCATGATCGCCGGGGTGACCTTCTTCAGCCCGATATTGGCGGTGCTGAGGATGCCCCAGCGAATCTTTTTCTCTGCCATGATCTTCTCCCTCCCAAGCGAGATCAGGAAAAGTTCCGAGACTTTTCCGGTTCGATCTCGCGACAAACAAATACCTGGAGCAGGAGCGCGGTTCAGCGCACCGCAATCCTGCTCTAGAATTGACCCATTGGTAGCGGATGGACAGCGTCGCTGCCATAAGACTTCCGCGAGAAAGAGTGTACGCCGATGACGCTGACCTATCTGCAGACCGTGCCGATCCTGCGTTCGTTCGATGAGAGCAAGGCGCGGGAGTTCTATGTCGACTGGCTGGGCTTCACCGTGGATTGGGAACACCGGTTCGAGCCGGGAACGCCGCTCTACATGCAGGTGAGCCGCGACGGCATCGTGCTGCACATCTCGGAGCACCATGGCGATGGCTCGCCCGGCGTGCATGTGCGGGTCAACTGCACCGGGGTGGCGGCGCTGCAGGCCGAGCTGGTGGCCAAGCGCTACAAGAACAACCGGCCGGGGCTGGAGCGGCCGGAATGGGGCGGGCTCGAGTGCACGGTGATCGACCCGGCGGGTAACCGGATCACCTTTGCCGAGGCGGATTAGCCGCCGGTGCCCTGGAGGGCGATGCGGTTGCCTTCGCTGTCGACGATCTCGGCGACGAACAGGCTGTCATTGACCGGCGTCTTGGGGAAGAGGCTGGTGCTGCCCAGCGCCGTGGCGCGGGCGAGGGTGGCGTCGAGGTCGTCGACGCCGAAGTAGATTACCGCGCCATCGGTGGTGGGGACGTAGATCTCGCCTTCCGCAAGGGCGCCGCTGGCGCCGTCCTGGCCAGGTTCGAACGGGAAGTGGGCCATGCGGTTGCCGTGGATCTCGACGATCTCGCCGAAGCCGATGCCGAACATGGCGCCGTAGAAGGCCATGGCGCGCTCGAGCTGGCGCACCGGGATTTCGACATGGGCGATGAGGTTCAAGCGACCTGTCCCGCGGCCCAGCCGGAGGCCCAGGCCCACTGGAAATTGTAGCCGCCGAGCCAGCCGGTGACGTCGACGGCTTCGCCGATGAAGTAGAGGCCGGGGACGTTACGGGCCTGCATGGTGGTGGAGTCGAGACCATCGGTGTCGATGCCGCCCAGGGTAACTTCGGCGGTGCGGTAGCCTTCCGAACCCGTGGGCTTGATGGTCCAGCGGCGGAGCGAGTCCTCGATCTTCTGGAACGACTTGTCGCTCATATCGCCCAGCATGGTGGTGATGCCGATCTCTTCGGCCAGCATCTGGGCGAGACGCTTGGCGAGGTGCTGCGCCAGTACGGTCTGCAGCTGCAGTTTTGGGGTGGCGCTGCGCGCCTCGCGCAGGATCTCGCCGAGATCACCATTGGGGAACAGGTCGATGACGATGGCGTCGCCTTCGCGCCAGTAGCTCGAGATCTGCAGGATCGCCGGGCCGGACAGGCCGCGATGGGTGAAGAGCATCGCCTCGTCGAAGCTTTTCTTGCCGACCGAAATGCGGGTGGGGTCGACGGCGATGCCGCTCAGCGGCGCGAGGCGTTCGAGGATGCGCGGCTCGAAGGTGAGAGGCACCAGCGCCGGGCGGGTGTCGGTGACCTTGAGCCCGAACTGGGTGGCGAGCTGATAGGCAAGGCCGGTGGCGCCCATCTTGGGTATGGATTTGCCGCCGGTGGCGACGATGAGCGATTTGCCGATCAGCGTCTCGTCAGCAGTCATCACGGTGAAGCTGTTGTCGGCGTGGCTGACGCTGTCGATCTCGGTGTCGAGCAGCAGCGTGCCGTGCGCCTTCTTCAGCTCGCTGAGCAGCAGGTTGACGATCTGCTGGCTCGAGCCATCGCAGAACAGCTGGCCCAGGGTCTTCTCGTGGAACGGGATGGCGTATTGATCGACCAGCGCGATGAAGTGCTCGGGCGTATAGCGGGAGAGGGCCGAGAAGGCATAGCGCGGGTTGCTGGAGAGAAACCGATCGCGCCCGGCTTTCACCGTGGCGTTGACGTTGGTGAAGTTGCAGCGGCCGCCGCCGGAGATGCGGATCTTTTCGCCGGCGTTCTTGGCGTGGTCGATGACGAGTACCGAACGGCCGCGCTTGCCGGCTTCGATGCCGGCCATGAGGCCAGCCGCGCCGGCGCCGAGAATGATCACGTCGTAATGTTGCATGGGGTGGGGATGGCGGTTTTCCACGAGCGACGCAAGGGGGAGCCGACTGGAGCAATCAAACTCGATGTCATCCCTGCGGAAGCAGGGACCCATTTATCCGCCCGTGCCAGCTTGGCGGACGAGGGCAATACCCTCGCCGCGGGGTCCCAGCTTTCGCTGGGATGACAGCCGGTGCGTGGGTGAGATCGAAGACACCGACCCCGATAGGCGATTGCCTATAGGTGATTGACTATTTGTGATTTCGGCGTAGAAACGCGACGCCGGACAAGAGGATCGGGTTGCGGGATGCGCAAGACCCACCACATCACAATGACCAAAGCGGAGACCATGGGTCTTCGTGGGGTCGTTGTTTCGGCGACCAAAACCACCAAAACCCCCTGAGCCGATCCCCGGGCAACTCCCGCCGGGGAGCGGCCGGATGCCATTTGCCGCGGACCGCTGGTCCAGCGCGGGGGAAATGAAGGCAAAGAGGACTTTCCAAAATGGGTTATCGCGTCGCCGTCGTCGGGGCCACAGGCAATGTGGGCCGGGAAATGCTCAACATCCTCGCCGAGCGGAAGTTTCCCGCCTCGGAAGTGATCGCGCTGGCTTCCGCCCGCTCGCAGGGCCAGGAGATCAGCTTTGGCGACAAGCGGCTCAAGGTGCAGAACCTCGAGCATTTCGATTTCAAGGGCGTCGACTTCGCCCTGATGAGCGCCGGCTCGGCGATCGCCAAGGAATATGGCGAAAAGATCGGGGCCACCGGCTGTATCGTGGTCGATAACTCGAGCTTCTGGCGCTACCACGCCGACGTGCCGCTCGTGGTACCCGAGGTCAATGCCGACGTGCTTGATGCCTACATGGCGAAGAACGACCGCAAGAACATCATCGCCAACCCGAACTGCTCGACGGCGCAACTGGTGGTGGCGCTGAAGCCGCTGCATGACCTCGCGACGATCAAGCGGGTGGTGGTCGCGACCTACCAGTCCGTCTCGGGCGCCGGCAAGGAAGGCGTTGACGAGCTGTGGGACCAGACAAAGGGCGTGTTCGTCAACGACAAGCCCGAGCCGAAGAAGTTTTCCAAGCAGATCGCCTTCAACGTCATCCCGCACATCGATGTGTTCATGGAGGATGGCTACACCAAGGAAGAGTGGAAGATGGTGGCCGAGACCAAGAAATTCTCGACCCCAAGATCAAGCTCACCGCCACCTGCGTGCGCGTGCCGGTGTTCGTCGGCCACTCCGAGGCGGTGAACCTCGAATTCGCCAACCCGATCACCGCCGACGAGGCGCGCGACGCGCTGCGCGATGCACCGGGCATTGCGGTGATCGACAAGCGCGAGGCCGGCGGCTACGCCACGCCGGTAGAAGCGGCGGGCGAGTACGACACCTATGTGAGCCGTATCCGCGAGGACGTGACGGTCGAGAATGGCCTGAGCCTCTGGGTGGTGAGCGACAACCTCAGGAAGGGCGCGGCGCTCAACACCGTGCAGATTCTGGAGACGCTGATCGAGCGCAAGCTGGTGGAGAAGAAGGCGGCCTAAGGGTCGCCTTTCGCTCCTCGCAAGAGCTCGGAGCGGCGATGCTGCGCATCGCATACCCCTCATCCGCCCCGCGGAGACGGCCTTTGGCCGTCTGCCGCTTGCGGGCACCTTCTCCCTCAAGGGGAGAAGGCGATCCCCGTGATATCGGTTGAGCACCCCTGCCTTCTCCCCCTGAGGGAGAAGGTGGCGCGTAGCGCCGGATGAGGGGTATCACATCGCATCGCGATGTGCGGTCCGAGCGGGAGCGAGGAACGGCATCCCTCAGGAACCCGTGCCCATGCCCATTCGCCACATCATCCTTGCCCTGTCGGTCTCCCTGGTCTGGGGCTTGAGCTTCATTGCCATCCGCTGGGGTGTCGACGAGGTGGCGCCGTTGCTGCTGACGGCGCTGCGCTATGTGTTTGCGGCGTTGCCGGCGGTGTTCTTCGTCAGGCGGCCGGCGGTCGGGTGGCCACTGATCATCGGTTACGGTTTTGCCATCGGCGTGGGGCAGTTCGGGCTGTTGTTCCTCGCCATCAAGCTTGGGATGCCGGCGGGGTTGAGCTCGCTGGTGATCCAACTGCAGGTGTTTTTCACGATCTTTCTGGCCTTCGCGTTTTTCGGCGAGCGGCCGGGCCTGGCACAGCTCGGCGGAGCGGCGGTGGCGCTGGTCGGGATCGGGGTGATTGCGGTGGAGCGGCTGGACGGGGCAGCGCTGCTGCCGCTGCTGCTGACGATCGCCGCGGCCGGCTGCTGGGGCCTCGGCAATATGGTGGGCAAGGCCGCCGGGCGGATCGACATGCTGGGGTTCGTGGTGTGGTCAGCGCTGATCCCGCCGATCCCGCTGCTGCTGGCGTCGCTGCTGCTCGATGGGCCGGGGGCGATCCCGCTGGCGCTGTCGCATCTGACGATCAAAGGGATCGGCTCGATCGCCTTCATGGCCTATATCGCGACGCTGTTCGGCTTCGGCGCCTGGGCCTGGCTGTTGAGCCGCTACGCGACCAGCCAGGTGGCGCCGTTCGCGCTGTTCGTGCCGGTGGCGGGGATCGCCGGCGCGGCGCTGTTTCTGGGCGAAGCGATCACCGAGGTGGAGATTATCGGCAGCGCGCTGGTATTCGGCGGGTTGCTGATCAACGTGTTCGGACCACGGCTCCAGCGGCGGAAACCGGCATGACGGCGCTGCGGCGTGCAGTCGCAGCAGCAGCGCCGGCCATTGGGGAGGGACCCCTCTGTCAGACGTCCGGCCGGTAGAAATCGCCTTCGTCGTTCATCACCCAGAGCTCGCCGGTCGAGATATCGAACCAGGCGCCGTGGATGGCCAGCTTGCCCTCATCCTCGAGGCGCTTCACATAGGGGAAGGTGCGGAGGTTGTTGATCGAGTTGCGGATCGAGAAGCGTTCCAGCATGGTCTGGCGCTCCCGGTTGGTCAGCAGCGTGTATTTCGACACTTCGTCGGCGACCGGGGCGAGCATGGCCATCCATTTGCCGATGAAATCGCCCTGCGCCAGCGGGCCGGCATCGGGGGCGAGGGCCGCCTTGATGCCACCGCAACGGCCGTGACCCATCACCACGATGTTGGAAATCTCGAGCGCGGCGACGGCGAACTCGATCGCCGCCGAGGTGCCGTGCTGGCCGCCATCGGGCTGGAAAGTGGGCACGAGATTGGCGACGTTGCGCAACACGAACATCTCGCCCGGCCCGGCTGAAAAAATGGTCTCGGGGGCAGCGCGGCTGTCGCAGCAGGCGATGATCATGGTGGTCGGGGATTGCCCCCGGTCAGCCAATTCCCGGTAACGGCCCTGCTCGGGGTCGTAACGGTCCGACATGAACGACTTGTAGCCGTCGAGCAAAAATGCTGGAAACCGATCCATACCGCAGCGGATTAGCGGTTAGTGGATGCAATTTCAATCGCCCGGGGCAAAGAGGGCGAGCAAAAGGAGTAGTGCATGTTGATCTACCGGTTCCTCTCGGGGGAGGACAATTCCGCCTTCTGTCACAAGGTTACCAAGGCGCTCAGCGAAGGCTGGCTGCTGCACGGTTCTGCCAGCTATGCGTATGACGCAATGAACAAGAAGATGGTTTGCGGGCAGGCGGTGACCAAAGTGGTCAGCGAGCAGCCCTATGACCCGGACAAAAAACTCGTCGACTACGTCTAGGCCGTTTTCGACTGCGGCGCTTCGGGCCTGGGGACGTCCGAATTGCGCTAGAGCAGGACTGCGTTTCGTTGCATCGCACTCCTGCTCCACCTTCTCGCTTTGGTCGCGAGACCGGACCGGAAAAGTCTGCAACTTTTCCTGATCTCACTCTAGCCTTCGCCGTTCAGGTGGATGCGCCGCAAGGCCCCCATCTGGGCGGCAACCGCCGGGCTAAACCGAACATGAACGGCGGGTTCAAGCCGGGTTCGGACGGCGCGGCTAAAAGGGGACAACAAACGCGCTGAGTTTTGAGGTCCCGAAATGCAGATCAAGCTGATTGTCGCCGCCGCCGGACTTGTCGCCCTGGCCCTGCCGCTCGCGGGGTTCGCCAGCCAGCCGCAAGTTGGTGCCACCAAACCCGCACCGTCGCTGGCCAAGGCACAGATGCTGTCGATGCTGATGCTCGACCCGCGCGACACCGCTGCCGAGTTCACCGTGAAGCTGCCCGAGGGCTATGCGACGCTGGATGTGGATGCGGACCCGTTTGCGGTGGTGGCGAACTAGCTGGCACTAGCACTCGCCCAATACTCGATGTCATCCCCGCGAAAGCGGGGAACCATGCTTTTGGGCGCTCGCCGCAGACTACGCAAAACAGGGTGCCTCCCCGGGCGCCCCCTCAAATTATCCCCTTCAGCCGCACATGCTGCAGCAGCATGATGGTCTTGGCGTCGGCGATCTCGCCGGTCTCGATCATTTTGAGCGCCGCGTCGATGCCGAGTTCCAGCACCTCGATATCCTCTCCCTCGTCCGCGAGGCCGCCGCCGGCCGAGACTTTTGAGCCGGCGTCGTATTCGGCGAGGAACAGGGAGAGCTTTTCAGTGACTGAGCCGGGGCTCATGTAAGCGCTCAGCACCAGCTCGACGTCGTGGACGCGGTAGCCGGATTCTTCCTCAGCTTCTTTCTTCGCGGTGGTCACCGGGTGGTCGCCGTCGAGTTTGCCGGCCACCACTTCGATCAACCATCCCGGCTCGCCATGGGCGAAGACCGGGAAACGGAACTGGCGGGTGAGGATGACGCTGCGCTGGGCGCGGTTGTAGAGCAGCACCCCGGCGCCATCGCCGCGATCGTAGGTTTCGCGCACCTGGCGCTGCCATTCGCCATTGCGGCGCAGGAGCTCGATGGTGGTCTTCTTCACCAGGCCCCAGTTGTTCGACAGCACTTGTTCGCCGAGCACCCGTACTTTTTCGTTCACGTCGTATCTCCCTTGGGAACCGGCACAAAGATCATGCGTTGCTGAACCGATTGTGAATAGCGGCTTCAGCGCAGGGCCAACCAGAGCCAGCTAGAAGTCTCCTCAAGCAGCGGAAATCTCGAACACAGAGATCGCCCGCAACAAGGACGAAAGAGATGGGCAAACTCGCAGCAGGAATGGTCATTGCACTCGCGGTGCTCGCGATGAATGGCAACCTGGTGCGGGATGTCCTGGCCGAAGACAGCCAGCGGCTGATCGCTTCGACCACGCTTTCGTCCGCCACCCCGGTGGCGTCCGGACCCAGCAGCGAGCGCGTGTTGAGCCTGTTGCTCACACTCGAGGCGCTGCGGGCCGCGCCGCAGGTGCTTGCCACCAAGTGATGCGCTGGGCGCATAGCCTGTCGTCAATTATCTCACGGGCCGTACCGTCTTGCCGCTGACGCGGCAAGCCTGGCCCTCCGATGGGGCGCGCCACACGCGGGGTCCTCGCTCCGCTCGTCCGGGCGCGGTTACAACGAAAGCGTAGTCGTCCGCATAAGCTGAGCCTTTGACCTCTGCGCAAAGCGCCGCTAGAAGTCTCGAACCATTCCAAACTGGAGCGCCCGGCCTTCTGGCGGGCGAGGCGCGAGACTAGCATGGCTCCCTCTTCACGGCCGCTTTCGCCGCATCTTTCGATCTACCGCTTTACGCTCACCATGACGATGTCGATCGTGCACCGCGCGACCGGTATCGCGCTCTATGGCGGCACGCTGCTGCTGGTGCTGTGGCTGGTGGCGGCGGCGATCGGCGGCGGGTTCTTCGATTTTGTCACCTGGCTGTTCGGCATGTGGCTGGGGCAGCTGGTGCTGTTCGGCTACACTTGGGTGCTGTTCCACCACATGTTCGGCGGCATCCGCCACTTTATCTGGGATACGGCAAAAGCCATGGATCCGGCGGGCCGCGAACTGGCAGTACGGATCCAGCTCGGGGCTTCGATCCTCGTGACGCTGATCGTCTGGGCAATCTTCGTGTGGTTCAAATGAGCGTTCTCGGCAAACCCACGCGGGCCCAGATCCAGAACCCCGCTACACGTTACGGCAGGGCGAAGGCCTCGACCCGGCACTTCATCACCCAGCGCATTACCGGCGCGATCAACATCGTGTTCTCGATCTTCATCATCTGGTTCGTGCTCAGCCTCGCCGGCCGCGCGCCGGCCGAGATGATCGAACTCGCCCGCAACCCGTTCGTTGCGATCGGGCTGGCGCTGCTGGTGGTCAACGTCTCGATCCACATGCGCAACGGCATGCGCGACACGGTCGAGGACTATTTCGACAAGGGCGAACATGGCTGGGCGATGCTCGCCAACAACCTGTTCGTCGGTTTCTTCTTCGTGGTGGCGCTGGGCGCCATCGCCAAGCTCGTCTTCTGGGGTTAAGCCGCATGGCCGCTTACGAGATCATCGACCACGAATTCGACGTGGTCATCGTCGGTGCCGGCGGCGCCGGGTTGCGCGCGACGCTCGGCATGGCCGAGCAGGGGCTCAACACCGCCTGCATCACCAAGGTGTTCCCCACTCGCTCGCACACCGTGGCGGCGCAGGGCGGCATCGCCGCGTCGCTGGGCAATATGGGACCCGACAGCTGGCAGTGGCACATGTACGACACCGTCAAGGGGTCGGACTGGCTGGGCGACAACGACGCCATGGAATATCTGGCGCGTGAGGCGCCGGCGGCGATTTACGAGCTCGAGCACTATGGCGTGCCGTTCTCGCGTACCGACAAGGGCACCATCTACCAGCGGCCGTTCGGCGGCCACATGACGGAATTCGGCGACGGCCCGCCGGTACAGCGCACCTGCGCTGCGGCGGACCGCACCGGCCACGCTATCCTCCACACGCTCTACGGGCAGAGCCTCAGGAACAACGCGCAGTTCTTCATCGAGTATTTTGCACTCGACCTGATCATGGGCGCCGATGGCTCCTGCCAGGGGGTGATGGCGTGGAAGCTCGATGACGGCACGCTGCATCGGTTCCGCTCGAAGCTCACGGTGCTGGCAACCGGTGGCTATGGCCGGACGTATTTCTCGGCGACCTCCGCCCATACCTGCACCGGCGACGGCAACGGCATGGTGGCGCGGGCCGGGCTGCCGCTGCAGGATATGGAGTTCGTGCAGTTCCACCCCACCGGGGTCTATGGCGCGGGCGTGCTGATCACCGAGGGGGCGCGCGGCGAGGGCGGCTATCTCACCAATTCGGAGGGCGAGCGCTTCATGGAGCGCTATGCCCCCAACGCCAAGGACCTCGCCTCGCGCGACGTGGTTTCGCGCTGCATGACCATCGAGATCCGCGAGGGTCGCGGCGTCGGGCCGAAGAAGGATCACATCTTCCTTCACCTCGATCATCTCGATCCGAAAGTGCTGCATGAGCGCCTGCCGGGCATTACCGAAAGCGCCAAGATATTCGCCGGCGTCGACCTGACGCGAGAGCCGATCCCGGTGCTGCCGACGGTGCACTACAATATGGGCGGCATCCCCGCGAACTATCACGGCGAGGTGCTGAACCCGACCGAAGGCGATCCCGATCGCGTGGTGCCGGGGCTGATGGCGGCGGGCGAAGCGGCCTGCGCCTCGGTGCACGGCGCCAACCGGCTGGGCTCGAATTCGCTCACCGACCTCGTGGTGTTCGGGCGGGCAGCCGCCCTCCGGGCAGCGAAGGTGGTCGACAAGGGTGCGATGGTGCCGCCGATCCGGGCTTCGGAAGACGAGCGGATCCTGTCGCGCTTCGACCGGCTGCGGCAGGCCAATGGCGGCACGCCGACGGCGCAGATCCGAGACAAGATGCAGCGCATCATGCAGGAAGATGCGGCGGTGTTCCGCACCTCGGAATCGCTGCAGTCGGGTGTCGAGCGCATCACCGCACTCTATGGCGAAATGGGCGACCTGAAGGTCTCGGATCGCTCTATGATCTGGAACTCCGACCTGGTGGAGACGCTGGAACTCGAGAACCTGATGGCCTGCGCCGCCACCACGGTGGTCTCGGCCGAAGCGCGGCACGAAAGCCGCGGCGCCCACGCGCACGAGGATTATCCCAACCGCGACGACGTCAATTGGCGGAAGCACACCCTGAGCTGGATCAACGATGCCGGCAAAGTGGACCTCGGCTATCGCCCGGTGCATGTCGACCCGCTGACGCCGGAGAGCGAGGGCGGCATCAGCCTGAAGAAGATCGCGCCGAAGGCTCGGGTGTACTAGAGCTAGGCCGTGCAAGGTCGGAGTTTGACGATGGGTGTCATTGAGAAGATCGTGGTTAGTGACGAGACGATGCGGCAGCTTGAGCAGGATGCCAAGGTGCATGGCCTTACCCTTGCCGAAGAGGTCGCACGGCGCGTCGAAATCGTGCCGTCCGATCGCCCCTCGCGTGACGAACTGCTCGCCCGCATGAAAGCGTTGCGCAATTCTCTGCCGCCTCAGAAAACCGACAGCCTGACCCTTCTGCGGGACGATCGTGCCGGCAACCGTTATTGACAGTTCGATCGCGCTCCAATGGGTGCTGGTCGAGGCCGGCACTGAAGCTGCACGCGACTACGTGCTGGCGGATGGGGCCACTTCTCCGGATATCCTGCTGGTCGAGACGGCCAACGTGTTGGCCAAGAAGGTCGGGCTAGCGAGATCAGTGCAGGGTACGCCGTTGAGGCCCTCGCGGCGGTCAAAGCTGCGGTGCAGTTGGTAAGCAGCGAGCCGCTGATCGAGCGAGCGCTGGAACTCTCAATAGCGCTAGTCACCCGGTGTACGACTGCGTGTTTCTCGCCTGCGCGGAGGACGTTGCGGGCAAGCTGGTGACGCGCGACGCGCCATTCGCCAAACGCGTAGCTGAACGTGGCATGGGTCACCTGCTTGAGGTTGCCCCATGACGGCCGCCGCCGGCCATTCTGGGATGCCGTTGCCGCAAAGGCTTGGGCGCAAGGATGACGAGGTGCCGCTGCTCGGGGCGATGAGCGCAGGGGATATTGGGGGAGATTTTCATGCGTAGATTATTGCTTGCCTGCCTTGTCATTGTTCTCGGAGCCCTCGGCTCGGTCCCCTTGGCGCAGGCGGCGGGGCTTGCCTGGGAGCGCGACAGCGCCCTGATCAGCCAGACCGCGGGAGACGTGAGCCGTGGCGGCATCAAGGCTGTCGGGCCGCATGTCGGAGCGCTGAAAAAGGCGTTGGCCGGTGCCAGATCCCTCTTCCCCGGGCCGAACGAAGGTTACATCCTCGCCGACGGCAAGGCCGAGGCCAAGACCGCGCTGACGAAGCTCGGCAATGGCAACGTCGCAGTCGACAATCCCTACCCGGCCATCGCACTGGTCCTCGGCTCGTACTATGTCGAGACCCGCAAGTTCGCAGATGCGGTGAAAGTGCTCGAAGCGGGGCTGGCGCTGTCGCCTCTGCCTAAGGATCGGCTGGGCGGTACCGTGCCCGAACTGCTGGCGGAGCGCGGCATCGCGCTGGGGCAGTTGAAGCGCTGGAAGGAAGCGTTGGCGAGCTACGACGCGGCGCTCGCCATCAAGTCGGTGGAGAAGCGGACACGCGGCATGCTGCATCGCGGCCGTGGCTTCGCGCTGATTGAACTGGGCCGGCTCGCGGATGCCGAGACCGCCTACAAGACCTCGCTCAAATTCGATCCGGGCAATCCGATCGCGGCAAACGAACTGGGCTACATTGCAAGCCTCAAGGCCGGTGGCAAAGCTCTGCCACAGGTGGTGGGCATTCCGGCGAAGGGCAACTAGTGCGCGCGCTCCCCGGCCTTTCCGGCACGTCGATGCCGCAGAAACGTCGTGTCGGCTTGCTGACGGCAGGGGCGTGTCTACTGGCGGTCGTGAGTACGGACTTTGCTACTGCGGCATCGCAACTGCCCGATGAGGGGATCAGACGCAGGCTTGACGGGTGTTGGGAGCTGCGGGACCAGGCAGCGACCGCATGCTTCGATGGTGTGGACCGTATTGAAGTCACTGCGTCTGGCACGAGCGACCGCGGGACTTATACCGTTATGAACGGTAGGCTTCTGTTCGACATGTCGCCGGAAGCCAACCCGTCACGCGAGGTCTATCCCAGCTGCCAGATCGATATCTCAGCCGAACAGAACCCGCCGGTCTTTGAACTCGACAGTTGCCAGCAATGGGATCAACTGGGGCCGATCGCGAGACCATCAGGTGCAGCACTCATTGCCGACCGGAGCTCGAAGTCGTGGCTGGACAAGGCACTCTATGCGGGCGATGCCGACCGCACGATCAATGCTCCTCTCAAAGGGTGCTGGGATGCCATTCGATCTCGCGAGCGCGAGCAAATGGTAAAAGAAGCAACGAGGGAGCTCGGCGGCTACCTATCGTCTTACGAAATTTGCTTTGACGGAAACGAGCAGGGCGCGACCAGCAGCGTTACGTTCGACGCGTTTGATGGTTGGGAAAGCTCTGGGCGCTTTTCGTTCGTCGGAGGGCGCTTGGCTCTCACTTACGGCGGCGATGATGCCAGCCAAGAGCGCTGCACGGTAATGATCGATCAGACCCGCCTGTCAATGTTCGACTGTGCGCTCTGGAGGGTGGACGGTGCAGGAGCGATGGTTCCGGTTCACGCATCGGAGCCGGCCGAGTTCACCCGAGCGACGGATCGCGGATCATGACCGCCACCGGCTATTCCGGCACGCCGCTGCCGCAAAAGCTCGGGCTCAAGGATGGGCAGCGGGTGCTGTTCCTTGGGTTACCGGATGAGCTCGGAGAGCTGAAGGCGGCCCGCTCTTTCGCCGAGGTACGCGACGCGCAGTGGGATGCGTGGCGCGGCAGCGAGGGCTGGGATTTCGTGCATGGGTTTACCGCATCGCGCGGAGTGCTCGCGGATAATGCGCGGCCGCTGATGGAGGCGATCACTCGTGATGGGGTGATCTGGATTTCGTGGCCGAAAAGGGCGTCGAAGGTGCCGACCGATATCACCGAAGATGTGATCCGCGAGGTGGTGTTGCCGATCGGGTTGGTCGATATCAAGGTGGCCGCGGTCAGCGAGATCTGGTCGGGGCTGAAACTGATGATCCGCAAAGAATTGCGGTGAGGGAAACGGGGCAAATGATGAAGCGGGTTATGGTGGCGCTGCTGGCGCTGGGAATGCTGGGAACAGGTGCGCAGGCGGCGCCGAGCGCGGCGCAGAAGGCCGAGTTCTACAAGGTGTGCATGGGCATCGCGTCCGACGATGCGCTGTGCAGCTGCAAGGCGGATGCGGCGATGACGCTGATCGACGAGGCGTTCATGGCGATCGTCATTTCGTCGATGAAGGGCAAGGCCCCGCCGGCCGACAAATATCAGGCGTACAACACCTACGTCGCCAAATCGAACCAGATCTGCAAGCCGAACTACTGAGGTCCCGCGTTATGTCGCTGCTCCCTATGAAAGCCCTCGGACTCGTCGCCGGTGCGTTCGCGACGCTCTGGCTCACCGGCTGCGGCGGGCTGTCGGCGGACGCGCAGGCAGTGGCCAATGCCTGTTCCAAGGTGCCGGGCGCCACGGCGGAAAGCTGCCAGTGCTACGCCAAGGAATTGTCGAGCAAGCTGAAGCCGGAGTTGATGAAGCTTGCGACCTATGCCCAGACCGATCCGGGCAAATTGTTCGATCCCGCGGTGATCGGCAATGTGAGCGCCAATGACGTGATGGCGGTGACCAACACCTCGGCGGCGGCGCTGAAGACGTGCAAAGTTGTAGGATAGAGCCATGGTTGCGCTGACGCTCCCCAAGAACTCCAAGATCATGCCGGGCAAGACCTGGGCAAAACCCGCTGGGGCGACGCGGCTCAAGGAATACCGGGTGTACCGGTATGATCCGGATAGCGGCGAGAACCCGCGGCTCGACACCTACTTCATCGATCTCGACGATTGCGGGCCGATGGTGCTCGATGGGCTGTTGTGGATCAAGAACAAGGTCGATCCGACGCTGACGCTGCGCCGCTCGTGCCGCGAAGGCATTTGCGGCTCGTGCTCGATGAATATCGGCGGCGCCAATACGCTGGCCTGCACCAAGGGCATGGACGATTTCGCCGGGCCCATCAGCGTCTATCCGCTGCCGCATATGCCTGTCATCAAGGACCTGGTGCCGGACCTCACCACCTTCTACGACCAGCACCGCTCGATCGAGCCGTGGCTGAAGACCACGACGCCGACGCCGGACAAGGAGTGGCTGCAGAGCCGCGACGACCGCGCCAAGCTCGACGGGCTCTATGAATGCATCCTCTGCGCCTGCTGCTCGACCTCGTGCCCGAGCTATTGGTGGAACGGCGAGAAGTACCTCGGCCCGGCCGTGTTGCTGCAGGCCTATCGCTGGCTGATCGACAGCCGCGACGAGGCAACCGAGGAGCGGCTCGATAATCTCGAGGATCCGTTCAAGCTGTATCGCTGCCACACCATCATGAACTGCGCCAAGGTCTGCCCCAAGGGGCTGAACCCGGCCAAGGCGATTGCCGAGATCAAGCAGATGATGGTGACGCGAGAGTTCGCGTAAGGATCGGGAGTTCGCATAAGCTGTACGAGACCGTTGCCGAGATCGAGGATCCGTCGGTTGCCCGCGTGCTGATCGCGGCGCTGAAGGCGCATGGCTTTCATCCCAAGGAGGGTGGCGAGCACGGGCTGCCGGGCCTCGCGGGGGTCTATGGGCCCAAGGGGATTCCGATCGAGCTGCCGGAGGAAGAGGCGGCGGATGGCAAGCTGCTGGCCGAGGCGCTGGTGGCGGAGATGGTAAAGCGCTGACTGACGCAGACGGCCCCCGCCTTTACCATTCGAGCTTAGCTCTCATGGCCTTCTCCCCCTCAAATCGCTCCACTGGAGCGATTTGCCCTTCGGGACGGCTCGATGTCCCCCACAAGGGGGAGGTGCTCCGCCGGTGCGCCGGGTACGATCGAGAATAGAGTCCCGGCTCACCTCGCCCCTATGGCGGGCCAGCCCCGTTCCCTAACTCCGCCACATTAATCGCCGCATAGGAAAAGTGGGGCTTTGGCGGTTGACGGGTTTGCCGTTGACGCTGTATCGCCGGTCACCAATTCTTAACCATCTGGCGGAGCAGGGCCGATGCTGAGTTCGAGACGCGCTGGCGTTTCCATTGCCGTAGTGGGTGCGTTGTCGCTCGTTCTGAGCGGTTGCGCCTCGAGCGGCGTGACCACGTCCAGCATCGCCTCGAGCGAAACCATCACCCCGATCCAGAACTCATCGGTGGCGAGTTCGGACCTCAATGCGCTGCCGGGCAGCACGGTGCAGCAGGCGACGCTCGGCCAGCCCGCGCCGCTGACCCCCGGGCAATCGGCGCCGGGGCAGATCGGGCAGCCGGCGCAGGTGGCCAACGCCGATGGGTCGTTCGCGACGCTCGGTTCGGTGCCGCAGGCGTCAGGGCGGGATCTTTCGACCGGGCTGACGGTCGAAAAGCTGCTGGGCGGCTGGACCGTGGTGTCGGGCGCCGAGCAGTGCAAGCTCAACCTGACCCAGACGGCGAAATCCGGCACCGCGCGCTACCGCGCCTCGACCCCGGGTTGCGGGCTCAACGGGTTGAAGGTGGTGGCGAGCTGGCAACTGGTGGGCAACCAGGTGCAGCTGTTCGACGAGAACGGCGATATCATCGCCTCGCTGATCCTCAGCGGCAGCCAGTTCATCGGCACCCTGGCCGGCGGCCAGGGCATCACGATGGTCGGCTAACGGTGTCACGCCAGCGGCGGGGGTCCGCAGGCACACCAGTTACCGACAGACTGAACGCGCTGACCAAGAGCGGCGCGCTCACCCCAGATCCATTGCAGTTCAAGGCGGCAGCGGCGCTCGACAGGGTGGCGACGGAACTTGCCGCGCAGAACGCGTCGCGCGGCTTTCTCTCGGGGCTGTTCGGCGGGCCGGCGCCGGTGCGCGGCGCCTATCTGGTCGGGCAGGTCGGGCGCGGCAAGACCATGCTTATGGACCTGTTCTATGGGCTGGCGCCTACGAGCAAGAAGCGGCGGGTGCATTTCCATGAGTTCATGGACGAGATGCACGAGGCGATCGCGGCGTTTCGAAAATCCAGCAAGGGCAAGTCCGAAAGCGCCGATCCGGTTGCGGCGGTGGTCAAGCCGCTGCTCGAAGAGGTTCGGCTGCTCTGCCTCGACGAGTTCCAGGTGCAGGACATCACCAATGCGATGCTGCTCGGACGGCTGTTCGACAAGCTGTTCGCCGGCGGAGTGACGATCGTCGCGACCTCCAACACCCGCCCCGACGATCTCTACGAGAACGGGCTCAACCGGCAACTGGTGCTGCCGTTCATCGCCGAGCTGAAGCGGCATGCCGAGATCGTCGAGCTCGACGGGCCGACCGACTACCGGCGGCTGAAGTTCGAGGGCGAGGCGGTGTACCGTTTCGGCACCGGCCCGGAAGTCGATGCGGCGATGGACCGGTTGTGGCTGAAGCTCACCGGCGGGGCGCCGGGCGAGCCGGCTGAGCTCTATTCGCTGGGACGGACCATTCCGGTGCCGCGGGCGGCAATGGGGGCGGCGCGCTTCACGTTCGACGAGTTGTGCGATCAGCCGCTGGGGGCACGGGACTATCTGAAGCTCAGCCATGCGTACGAAGCGGTGATGACCGACCATGTGCCACAGTTCGATCGGCTCCGCTCCAACGCTGCCAAGCGCTTCATCCTGCTCGTCGATACGCTTTACGATCGCGGCGCCAAGCTCGCGGCGAGCTTTGCCGTGCCGCTCGACGAACTGGGGCAGGACGACAAGACCAAAGCCGAGTTTGCGCGCTGTGTATCGCGGCTGATCGAGATGCAGTCGGCCGAATATCTGGCAGCGGCGCATCGCGGTGATGGGGTCGTCGCAGGCTAGCCGGGCAGCGCCGAGGGATCGATCGCGTCGATCTCCAATGGGACGAAGTGCTTCAGGTTATGCGTCAGCAGTACCAGACCGTGCATCGTGGCCGTTGCGGCGATCATGATATCTGCTGTACCCGGGTGTACTCCTCGAGCGAAGGCCCAGTCTGAAAGCCGGCCGGCCTCGCGGGCGACTTCCGCATCCATGGGCAGCATGCGGGTGCCGTTGAATTGCTCGAGCAAACTCCCGAGCCACTGACGCATCACTTCCGCGCGGGCCCGGGCTCCAGCGCGCTCAAGCTTGCAGATGCCCTGCTCGATCTCAAAGACGCTGACGCTCGACATGTGTGTACGTGGCAGCGTGACGACAAGCCAGTTGAGAAACGCCTCGTCCATACCGGCACGACCCGGCGCGATTGACGATACGACCGAGGTATCGAGCAGGTACTGCGTTGTCAAAGCTCAATCTCACGCGGCGGCCTGCGGTCCTTGTCGACTTCGAGTGGTCCCGGGAAAGCCAGCAAATGCTCAATGAAGGCGCGATTGGCCTCCAGGGAATACATCTCCTCGCCTTTGGCGAAAGGCACGATCATTGCCACGGGAGTGCCGTGGCGAGTGATTGTGATAGCCTCTCCCTGTTCTGCGCTCTGCAGCAACTCAGCGAATTTGGCCTTGGCCTCGCGGGCCTGCATCCGTTTCATTGCAGCCTCCAGTGTGACTACATGTAGTCATAATTAGGCGCGGCGATCCCCTTCGTCAATCGCCGGGCGGAAAGGTGCCTAGACAATAGGCAAGCCATGCAATCGCTGCAGATCGGGCCGCTAGGACCTACGGCTGACTTGCCCCCGTCACCCTCTAGGGTTAATAGGGGCGCGCAATTTCCAGCATAAGCAAAACGGGGTTCGGTGGATGGCGCGCAAGAAGATCGCTCTGATCGGTGCGGGACAGATTGGCGGCACTTTGGCGCTGCTCGCAGCAACCAAAGAACTGGGCGATGTGATCCTGTTCGACGTGGTCGACGGCGTGCCGCAGGGCAAGGCCCTGGATCTCAGCCAGTCCGGTCCGGTCGAAGGCTTCAATTCGACGCTGAAGGGCACTTCCGAATACAAGGATATCGTCGGCGCCGATGTGGTGATCGTCACCGCCGGCGTGCCGCGCAAGCCCGGCATGAGCCGCGACGACCTGCTCGAGATCAACCTCAAGGTGATGGAGCAGGTGGGCGCCGGCATCGCCAAGTACGCGCCGGAAGCCTTCGTCATCTGCATCACCAACCCGCTCGATGCGATGGTGTGGGCGCTGCAGAAGTTCAGCGGCCTGCCGGTGAACCGCGTGGTCGGCATGGCCGGCGTGCTCGAACTCGGCGCGCTTCCGCCACTTCATCGCCGACGAACTCAAGGTTTCGGTGCAGGACGTGACGGCGTTCGTCCTGGGCGGCCATGGCGACACCATGGTGCCGCTGCCGCGCTACTCGACCGTCGGCGGCATTCCGCTCCCCGACATCGTCAAGATGGGTTGGATGAGCAAGGAAAAGCTCGAGCAGATCATTCAGCGCACCCGCGATGGCGGCGCCGAGATCGTCGGGCTGTTGAAGACCGGTTCGGCATTCTATGCTCCGGCGGCTTCGGCGATCGAGATGGCCGAGAGCTATCTGAAGGACAAGAAGCGCATCCTGCCCTGCGCCGCCTTCCTCAAGGGCGAATACGGCGTCAAGGGCACCTATGTCGGCGTGCCGGTGCTGATCGGTGCCGGTGGGGCGGAGAAGATCGTCGAAATCTCGCTCACGGGTTCGGAGCAGAAGGCATTCGACAAGTCGGTCGCCGCGGTGAACGGGCTCGTCGACGCGTGCAAGAAGATCGCCCCGAAGCTCGGCTGACGGCACCCGTCCGACCGAAAGGCCACCATGCAGATCGCATCAGCCCTGCTGACCCTCGCAACCGTCGCCGCCCTCAGCGGCGGCGCCCAGGCTGCGAGCGTCTACAGCAAGATCGTCGATGCCGACTGCGCGGTGCTGAAGACCTATGAGGATGGCGGGGTTGACCTCCGCTGTCCCGGGCATGACGGGCTCGACGTGTTCGTCTCGGAAGGCGATGCGCGGCTCGACGTCGATTTCGGCGTCAAGAACGATAGCTTCGAAACCTTCTCCGCCTTCAACAATATCGGCGACACCGTCGAGTGGCTGACCAATGCGGATGGCGCCGCCGAGGCGGCGATCATCCGCTACCGGATCAGCGTCGATGGGCGTGAGGCACAGGCCCTGGTGATCTCGCGTGTGGGTTCGGAGAGCGTGCCCGGGTGCGTGGTCGGCGTCGTCGATGCGGCGCTCGAACAGGCCAACGGCATGGCCCGCGGCATCGGCGCCATGGCGCCGCTGTTCGACTGTAGCGCCGACCGCGTCGTGGTGGCCCCCGGCGCCGGCGAACTGGTCGCCGGCTTTTCTGGAACAAATTCGTAGGCCTCGGACCGAGGCGAAGGAGCAGCATGAACATCCACGAACACCAGGCCAAGGCGCTGCTGAAGACCTACGGGTTGCCGGTCGCCGACGGGGTGGCGATCTTCACCCCGCATGAGGCCGAGGCTGCGGCGCTCGAGCTGCCCGGGCCGCTCTATGTGGTGAAGTCGCAGATCCATGCCGGCGGGCGCGGCAAGGGCAAGTTCAAGGAACTGCCCGCCGATGCCAAGGGCGGCGTGCGGCTGGCCAGGTCGGCGGCGGAAGTCGCCGCCAATGCCAGGGAAATGCTCGGGCACACGCTGGTGACCAAGCAGACCGGCCCGGCCGGCAAGCAGGTCAACCGGCTCTATATCGAGGACGGCGCCGATATCGCGCGCGAGCTCTATTGCTCGCTGCTGGTCGACCGCTCCACCGGCAGGGTGTCGTTCGTGGTTTCGACCGAAGGCGGCATGGACATCGAGGCGGTGGCGCATGACACGCCGGAAAAGATCATCGCGGTCGATATCGACCCGACCGTCGGCGTCACCGCCAAGGACGTGGCCGAGATCGTGGCGGCGCTGCAGCTCGACGGCTCCGCTGCTGAGGATGCCAGGTCGGTATTCCCGGCGCTCTACAAGGCGTTCGTCGAGACCGACATGTCGCTGCTCGAAGTGAACCCGCTGATCGTCATGGCCAACGGGCACCTGCGGGTGCTCGATGCCAAGGTGAGTTTTGACAACAACGCCGCGTTCCGGCATGCGGAACTGGCGCCGCTGCGCGACCTCACCGAAGAGGACGCCAAGGAAATCGAGGCTAGTAAGTTCGACCTCGCCTATGTGGCGCTCGACGGCAATATCGGCTGTATGGTCAATGGCGCCGGCCTCGCCATGGCGACGATGGACATCATCAAGCTCTATGGCGCCGAGCCCGCCAACTTCCTCGACGTGGGCGGTGGCGCATCGAAGGAGAAGGTGACGGCGGCGTTCAAGATCATCACTGCCGACCCGGCCGTCAAAGGCATCCTGGTCAACATTTTCGGCGGCATCATGCGCTGCGATATCATCGCTGAAGGCGTCATCGCGGCGGTGAAGGAAGTCGGCCTCAAGGTGCCGCTGGTGGTGCGCCTCGAAGGCACCAACGTCAAGGAAGGCAAAGCCATCATCAACTCATCCGGCCTCGACGTGATCTCGGCCGACGACCTCGACGACGCGGCGCAGAAGATCGTCGCCGCCGTGAAGGGTCGCGACTGACACCGATGAGCATGGCGGTCGACACATCGCTGGTTCGAGAAATCGAGCAGGATCAGACCAAGGTGGTCTGGCTGCTGCTGGGTGCCGCTCTATTCGTTGCTGGTGGCTACTGGCTGGTGACAGGTGACTTTTCGAGCAGCCGGCGCGGGGCGATCGCTCCGTTCGCCGGTTGGGCCAGTATCGTGTTCTTCGGTGCCTGCGGTCTATTTGCGACTTACCGACTGATTAGGCCGCAACTCCCTCTGACGTTGTCCCCGCGCGGCATTCGCGCGAATCGCATGCAGGAGTTCCTGCCTTGGGCCAACGTGACCACAGTCACAGAACAGCAGGCGGCAAAGCAAAAGTTTGTCGATCTCGCATACTACCCGGTGGTCGCCGCGAACGGGACCGCGAGCCGCTTAGGTCTCGAACAGCTGATGTCCGGTGCGGCACCGGCTAAATTATCCATCAGCGCCGGAACTCTCAAGATATCCCACAACGAGTTGCTGCAACTCATCACCGCCTACGCAGCGGCACACCGACACAATTTCCCGACAACCACTCCGAATGCGGCGCCGACGAATCATCCCGCCCCATTCGGCCGCCGCCCCGCGCGGCAGTAGCAGAACAACCGGAGCAGTCGTCCCCGATGTCCATTCTCGTCAACAAAGAGACCCGCGTTCTGGTGCAGGGGCTGACCGGCAAGACCGGCACGTTCCATACCGAGCAAGCGCTGGCCTATTACGGCACCAAGATGGTGGGCGGGGTGAACCCCAAGAAGGCCGGCGAGGTCTGGACCTCGGGGCTCGACGGCTCGGCAACGCTGCCGGTGTTCGCAACGGTCGCCGAAGGCAAGGAGCGCACTGGCGCTACCGCCTCGGTGGTCTATGTGCCGCCACCCGGCGCCGCCGATGCCATCATCGAAGCGATCGATGCCGAGATCCCGCTGATCGTCTGCATCACCGAGGGCATTCCGGTGCTCGACATGGTGCGGGTGAAGGCGCGGCTCGACAAATCGAAGTCGCGGCTGCTCGGCCCCAACTGCCCGGGCGTCCTGACGCCGGAAGAATGCAAGATCGGCATCATGCCGGGCTCGATCTTTTCCAAGGGCTCGGTGGGCATTGTTTCCCGCTCCGGCACGCTTACCTATGAGGCGGTGTTCCAGACCACCAATGCCGGGCTCGGCCAAACCACTGCGGTGGGCATCGGCGGCGATCCGGTCAAGGGCACCGAGTTCATCGATATGCTCGAGATGTTCCTCGCCGACGAAGCCACCAAATCCATCATCATGATCGGCGAAATCGGCGGTTCCGCCGAAGAAGACGCCGCACAGTTCCTGATCGATGAAGCCAAGCGCGGCCGCAGGAAGCCGATGGCCGGGTTCATCGCCGGGCGCACCGCTCCGGCCGGCCGCACCATGGGCCATGCCGGCGCCGTGATCTCGGGCGGCAAGGGCGGCGCCGAAGACAAGATTTCGGCAATGGAACGGGCGGGCATAAAGGTGTCGCAGTCGCCTGCGAGGATTGGCCAAACCCTAGCCGACGTACTAAAAGGCTGAGGCGAGGGCTGGAGTAGGAAGACGGGGCGCGGGTGGTTTCCCGCGCCTTAACGTCAAACAAAGGAGTTGCGGGCAGTTTGGCCCGTGACGACACAGGGCCCGGTCGAGCATTCCCGGGCGTTTGAGAAGGATGGCGGGGTTCACGCCTCGCGACGCTGGACATGACCCGACAAGAAAAGAACGAACAGTTCTTGCTTTCTTCTTTCCTCTATGGCGGCAACGCCGATTACATCGAAGGGCTGTATGCCCGCTACAGGGCCGATCCGGCCTCGATCGATCCGACCTGGGCGTCGTATTTCGATCGGCTCGAGGATGCTCCCGCCGACATCGACAAGAATGCCGAGGGGCCGAGCTGGCAGCGCCGGGATTGGCCGCAGGCCGCCAATGGCGAACTGGTGTCGGCGCTCGACGGCAACTGGGGCGAGATCCAGGTCAAGGTGCAGAAGGCTGTGGTCGAAAAGGCCAAGGTTGCCGGCGCCCCGGCGCCGACCGCCATCGATGTGCTGCAGGCGACGCGCGATTCGATCCACGCCATCATGATGATCCGCGCCTATCGCATGCGCGGACACCTGCATGCCGACCTCGACCCGCTGCGGATGAAGGCCGATGAGCCGGCGCCGGAACTGGAGCCCGCCGCCTACGGCTTCACCGAGGCCGACTATGGCCGCAAGATCTTCATCGACAACTATCTGGGTCTCGAATACGCGACGGTTCCCCAGATGCTGGAGATCCTGAAGCGGACCTATTGCTCGACCGTCGGCGTCGAGTTCATGCACATCTCCGATCCCGAAGCCAAGCAGTGGATCCAGGAGCGCATGGAAGGGCCGGACAAGGAGATCAAGTTCACGCCCGAGGGCAAGAAGGCGATCCTCAACAAGCTGGTCGAGGCCGAGGGGTTCGAAAAATTCCTCGACGTCAAGTTCACCGGCACCAAGCGCTTCGGCCTCGATGGCTCGGAGGCACTGATCCCGGCGCTCGAGCAGATCATCAAGCGCGGCGGCTCGCTCGGGGTGAAGGATATCGTGCTCGGCATGGCGCATCGCGGCCGGCTGAACGTCCTCACCCAGGTGCTGGCGAAGCCCCACCGGGCGCTGTTCCACGAGTTCAAGGGCGGGGCCTTCTACCCCGAGGAAGTCGAGGGTTCGGGCGACGTGAAGTACCACCTCGGTGCTTCGGCGGATCGCGAGTTCGACGGCAATAATGTGCATCTGAGCCTCACCGCCAACCCGTCGCACCTCGAGATTGTCGATCCGGTGGTGTTGGGCAAGGCGCGCGCCAAGCAGGATCAGCGTTCGGCGGTCGATGGGCGGTTCATCGCCGATACCCGCCAGACCGATCGCTCGGTGGTGCTGCCGCTGCTGCTGCATGGCGATGCGGCGTTTGCCGGCCAGGGCGTGATTGCCGAGTGCCTGGGGCTTTCCGGCCTCAAGGGGCACCGCACCGGTGGCTCGATCCACGTGGTGATCAACAACCAGATCGGCTTCACCACGGCGCCGATGTATTCGCGCTCTTCGCCGTACCCGACCGACGTCGCCAAGATGATCGAGGCGCCGGTGTTCCACGTCAACGGCGACGATCCGGAAGCGGTGGTCTATGTGGCCAAGGTCGCGACCGAGTTCCGGCAGCGCTTCGGTCGTCCGGTGGTGCTCGACATCTTCTGCTATCGCCGCTTCGGCCATAACGAAGGTGACGAGCCCAGCTTCACCCAGCCGATGATGTATTCGAAGATCCGCAGCCACGAGACGACGCTCGATATCTATTCGAAGCGCCTCGCCGCCGAAGGCGTGCTGTCGGCCGATGACGTCGACAAGATGAAGGCCGACTGGCGGGCGCATCTCGAGCGCGAGTTCGAGGCCGGCCAGGATTTCCGCCCCAATAAGACCGATTGGCTCGATGGCGTGTGGAAGGACCTGAAGCGCGCCGATGTCGAGGGGGCGCGCCGCGGTGACACCGGCGTCGACCTGCCGGATCTGGTGCAACTTGGCGAGCGGCTGACGGCAGTACCGGCCGGGTTCAATGCCCACAAGACGGTGAAGCGGTTCATGGACAACCGGCTCGCCGCGATCGAGTCGGGCGAGGGCATCGACTGGGCAACCGGCGAGGCGCTGGCCTTCGCAACGCTGCTCGAAGAGGGCCACCCCGTCCGCTTGTCGGGCCAGGATGTGGAGCGCGGTACCTTCAGCCAGCGCCACTCGGTGCTGAACGACCAGGAACGCGACGGCGAGACCTATACGCCGCTCAACAATATCGCCGACCAGCAGGCGCGCTACGAGGTCATCAACTCGATGCTCTCGGAAGAGGCGGTGCTCGGCTTCGAGTATGGCTATTCGCTGGCCGAACCTAAGACCCTGACGCTGTGGGAAGCCCAGTTCGGCGACTTTGCCAATGGCGCCCAGGTGGTGGTCGACCAGTTCATCTCGTCGGGCGAGCGCAAGTGGTTCCGCATGTCGGGCCTCGTGATGCTGTTGCCGCATGGCTATGAAGGCCAGGGGCCGGAGCACTCGTCGGCCCGCCTCGAGCGCTATCTGCAGAGCTGCGCCGAAGACAATATGCAGGTCGCCAACTGCACCACGCCGGCCAACTATTTCCACATCCTGCGCCGGCAGATGAAGCGCGACTTCAGGAAGCCTTTGGTGCTGATGACCCCCAAGAGCCTGCTGCGCCACAAAAAAGCAGTGTCGGGGCTGGTGGAGTTCGGGCCGGAATTGACGTTCCATCGCCTGTTGTGGGACGATGCCGAAGCGCCGGGTGTGCCCAAGACGACGATCAAGCTGGCGCCGGACGAAGAGATCCGCAAGGTGATCCTCTGTACCGGCAAGGTCTACTACGACCTGCTCGAGGATCGCGAGAAGCGCGGCATCAACGATGTCTACCTGCTGCGGCTGGAACAGCTCTATCCGTTCCCGGCCAAGGCGCTGCTCGACGAGCTCAACCGGTTCAAGAACGCCGAGATCGTCTGGTGCCAGGAAGAGCCCAAGAACATGGGGGCCTGGGCGTTCGTCCAGCCCTATATCGACTGGGTGATGGACCAGATGGGGCGTCCGGGCGACCGGCCGCACTATGTCGGACGCGCCGCCTCGGCGGCGACGGCGACCGGTCTGATGCGGACGCACCTGCAGCAGCTGCAGGCCTTCCTCGAAGAAGCGTTCGCCAAGTAGTATCAATCGCCTCGAAGCGGCGGCAAGAAACTGAAGGACCAAACTGATGGCGACTGACATCCGGGTGCCCACGCTGGGCGAGAGCGTCACCGAGGCGACGATCGGCCAGTGGTTCAAGAAGGTGGGCGATACCGTCGCCGCCGACGAGCCGGTGGTGGAGCTCGAGACCGACAAGGTGACCATCGAGGTGCCGGCCCCGGCGGCCGGCGTGCTCGAGACGATCACCGCCAACCCGGGCGATACGGTCAATGTCGGGGCGCTGATCGGGGCGATCGCCGCCGCCGGGACCGCCGTCGCTGCTCCGGCGCCCGCCGCTGTGGCAAAGCCCGCTGACGTGCCGCAGCCGGCAGCAGTTGCCGCCGAGCCGGCGCCGAAGCCGGCCAATGGCAACGGCGCCGCGGTGCCGCCGGCGCCGAGCGCAGCCAAGCTGATGGCCGAGGCCGGGCTGACCGACGCCGACATCAGCGGTTCGGGCCGTCGCGGCCAGATCCTCAAGGAAGACGTGCTGGCGGCGGCAAAGCCCGCCGCGGTTCCGGCCGCTGCAGCTGTTGCCGCGGCTCCGGCCGCAGCGCCGAAGCCGGCTCCCGCACCTGTGGCGGCAGCACCTGCTCCCGCTCCGGCCCCGAAGGCCGCTGAGCCGGCTCCGGCCCCGGTGCCGGCGCAGCCGCGTGGTCCGGTGAACGCCAATGACGATGTACGCGAAGAGCGGGTGAAGATGACCCGGCTGCGTCAGACCATCGCCCGGCGTTTGAAGGAAGCCCAGAACAACGCCGCCATGCTCACCACCTTCAACGAGGTGGACATGAAGCCGGTGATGGACCTGCGCAACTCCTACAAGGAGCTGTTCGAGAAAAAGCACGGCGTGAAGCTCGGCTTCATGGGCTTTTTCACCAAGGCGGTGACGCACGCGCTGAAGGAAATCCCGGCGGTCAATGCCGAGATCGATGGCGATGACCTGGTGTACAAGAACTACGCCCATATCGGCGTGGCGGTGGGCACCGAAAAGGGCCTCGTGGTGCCGGTGGTGCGCGATGCCGACCAGATGTCGATCGCCGAGATCGAAAAGGACATCGCCCGGCTGGGCAAGCTGGCGCGCGACGGGCAGCTCAGCATGGCCGACATGCAGGGCGGCACCTTCACCATCTCGAATGGCGGCGTTTACGGCTCGCTGATGTCGACGCCGATCCTCAACGCGCCGCAGTCGGGCATTCTGGGCATGCACAAGATCCAGGAGCGGCCGGTTGTCGTCGGTGGCCAGATCGTCATCCGCCCGATGATGTACCTGGCGCTGAGCTACGATCACCGCATCGTCGACGGCAAGGAAGCCGTGACCTTCCTCGTCCGCGTCAAGGAAAGCCTCGAAGCGCCGGAGCGGCTGGTGCTGGATCTCTGATCTCGGCCATACGCGTGAAAGTTCAGGGGCTCGCTTCGGCGGGCCCCTTTGCTTTTGGTGGCGGAGCCAAGCCGCGGAGCAGCGGAGTGCGACGCAGCGCGAAGTAGGTCATGAGATAGGCCGAGACGAGGCAGCCGAGGCCGATGCCCGGGTAGATCCAGACGATCACCAGATTGAAGTTGCCCATCGTCGTGCCCTGGGGAGGAAAGAACATTGCGACTGCAGCGGCCGACAGGGCGATGCACGTCATGATCGCAATGCCGTCAGACAGTGGTTGGCGCCTGCCGAACCTCGCTAGCACGACCAGCAGGACCGATGTCGGTAGCGCTACTAATGAAAGGTAGAACAGGAACGACCAGTTGCTGTTGAAATCCAGCCGCCAGCTGCCGATATTTCCGGTCCAATAGAGATAGGCTCCAAGGATCAGCGCGGCAACAAGGGTGACCGACACGTAGAGCACGAGTCCGGAACGCCAAGGGGTCATGAGCACCTCCATCACTGAAGATATCATTACACCGTTCAATTTATTATGAACAGTGTTTATGATCTGCCGCTGGACAGGATCGCATTGCAGCGGGAGAGTGGTCTGGGGGGACCGCTATGAAGCTCAGGATTTTGGCGTTTGCGCTCGCGATGCTGCCGTTGCCGCAGGTGGCGGTGGCGCAGGACCAGCAGGGCGCGCTGCAGCAGGTCTATGTGCTGTGGGGGATGATGGACGGGGCGGCGAATTTCTGCTGGGAAGCCGCCAATTACGACGTCGCCTACATGGAGGCGCACCAGAACTGGTTGGCCAACAACCTCATCGTGCGCGACGAGTTCGATGCGACGCTGGCGGCTTCAGGGGCGGTGACGAGCCTTGCGACGGATGCCGAGGCTGCCGGCTCCAGCGGGATCCTGGACATTCTCAAGCAGGCGACCAATCCCGAAGAGGCGTGTGGCAACTGGCTCAACGCCACGGTCGCCGGCCAGTACGACGCCGAGGTGTACATGGCGCAGCAACTGGGACTGCTGCGCGAGCGCGATGGGATGTAGTGCGGAACGTCCGGTGCTGCATCTCAGTTGCGAGCGCAGGACAGCCCAATGTTCAAGGGGTCGCTTCGGTCAACTCCTTGGTTTTGCGCGTGGGTGTGAGCTCCGCGATCAGCCCGGCTTGGCGCAAGGCGTAGTAGGCGATCAGATATGACGGGACGGCAACGGCGAGGCCCACGAGGTAGTACATTTGGGCCACAAGGCCTGCCCAACTGAAGGTCATTGGATCATCTGACTGGCGCAACATTAGGTAGAGGCAGTAGCAGGCCAGCAAGCCAATGCCGCCTATGAGCAGTAGGCCGTCAAGCACAGGCCGTTTCCTGCCGAGCGAGGCTGCGATGACAAGTGTCGCAACGGTGGGGAGGGTGACCGCTGAAAACCCCGACGGTATCAAAAGCGTCTGGGGCGGCCACGGATACCATCCGTGGTTCCAGATTGCACAAAGGTACCAGACCGCAACAACGAGGGTGGCAAGCGCGGTCACCGAGACATAAAGCACCAGCCCAGAGCGCAACAGGGTCATCGCTTCCTCATCGATCGTCATGCATCTATACACTGTTCAATTTGTTATGAACAGTGTTTTTTATGCCGGTGAGCGCCGCACTGGGAATCGCAATGTCAGCGCGGTGGAGCGAGGGGGCTCAGCAGCGGCGTGCGCCGGAGCGCGAAATAGCTGAGGAGATAGGCGGGCACCAGGCAGGCGAGGTAGATGCCGACTGTGACCCACAGAGCGAAGAAGGGCATACTGTCCGGGTACGGCGATCGCCCGTTGCCGGCGAGCACGGCGACCTGCGCGAAGCTGAACCCTAGCACCAGAACGGTGACGGAGATCGTGCCATCGCCCATCGGTTGCCGCCGGCCGCGCCATGCCAGAACCGCCAACAGGATGGAGGTTGCGAGGGCAACGGCGGCGAAGTGCAGGATGGGTGTCAGATATTCGGTCGGTTCAGGAGTAAAGTCGCCGTAGCTGGAGAGGTACATCAGGCCCCAACCGATTGCCGTGGCAATGATGGTCACCGAGACAAACAGTGCAAATCCCGCCCGCAGCAGAACCATCCCGACCTCCGTTGGACCGGGATGTATCAATACAGCACGATCCATTGCGGGCAATGTCCATGCGAGGTTCGGGAAGGCGGTCGCCTCCACCACAAAGTAAAAGGCCCGCCGGTGGCGGGCCTTGGCATTCGCGACGGGGAGGTTACTTCACGTAATTGATGTACTCTTCCTGGTCGCTCTTCACCAACGAGTGCGAAGCGATCTGCTCGCAATAGCCGCCGGGGCGCTTGTAGGCTTCGGGACCGTTCGGGCCGCACAGCTCGGCATTGGCGTTCTGGGCGAACGCCGGAGCAGCGGCGCCGATGAGCGAGGTCAACAGAGCCAGCGCGATGATCTTCTTCATTTATTTCATTCCTGTGGGCTGAGCAGGTTGCGGCTGCAACCGGTGTGGCGCGGCTTCTAGAGGCGGCGCGATGAACCATATTCGAACCGCGTCTTCACAACCGGTTCAGCGAATCCGAGGGCGCGCTCAGCAACAAAAAGGCCCGCCGAAGCGGGCCACGTGTTCTGGGAAGGTTGCTGGTTCAGGCGGTACTTTCTTCCAGCACCTTCAGCCTGGGTTTTTCCTTACGGGTGAAGAGGAACACCCCGCCCAGCACCAGCGCTGTGCCGATAGCGTGGTACGGGGTGAAGGCTTCGCCGAGGACGGAGATGGCGAGGCCCACGGTGACCACCGGCGAGACGTTGCCGATGATGGCGGTGCGCTCGGGGCCGATCAGTGCGATGGCGCCGGAAATGCAGTAGGCGGGCAGCACGGTCGAAACCGTGCCGATGGCCAGCATCAACAGGAAGCCATTGCCACTCACCGCGAGGTCGGTGACCGGGTGGGTAAAGAGAAAGTGCGCGATCACCGCCGGGCCGGCGCCGCTCATGGCGATCGAGGTGAAGAGCTGCGGGCCGAGCTTGTCGATCAACGGCTTCGCCATGATCTGGTAAGCGGCATAGGCGATGGCCGAGCCGAATACCAAAGCGGCGCCAAGCAGCACATTGTCGCCCTCGATCCTCAGGTCATGCCAGAAGATGACACCGATGCCGAGATAGGAGACGAGCAGGGCGACGACCATCGGCAGGGTGATTTTGCGCTTGAAGAAGATGGCGCCGAACAGGACGACGAAGAACGGGTAGGTGAGGAGGATCAGCCGGTCGAATTGCGCTGTGATGTATTCGAGCGCCGAAAAATCGAGGAAGCTCGCGACATAGTAGCCGATGACGCCGACGCCGAGGGTTTGCGCCAGAACGGGCCAGGTGAGCACCGGCGGCGCGCCGGCCGGCCGCTGCGCCAGCTTCTTGCGGTAGCCGAGAATGCCGACGGTCAGAAAGATCGGCACGGCAACGATCATCCGCCAGGTCAGCGTCGTCACGGAGTCGATGCCCTCGAGCAAGGCCAGTTTGATGACGATGCCCTTGGTGGCAAAGAACGCGGCGCCGGCAAGCGCCAGCACGATGCCGGCCCAGGCAAATTGCTTAAAGCCCAGGCGAGAGACGGAAGGGGGGGAGGCGCAGTCTCGGAAGACATTTTGGCGGGTCCAGTTTTGGCCCTGCCATCAGATCACCGGGTTACCGCGCCTGATGGCGGGGCCGGTGAGCAAACGAGGGTCAAACAGCCGTCGCGTCCCGGTCCCCGGAGGGGATGAGGCAGGTTTTGCCAATAATTAGGATGCAAACGGTCATGAGCGGATAGGTACGCTCGGGCAGGGTGGCTGTAAAGTGGGCGGTTGAGTGAACGGTGCGTTCGGTGGGGAAGCTCACTCGACCCAGTGGAGTGGCAGAGAACTGTCGTGCGGGAGGCTGGTGAGCATTTCCCTCCGTGCTCAGGCCCGCGGATGCGCCGCCCGGTAGCTCTCGAGCAGGCGCTCGGTATCGACGGCGGTATAGATCTGGGTGGTCGAGAGCGAGGCGTGGCCCAGGAGTTCCTGGATGGCGCGGAGGTCGGCACCTTTGCCGAGGAGGTGCGTGGCGAAGCTGTGGCGGAGGGCGTGCGGCGTCGCGGAGGGTGGCAGGCCGAGTGCGCCGCGCAACTGCTGCATGCGCAGCTGGATCAGCCGTGGCGAGAGCGGGCCGCCCTTCTTGCCGCGGAAGATCGGCTCATCCGCGCCGGGGTGGAACGGGGTGAGACCGAGATAGGTGTCGATGGCCTGGCGGACTGCGGCGATCAACGGCACGAGACGGGTCTTGCCGCCCTTGCCGGTGACGCGCAGGGCGCTCGCTTCGAGGTCGGCGCGAGTGATAGAGAGGCTCTCGGAGATGCGGAGGCCAGCGCCGTAGCAGAGCGAGATCACCGCCATGTCGCGGGCGGCGACCCAGGGGGTATCCTCGAGCTCATCGGTGGTCCGGATGGTGGCCTTGGCTTCGAGCACGGTCAGCGCCTTGGGCAGCGAGCGCGGCTGCCTGGGCGTGCGGATGGTGTTGAGGGCTTCGCTGCTGAGAATGCTCTCGCGTTCGAGATAGCCGAAGAAGCTCTTGATGGCGCTGAGCGCTCGAGCCAAAGAGCGGGAGCCGAGGCTCTCGTTGCGGCGGGCGGCAAGGAAGGCGCGGATATCGGCGGCGCGGAGTTCCTTCAGCGTCTGCAGCGTGACTTCGCCGCCGGTATGGGCGCTGAGGAAGGTGACGAACTGGCCAAGGTCACGCAGGTAGGCTTCGAGGGTCAGCGGCGCGAGGCGGCGTACGGCACCGAGATCGCGCTGCCAGTTGGCGATATGAGCGGCAAGGCCGGCGTCGGCGAACATGGCGTAGGACATGCACAGCAGTGTGGGCCGGGGCGGTTAGGATTCGGCAAACGCAATGCCTGTGGCATATCTGCATCAGGCACCGGGCGAACCCACGGGTACCCAACACGCGGGCGTGAGGCGCCCTTTGCCTGCCTTGTTTCGCGGGCTATGCGAGCGGCATGCATCGGTTAACCGCCATATTGACGCTCTGCGTCGCGCTGCTCGCTCTGTTGAGCCCCAGCTTTGCGGCTGGGGTGTGCATCATCAATAGCGGGCTGCCGACGCTGAGCGCCAGCCACGATGGCGGGCCGGCGCAGCTGCCGAACCCGTGCGAGATGCAGGGCGGCAAACGGGTGATGCCGCCAAAGCCGGAATTCAGCCGGCGCGTCGTAGAAGAGCCGCGGGCCACCGTGGCGCAGTGGGCGCTGGGCCTCGCCGACCAGCCGATGCGGCAGGGCCGCTCGCCGGTCGCGGAACTGCCTCCGCCCCGGCTGGGCTGATCTGCAACGGCATCGCCATTCCCGATAACGCGGCCCTCCCTGCCGCTAACGAGACATTTCAACATGACTGATCTGATTATCGGCCGCCGGGCGCTGCTCGCCGGGGCGGCGAGCTTTGCGGCCCTCGCCCTCGCCGGCTGCGCCACTTCCGGCGCCCCGCGGCTCGAAACCGAAACCAAGCGCATTCCCGACGACGTGCTCGCCATGTATGCGGCGCTACCCAACGAACGTTTCCCGATCCCGGCGGCCCGGATGGACCTGATCGAACCGCAGTTCTGGCGGCAGGTGGTGGACGATCCGACGGGCGAGCGGCCCGGCACGGTGGTGGTCGATACCACGCAACAATTCCTCTACCTGGTGCAGGAGAACGGCAAAGCGATCCGCTACGGCGTCGGCATCGGCCGCGACGGCTTTACCTGGTCGGGGCGCGGCGTGATCCAGTACAAGCGCGAATGGCCGACCTGGACACCGCCGGGCGAGATGATCGACCGCCAGCCCGAGCTCGAGCCCTATCGCCGCGGCATGCCGCCCAGCCTCGAGAACCCGCTCGGCGCCCGCGCGCTCTACATCTTCAAGGATGGGCGCGACACCATCTACCGGCTGCACGGTGCAACCGACGAGCGGACCATCGGCAAGGCGATCTCGTCGGGCTGCGTGCGGCTGCTCAACCAGGATGTGATCGACCTGTACCAGCGGGTGCCGTCGGGGTCGCCGATTTTGGTGATGTGACCGCCTCCACCGGCGTCATTCCCGCGTAGGCTGGAGACGATCGCTTCCCTCCCCGCGGCGCTACCGCGTCCGCTAGGAGGGGAGGGATTGAGGGTGGGGGTGGTGCGGTGATCACCGATGGACCCCCACCCCCCGCCCCTCCCCTCAAGGGCAGGGCTATCGCATTTGAGTCACGAGTTTGAAGAGGTAAGTATCGTTCCATCCTGCGCGCATCATTTTGCCGCGCATGGTGTCGTTTTTGCTGTCGGTGCGGAAAGTATTGACACAGAAGCGGCGCAGCAGAGCGAGATTTTCGGGGCCGTGATCCTTTCTGCTCCGGCAGTCGTCCTCGCGGAAGACCACGTCGAGCAGCCAATGCAGGCCATTCTCGATATCCCAGTGACGGCGCACGATGGCGAGCAACTCCTGCGCCGACATGGGGCGCGAGAGCACATAGAGGCAGCGGTCGTCCTCGCGTTTGCCGTTGACGAGCCGCGTCCGTTTGATCTCGCCGATGGCGGCCAGACCAGCAAAACCGTGCTTGCGGCCGAGGCCCGGCGCCCGCACGACCCGGGCGCAACGCTGTTCCAGCCGTCCGTGAGCTTGCTCCTCGGTGATGGCGATCGCCGCCTTCGGCGTCGGCTTGCGCGCCATGAGCCCTTCGGCATCCGCAAACAGCGGCCCGTGATTGCCCTTCAAGGCCAGCACGTAGTTGCCGCCGCGCCGGGTGATCTCCCCGGCCATGCCGGGCGAGCAATGCAGTGCGTCGGCGGTTACCGTTGCGCCGTGCAGATCGATCAGGCCCAACAGCTCGATTGCCGCCCGGGCCTCGTTGCCGCCGGTTGCCGGCAACGCCGCCAGCGTCATGCGCAGTTCCGTTCCCCAGGCCGACACCATCATGCGGGGCGCAAACTGGCGTCCCTTTTCGAAAGCGCCGCGCATCGACTTGCCGTCGAGGGCGATCTGCCGGTTGCTGCCGGCAGCGGTCGCGACCTGGCCCATGAAGTCGGCAAAGGCTTCGGCGAACGCCGTCGGCACCAGCTTGCGGAACAGCGCCGAGAAGGTGTCGTGCGAGGGAACCCCGTGCGCCAGCGTCAGCACCTGGCGCAGCATTGCTTGCTTCTCCTGCGCAAAGCGCCAGATGTCGGAACAATTCTTGGCCCCGCACAGCATCGCCGCAAACGAAATGAACAGCAGCTCGCAGAAATCGTGCCTGGCGTTCTGACGGCGAGGATCCAGATCCCCGAAAACAGCCTCGATCGTTTCCATCCTAGACCTCAAAAATACCCAAGCCCTCCCAAGAATCCACAATCCGAAAATGCACAAGCCCACAGATCTACTCAAACGCGATTCCCCTGCCCTCAAGGGGGAGGGGAGCTCGCGGCTGGTGCGAAAATCCGAACGGAACTAGTGCTTCAGCGCTGCGGTCAGCGAGTGCTGCACATAAGCCATGGGTTCGGACCAGCGCGGGTCGCTCCAGCGCTGCTGCATCTCCGATTCCGAAACCTCTTCGACCCGCTGCTGCAGCCACCAGATGTTGCCGAGCGGGTCGCGGACCCGGGCGACGCGGTCGCCGAAGGCGAGGAGGGTAGGCTTGGTCACCTCGGTGGCCCCGGCCTCGAGCGCCCGGGCGAAACCTTTGCGCGCATCGCGCACGTAGAGCCTGATGAAGGCGGGCATCGGTGCGATGCCGTCGGGCGCATCGAAGGCCATCACCACCGCGTCGCCGATGCGGATCTCGGCATGGCCGATGCTGCCATCGGGGTTGGGGGTGCGCCCCAGCTCGATGCCGTCGAAGGCGGCGATGAGGAAATCGATCAGTTGCGGGGTGTCGGAAGAAATGATCCACGGCGTGACCGTGGTGTAGCCATCGGGAATCGTGCTGGGCATGGGACGCTCCTCGTGAGGTTGGGCACGTATCTCATCGACCGAGACTGCTGACAGAACGCGGCAGCAGCCAAAGAGTTTGGCGAAGGCACTTGCAATTCCCATCTCAGCCGTGAACAAAGCGAGCACAGATGGAAAAGTCCCCCGACATCGTAGCGGTGATGGTGAGCGTATCGGTCGACGGGCCGTACAGCTACCGCGTGCCCTATGGCATGGAGGTGCGGCGCGGCTCGATCGTCGCGGTGCCGCTGGTCGGGCGGCTGACGCTCGGCGTGGTGTGGGGGCTGCCCAAGGACAACTACGCGCATAACCGGCTCAAGGACATCGCGCAGGTCTATGACACGCCGCCGCTCAGTGAAGAGCTGCTGAAGACGGTCGACTGGGTGTCGAAATACACGCTGGCGACGCCGGGGCTGGTGCTGCGGAGCGTCTTGCGCTCGACCGAGGCGCTGGAGCCGGAGCGACCGATCACCGCGTTCCGGCTGACCGGGGTGGAGCCCGACAAGCGCACCAAATCGCGCGAAAAAGTGCTCGAGCTGCTGCTGGATAGCGAGGCCCGGGCCAAGTCGGCGATCATCGGCGAGGCCGGGGTGTCGGCCTCGGTGATCGAGGGGCTGGAGAAAGCCGGAGCGATCGAGCGGGTCGAGATGCCGCCGCCGCCGATCGCGCTGCGGCCCGACCCCGACGCGGCGCCGCCGACGCTCAGCGACGAGCAGGCGGTGGCGTTTGCGCAGATCCGCGAGATCGATGTCGATGGCTTCGGGGTGGCGCTGCTCGACGGGGTGACCGGCGGCGGCAAGACCGAAGTGTTCTTCGAGGCGGTGGCCGATACGCTACGCGCCGGGCGGCAGGCGCTGGTGCTGCTGCCCGAGATCGCGCTGACCGCAACCTTCGTCGAGCGGTTTACCAGGCGTTTTGGCACGGCCGGCCGAGTGGCACTCGGACATGACGCCGGCGCAGCGGGCGCGCACCTGGCGTTCAGTGCTCAATGGCGATGTCAGGGTGGTGCTGGGGGCGCGCTCGGCGCTGTTCCTGCCGTTCCGCGAACTGGGCCTGGTAGTGCTCGACGAAGAGCATGACGGGGCGTTCAAGCAGTATGACGGGGTGAACTACCACGCCCGCGACATGGCGGTGGTGCGGGCCCGGTTTGCCGAGGCGCGGGTGATCCTCTCTTCGGCGACCCCCTCGGTGGAGAGCCGCAACAACGCCAACCAGGGGCGCTACAAGCATGTGCTGCTGACCTCGCGCTTTGCCGAGGCGGGGATGCCGGATATCGCCCCGATCGACATGCGCGAAGAGCCGCCCGAAAAGGGACAGTGGATCGCCCCGAAACTGGCGCGCGAGGTGTTCGCGACGCTCGATCGGGGCGAGCAGGCGCTGTTGTTCCTCAACCGGCGCGGCTATGCGCCGCTGACGCTTTGCAAGGCCTGCGGCCACCAGTACCAGTGTCCGGATTGCTCGGCGTGGCTGGTCGAGCACCGTTTCCGCGGCGTCCTGATGTGCCACCATTGCGGGCACGAGCAGCGAGTGCCCAAGGCCTGCAACGAGTGCGGCGCGGTCGACTCGCTGACCCCGATCGGGCCGGGGATCGAGCGGGTGGCGGAAGAAGCGGCGGAGCGCTTCCCGGGCGCGCGGCTGGTGATCCTTTCTTCCGACATGGGCTCGAACCAGCAGCTCGAGACCGCTTCGCCGAGATCGAGCGCGGCGAGTACGACCTGGTGGTCGGCACGCAGCTGGTGGCCAAGGGGCACCATTTCGAGAAGCTGACGCTGGTCGGGGTGCTGGATGCCGATCTCGGGCTCGATCGCGGCGATCCGCGCGCCGCGGAGCGGACGTTCCAGATCCTGACCCAGGTGACGGGGCGCGCCGGGCGGGCCAACCGGGCCGGCAAGGCGTTCCTCCAGACCTACCACCCGGACCATCCGGTGATGAAGGCGATGGTCAAGGGGGATCGCGAGGCGTTCTACAAGCACGAACTGCTGGCGCGCGAGGCGGGCGGGCTGCCGCCGTTCGGACGGCTGGCCGCGCTGATCGTTTCGGCCAACGAGCACGACCCGGCCTTCGCCTATGCCAAGCAGTTGTTGAGCGTGGCGCCGCTGGCGGAGGGGCTGAAGCTGTTCGGCCCGGCCGACGCACCGATCTCGATGATCCGCGGCCGGCACCGGGTGCGGCTGGCCCAATCGGGCAAGGATTTCGACCTCTCAGGCTATGTGCGGTTCTGGCTGGAGCAGGCGCCCAAGACCACCGGTAACCTCAGGGTGCAGGTCGATATCGACCCGCAGAGCTTCCTGTGACGAAAATGCCCTGACCGGATGGGAACGCGCGGCCGCCGGGTACGTGCGGCATAGGATTCATCAACCAACCCAAACGGCGTCGCGCCCCTGCGACAAAACTCCCCGAAAGAACTCGTGTTCCGGTGCCTTGCGGGTGCCGATCTCGCATGTTAGAGGGGGCGCGAAATCCGGGGGGCTATCTGCCTTTTCCGGCGAACAATCATAAGCGAAAGCAGCCTCCGGCGCCTCTATCGGCCGGGTCCGGGTTGCGCAGCACGAGGGTGACGGGGCATTGGCAGCGCAGAATTCAGTGCTTACCCAGATCGCGCGGCCGTATGCGTCGGCGCTCTACGATCTCGCCGCAGCCGACGGTTCCGTCGCAGCGGTCGAGCAGGGGCTGGTAAACCTGCTCGCCCTCGCTGAGCAAAGCCCGGATTTTTCCCGGTTCCTTCGCTCCCCGGTGATCAATACCGAAGAGAAGGCGCAGGCCATCCATGCCGTGCTGGAGCGCGCCAAGGCGCACACCACGGTGGGCAATTTCGTGAAGGTCGTGGCCCGCAACGGCCGGCTGTTCGCCCTGCCGGCGATCATCCAGGCGTTCCGCGAACGCGCTGCCGGCGCCCGCGGCGAAGTCAATGCCGACGTGACCTCGGCGACGCCGCTCAGCGCGGCCCAGGTCAAGACGCTGGCCGATACGCTCAAGAGCAAGATCGGCAAGTCCGTCACGCTCAACCAACATGTCGATCCCAGCCTGATCGGTGGCCTCGTGGTCAAGGTCGGTAGCCAGATGATCGACAGCTCACTCAAAACCAAGCTCACGGCGATGAAGATCGCGATGAAAGAGGTCGGATAATGGATATCAAAGCCGCGGAAATCTCTGCGATCCTCAAGGAGCAGATTCAGAACTTCGGCCAGGAAGCGGAAGTTTCCGAAGTCGGTCAGGTTCTGTCGGTTGGCGACGGTATCGCCCGCGTCTACGGCCTCGACAACGTGCAGGCCGGTGAGCTCGTCGAGTTCCCGGGCGGCATCAAGGGCATGGCGCTGAACCTCGAAACCGACAATGTCGGCGTCGTGCTGTTCGGCAATGACCGTGGCATCAAGGAAGGCGACGTCGCCAAGCGTACCGGCGCCATCGTCGATACCCCGGTGGGCAAGGAGCTGCTCGGCCGCGTGGTCGATGCGCTCGGCAACCCGATCGACGGCAAGGGCCCGCTCAAGGCCAAGGAACGCCGCCGCGTCGACGTGAAGGCCCCGGGCATCCTGCCGCGCAAGTCCGTGCACGAGCCGATGTCGACCGGCCTCAAGGCCATCGACGCGCTGATCCCGATCGGCCGTGGCCAGCGCGAGCTGATCATCGGCGACCGCCAGACCGGCAAGACCGCGGTTATCCTCGACACCTTCCTGAACCAGAAGCCGGCGCATGCGGCGGGCGCTTCGGAGCAGGAAAAGCTCTACTGCATCTACGTCGCCGTCGGCCAGAAGCGCTCGACCGTGGCGCAGTTCGTCAAGGTGCTGGAAGATGCCGGCGCGCTGGAATACTCGATCGTCATCGCGGCGACCGCATCCGATCCGGCGCCGATGCAGTTCCTCGCGCCGATGACCGGCGCTGCGATCGGCGAGTATTTCCGCGACAACGGCATGCACGCCGTGATCGCCTATGACGATCTGACCAAGCAGGCCGTGGCCTACCGCCAGATGTCGCTGCTGCTGCGCCGTCCGCCGGGCCGCGAAGCCTACCCGGGCGACGTGTTCTACCTGCACAGCCGTCTGCTCGAGCGCGCCGCCAAGCTCAACGAAGAGCACGGCCTCGGTTCGCTCACCGCGCTGCCGGTGATCGAGACCCAGGCGAACGACGTGTCCGCCTACATCCCGACCAACGTGATTTCGATCACCGACGGCCAGATCTTCCTCGAGACGAACCTGTTCTTCCAGGGCATCCGCCCGGCGGTGAACGTCGGTATCTCGGTGTCGCGCGTGGGTGGTAACGCCCAGATCAAGGCGATGAAGCAGGTTGCCGGCTCGCTGAAGGGCGAGCTGTCGCAGTACCGCGAAATGGCGGCGTTCGCGCAGTTCGGTTCCGATCTCGACGCCGCGACGCAGCGCCTGTTGAACCGCGGCGCCCGCCTCACCGAGCTGCTGAAGCAGCCGCAGTTCGCGCCGCTGAAGCCGGAAGAAGAAGTCGCGGTGATCTTTGCCGGCGGCCAGGGCTACCTGGACGATCTGCCGGTGAACAAGGTCGGCGCCTTCGAGGCGGGCCTGCTCGGCTACCTCCGCTCCAAGTCGGCGGATGTGTTGTCGGCGATCGCCAAGGAGAAGGCGCTGTCGGATGACCTCCGCGCCAAGCTCAAGGCTGCCATCGACGCCTTCAAGAAGACGTTCTCGTAAGACCCTCTAAAAAACGCGCGGTCCCAAACGGACCGCGCTATGGGAGTAGAGCGGCCCGATGCCCTCGCTAAAGGACCTTAAGAACCGGATCGCCTCGGTCAAATCGACCCAGAAGATCACCAAGGCCATGCAGATGGTGGCAGCGGCGAAGCTTCGTCGCGCCCAGGAAGCAGCCGAGGCGGCGCGTCCCTATGCCGAGCGCATGGGGAACGTCCTCGCGGCGCTCGGCGCCGCTTATGCCGGCCGTGCCGATGCTCCGGCGCTGCTCGCCGGCAACGGCCGTGACCAGGTGCACCTCCTGGTCGTCGCGACCGGTGAGCGTGGCCTCGCCGGCGGCTTCAACTCGTCGATCGCCCGCCTCGCCCGTGAAACGGCGCAGAAGCTGCTCGCCGAAGGCAAGACGGTGAAGATCCTCACCGTCGGCCGCAAGGGCAACGACATCCTGAAGCGCACGCTGGGCGACAAGATCGTCGAGGCGATCTCGTTCCGCGAAGTGCGCACGCTCGGCTACGTCAATGCGGCGTCGGTGGGCGAGAAGGTGCTGGCCATGTACGCGGCCGGCGAGTTCGACGTGGCGACGCTGTTCTACGCGCGCTTCCGCTCGGTGATCGCGCAGATCCCGACGGCGCATCAGCTGATCCCGGCCAAGTTCGAGGCTCCGGCCGCCGATGCGCCGGACACGCTGAACTACGAGTACGAGCCGGACGAGGAAGCGATCCTCGAGGACCTGCTGCCGCGCAACATCTCGGTACAGATCTTCCGGGCGCTGCTCGAAAACAACGCATCGTTCTTCGGGGCGCAGATGAGCGCCATGGACAATGCCACGCGCAACGCCGGCGACATGATCAAGAAGCTGACGCTGGTCTACAACCGGCAGCGCCAGGCCCAGATCACCAAAGAACTCATCGAAATCATTTCGGGCGCGGAAGCGCTCTAGCAGGAACGAGGTAAATCATGGCCCGCGCAGCGACTGCAGCAAAAGCCCCGGCGACCGACAAGGCTCCCGCCGCCAAGAAAGCCCCGGCCCGCCAGGCCGCTTCGACCAATGTGGTCTCGACCTCCGGCCTGCCGGTCGGCAAGGTGTCGCAGGTCATCGGCGCCGTGGTGGACGTGACCTTCGAGGGTCATCTGCCGGCGATCCTGAACGCGCTCGAGACCGAGAATAACGGCAACCGCCTGGTGCTCGAAGTGGCGCAGCACCTGGGCGAGAACGCCGTGCGCACCATCGCCATGGACACCACCGAAGGTCTGGTCCGCGGCGCTGCGGTGCGCGACACCGGCGAGCCGATCTCGGTGCCGGTCGGCGATGAGACGCTGGGCCGCATCATGAACGTCATCGGCGAGCCGGTGGACGAAGCCGGCCCGGTCACCACCAAGGCGCGCCGCGCCATCCACCAGGAAGCGCCGAGCTTTGTCGACCAGGCATCGGAAGCGCAGATCCTCGTCACCGGCATCAAGGTGGTGGACCTGTTGGCGCCGTATGCGCGTGGCGGCAAGATCGGCCTGTTCGGCGGCGCCGGCGTGGGCAAGACCGTGCTGATCCAGGAGCTGATCAATAACGTCGCCAAGGCGCATGGTGGTTATTCGGTGTTCGCCGGCGTTGGCGAGCGCACCCGCGAGGGCAACGATCTCTACCACGAAATGATCGAATCGGGCGTGAACAAGGACCCGCACGAGAATAACGGCTCGACCGCCGGCTCGAAGTGCGCCCTGGTGTTCGGCCAGATGAACGAGCCGCCGGGCGCCCGTGCCCGCGTGGCGCTCTCGGGCCTCACCGTCGCCGAGCACTTCCGCGACCAGGGCCAGGACGTGCTGTTCTTCATCGACAACATCTTCCGCTTCACCCAGGCGGGCTCGGAAATGTCGGCGCTGCTCGGCCGTATTCCTTCTGCGGTGGGTTACCAGCCGACGCTCGCCACCGACATGGGCGCGCTGCAGGAACGCATCACCACGACCAACAAGGGCTCGATCACTTCGGTGCAGGCGATTTACGTGCCGGCCGACGATCTGACCGACCCGGCGCCGGCAACCTCGTTTGCCCACCTTGACGCGCAGACCGTGCTGAACCGCGCGATCTCCGAAAAGGGCATCTATCCGGCCGTGGATCCGCTGGACTCCAACTCGCGCATGCTCTCGGCCAACATCGTCGGCGAAGAGCATTACAGCGTCGCCCGTCGCGTGCAGGAAATCCTGCAGCGCTACAAGTCGTTGCAGGACATCATCGCGATCCTGGGCATGGACGAGCTTTCCGAAGAGGACAAGCTGACCGTGGCGCGCGCCCGCAAGATCGAGCGCTTCATGAGCCAGCCGTTCTTCGTGGCCGAGGCGTTCACCGGTACTCCGGGCATCTTCGTGGCGCTCGAAGACACCATCAAGGGCTTCAAGGGCCTGGTTGATGGCCAGTATGACCACCTCCCGGAGGCCGCCTTCTACATGGTCGGCACCATCGAGGATGCGGTCAAGAAGGCCCAGAAGCTGGCCGCCGCGGCCTAAACCATTCCGCGTGAATGGTGAATTGTGAATAGTGAATGGTGAAAAGGGGAGTGGCGACTGTCGGGAGTAAGTGAGCGGTGACCCATTCACCATTCACCATTCACCATTCGCCAATTGAACGATGGCCGAAGGCACCAAACTCGAAATCGTCTCGCCCGAGCGGCTGCTGCTGTCGGAGACCGTGAAGTCGGTGACCGTGCCGGGCGCCGATGGCTATTTCACCGTGCTGGGCGACCACGCGCCGCTGATGACCACGCTGAAGCCGGGCTTCGTCACCGTCGTCCGCAATGACGGGATCAGCCACGTCTACTATGTGCGCGGCGGCTTTGCCGACGTGTCGCCCGAGGGGCTGACGATCCTTGCCGAGGAAGCGCAGGACATTGCCGAGTTCGACCGCGCCAAGATCGAAGGCCTGATCGCTGCCGGGCTCACCGCCCAGCAGGCCGCGAACACTGCCGACGAAGAGATGCGCCTGCAGGCCGAGATCGACGGCTGGCGTAACCTGTTGCTCGACGCTTCGGTCGGAACCAGCACCGCGCACTGAGCGGGCGACAGATACGGAATTTGAAACGGGCGTCCTGCGGGGCGCCCGTTTTGCTTTGCGAGCCTGCCCTGCCTTGGGGCAGGTTGCTGCGCCGCCACCGGCGGGCATGCGGGGGAGGCTCGAAGGCGGGTAGGCGCGGATTGCGCCGGCAGCAGCGCTTCTCCCTAAATGCGCGACCCGAAGCAATTCACCATCCCTTAAGGCAAACTGCGTAATTGTCGGCATCGGGAATGCAGCAAGACTAACCGCGTCGGGGCCAGGACAGCCGCGACCAGTTACGGAGCCGCGCCCAATTGATCCCCAGCAGAACCAGGCCGTTGGCCGGAAGCCATTCCGGAGCCACGCCGTCATGTCCCCACATCGTCCACTCCAGAACCAGAGCGAGCGCAGCACAGTGAAGATCCGGACCCGTCTATTCCTTATCGTTGCCGTGATGGGCCTTGTAGTCGCGGCGATCGGTGGCCTGGCGCTGTTCGTCACCGCCTCGTTCACCGAGCGGACGCAGCAGCTCGAAGCAGCGTCGCAGCGGGCGTTCAATGGCGAGCACCTCAACCGGCTGGTGACTGCGGTGGTGATGGACGCGCGCGGCATCTACGCATCGCCCGATGTCGAGAAGGCGGCGCCGTTCGCCGAGGGGCTGTTGAAGTCGCTCGACAAGATCGATGCGCACCTCGCGGCCTGGCAGCCGCTGGTGCCGGCGGCTGACCGTCCGGCCTTCGATCAGGTGGTGGCGCGTACCGCCGAATTCCGGCAGTTCCGGGCCGAGACGGCGCGGCTGGCGACGATCGACCCGGCGCAGGCCAACGCGCAGGGCAATAACGACGCCAACCGCGCCAACCGCAAGGCCTACCAGGCCGAGATCGATGCGGTGGTCGAGAACAAGGCGAAGTTCGAAGCGATCAAGGCCGATATCGACGGGTTCGAGGCGCTGATCCTGCCGGTGGTGGCGGGCGCAACGCTGCTCGGGCTGCTGGCCGGCGTCGGTGCGGCGCTCTATGTCGGCACGCGCTATGTGTCGACCCCGCTGACCCGGGTGACCAAGACGATGGCGCGGATCGCCGAGGGCGACTTTGCGACCGAGGTCCCCTATGCCGGTGAGAAGAACGAGATCGGCCAGATGGCGGCGGCGGTGCAGGTGTTCAAGGAGAACGGCATCCGCGTCGCCGAGATGAACGAGGACGAGCGGGGGCGGCACGAGAAGGCGGCCGAACGGGCCGAGATGATGCTCAGCTTCCAGAACGCCTTTGACGGGGTGGTGGCGGCGACCCTGAAGGGCGACCTGACGCAGCGCATCGAGGCGCATTTCGCCGACAGCGACATCGCGCGCATCGCCGACAACTTCAACGGCCTGATGGATACGGTGGCGAGCGGGCTGAACGAGGCGGGCGACGTGCTCGAGGCGCTGGCGGAGGCCGACCTGACGCGCCGGATGGACGGCGACTATGAAGGCGAGTTCGCGCGCTTGAAGCACAACACCAACACGGTGGCCGAGAAGCTGACCGATATCGTGACGCAGCTCAAAAAGACCTCGTTCGACCTGAAGACGGCGACGGGGGAGATCCTCTCGGGCGCCAATGATCTGAGCGAGCGCACCACCAAGCAGGCGGCGACCATCGAAGAGACCTCGGCGGCGATGGAGCAACTGGCGACCACGGTGCTGGCCAATGCGCAGCGCGCCGCCGGGGCCTCGGAGAATGCGGCAGAGGTGACGACGACCGCGGAGGCCGGCGGCGCGGTGATGCTCAGCGCCAATGCGGCGATGGGGCGGATCACCGAGAGTTCGGCCAAGATCTCCAACATTATCGGGCTGATCGACGACATCGCCTTCCAGACCAACCTCCTGGCGCTCAACGCCTCGGTGGAAGCGGCGCGGGCCGGCGATGCCGGCAAGGGCTTCGCGGTCGTCGCGGTGGAAGTGCGGCGGCTGGCGCAATCGGCGGCCAGTGCTTCGGCCGAGGTGAAGGCGCTGATCGAGCAATCGGCGAACCAGGTGCAGGGCGGCTCGAAGCTGGTGGCGGAAGCGGCCGCCAAACTCGAGCAGATGCTCGTGGCGGTGCGCGGCAACCGCGAACTGCTCGAAGGCATCGCGCGCGATAGCCGCGAGCAGGCCTCGGCGATCGAAGAGGTCAACACCGCGGTCCGGCAGATGGACGAGATGACCCAGCACAATGCGGCGCTGGTGGAAGAGACCAATGCGGCGATCGAGCAGACCGAAGCGCAGGCGAGCGAACTCGACCGGATCGTCGCGGTGTTCACCGTCGACGGCAAGGCCGAAGCGACGGCGCCGGTGGTGGAGCTGCCGCCGCAGCGCGGCATCAAGGCGCTGGAGCAGCGGGTGAAGGCTGCGGCCAGGACCTATCTCAGCCGTGGCAACACCGCGATCAAGGCTGACGACTGGGCGGAGTTCTAGCCAGCGCCTCGGGTTGGGCCTGTTCTGATGCACGCGCCGGTGCGCTCGCCGCTCGGCATCACCCCAAACTCGGTGTCATCCCAGCGAAAGCTGGGACTCAACCATCGGCTGGCAGCGGCTGTGGCGGACGAGGGCAGCGCCCTCGTCGTGGGGTCCCAGCCTTTCGCAGGGATGACAGCCGGTGGCTGGGGCATCACCGCAACTTAGCCGACATGCGCCGGCTCGGGAATGACATCGGTGGGTGTTGACCCATGCGCGACACACAGCAGCTTCATTACGCATTAACCCAGATCCGGCATGCTTTGTTTACCTTGCCGCCGGACGGGCCGCCGGCGCCAGGAAGGCCGCAAGAAAGCGGCATGCGGCCGACGGGGCTTCAGAATGAAGAACGACGTGACCACCAAGTCCGCCGGCGGCAAGCCGTCGCGCGGCATTTCCTTGCGCACCCTGGTCGTCGGCCTCGCCATCGTGATGGCTGCCACCGGCGCGGTCGTCTCGGCAGCGAACATTTACGTCGCCGGCGAGTTCGAACGCAGCAGCCGGACCTCCGCCGCCCTGATGTCGTCGATGCGCGCCCACATGACTGCCGACATGCTGCACGACAGCATGCGCGGTTTGGTCTATCGGGCGCTTTACTCGGTGGTGTCGGGCGATGTCGAGGTCGCCAAGGCGACCTATGGTGACGTGATGAGCTACGGCGCCTCGTTCAAGCAGGCGCTGAACTCGCAGAAGGATTTAGAGGTTCCTCAGCACATCCGGCAGGCGCTGGAAGGGGTCCGCGCTCCGCTCGATGCCTATATCGCCACGGCGACGGCGCTGGTGGGCAAGGCCGCCAAGTTCGACATCGCCGGCGCGCAGGTCGACCTGCCGGCCTTCGAAGAGAGTTTCAAGGCGCTGGAAGGCGAGATGTCGGCGGTGTCGGACGCCATCGAGGATGCCAATGCGGCACAGACCCGCGCCGCCACGGGCAACCGCGACCTGTCGAACGTGGCGACCTGGGGTGGCCTGGCGTTGCTGCTGCTGCTGGCCATCGGCACATTGCTGCTGAGCCAGCGGTTCGTCGCCCGGCCGCTCGGCCTCGTGGCGCGTGGCTTCGGGCGGCTGGCCGATGGCGATATCGAGGTGGAAAGCGGCGGGCGCCAGCGGGTGGCGGAAGTCGCGGCGCTGACCAATGTGCTCGGCGTGTTCCGCGAAGCGCTGATCAATCGCGACGCGCTGGCCGGCGAGGCGGCGACCAGCGCCCGGCAGGTGGCGACCCGGGCCGAAGCGGCGGCAACGCTGAACGACGAGATCGGCG
>CBDIRF010000004.1:0-246050 GCA_965284115.1 Devosiaceae bacterium
TGGCAATGGAACGCCCACTGGCCCTGATTGGTCGCGTCTACGGCGATAGTGACCGAGCGCATGGGTGGGATCAGCACCGTGTCGCGAACCGCGCCGGCAAACCGTTGCGCGTCGATGGCGACGACCTGGAAGTGATGGCCATGCAGGTGCATGGGGTGCGCCATCATGCTCATGTTGGTCATCGTAACCTCAATCCTGTCGCCCAGGTCGGCGAGGATCGGTTGATCGAGCCCCAGCGCCCATTTGTAGGCCGCCATGTCGCCGTTGAGGGCCATCGCGAAAGATTTGTCGGCCTGCCGATCAGCCAACGGCGCCAGTGATCGCAACTGCGACTCGAGGACTAGGTCGAGTACCGGTCCGGTTTCCGTTCCCTGTGTGGCGACTTTGGTCACCTCGGCCCCAGTTGGCCGGAGAATGATGCCGGTTCGGTGCGGACTTCCTTCTCGTAGGGCGAGGATCGGGAACGACTTCGCCTCGGCCGGCAGCTCGAAGCGGATGTCGACACGTTGTCCCATGCTGACGGGGAAGCGTCGGCCCTGGATGGGGTCGATGTCCTGACCGTCGACGGCGATCAGTTCGCCTTCGATGTCGCCCGTGTCGATGGTGAAGGCCGTCGCCGTTGCGCCATTGATGATCCGCAGCCGCACCCGCCCGCCGCGCTCCACCGCGACGACCTCGGGGTCGTCCAACGTCCGGTCGTTGGCGAGGTAGGCGTCGTATTCGAGATCGTTGAGGTCCATGGCCATGGCGCCGGCGCCCGACATGGCCATGCCGCCCTGGTCCATGCCCGCCATGGGCGCGGCGTCCGGCATGGCCATGCCGCCGTGATCCATGGGCGCTGCGCCCGTGCCGGCCAGTCCCGCAAGCAGCTCCTCCGGCGCCTTGAACGAGAAGTCGTGCAGCAGGACGACGACCTCCTGTTCGCCCCTGCCACCCTCGGCGGGGTTGGCAACGATCAACGGCGCTGCGAGAAGCCCCTGTTCCTGCAAGGTGTGGGCGTGCATCCAGTAGGTTCCCGGCCGGCCGATCGGAAATTCGAAGGCGCGCTCGGATTTGGCTGCCATCAACGGCAGCGGCGCATCAGCGACGCCGTCGCTCGGCCAGGGCGGGGTCAGCCCATGCCAATGGACGATGGTCGACTCGGCGGTCTCGTTGCGCAGCATCAGGTTGAAGGCGTCATCTGCGCGATATCGCAGTCCCACCGTGCCGTCGGGCTGCTGAAGGCCGAAGACGCTTGCCGCCTTGCCGTTCACCTCGATCGTGCGACGGACAATGCTGAGGAGCTTCGGTTCTGGGCCCGCGGCGACAGCTTGCCGGCTCAGCGCCAAGGGCAGCGATAGGGCAGCGGTGCCAGCGACTGCCCGGGCAAGAAATTCACGGCGTTTCATATTCAGTCTCCTTGAGAATGAGGGAAAGGTTCACGCGCTTGCGGCGGGCTTACCCTGAACGGTCGCCACCAGCCGGCCAATGCCGAGGCTCGCGTTGGTGACCGCCATCGAGCGGAAGGCGTCTGGCTCAAGCGTGCAGACTGCCCGGATAGCGTCGATCGTCTCCGGGATGACGATCGCCTGGTTGTCCACCATGTAGGCGTAGAAGAGCTCGTCGCCGCGGACAGCGACCATGTCTTCCCACAGCGCCACTTCGTAGAGGTCGCCACGCGGTCGGCCGATATCGACCATCCACTCCTTGACGGCATTGAGTGCGGTAAGCCCCGTGTCGCCGCGGATCAGGGCGATGCGCGGGGAGCTTCGAAAGGCCTTAAGAACTTCCTCGCGAGTGCAGGTTCTTGCTAGTCGCACATTCCAGTAGTGCAGGTGACTGAGCGTCTCCGGGACTTTCACGGCCATCGTGACCACGTCGAGCTCCGGATCGACACTCTGCGCGTCGGGACCCTGATGGCTCGGAATGATCGGCTCAGGCACCAGCGTGTTCATGATGCCGGTCTCGTGGCTTTCCCATGGATCGGTTGCCCGCCGGAGGAGCGTGCCGCGCGCCGAAACAAGCAGACCGGCGATCTTGAGAGCGGTGAGGGTGCGAACCAGCGAGGTGGTGTTGCAAGAGACCACGCGCGTACTGGCCCGACCGAGGGCGCCGGCATAGGAGGACTCCGCAACGAACGAATGGCCGGTCACCGCATGCTTTTCGCCACCTTGGAGAATGAACTTGAGTCCCTTGGCGCGGTAGGTGATGACGTTCTCCGAGGCGACATGCTTAGGCGTGCAATCCACGACGACGTCGGCTTGCCCGAGCAGCGCCTGCAGTGTCCCATGGGACTCCACTCCTGCGGCCTTGAGGGCGTCGGCCGCAGTCTCGCTCGCCCCGAAGACGCGAAACCCTTTCTCGCCAGCAACCTGCATTCGCCAGTCGGCGGCGACGTCGGCGATGCCGACGACGTCCATATCGGACTGCAAGCGCACAGCGTCAGCCACGCGCTTGCCGATAACGCCGTAGCCATTGATCGCCACGCGGACCTTACGCTGTTCGTTCATCGATGTTTCCTTCTGCCTTTGGTCCGAGTGCTGTGCTCAAGCTCCACCGATCCCTACGATGTTGGGGTTGGTGGCGACGTAGTCCAAGGAGTATTCGAGCTCGCCTGTGGTCTCGGCATGGACGGTATAGAGCGGTTGCCCGGGCGAGACCTCGTCACCAAGGCGCACATGCATTTCGACGCCTGCCGACTTGGAACCAGGGGCGCCAGCAAGCTTTGCCACACGGGCGATCTTGCGGTTATCAATGGAAGCTATGCGGCCATTGGCGCCAGCCGTCATCGGGTGTTGATAGGACGCGGGCGACGGGGCCCGCAGACCCCCCTGTGCCTCGCAGATCGCCTGAAACTTCGACCAGGCCCGGCCATCCGCGATGGTTTGCGCCGCTAGGGAGGCCCCTTCACCGGGTGTCGTTTTGCCCGATAGTTCGAGCAGTACCCCAGTGAGAGCGCACGCCCGTGCATGCAGGTCTTCCGGATAGCCCGGCTTCCGCTGCAGCACCGCAAGAACATCGCGCCCTTCAAGGGCAGGTCCAATGCCTTTGCCAACCGGCTGGCTACCGTCCGTGATCACCACCCTTGTGGCAATGCCAAACGTGTCAGCGACCTTCGCGAGTCGGGCGGCGAGCGCCTCGCCCGCAGCCCCAGTACGCAGCTTGGCGGTTGGCCCGACAGGAATATCAAGGACCAGGTGAGTGGCGCCGGCCGCAATCTTCTTGGACAGAACTGAGGCAACCAATTGCCCGTCGGAGTCGAGATCGAGCACGCGCTCGACGCGGATCAGCAGGTCGTCGGCGGGGCTGAGGCCAACCGTGCCGCCCCAGACTACGCAACCACCTTCCCTTTCGACCACTCTGCGGATTGCTGGCAGATCCAGATTGACAGGCGCCAGCGTCTCCATTGCATCGGCAGTGCCCGCCGGCGAGGTGATGGCTCGCGAGGAGGTCTTTGGCATTGTGAGGCCGAGTGCGGCCGCAATAGCGACCACGATTGGTGTAGTCCTGTTACCAGGCAGGCCGCCGACACAGTGCTTGTCGACCACCGGGGTGTTCGACCAAGTAAGGGTCTCACCCAAGTCGACCATTACCTGCGTGAGGGCAACGGTCTCGGCCTCGTCCAGCGGGAATGACGATCCCGAAACCAGGTAGGCGGTCGTTTCGACGCTCGATATCGCCTGGCCGTGACGTCGTCCAGTATCTCGCGGAACTGGCCCGCCGACAGCCGATCGCCGAAGATCCTCGAGCGCACGTGACCGAAGGACGTCAACGGATCAGGATGGCGGACGGTTATCGGGCTGCCGTCCGCCACTCCCAGTAAGCTCCAGGCCGCCTCGGAAAGTCCGACTTCATCGATGGCGACGAGATCCGACGAAACCTGAGAGAGCGTGGCGACGACGCTCCGATCCCCCGTTAGCAGCAGGACCCGCGAGCGGCCTTCCGAGCGGCAGACATGGCAGTCGGTTCGCATGAAGACCACTGGTTCATCCGAAGTATGGATGCCAAGTCGTCGGGCGCGCAGGGGCATCGCGGAGGTGAGGATCTTTTGACCTATGAGCGATGTTGCGATTGTCACGTGAGCACCGCCTTCTCCAGGTGCTCGGGAATCTTGCAGCGCCAGCCGAGCTCGCTCTCGATCCTCTGGCGCAGGGCTTCAGACGCTGCTGGCTCTCCATGGGAAATGAACGTCATCCGCGGCGGCGCCTTAAATCCGCGCAGCCAACGCAGGATCTCGTCGGAATCGGCGTGGGCCGACAGCATCGAGAGATTCTGGACCTCGGCCCGCACCGGGACGTACCCGCCGTGGATCTTGATGCTGTCAGTGCCAGCCACCATGGCCGCGCCGCGCGTGCCGGCCGCTTGGAACCCAGCAAACAGGATAGTGTTGCGCCTTTCGGGCGCATAGCGTTTGAGGTGATGCAAGACACGTCCGCCCGTCGCCATTCCGCTCGCGGAGATGATGACCCTTCGGCATCGGATTGTTGGTCAATGCCTTGGATTCCTCGACCTCCCGCACGTAGTGCGCGATATCGCAGGCCTTGATGCAGGCTGCGGCCGAAAGCCGGTGATCATCGAGGTGGGTGCACAGCATTTCGCTGGCATTTATCGCCATCGGGCTGTCGAGGAAGATGGGAACGTTGACGAGCCGGCCCGCCACGCTGAGGCGCTCGAGATAGTAGAGCAGTGACTGCACGCGACCGACCGCAAACGCCGGGATGATCACCGTTCCGCCACGCGCGGTGGTCCGATTGATCACCTCGGCCAGTGCGTCCTGCGGACTCAGCTGGTCATGGCGGCGATTGCCATAGGTGGACTCGACGACGAGGTAGTCAGCCGACGGGACAGGCTCGGGATCGAGCATCATGGCATCGTCGTATCTGCCGAGATCACCGGAGAACACGATCTTGGTGCCGTTCCAGTCGCACTCGATCGTTGCAGCGCCGAGTATATGACCGGCGTGACGCAGATGGGCTGTCGGCCCGCCATCGATCTGCTGCGGCTTGTGAAACGGCACCGGCGAGAAGTGCGGCAGTGCCGCCTCGGCATCCTTGAGGGTGTAGAGAGGCAGTGCCGGCCGATGTTTGGAGAAGCCGTGCCGGTTAGCATACTCGGTATCCTTCTCCTGCAGGAACCCACTGTCACGCAGCAAAATCTCGGAAAGCTCCATGCTGGCGTGCGAGCTGTAGATCTTGCCGGCGAAGCCATCGCGCACCAGTGCCGGCAAATAGCCGGAATGGTCGACATGCGCGTGGGTCAAAAGCACGGCGTCGATGCTGCGCGGTGACACCGGGAACGAGGCCCAGTTCCTGAGCCGTAGATCTTTCAGGCCCTGAAACAGTCCGCAATCCACGAGGACGCGCCGCTCCTCGGCCTCGAGCAGGAATTTCGACCCGGTGACGGTCCCTGCACCACCGAGGAAAGACAGGGATAGGCTCATGGTTTTCGACTTTCGAGTTAACGGAGGGCGGCAGAACGGCCCATGGGGAGGGAGCGCGGAGCGCGCCCCCTCTCACATCTGATCACAGTCCTCTGGCCGAGATAGCGTTGTGGACCGCCACGAAGATCGACCCGAGGATGCCGCCGAACACCAGGCTGAAGAATGCTCCCTCCAGCCATGCCTGCGGCGACGTCACCGGAACAAGAGTGAAGAGGCTCACCCACGCGTGCGTCGCTTGAATGCCCGGCGCCACCAGTGCCGTCAGGGCGCAAAGCAGGAACAGCGCGATGAGTGCCAGACTGGCAGCTATGGAGCCTCCAAGCAGCGACAAGGTGCGCCTTTCGGCGAAACTCGTCATGGCGAGGCCCCGTCATCCATCGGATCGGGGTTCATCGGCTGCGCTCCGGACTGCATCTTCTGCATCTCTTGCATAAGCTGCATCTGCATGATCTGCATGGACTGCATCATCTGCATCATCTGCATCATCTGCATCATTTGGGCAGGTTGGGCGTCGGCCGTCCCGGCCTGCATCATCATCTTCATCATTGCTATCATGTCGGGGCAGGCCGGCGTGGTCGGGTCGGTCGCGGCGGGCACCGATTGGTCGGCCGACGGCGTGGTGGTTACGAGACCATCAATAATCGGTGCAGCCTCGGTGCCCTCGGCTGCCGGTGCCACTTCGGTCGCGTCCGGATGGTGCGCGTCGCTCTGCGCCAGTACCGGGTTGGCGAGACCGACCATAATTGTTGCAACGAACAGGGATGTAAGCGGACGCATAGAAATCTCCTTCGCGTCAAGTTTTGGGAACGTGTTCGAGGACATAGAGTGCTCAGCGACAGGCCCAGGATTAGTGGGCAACGGTAGTGAGCGAGCGGCTAATGCCGGCGGTCAGGCATCCAAGCGGGGCGGCCGGCGGCGGGCTTGGGGACCAAGCCCCAGAAACGAGTTGGTCCGCTCGGCGAGCCACTCAGCCCCGTTGATTTCCACGATCGGAAGCGGAGTATTGGGCGCCACAAGTGCCGCCAAACCGCAGGACCCGCCGGTCATTCCGGTGCAACAACCGGGCCCGTCGGGCAGACAACCGGGCCCGTCGGGCAGACAACCGCGCCCCTCACAGACAACCACACCAGGAAATGCCGGTTCTCTCTCGCTGGCCTGATGCACGCCGGCTGGCTGTGCGCACGACGGGTCCCCCGCCACGGCAATCGAAAGGCCAAATGCCAAGCCCAGCCCCACCAGCAGTAGGGCGACGGTAACTCGGATCTGGGACAGCAGCCGGTTCATGGGGGCACCGTAGCCAGCCAGCGGCACTGCCCAATTGATCGAGATCAAACGCCCGAAGGTTTCATCGCTGCGCCTTGGGATCAGAGGAGCGTAGCGCCAAGCGTCTCGACCTTCGTTCAGGTCGCGGCGCCTCTAGAACGTTGTGGAGGAGTCACGGCTGTTCTTTTCCGCAAATCGCAAACACGAGGTAAACAGAAGCCAAGGCTCCGCCGAAACAAAAGACCGATATGTGTGCGTACTGGAAGAAGGCATACGTCACGGCTAGGACCCCAGCGATGAGCAATCCAAAGATCCTGACATGTCGGTCGCTCGAGATCAAAAGTGGAGCAGCGACGAAGAATACATAGATGGCATATGTGAACTCGCGGGCCATGATGAAATCGAGCAACTCGGTTGTGTCGTATACGATCGCCCGTTCAAGAAAGCGGATGGTCAGCCATCCATCGTGCGCAAAATAGGGTACGTACAGGAGAGCACCCAACATCGCACCGCCGATCACGAAGGCCAAATACAGAAGCCGCCTTCTGCCCGTCTCGATAAAGTATCCGGAGATTGGAACCCACACCGGCCACGCGATCCACGCAAAGAACATATAGGCCAGTGAATAGCTTGAAACTGAGCCGGTGTCCCCGTCGGCACCGGCGAGCCATACCATGCCTTCAAAGTACTGCTGGAGGCCGAAAAGCACCGGCAGCGCAGCGAGGGCGAGAAAGCGTCGGTCAACCGTTAGCGCACGGTTCACAGCAAGCACCCCGGTCGGAATGAGTGCAGCAGCAGCGGCAAGGCTGACGGGGGCCGAAAGGCACATGTTCATCCTCGGAGGGTAGGTGAGTGATACCCTAGCCGGGCTGTTTCGTCAGCGCCAGCGCGGGCAGAGGCGCCCTTATGTCAACACGATGGCCTCTACAACTCGGAGCCGGTTATTGGATCTGCCTTTGGGTGATGGCCGTACCATCAACGATGCACCGCTGATACGCCCGGAATCTTGGTGATGCTGTCAACCAGGGTCAGCGGTGCCCGTTGCACGGTTGCGAAGACATCGGCGAAGCGGTTTCTCTCGTAGTATGCGGCACGCGTCGCATCGAGCGATCGGAACGAGCCGACTGAGAGCACGAGCGAGCCGACACCCCCGGCGATCACAAGCGCTATCGCCAGGACTTGCGGCCAGAGTCGCCCGAAGTCACGAAGCAGCTTGACGTCGAGCATGCCCATGGCGATCACCAGACGAGCCCGGCCGTGGACCGGCGGGCTTTGTTGGTCTCAATCCGGGAAATGCGGCCGTCGGCGAAGAAGAAGACGCGGTTAGCGACGCCCTGGATCGCAGCATTGTGTGTGATGATCAAGGTGGTCGTCTGAAGCTCCGCGCTTGCGGTCAGCAGGGCCTCGATGACACGGATGCCGGTCTTGGAGTCCAGGGCCCCCGTCGGCTCGTCGCACAGCAGGACCTCGGGCCGCTTGGCAATGGCCCGAGCGATGGCCACGCGCTGCTGCTCTCGCCGGACAACTCGGCGGGAAAGTGGTTCATCCGACCTTCCAGACCCACAAGCGCCAAGGCGTCCGCAGGCTTGAGTGGATGTTTCGAAATTTGGGTGACCAGCGCCACATTCTCATAGGCAGTGAGGCTGGGTACCAAATTGTAGAACTGGAACACGAAGCCCACACTCTCGCGACGATACAGCGTGAGGGCGCGATCATTCAACGCAGTGAGTTCGGTCTCCTTGAAGAACAACCGGCCGCTGGTCGCCTGGTCAAGTCCGCCCATGATGTTGAGAAGCGTCGACTTGCCACTGCCGGACGGGCCAAGCAGCACGACGATCTCCCCCGCATCGATTTCGAATTCCACGTTCTGCAGGGCGCGTACTTCAGTTTCCCCGGAGCCGTAGACCTTCGTCAAACCCAGCGACGTGAAGACCCTGGATGCCAAGGCGCGCTCCGCTTGTCCTGCGCCCTTAGAGTTGGGCTAGCCGTCACCATGGCAGGGGCAAAGCATGCCGGTATTGACCCAGATCAAGGAGGGCGTCCTAAAGCCGCCCTTACCGCGTGTAGGCTTCCGCGGCGTAGCGGCGCATCATTCGTTGGCTATTGAAGGTCGAGCCAATCTTGCTGATTGACTGCTTCATCATCCAGATCCAGCGATCGCGGTCCTGGTAGTACAGTGGCAGGACGACGTTCCCGAGCTTGCGATAAAGCGCCTCTGCATCGCCCGGTCCGGGCGGGTTGCCGTCGATGGCCCAGCCGGTGACGCCTTCTACACAACCCTCGACCCACCAGCCATCCAGCACGCTTACGTTTAGAACGCCGTTAAGCGCTGCCTTCATGCCGCTGGTTCCCGAAGCCTCCATTGGCGGCAACGGTGTGTTTAGCCAGATATCGGCACCCGACACGAGCGTGCGGGCGAGATTCATATCGTACTCAGGTAGGAACACGATCGGGATCACATCGGCCAGGTGCCGGATGTGACGATGGAGCTCCTCGATGATTTGCCTGCCCGGCTCGTCCGAGGGGTGCGCGATGCCGGCCAGTACGACCTGAAACGGTCGCTCGCGCGCCACCTGCCTCAGCCTTTCCATGTCGGCGAACAGCAGGTTTGGTCGCTTGTAGGATGTCATGCGTCGGGCAAAGCCAAGAAGTGGCGTGTCGAGACGCAACTCGATTCCCGAAGTTTGCGTGACGAGGTCCAGCAGCCGCGCTTTGGCGGCCTGATGCGCGGCCCAGATTTCACCATCAGGTATCTGATCTGCGAGCGCCATGACCTCCGGCTCATGCGCCCACTGTGGCAACTTCGTTTCGAGGAGCCGGGCGAGGTCCGCCTGCAGCCAGGTATGCACGTGCACGCCGTTGGTAATCGATCGTATCTGGTAGCCAGGAAACAGGTTGCTGGCCGTCTCGGCGTGACGCTTGGCCACGCCATTAACATAGCCGCTCAGGTTGAGCGCCAAGCGTGTCATGTTGAGCTTGTCCTCGCCCGCCAGCGCCTTCAGCTCCGTCAGGTCGAAGAAGTCCCCGAGTAAGCGGTAAACTAGGCCGTAGTCGAAGCGATCAAACCCCGCCTCGACCGGCGTATGCGTCGTAAACACGCACTGCTCGCGAACGGTGTTGCGGTCATAGAGGCTGGGCATGCTGAGATCGCCCGATCGCCGGGTGTCGCGCAGCAGTTGCAGCGGCAGCAACGCGGCATGGCCCTCGTTCAGATGATACGTGCGGACGCTGAAGCCCAGCGCTCGAAGCAGCAGCGCACCGCCGATGCCCAGGACGATTTCCTGCTTCAGCCGATGGGCATCATCGCCGCCATAGAGACGATCCGTGATCTGCCTGTCCTCGGCGCTATTCTGGTCGAGATCCGTGTCCAGCAGCAGTATGGGAACAGTGTCGCCAATTGGACACGTGAGGAGATAGAGCCAGGGCCGAATCCACACGTGGCGGCCTTCTATTGATACTGCGACCATTGCAGGTAGAGGAGACGCCCATTCCTCGGGGCGCCATGGGTTTGGCTTGTTGATCTGGTTGCCCTGGTCTCCGATCTCCTGCCGGACGTAGCCGTCTCGACTGAGCAACGTGACGAAGACCATTGGCAGGTTGAGATCGGCAGCAGAACGAGCCGTGTCCCCGGCGAGCACCCCTAGGCCGCCGCTATAGGTGTGAATTTCCGGGTGGACTGCGATCTCCATCGAGAAATACGCTATTCGCGTCCGATGGAGGAAGGGTTCAAGGGGGTTCACGGCATCATCCTTTTGTCGTCGTTCTGCCTTCGACACTCCGGCATCAGGGCAGATGCTGGCTCTCGAAGTCCACTCGTACGGGCTCGGGGCGATCCGGCGCAATGATGGTCAAAGCAATCGCGAAGCGCTCCAGGGCCCTTAGGTCGATGAAGGCGCCGTACGTGATCGTGCCGTCGATGAGCATCGGCTCGAGAGCGACATTGGTCTGCCCGACATGTCCGAGCCCTGACACCATGGCCGCAACTTTGGCATCCTCGATTCGATTGGCGCTGTCTTCATCGAACAGTGCGACGATGAGGTGATAGGCGTGCGGACCATTCGGGGGGCCGCCATGCATTTCCGCCTCGGGGTGCCCGCTACGGTGCCCCTTGACGATTTCGGCTGGTATCAGCCCGATATAGACACTGATTCCGGCCACCGTCTTGAAATTGCCAGCGTCGTCAGCAAGAGCTGGGGGCACTAGGGGGAGAGCGAGTTGGAAGGCCAAAGCGAGCACCACGATGTGCCTCGCAATGGCGCATGCCAAAGGGCCTTTCGCACGGCGGGCCCGGTTGCCGATACTTGTCTGAAGCTGTGTCATCCCTGCCTCCTTTTGAATGCCTGCAGCGGGATTAGTGGTGGCCGCAGCCCCGACCGGCCGAGGTAGGCGCTGAGCGCCAATCCGGCCGCGGCGGCGCTGATCGACAGCGCAGCCAGCCACGCCGCTCCCGCCGCGACGTCGCCGATCATTACCGCCGCAATCGTTGACCCCAGCGTCTGTCCCATGCTCACGGCGGCGCTCTGGAGTCCGAGCCGCGCGCCAGTTCGCCTCCCGGATCCGAAAGACAACCAATAGGCCAGCACGGGTGCCAGGAACCCACCAGCTGCCGCGACACCAGCTGTTGCGAACATGAGGCCGCTACCGCTCGGACTCCCCAGGATTAGAATGAGGCCGAGCCCCAGAACCAGGAACGCTGGCGATATGAACCACTTCGTTATGGCAGGCCACGCCAGGGGCGAAAAACCCAGTGCCTGAACCAGCAGCATGATCACCATGCATCCGGCAAACATGAAGCCAAGCACAGAGGGGGACACGGCCAGGGTGCGGCTCTGCAGCGTTAGTCCCACTTCAAACAGCCCAAGCCCCGCGGCAACGAGCGCGGCAAGCAGGACCAATACCGTTCGCGCCGCCGGGTTCAGCTTGTCCCCATTGGCTTGGCTTGGAGCAGTAGGGATCACAGGTTTGCCGTTCGGTCCGACAAGTACGATGGTGCCGGCGGCCACAAGGGAGAGAATGGCAACGCCGACTAAGGTGACGATCCGCCACGACAGCAGGCCCCCCAGGTTGCGCGACAAACCGGGCAGGTCGGCGGCCAGCCCACCTATCATCGGTCCAGCCAGGAGGCCCACGCTCGAGGCAGCACTGATAAGCGCGAAGCTGCGCGCTCGCCGAGGCTCGTCGCGTTCGAGGTCTGTGACGAGTGCCAGAATACTGGGAACAATGGCGGCAGCGAACACCCCATTCAGCAGCCGCAGGGCGTAAAATTCCAACAATGTCGTCGGGAGCATAGCCGCGCCGAACGTGAGCGCAAATCCAAGCATGCCGACGATCAATATGGGTTGCCGTCCGTAACGGTCCGAAAGTAGACCCCATGGGCCCGCGGCGACTAAGGGCGCGATCGCAAAGGCCCCGGTAAGTAGCGACGTGTGCCAGGCAATATCAGAGGGACTTGCCGCTGCGATCAGCTCACTGATCATCGTCGGCAGCAGCGGAAGGGTGATCCCGTAGCCCAACGCGACGACGGCGACCGCAAATGCGCCGACAACCAGCGCTCTGCGTGAGAGGTGGTCTTGACTGCCCGCCATCGGGGTTCACCCTGCCTTGCGCGGTTTAGTGCCTGTGCGTCGGCGCAGAGGTTTCAGAAGGCTCGGTCTTTGTCGCTTCGTCGCCTCCGTGACCCCGGTGCATGAATACATGCAGCAGCGGACAAGCGAAAACGACCAGCCAGGGGAGCCAACTGAGCACATCGGGACGCTCCGACCACAGCAGCATGGCCCCGCCCAACACCAGCGCCGCGATTGTCGCGACGCCAAGTGGCGACCGCCAAAACGAAGACCTGGAACGTGAGCCGCCGACGGTCATTTCTGCCCCGCGATACTTTTGACGCCTTCCGCGGCTACACTGGCGGCAGACGTCTCGCAGCAACCATGATCGTGACCAACCGGGTGCTCCGGCTCATTTGCGCCCGACCCACCACAACATCCTTGTTTCGATCGATCATCGACAAGGTGCGACCTGTGGTCATGATGATGACCGCAGCCGCAAGCGTCGTCGTGGGTTCTGTTATGTGCACCGTGGTCGCTCACTGGATATCTCCTTAAGGCCGCCACTGCGGCGGCTCTAGACGCGACGATGGTGCCACGGCATGAGGACTGCGCTTTGATCTTGGTCAAGTTCCAGGATGGTTCCTTTGGGTTGATCGAGATCAACCGCCGCCTCGTCCGGGCCGCGTACGCTCAGGCCAGTCACTGGACTTTCGTCCACAGGGGGGCCGCCATGAAAGTACTGATCTGCGAGGCTGAAGAGTGGGAGCGCGCTGCCTCTCGGAGCTTGTCCCGCGACCATCAGGTCGTCTACCTAGCTGGTCCCTTGGACGAGCGAAACGCTGTAGCCCATGCCGACGCTGAAGTCGTCAGTCCTTCCGTCCATTCGGACCTTACCGCCGGGCTGCTGGCGAAGTTTCCGCGGGTGAGACTGGTTGCCACCCGGTCCACCGGTTTCGACCATATCGACCTGGGCTATTGTGCCGCGCACGGCATCACCGTCTGCAACGTGCCCGACTACGGAGATGCGACCGTAGCGGAGCATGCTTTTGCTCTCCTTCTGGTCGCAGTCCGCCACGTTGTGCCTGCGGCCGAGCGAACCCGAATTGGCGATTTCTCGCGGTCCGGGCTCCGAGGCATTGAGCTGAGGGGTAAGACGCTGGGCCTCATCGGCGCCGGCCGGATCGGTCGCCACGTCGCGCAAATCGCCAATGGCTTCGGCATGAAGGTATTCGCCCACGATCCTACGCCTGACATGGCGCTCGCAGAGAAACTCAACCTGCGATACGGCCAATTGCAGGAGGTAATCGCTGTCGCGGATGTGCTGACGCTTCACGTGCCCGCTTCGCCGCAGACAAGGCACCTCATCGGCGATCGCGAGTTTGGTCTGATGAAACATGGGGCCGTACTGATCAACACGTCGCGGGGCCCAATAATCGACACCGAGGCGCTCATCCGAGCGCTATCTTCAGGAAAGCTCCGCGCGGTGGGCTTGGATGTGCTTCCGCAGGAAAGACTTGTCCGCGAGGAGGCGGAAATCTTCCGCACCGGCTACAAGCTTGGTCCGGAGTTGATTGAACTGCTTGCCAACCACGTCCTGCTTCAGTTTCCGAACGTGATCGTGACACCCCACATCGCATACGACACGGAAGAGGCAGTTCACCGCATCATCGACACGACCACAGACAATATCCGGGCCTTCTTCTCAGGCCTGCCGCAGAACCTCGTTTCAATCCGCCCAGCTCAAGCGGACACCGGCCAAGCTGGTCACACCGAGTGAGGCGACGTATCAACCGTAGAGCAGCCGATGCCCGGCCTTCTCCCAGGCGAGCGTACCTCCCGCCAGATGGGACACGTTGCTGTACCCAAGTCGGGCCAGTTCGGTAGCTGCGATTTCACTCATGCGACCACTCCGACGGTAGAGCACGATAGCTGCGGCGCGATCCGACGGTAAGCGGTCGAGCGCGCTGGAGATAGTGTCGAAGCGAATGAAGGCACTTGTCCGACGGCAACTCGCCCTCGTACGGGACGTGAACATTCACCAGCATGAACCCTTTGCCAGTCAGCAACTTGCCAATTGCTCCACCATCAGGGTCTCAAAGGCCGGGGCCGAGCCCTCGGGCGCTGTCGTCGCCCAGCCGGTCAGGGCGGCCCAAATCATGAGCACCGGCATGAACGCATACTTGGTTGGCAAGGTTGGGTGCGAGGCCACGTCATATCCTTTGCCGGCACTCCGGTAGGCGTCGATCGTACTTGGGGCACGAGGCCACCAGCGCGCAAGTACTACTCTTCGATCTCTGGACAGTTTGATCGAAATCAATCGGGGGCGGCGCTTGTTCGCGTTGTATGAGTCCTGAAGCCATGAGGCGAAGGAAAGCCAACGGTGGCCCGACAGGGAAAAATTCTGACGCTCAATGGCGGCTCGTCCAGCCTGAAGTTCGCCATGTTCGACGTCGGCCGACCTGACGTGCCCATCACCCGTGGCCACTTCGACCGCGTGGGCCGCGATGGCACGGTCTTTCGCGTCGACCATGGTTTTGGCGAAGTTGAGGAAATCGGCCAACTCGATCATCGCGCGGCGACCGCCTACTTGCTTGATTGGCTGGACAGGAAGGGTGTGCTCGATACGATGGTGGCAGTAGGCCACCGTATCGTTCACGGCGGACCTCGCTTTGTGGAACCGGCGGTCATCGATGCTGGCCTGTTGGCCGAACTGGGCCGCCTCAGTCCCTTCGCACCCGAGCATCTGCCGATGGAGCTTGAGATCATTGCGGACTGTCGGCGGCGGCTCAATGACGTGCCACAGGTTGCGTGCTTCGACACGGCTTTCCATCGATCCATGCCCGTGTCTGCCCGCATGCTGCCGATCCCCAGGCGGTACTTCGAGCAGGGGGTCGAGCGGTACGGGTTCCATGGGCTTTCCTACACCTACCTCATGGGGGTCCTGAGGCGCGAGGCCGGCGGTGAAGCAGCAGGAGGCCGGTTGGTTCTTGCTCATCTTGGCAACGGGGCCAGCCTCGTCGCGGTGAGGGGTAGCGAAAGCATCGACACGACCATGGGCTTCACGCCCGCAGCCGGCCTGCCGATGAGCACACGCTCGGGTGATCTCGACCCGGGGCTGGTGCAATATTTGGCACGCACCGAGGGGATGGACGCAGCTTCATTCGACCACATGGTCAATCGCGAGTTCGGTCTGGTGGGTGTCTCCGGGACAAGCGGCGACGCGCGCGATCTGCTTGAGCGTGAGGCGACCGATCCGCGGGCTGCCGAAGCTTTGACCCTCTTTTGCTATCAGGTTCGCAAGACCATTGGCGGGCTCGCCGCTGTACTGGGCGGTTTGGACATGCTCGTGTTTACCGGAGGCATCGGTGAACATTCGCCCCCGATCCGTGCGCGGATCTGCGACGGGCTCGGTTTCCTCGGGGTTCATCTTGATACTGCGTCGAACGACGCCAATGCCGAGATCGTCTCCAGACCACTCGCCAACGTGCAAATCCGTGTCATTGCCACGGACGAAGAAGCGGTAATCGCCCAGGCGGCCGCCGCACTAGTCAACAAGGATTCTGATGAATGACCGAACCGCTGCCTCCCGATCTGCTACGCCGGATGGATGCCTATTGGCGCGCCGCGAACTACCTATCCGTGGGCCAAATCTATTTGCGCGACAATCCGCTGCTACGCCAAACCCTGCGGCTCCACCATGTGAAGCCGCGGCTGCTCGGTCACTGGGGAACGACCCCCGGCCTCAACTTCATCTACGTGCATCTGAACCGGCTCATCAAGCAGAACGACCTCAACATGATCTACGTCACCGGACCGGGACATGGTGGGCCGGGGCTGGTGGCGAACACTTTTCTCGAGGGCACCTATTCCGAACTCTATCCCGACGTGGGGCAAGATGAGGCAGGACTGCGGCGGCTGTTCCAGCAGTTCTCCTATCCCGGTGGCATTCCCAGCCATGTGGCAGCCGAGGTTCCTGGCTCGATCAACGAGGGTGGAGAGCTCGGCTACTCATTGATGCACGCCTACGGCGCCGTCTTCGACAATCCCGAACTTATCGCTGCTTGCGTAGTCGGCGACGGCGAGGCCGAGACCGCTGCCCTCGCGACGAGTTGGCATTCCAACAAGTTCCTCAACCCAAGTCGCGACGGCGCCGTCCTGCCGATCCTTCACCTCAACGGCTATAAGATCGCGAGTCCTACGGTACTGTCTCGCATCAGCCACGACGAGCTCGATGCCCTGTTCCGCGGCTACGGTTACGCTCCGCATTTCGTCGAGGGAACCGAACCCGCCAAGATGCACCAGGCGATGGCCGTTACCCTTGACCGCGTCTTGGCCGACATTCGATCAATCCAGGACGCTGCCCGCACGTTCGGCTTCAGTCGACGACCTGCCTGGCCGATGATCGTATTGCGCTCTCCCAAAGGTTGGACTGGACCTCGAGAAGTGGACGGCCAGCCAACCGAAGGATCGTGGCGCTCGCATCAGGTTCCTTTGGCAAGGATAGCTGAAGACCCGGGGCACTTGCGGATCCTCGAAGATTGGCTGAAGAGCTACCGGCCAGACGAACTTTTCGATCGCGAAGGTCGCCTCTTGACCGAGCTCGCCGAACTGGCCCCAACTGGCGAGCGACGCATGGGGGCCAATCCCCACGCCAATGGCGGTTTGTTGCTCCAGGATTTGAAGCTCCCCAATTTCGGTGACTACGCCGTGGAGGTGCCCGCGCCGGGTACCGTAACCGCAGAATTGACTCGCATGGCAGGAGCGTTCCTGAGCGACGTCATGCGGAGCAACGCCGAGCAGCGGAACTTCCGGATATTTGGGCCGGATGAAACGGAGTCCAACCGCCTCTCACCGATCTTCGAGGTGACCGACAGGGTCTTCACGGGCGAGATCACCGAAACCGACACTCAGCTGTCTCCCGACGGGAGGGTGATGGAGGTGTTGAGCGAACATCTGTGCCAGGGCTGGCTCGAGGGCTATCTCCTTACTGGGCGCCACGGCTTCTTTTCCTGCTACGAGGCATTCATCCACATCGTCGACTCGATGTTCAACCAGCATGCCAAGTGGCTGAAGGTTTCGCGCGAAGTCGCGTGGCGCAAGCCGATCGCCTCGCTCACTTACTTGCTCACCTCCCACGTCTGGCGACAGGACCACAACGGTTTCTCGCATCAGGACCCGGGCTTTATCGACCACGTCGCGAACAAGAAGTCCGATGTCATCCGGATCTACCTGCCACCCGACGGAAATACCCTCCTTTCGGTCGTCGACCACTGCTTACGCAGCCGCAACTACGTCAACGTTATAGTCGCCGGCAAGCAGCCGCAGTTGCAGTGGCTCGGCCGCGACGAAGCCGCCGATCACTGCACCTGGGGTCTGGGCGTATGGAAGTGGGCATCGAGTGCCGACGGTGAACCGGATGCCGTCATCGCATGTGCCGGTGATGTCCCCACCCTGGAAGCTCTGGCGGCGACCAAGCTGCTTCTAGAGTGGTTCCCGGCGTTAAAGATTTGCTTCGTCAATGTCGTCGATCTGATGACCTTGCAGGCGCCGAGCCAACATCCGCACGGGATTGGTGACCGGGCTTTCGACGCAATGTTCACAACCGACAAGCCCGTGATTTTTGTCTATCACGGCTATCCGACGCTCATTCACCGGCTCACCTACCGGCGGCGGAATCACGCCAATTTCCACGTACACGGGTTTCGGGAGGAGGGTACGACCACCACGCCCTTCGATATGGCCGTGCTAAACGGCATAGACCGGTTCCACGTCGCCCAAGCGGTCGTCGACCGGGTTGCCGCCCTCTCGGATCGCAAGGGGGAATTCGCAAGCTTCGTGGCGGGCAAGCTTGCCGAACACGATGCCTACATCAGGGAAAACGGCGAGGACATGCCGGAGATTCGCGACTGGCGATGGAGGACAGGCTGAAGGAGGCGATGGCAGCCTAGTCTAGTCTAGTTTCCGCCCATAAACGGTAAGCTGATGATTTTGTTTAGTTAATTGTGCTTTGCGCGAGCAAGGCCCGGCGGTTTCAGGTATCCTGGGTCATTCCACTGATTCCAAAACTCCTGTCACCGCCGGAGCCGACAATGCGCCAAGAACGCACCGTCCAAGCCAGCATAATCGATGTCTTTGCCGCACACGAGATCGGTCGTGAACTGGAGGCGATGTCGCTCTGGCTGGACCAACATGGCGACCTGCTCGGGCTTGTGGCGAAAGACTTGCTTGGGGTCGGGGTCAAGGCCACCGGGCGGCAAGGGTTGCCTGCCGAGGCGGTGTTACGCTGTGCGCTTCTCAAGCAATATCGGCAGCTGACCTATCAGGAGCTGGCGTTCCACCTCGAGGACTCGGCCTCGTTTCGCGCCTTTGCCCGCCTGCCATGGTCGTGGACGCCGCAGAAATCGGTGCTGCACAAGACCATCAGCGCTATCCGGCCGGAGACCTGGGAGCACGGCATCAGCCTGGCCTGGCGCGATCATCGCCGCGCCGCCAAGAAGCGCGCTCGCAAGATCCAGTTTACAAGGGGCCGGCCCAACCGCCTCCAGCTCTACCGCGAGCTGATCGCAATCAGTCGCGCAACCTTGGCCTATCTGGAGCAGGCGAGCGAGCGACTGGCGGCGCCGAGTACTGCGGCCATCGCCGTGTGGCAACTCCAGGTCGGTCACTACCGGCCGCTGATCGAACGCATCATCAGCCAGAGCGAGCGGCGGGTGTTGGCCGGTGAGACGGTGCCCGCCAGCGAAAAGCTGGTCAGCCTGTTCGAGGCACATGCCGACATCATCGTCAAAGGCAGCCGAGACGCCCAATACGGCCACAAGCTCAACCTCGTTACCGGCCGCAGCGGCATGATCCTCGATCTGGTGATCGAAACAGGCAACCCGGCCGACAGCGACCGCCTGCTGCCGATGCTGCAGCGACACGTCGACGCCGCGGCAAGCGCCTGCCGATGGCGGCTTTGCCACCCGCAGCAATCTGGCCGCCGCCAAAGCGCTGGGTGTTTCCGACATGGCCTTCCACAAGAAGGCCGGCCTCAGCATTGAGGACATGGTCAGCAGCAAGTGGGTCTATCGCGAACTGCGCAACTTCCGCGCCGGCATCGAGGCCGGCATCTCCTGTTTCAAGCGCGCTTACGGCCTGGCGCGCTGCACTTGGCGGGGCCTCGGTCACTTCAAGGCCTTTGTCTGGTTCATCCGTCGTGGCCTACAATCTCGCCCTCTTCTCCCGCCTCAAACCGACCTGATCCGATCAGCTGGTCGGAATCCGTCGAGCCGGACAAGCCGGCCGCTTCGGCACGCGCCGCATTGCCTCTACCGCACACCTTCCGGGCAAAACCAACCCAACTGACTGCCGCTCTTGTCCGCAGCCCGCGCCACACCGTCGACAACCGATTGAAGACGCTGCAAAAACAGGCGTTTGCGGACGGAAACTAGTCTAGTCTATAGTCTAGTCGCAGGGCGTTAGTTCGCGGACGAGTTGCGCTCGTTGCCTTCACGGCACGGGAAATCTGGGCCTCGCTTGGCTCATCCGGGCTCGAGCCGCCCAACGCCTGATCCGGTCGGTCGCCGAATCGGAGACGATCGACCGAACCGGTCGTAACGTCTGGCGCCAATTGCGGCGGGATCGGTCGCCCATACGCTTGCGCTGGTTCACCTTCCGCTTGGCGCGGACCATCGCCGATCCGGCAAACTATAGCGGAAGCCGCGCCGCGGCCATCGCGGCAGCGCGCATGTCCGCACAAGGCGTCATCAGTGCTTGTGGGCGTCCGTCCGGTTCGGATGCCTAAGCCGGCCGTATAGGGCCGCTGGCCACCTTCCGGCGCCTGGGGTCGCGGGTCAGGGGAACGGTATCGATGCGCTGATGCGCTTGCCTGTTCTTCGAAGATCTCGCGCATGTTCCTGTTCCAATCGGTGACTGTGAGAGCACAGTGCCTGTTCGCAGGGCTGCGGGTATTGACTCAAGTCAAGCCGCAGCGCGTTCCGCCGGACTTCGGCCACCGCTTCGGGCGGTGGGCATGGGGCAAACGATGCTTGCTTCGGCCCACGCTGGACCCGCCGCAGTCGTCAGCATCCCGGGCCGCAGTGACGAATACGCTGTGCTTGATTTGGCTCCGCACGGGCAAACTCGAACCGTCGAGGTTTGATGCAGATCAATGCGATCAGTCTCAACTGAAATATGCCGAACGTAGGTGCTGAGCGTCAGGTACCGCACGAATGACGGACCGAGAGGGAGTTGGACAATGGATCGACCTACCGAGATCGCAATACGCGCCTATCTGATCTGGGAACATGCAGGCTGTCCGGAGGGACAGGACCTGGATCACTGGCTCCAAGCCGAGGCCGAACTGGCCGCCGAGCCACGGTCCCAGGATCTGAACGCGGCACAGGCTATTGAGACGCCGCCGCCGAAGAAGGCCAGCAAATAACCGTCTTGATCAGCAACAGCGTATCTCGCTGGGCGATCGCCCGCTGCGGTTTGCGCTAGCTGTCGAAGCTATGAAGGTTGTTCATTCGAGGAAGGGCTGAGAAGCTGGGGTTGCAAAGCCAACCAACCTTCAGCGGAGTTCCCCGAATGTGGCTGGCCGGTTGGTGAGGCGGCGGCAGCGAGCGGCGTGTCGGTGCGGACGGCCCATGAGTGGCTGAGGCGCTCTCGCTCGGGGGATCGGCAGCTCAACGATCGCAGCTCTGCGCCGCGACATTGTCCGCACCGGCTGGCTGTGGAACAGACCGCGGCGGTCGAGCAGCTGCGGCGCCGGCGCCTGTCGGGACCGGCCATAGCGCGGGCGCTGGGCATGGCCCGCTCGACGGTAGGGCTGGTGCTGCGTCGGCAAGTGAGAGCCCGGCGAGAACGCCAGGCCAGAAGATCAGTTCCGAAGCTCATTGTTATGGTCGGCGTCTTCAATCGGCTTGGCGCTCGCTACGCAGTGGTTGCAGGTCATGTCGCTGACTTTGAAATGTACATTCTGATCCATCCGTTCCGACGCAATTGCCACAAGTCGGAGTTTCCGACGGTGGGAAAGAGGCCAAGGCTTGAATGACCCTTGACTTTCAGCTCCTCTGACGGGGGTCGACCCGTTCGCCACGCACCTGGAGATTCATCGTCCAAGTGCCGCAGCGCACACGTCAGGATCGGCGGCGAGTAGCACCGCCGCGGATCACTTGGGTGCCGCTATGTCCCTGAAGTATTGCAAGGGCCTGGTCCAAACGCCCGATCCCTGCAATTCCACTGGTCAGCTCGGCGAAAGCGCAGGCAGCTTCCACCTTGGGGCCCATCGAGCCCGCAGCAAAGCTCTGCTTTCGCATCGTCGCGGGGGTGGTTCTGCGTACCGCTCTTTGGCGCGGCGTTCCCCAGTCGAGATAAACCGCGTCGACGTCGGTCAGAAGCAACAGGGCGTCCGCTTGTATTTCCTGCGCGAGCAGGCTGGCAGTGAGATCTTTATCGATAACGGCCGGAACCCCGATAAGACTGTCGTCGGGACGGCGGATGACCGGGATACCACCGCCGCCCGCACAAACCACGATCACCTGTTGGTCGAGCAGCAGGCGGATGATTTCGACGTCGGATATGTGCTTCGGCAAGGGCGAGGGAACGACGCGGCGGTATTTGTCGCCGTCCGGCGCGATGCTCCAGCCTTGGGCCGCCGAGAGACGCTCGGCATCGTCCTTTTCATAGATCGCGCCGACCGGTTTGGTCGGATTGCTAAAGGCCGGGTCTTTCGGATCGACCTCGACCTGCGTCAGCAAAGTCGCGACCCTCGGCCCGTTCGGCAGCGCGTTCTCCAGCTCCTGCTCGATCAGGTAACCGATCATCCCTTCGGTTTCCGCTCCGAGGATGTCAAGAGGATAGGCTTCGTCCGCCTTCTGGGCTGCCGCCTGGAGCGCGAGGAGGCCCACCTGAGGACCATTGCCATGCGTGACGACGATCTGATGTCCGGCCCTGACCAGTGCGGCTAGCGACGCTGCGGCTTGGCGGACATTGTTCCGTTGCGTCTCGGCCGAAATCGACTCGCCCCGTCGCAGGAGAGCATTGCCACCGAGCGCGACAACGACCAACATCGTGGTCACCCGGCAATAGTGGCGACGAGGATCGCCTTGATCGTGTGCATGCGGTTCTCCGCCTGATCGAAGATGATGGAGGCTGGCGATTCGAACACCTCGTCGGTTACCTCCATGCAATCGATGCCAAAGCGCTTCGCGATATCCGCGCCGACCTGGGTCTCGGCGTTGTGGAACGCCGGCAGGCAGTGCATGAACTTGGTGTGCAGGTTGCCGGTCGCCCCCATTACCTCGCGAGTAACGCGATAGGGCGTGAGTTCGCGGATGCGCTCAGGCCAACGCGCTTCGTCCTCGCCCATCGAGAGCCACACGTCAGTGTAGATGAAGTCAGCGTTGCGAACGGCTTCGCCGACGTCTTCGGTGACCGTCAGCCGACCACCACTCTCATTGCCGAGTGCTTGGAGGTGATCGATGAAAGCGGCATCGGGCCAGAGGCTGCGTGGCGCCGCGATGCGCATGTCGATTCCGACCTTGGCGGCGCCGATGGCAAGCGAACTTGCGACATTGTTTCGCCCGTCCCCGAGGAACGTCACCGCGAGAGCCGAGAGGTGCTTGTGGGTGAACTCGCGCATGGTCATGAAGTCGCCGAGCGTCTGGGTTGGATGCGTCTCGTCGGTGAGGCCGTTGTAGACCGGCACGCCGGCATAGGCGGCGAGCTCTTCGGCTGTTTCCTGGCCGAAGCCGCGATACTCGATGGCGTCATAGACGCGGCCAAGCACGCGGGCGGTGTCCTTCATCGATTCCTTGTGGCCGATCTGGCTCCCGGTTGGTCCGAGATAGGTGACGTGGGCGCCCTGGTCATAGGCGGCCACTTCGAAGCCGGTCCGGGTGCGGGTCGATCCTTCTCAAAGATCAGGGCGATGTTGCGCCCGGTCAGCCACTGTCGTTCGGTGCCGGCGAGCTTGGCCGCCTTCAGTTCGGCGGCCAGCCGGAGGAGAAAGCGGATGTCGCTCGGCGAATAGTCGTCGAGCGTAAGGAGGCTGCGGCCGCGAAGGTTGATCGGCATGGTAAAAGCTTCCTTGACTCAGAGGGGATCGCGACCGATCGGACAGGTCATACAGTGGCCGCCACCGCGCCCGCGTCCGAGTTCGGAGCCGGCGACGGTGATCACCTCGATGCCCGCCCGCCGGAGCAGCGTGTTGGTGTAGACGTTGCGGTCGTAGCCGACGACGACGCCGGGCTCGAGCGCCACCACGTTGTTGCCGTCGTCCCACTGCTCGCGCTCGGCCTCGTAGCTGTCCCCGCCCGTGGCAATGATGCGCAGCCGGTCGAGGCCGAGTGCCTCCTGGACTACCTTGGTGAATGGCTCGCCTTCCGTCGTGATTTCGATGCCGGTTGGTCCGGTGCCCGGGCGGAGGGAGAAGGTCCGAATGCGATCAACGACCGCCGGATAAATCGTCACTAGGTCACGGTCGCAGAAGGTGAACACGGTATCGAGATGCATGAACGAGCGGTCACGCGGCATCAACGCGGCGACGATCCTTGTAGCGACATTCTTGGCGAAGAGCCGTCTGGCGAGGGTTGCCACCGCCTGCGGCGTCGTGCGCTCTCCCATGCCAATGAGAACAACGCCGTTCTCGACCGGCATGACGTCACCGCCTTCAAGGGTTGCGATCCCGGTACCATCCGACCCATCCCACCAGGTTTCGAACTCAGCGTCGCGGAAATGCGGGTGGAAGCGGTAGACGGCTTCGACGTTAGTCGCCTCTGGCCGTCGCGCCGGCCAGAACATCGGATTGATCGTGACGCCGCCATGAATCCAACACGAGCTGTCGCGGGTGAACATCTGGTTAGGCAGGGGCGGCAGGACAAATCCTGTGGGTCCATGGTCCGACCCACGAGGCCTGCCGGCGTGAAGGGAAGCTCGGCGCGGGCAATGCCGCCGATCAGATATCGTCCCACCTCGACTGCCGGCATCTCGTCTAGCCAGCCGCGCAGTTCGCCAACCAGATCCTCACCCACTGCAGCGGAATTTGTGCGCCGGTCGAGGAGCCACCGCCGTGCTTCGGCAAGAGCGAGCGTCTCGCCGAGTAAGGTGCCGAAGTCAAAGACCGTCACTCCGCGTTCGCGCAGCGCGTCCACGAACATGTCGTGTTCCTGGCGCGCCTTCTTGACCCAGAGCACGTCGTCGAACAGCAGTGCCTGGTGGTTGCTGGGGGTCAGACGCTGCAGGCTGAGGTCCGGCCGGTGGACCATGACTTCGCGGAGTTGGCCAACCTCGGAAAAGGCACCCAGGACTGTGGCTGTACTTGGGTTGCTCGCCGTGGCGGTGTTCGTGTTCATAGTGGGCTGATGCTCCCGTTCCAGATCAAATAGGCGGCGGCGAAGCCGACGGCGATAAGTGCCGCCGCAAGCACCGCCTCAATGGGGGTAAAGCTCCTCTCACCGCTTTCGCGGCGAGCCATCACGTAGAAGACAATTCCGGGCACGTAGAGCATGGCGACCATGAAGAGGTAGCTCGGGCCGGCCGCGTAGACGAGCCAGGCCCCGTAGGCTGTCGCAACCAGCCCGGCAATCAGGTCGCGTGCCCGCCTCTCACCGTTGCGGTAGGCTTCGCCGGTAATGGCGAGCTTGGCCGCATAGGCGCCAGAAAAGACGTATGGGATGAGGATGGCTGTTGAGGCGATGTAGAACAGCGCCTGATAGGTGCTGTTGGCGAACAGCGTCACGATGAGGAAGACCTGCACCAGCCCGTTGGTGATCCAGAGCGACGTCGACGGTGCGCCGCGCTTGTTCTCGCCACCGAAGAAGCGCGGCATGGTGCCGTCCCGGGCTGCAACGTGCGGGATTTCCGCGGCAAGCAGATTCCAGCTGAGAAAGGCGCCGAGCACGGAAACGACGAGCGTGATGTTTATGAGGATCGCGCCCCACGGACCCACGACATACTCGAGCACGCCGGCCATCGACGGATTCTTCAACGCCGCCAGTTCCGGCTGGCTCAGGATGCCTAGCGACAGCAGCGAGATCAGGGCATAGAGGGCGAGAGCCACGAGGAAGCCGGCCAGGGTCGCGATGCCGATGTCGGAACGACGTTCGGCACGACTGGAAATCACGCTAGCGCCCTCGATACCGATGAAGACCCAGAGCGTGACGAGCATCGTGCTCTTGACCTGATCGAGCACGGAGCCGAGGTCGACGTTTCCCGCGCCGGTAAAGTCCGTGGCAAAGATATCGACCTTGAAGGCGACGATTGCGAGGATGACGAAGAGGACCAGCGGCGCAATCTTGGCGACGGTAGTAACGAGGTTGACCAGGGCGGCCGTTCGCACGCCCGATAAGATCAACGCGTGCACCAGCCAGAGCACGATCGAGGCACCGAGGATCGCCTGCCAGGTATTGCCGTCTCCGAAGGCTGGAATGAAATATGAGAGGGCACTGAACATCACCACAGCGTAAGAGACGTTGCCGATCCAAGCGGATAGCCAATAGCCCCAGGCGCTGTTGAAGCCGATGAACGAGCCGAAGCCAGCCTTTGCGTAAGCGTAAGGACCGGCGTCAAGGGCAGGTTTTCTCGTTGCGAGCCCCTGATATACGAAAGCCAGCGCCAGGATGCCGATGCCGCTTATGGTCCAGCCGATGATTGTGGCGAGTGGCGCTGCACCGGCGGCCATATTCTGCGGAAGGCTGAATACGCCTGAGCCAATCATAGATCCGACGACCACGGCGGTAAGCGCGCCGAGCCGAAGTTTGCGCGACGCGGTTGACGCGGGTTTTATTGTAGATGTGTCAATGACGGTGGTGGTCATGGCATCTGCCGAAAGCGGCCCTCCTTCTCGCTCAGGCATGTGCTGAGCCGCTTGCATATTGCGCGGGGAAGGGACAGTCGCCTTGATTCAGATCAAGTCGGTTGGAGGCAGTGGGAAACCTGAGCGCCTTGGCCCTTGCTACCGGAAAACATGCGGCGGCCGGGTTCATCCGACCTGAAGCTTGCCCTCAACGGTCGTGAGAACGCCCCGAACCGCGACTGGGCGGCCAATGCGATTCTCCGGTCAGCCCGAGGCCGGCGCGAACGGGTCAGTCCACAAGGCTTCTATCACCCGGTCGATGAGGTTCTCGTCGACCCTAAGCGAGGTTTGGCGGTTCGCAGTGGTCATTCTGGTGCTCCTCGCAGTTTGGATCAGTTTGAGCGAAAAAGGTGCATCACCGCGGCGACGGGGCCTGTCCACCACTCACGCTGGCGAACGAGCCTAAACCCCAGGTTGTCGGGAGGAGCACCAATCGTGCAGCCGCCACCCTGAGCGTCGCGGATGAAGGCGCTCATTGGTGTGCGGTGCCTCCCCTCGAGGAGTTTGACGCCGCACGACTTCAAGTAGGTTAGGGTCTCGTCGGCTGCTCCCAGGGTGGTCCGGCTGCCGCAGGTGGCCGTCCATTCCCAGACGCTTTCGGCCATGTCGGCGACCCCGTATTCGTTTTCGCCGAAAGTGCCGAGCGGGCTGGGCGTCGCGAGCGCCTTCGCCCCTAGGGCAGCCTCGCGCTCGTAGTATGCGAGCCAACGTTTGGCAGGATCCTTTGCGTCCGTCGCTACACCGAGCGCGTCGTCCCGCGCCTTACTGCCGGCAGCGAAGGTCCATTCCGCGACTGAGGGCAGTCGCCAAGTCCGACCTGTCTTGGCGCTGAGCCAAGCGGCATAGTCATTGGCATCGTTGAAGCTCACGCCGGTGACTGGGACATCGCCGAGGCCGCGGCGACGTGGTTCTGCCTTCAGGCAGGCACCGTCTGCGACGCACTGGTCGTAGTCGGCCGCGCTGACTTGGTATTTCATGATTTCGAGCGCGGGCGGGTCTTCGACCGCGACCAGTGGCCCATCGACTGTGGCCGTGCCCTGCACGAACTCGCCAGTCGCCCGATAGGTGTGTGAACGGGAGGCAACGGTGACCGTGGCCGGAATTCAGGGCTGTGTCCGTAGTGGCCGTCAGCTCCATAACACCAACTTGGTTACCAATGAGGACCAGAAGGCTTACGAGGAGAACTCCCGGCAACAGCAAACCGGCCGTGCGATCGTGCGCAATCCTGTGCGCCATGACGGCACCCCGCTGGTATGCGGCGGCCCGTGCATGTCGGGCCACCGCTGCTTCGGGCGCATTAGCCGGCGATCGGCGTGGGCGCCTGAACCTGGGTCATGAGGTCGTCATTCCATTTGCCGCCGACCTTGAAGTGGGCGGTAGCCCCGAGTTCGACGGCCTCGATGAGGTTGTGGTTGACGTAGGCGTAGACACCCGGCTGCAGAAACGTGTAGAGCGCAGCGCCGGCGCAACCACCTGGGATGAGCCAGGTCTCGAGATCGACCTCCGGCGCGTTGCGGAACTTGCCGGTGTTCCAGACGTAGTCACCGTGCCCGCCGATGAGGTGAGGGCGGGTATCGCGGTTGGCCTGCGAGTGCACGATGAGCACCGTCTCGCCGACATTGGCTGTCATCGCATTCTCGCCGGTCAGCGCTCCGACGGCGCCATTAAACACCTCGTGGGTCGGCGTCAGCGTCTTCATCACCTCGAGCATGTCGGCATAGCCATCGCCGGCCGACTTATAAGTCTTGAAGTTCCCCTCGGCGTCCCTGGGCACATAGAAGTCCTGCTCGCCGACATAGTAGACATAGTCGTACTTCAGCGGCTTGCCGGCACCGTCCTTGAGGCCGTCGCGCGGCAGCACCATGATGGCGCCGTTCATGCCCGACACGACGTGCCACGGGATCATCGGGCCGCCCGGTGCGCAGTGGTAGACGAAGACGCCGGCGCGCGTTGCCTTGAACCGCAGCTTCACCTGCTCGCCGGGGTTGATCAGGGTGAGCCCGCCTCCGCCCAGCGCACCGGTCGCCGAGTGGAAGTCGATGTTGTGCTGCATCTGGTTGGTGTCGGGGTTGATCAGCGTCAGCTCGACGTAATCGTCCTGGTGCACGACCATCAGCGGGCCGGGGACCGAGCCGTTGAACGTCATGGCCTGGACCGTGGTGCCGTACTCGTCGAGGACGAGCGCTTTTTCCTCGATCGTCAGGGTGAACTCGACGACCTTGGGCCCACCCACCGCCACCTGCTCATGGGCGTGAACGAAGGGCGGCTTGGTGAGGTCGACCTTGACCCGGGGCAGAGCCGCGAGATCCGGCGCCGGGCCAGTGGTGACGCCCGCATCCTCCGCCTCGGCGGGCACCGAGGCCATCACGGCACCGAATACACCGACAAACGCGGCGGCGCCGAGCAGCGTGCGGCGCGATACTTCTACTTTGTCCTGACCGTCCATTTTGGGTCTCCACGGCTTGCGGGCACCAGTGCGCCCGGTTCGACCGTCGATTAGGCCCGCGAGGGTCGGTCTTCTTTGATCCTCCTCAAATTGCTGGTGCGACCTTTTGTACGGCGGCAGACGTCATCTGTTTGATCTTCCTCAAAGAGAACTTGCTTGGAATGGTCGAAATGGCCGCGAAGGGACGTGAAAGACAGTGTCCTCGGTAAAGAGAACCAAGATGTACAGCACCAGAGGCCTGCATCAAAAACCCACTGCGAACGATCGGAGAGCGAAATGACGAAGTATAAGGTCACTGACCATGGTCACAATGAACCAATGGCCCAGAAGCGGCTGACCCGGCGACACCTGTTGCTCGCTGGTTCGGCGAGTGTCGCGGCGTCCTACCTCCTTCCGGCATCATTGCTCGCCCAAGACGGGCCACCTCCGTCCACCGTAGAGGTCCAGATGCTTAACAGGGGCGAGATGGGCGCCATGGTGTTCGAGCCAGCACTGGTAGAGATCGCTCCAGGCGACACAGTGAAGTTTGTCCCCACCGATAAGGGCCACAATGCCGAGACGATCAAGGAGCTGCTGCCCGAGGGCGCCGAGGTGTTCAAGGGCGCATTGGGCAAGGAGATCGCCGTCACCTTCACGGTGCCGGGCGCCTACGGCGTCAAGTGCGCCCCTCACTTCGGGATGGGTATGGTGGCTCTGGTCGTCGTTGGCGACGACCCGGTGGACACTGAGGCTATCAAGGCGGTGAAGCTGCCCAAGAAGGCCCAAGAGCGCATGACGACCATCGTCGATCAGCTCGCTCTCTAGACTAAGTCTAGCTCACGGGGCGGACCATCCGGTCCGCCTCCCATCTCTTCTGCGAGGCTTGGATGCTGAGCGATCCGGGTGGCTGGGGCGAACTGGCCAGCGCGATGGTGGTGTTCCTGCTGACGCACTCGATACCGGCGCGACCGGCTGTGCGCGGTCGTCTCATCTCCCTTGTGGGTCGACTTGGCTACCTTGTCGGCTACAGCGCCGTATCAATTCTTGTGCTCGCCTGGCTGATCAGCGCAGCAGCAAGAACTTCATATTGCGAGCTTTGGCCGCGGCAGGATTGGCAGAGCCTCGTGCCTGCGGCCGGCATGCTGTTCGTCTCCGTACTGGCAGTGTTCGCTCTCACCATGCATAATCCGCTGTCATTCGGACCCCGCTGGCGCAAGAGGTTCGATCCGGACCATCCGGGCGTAGCCGGCTTCGTGCGCCATCCGATCCTCTGGGCCATGCTTGTTTGGTCGGTCTCGCACATGGTTCCCAACGGCGATCTCTCGCACCTTATGATGTTCGGGCTATTTGCGGGCCTGTCGGTGGGCGGCATGGTGATGCTGGACCGCCGGTTGCGACGGAAGCTGGGCGATGCGGCTTGGCTGCAGCTCTCCGCGAAAACCTCGAACCTACCGCTCGCAAGCTTCGCCAGGGGGTGGCGCCCACAGTTCGATCTAGCCATCGTGCTGCGGTTCGGCGCCGGCTTGGCGCTCTACAGCGCCCTGGTCGCAAGTCACGGCCTGATCACCGGCGTGCCGCTGCTGTAGGAGTTCACCCTCAGTTTGACCTGGCGCAAAGAACGCTTGCGGGGGGCCGGCTACCGAGGTGTCGTCCATCTGGGTGACCACAATGAGCGCCACCGAAACCTGCCTGGATCCTGACCTCTGCGAGCGCCTTCGCGACGTTATCGATCCGGAGATCGGCCTCAACATTGTCGATCTTGGCCTGGTTATCGAGGCCCGCCGATCCCCCAATGAAATCGGTGTGAAGCTCACCCTGACGAGCCGGGCGTGCCCCCTCGGTGAGCTGGTCATCGCAGAAGTGCGCGAGAAGGTAGCCCTAAGCTATCCCACGGTCGCCCGGGTGGACATCGACCTCGTCTGGGACCCGATCTGGACTCCCGACCTCATCACCGACCGCGGCTATGAACTGCTGGGCCGCACCCGAACAAGGACCCTGATCTGATGTGCTCAGACTGCCAAACGACCGACACCGTCATCGACGTTCGCCGGATAGCGCCGCGCATGCGCCACCCGCTCATCTTCTCGACGTTCGAGAACCTTGGTGGCGGGGAGTGCTTCCGGATCGTCAATGACCACGACCCGAAGCCGCTCTTTTATCAGTTCAGCGCCGAATATCCCGGCATCTTCGAATGGACCTACGAGCAGGACGGCCCCGACGTCTGGCAGGTCCGCATCGATCGGCTCGTTGCCTAGGGGGCTCACGAGTTCGGGTTGGGATCGCGCGGAGAGGTGGCCTCCGCGCGATCCTGCTTGGCTTTGCCGCTGCCTCGATGATGCTGGCGCTGTATGGTGGTCTGGCAAGACTGGGCCTGCCTTTGCCGAGTGTCTCTCGGCTGGAGAGCCTTCATGGCCCGCTGATGATCTGTGGCGTGCTCGGCACGCTCATTTCGCTGGAGCGGGCTGTCGCAATCGGCCTGACCTGGCCGTTTCTGGCGCCAGCTTGTTTCGCCAGCGCAGCGCTGCTCATGATTTTCGGAGCCTCGATCGATGCGGCGGCAGTCCTGGCTCTGGCCGGATCGGCTGTTTTCCTGTCGGCGTCGATCTGGATTGTGGCCCAGCAACGGGCGCTCTTCACCGCCGTGCTGGTGCTGGCCGCCCTCATGCTTCTGGTCGGCTGCGCATTGTGGCTGGGAGGGGTCGAAGTGCGGGCGCTGGTCGGCTGGTGGCTGGGCTTCTTGGTGTGCACTATCGCCGCCGAGCGGCTGGAACTCAGCCGCGTCGTTCGCCAGACCCGTTTCGCTCAGTGGCTGTTCGTTGTTGCGGTCAGTCTCATTCTGATCGGTGCGGCGATCGGCTTTGATGATGTATCGGGCGGCAAAGCTCTGGGGACAGGCTTCTTCAGCGTCGCTGCGTGGATGGTGCGATATGACGTGGCGGGCAGGACCATCCGCATGCGCGGCCAACCCAGGTTCATGGCCGCCGCGATGCTCGCTGGGTATCTGTGGCTAGGAGTTGCTGGCCTCGCCTTGCTCCTGGTGCCAGGCGGTCCATTCACCTACGACCTGACGCTCCACGCCGTGTTGATCGGCTTTGTCCTCTCGATGGTGTTTGGACATGCCTTGATCATCTTTCCGGCTGTCACCGGGGTGAGGCTGCAATATCGGCCCGTTCTCTACCTGCCACTGGCTCTCTTGCACATCTCGGTGGCTCTGCGTGTTGGCGGTGACCTGCTGGAGGTGGCGACTATCAGGCTGGCGAGCGGCCCGCTCACCGCAGGCGCGCTCATCGTCTTTGCCGGCATCGTCGCCTTCAGCCGCCGTACTCGACGCCTGCCGACTCGCGTGCCCTCCCTCACTCCCATTGGAGACAAGAATGGACATTCTTAACCGTGTTGCTCGGGCCCTGCTGAAGCGCCGGCAACCGCTGGACCTGTTGGAGCGTGACGATCACGTGCTTAACGACGTGGGCGTCAGGCGCGTCGAGCTGGAGGGGCGGGTTCGAGCGTGGTAGCTCAAGGGTGGCCTCGAGGCCAACCCAGCGCATCGACGTCGAGGCCGAGCAGGTCCGATCTGCCGTCGCCTCGACGATCTCGTCGACGCCCTTCGGCGTCGGTAGAAGGCAGAAACAGGTGGGCCAACGATGGCAGCCGACTGGTCGTCAGCCAACCTGCGTCTTGAGCCACGGCCGAATACGACCGCGCGCATTGGCATAAGGCGATGAGGTGTTGAATTGAATCATCCGCCCCTGTGTCCATTTCTCATACCAAGGGGCGCTATAGAGCTCTTCGTCGGACCGGCAAGTAATGGTTTCGACGAGGCGGCCGTTCGCAATGGTCAGGCGATCCAGCAATTGACGATAATCGAGCGCCTCATAGTCTCGATAGAGCCTCTGGGCCAGCAGGCCGAGCTGGTTCCACTGGAAACCCGCATCGGGGAAGTCGACCTTTCCACCCCTGACGTCTTGATCCAGCCACTTCAGGACGAGCTCGTTCCAGCCGACGAGGTAGGAAACCAGATCGGCGGGACTCATCTTCGTACCTGAGGCATGGCCGTCGAGCGTGCTTTCTCGGGCACGATCCAGGGGAACGTGGGACAGGTCAGTCACAAGCTTGTCGAACGTGGTCGTGATCGCGGCCAGCAAATCGGCCTTTGACGCGGGGACTGCCATGGTCTTTTTCTGATTGAAGCTACTGGGGAGATGCCAGTCCGTTCCTCTCGAAGCCGAGGCCTGCCCAGCGACTGGAATCAACATCCAATCCAAGCCCAAGGTGATCGATAGCGCGAGACGCCGTCGCCTCTATGATGTCGTCCACACTCTTGGGCAGGCGGTAATAGGCCGGGACAGGTGGCGCAACAACGGCGCCCATTTCCGTCGCTGCAAGCATCAAGCGCAGATGTCCCAGATGCAGAGGGGTCTCTCGGGTCAGCAGGACCAGTTTCCGTCCCTCCTTGAGGTGCACGTCAGCTGCCCGCACCAGCAGGTTGTCGGAGAGGCTCGACACTATCGCGCCCAGCGTGCGCATCGAACACGGGGCTACGATCATCCCGCTGGTGCGAAACGATCCGCTCGCAATCGTCGCTCCGATAGCGTCGATCGGATGAACCACGTTTGCGAGTTCACGGAGCGATTGAAGTGCTCGCGGACCGACCTCGTGCTCCAGGGTAAGCTCGGCGGACTTGGATACGACGAGATGTGTTTCGACGCCCCCAGCTGCAGCAAGGAGCTGTAGAACGCGAACGCCGAGGACGGCACCCGAGGCCCCCGAAATGGCGACGACGACGCGGTGTGTCATCTAGGTTCCTTCTTGAAGATCGAGGCCGAGTTCGTTCCAAACGCCGTCAACCCGCCGTATGACGTCGTCGCTCATGGCGAGCGGTTCCCCCCATTCACGGATGGTCTCCGGGCCTAGTTTGTTGGTCGCGTCGAGGCCCAGCTTGCCTCCTAGCCCTGGTTGGGGCGAGGCAAAGTCCAGGTAGTCGATGGGCGTGTTGTCGACCACTATCGTGTCGCGCGATGCATCGAACCGGGTCGACAGGGCCCAGATGACATCGTGCCAGTTCCGAACATCGATGTCGGGATCTACGACAATGATCAGTTTGGTGTAGGTGAACTGGGGCAGGGCTGACCATAGGCCCATCATCACGCGTCTCGCCTGACCGGGGTATCGCTTGTCGATGGCGACGACCATTGCTCGGTAGGAACAGGCCTCCGGCGGAAGATGTAGGTCCCGGATCTCGGGGAACTGACGCCGAACGATCGGAAGAAAGAGTTCTGTCATCGTCGCGCCAAGGACGGAGGGCTCGTCCGGCGGCCGCCCCGTGTAGGTCGAGAGGTAGATCGGCGACGCCCGACTGGTGATCGCCGAGACCTGCATCACCGGGAAGCGCTCGACCGAGTTGTAGTAGCCGGTGTGGTCGCCGTACGGGCCCTCCTCAGCGACGTCCCCAGGCGAGATGCGTCCCTCGAGGACGATCTCAGCGCTAGCGGGGATGGGGAGGTCGACCGTCAGTCCGGTACCAACCCGCAGCCGCTCGCCCCGCAGGATGCCCGAGAACGAGAGTTCGCTCATGCCGTCGGGAAGGGGCATCACGGCGGAGAGGATGGTCGCCGGATCCGCGCCGATGACGACCGCAATCGGCATGTCGAGCCCCTTGTCTCTCCATAGGGCGTGATGGCGTGCACCGCCACGATGCGCGAGCCATCGGACGATCAACCGGTCCCGATCCAGAACTTGCATACGGTAAATGCCGACATTGACGTCGGCTGGATCGTCGGGGGAACGGGTGATGACAAGCGGCCATGTGATAAGCGGGGCCGGCTCCCCGGGCCAGCACCACTGGATCGGCAGGCTCGACAGATCCACCGCGTCACCGAGCTGCCGCCGTTCCTGACCGCGGAGGCGCGCTACTTTTTTCGTGCCCATGGCGAGGCCTGCCTTCAGCGCCGGCAGCTTCTCCAACGTGGAGCTTAGGCCCCGCGGCGGCTCCGGGTTGCGCAAGAACGCGAGTGTCTCCGCCAGATCCCCGATCCCCGTGGACCCTACGCCAAGCGCTAGGGCGATCCTTTCCCTCGTACCGAACAGGTTGACCAGTACGGGCATATCGGCAATGCGGCCGGACGCGGTCACCGGCTTCTCGAAAAGCAGGGCCGGACCTCCGGAAGCCAGGACTTTGCGGTGAATCTCTGTGATCTCGTGCACGACTGACGTCGGGCGCTCGATGCGCCTCAGCAGACCCATTGTCTCTAGCCGCGAAATGAAACTGGGCAGATCTCGGTCAGTCTTCATGCCTGTGGTTCCGGGAAACCACTCCAGCTAGCGCGACTTTTCCGGCCGTCTTTGCGCTACCTCAAAAATCCAGATGCAAGCTGTGCCTATGTTCGTGGGCGAGCGCAGGAGCTAGGCATGGGTCTATCAATCAACATTCGTTCTCGGGACCGCACGAGGGAGCCCGAAACCAGACGCCCCGGTTGTCCAACAGCGTCCCTGCTGCAGGATTGGGTCAGCCTTCCGGGGCTAGTAGACGGCGTCGCCTCGCCCGACCCGGAGCACGTACTTGCGAGCGCTATGCAGTTGGAGGTGATCTCCCGGCGGCATCCGGAGTGGCTGAACCCGTTTCAGGCAACCCTGTCTTGTGTCGCTGGTCTCCAGAGGTGCGGCCCGGCCGGACTTTGCTGCAGGCGATGGTCGACCGCCTTGCCTGTCGCCAAAGCCAGGGTGCGAACGGCAGAGCGATCATGGGCGGCTAGAAACAGCTCGATCTTTGCGCTGGCGCAACGTCACTCCCGCCACCAGTCGGTAGCGTCCGAGACCACCACGAGTGCCGAAATGACTTTGCCTCCTGTCGTCCCGCGCATCCTCCAACCGATGCCCGCTCCGGTTGCGGAGTTGGCCGGTCGCCTGGCTTTTGCCCGTGTCCTCGCCCGGCACCCAAAGCTCCTGGATCGGCTTGGCGAGTATGGAGCCAAGACCTTCTGCTTCGCGCCGTCCGACCTGCCGTTCGAATTCGCTGTGACACCCCGTTCGGCCAAAGTCAGGGCGGCTCGCCGGGGGCGCATCCTTCGCTATGACGCAAAGATCTCGGGGCCGGTGGTGCTGTTGCTTGCTCTCGCCGAAGGTCGTCTCGACGGAGATGCGGAATTCTTTGGCCGGCAGATCGCAATTGATGGGGACATGGAAGCCGTGCTGGCGCTTCGGAACGCCGTCGAGAACGACGTTGTCGATTTCGCCCGGGATCTCGCGCCCGCTCACGGCCCGCTGCGTACCCCCGTCGAGAGGGTGCTCGGTCACGTGCGGTCACGCCTACTTGCCCGGGAAGAGCGTCGGTGGAACTGATCTGTCCGGCCGGAACGCCGGCCGCCTTTCGAGATGCGATCGAGGCCGGCGCCGACGCGATCTATTGCGGCTTCCGCAACGAGACCAACGCGAGGAACTTCCCGGGGCTGAACTTCTCGCCGGACGAACTCGCCGAGGCGATCGCGTATGCCGATACTCGGGGGGTAAAGACCCTGGTGGCCATCAACACCTTCATGCGGGCTGGCGCTGAGGAGAAGTGGACCAAGGCTGTCGATGATGCTGTCAGCCGCGGGGCACATGCCATCATCCTGGCTGACCTTGGCCTATTGGCTTATGCTGCCGAGAAGCACCCCGGCCAGCGATTGCACCTTTCGGTTCAGGCCGCCGCCTGCAACGCGGAGTATATCGCCTTTCTGGTCGCTGCGTTCGGGATCAAGCGGGCGGTCCTCCCGCGGGTCCTGACAATCGCCGAGGTGGCGGCCATCACGCGCAAAGTCCAGTGCGAGACCGAAGTGTTCGTCTTCGGCGGGCTATGTGTGATGGAGGAGGGCCGTTGCTCACTCTCCTCGTATGCCACCAGCAAATCACCGAATATGCACGGCGTGTGCTCCCCGGCCAGCCATGTGCGCTATCGCCAGGCCGGCAGCGAGATGGTGTCTGAGCTTGGAGCCTTCACCATCAACCGGTTCCCGGAGGGCGAAGCTGCCGGCTATCCGACCCTGTGCAAAGGTCGGTTCGTCGTCGAGGGGGCGGATGGCTACATCTTCGAAGATCCGGTGAGCCTCGACATCCTCTCTCATATCGATGAGCTGCGAGACGCAGGCGTCGCGGCCTTGAAGATCGAAGGGCGGCAACGCGGCCGCGCCTATGTCTCCCAGGTCGTTTCGGAGATCCGAAAGGCGATGGGACAAACAGGCTCGGTTGAACCCGAAGCCGGCAGCCAGCGTCTGCGGCGATTGAGCGAAGGCCAGCGCACCACCACGGGGTCGTACGACAAGCGATGGAGATGACCGCCCTAGAGCGCCCCAACCCCACCCTGACCCTCGGACCGGTGTTGTTCCTATGGGAGCCGGCCATGTGGCGCGACTTCTACTATCGCATTGCCGATGAGGCTGACGTCGACACGGTAGTCGTCGGCGAAGTCGTCTGCTCGAAGCGCACCCACTTCCATGACGCCCTCATCGGCAAGGTCGTTGATCGACTACGAGCTGGCGGTAAGGCAGTCCGGCTTGCTTCTCTGGCCTTGGTGACGCTCGAGCGCGAACTCCAGGCGTCCCACCGGCTTGCCAGGCAAGCCGCGGAGGTTGAAGTATCGGAGCTCAGTGCCCACGCCGCCATGGCCGGGAAACCGCACGCCGTAAGTCCGCTAGTCAACGTCTACAACGCGGCGACGGCGAAGGTGCTGGCGGCAAGGGGGGCGACCTCGATTTGCCTGCCGCCTGAACTGCCGGTCAGCTCGATAAGGGCTATTGTCGAGGGCGCCCCCAACATCCGCTTCGAGGTTTTCTCGTTCGGCCGAGTGCCGCTGGCGATCTCGGCGCGTTGTGCGCATGCTCGGGTCAAAGGCAACACCAAGGACAACTGCAAGTTCGTCTGCGGCGAAGACCCCGATGGCCTCGCCGTCGATACACTCGATGGCCAACATTTCCTGGCGCTCAACGGCGTACAAACCATGTCCAGCACTATGCAGTGCCTCATCACGGATGTGCCGGAGCTGATGGCAGCCGGCATCTCGAGCCTGCGCCTGTCCCCGCAGGTATGCGACATGGCAAAGGTCGCCGAGACATTCCGCGAGGTCCTTGGGGACCGGGTAGACCCCAAAGAGGGCCTGTTGCGGTTGCGCGGCATCCACTCTGGTGCCGAATTCTCGAACGGATTCCTGCACGGATTGCCGGGGCACATATTCAAGGCGCCTGACTCCCGTTCGGCGGTTGATCCTCGTCAAATGCATCCTCCGAAGGATGTGCAATCTGCAGCTGCTGATCATACAGGAGTTGCCGATGAAGGGCACCCCATTCACCATCGCCTTGGCCGTCCTTAGTCTGGCCAGCATCGGCCTGGCCGCCGCACATGTCTCGCTGGAGGTGCCCGATGCCGCCATCGGATCGGCGTACAAGGGCGGTACGCCGCGTCCCGCACGGCTGCGAAGGCAAGGCAAGGGGCTTGCACCGATCAAGCTCGAGGCGGAGGCACAAGGCAAAGGTACATGGACCACCGAAGTGCCGCCGCTATCCATCAAAGGGAAGTGGAAGGTGAAGGTGGATGTCAGGGTGAGCGACTTCGATCTCGTGAGCTTGCCCGGAACGGTGGTCGTGAAGTGACCGCACGATGTGAGGAAAGCTGAACATGCAGACCCAATCGCAGATCAACCGTGCCGCCGTCCAGGGCCTGGCGCTGTTTGAACAACTGGAGCCGGGTGAGGTCGATGACGTGCTGCGCACGGCAGCCAGCCGTCGCTATGCCCCTGAGGACATAGTGTTCGAGCAGGGGCAGACTGCGAACCAGTTCTTCGTGCTGCTGCACGGTCGCCTGCGGGTCACACAGGTCACCAGTGAGGGGCAGCAGGTAGTGGTCCGGATGGTCAACCCCGGCGATCTGTTCGGTATCGCCAAGGCGCTGCGCAGGCTGGACTATCCCGGGACGGCCACCGCCGTTTCGGAGAGCGTCGTGCTCTCATGGCCGATGGGCCTTTGGAACGACTTCCTGGGGCAATACCCGTCGCTGGCTATCAACGCGATGCAGACGATGGGCAGCCGCCTGCTCGAAGCCCAGCAACGCCTCAGGGAACTGTCCACCGAGGAGGTCGAGCGTCGGGTCGCCCACGCGATTCTCCGGCTCGTGAACCAGTCAGGAAAGAAGGAGGAAGGGGGTGCGCATCGACTTCCCCATCTCCAAGCAGGACATTGCCGAGATGACCGGTACCACGCTGCACACCGTCTCCCGTATCCTCACCGCCTGGGAGGCCGCCGGACTGGTTGAGGGCGGTCGACAGAAGCTGTTGGTGCGGGACCCGCACCAACTCGTCCTCATCGGGGATGGGCTAAAGCCTGGCCATCTTTGAGCCCGGCCCGCTCGATGTCAGCAACCAACCCAGCAAGCAGCAGGCTGTGTTCTTCCGCCGCGTCGATCAGGGTGTGGAACGGCGCTATCGGACATCCGACACAGTGCATGCGGCGGTCCAGGAATACCCTGATGGTCGACGGCCACTTTGACATGATCTCGGCGAGGCTCAGGTCGTCAATGTCGGTTCTAGGCATCGCGGAGTCTCCGGCCCCTACTGTCACCAAGCGTTACGCAGACGCCGAGCAACTTCCTTGCGCGATAGCAAAGACCGCGCTGGTTTGGACTGGCATTCATCCCTGCGCCACCAAAGGAGCAGCAGGACGATGAACTTCGGCTTGGGCAGTCTAGTCAGCAAGGCTCGCAAACCAGTCCCACGTGGCATCGCAAGAAGCGGGCCGCCGGTGTTGTCCTACGGATTCCGCCCATTCTTCCTGCTCGCAGGCCTGTTCGCCATTGTCGCGATGGTAGCCTGGATAGGCGCATTGACCGCCGGCTGGGAGATCGGCGGTGACTACGGCATGCTCAACTGGCACGCCCATGAAATGCTGTTCGGCTACACCAGCGCCGCACTGGCCGGCTACATACTGACGGCCATCCCGAACTGGACCGGTCGCCTGCCGGTGTCGGGCTTGCCACTGCTCGGCCTGGTGACCGTGTGGCTGACAGGCCGACTGGCAATGGCTGCTCCGGGCATCATCGGTCTGCCCGTGTCCATGTTGATTGATGCGAGCTTTCTGCCCCTGATCGCCGCAGTAGCAGGGGTCGAAATCATCGCCGGGAAGAACTGGAAGAACCTCAAGATCCTCGCCGGGATGAGCGCCCTCTCGCTCGCCAATATAGGGTTCCACGTGTCAGTAGCATACAATGGCGCCGCGCTCGAGGCATCTCGGGCCGGCGTCGGCATTTACGTGATGCTGATTGCTGTCGTCGGCGGCCGCATCGTTCCGAGCTTTACGAGGAATTGGCTGGCCAAGACTGGGTCGGCCAAGCTACCGGCGGCTTTTGGTCGGTTCGATATCGTCTCGATGCTGTTGCTGTTGCTGGCATTGGCCATGTGGGTAGTCTTTCCGAACGCTCTGGTCACGGCTGCCGCCGCCACCGCCGCTGCCCTCCTCCATGCTGTTCGGTTGGCCCGGTGGCGAGGTGCACGCACGATCGATGAGCCGCTACTATTTGCCCTGCACGTTGGCTACGCCTTTGTCCCACTGGGTATGTTTTCGGTTGCTCTCGCATCCATGGGCTGGATCGCGGATGCCTCAGCGCTGCACGTTCTCACGGTGGGGGCTATCGGTGGCATGACGTTCGCGGTTATGACCCGTGCGAGCCTCGGGCACACTGGGCGTGCGCTTACCGCATCGGCCTCCACGTCCCTGGCTTTTCTGGCCCTCGCACTCTCAGCGGTGCTGCGGCCATTTGCCGAACTGATTCCGTCGCAATATCATGTTCTGCTTTCCCTGAGCGGGGTATTCTGGCTCATTGCTTTTGGGTTGTTCGTCATCGAATTCGGACCGATGCTCGTTTCGCCAGACTTAAGGCGGGATCGAGAGACTGACATCGCCGGGCGGCAACCTGCCTGCCAGTGCTCTCCCAATTTGCCCTGGCGATTCCCCTGTCGCAACCCAGCTCCGACCTAGAGTGCTGCGGGCAACACTTCGCCTTCAGTTTGGGTGGCATCTTCCAGCCAGGCTCTGCTCCGCTCATGTCGGGGAGTTGGTGCGCGATCCCCTTGTGACAGTCGATGCACGTGGCCTCGCCCAAGAGGAGGAAGCGCGTGTGGATCTCGGCCGCGCGGGGAGCCTGTTGGGACAGGTCCATGGCAACCTCGGAGTGGCAGTTGCGGCACTCCAGTCTGTCGTTGGCCTTGAGGCGTGTCCATTCGTACCTGGCCAGTTCCAGGCGGATGTCCAGGAACTTGCGCTTGGTGTCGATCGTCCCGAACAGGTGCCCCCACACGACCCCTTGTCCTTGTCATAGGTCATCATCACGTTGATCATGTCGGAGCCGACGACGGCGTACTGGTGCCGAACAAGAATGTGAGGCGCCGAGTTCCAGGTTTCCTACAGCCTTCGCGGGGCGTTGTACGGTTGCGTCACCACACCCTCGACCCGCAGACCTCGGGAACAAGCGCTTGACGCCCGCTATGCGCAATCAACTTGCCGGTCTGAAGGCCGCGACCACTGATTTGTGCGTCTCGATCCGGCCGGCCCCGATCAGATCAAGGCAGTAGGGGATGGCCGGAAACACGGCGGCAAGGCAGACCTCGATCGAGCGTGGCTTGCCCGGCAGATTCACGATCAGCGTGCTGCCACGCGTGCCCGCCGTCTGCCGCGAGAGGATGGCCGTGGGAACGGTCCCGAAACTGATCCGTCGCATCACCTCGCCGAACCCCGGCAGTTCCTTCTCGAGCACCAGGGCCATCGCTTCCGGCGTCAGGTCGCGCGGCGCCGGTCCCGTGCCTCCGGTGGTCAGAACCAAGTCCACACGGTAGCGATCGCAGAAATCGATCAACGCAGCGCAGACCTCGTCCCGTCCGTCGGCGACGATGCGGCGCTCGGTTCGCCAGGGGCTTGAAATCGCCCGCAACAACCACGCCTCGATCGCCGGGCCGCTGAGGTCCTCGTATTCGCCGCGGCTGGCGCGGTCGGAAATGGTCAGGATTCCGATCGCAACCATGCTCACCCTCCGAGAACCGACATGTGCCGGCCGATGCCGTCGACGCCGGCCTGCTGGATGCGGAAGCCGTGGCGCTCGGGCTTGCGCTTCAGCGCTTCGCGGATCGACAGGTCCAGCTCCCGCGCCGGCTCGGCGCTCGCAAGCGCCGGTCGGAGATCGAGGGATCCGTCATGGCCCATGCAGGTGTAGAGCCGCCCGTTGCTCCCAACGCGCACGCGATTGCAGGACGCGCAGAAATTGCACGAGAGCGGCATGATAAACCCCAGGCGGCCGCCGGTCTGCTTCACCTCGAAATACTCTGCGGGGCCGCCACTCCTGTGGCTGAGCGCCGCCAGGTCCCAGGCGAGCGACAGGTGCCTTCGAAACTCGGCGAGCGACAGATACTGGTCAACGCGGGACATGCCGACATCGCCAAGCGGCATGGTCTCGATCAGAGCCAACGCCATGCCGCGGCCGTGCGCATAGCGCAGCAGTGGCTCGAACTGCTCTTCGATCACACCGCGCAGGGCGACCGCATTGAGGCGAATGGAGAGGCCGGCGTCGCGGGCCGCCTCGATGCCATCGAGGACATCCGATAGCTCTCCGCCTCGCGTAAGGTCGCGGTACTGGTCGGGGTCGAGCGTGTCGAGTGACACATTGACCCTCGTCACGCCACACTCCGCCAGCGTCCTGGCGCGCCGGGCGAGCTGCGATCCGTTGGTCGAAACCGTGATCTCGTCGAGCTGTCCCGCGCTCAAGTGCCGGCCAAGCCTGTGCAGCAGGTCCGGCAGGTCCTTGCGCACCAGAGGTTCCCCGCCGGTCAGCCGGATCTTGCGGACGCCACCGGCAACGAATGCCGCGGCGATCCGATCCAGTTCGTCGACGCCGAGCAGGCTCTTGCGCGGCGAAAAGATCATGTGGCGCGGCATGCAATAGGTGCAGCGCAGATCGCACCGGTCGGTGACGGACAGCCTCAGGTAGGTGACCCGGCGCCCAAAACCGTCGACAAAGGGGGGGGCCTCACTGGTCATTGGCGTCCCGTCGCTCGCGTTTGCCGAACTGTGTCGGGCCGACATCGCATTTCAGGTCGCGCAGCAGCCCGTCCGACAACCCGTAGATCCAGCCGTGCACCTCAACCTCGCTGCCGCGCGCCCAGGCAGACTGCAAGATCGGCGTGCGCCCCAGATTGTTCACCTGCACGCGAACGGACAGCTCGCTGAGCCGGTCGTTGCGCTCTTCGACCGAGTTCATGTCCTGCATTTCAGGGTGGGCCTCCTCGGCAATATCCCTGACCGGCTGCAGCCAGTGATCCACGATCCCGTGCCGATGCGGCTCCATCGCCGCGCGAATACCGCCGCAGCCGTAGTGGCCGCACACGATGATGTGCCGGACCTCGAGGCCCTCCACGGCGAACTCCACGACCGAAAGGAGGTTCAGGTCGCTTCGGTGCACGAGGTTGGCAACGTTGCGGTGCACGAACACCTCTCCGGGATCGAGGCCGGTAATCACGTTGGCGGGGACGCGGCTGTCCGAGCAGCCGATCCAGAGGTATTCGGGTCGCTGCAGAGCGGCGAGACGGCCGAAAATGGGTCTTCCCGGCGGCGCATCTCGCTCCAGTCGCGGTTGTGCCGAAGTAGGTCAGCGAGCACGGTCATACACTCACGAAATGGCTGAGGACTTGCAATTGCCAGTTGAATGGGAGGGCTCACGACGAGAGGGGTACGCGCCGCAGGCGTACCCGATGATCGCGCATCATGCCGCCCAGCCATTCGAGGTCCTTGCTCCGCAAACGCCGGCGGGCAACGGGGAGAACGACGACATTCTCGATCGCAATATGCTCGCGCTCGGCGGCGACGAAGGACTGAATGAGCCCGGCGGTACTCCGGATGGCCCACCGCCCCGTTTCCAGCCGCGCCAGCTCGTCCGCCACCCGGTTCACGGTGGCAAAGCTGGTGCGCGTTCGGCTGATCACGTTCTGGACTTCGTCCTCCGCCGTGGTTCGCTCCAGCAACAGGGGAAACAGCGCCTGCTTTTCATCGGCGATATGGGTGAGAAAGTCGACAAGCAGAAAGGAACGGCACGTCTCGAGCGCCGACCCGCCGATGCGCCTGCCCGATCCGATCACGTCGAGCACGTTGCACAGGACACGACAGCGGAAATTGTCCGCGAAGATGTAGGCAAGCGGATCTGCCAGGTGTTCGGGCGGTACATCTTCGGTCAGCGTCTGCAGCATCGACGAGAGGTCGCCCGTCATCACCCGAGCCCGCCTGACTGGTGCGGATCGCCCTTCAACGTCACGCCCTGGATATCTGCGCGATCGGCCAGGACGCCGATGAACTGCGAGACGGCACGGCTCCAGCTGGCCGCCTGAAGGTGCAGAGCGATGCGATCCCTGGCCACCTCGAACGGCAGGCGCCGGCCAGGATGCGGCGATGGAGCCGGATGACATGAAATCCGTACCGGGACCGCACGGGCTCGCTCGACAGTTCGCCCTCGCCGAGGGCGCCCAGCCCACGCTCGAACTCGGGCACGGTGCTGCCCGGGGTCACCTGCCCCAACGCCCCGCCATTCTCCCGCGACGGACAGGCGGAATGGGTCTTGGCGAGCTCGGCAAAGCGCGCCGGATCATCGGCGAGCTCCCCGATGACCTGACCGGCAAGCGCCTCCAGCCGCGCCACTTCGGCGGGCTCCGCGCCGGGCGGCACGTGGATAAGAATATGGCTCGCCTCGGAGATATCCTGGCTGCGCAGGATCTCGGGATGGGTGTCGTAGTAGCGGCGACACTCGGCGTTGGTGGCGACCGGCGTCTCGATGTGGCTGTCGAGCAACGCGCGGACCAGAGCGTCTTCGTCAGTTTCGAGGCGCCCCTTGCCGTCCCGCTCCGGCGCGGCCGACACCTCCTGGGCCTTGGCCTCCGCCAGGAGGAGTTCGCGCACCACAAGCGCCTCGGCAGCGGCGCGGTAGGCATCAGCGGCTGACCCGGATGGATGCTGCTGGGCCTCGGCGCTGATGGCGGCGTGCGGAATCTCGACGCCGTTTACCGTAATAACCGTTCGCGGACGCGTCGGTGAGCGCGGCAGCTTCACACGGGCCGCCGGCACCGCATCGCTTGCAGGGCCTGCGGCCGGGCGGCCGAATTCAATCAGGGGAGTGCTCATCGTCTGTCCCTCACTCGGCCGGTTTGCGCTTGGTGCGGACGACCTGATAGCCGGGGCGCCAGAGGTAGCGCACGGGCGCGCTCAGCATGTGGACAAGGCGCGAGAACGGGAACAACACGAAGATCGTCAGCCCGAGCGCGATGTGCAGCTTGAAGACCGGCACGGCGTCGGCCACGTAGCTTGCGGCGGCGGGGTTGAAGGTGAAGATGCCCTGCGCCCAGTTCATGAACTTCACCATCTCCTCGCCGTCCAGGTGCTGCATCGAGACCCGGATCGTGGCGAGCCCAAGGGCCAGTTGCACCCAGAGGATGAGGATGATGAGGTTGTCGGCAAAGCTCGACGTCTTGCGCACCCGCGCATCGAAGAAGCGACGGTGCAGGAGCAGCGTGGCGCCGGCGATCCCCATCGCGCCGGCGACACCGCCGAGGCTGATGGCGATGATCTGCTTGGCGCTATGGCTGACGCCCAGGGCGTCCCAGATGAAGATCGGCGTCAGCAGGCCGACGAGGTGGCCGGCAAAGATCAGCAGCACGCCGACATGGAACAGCACCGAGCCCCACATCAACTGGCGGCGTCGCAGCAATTGGCTGGAGCCGGAGCGCCAAGTGTAGGGCTCGCGGTCGTAGCGGATTACCGAGCCGACCGCGAGGACCACAAGGGCGGCATAGGGGTAGATGCCGAACAGCAGGGTGTTGAAGAACTCGGCCATCTCAGAGGTCTCCCATGATTTCGGGGCGGGGCGCCGGGCGCTTCGCGGCCCGAAGCTGCGTGCGCAGCCGGTCGGGACCGCAGGCGTCGCTGCCTGGTCCACCGCCGAAGGTCACCGCTTCCTCGTTCCAGACTGCGTCGAGCGCCTCGAGGTCGTCTGGATCGTGCTCGGGCAGGTGCAGCAACTCTTCGACGGCCTTTGGGTCGGCCGTCGTCCCGGCGATCGCTTCGAGCACGAGGAGCGCGTTGGCGTAGATGCTGTCGCGCTTCTGCAGCCGCGCCCGGAGGGCGGAGAGGATGTGCAAGGTCTGATCGAGCAGACTGTGCACCTCGGCCGCTGACTGGGTCGAGAGGTATTCGAGGAACAGCGGCAGGAAGTCCGGCATCTCCTCGGCACTGATATCGAGCCCCTGGGACTCGTACATCATGGCGAGGTCGACCATTGCCTGGCCGCGGTCCCGGCTTTCGCCGTGCACGTGTTCGAACAAATGCAGCGACAGCGTCCGGGTGCGGTCGAAGAGCATCACGTAGCGCTCCTCGGCATCGTAGAGATCGCGGCCGACGAGGTCGTCGACAAGCGCGCTGAGCCGCGCCTTTTCCTGTGGTCCGGTGAAGCGGTCCGCGGCGATCGCGGCCTTGAGATCCGGCGCCGCGGCGAGCAGTTCGGCTGTGGGATAGGAGAGCAGCAACGAGACGATCTTCAGGGCGTTGGCCATCACACGCCCCCTTTCATCAGATCAACCGGAGTGGTGACGCGCGTCCGCTTGGCGCCGAACAGGTCCGGTGCCGACGTGCCGCCCGAGCAGCCATTGCCGAACGAGAAGCCGCACGAGCCGCGCTCGTCATAGGCATCCTCGCCCAGTTCGCGATGGCTTGTCGGGATGACGAAGCGGTCCTCGTAGTTTGCGATAGCCATCAGCTGGTACATGTCCTCGATTTGCCGATTGCTGAGGCCAACGCGAGCGCCCATCGCATCATCGATCACACCATCGACGGTCTTGGCGCGCATATAGCCGCGCATCGCCAGCATACGCTCGAGTCCGAGCACCACCGGTTCTTCCTTGCCCGCCGTCAGGAGGTTGGCAAGGTAGCGCACCGGAATGCGCAGCGAGCGCACATCGGGCATGTTCTCGCTGTCGACGCCGATCTTGCCCGATGCGGCGGCGGACTGCACCGGGGACAGCGGCGGCACATACCAGACCATGGGCAGCGTGCGGTATTCGGGGTGGAGCGGGAACGCCACCTTCCAGTCCATCGCCATCTTGTAGACGGGCGAGTTCCTGGCCCCTTCAAGCCATGCCTCGGGGATGCCGTCCTTGCGCGCCTGCTCGATCACGGCCGGATCGTTGGGGTCGAGGAACACCGAGAGCTGGGCGTCGTAGAGATCCTTCTCGTCGGGTGTCGCCGCAGCTTCCGCAATGCGGTCGGCGTCGTACAGCAGCACGCCGAGGTAACGGATGCGTCCCACGCAGGTTTCCGAGCACACCGTCGGCTGGCCCGCCTCGATGCGCGGGTAGCAGAAGGTGCACTTCTCGGATTTGCCCGACGACCAGTTGTAGTAGATTTTCTTGTAGGGGCAGCCGGAGATGCACATGCGCCAGCCGCGGCACTTTTCCTGGTCGATCAGGACGATGCCGTCTTCCTCGCGCTTGTAGATGGCGCCGGAAGGACAGGAGGCGACGCAGGTCGGGTTCAGGCAGTGCTCGCACAGCCTAGGCAGGTACATCATGAAGGTGTTCTCGAACTGGCCATAGATTTCGGCCTCGACACACTCGAAGTTGGCGTCCTTGGAGCGCTTCGAGAACTCGCCCCCGAGGATTTCCTCCCAGTTGGGACCCCACTCAATCTTCTCCATGCGTTCACCGGAGACTTTCGAGCGCGGACGCGCGGTTGGGAAAGCCTCAAGCTCGCCGGCATTCTGCAGATGCCCGTAGTCGAAGTCGAACGGCTCGTAATAGTCATCGATCTCGGGCAGGTCCGGGTTGGCGAAGATCTTGGCCAGCACGCGCCATTTGGCGCCGATCCGGGGTTCCACCTTGCCGTTGGGCTTACGGACCCAGCCGCCGTTCCACTTCTTCTGGTTCTCCCATTCCTTGGGATAACCGATGCCGGGCTTGGTCTCGACATTGTTGAACCAGGCGTATTCGACGCCTTCCCGATTGGTCCAGACGTTCTTGCAGGTGACCGAACAGGTGTGACAGCCGATGCACTTGTCGAGGTTGAGCACCATGCCGATTTGGGCGCGGATCTTCATTCTGCGGCCTCCCGCTTGTCGTTGTAGGGCCGCTCGAGCCAATCGACCTTGTCTACTTTGCGGACGATGACGAACTCGTCGCGGTTGGACCCGACGGTTCCGTAGTAGTTGAACCCATAGGATTGCTGCACGTAGCCGCCGATCATGTGGGTGGGCTTGGTGATGGCACGCGTGACCGAGTTGTGGATGCCGCCGCGATTGCCGGTCATCTCGGAACCGGGTGTGTTCACGATCTTTTCCTGCGCATGGTACATGAAGAGGGTTCCCTCCTTCATGCGCTGGGAGACCACCGCACGCGCAACCAGCGCCCCGTTGGCGTTGTAGGCTTCCACCCAGTCGTTATCGACGATGTCTGCCTTGGCCGCATCGACTTCCGACAGCCAGACGACCGGGCCGCCCCGGTTGAGCGTCAGCATCAAGAGGTTGTCCGAGTAAGTGGAGTGAATGCCCCATTTCTGGTGCGGCGTGATGAAGTTCAGCACGACCTGCTTGTTGCCGTTGGGCTTGCTGTCGATCACCGGGTTGATCGTCTTGGTGTCGATGGGCGGCCGATAAAGGCACAGCGCCTCGCCGAAAGCCCGCATCCACAGGTGGTCCTGATAGAGCTGCTGCCGCCCGGTCAACGTGCGCCAGGGGATCAGTTCGTGCACATTGGTATAGCCGGCATTGTAGCAGACAGTTTCGCTCTCGATGCCCGACCAGGTTGGCGACGAGATGATCTTGCGCGGTTGAGCGACGATATCGCGGAACCGGATCTTCTCGTCTTCCTTGGGCAAAGCCAGGTGAGCATGCTCGCGGCCTGTGGCCTTGGTCAGCGCTTCCCACGCCTTGACGGCGACTTCGCCATTCGTTTCGGGAGCCAGCATCAGCACAACTTCGCTGGCGTCGATGTCGGTATCGATGCGGGGCATGCCCTTGGTCGGGCCCTCTTCGGTGACCACGCCGTTGAGCTGCCTGAGCGCCTCGACCTCGTGCCCAGTGTTCCAGCCGATGCCCTTGCCACCGTTGCCGAGCTTGTCGAGAAGCGGCCCGAGTGCGGTGAAGCGCTTGTAGAGGTTGGGATAGTCGCGTTCCACCACGGCTACCGACGGCATGGTCTTGCCCGGTATCGGGTCAATCGTACCGGTTTTCCAGTCCTCGACGTCGAAGGGCTGCGCCAGTTCCCCAACAGTGTCGTGCAGGATGGGGACAAGAACCGTGTCCTTTTCTACACCGAGGACCTCGGGCGCCACCGCCGAGAACGTCTTTGCCAACCCCTTGAAGATCTCCCAGTCGCTGCGCGCTTCCCAGGCCGGATCTGCCGCGCTCGACAGCGGATGGATGAAGGGGTGCATGTCCGAGGTATTGAGATCGTTCTTCTCGTACCAGGTGGCCGTGGGCAGCACGATGTCGGAGTAGACGCAGGTGGTCGACATCCGGAAGTCGAGCGTCACGAGAAGGTCGAGTTTCCCCTCCGGCGCTTCGTCGTGCCAGACGGCTTCTTTGGAGCGGCTCCTGCCCTGTTCGCCGAGGTCCTTGCCCATGACGCCGTGAGTGGTGCCGAGCAGGTGCTTGAGGAAGTACTCATGCCCCTTGCCCGAGGAGCCCAGGAGATTCGAGCGCCAGACGAACATGTTGCGCGGCCAGTTCGCGGGATCATCGGGGTCCTCGCAACTAAGCTCGATCTCGCCGGATTTCAGCGCCGCCGCGACATAGTCCTTGGGTTCCTTGCCCGCCTTGGCTGCCGCCGCGGCGATATCGAGCGGATTGGCCTTGAGCTGGGGTGCCGAGGGCAACCAGCCCATGCGCTCGGCGCGGATATTGAAGTCGATCAGGCTGGCGTCCCAGTCACCCTTCGGCGCCGTGGGCGACAGGATCTCCGACACGTCGAGCGTCTCGTAGCGCCACTGGTCGGTATGGGCGTAGAAGAACGACGTCGAGTTCATGTGGCGGGGCGGTCGGCTCCAGTCGAGACCGAATGCCAGGGGCTGCCAGCCGGTCTGCGGGCGGAGCTTTTCCTGGCCCACGTAGTGGCTCCAGCCGCCCCCCGACTTGCCGACGCAGCCGCACATGACCAGGAGATTGATGATCCCCCGGTAGTTCATGTCCATGTGGTACCAGTGGTTGAGCCCGGCGCCGACGATCACCATTGAACGCCCCTGGGTCTTTTCGGCGTTGCTGGCGAACTCCCGCGCCACCGAGATGATCTGTGCGCGCGGCACACCAGTCACCTTCTCGGCCCACGCCGGCGTGTAGGGGACGTTCTCGTCGTAGCTGGTCGCGACGTTGGCGCCGCCCAGCCCGCGATCGAGCCCATAGTTGGCCGCGAGGAGATCGAACACTGTTGCGACCAGAGCCTCTCCCGAGGCCAACTGCACACGCTTGGCCGGAACCGAACGAACCAGAACGCTGGCATGGTCGGTGCCTTCGAAATGATCGTGCTCCCGATTGCCAAAATAGGGGAACGCCACGGCGGCCACGGCGTCGCGATCCTCTTCGAGGATCAGCGACATATTCAGTTCGACGTCAGTCCCCTGCCCGTCCTTCTGCTCGAGATTCCACTTGCCGCCCCCGTCCCAGCGGTGTCCGGCGGAGCCCTGCGGCACAACGATGCGCCCGGTGGTGACGTCTATAGCGACCGGCTTCCAGTCGGCATTCTTGTCTTCACCCAGGCCGCCGGCGAAGTCCGACGCTCTGAGCAGCCGCTCGGGGACCATCTGGCCATCCTGCTCGACGAGGCGAACCAGCATCGGCATGTCAGTGTAGCGGCGGCAGTAATCTTCGAAATACTCGGCCTGCCGGTCGAGGTGGAATTCCCTCAGGATCACATGCCCCATCGCCATGGCGAGGGCGGCATCGGTGCCCTGTTTGGGGTGCAGCCAGAGGTCGGCAAACTTGGCCGCTTCGGAGTAGTCCGGCGAAACGACCACGGACTTCGCGCCCTTGTAGCGGGCCTCGGTGTAGAAATGCGCGTCTGGCGTGCGCGTCTGCGGTACGTTCGAACCCCAGAGCATCAGGAAACCAGCATTGTACCAGTCAGCCGATTCCGGGACGTCGGTCTGCTCGCCCCAAGTCATGGGAGAGGCTGGCGGCAGGTCGCAATACCAGTCGTAAAAGGACATGCAGACGCCGCCCATCAGCGACAGATAGCGCGAGCCGGCTGCATACGAGACCATCGACATCGCCGGGATCGGCGAGAAGCCGATGACCCGGTCCGGCCCGTGCTTGCGCACCGTATAGGCGTTGGCCGCCGCAATGATCTCGTTGACCTCGTCCCAGCGGGCGCGCACGAACCCGCCATGTCCGCGAACCTTGATGTAGTCGCGGCGCTTGGCTGGCGTCTCTACGATCGAGGCCCAGGCGGCGACTGGTGTCTTTGTCGCCCGCGCGTCGCGCCACAACTTGAGCAGCCGCGAGCGGATAAGCGGGTGCTTCACTCTATTGGCTGAGTACATGTACCACGAGTAGCTGGCGCCACGGGCGCAGCCACGCGGCTCATGGTTCGGCAGGTCCGGCCGAGTGCGCGGGTAGTCGGTCTGCTGGGTCTCCCAAGTGACGATGCCGCCCTTGACATAGATCTTCCAGGAGCACGAGCCGGTGCAGTTTACTCCGTGAGTTGAGCGCACGATCTTGTCGTGCTGCCAACGTCCACGGTACGCCTTCTCCCAGGCGCGGCTCTCAGTGGTCGTTACACCATGACCTTCGGCGAACTTCTCGGGCCGCGCAAAGAAGTTCAGTCTATCGAGAAGCAGGCTCATCAAACTCTCCGTTCCGAATGTCTTGCTTGGCCGACAACCTCGCCGCCCCGGCTTCTTTCGATGTCATGCAGCAGGCCACCACGGCGCGTGTAGACGAACCAAGTCAGGGCCAAACAGGTCACATAGAAGGCCATGAACCCCCAGAGGGCCGCTGAGGCATCGCCCGTCATCTGGATCGAAGTGCCGTACGCACGTGGAATGAAGAACATCCCATAGGCGGCCACCGCCGAGGTGAACCCGATGATCGCCGCGGACTCCTTGTCCGCCTGCCGGATACGATCCGCATGTGCCAGCTCGGGCATCAGCCGATCAACTTCCTTGCGCATGATCACCGGGATCATCTGGAAGGTGGACGCGTTGCCGATGCCGGTCGCAAGAAACAGCACCATGAACATCGCAAAGAACCCCCAGAACGCGCCCGGCTGCTCCTTGATGGCCATGAAATAGAGCACGCCGCCGACCGCTGCGATCATCAGCACAAACGTCCAGAAGGTCACGCGCGCGCCGCCCCAGCGATCCGCAATCCAGCCCGTTCCGGCGCGTGCGAGCGCGCCGACCAATGGCCCGAGGAAGACGTATTGCAGTGAGTTGATCTCGGGAAATGCGATCTTGGCGAGCAGTGGGAAGCCGGCCGAATACCCGATGAAGGAGCCAAAGGTGCCGGTATAGAGCCAGCACATCAGCCAGTTATGGGAACGGCCGAAGATGACGGCCTGATCCTTGAACGAGGCCTTGGCCGAGGCCAGATCGTTCATGCCGAACCAGGCGGCAAGAGACGCGACGATGAGGAACGGCACCCAGATGAAGCCCGCGTTCTGCAGCCAGAGCCTAGTGGTTTCATCGACCGCCTGCGACTTTCCACCGATCGCGCCGAACACTCCGACAGTGATGACCAGCGGTATCAGGAACTGCATGATGCTGACGCCCAGATTGCCGAGCCCCGCGTTGAGCGCGAGCGCGTTGCCCTTCTCCCGCTTGGGGAAGAAGAAGCTGATGTTGGACATCGATGAGGCGAAGTTGCCGCCACCGAAGCCACACAGCAGGGCCAGGACAAGGAAGATCAGATACGGGGTGTCCAGGCTCTGCACCGCATAGCCGATCCCCATCGCCGGAATGATCAGCGAGGCGGTGGTCAGCGTGGTCCAGAGGCGCCCGCCGAACACCGGCACCATGAAGGAGTAGAAGATCCTCAGCGTTGCGCCGGAGAGCCCCGGCAGGGCGGCGAGCCAGAACAGCTCGTCCGTGGTGAACTTGAACCCGACGCTCGGAAGCTTGGCAATGACCACGCTCCACACCATCCAGACCGCAAAGGCCAGCAGCAGGTTCGGGATTGAGATCCAGAGATTTCGGGCAGCGATCTTCCTGCCCTTCGTCTGCCAGAACTCGGGATCCTCCGGCCGCCAGTCCTCAAGCACCTTCGGCCCGGCGGCGTTCATCTCTCCCTTGTGCAGCGGCTGCATCTCCGGCAGCTGTGGCAGCTTGGCGAGCACCTCTTGGGACGCCCCCTTCTCCATCGCGCGAATCGAGAAGTGCATCCAGAGCAGCGACACCATCACCACCCCGAACATCAGCATGAAGCTGCTGGTCCACAGCCCCGTCACATCCAGCAGGACCCCGAAAGCGATCGGCAGAACGAAACCGCCGAGCCCGCCGATCATGCCGACGAGACCGCCGACCGCTCCGACATTGCCCGGATAATAGACCGGGATGTGCTTGTAGACTGCGGCCTTGCCCAGCGACATGAAGAAGCCGAGCACGAAAACGGCCATCACGAAGGGTACGAGGCCCATCTGCGTGGAGAAGCTGATCGGGCCGTCCACGCCGTGGATGAGGTAGTCGGTGTGTGGGTAGGCCAGCATGAAGGTGCACAGCGCCGACACGCCGAGTGTCACGTACATCACCGCGCGGGCGCCGTAGCGGTCCGACAGGTACCCGCCATAGACCCGGAACAGGCTTGCCGGGATCGAGAAGGCGGCGGCGAGCAGGCCCGCCATTTTGATGTCGAGGCCATACACGCCCATCAGGTAGCGCGGCAGCCACAGCGAGAGCGCGACGAAGGCGCCGAAGACGAAGAAGTAGTAAAGCGAGAAGCGCCAAACCTGGATGTTCTTTAGCGGCTCGAGCTGCAGCAGCGTGCCTTTGGCCTTGATCCCTCTGGCGCGGCGCTCGACCAGTTCCGGATCGTCCTTCGTCGTGAACCAGAAGATCAGCGCGGTGACGACAAGGGCCGCGGCCCAGATCTGCGCCACCGCCGGCCAGCCGAAGGCGACCATGACGAACGGGGCAGCCAGCTTGGTGACGGCCGCGCCGATATTACCCGCGCCAAAGATGCCCAGTGCCGTGCCCTGCTGGCTCGTCGGATACCATTTGGAGACATAGGCGACGCCCACTGCGAAGGACCCGCCGGCAAGTCCCAGCCCCAGCGCTGCTAGGAGCATCATCTCGTAGCTGGTGGCGTAGGAGAGTAGCCACGTGGCAATGGCGGCGAGCAGCATGGTGAGCACGTTGATAACGCGCCCGCCGATCTGGTCAGTCCATATGCCGAGCAAGACCCGCGCCAGCGACCCCGTCAGGATCGGGGTGCCGACGAGCAATCCGAGCTGCGCGTCGCTCAACCCCAGCTCGGCCTGGATCTTGACCCCGATTATCGAAAAGATCGTCCACACCGCGAAACACACGGTGAAGGCGAAAGTGCTCATGCCAAGAGCAGTGTTCTGCTGCGCTTTGGTAGCGCCTGCCGGTACGGCCATTCACGTCCCCCGTCGACTTATGCAACTCGGCCTTCAGACAGCCGTTGGGCAGACACTAGATATGAACGGGGCGTTCGATTTTGATCCAAATCAAGAGTAGTGCCGAATGCTGCTTGCAGATGGATCAGTCCACGGCTTATGCCGCACCGGCGCTTCCCCAGCCTCTTCCGGAATGCTCGGTGAAGTCAGTGTCCGGCCCCTTCGCCTTAGCGCAGGCAACGCTCCGCCATCAACTCGAACAGGTGCCTGAGGGTAACGCAACGCTCGGCCGGAACCGGCCGTGCCGGCTGCGCGAGAAGGTCGGGTGGTCCCGCATCTTGCCGTCCAGACCCAGCCGACGGAACCATAGGCAAGGTTGAGATGCCCCTCCTCGCACAGCCGCCGCTCCGACCGGATGCCCATGCAGTAGCCCGCGATCAGCAGCCGCATCATCAGTTCCGGATCGATCGAAGGTCGGCCGACGGTGCTGTAGAACGGCCTCATGTCGGATCGTACGCTTTCAAGATCGAGAAAGCGGTCGATGCGCGCAGCATGTGTTCGGTAGGAACATGATCGTTGAGCCGAAACTCCCAGAACAGCTGCGCAGGCTCGACCTGCGTCCCCATCATCGTCGCGTCCTTCCTGCACCAGCGGAATCACGGCTCAGGGGGGTGCGTCATCATTTGCTCGCTTGGCGCCCGACCTTCCGGGCCATAGATCGCCGTGTGCGGACCCCCCAGTAGCTGCCGGCGAGATACCCATTTGCCTCTCGAAATGATGACGCCTGGTCAGTCACACATGTCCTGCAAGGCAGCGAGATCGAGGATCTCGATTTCGCTGATGGAGCGGAGCCGGATCGCCCTGTCTTTCAGGACGCGGAGAATACGGGACACCGTCTCAAAGGTGATGCCGAGATAGTCGGCGATGTCGTAGCGCTGCATCGGCAGGTGCACGAGCCGCTCGTCACCCTGGCGCTCTGCCAGGTCAAGGATGAGGGCAGCCATACGTTCATTGGCCGTCCTGCGTCCGAGAACCATCAAGTGGTTCTGCGTGCGTGCGAGGCTCTTGAGCGCGAGCAGCAGCATGCTGCCGGTGGGCTGTTCGCCGCGGCTGGCGCGGAGCACGCGGACGCCGGCGCCATCCACGCTCTCGGCATACGATTCGTGCTCAGCGTCCGCCTCGAAGCCGAAAATCTCGCCAGCCGTATGGAAAGCGCTGATCAGCCGCCGCCCATCAGCCGTCATCCGGCAGATCCGGACAGTGCCGAACTCGACCACATAGAGGGGCCCGGCGGCTTCGCCCTGGGCGTAGATCACGGCGTCGGTGGGGTAGAAGGTGACGGCCGCCGGCTGCATCGCAGTCAACAGGTCGGACACACCGACGCCCGCAGTTTTGGTCGGCTGGTTGACCCGGAAAGTCGGCTGGATGTGCATTTCTTGCTACCCGTGATTACGATGATCAGTAGGTAGCCGTTCCGCCGAATCCCCGAAATTCCGGCTCGAGTTTAGGGGGTTTACTTAGGGCCTATCCCGAGAGCTAGACGGCGACGGAATGGCGGCCCACTCCGGTGGCCAGGTAGGTGTCGAAGGCGGAAGCGACGGAGCGGACGAAGGGCCTGCCGCGTTCGGTGACCGAAAAGGTGTGACCATCAAGCCAAACGATACCATCTTCGTCGCCTTGCGCAGCGTAGATCATCTCGGTGACGACCGGCGCTGCGATGTGCTTGAAGCGGTCCTGGAGTTCATCGACCGAGACGGCAAAATCGCACATCAGCCGCTCGATAACCCAACTCCGCATCCGGTCCTCATCGCTTAGCCGCAGGCCCTTTGCGACGGCGAGTTCACGCTCTCGGATGGCCCGGATGTACTCACCCGTCGCGGTGATGTTCTGCACGTAGCCTTGCGGGAGGCAGCCGATCGAAGAGGCGCCGAGCCCGATGAGAGCGGGAGCCTCGTCGGTCGTGTAGCCTTGGAAGTTGCGATGCAGCCGGCCCGATCGGGCTGCCATGGCCAGACTGTCGGCTGGCTTCGCAAAATGATCGATGCCGATGGCCACGTAGCCGGCCGCGCAGATGCGCTCCGCCGCCGCCGTCGACTGGCGCAACCGCTCGGCCGGGTCCGGGAGCGCGGCTTCGTCGATCATGCGCTGGTGGGTCTTCATCGGGGACATGCGCGTAGCCAAACAGCGCCAGCCGATCGGGGTTCATCGCCAGCGCCTGGTCAACCGTCGCCACAACGCTGGCGACGGTCTGATGCGGCAGTCCGTACAGAACGTCGAGATTGACCGAGGTCACGCCGCGCTGTCGCATGCCATCGACCACAGCTTCCGTCTGCTCGAAGGTCTGGATGCGATTGATGGCGTTTTGTACCTTTGGGTTGAAGTCTTGTACGCCGACGCTGATGCGCGTCACTCCGGCTTCCGCGAACGCATCGTACCGGTCGTCGGTCATGTCGTTGGGGTCGATCTCGATACTGAACTCAAGTCCGCGGCTTGCGTCGAAACGCTGCCTTACCCGGAGGCAAGACCGATCAGATCCTCGGGCTTGAGCATTGAGGGCGAACCGCCGCCCAGGTGCAGTGCGACGGCCTGCCCGCGTCCGTCCAGCACCCCAGCAACGGCCTCCATCTCGGCCAGAACTGCTGGCAAATACGCGGCGATCGGGTCGTAGCGCAGCACCTGTTTGGTGTGGCAGCCACAAAACCAGCAAAGCCGGTCGCAGAAGGGGATGTGCACGTAGAGGGAAAGTGGCGTCGAGCCGGGGAGTGACGCGAGCCAGTTGGCGTAGGAAACGTGGTCGATCCCCGGATGGAAGTGCGGGGCTGTCGGGTAGCTGGTGTAGCGGGGGACCGGCTTCGCGTACCGGGCTAGCATTGTGTCGGACATTGGCACCTCTAGCCCCTCGGGTCGCAGTTTCTAGACGTCCCGTCCTTGATCTTTATCAAACGCCCTTCCCCTTCGACGTGCCATTGACGGGTCATGCGACGACCGACACCAGTTTCCGCACGACCAAGCTCCGAAGCCGTGCCTTCGGTCTGCCAGGAATGCCGGGTTCGGCATGACGGTATCTGTGCGGTCCTCAGCCCTCTTGAGCTTCGGCAACTGGCCCGCTACGCGCGGCACACGCGACACGAGGCTGGCGAGGCCCTTGCCCTCGAAAGCGACGAGATCAGCGGATACGCCAACGTCACCGATGGCACGGTCAAGCTGTCCCGCGTCCTGCGCGACGGCAGACAGCAGCTCGTGGGGCTCCAGTTTGCTCCGGACCTGATCGGGCGGTTGTTCCGAACCGAGAGTCCGCTGACCGCGGAGGCGGCATCCGATGTCGAGCTCTGTCGCTTCCCGAAAGGCGTTCTCGAGACCTTGGTCGCCTCGAGCTCGAACCTGAAGCGGCGCCTGCTCGACCAATCCCTCCACGAGCTGGACGAGGCCCGGGACTGGATGGTGACCCTGGGCCGCAAGAGTGCCGCGGAGAGGGTCGCCAGCCTGCTGCTGCTGGTCGCTCGCCGAAACGTTGCCCCGACCGGCAGCGACAAGGTTGCGTTCGACCTGCCTATCGGACGGGCCGACATGGCAGACTTCCTGGGTCTGACCATCGAGACCGTGTCGCGCCAGATCAGCAAGTTGCGGCATGATGGCGTGATCTCGGTCGCAGGACACCGCCACGTCGTGGTTCTCAGCGTTCTCGCCTTGAAGGACCGTGCCGGGTAACGACTTCGTCGTCCCCGAAGATCCGTTCGCTTGCTCCGTCCAGGTCTTCGTACTGCCCCGACCGCAAGGCCCAGAAAAACGCCGCAAGCGCGAGCAGGCCCAAGGCCACGGCAATCGGGATAAGCACGGCCAGTCCGCTCATGCAGGCTTCTCCTCAGGCTCGGCTAGCTTAGTACCGGTCGTGTTCTCGTAGCTTGACGGGTCGGCGCCAAAACGCAGTCGAAGGGCGTTTGCCACGACGATCAGCGACGACGAGGACATCGCAACGGCGGCGATCAGTGGTGTCACCTGACCGGCGATCGCGAGTGGTACGGCAATTGCGTTGTAGCCGATCGCAAGGACGAGGTTCTGTGCCACGAGGCGTGCAGCACGGCGGGCAGTGCGCACTGCGAAGGGCACAGCGCCAAGATCATCGCTGGTGAACACGAAGTCCGCCGCACTGCGCCCTATATCGGCCGCCGAAGTCGGCGCCATCGAGACATAGGCGGCCCGTAGCGCGGGTGCATCATCGATCCCGTCACCCACCATCAAAGTACGGCCGGCTGAGACTGCGGCGACCTTCTCCTCGGGCCGCCGCGAACTCAATGCCTTATCAATCCCGACTGCCGCCGCGACCGCGTCGACAGGTCCCTGGCGGTCACCAGATAGCAGCCGAGACGACAGTCCCATGCTGGCAAGGGTCTTGATCGCATCGGCAGCTCCGGGGCGCACCATATCGTTGAAGCGATACCAGGCCCGGGTCCTACCATTGGCGGTGAGCCAGACTTCCGTGAACGGCGTGCCCGCTTCTGATGGCAGCCCACACCAGTCCCGGCTCCCCAGGCGCCACATCACACCATCTGCCACGCATTCGACGCCCCGACCCGGTTCCTCTCGGATCTGGCCGTCGAAGCCCATTCCCGCGCCCAGGTACGTCGCCAGGGTCCGCGACAATGGGTGGTTGCTGCTTCCGGCCAGAGCCGCTGCGACATCGTTTGCTTCCTGATCGTCGGCCTTGCTGTCGACGAGCTGCGGCTGTCCCCTAGTGAGGGTGCCGGTCTTGTCGAAGGCAACCGAGTTCGACTTCGGCGACCCGTTCCAGCGCGGCCCCGTCCTTCATCAGGATTCCCCGCTCGAACATCCTGCCGGCCGCGACGACGTGGACGATCGGTACGGCCAGGGCGAGAGCACACGGACACGTAATGATGAGGACCGCCACGGCGTTGAGCAGAGCCGCGTGCCAATCGCCACTGAGCAGCCCCCAGCCGAGGAACGTGGTGATGGCGATGGTGTGAACCACCGGGGCATAAATCGCGGCCGCCCTGTCGGCAATGCGCCGGGGCCGGGTCTTGGCGCCTTCGGCCGCCTCCATCATCGCCGCCATGCGGGCGAGGAAGGAATCGGTGGAGGCGCGTGCGGCCCGCAATCGAACCGGACCGCCAAGGTTACTTGCGCCTGCCACCACCTCGCCATCGATCGCGACGCTATGAGGCGCCGTCTCGCCGGTGATGATGGAGTAGTCGAACACCGCCCCTGCGGTAGCAACGATGCTGTCGACCGGCACGCGGTCCCCGCCTCGGACCTCAAGGATCATGCCGGGGACGATTTCGTCGAGTTCAGGTACTCGCGCCGGCCATCCTCATGCACCTGTGTTGCACCGCGCGGTTGGAGCCGGGCAAGATTGGTGATGGCGCTGCGCGCCCGCTCGCGCATCAGGTGGTCGAGCGTGCGACCGGCGAGGAGGAAGAAGAGCAGCGTTGCCGAGGCGTCGAAATAGGCGTGTTCGCCGGAGTTCAGTGTTTCGATGAATTCAGCGCCGTGGCGAGGATGACGCCGATGGAGATCGGCACGTCCATGTTGGTCTTGCCCACACGCAGCGCCCGCCAGGCCGAGCGGAAGAAAATGCGGCCCGAGTAGGCAATTGCCGGCAGCGCGATGATCGCCGAAATCCAGTGGAAGAGGTCGCGTGTGGCGTCGTTGGCGCCCGACCAGATCGAGACTGAAAACAGCATGATGTTGCCGGCTGCAAAGCCCGCGACACCCAATGCTTTGACCAGTTCGCGGAGCACGGGATCGCCGTCGCTCTCCTGGCTAGGGTCGAGCACATAGGTGTGGTATCCGCTGTGGTTTATAGCGGGCGCCAGTTGGGCCACATCGCCCCGCGCCGGATCGAAGACGATACGGACGCGACGGCGAGTGAGGTTGACCCGGGCGGAGTGCACCATGGGGAGCGCCGCCAGTTCGGTTTCGATCGATCTGATGCAGGCGGCGCAATGCGCGTCGGGCACAGCGAACTCAAGCTGGCGAGTCCCGTCTCCGAGGCGGCGGCTCAACGCCAGCAGCGCTTCGCTGTCGGCCTCGATGCTGCTGACCTTGGCATCGAGGATGGCGTGCTCACCAGGGACGCAGCAGGTCATTGATCATCTCCTTCGACGCCGAAGCGCTCACGGAGTTCGAAGGAACCCTTGGGTGTCTCGGCCTGTACCAGGGCGTCCCAGACGCCGCCGGCCAGCGTAAGAGTTCGCGGCATAGCCGCCATCAGGCGTACGTTCGAACCGAACTGCCTGGTCGTCGTGTCCGCCCACCGGGCGGTTGACCTTGAGGGTGACCGGACCCAGATCGAGCGGGTTGCCGGCGCCATCGATGACGACAAGTTTGGCGAGCCCGGGCGAGTAAGTGAAGGTCGCCTGCCAGCCGGCCGCCTTCTGCGCCTCATGGGCGATGCGCTTTTCTTCGAACTCCTGGCTGGCAACGTAGGAGTTGGACACCACCAAGCCGGTCCAACTGGTCGAGGCGACGACGGCCATGCCGACATTGACGGCGATGATGACGCCAAAGAAGCCGATGACGAGTAGCCACATGTGGCGCCCGGTGAACTCGGGCGGACGTACTGTGTTCATTTGCTGGTCTCCGGGACTTCAAACGTGGTTTCAGTGCTCGACCGGGTGTGGCTGTCGGTCGTCTCGACGACGATGCGGAATCTCGCCTGTGCATCCGGCCGCGCCGTGGGGGAAACGCGGACATAGAGCCGGAGCGGCAGCACCTTGTCCGGCTCAAGTTCGAGCTTGAGCGCCTGAGCGGCATCCTCGCCGCCATCAGCAAGCGAAAGTTCGGCGCCGGGCAGGCCCTCAAGGCGCAGTTCGACGGCACGCAGGGCCGGCGTCATGTTGAGAATCTTGACGTCGTAGCCGTTGCGGATCGAGCCGTCCTTGAGCTCGACATAGAGCGGATTGCGGTCGTGCAACACATTGAGCGATAGCGGCGAGCGTAGAGCGAGGGCTGTCAGCATGGCAAACCCGATAGCCGACCAGCCGATGAGGTAGACGATGGTCCGCGGCCGGATGACCGAACGCCAGTCAGTGCGCTTGATGGCGTCGTTGAGCTTGCCGGTGATCTGATCGCGGATCCGGACCGGCTGGATCACCTTGCCGCTGCCGGTGGCGAGGCTCATGTTCTTATTGTAGTCGCTGAGGGTCGCGTAGGAGATGAGACCGCGCTCCTTGCCGAGCCGGGTCATCACGTCGTCGCAGGCATCGACGCAGAGCGCACAGGTGATGCACTCGAGCTGCTGGCCGTCGCGGATGTCGATGCCCATGGGGCAAACCACCACGCATGCATTGCAGTCGACGCAGTCGCCGACGGGCTTGCCCTCAGCGATGGCCTTCTTGGCGTGCCGCGTTCGTGGCTCGCCGCGCCAGTCGTTGAAGGTAACGGTGAGCGAGTTCTCGTCGAGCATCGCGCCCTGGATGCGCGGCCAGGGGCACATATACGTGCAGACCTGCTCCCGCATCAGCCCGCCAAAGGTATAGGTCGTGGCTGTGAGCAACCCGATCGTGGCGTAGGCGACAAACGGCGCCTGGAACGTGACGACATCGCCGAACAGAGTGGGGGCGTCGGCGAAGTAGAAGATCCAGGCGCCGCCGGTCAGTACGCCGATCGCCAGCCAGATAGCGTGCTTGCCGGTGCGCTTGGCGATCTTTGCCGGGCTCCAGGGAGCAGCCTCGAGCTTGATGCGGGCGTTGCGGTCGCCCTCGATGGCGCGCTCCACGACGAGGAACAGGTCGACCCAAACAGTCTGCGGGCAGGCATAGCCGCACCAGGCGCGGCCGACCGTTGATGTGATCAGGAACAGGCCGATGCCCGCCATCACCAGCAGGCCGGCGACGTAGTAGAACTCTTGCGGCCAGATTTCGATGAACAGGAAGTAGAACCGCTTGTTGGCGAGGTCGACCAGCACCGCCTGGTCGGGCGCGAACGGGCCACGATCCCAGCGCAGCCACGGGGTGATGTAGTAGATGGTGAGCGTCACCAGCATCACCAGCCATTTGAACTTCCGGAAGCGCCCCGTCGCCCGCTTGGGGAATATCTTCTTGCGGGGAGCATAGAGCGGCTGCCGCCGTTGGGCGGAATTTTCCGCCTGCACGTCGTAGCGCTCCGTCGCCGGGTGCTCACTCGATGGGCGAGTATTGTCGATGAGGGGCGTCATTGAGCGGTTCTCTCATGGCCCTCCACCGACCCGTTTGATCTGGGTCAAGGGCGCAAAGCAGAAGGGGAGCGCCTACTTCGCTCCCCTTCGCCCAATCTGGCGGCAGCGCTGCCTACTGGCCGCCGCCAAGACCGTGAACGTAGACAGTCAGCTGCTTGACCGCGGTGTCGCCGAGGCGCGCGCCCCAGGCGGGCATCACGCCGTGGCGCGGATGGTTGACCTGGTCGCGAATGGCCGCGAGCGTTCCTTCATAGAGCCAGACCTGGTCGTTGAGCGATGGCCCGCCGGCGTCGGGCATGCCCTGGCCGACATCGCCGTGGCAGGCCGCGCAGTTGTCCGCGAACAGCCGTTTGCCGGCCTCGGTCGCCTCGCCGCCGTCGATGCCGGAAAAGGATGCGACCTCCTTGGCGACGAGGTCGATGTCTTCGGCGCTGAGCATCGCATCGGTGCCGAAGTTCGGCATCACGTTGTAGTGCGTGTCGGCGTCGGTCGGGGACCGGGCGCCATGCGTGATCGTCGTGTAGATCTGGTCGATCGTTCCGCCCCACACCCACTCGTCGTCGTTGAGATTGGGGTAGCCGACGCTGCCCGTTGCGCCGGTACCGTGGCACTGCGAGCAGTAGACCTTGAACAGTGACTTGCCGCCGACCCGGGCGAAGCGGGCCAGGTCGTCATTGGCGACAATGTCTGCCACTGGCGTCGCAGCCACCGCCTCCAGCATGTCGCCCTGCGCCGCCTTGGCCGACGCGAGGTCGGCGTCGAGGTCGGCTCGGCTCGAGTAGCCGAGGACGCCCGTCGTCGCCGAACTGATCAGCGGCCATGCCGGATAGGCGACGGTGTATCCGATCGCGAAAATGATGCAAGCGTAGAACGTCCAGAGCCACCAGCGCGGCAGCGGGTTGTTGAGCTCCTTGATGCCGTCCCACTCGTGACCGGTGGTTTCGACGCCGGTGACGTCGTCGATGTCCTTGTCTGTCATCTCTGTTCGTCCCGATCCATCGGTTGTGCATCATCGAGCGGGATACGGGCCGCAGTGACCGCACTGGCTTTGGCGCCTGGTCGCAGGAGAAAAAAGACAACGAAGAGGAAGATCGCCATCATGTAGAGAAGGCCCCAGCTGTCGGCGAAATGCCGCAGCATGTCGTAGAGTGTGGTTTGCATGGCTTGGTTCACTCAACGGTAGTTCGCTTCGGCGTCGTAGGTCGTGAAATCGACCAGCGTGCCAAGCATCTGGAGGTACGCCACGAGCGCGTCCATCTCGGTGATCCGTTTGGGATCGCCGTCGAAATCTCCTGCGCGCACATTGGTGTAGCGTTCCACGAGGCCAGACGTGTCCGCATCGGGCGTCGCCTGCGCCACGAGATCGCGCTGGGCATTTGCAATCGCGGCGTCGCTGTAGGGCACGCCGACGATGGCGTTTGCCTTGAGGCTGCCAACGATGTTGTTCGTGTCGAGCGGCGTGTCGGAGAGGAAGCCGTAGCGCGGCATGATCAATTCCGGCACCAGCGCCCGCGGATCGCTCAGGTGTTCGACTTGCCATTCGTTCGAATAGCGCCCCCCAACGCGGGCGAGATCAGGGCCCGTCCGCTTTGACCCCCATTGGAACGGGTGGTCGTACATCGACTCCGCCGCCAACGAGTAGTTTCCGTAGCGTTCGGCTTCATCCCGGAATGGCCGGATCATCTGACTATGGCAGCCATAGCAGCCCTCGCGCACGTAGATGTCGCGGCCGGCCAATTCCAGCGGGGTGTAGGGACGCATGCCCTCCACCTTCTCGATGGTGTTCTGCAGGTAAAACAGCGGCGCGACTTCGACGATGCCGCCGATGCAGACGACGACAAGCGAGAGGGTGAGGAGCAGGGAGGCGTTGCGTTCGATGACGCCGTGCTTGCCAAGAATGTCCATTTGGCGGGGTCCTATTCTGCCGGCTGCAATACGGTGGCGGTTGCGATCGGGCGCTCATCGCGGATGCGGCCACGGATGGTCATCCAGACATTGAAGGCCATCACCAGGCCGCCGGCGAGGTAGAGCAGGCCGCCGAAGGCGCGGGCGATGTAGTAGGGGTGGAGCGCGGCCACGGTCTCGGCGAACGAGTAGACGAGGAAACCCTGATCGTCGTATTCACGCCACATCAGGCCTTGTGTGATCCCCGAGACCCACATCACCGACGCGTAGATTACGATGCCGGTGGTCGCGAGCCAGAAGTGCCAGTTGACCATGCGCGGCGAGTAGAGCTGGGTACGGCCCCAGAGGCGCGGCACCATGAAGTAGACAGCGGCGAACGAGATCATGCCGACCCAGCCGAGCGCACCCGAGTGCACGTGGCCGATGGTCCAGTCGGTGTAGTGGCTGAGCCCGTTGACCGACTTGATCGACATGACAGGGCCTTCGAAGGTCGACATGCCATAGAAGGCCACGGCGATCACCATCATGCGCATGATGGGGTCGGTGCGCATCTTGTCCCAAGCGCCGCGCAGGGTCATAAGCCCGTTGATCATGCCGCCCCAGCTGGGCATCCACAGCATAATCGAGAACACCATGCCGAGGGACTGCGCCCAGTCGGGCAGGGCGGTGTACATCAAGTGGTGTGGGCCGGCCCAGATGTAAAGGAAGATCAGCGCCCAGAAATGGATGATCGACAGCCGGTAGCTGTAGACCGGGCGCTCGGCCTGCTTTGGCATGTAATAGTACATCATGCCGAGGAACCCGGCGGTGAGGAAGAAGCCCACCGCGTTGTGGCCGTACCACCACTGGGTCAGCGCGTCCTGCACGCCAGCGAACAGCGAATAGCTCTTGGAGCCCAGTAGGCTCACCGGCATGCTCAGGTTGTTGACGACGTGTAGCAGCGCGATGGTGACGATAAAGGCAAGGTAGAACCAGTTGGCCACATAGATATGCGGCTCCTTGCGCTTGATGATCGTACCGAGGAACAGGATCAGGTAGGCGACCCACACGATGGTCAGCCAGATGTCGGTGTACCACTCGGGCTCGGCGTACTCGCGGCCCTCAGTGATGCCAAGCAGGTACCCGGTCGCCGCCATGACGATGAACAACTGGTAGCCCCAGAACACGAACCAGGCGAGGCTGTCGCTGATCAGGCGGGCCCGCGAGGTGCGCTGCACCACGTAGAAGCTCGTCGTCATCAGCGCCGTGCCGCCGAAGGCGAAGACCACCGCCGATGTGTGCAGCGGCCGCATGCGTCCGAAGTTGAACCAGGGACCGAAATTGAGCTCGGGCCAGGCGAGCTGCAAGGCGATCACCACGCCCACGAGGAAGCCTACGCACCCCCAGAAGACAGTGAGAATGGATCCGATCCGGATGGGTGCATCGAAATACCCGTTCGATTCCGCTCCGTCCGCCGAGACTGTTGGTTTCGGCTCGCGTTGCCGAAGCAGGACCACCGCACCCAGCCCGAGGACGGCGGCGATGATACCCATATGCGCACTGAAGGCCCCGTCCTGTCCCAGCCCGGACAGTACGAGCGTAAAGAACGCCCCCCCGGCCAGCGTGATGATCCATGGCAAATTCTGCAAACGTCGCCCCCGTGCGCTCTCACTTTGAGGACTTAATCTAGTGGCACTGCGGGCGGCAACTTTGATTTAGATCAAGACTTTCAAACCCCTCCCACGCCACCATCTTCAGGGAGACCCTGGGTTGGAGTGCTTTCTCGGATGACGGCTCGCGATCGGTTTTCGGCAGAACTCCGGGCGGTGTTCGACCAGCAGCTGGGCCTTTGCAACTTGTTGGAGCGGATCGCCGACTCGCTGCCGTATCGGCTCGATCGGCCGCACTGTGAGCAGATCGCTAACCTAATATGCCCGCTGATCAAGCGGGCGCATGCTTCGGAGGAAGCGTTGATGTTCCCGCAGCTGGCTGCCGTGCATGGCGACGGCCGCCAAGTGGTCGAGCGTTTGCGCCTCGAGCACATCGAGGACGAGTGCTTTGCGGAAGAGATCCAGTTCGAACTGCAGCAAATCGCGACCGGTCAACCGGTTCTAGCGCCGGAGGCCACCGGATACATGTTGCGTGGGTTCTTCGAAGGCCTTCGTCGCCATGTTCGGCACGAACTCGAACTGGTCGCCGCGCTGCACGCCGCCAATAGGCTGAACTAGCGTAGCTACCAACTCGGCGCGTGGCGGAGCAGTGCGTCAGCTTTGAACGTGGACGCGAGTAGCGTCGCGAACAGCGGCCGAGATCGAGTTTCCAATCGCCGGCATCTCGACGATCTGAGAGACCCACTCCACCAGCCACCCGAATGGGCGGGCTGTCAGCAAGACCACCGGATAGGCCTTCACGCAGAAGGCGATGCTTAGGTATTCCGGGCCCGTGAGCGCTTTCTGGTCGAGAACTGTGCAATCGAAGTCCTGGGCCGCAACCCATGAGAAGTCGGGTAGCGCTTCCTTCGCCATCACTTGGTACCCTTCCGCCTCGAGCGCAAAGACCAGCGATGCTCGAAGATCGCTGTTGGGTGCAATGACGAGAATGCGGCCGGAGGCCATGGCGCGGCCGGTCCTTGTGAATGCGCCTCGAAAGAGAGACGCCTCTCACTATGCCGCCGACCGATCCCCCGCCTTGAGGTAAATCAAACGGCCAACCTCAGTTGATCGTTTGGACGAATCTCAGGCCTCGATCTCTACGTCCATGATCATCCGGACGAGTTCCGGGAGGCTCTTTGCCTGCATCTTGCTCATCAGCCCTGCGCGGTAGACCTCAACGGTCCTGGGGCTGATGCCCAGCTCGAACGCAATGGTCTTGTTGGCCTGCCCGGCAACCACGCCCTTCAGCACCTGCCGCTCGCGGTCGCTCAATGACGCCACTCGCTGCCTGACGATTTCAAGGGCGGCCCCGCTCTGCACGCGCTCGGCCGCTCGACTTGCTGCCCTCGAAATGGACTCGATAATCACGTCGTCGCTGAACGGCTTTTCGATGAAGTCGATGGCACCGCATTTCATGGCCTCGACGGCCATTTGCACGTCGCCGTGACCGGTAATGACGATCGCCGGCAGCAGTGCATCGGTGTCGCGCAAGCGTCGAAGGAGTTCGACGCCGTCCATATCCGGCATCCGAAGGTCGGTGATCAGGCAGCCATTCTTGATCTGGGGTGCAACTTCGAGGAATGCCGTGGCGCTTTCGTGCACCCGCACGGCGAAGCCCGCTCCCGTGAGCAAGAACGCAAGAGAGTTGCGTACGGCCTCTTCGTCATCGACGATGTGGACGACGGTATCAGCTGTACTCAACGGGGGCCTCCACGAACATGGGAAGAGAGAAACTGAACGTGGCGCCCCCGGACATGTTCCTGGTCACCGTGAGTTCGCCGCCGTGCAATTCGATGATGCGACGGGAGATCGACAGTCCTATACCCATGCCGTTGGGTTTGGTTGTGACGAACGGCTGGAACAGTTGAGGGGCGACCTCGTCGGCAATCCCCGGCCCCGTGTCTTCGACTTCGACTTGCAGCCAGTCCGGCGACACGTGCCGGGTGCGGACGATAAGTTGCTTCTCGGGACTGTCGCGCATGGCCTCCATGGCGTTGCGCATCAGGTTGATCAGGACCTGCTGGATCTGCACCCTATCCGCTACCACGATGCTGCTGTCCGACCCAAAGTCGAACACCGACTTGATGCCGCGCTCTCGAGATCCGACTAGGGCCAGGGCACCCGCCTCCTCGACCAGGTGGTTGATGTCCTCCGGCCCCTTGTCGGTCTCACCGCGGGTCACGAACTCGCGCAGGTGGCGGATGATGTCGCCGGCACGCAGCGCCTGCTTGGCTGTCTCGTCGAGAGCTCCGCGCATGCGATTGGCATATTCCTCGTCGACCTTGTCCAGCATGCGCCGGCATCCCTGAACATAGTTGGCAATTGCCGACAGGGGCTGGTTGAGTTCGTGGGCAAGCGTCGAGGCCATCTCGCCGAGTTCGTTCAGTCGGGCCAGCCGAGCCAGTTCGCTCCGGGCCTGGTCGAGCATAGCCTGCAATTCCTCGCGCTCGGTGAGGTCGCGGATGAAGCCGGTAAAGTAGACGCGATCCTCCTGTCGCATCTCGCCAACGGCAAGCTTCATGGGAAACGTCGATCCGTCCTTGCGCCGCCCCACCACGACGCGATCGATACCAATGATCCTCTTCTCCCCGGTGTTGAGGTACCTCGCGAGGTAGGCATCGTGCTGCTCGCGATAGGGCGTTGGCATCAGCATGCTGACGTTCTGGCCGATCGCCTCCTCGGGCGAGTAGCCGAACTGCCGAACCGCGGAAGCATTGAAGGACAGCATGATGCCGTCTGGGTCGATGACCACGGTTGCATCCAGCACAGTGTCAGGATGGACTGGAGGTGGGCCTCCTTTTCGCGGAGCGTTTCCCCGGTACGGTCCAATGTCCTGCGCAGTCCGAGAACCGAACGCAACAGCCAGTAGATGGCGCCCAAACCCAGGCCGGCAAGTATCAGTGACCCCGCGGTACGCAAACCCGGTGAGAGCACTGGTTCTGGCGCAAGAGCCATCCCGGCAGCCAAGACAAGGCAAATCGCCGCGGCACCGGCGACGATGAGGTCTCTTCGATCAGTGGTATGAGAAGGCAGCCTGTCCATAAATCGTGTGTAGCCGCTGGCATCTAGGGATACAAGAACGGCCGCGTGGGCGTCGCCGGGATCGCTCCCCAGTGCGCTGTCACGAGCAGGCTAGATTTGGCCCTCGCATCGGCTGATGTGGGGAACCGACGGCAGCCCGGACGGCGAAGGCGGTCGCAGCTTCGATCCGTCAGACCGTCCGCTGAGACTGCCAGCGGCTGCGAACTCGAACCACGAACACCGTGTCTCCCTTCCGTTCTACCCATCTCCCCTTAGTCGCTCGATCCTGCATCCCACAGCACTTTGACCTGTCTCAAAGAGCTGTTGGGACGCGAGTGCTTTGTTGACGGGGATCAGGAGAGCGCAAATGCGACCAGCGGTTGTTTACTATTCATATACCGGCAAGACCCGGTCGGTGGCGGTCGAGCTTGCTTCGCAACTCGGGGCAGACCTCATCGAGGCGAGATGTCCTGCATACGATGGCCTGTTTGGCAAATTGCGGCAGGCATGGGATGTCATTTCTCGCGGGCACCCTCCCATCAGGCTGGAGCCGATGCTGGATGCACGTGATCTCATCGTTGTCGGTGCGCCGGTTTGGGGAGCCAAGGCCGCTCCGCCGGTACTCAGTAAACTTCGCCGCATCCGCGGGAAATCGGGGCGCATCGCCCTCTTCGTCACCTGTGATGGAAGCGTGCCAACCTCTCCCGAGCCGGCTCTGGACGAGATGGAGCGGGCAATAGGTTCCCGGGTCCTGACCAAGCAAGTCTTCCGCAAGAAGGAACTGAAATCCGAGGATAGGGGAGAGCTTACTCGCGAGTTCGCAGACGATCTTAAGTTTCGCATGTCGGTGGTGAAGCCGATCCGGCCGCAGGCAGTTGCGGTTGGCCAGAGTTCCGCTGAGCGCGCGCTAACCTAGCAACGACCATCGCCAACGCATCGATGCCTGGGCGGTGGGCCGCGGCTGAAAATCGAGACGGCGACATCGAACGCGGCATTGTGGACAGCCCTGCGCCCAACCCGGAAGCCAAGGCCCTGCCAACGGTCCGGATCAAGAAACGTGAGGTACTTCAGGTGGTGTCAAGTTACCGCAAGGCTCTGAGGGCGTTTAGAATGACGCCGATATCGATGACTTCCTGAAACAAGGCTCCTGCCACCGGTGGCAGGAACCCGAACGCTGCGAACACTATCCCCGCAAGCGACAGAAGCAGGCCGCCAGCGACGCTCTGAGTGGCGATTGTCCGAGTACGCGTTGCTATCTCGAGTGCGCCCATCGCTCGGTCGAGGCGGTCGATCAGGATCACCACTCTGGCCGTTTGCGATGATGCAGCCGAACCATCAGGACCGCCAGTCTGTCAGCGTCGCAGATCACGCCGGAGCGCTCGCCGTCCTGTTCGGTTGGCTCGACAGCACGATGCACGATGCCCCGCTCGTCGCCATCGGCCATCGGATCGTCCATGGCGGCGCCCGCTATCGCGCACATGGCGTTGTTGATGATGAACTCGTCGGCGAACTTCGGCGGATAGTGGACTACGCGCCGGAACATCTCCCTGCCGAGATCACGATGCTGGAGTTCTGTCGCGAGCGCCATCCTGAAATCGTCCAGATCGCGTGCTTCGACACCGCCTTTCATCGCGACATGCCTGCCGTCGCACGCATCCTCCCTCTCCCCGTCGCTTCGCAGGTGTCGAGCGCTACGGCTTTCACGGCCTCTCCTACCAGTTCCTTCTGCAGGAGCTCGAACGATCATTCGGCCATGCGGCGGCCGGCGGCCGGCTGGTTCTTGCTCACCTGGGCAATGGTGCGAGCCTCGCGGCGGTTCATGGCCGGCGTAGCGTCGATACGTCCATGTCCTTCACGCCGGCCGCCGGCATCCCAATGAGCACGCGCACGGGCGACATCGACCCCGGCCTCGTGCGGTTCCTCGCGCAGACTGAGGGGATGGATGCGGAGGCATTCGACCACATGGTCAACCACGAGGCCGGTCTGCTCGGCGTTTCCGGGACGAGCGCCGACCTGCGCGATCTGCTCGCCGCTGAGGGAAAGGATCATCGAGCCGCCGAGGCGGTCGGCCTCTTCTGCTATCGGATCAAGCAGACCATCGGCGGGTTCGCGGCGGTACTCGGAGGGCTCGACAGGCTCGTCTTCACTGGCGGGATCGGCGAGAACGCGCCGGTGATCCGCGAGCGTGTTTGTGCGGGCCTCGAGTTTCTCGGCATTGATCTCGATCAAGGTCTCAATCGGCAAGGCGGCGCAATCATCTCCACGCCGTCCAGCGGGGTCACTATCCACGTCATCGCAACCGACGAGGAGGCGGTCATCGCTGAAGCGATCGCCGCACAATTGCAGCAGGAGAACCTTGCGTCATGAAGCCCCTGTATTCCGATCTTCTGACCAAGATCGATGCCTATTGGCGAGCCGCCAACTACCTCTCCGTCGGGCAGATCTACCTGCGGGACAACCCGCTGCTTCGCGAGAAACTCACCCTGAAGCACGTCAAGCCGCGCCTGCTCGGTCACTGGGGGACCACTCCCGGCCTCAACTTCATCTACGCGCACCTCAATCGCATCATCAAGGCGCTGGACCTCAACGTGATCTACGTCACGGGCCCCGGTCACGGTGGGCCTGGTCTGGTGGCCAACACCTATCTCGAGGGAACCTATAGCGAGCTCTACCCCCAGGTCGGACAGGACGTCGAGGGCCTGAAGCGCCTCTTCACGCAGTTCTCCTGGCCCGGCGGTATCCCGAGTCAAGTGGCCGCTGAGGTTCCCGGCTCGATCAATGAAGGAGGCGAGCTGGGGTACTCCTTGATGCATGCCTATGGCGCCGCCTTCGACAACCCGGATTTGATCGTCGCGTGCGTCGTCGGGGATGGCGAAGCTGAGACAGGTGCATTGGCGACGAGCTGGCACTCCGACAAGTTCCTGAGCCCCGTCCGCGACGGCGCGGTGCTGCCGATCCTTCACCTCAACGGCTACAAGATCGCCTGCCCGACAGTCCTCTCCCGGATAAGCCACGAGGAGCTCGCGGCTCTGTTTCGGGGCTACGGCTACGCACCCCATTTCGTCGAAGGAGACGATCCCCGCGAGATGCACCAGAGGATGGCAGCCGCGCTTGATGCGGTCATCGCGGACATCCGAGCGATCCAGGCCGACGCCCGCGCCAATGGCTTCTCCCGTCGACCGGCATGGCCGATGATCGTCCTCCGCTCACCCAAGGGCTGGACAGGGCCCGCCGAGGTCGATGGCAAGCCGACCGAAGGCTCCTGGCGATCGCACCAGGTTCCGCTCGCCAAGCTCTCCGAGGAGCCCGGCCATCTCGAAGTGCTGGAATCCTGGCTACGCAGCTATCGGCCGGAAGAGCTGTTCGACGAGCAAGGCCAACTCGTCTCCGAACTCGCGGAGCTTCCACCACGCGGAACGCGTCGCATGAGCGCCAACCCCCACGCCAATGGCGGCCTGCTGCTGACCGACCTGAAGCTCCCGGACTTTCGCGACTATGCGGTCGACGTGCCCGTACCCGGAGCGGTCACTGCCGAGGCGACGCGGCATGCCGGGCAGTTCCTGCGGGACGTTCTGAGGCTCAATGAAGAGACGAGCAATTTCCGCGTCTTCGGCCCAGACGAAACCAAGTCGAACCGGCTCGGTGCGGTATTCGAGGCCACCGATCGCGTCTTCACAGGCGATCTGGTTCTGAGCGACACTCAGATCTCGCGAGACGGACGGGTAATGGAAGTTCTCAGCGAGCACCTCTGCTAGGGCTGGCTCGAGGGCTACCTGCTTACCGGCCGACACGGCTTCTTCTCCTGTTACGAAGCCTTCATCCACATCGTGGACTCGATGTTCAACCAGCACGCCAAATGGCTGAAGGTCGCCCGCGAGATCCCCTGGCGCAGGCCGATTGCCTCGCTCACCTATCTTCTCACCTCCCATGTCTGGCGCCATCACAACGGCTTCAGCCACCAGGCCCCCGGCTTCATCGATCACGTGATGAACAAGAAGGCGGATATCGTCCGGGTGTACCTGCCACCGGACGCGAACACTCTGCTCTCGGTGGTCGATCACTGCCTGAGGAGCCGCGACTACATCAACGTGATCGTTGCGGGCAAGCAGCCGGCGCCGCAGTGGCTGGATCGTGACGCCGCGGTGAAGCACTGCACGGCCGGTGTCGGCGTCTGGGACTGGGCCTCAACCTGCGGCAATGAGGCGCCTGATGCGGTGATCGCCTGCGCCGGCGATGTGCCCACCACGGAAGCGCTCGCCGCCACCATGCTGTTGCGCGAGCACTTCCACGACCTGAAGCTGCGGTTCGTTAGCGTTATCGATCTCATGACTCTCCAGCCGCCCAGCCAACACCCGCACGGTATCGACGATGCGTCGTTCGACGCGATGTTTTCCACCGAAGCACCGGTCGTTTTCGCCTATCACGGCTATCCAGCGCTGATCCATCGACTGACGTACCGCCGCACCAACCACGACAACTTCCATGTGCACGGTTTCCAGGAGGGAAGGGACCACCACCACGCCCTTCGACATGGCGGTGCTGAACCAGATCGACCGTTTCCATCTCGCCAAGGCGGTTGTCGGTCGCGTACCGCGCCTCGAGTCCCGGCGAGCCGAATTCTCCAGCTGGGTAGACGCGAGGCTGGCGGCACATGACACTTTCATCCGGGAGAACGGCGAGGACATGCCGGAAATCCGGAACTGGATGTGGCGATCCTGAGCCTGGCGCCAGCTCGAGGTTCAGTGTCCCCTCGCCCGCCGCGATGCCAATCAACGTGGTCGTGAAGCTCTTCGTCACCGAGGCCACGTCGTGGAACGGTTGCGGGTCGTACGGGTAGAACACAAGGTCGCGTATGAGTTCGGAGTCTCGCAACAACAGCAGGGCTGCGAACGGCCATACCGCTCTGTCGCGCTGCAGTGACCGCATCGGCCAATATGGTTGGATCGAAGCCGTGTTTTTCCGGGACCGGAAGTCGGCCCGCGGGGGCCAGGCTCCTCCCTCGGCCGCCGGGAGGCCGCCGCTCAGCGCACTCCAGACCAGACCTGTCGTTCTTTAGCCATGGGATCCTCGACAACTTTGACCTGAATCAATCGTTCGACACGGATGCCCAGCTAGGCTCGAACCGTCGCGGCATTTCGCGGCCCTACCAACCACAAGGAGAGGCACTGATGACCACCAGGCAAAATCCGCTGCCGTCCAAGCTCGAGAACAGCGGTAGCTTGTTCTCCCTCGCCCCACTTCGCCGGCAGATTGACCGGCTATTCGAGGATTTTGGCTATGATTGGCTTGATCCGACCCCATTCGGGACCAACGAGGCCGGCTACCTTCCAACGGCCGATTTCCATGAGGGAGACAAGGATATCACTATCCGGGTCGAACTCCCCGGCGTCGATGTCAAGGACGTTCAGATCTCGGCCACCGACCGCACAATTAGGATCACCGGCGAGAAGAAGTCCGAGTCCGAGCGCAAGGACGGCGACCGATACGTGAGCGAACGCACCTTCGGCTTATTCGAACGCACGTTTGAGCTGCCATATGCCGTCGATCCCGCCAATATTGACGCCAAATTCGACAAGGGCGTGCTCCAGGTCACGATCGGCAAGCCTGCCGAGGCGCAGAACCAGAGCCGGCGCATCCAGATCCATGGCTGAAAGCACGGGACCGAGTGCGTGCAGGCGCTCCCGGTCCGTTTGCCTCGCACGCTTCAGGCGTGGACATGCAGAATACTCATCGCGAAGCCGAACGCCAGGAGAAGCTGATGCCCAACCAGAGCCTACCCCAACTGTCAGAGGCACGAATCGGACACGCCAGCCGCGTGCGCCTGGAGCGATGCCCCCAGCTCGACTGCGTCAACGGCGACCCGACTACGGGCTATGAGCTTACGCTGCCACTTGACCGCGACGGGGAGATTGACCCCCTCGTGTTGGCACGCGACCCGGTCACATGGCAGGTCCGACGCTTCGAAAAAGACCATCCCGATCTCACCGGAGGTCTCGCACACGACTCTGCCGGCGGGTGGGTCTGTCGATACGGCAATGACCAGGAGGCACGATACGACCAACTCACAAACTCCAGCCGCTTCCGCCCTAATAGTATCATCGACGTGCTCGAGGGCGGACAAGTCTGGGCGTATCGCGTAACGTCCATTGGGCCCGTCTGAGGGATGCGCGTCTGCGTGCTATTTGCCCATCCGGAGCTGGATAGCTCCAACGGCAAACTGGTAACCGCCCATCGTTCTGCCGCCACCCCTCGGGGGACGAAGTGCGTCGCCGGAACTTCTTCAACTCCATCCTCCGCCACGGCTATCGGCGGGTTCAGCCGATCGAGAACGATCTGATTTCGGCTCAAGCCAACTTGGATTGGTGTCAACGCTTCGCTCTCTTCTATCCCGTTTGGTTGGGCAACGTGCCTGGCCTGTCACCCTTCCAGAGACGACACCTGTATCCGAGGCCTCAGCCCTTCAACACAACTTGCGGCGAGCCAAGATCGAACCCTACGCCTGGGTCATCAACCGCATCCTCGCTGCATCCGGCACTAGGACCCGCTCTCTTGGCGCGACTCCCATTGAGCACGCGCAGGCCGAACGCGTGAGCCGGAAGCTTGCGGAGCGTGTTGGTCCTGCCCTGGCAGTCCGTCCCCGTCGTAGGCGTCGAGCCACTCCGCGAGACTAGTGACGGCTGACGCCGCTGCACAGCGCCCGACTGTGACGCCGCAGCCGCTCCGAGGAGTGCGATCCACCCACCCTTCGCTACATTGCAGGGTACCTGACGCATACCGGCAGCAGCTCACCCCCCGGAGTCTACGTCGCGCCAAGAGCCGATGTGGTCTGAACTAGCTAAGCTAGCGGGCGGCCTCAGCCCGGCAGCCCCGCGGCATCAGTGCAGGTTCAGCACAACGCGGCCGTCGATCTTGCCTTCTTCCATGCGGGAGAAGATGCCGTTGATGTTCTCCAGGAGGTCCCACGAGAAGTGGGGTGCAACCTTGCCGTCCCCAGCGAACTGCAGAGCTTCCTCGAGGTCCTGCCGGGTACCGACTATCGAGCCGCGCACAGTGATGCGCTTGAGCACCGTGGCGAAGATCGGCAGCGACATGCTGCCGGGCGGCAGGCCGACGAGCGACATCGTGCCCTTGGAGCGCAGCATGCCGAAAGCCTGCTCGAACGCCTTGGGCGATACTGCGGTGACCAGCACGCCATGCGCGCCGCCTGCCGTCTCGCGGATCATCTGGTTCACCGCGTCTGGGGCAATCGCGTTGACGGCAACCTCGGCGCCCAGTGACTTGGCCAACTCGAGCTTCTCCTCATGCACATCGACGACAGCGACATGCATGCCCATAGCCTTGGCATACTGTACCGCCATGTGACCCAGGCCGCCCACACCAGAGACGATCACCCACTCGCCCGGCTTCACCTCGGTTTCCTTGAGGCCCTTGTAGACGGTGACACCGGCGCACAGCACGGGCGCCGACGGGCCAAACTCCAGCCGATCAGGCAGCCGGCCCACGAACTCGGGGTCGGCGAGGCCGTAGCCGGCAAAGCTGCCGTTGACAGAGTAGCCCGTATTGGTCTGGGTGGCGCACAGCGTCTCCCAGCCCGTCCGGCAATAGGGACAGTAACCACAGGCCGAGTGCAGCCACGGCACGCCGACCCGGTCGCCTTCCTTGACGCGCTTGACGCCCTCGCCCACGGCCGCAACATAGCCGACGCCTTCATGACCCGGAATGAACGGTGGGTTGGGCGTCACGGGCCAGTCGCCCCTGGCAGCATGCAAGTCGGTATGGCAAACGCCGGTGGCTTCGAACTTGACCAGAATTTCGCGCGGTCCGGGCGTCGGCACCGGCATTTCTTCTATGATCAGCGGCTTACCCAGCTCGCGAACTACGGCGGCCTGCATCGTCGTCATGTTGTCGCTCCGTTTTCCGGTACACTACCGGTCGCTGGCATGCTGTCTTTTGATCAGGCTCAAATGCCGGGTGGGTCTACTCCAGCGAGCACCTTGGAGGCTTGCCGGTGCTGCGTTGGCCGTTCCGCTCGGCGGACTCCACTACAGCATCCTGCAGGCGGGGTCGCCGTATCGGGCATTCCTCCCGCCGCAGCAAGCCGGGGCGCAACTCGTGCACATGGCACTCATCGACACGGATCGGTTGCGTGTGCGACGTTCACATGGGCGATTTTGGCACTGACAGAAGTCAAGGGAAGCGATGATGGAAGCGTCGATACTCGCGCCACCCATCTTTCTCGCTGTTGGGGCTTGAGGTCCTTCACGCCGGCGACCCTGGTGACCCTTACCGGTTTCATGCCGCATATTTCGAGGGTAGCGTTCTTCACGGCGTTGATGTCGGCGTCGCGATACTTGGTGCGGAGCCACGACGCGGCAGCATCTGACGTTGTTATGATGTCGGCTGATCGCCCTTGGAGCAGCTTGTGCCAGAAAGGGTCGTCTACATTGTGCCGAAAAGTGAACTCGGAATAGAGAGTCCGGTCGAAGAACCCCTTCAGAAGGGCCGGGACGTTACCCCACCAGACGGGATAGAACAGCGCGAAGTGCTCACACCAGCTCAGGTCTTCCTGGGCGGCGGCCAGATCATCCTCCAAGGGTTGAACCCGCCGAATTCCGTAGTGAAGGATGGGATCAAACCTCAACTCGGGCAGGTTCCGACGTCGAACCTGATGTCCGGCCTTGGCTGCAGATGAGCAGTACCCATCAGCGAGGCGACCGTTGAAGCTCTCAATGTCCGGATGAGCGTAGAGGACGTAGATGCGCATGTGAGGCCTCCTCCAATGGAGGCATTTTGGCTGACCTCTGCCGACCGGTATTGATCAAGGTCAACCAGACTATCGGAACGACGAGACAGGCCGCCGATCGCGTCGGCGGGTTCCGCAAGCCGCAGCTACATCTCTCAAGAGGCAAACGACCTTACGAGCCCGTGGTCTTTGCCAACTCGGTGATGCCCCGGGGTGGCACAGTGCCCAAATGACGAACTGGCATGGTCATCACCGGTGGCCCGAGCTCGATGATCCGCCTGCTGGCTCAGCGCGGACATCCAAACCATCACCGGCAAGTTCGCCTCGCCCAGCGTGGGCGACCAGATGTTCAGTGCCAGACAGTTGTCTCCGGGTCCATTGACCTCGGGCGGCAGCAGTTCAGCGATCATTGGTGGATAGGCGGCTGGGGTGGCCAGGGTCCGAACGCCGTGGCATCGCGAACGCCATCGCAAGATCCGTACGCCTGGGGAGGTCGTAAGCGGCGTTGTCCAGTGGGTGGGGTAGCGAAAGGGACGCCCCTGAGACTGTGAATCCCCGCCATCTCGATACCACGAAGGGACCCGCTGACAATTGCGACGGTAGCGGGTTCCCCTGCGGAAGACGGACCGCCTGACCACAAACCTGGTGCCAGACCGGTTCTCACCGCGCCCAATAACAGGCTCCGTCAATTCACGGCTCCCTCCGTTGTCCACAAACGGTTGGCGAGGGCTACTTCGCCTCCTCGACGTCGTCCTCGATGAACTCGGCTATCTGCCCTTCGCCCAGTCCGGCGGCCAGTTGCTGTTCCACCTGGTCAGCCGTCTCTACGAGCAGACTTCCGTCATCGTCACCACCAACCTCGGCTTCGGCGAGTGGCCCTCGGTCTTCGGTGACGCCAAGATGACCACCGCGCTGCTCGATCGGCTGACCCATCACTGCGACATCGTCGAAACCGGCAACGACAGCTGGCGCTTCAAGAACCGCGCCTGAACCCACCCCGCTGATCCGACCCGGCTGCGCAACCCCGACCAGCTTCGCCGGGTCGGATCAGCTCACCACCCTCAGGGGGTCAACATTGGACGCCGATAAGGGGGCAATCTTCAACGCCGTTTGACAGCCGGGCAACAGACTGCCGCTGGCGACCACATAGCCGACGCCGTCGGCAATGATGCGGCCGAGCTCGGCAAGGATCTCCTCGCCATCGCGAACCGTCGCCGTGATCGCCTCGTCCTTGACCGAGCCGAGCCCGATGGCACTATTGGCCTTGAGGACAAGCGGGCACGGCGCCGGCATAGTGGTCAGCGCCAACCGTCAGGAACCCTAGTGGAGCTGCCAAGGCGCTGACCCCGGCCTCGATCGCGAGCTCGAAATGATAGCGCGGGTCGTAGCCAGCAGGATTTGGCGCAAAGCTTGCCGCTGGTCCGTGTTCAAAGCCCTGGTGGTCGACCGGGAGGATCAGCAGCCGCCCGGTGCCGACGGTAAGTCCATATGCATGAGCATGCGGGCGAGATTGGCCTTCACGCCGGGTCTCTCGCCGTCGTACCAGCCGACCGGAGATCTGCATTTCTTCCCCCCGGTCAGGGCGCCGCCCGCGCGGTCGAATGATGCGCCGCGGTGGGAGAGGGTAGCGAGCGGGCCATCGCAACCGCGGCACCGCGCAGACCGGCATCAGCTGCGGTCTTGATCACTTTCACCGGAACCTTGGCAATGTAAGCAGAGCGATCGCCTCGGCTCTCGAAGGCCTCGCGGAAATGACCGGTCTGCAACGCCGGAATGATGTTGGCGACGAGACCACCACCCAGATAGAGGCCGCCGCGGGCGCCATAGATCAGCGCGATGTCGCCCGCCACCCGCCCCAGCCATGTCGCCATGATCTGCAGGGTGCGGGTGGCAACGGGATCCTCACCAGACAGGCCAAAGGCCGCTATCTGCTTGGCGCCGCTGGATTTACCCTTCACCTTCGCCTTTGTGGCAAGCGCGCCGTAGAGCGTCGCAAGCCCCGCCCCGGTGAAGACGTCGTCGCAGGCGATATAGCGCTCCGCCAGGAATCCTTTGCCAAGTTCGGCTTCGTCGTCGTTCGAAAGGACGAAGCGCACATAGCCACCTTCGCCGACAACGGGCACCCATTCCTTGCTCGCTCGGACGAGCCCGGCGATGCCCGCGGCCGCCCCGGCCATCAGCACCGCCTTGTTGCCGTATGGAACGGCCGCGCCGGCGTGAAGCTCATGAAGGTCGTATGCCGACAGGTTCGGGAGCACCAGCGCAGTCGCCTCGATGTCGTTGATAAGGCAGACATGGTCCGCACGGGTCGCGGCACGGACATCGTTGCGGCTCAGCTTCCAGTTGCGGTGGGTGAAGGTCGCTGCGTCCCCCTCGACTGTTCCCGCGAGCGCAAAGGAGACCTTGTTGGGACAGCGGGGAACGGACGCAAGGTAGCGCTCGACGGCCTGCATCGGCCCTTCGAAGTCCGCTGTGCTGAGTAGCGCGAAGCTGGACACCGACAACTCGTCGATGTCAGCGATGGCGAGGCTGACGTATCTGGCGCCAAAAGCGCCAACCAGTGCCTGACGCGAGTGCTCGATCATCTGGGTGCTCCCTATTTCGTCCCGAAGCAGCATGGCGCCGATCGACGGAGGTGCGTTTGATCTGGATCATCCGGCACTCGTTTGATGCGGATCAAAGTACGGGGGCATCAGCCGGGAGAGCATCACCGGCAACCGGGCCCTCGGGCCTCGTCCAACGGGAGCACCACCGATGTCGCAACACGCCGATCAGATTGCCTCGTTCGAAACGCTTCGCCGCACGGATGTCGGGCGTGTGGGAGGCAAGAATGCCTCGTTGGGTGAGCTGGTGCAGGCCCTCGCACCAAAGGGCATTCAGGTGCCGCCCGGCTTTGCGACGACGGCGGATGCCTATTGGCGGTTCGTCGAGGCCAACGACCTGAGAAGCCGGATAGCCGGTCACCTGGCCGCGTGGGAGGAGCACCGTGCCAGCCTCCCTGAAACCGGCCAGGCCATCCGAAACTTGATCCTGCAAGGGACCTGGCCGGCGACTACGGCCGAGGCGATACGGTCCGCCTATCGCGAGCTCTGCCGCCGAGGTGCGGGCAGCGACATCGACGTGGCGGTCCGCTCGAGCGCTACGGCCGAGGATCTGCCAGACGCGAGTTTTGCCGGCCAGCAGGAGACCTTTCTCAACATCAGGGGTGAGGATGCGCTCCTCGCTGCCTGCCGGCGCTGCTTCGCTTCGCTCTTTACAGACCGGGCCATCAGCTACCGCAAGGCCAAGAGTTTCGACCACATGAAGGTTGCCCTCTCGATCGGCGTGCAGCGCATGGTGCGGTCCGATCTCGGCGGCTCGGGTGTGATGTTCTCGATCGACACGGAAACCGGCTTCGACAAGATCGTGCTGATCAACGGTGCCTGGGGCCTAGGCGAAAACGTCGTCCAAGGCGTCGTCGACCCCGACGAGTACGTGGTTTTCAAGCCGTTCCTCGAGCGGTCGGCCGTCGTGCCGATCATAGAGAAGAAGCGCGGGACCAAGACGATCAAGATGATCTACTCCGGGGGCGAGACGCCGACCCGGAACGTCCCAACCTCCAAGGCGGAGCGGTCCGCGTTCGTCCTGGACGACCGTGAGATCATCACGCTCGCGAACTGGGCTGTCGCCATCGAGCAGCACTATGGGTGCCCAATGGACATGGAGTGGGCCAAGGATGGCGCCACCGGGGAGATGTTCATCGTCCAGGCGCGGCCGGAAACGGTGCAGGCGCGGCGCGAGGTTGGAGCGATGAAGTCCTATCGGGTGCAGCAGCACGGCCGCAGGTTGCTTTCCGGCCTCGCGATCGGCGATGCCGCAGTGAGTGCGCCGGTATGCCTGCTCGAAAGTGCCGCAGACATCGAGCAATTCGTGGATGGTTCGGTGCTGGTGACCTCGACCACCGATCCGGATTGGGTCCCAATCATGAAGCGGGCCGCGGCGATTGTCACTGACCATGGCGGTCGGACATCGCACGCGGCGATCGTCAGCCGCGAGCTTGGACTGCCGGCCATCGTCGGCACCGGCAACGCGACTGAACTTCTGCACAGCGGCCAGGACGTCACCGTCAGCTGCGCCGAGGGCGACGAAGGTGCGATCTACGAGGGCCAGGCGGAGATCGAAGTGCAGACGCTCGACCTTGAGCACCTGCCCCCGAGTACCACCAAATTGATGTTGAACCTCGCCAATCCAGGCGCGGCGTTCCGCTGGTGGCGTCTGCCGGCGGACGGGGTTGGCCTCGCACGCATGGAGTTCGTCATCAGCAACGCCATCCGCATCCATCCGATGGCACTCGTCCGCTTTGGTGAACTGCGCGACGATCAGGCAAGGCAAGAAATCGAGCGGCTCACCGCCGGCTATGACAGCAAGCCTGAGTTCTTCGTTGATCAGCTGTCACGCGGCCTGGCCCGGATCGCGGCCGCCGCGTATCCAAAGCCGGTCATCATCAGAATGAGCGACTTCAAGAGCAACGAGTACGCCGGCCTGATCGGCGGCGCAGGGTTCGAACCCTTGGAAGAGAACCCGATGATCGGCTTCCGCGGCGCGTCTCGGTACTACTCTCCGCAATACAGGGACGGCTTTGCCCTTGAATGCCAGGCCATCGCTCGGCTCAGGACAGAGCTCGGCTTCGACAATGTCGTCATCATGATCCCGTTCTGCCGGTCAGTCATTGAAGCGGACCGCGTGCTCGAGGTGATGGCCGAGTATGGCCTCAAGCGCGGTAAGGACGGCCTGCAGGTCTATGTGATGTGCGAAGTGCCATCCAACGTCGTGCTGGCCAAGGAGTTTGCCCGGCGCTTCGATGGCTTCTCTATCGGCTCCAACGACCTAACCCAACTAACCTTGGGCGTGGACAGGGACTCGGAGGAACTGGCCGCGCTTTTCGACGAACAGGACCCGGCGGTCAAATGGATGATCGGCAGCGTAATCGCCGAAGCGCACAAGGCCGGCGCAAAGGTAGGGCTCTGCGGCCAGGCGCCGAGCGACCATCCGGAATTCGCACAGTTCCTCGTCGAGTGTGGAATTGACTCGATCTCCGTCAGCCCCGATAGCTTCGTGGCCGTCAAACGCCAGTTGCGGCCGCGGAAGCGGCGAAGAAATCAGCAGCCTGAGGATCAACAAATGAACGATCTCGACCACTGCGAGCAGGCCCAGCTGGGCCTAAAGTACATCGAAGACTCAGTCGTCAACTTGCTTACGCGGCACCCCAGAGGGCTCAGTTCCCCCGCGATAGCAGAGGTGCTCGGCCTAAGCTCTGACCTCGAGCCGAAGCATCGTGACATGATCACGTCCGGTATTCTGGAACTTCTCGTCCGTTCGGGCCGTATCCTCTGGGACGAAGCCAGTCACACGTATGTCGACAACCCGAACAAGTCCTAGCAGCGACACATGTCACAGGAACGCAAGGTGGTGTGCCTCGAGTGCGGGGCAATCAACCGGTTGCCAACTGGGCGCTCGGCGACTGAGGCCAAGTGCGGCAGCTGCAGCAGACTGCTTTTCACCGGACGGCCAAGGGACGTCGACGCGGCGATGCTCACCAGGCAGGTCCAGAAGGGCACTATCCCCGTCGTGGTGGACATCTGGGCCGCCTGGTGCGGGCCGTGCCAAGCCATGGCGCCGGAATACGAACGCGCCACTGCGGCAACCGAGCCCGAGGCACGCTTCCTCAAGCTCAACTCGGATGCTGAACAAGCGATATCAGCGAGTTGGGAATTCGCAGCATCCCGACGATGCTGCTGTTCAGCGGTGGCAAGGAAGTTGGGCGAGTGTCCGGTGTGATGGCAGCGGCAAGGATCCGCAGCTGGGTCGCCGATCGCCTCACCCACGCGGGCTAGTGAGGTTCAATACCTACTTCAAGCTGCGCGGCGTCGGCCCAACTAGCCCTCGTGCCTCCAGCTCCTTTCGGATGCTGGAAGGCATTTCACGACAGCCGCAATTGACTTCGTGTTCGGCATGCCACTCGAGCCGCTCCTCGAGGGAGGCATTTCTCGGCATCTTATGAGCCAGGTGCCACTCACGATTGATCTTCATAGCTGCAGGCCCGACTGGCGAAGCGCCGCGGTCCCCGATGCGAGGACCATGATGAGCTCCGGCGCCTGGGGCGATCCGAGACTTCCTACCGCCGCCCAGCGCCGTTCGTATCCTTGGGGCAGCACAATCCTGCGAGTGTCCAGTTCTGCCATGACGTCTTCGGGTATGGCGTGGCAACCGCAGTTGGCTGCATGCCGAAGATGCCAGGCTATCACGTCGTCAGCGGAGGTGAGCGATCGCACCGGATGCCTCCGATGCCAGGCATGGTTCCGTCCCATTATTCCCTCCTAGTGCATACGATCCTGTGCCCGAAACCACGAGCGAGCCTCGGCGACGATCTGGGCATCGGTCGGATGGTCGCTATTCCGCACGTCCCAAACCCTGTGGGCAACGTCGGGGAAGTGTTCATCAAGATATCCCTTGAACACCGTCTTGGCCTTGCCGGGTCCCATAATCAGGATGGCCTCCGCGCTGTGAAGGCCTTTGGCAATCTCGCGCATCAGGTCATGATCCATTTCGACGGTGCCCGAGCCCACGTGATCTGCCTTGCGGTGCAGATGGTGTTCAGGTCTGTCGTCGCTGACAGCTTGCATGTCGGCCGTCATGGCGCCGATGCGGAAGATCTTGGCATGGCGCTGGTCGATCCAGACGCAGGCGTGAAAGCTCATGGGAAGCTCCTAGAGCACGGTGATCTGGTTGGTGACCTGGGACACGCCGGGAACGCACCAGGCAGTGCTTTCCGCGAGGCCCTTCTCATGCCAGGACGTGACTTCGCCGGAGAGCGTCACCTCGCTGCCCTCGGCGGTCACATCGATGCGATCCGCATCTAGCGGAGCGATACTGGCAAGCGCCTGCTTGATCTTTTCGTGCACCTGCTCCGCTTGTACGGGCGGCCGGATCTGAGCATCACTGCGGATCTCGCGCACTCCCTGGAGCAGCTCCAAATCGTCGATCGCTGCCTGCAGCTGGAAGTGCCAGTCGACGTCCCCGTGAAGAGTGACGGTGCCATCCTTGACTGCGAGATGGAGCCGATCCAGCGGGACCGACACGTTGGATGCCAATCGTGCATAGGCCCGCTCGGCAATTTGCTCGTCCGAGGTTCGGTTGATGCCAGGAAGCTCAACCACAAGCTCATTGATTAGGGCCCGCACCCCCTTCACCTGGCCCGCCCCCGCTCCGCCGAGGAGCGTTCGAGCAGGCTGGGCACATGTCCCGAAACCGTGACGATCCCCTCCCTGGCGCTCACGCCGATATGGCTCGAGTTGATTGCCGGATCCAAGTCAAGACGCGACTGCACGGCGGCCTGTAGCTTGTGATCTTCACGCATGTGATGCTCCTCGGGCATGTTCAGGAGCGATACTACCGCGTGTCCGTGGGCCGACTTTGACTCAGCTCAAACGGCGCCGTAGGCGAGACTGCCGACTAAGGGCAAGGTACGCCGCGGCGAGCGAACCGGCCAGCAGCACCGGAATGATCACTAAGGCGGGGCCCGCCGTCACCCCGACGGCGGCCATCCAGCCAATCTTCGCTAGGAGCGCGATCATCTGGAGCGAAAGGAACACCGCATATACGGGCGCGAGAAGGTGACCCACCGGAGCTCCTCGTAGGTAGTAGTATCCAGCCAGCAACGATGGCGGAAGAAAGATTGCCAGGTCAAATCCCTGGACGACCATCGTCGTCAGGTGAGCGAGTCCGTCGGGGTACAGGCGGCCGTCCACAAGCGGCGGCACGATGACGCTCAACCAAAGCAGCGCGATCAAAGCTCCGTTCGCAAGCAGAAATGATCCGACATACCGCCGGACCGAGTTCGTTGGAGCAGGCCATCCGGAAGTCTGGGTAGCGCCCCACAGGAGCAACCGCACCAAGACCTGAAAGAGTAGCAGGATCAGCACCACCCACAGCAAGAACAGCTCATTGTAGGTCGCCACTGCGAGGTAGAGGACATACTGGACGAACAGATAACCTATGGTTCCGGTTAGCAAGAAGTAGCCGACGCCTGAGCCGCGTCTCGCCAGCCACAGGGATGCAAGTAACGTCGGAACGCCGATGAGCAGCGTCACGACGTCCTGAGCGAGGCCTTGCACCGCGACGTCCGCCGGCATGTTCCGGTATGGACCGTAGCCGTAGAGTTCGACGAGCTGTCCCGTTACCGCAGGATGCTCCGAAGGCCCCGGTCCAGCAGTGAAAACGAAGGGGACTGCTGCGGCCACAAGCGTCAGCAATCCGATAACGATGACGATCAGTGTGAGCCTTGCCGCTACTTGCACCGGGGTCTCTTCGACCAATTCGAACGCTCCCTTAGTGCGACAGGAGGATTGGGAGGCGCCGGTTGGCCAGAACCGTCCTGGTGGCACCGCCGAGTACAAACTCGCGAATGCGACTATGTCCGTAGGCCCCCATTACCAGCAGGCCCGCCCCATTTTCGACTGCTACCTGCTGAAGCGCGTCGCCGATGGGACGCTCCGATCGGCTGAACAGCTGGGCTTCAGCAGTGATGCCGTGGTGCCGCAGGTAGTCCTGCAGGGCACCGACGGAAGCGGGCTCGACAACCTTGTCATCGGTCGCGCAAAGGATGGTCACTTGCTTGACGACGGAGAGGACGGGCAACGCATCACGCACTGCCCTTGCCGCGGCGCGACCACCATCCCAAGCGATCGCGGCCGACGCCAGGTGAGACGTCGCCTCCCCGTCAGGAAACACCCATGTCGGTCCACCGGATCCGAACAGCACGGCTTCAGCAATGCCCACCTGGTCGTCGCTGCCTGTTGCCGGCATGAGGAGCGAACAGTCGAAAGTCCTGGCCTGTGCCGCGATGAGGTCGGCAGCAGCCTCGGGTCGGGTCCTCGCACTGCGCACGGTCATGCCGAGCTGGAACCGATTGGCAAGGTGGTTGACTTCGCTGATCAGCTCCTGCGCTGCGGCGTGGCTCCGAGCTTCGGCGGCTGCGATCATTCCCGATACATCGATTAGCACATCCGCCAGAGCATTCTGGACGTCGGCGATGTCGACCTCGTGAACGAGCACGGTCACCTCGCCGCCCAGCGTTGCGGCCATGTCGAAGGCATGCAGCAGGCTGCCCTTGGGCGTGGGATCGGGATAGGTGCTGAGCGGGAGGAAGAAGGTCAAAGACATGGCAAGCTCCTAGATGGCTTCTGGCGTTTGTGCCGCGGCGGCAAAGGCCGGCCGATCCGATGAACTGAGCCGGCCCATGATGATGGCAGCGATGGCACCGAAGCCGAAGCAAAGCACCGCCAGCGTGAGTAGCCAGCCAACGAGCGGGATCATCCCCAGCAGACCCGTCACCACGATCGAAACTGCGAGAACGCCGACCCGATTGAGGCCAGCGACCGGCTGAGGCGACGTGACCGACACCATATTGCCCATGGCCGTGATGTCGCCACCGACCTTGCCAGTGAGCGAAACCGAGAAGCCCGCGGCATATAAGTCGCCAGCAACGTCAGCGCTCTGCGCGACGTTGAAACCTGCAAGGTGTGCATCGCCGCTAACAGGAGCGCGAACCGTCACGTCGTAGCCTGTGGCGAACACGTCGCGAGCCACCGGTGCGTCTACCTGTGCCGACTGGCCGGCTGTGAACTGATCGCCACCGAAACTGAGGCGACCATCCTGTGCCAGCGCCTGGACCGGCAGGACGAGTAGCGAAATCGCAAGCAGCTTGAAGAACGGACCCATGGAGACGTCCACGTAGCGTGCTGGGATCACGAGGGTTCCGGTCGCGTGGCCACCACAAGCTCCGCCGGCGCGATGACTGGCGCAGACGGGTGCTCACGCCACGGTCGAAAGTCAGACTGACGGAACGTCTGCCAGGTAAACGAAGACCTACCTTCGGGCAGTCGTGCGCCGACGCTCAGGACTTCCTCGAGATCGCCTCCCGGCAGCATTTCGATCATCGGGCCGGACGGCGTCAGTCCGGAGAAGACCTCGCCGGCGGCTGCGTTCGCGATGCGCTGATCCACGGGGAAGCCTACCTGCAAGGTTACGGCGCCCGGCAGTCGGTTGCGGTAGACGATGACAAGTTCGCTGGGCTCACCTGCCCGCTGCCGTTGAAGGAAGTTGTCCAGCACCCCGATTCCTTGTCGGATCGCAGAAGCGACGGACGACTCTTCGGTGCCACAAAAGCGGACGACATAGACGAGCGGCCGGCCCTGATACTCCGTCGGTTCCATAGCCTCGGCTGGTCGTGAAATAGGGGGCATCGGACGGTCCGATGCTGCCGTCTGGTTGGGAGTCACCTTCCCCTCCTTCGCTGTGTTGGTTCCTTTGTACGACTTCGCCCGAGGGTTCGATTTGACCAAGGTCAAACAACCGAGCGGAAGAGGCGCGCTGATGGGTGGAGAAAGGGAGGGGAGTATGCCCAGCATTTTTCGGACACCGGCAGACCGAACTGCCTACCTTCACGCCTATGACGAGATGCTGCGGCGCTGGCCACGACCGGCCCTACGGTCGTTCGATACCAAGCTCGGCTGCACCAACGTCATCGAGGTAGGCGATCCCGGTCTTCCTCCCTGGTCCTGCTGCCGCCGGTCGCAGTCAGTGCGACAGCCTGGTTCCCATCGTCGGTATGTTGTGCCGTCACCATCACGTCTTCGCAATCGACGTAGTAGGTGACGCCGGCCGCAGCTCGTTGGTCAGGATGCCGCGCTCAGGTGCCGACTACGCCGATTGGCTGGTGCGGTGCTTTGATGCCTTGGATTTGGAGCGCCCCGCCGTCGCGGGTCACTCATACGGCGGATGGTTAACGCTCCAGCTGGCGGCGGTCAATCGACCTGCCGCCGTCGGACCGATAGTCTTACTGTCGCCTGCCTCGGGCCTCTGCCCGTTCCATTGGTACTCTCGCCTCTTTCTCAAGCTCGCCGAGAAGCTGCCGCTTCGTCCATCGGCGCGAAGGGTGCTGGCGGCGCAGGTCCACCGCGGATACGAACTGGATGAGACATTCGTCGCGCTCATGGATGCCGTGTCGGCCCACGTTCGGACGCACGTCCTGTTCCCTGCTCCTCTGACCGATGACGAACTCGCATCAATTAGGATGCCCACCCTGATCCTGATCGGGGAGGATGAGCGGCTGTACGATCCGGCCGCCGCCCTCGAGCGAGCTCGACTGCTGATACCCAGCGTGGATGCCAGGCTGGTGCCGCAAGCATCCCACCTCTTGCCGATGGAGCGACCTGGCTTTGTCGATGCGGCTATCGAAGCGTTCCTCGACGGCGCTGGGCCCAGCGTCCAGACCACTTGAGGAGGATCAAAAGCGCTCCGAGCTAGATCGTGCATGCTACCTCGCGTTAGCAACGGAGGTCGTTCATGAACGACGAAGCCAAGAGTTCCTGGAAGACGTTCACCGAAGAAGTCGAGGTGGCCGGACACCACTTGGTAGACGAGGTCAACCGCCTGTTAGCGGAAGGAAACCTACGAAAGCTCGAGATCCGGTCCGAACAGGGCGATGTGTACTTGTCGGTGCCGCTCACCGCCGGAGCCGTGGCGGGCGGCGTAGTGGCGCTGGCGGCACCGTGGTTGGCTGTCATAGCGGCGATCGCGGGCTTGCTCAGCAAGGTGAAGCTCGAGATCGTTCGGACCGAGCCGCCCAAGACCGACCCAGATGATAGTCCGCCGACGACTGGTTGAGCAAGAGAGAGGGCCGGAGCGATCCGGCCCTCTTCGGCTTGTCCATTGAACGACAAAGGAAATCGGCCTGATGGTCGCTCTGACTCGCGATTTCTGGAACCATTTGCCTGAATATCCCCCAGGGAGAGAATGATCGTGCGGAGCGTTACCATGAACACCTGGTCGCACATCTTCAGGCCCTAACGGACATGCCAATCCGCAGGTTTTCGTGGACTAGACGGTCAATCTCAATTGTACAGCAAGATGCTGCACAATTGAGATCCACTCATCAGATCGACATCGCGTAGCCGGCTTCCGGCTCAACCCCTTCAGCCTCGCGGACGAGAGTAGTACCGGGCGTCCAATCGGGCTCGTCCACCAGCACCATCGACACGGTTACGCCGAGCTTGTTGAGCATGCGGCAGAGCCGATCGGCGCTGAAGTCACGGAACTGGCCGCGCATCAGGCTGGAGATCTTGGGCTGGGGGATGCCAGTCAGTTCCGCCGCCTCCGCCTGGGTCAGGTTGCGTTCGCGGATGACGGCAGAGATCTTCGAAACAAGTCGAGCCTTTGCCAGGTGCTGTTCCGGGTTCGGGGCACCCAGATCGGCGAAGACATTGCCGCTGCCGAAAGCTACAACTTTCTCTTCCATCATCTTCTCCTGGATTTCCAAGCTTGGGTCACGTCGACCGGCCTTCTTGGCTTCGGCGGCATATTCGGCGTCCATCTCGGCAATCATCTTCTTGCCTTCCGCGTCTGAGGATGCACGCCGCCGATGAAAGCAACCAGCTCGGTTGGTGTTGCGATTGAGCGTGCAGCCACCACTTCCTCGCGCCAGTAAAGCACCTTCCAATACGGCGGGCGCGGGCTTGCGGCTCGACACCGCGCCCGTTTGAATGGCGATCGTGTCCCGTGACCGCTTCGTGCCGCACAGCGGACGTTCGTCGAGGTGTGTCGTTGCCCAGACTGGCTAATTTCACAGTCCGACGCCCAGTGGCGCGTCCGCGACCTTCACACCCGCCAGCGCGAGTTTTCGGCCCGATGCTGGACCGCCGATCACGTGGTTGTTTGCATTCCAGGTACCCATCTGGGCGACGACTGGCCGCCGATGCCTAGGACTGGAAATATCCCACTAGCCGGTCAAGCAGGACGACCTGCCGGGGATTGATCCTGGATCTGGCCTCGTCGACAGGGAACCAGGATGCCCTGTCAATCTCAGGAAAGGCCCGCATTCTGCCGCTCCGCGGAGGCCGTTCCATTTCGAAGGTGTTGCTTACTATCAATGACGGATCGAGGTCACCTTCGACTGCAAAAGCGATGACCCTCTTGCCTCCCCTCTGCTCCACGTCTCCCAGTGGCAGGGGCACTGCATTGGGAGGCTTGTGCCCAAGCTCTTCTTCGAACTCGCGGCGTGCCGCTGTCCAAGGGCTCTCGTCGCTCGGGTACTCGCCTTTGGGAATAGACCAGGCGCCATGATCCTTGTTGATCCAGAATGGCCCCGCAGGATGTACGAGGAGGACCTCCAGCTCACCCGAGGGGGTCCGGCGATAAAGCAGGAGTCCTGCACTGCGTGTTTCCTTGCAATTCACGACACTGTCACCAGCAAGCTTGCTGCCTCCGGCGGACCCACCCCTCGAGGGGCTATCTTCTCGCTTCAGTGCGACATCAGGATGGGCAGGCGTCGGTTGACCAGCACTGTTCTGGTCGCACCGCCGAGCACGAACTCTTGAATACGTGTGTGCCCATAAGCCCCCATGACGAGCAGTCCGGCACCGTTCTCCAACGCGGCGGCCTGCAGTGCTTCGCCGATCGGCTCCTTACCTCGAGTCAATGGCCGCGGCTCGGTGGTGATGCCATGGTGGCCAAGGAAATCCCCCAGGGCGTCCACCGACTTCGGCTCTATTACCTTATCGTCGATGGCGTGCAGTATCGTCGCTTGTTTGACCTTAGCGAGAATGGGAAGCGCGTCGCGCACAGCCCTAGCTGCCGCGCGGCCGCCGTCCCAAGCGATGGCCGCAGAGGCGAGGTGAGAGGTCGCTTCACCTTCCGGGAATACCCAGACCGGTCCCCCGGAACGGAAAAGCACCGCCTCCTCGATGGACCGGTCACTGCCGATGCTGGGCACAAGCAGCGAATAATCGAACGTTCTCGCCTCCTGTGCGATCGAGTCGGCCACGTACTCGGGCCGGGTTCGCACGGATCGCACGGTGATCTGCAACTGGAAGCGGTTGGCCAAATGGTTGACCTCGTCGATCAAATCCTTCGCAGTGTCACGGCTACGCGCCTCCGCAGCAGCTATCATACCAGATACGTTGATCAGCGTGCCAGCAAGGGCGCTGTGGATATCCGGTATGACGACCTCATGGACGAGCGCCGTCACGGCTCCTCCGAGGGTGGCAGCCATGTCGAACGCACGTAGCAAGCCCGCTTTTGGCGTGGGATCTGGATAGCTGATAAGCGGCAGGAAGAAGGTCAACGGCATTCAGTCGCTCCTGTGTCAGGTTGGGAGTGCTGGCCGCCGGCGTCAGGGCGGTGCGGATCGGGGGGCACCACGTACACAAGTCGGCACGCCGTTCTTGAGATTTGGGCGACCTGCTCGGCGAGTGGCCGCCCGGCAGCTTGTCGAGCTCTATGCTTCAATGCACGGGCTACTGGGCCACGTATCCGCCATCAACAAGATGGTAGCTTCCCGTGATGAACGAGGCTTCGTCAGAGAGCAGGAACTCGGTGAGGGCAGCCACTTCCTCGGAGGTCCCAAGGCGCCCGACCGGATGCAGGCCGCGGATCGCCGTCAACGCCGCCTCGTCGAGATGCTTGGCAAGCAGCGGAGTATCAATGAAGCCAGGACCGATGGAATTGATGCGGACGCCATGTTTGGCATATTCGATCGCTGCAACCTTGGTCAGCCCGACGACGCCATGCTTGGCTGCCACATAGGCCGAAGCCGTGGCAAAACCAACAGTTCCCAATATGGATGCCATGTTGACGATGGCGCCCCCACCCGACGCAACGATTGCCGGCAGCTCGTAGCGCATCCCGTAGAAGACGCCGTTGAGGTTAGTGTCGATAACCTTGCGCCAGCCGTCCAGCGGGTACTCGCCCGTAGCGGCGGCCGGTCCGCCGATGCCGGCGTTGTTGACGGCCAGGTGCAGCCCCCCATAAGCCGCCTTGGCAGTGTCGACCATTGCCTCCACCTCCAGAGCATCGGCGACGTTGACCTCATGCGCCTGAGCACTGCCGCCGGAAGCCTTTATGGCCCCTGCCACATCTTCCGCTCCCGCAAGATCCAGATCTGCCACCAGCACCTTGGCGCCATGGGCGGCCAGAGCACGGGCGATTGCGGCGCCAATTCCCGACGCCGCGCCCGTGACGACGGCGACTCTTCCTCCAAAATCGTAGCTCATTGTCAGCTCCTTCGTGTTCGGATGAGCCACTGAACCCGATGTGCCGGGAAGGTGCTTTGACTTCGCTCAACCGTCCGCACGCCCGATTGATCTACCTCAACGCCGATCCGGGCCCTATGCGGTTCATTTGAAGTCAGTTCAACGGAGCAATAGGCAATGGCTAGGATTTCTCACATCACGCTCGAACTGGCTCGCGAGCCGGACCACCCCCATGGGGATCGTAGCCATGGATACCACCTCTACCTTCCCCTGACCGAAGAGGGGCGCATCGATCTCGCGGCTTGGGAGAAAGTGCGGAGCGCTTGTCGCGTTCGCCGCTTCCGTCCCGGGGAGGACGATCAGCATGGCAGGATACGTCGTGGTCCCGACGGCAAGTGGAGCTTCGACTACGACGACCGTAGCGACTTCGATGACGAATTTGGGTTCCGGCTCACGGATGAGAGCTTCGTCCCCGGCGAGTACGTTTCTGTACTCGAGGATGACGGTCGGATGCACACGTTCCAGGTAGTCGCCGTTCGGCCCGAATGATCGGGAACGTCAGTCTCCCATCGCGGCCAACGCCGCGACATCAACGATCTCGATGCGATCGATCGAAGGGACCTTGATAATCCCGCTATCCTTGAGACTGCGCAGCACGCGTGAAACTGTCTCGAAGGTGAGGCCCAGGTAGTCGGCAATGTCGCAACGCTGCATCTGCAAGGCAACGACATTGTCCGACTCTTGGCGATCGAGCAGATCCAGCAGGAAGGAAGCGAGCTTCTCGGCCGCATTCATCCGCCCCAGCCGCAGCAGATGGTGCTGCGCATTGGCGAAGCTAGTGAGAGCAAGTCGCAGCAGGCAGTGCGGCGGAACACCAGACGCATCCGTGTGCACAACACGAACCCCAGCTCCATCGACGCTCTCGGCGTAGCACTGACGCTCGTCGCCAGCTTCGAAGCCGAAGACATCGCCTGCGAAATGGAAGCTGTTGATCTGCCGCCGGCCATCGCTCGTGACGCGGCAGATGCGCACCGTGCCGAACTCGACCAGGTACACGGCTCCAGCCTGGCCGCCCTGCGCGAAGATCGTGGAGTCGGTCGGATAGAAGGTCACCGGACCTGCCTCAGCCTTGGCCACAAGGGGGGGTTTCAGGTCAGTTCGCTGCCGCGATGCTGCGGACGACGCGCTAGTAAGAAACATCGGCACGTTGGACATCTCGACACCTCAAGCGTGGATGTCTGAGCCTGGCTCATCCAGCCACGGCACGATATTCCGGTCAGTGTACTGGGATTCTACTATGTGGCGGTACGTGCCGCGATCGCCGGCCTCACTGCATCTGACAGCGCCGGACCCCAGAGTTGGCTTGGTGAGCATTCGAACGCTACGGAGGCACGGGTGGGCCGGGCTATTGGGCCAAGAGACCCGCCACTTTGATATCCATCGCCGCGCGTGTCCCGGATGTCGTCCATACTACTGAGAAACGCCATCCGTGCAGACGGGCACAATCGGCCGGGAGCCATGGCCGTCGCGAACCTTGACTCGGGGTGGTTGCTGCCGCTGAGGAGCGTCGGGCTAGGGTCAGGACCCATTAATTAGTTGAGTTGAAGGATAGCAGGTGATTCAAGGTGGCAGGAGGTGCTGCCTTGAGTGATTTGCTGATGTTGACGGCTGAGCAGATGCGGCGGATCGAACCGTATTTTCCTCTGTCGCATGGTGTACCGCGAGTGGATGACCGGCGGGTGCTGAGCGGCATCCTGTTCGTGATCCGCAATGGCCTTCGCTGGCGGGATGCTCCTCTTGGCTACGGTCCACACAAGACCATCTACAACCGCTTCATCCGCTGGAGCCGACTGGGTGTGTTCAACCACATCCTCGCCGAACTGGCCTCGCGGGGCGGCAAGACGGACAATCTGATGATTGATGCCACCCATCTGAAGGCGTATCGCACCGCCGCACAGTCTGCTCGAAAAGGGGCTCTACCCCGATGTATCGGACGCAGCCGGGGTGGACTGACCACCAAGCTGCAAGTGGTCTGCGATGGCAAGGGACGCCCGTTGCTGCTGCATCTGAGCGAAGGGCAGGCCAATGATCACAAGACCGCTGCCGAAGTGATCGGGGACTTGCCAGCCGCCAACTCCCTGCTGGCCGATCGGGCCTACAGTTCCGCCGCCTTCCGCCAGGCGCTCGTCGAGCGCGGCATCACCCCCTGCATTCCGCCCCATGCCAGCCACCGGGTCCAGCACAGCTATGATCCGGTCCTCTATCGCCAGCGCCACAGGATCGAGAACCTGTTCGCACGCCTCAAGGACTGGCGCCGCATCCACACCAGGTACGACCGATGTGCTCACACATTCCTGTCAGCGATCGCCTTCGCAGCCGTCTTCATCTTCTGGATCAATAAGTCCTGACCCTAGTTGGACAGCAACAGGCTGACCGATGGCTGATTAAGCAGCTCCTAAGTCATTCCGCCCAATAACCACTCTCTGAACCGGCTGTGCCCGTATCCCCCTGCAACGATCAAGTCGGCGCCGATCGCGGCGGCAGCGTTGTGAATAGTGTTCGAGAGGCTCTGACCCATCGGCAGGACCTCACCTCTGGCCGTAAGCCCGTGCATGTGAAGCCACGCAACAATGCGCTCTATCCCACTGCGCTCGCTCGTGTAATTCCCTTCATCTACGGTGGCGACCAGCACCTGGTCCGCCCCTCGTAGGAACGGGATAGCGTCCACCACCGCTCGCCTAGCTTCGCGGCTGTCTTTCCAGGCGATGACAATATTGTTTCCATTGACGCTTGATCCAGCCGGTCCAAGCACAAGTACGGGCCGCCCGGTCGTCAGAACCAGTTCACCAATGTCTGGACGACGACCTGAGTCTTGAAAGCCAGCATAAGCCTGAACGATGAGCAGATCACTCGCAAGCGTCTCCCGCCGAAGACCCAGGGTCGGGCCCTCGATGGCGCTGACAAAGTCGCGCACCAGATCGTGCGGCACCCTCGCTTCGAAATCAGCCTCAGCCAAGGTTAGCGCTTCCTCGATTTCTGCCCGCGCTGCAGCATATTGATCGATGCCAGCCGGTCCGTCCAGGAGGATGGCTGAGGGTTCTGCTGCGGCAAACCCGGTGAGGGTAGCCCTGAATCGACGTGCCATGTCTACGGCGGCGCTGAGTGTGGTCGGCGCGACGCCCGGCTCGAGGCTGACCAGAATGCTTCGAATGTCCATGTCCCGGCTCCTTGTTTCGCCGGTAATCTAGCTGCCCGGTTTGGGTTGCGATTGATGTACCTCAAGCGGGTCGGCGCCACCGACCAAGGAAAAGGGCGGTCGATTGATTTGAGCCAGATCAAGACCGCCTTTGCCACGACTGAGGAGAAGGTTCTCAGTTTGCCCTAGGCATTTACCGGGCGGCCGGCGCTGCCGCGCCGCCCCATCGGGCATTGTCCTCAAGCCGTCTCAATGCGCCACCAAGACGGGTATGGCTGCCGAGTTCAGGACGTCGCGTGTGACGCCGCCCAGCATCCACTCACGCAGGCGCGAGTGCCCATACGCCCCCATAACGACAAGATCTGCGGCTGTCCTTACTGCCTCGTTCAGGATGGCAGGGCCGGGGCTAGTCCACCCGTCGACGACGTGCACCTCCGCCTTGATCCCGTGGCGGCTCATGTAGCGGCCGATATCCTCGTCAGGGGCGTTGCCCTGCTCTTCCGCCGCGCCAAGGTCTTCGTCAACTATCGCGACGACGACGGACTTCGCCTTCTTCAGCAGCGGTACCGCATCGGCGACAGCGCGTGCCGCCTCACGGGTGTTCTTCCAAGCAACGAGTACGTTCTTGTAGCCAGAGTGACCCTGGAACGAGGGCGGGACGAAGAGGCATGGCCGGCCTGACTGGAACAGCACGGCCTCCTCGATCCACTGTCCCTTGTTCGGATCTCCGTATGGACGCGTACCGACGAAGAGGTCGCACTGACGAGCTTCGCTCGCGAGAATATGGCCCACCTGACGCGGATAAACGTCAAGACGCCTGATCTCATAGGTCAAGCCGAGCTGGCGGAATTCGCAGTCGAGAGCTTCCGTCGTTGCTTCGGCCTGTGCCACCGATTGCTCCACCAGCCGCTGCAGGAAGGCCGATCCGCTCGGATCGGTGATGGAGAGAACGTCTGGCATCTGGTGCAGGTAGATCCCCGTGAGATGGGCATCCAGAAGTCCGTGCAAGCCCTGCGGCGTGGGCAATGCGGATCGCATCCTCGCGCGAGCCAGTCAGGTGGACGGCAATATCCTTGATCACGGTGGTCTCCTATTGTGCGACGAAGTGGCTGCCCAGGAAGTAGGGCCAGATGAAGAGGCCCAGCATGCCCATCCAGAACTGGAGCTTCAGGAAGCCGATGGTGAAGAGCCAACCGGCGAACCAGAAGGCGCCAAGCGAAGTATGCTGCGTGATCTGTATGCGTTCCATTCGAGCGCTTCCGACGTGTTTGACGGCATGTTGCCTGAGCCAAGCTGGGCCAACTTGATCTGCGTCAAGCCGAAGCCTCGGCCTTCAGGGCGCTCGCAAACTCCGCGATCCTCTGACCCAGCGAGGGACCGCGAATCTCCTCCTCGCGGAAAATCTGGCTCGCGGTCGCAGGCGATGGGGCAGCAGCCTTCATTTCCGCGAGGGCCGGCTCCGGTGGTGAGTTCGGGCTTGTGCCCCCGCAGGTGACGAACGCAGCCGTAGCATCAGCCTCCGGGAGCATCTCGAGGGCGCTCATGACTGGCGGCGCTGCGCGAGCTGCCCATACAGGGCCGCCGACAACGATCAGGTCGTAGTGCGCGTCCTTTGGGGCAACAATGCTCACCCTCGGGCGATGCCGAGTGAAGACGTCCCACGCGATAGCCAACGGCCCGTGCCAAGCCAGGTATGTCTGGCAGGTGATCTCAGCCAGGTCGGCGCCCAATCGCTCGGCTAAGGCCTTGGCGACTTTCTGAGTGTTCCCGGTATTGGAATAGTAGAGAACCAGAGCTGTCATGTTCAGTCTCCCCAGTGTTCTGGGGGAGATGAGCACGAGGCACGCGTCCGCCAGTTGATCTGGCTCAAGTCACAACCTCACCGCCGTGGAATCCTGCTTTGAGTTCGCGCAACCGAGCTGACAGCCCCGGCGTCCCTCTCACCCATCGGCAGACATGACCATTCGCAACCTCGACCAATGCTTTCGTCCCAAGTCCGTCGCGATCGTGGGAGCCTCTCAGCGGCCACAGTCTGTCGGGGCGATCGTGCTCCGAAACATCCGCTCGGGCGGCTTCCCGGGCGCGATCTACCCGGTCAACCCCAAATATGACCGGATCGACGGCATCACCTGTTACCGTAACGCTGCCCAACTGCCGGATGCGCCCGAGCTGGCTGTGATCGTGACACCGCCTCACGCCTTACCCGGTGTCATTAGCGAGCTCGGCACCCGTGGGTGCAAAACTGCGGTCGTGATTACGGCAGGTATCGGCACGACCGGCGGCCTCCGGCAGGCAATGCTGGATGCCGCGAGGCCGCATCTGATGCGCATCGTCGGCCCCAACACGATCGGCATGCTGTCACCGCTGGTTTCGCTGAACGCCAGCTTCGCCCATCTGCCAGCGAAGGCAGGCAAGCTGGGGCTCATCTCACAATCGGGCGCGATCGTCAGTTCCATTGTCGACTGGGCGGCTGCGGAAGGGCTGGGTTTCTCACAGCTAATCTCGCTGGGCGACATGGCCGACGTCGACGTAGGCGATTGCCTTAACTGGCTTGCGATGGATGCGTCGACCTCAACGATCCTCATGTACTTGGAGTCGGTTCCGGAACCGCGGAAATTCATGTCCGCCGCCCGCGCAGCTGCACGCATCAAGCCGGTGATCGCGGTCAAGCCCGGCCGACATGGCGAGGCTGCCCGAGCCGCGATGACCCATACAGGCGCTCTCACCGGTTCTGATGCGGTGATCGAGGCCGCACTCCGCCGTGCAGGCGTCATCCGGGTTCGCAACCTCGAGCAGCTGTTCTACGCCGCCGAGGTCACGACGCGGTTCCGTCCGCTCAAGTCAGGACGTCTCGGAATCGTGACCAATGGTGGCGGGGCCGGTGTACTGGCCGTCGACGACCTGCTCGATCTAGACGGCAGCATGGCCTCGCTCGATTCAGAGACCGTGGCGACCCTCGATGCTTCGCTGCCGGCGACGTGGTCGCATGCGAACCCGGTCGACATTATTGGAGACGCTCCTCCTGAACGCTACACCGCGGCCGTTTCAGCCGTGGCGGCGGACGCATCTGTCGATGTCGTACTCGCGATGAACTGCCCGACTGCGCTTTCCTCCTCGCTGGACGCTGCGCTGGCCATCGCCGGCCTCGCGACGAACGGGATGATTGCCGGCAAGCCGACCATTGGGTGCTGGCTCGGCAAGGAGACGGCCGAACCAGCAAGGATGGCTCTGCGTCAGACGGGCATCGTCGCGGTTGATACACCGGCGGCAGCTGCCCAGGCGGTGGACTTCCTCACCCGATGGTCCAGGTTGCGTGAGCGACTGGAGCGCGTGCCGCCTAGCGCGGGCGCCGTGCAGAGCGATGCCCCGCGCGTGCAGAGTATCCTCAAGGAAGTCGCGCACGAGGGCCGAACAGTGCTGACTGAACCGGAGGCCAAGGTGGTGCTTGCCGCGTATGGCATTCCGACACCCGAGACACGCACCGCCGCGAGTGAACTGGAGGTCAGCGCCATCGCGGCCGAACTGCTCGAGCGGCACGATTCTTTGGTGGTGAAGCTCCTTGCCAAACAGGTTACCCACAAGTCGGACATCGGCGGCGTCGTTCTCGACCTGACAAGCCCCGAGCTGGCCAAAAAGGCGGCGGCAGACATACGGGCCAGGGCATCGGCCGCAGGGCTCGAAGACTTCGAGGGCTTCACAATCCAGCCGATGATCCGCAGGCGGCACGCGCACGAGCTGCTGTTGGGGCTCAACACCGATCCGAGCTTTGGGCCAGTGGTTGTCTTCGGTGCCGGAGGCGTTTCAGTCGAGATCGTGCGCGACACGGCGACGGGACTCGCGCCCCTCGACGAGGTCCTGGCGGGCGACCTTATCGACGCCACCCGCGTCTCCCGCCTCATGGCCGGCTATCGCGACCGGCCGCCGGCGGCGAGGCAGGCAGTGATATCTGCAGTGCTGTCCCTATCCCAACTGGCGATTGAGCAACCGGCCATCGTGGCGATCGACATAAATCCGCTTCTGGTCGATGAAAACGGGGCCATCGCGCTCGACGCCCGAATCGAGATCGCGCACGAGCGACTGGGCGAGGCCGGCCCGAACCGAAGGCTGGCCGTGCGCCCGTACCCTTCGGGCTGGGAGCAGCAGGTTCACTGCAACGGAAAGACATTCGGTATCCGCCCCATGCGGCCGGCAGACGCGGCGCTCTATCCCCGGTTCCTGGAACGAGTGACAGCTGAGGACATGCGCCTGCGGTTCCTAACCCCCGTGCGGTCGCTCTCGCACGAGGTCATCGTACGCCTGAGCCAGCTCGACTATGACCGTGACATCGCGTTCGTCGCGCTCGCGGCCGAAACGGGGGACCTCGCTGGAATCTGCCGGTTCGCCTCGGATCCCGACCATGAAAGCGCGGAGTTCGGCATCATGGTACGGAGCGACCTCCAGGGGCTTGGGCTTGGCACAGCTCTGATGCGGCAATTGCTCGACTATGCCCGGGCAGATGGACTCGCCAGGATCGAGGGCCTGATCCTCAGGGAGAATACCGCGATGCTCGATCTTGCCGCCCGCATGGGGTTCTTCCGGGTCCCTGAGACAGACGCGAGCGAGGCCGTCAAAGTGCGGCTGGTGCTTCGCTAGCCCATTCCCCGCTTACCGTCGGGCAGCTCCGCGACAGCAGGGTCATGTTGCTTATCGCAACGGCGAGTGCGTTGAGGCCCTGAAGGAACAGGCCAATTCCGTCTAGGGTCAGGAACTCATTGATCCAGAAGATGAAGGTTGCGGCGAAGGCGATGGCCGACAGGAAGGTGTGAGCGCATCTGTCGTATCGGGTGTGGATGCGGCGCCAGTCCTTGAGGCGTGCGAACAGGTTCTCGATCTTGTGGCGCTGCCTGTAGAGGACGGGATCGTAGCTGTCCTTTATGCGATGGCTTGCGTGAGGCGGGATGCATGGGGTGATGCCGCGCCCGATGAGCGCTTGTCGGAAGGCGGCGGAGCTGAAGGCCCGATCGGCCAGCAGGTAGTTGGCGGAAGGCAGATCCTGGATCACTGCGGCAGCGGTCTTGTGATTGTTGACCTGGCCCTCGCTCAGATGCAGCAGAAGCGGGCGTCCCTTGCCATCGCAGACCACCTGCAGCTTGCTGGTCAGGCCGCCCCGGCTGCGTCCGATACATCGGGGTAGAGCCCCTTTTTGAGCAGGCTGGCGGCGGTGCGGTGCGCCTTGAGGTGGGTGGCATCGATCATCAGATTGTCTGTCTTGCCGCCGCGTGAGGCCAGTTCCAGGAGGATGCGGTTGAACACACCCATCCGGCTCCAGCGGATGAAGCGGTTGTAGATGGTCTTGTGCGGGCCGTAGCCAACAGGGGCATCCCGCCAGCGCAGGCCATTGCGGATCACGAACAGGATGCCGCTCAACACCCGGCGGTCATCCACTCGCGGCATCCCATGTGAGCGCGGAAAGAACGGTTCGATCCGCCGCATCTGCGCCGGCGTCAACATCAGCAAATCACTCAAGGCAGCACCTCCTGCAACCTTGAATCACCGATCTCCAAACCCCTCAAGCCAATTAATGGGTCCTGACCCTAGCTGGAAACCGGATGTGGTCGAAACGTGCCGCCGCCCTTTGGCGAAATCGTCAAGGGCGATCGAAACTGCTCCACGAGCACCGCGATCGGCAGATGGACAGCACCGTTGCGGGGCTCACTCCTCCCGCAACGTCTGAGGCGGCTGACGGTCTCGTTGGTCGTGAGGCCTTCCATCAACGAGGGAGGCCTGTCAGACGGTCTCACATCCATCCCTGCCCACCGCTCTAGAAGCCGCCCGCCATGTCGGCAGTGGGCTCGCGCACCTTCGGCTCCTCGGGAACTTCGGTCATGGTCGCCTCGGTCAGCAAGAGCGTGCTGGCAACGCTCACCGCATTCTCGAGACCGACACGCACCACCTTGGTGGGGTCGACTATTCCGGCCTCCAGCAGGTCGACATAGACCTTCCGCGCAGCATCAAAACCGACCGCACCAGTGCTTTCGAGCATCCGGGCAACGACGACACCCCCGTCGACCGCGGAGTTCTCGGCGATCTGTCGCGCCGGCGCCTCCAGGGCCCGCCGCAGGATCTGGAGCCCGGTACGCTCGTCGCCCTCTGCGGCCGCGATCTCTGCATCCACTGCCGGAGCGCAACGCAGAAGTGCCAAACCGCCGCCCGGCACGATACCTTCAGCGACAGCTGCCTTGGTGGCGCTGATCGCGTCATCGAGCGCATCCTTTTTTGCCTTCATCTCGGCCTCAGTGGCAGCGCCAACGCGGATGACAGCTACACCGCCGGCAAGCTTGGCGAGCCGCTCCTCGAGTTTCTCTCGATCGTAGTCGCTGGTCGTCTTCTTGATCTCGCGGCGGAGTTGGTCCGCTCGCCCGGTGATATTCTCCTTGCTGCCCTTGCCACCGACGATCGTGGTGGAGTCTTTGTCGACTACCACACGCGTCGCCTTACCGAGCATCTCGAGGGTAACGTTCTCGAGCTTGATGCCGAGGTCCTGAGAGACGACTTGTCCGCCGGTGAGCGTCGCAATGTCCTCGAGCATCGCCTTGCGCCGAACGCCAAAGCCTGGGGCCTTGACCGCGCAGTTGCGGAAGGTGGCGCGAAGCGTGTTGACGATCAGCGTCGCCAGCGCCTCACCTTCGACGTCTTCCGCCACGATGAGCAGCGGAGCGCCTGACTTGGCAACGGATTCCAGCAGGTTGAGCAGGTCCGCGAGGCCGCTCACCTTACCATCGACGATGAGCACCAGAGCGTCTTCGAGTACCGCTTCCATGCGTTCGGCGTTGGTCACGAAGTATGGAGAGATGTAGCCGCGGTCGAACTGCATGCCCTCGACCACCTCGAGTGTCGTCTCCGTGGTCTTGGCTTCTTCGACGGTGATCACTCCCTCCTCGCCGACCTTGTCCATGGCATCCGCGACGATCTTGCCAATGTCGGCATCATTGTGAGCGGAGATCGCCGCGACCTGCTCCTTCTCGCCACGATTGCGGATGGGACGGGACAGCTCCTTGAGAGCCGCTATCGCCTTTTGCGCACCACGCTCCAACCCGCGCTTGAGGTCGACAGCACTTGCACCGGCGACGACGTTTCGCACGCCATCGGCGAACATCGCGTGTGCTAGGATGGTCGCCGTGCTGGTGCCGTCACCGACGATGTCTCCAGTTTTCTCGGCTGCCTGACGCAGCATACGGGCGCCGAGATTCTCCTCGGGGTTCTTGAGACTGAACTCTTTGGCGATGGTGACGCCGTCATTGCAGACGATCGGAGCGCCCCACTTCTTTTCGATGAGAACCGACTTCGAGCGCGGCCCCAACGTAATGCTCACGGCATCGGCCAGTTGAGCGGCCCCGCGAAGTACCCGCTCACGCGCTTCGGACCGAAACAGAACCTGCTTGTACGGCATGACCACGTTCCCCTCTTAGGACTGACGGCCAGTGTGGCGTCGCCCGCGTCGGGTCGTTTTGATCCGCGTCAATTCGCATCCAACCGAGTTTGACCTAAATCAACCGAGGCCGGATCGCGCCCCGATAGCCTCCAGCAACCGACAGTTGCCTTGGAGTGATAGAGTGCAAATGGCGCTGATCGATATGGAACTCCAATCCAGCCTCACCAGCACCGAGGCACGGCGCCGGCTGGGAGTGTTCGGGCCCAACAGCCTGCCTTCGGCCAAGCCTCCGACCGTATGGGATCAACTCCTGCGTCTCGCGCGGGAGCCCATGCTGATCTTGCTGTTGCTGGCGGCGGCAATCTACTTCGTGCTGGGCAGCATGGCTGCAGGCATCATGCTGATGCTGTTTGCCTTGTTCAGCATCTCACTGATGTTCATCCAGGAACGACGAAGCGAGGATGCACTCGCAGCGCCGAAACAGATGGCCGCACCCATTGCACGCGTACGGCACGATGGCGTCGCCCGCGTGACCGAGACTGGTCCACGCACCGAAACCGGCAAACTCGGGGCCTCACTGGCGACCATCGTCCCCGAAGAAACGCACCTGCAGCGAACGATCGGCCAGCTCGTCCGCGTGTTCGGCATCCTAGCGCTCTTCGTGTGCGGAGGCCTAGCGGGGTCTACTATGGGCTGGTGATGCAGGATTGGCTGCAGGGCATCCTCTCCGGCATCGCCCTCGGCATGGCGATGCTGCCCGAGGAATTTCCTGTGGCGCTCGCGATATTCCTCGCAATCGGCAGCTGGCGACTTGCGCAGGTAGGGGTGTTGGTACTGGCCATTTCTCAGGTTTGGCGCGACAGCACTGGAAGCCTGTTCGTCGCGACCAAGGGAGCGCCTGAGGCGGTCGTCGGCATGTGCTCGATGAGCCCTAGTGACACGGCGTCTGTCGTCGACCGTGCCCATCACCTGGCGAACGAGGGACTGCGGGTGTTGGCGGTAGCGGAGGCTACCTGGGGCACGGAGGTGCTGCCCGACGACCCCCGCCAGTTTGCTTTCCGCTACCTTGGCCTCCTCGCCTTCGAGGATCCGGTGCGAGCCAGCGTACCTGCCGCCGTGGCGGCAGCCCATGCGGCAGGGTCGAAGTGAAGATGATCACTGGAGACTTTCCAGCCACGGCCCGCACCATCGCCGCCGAAGCCGGGATACCGAGTTCGGAGGTGGTGACGGGAGACGATCTGCGAGAGGCTAGCCCGGATTTGATGCAGAAGTGGGCCCGGACGGTGAGCGTGTTCGCGCGGGTCCGGCCGGAACAAAAGCTCCAGTTGGTCGATGCGCTGCTGGCCATTGGCGAGACCGTCGCAATGATGGGGGACGGCGTCAACGACGCGCCGGCGCTTAAGTCCGCTGACATCGGCATCGCCATGGGCAAGCGTGGTACCGACGTGGCTCGGGAGGCAGCCGGCATTGTCCTGCTCGAGGAGGATTTCGGCCGCATCATCGAAGGCATCAGGCTGGGACGCCGGATCTTCGACAACCTGCGCAAGGTCATCCTCCACATTGCCGCGGTGCACGTTCCCATCGCGGGGCTGGGATTCCTCCCCGTGGTGTTCGGCATGCCGATCGCCATTTGGCCGCTGCACGTGGTGGTTCTAGAGATGGTCGTCAACTCGGTGTGCTCTCTCGCATTCGGGACACGCCGGCGGAGCCTGACATCATGCGCCGTCCGCCGCGCCGGCGCAGCGAAAGCGTCGCGGCCCTGCCGCAGCTGCTCTATGGCCTCGCACAGGGCGCGGCGGTACTTGCCGCAGCGTTTGGTATCTACACGGGGGCGTTGGCCCTTGGAGCCGACGACGACGTCGCTCGGGCCATGACGATCGTGACGACGATCATCGGCAACCTCTGGCTGGTGCTGAGCAACTCGAGCCAGCATTCGGTCTTCGAAGGCGCCCTGCCCCGGCCGCAGCCGTTGTTCCTGCCCATCACTGCCGTTACGCTGATGCTGACCGTGCTGGCAATCTATGTTCCGGTCCTGCGCGAGATCTTCCACTTCGGCGTACCTTCCGGACTCGAGCTGGCCGTCGCGGTAGCAGCTGCTCTCGGCTCTTGGGTCCTCGTGGAAGCCGTCAAGCTCCTAGCCCCGGTGCGGCGCATCGCGGGTGCCTTCTGACCAGACGGGAGGATAGGAAATGCGAGCCATGCGGTTGCACCGGGCCAGTAGTCCGCTTGTGCTCGACGACATCCCCGTTCCTGCCCCTGTGCCGGGCGAATTGCTGATCAGGGTCGCGGCCTGCGGCGTCTGCCGCACCGATCTCCATATCGTCGACGGCGAACTGCCTGCGCACCGGCTGCCTCTCGTGCCGGGGCACGAGATCGTCGGGATCGTGGCCAAGAGCGCCGAGGGCTTCACCATCGGAACCCGCGTTGGCGTTCCCTGGCTTGGAGGTACATGCGGCGAGTGCAGCTACTGCTTGGTAGGGCGGGAGAACCTCTGCGAACGGCCGCAGTTCACCGGCTATGATCGCGATGGCGGATATGCGGAGTTCTGTGTTGCGCGGGCCGCCAACTGTATTCGTCTGCCGCCCGGAGGGGACCACGCGCACCTTGCTCCCCTGCTCTGCGCTGGCCTGATCGGCTTTCGCTCGTACCGGCGAGCCGGAAAGCCCAGACGCCTCGGGTTGATGGGGTTCGGCGCAGCGGCCCACATTATCACCCAGGTGGCCCGTGTCGACGGTGTCGCGGTCTATGCTTTCACCAAGCCGGGAGATGCGAGCGGCCAGGCGTTTGCCCGACGACTCGGCGCCGTCTGAGCAGGCGGGACGAACGAACGTCCGCCCGAACAGGTGGACGCCATCATCATCTTTGCGCCAGCGGGCGAGCTCGTTCCGCTGGCGTTGCGGCTCGTACGCAAGGGCGGCCGGGTCGTCTGCGCTGGCATCCACATGAGCGACATTCCTGCATTTCCGTATGCTGACCTGTGGGGTGAGCGGGAGATCGCCTCGGTGGCAAACCTGACAACTGCGGACGCAACCGACTTCTTCGCCCGGCTGGGATGGCTGACTGTCGAGACAACGGTGACGACGTATCCGCTGGACAGATGCAGATGATGCAACAGATGCAGATGATGCAGACGATGCAGATGTAGCAGCTGATCCAGCAGATGCAGAAGGACTGGAGCAGCAGTCCGAGGCCGTGGAGTGACCGGCCTCACGCCCGTTCGCTCATGACGTGGTGGCTGGAGGGTCGACGGCAACGCGCTTTTCGAAATGCCGCTGGGCCTCCGTCACCATCTGTTCTGTGCACCATTTGGCGTATACTGAGGCGAACAAGCGCCCGAGCAGCCGTGCAAGGCCACGCGCGGGCAACTCATACTCAATGTCGACGTGCAGTTGGGTGGCGCCCTCCTCCGTTGGCGTCAGCGCAAACCCCATCTGGTAGCGGCCGATGACCCAAAGGCGGGGCTCGGAGGTGGTTTCCCAGCGTTTGCTTACCGGGGGATCCCTGGCGATGACTACCTCCTGTACCTCCAGCGGCAACCCGAGAACGCGCCCTTCAAAACCGAAACGCGAGCCTACCCGACGCGTACGGTCGTGGTCCATTTGTACCTGCATGATTGAGCCAAACATCATTCCTGACGGCCGGCTCATGTGAGCGCCAAGGTTCGCATGGTCATCTAGAAAGTCGAAGAGCGCATGGCGAGAGGCATCCACCCTCCCCTGCGCTTCGGAGTATCGGCTGTAACCGGACATGTCCCTCTCCTTGAGCGTTTCTAGAGGATACGGCGCTTGGCCGCCGGATGTTTGACTTCGATCAAGTAGCCGCCGGCCGCTTGCTGGCAGGTTGAGCCAGCTACGGTTGAAGAGAGGGCATGGCATGCGCATTCGGGACAAGGTCGCGGTCGTAACAGGAGCTGGCTCAGGTATGGGACTCGCCATTGCCAGGCGGTTCATTGAACATGGCGCGAAGGTCATTGCTGCCGACTGGCATGGCGATGCCGTGGCGGCCGCCGCCGACTCGATTGGCGGCAGCATCATCCCGGTGACCGCCGACGTGTCGAACGAAGCTGAGTGTTCAGCGATGGTTGATCGCGCGATCGCTGAGTTCGGCCGGATTGACGTCTTGGTCAACAATGCCGGCGTGATGGACCTGTTCGCTTCCGTCGCCGATGTCGACAATGAAACGTGGCGGCGGGTCCTCGCGGTTAATCTCGACGGACCGATGTTCGCGATGCGCCGCGCCGTTCCACTGATGCTTCGACAAGGCAGCGGCGCCATCGTCAACATCGCATCCGTTGCCGGCCTTGGCGGCGGATCCGCCGGAGCGGCCTACACGGCTTCAAAGCATGCCTTGATCGGCCTAACCCGCAGCACGGCCTTCCAGTACGCGAAATCCGGGTTGCGCTGCAATGTGATCGCCTCCGGCGGGGTGTCGACCTCCATCATGCGGAGCGTCGATCAATCGCGTTTGGACCAAGCTGCACTTGGCCGGCTCAGCCCCTACCACGCAGTCAACCCCGGCATGCTCGAGCCCATCGATATCGCCAACCTCGTACTCTTCCTCGCCTCCGATGAGGCCCGCTACATCAACGGGGTGGTGTTGCCCGCCGACATGGGATGGACCTCCGCCTGAAGGCGACCGTCCGACGTTTGATCGAAATCAACGGCTACCCCTCGATGATGTCCAAGATCAGGTATGCATGACAAACGAAGCAGCGACGGATCCCGTGGACTGCTCCTCACCGAGGGGCTGACCAAGATCTATCGCATGGGCGATGTCGAGGTTCAGGCGCTTAAGGGCGTCGACTTCGCCGCGTCGCCGGGCGAGTTCATCGTTATCCTTGGGCCGTCCGGTTCGGGCAAGTCCACGTTCCTCAACATCGCCGGCGGCCTCGATACTCCGACAGCGGGCGACGTCTGGTTCCGCGACGATCCGTTGACCCGCGCCTCCGAAGGGCACCTCACCCGCTATCGCCGTGACCATGTCGGCTTCGTCTTCCAGTTCTACAACCTCGTTCCCAGCCTCACAGCCACGGAGAATGTGCAACTCGTTACCGAGATCGCCCGCAATCCGATGCGGCCCGAGGAAGCACTCGAGCTGGTCGGCCTTGGGGACCGCCTTGATCATTTCCCGGCCCAGCTTTCCGGCGGTGAACAGCAGCGGGTTGCGATCGCCCGTGCCATCGCCAAGCGCCCTGACCTGCTGTTGTGCGACGAGCCGACGGGGGCGCTCAACTCCAAGACCGGCGTGTTGGTGCTTGAGGCCCTCACCAAGGTGAACGAGGAGCTCGGAACTACCACGCTCGTTATCACGCACAATGTAGCGATCAGGCAAATTGCCCACAGGGTCGTGCAGTTCGCCGACGGCCGGATTGCCGCGTCGGAAGTCAACGCCACCCGCAAGTCTCCTGCCGAAGTGAGCTGGTGACCGATGCGCGCCCTTCACATCAAGCTATTGCGGGAGTTGAGGCGATTATGGGCGCAGGTGATCGCCATTGCGCTCGTAATGGCGGCGGGCGTTGCAACCATGATAATCGGCGTCGGCACCTACCAGTCGCTCGCCAATACCCGAGACGCCTACTACGAGACGCACCGCTTCGCTGACGTCTTTGCTGCCGTGACCCGGGCGCCGCGCCCGCTGCTCGCCCGGATCGCCGAGATTGACGGGGTACTATCGGCCGAGGGACGGATCGAGCGGGTGGCAACGGCCGACATCGAGGGGGTCCCTGAGCCGGCATCGGTCCTCCTCGTCTCGCTGCCGCAAATCGGCGAGCCAGTGCTCAACCGCATGTACCTGCGCAACGGAAGGTTGCCAGAAGGACCAGGCGAAGCCGTAATTAGCGAGGTCTTCGCCAAGGCAAACGACCTGGTACCTGGCTCGTCCGTCAAGGTGCTGATCAATGGGGCGCTGCGTACGATCGCAGTGACCGGTATCGCCCTGTCGCCGGACTTCATCTACGCTATGGCGCCTGGCGAGATGCTGCCCGATGAGCGCCGCTTCGGCGTACTGTGGATGCAGGAAGCGGAGTTGGCAGCCGCGTATGGCCTCGAGGGCGCGTTCTCGAACGTATCGCTCCGACTGCTGCCCGGCGTTTCGGAAGCGCAAGCGATCGAGGCGCTCGACGAGTTGCTGGCCCCCTACGGCGGACGCGGAGCCTATGGGCGCGACCAGCAAATCTCCCACGTGTTCCTGGAGTCGGAACTCATCGGATTGCAGGCGATGAGCCAGATGTTGCCACCGGTGTTCCTGCTGGTAGCGGCATTCCTGGTCAACATTACCTTGTCACGACTGATCTCGCTCGAGCGCGAGCAGATTGGGCTCATGAAGGCGCTCGGGTACTCCTCCTGGGCGGTAGCCGGACACTATGTAGAGCTTGTGCTGCTGATCGCGCTGGTTGGGTGCGCAGTCGGCTTTGTCGGCGGCTACTGGCTGGGAACGCAGCTGACCCTTCTTTACGGCAAATTCTATAGCTTCCCGCTGCTGATCTTCAGCCGCGACCCAAGCACCTATGTCCTCGCCGCTGGAACAACCATGGGCGCCGGCATTGTTGGGGCAATCAACGCAGTCCGCAAGGCTGCCTGGCTGCCACCGGCCGTCGCCATGTCGCCGCCGGCACCACCTGACTACCGAAAGGTTCTCGGACGCGGGCTGAGACAAGTCGTTCGCTTGCGGCAGACCTCGGTGATCGCGCTCCGGCACCTGCTCAGATGGCCGTGGCGAAGTGCTGGTGGCGTCCTCGGCGTTGCCCTCTCGGTCGCAATTCTCGTGGGTTCGCTGTGGACGGTCGGCGCGATGGAGCACATGATCCAGCTGACCTTCAATCGGGCTGACCGGCAGGATGCCACCCTAGCGTTCCAGAGTCAGAACACGCTATCGGCGCTCTTTGCAGTGGAGCGCCTGCCCGGAGTGATACGTGCCGAGCCCTACCGGGCCGTTGGCGTGGAGATCAGCAGCGGCCATGTGAGCCGGCGTGTCGCCATTGTAGGCCGCCCGCTCGACGCCGATCTCAGCCGCGTCATCGACGAGAACGGACGCACTGTCCCGCTCCCTGGGAGCGGGCTGGTCCTGTCGAAGGCGCTCGCTGATATCCTCGACGTACCGGCCGGCGGCACGGTGTGGATCAGATTGCTTGAAGGTGACCGCCGTGAGTTCTCGGTTCCCATAAGCGATGTGGTGGAGGGCTTTATGGGGCTCGGCGCCTACATGGAGTTCGACGCGCTGAACCGGCTGGTCGGCGACGACACTGCGATATCCGGGGCAAACCTGATGATCGACCCGGTGCAGCAGGCGAACCTCTTCTCGGTGCTCAAGCGCACTCCCTCGGCCGGCTACATCGCCCTGCAGTCGATCGCTCTGAAGCAGTTCCGAAAGACGCAGGTCCAGAACCTCTTCGTTATGATTGGGGTGCTCGCCGGGCTTGCGGGACTGATCGCCTTCGGGGTCGTCTACAACTTCGCGCGTATCTCGCTCTCCGAACAGGGGCGGGAGATGGCCAGTCTTCGGGTCCTCGGCTTCACCCGTGGCGAGGTCTCGTCCTTGCTACTGGGCGAGATCGTCATCGTCACGCTGTTGGCCCAACCGCTCGGCTGGGCGATCGGCTACCTCATCGCGCTGGCCATGGTCGCCGGGTTCTCCAATGAGGTCTATCGGATGGCCCTGATACTTGGGCCGGAAGTTTACGCCTACTCCAGCCTGATCGTCTGCCTTGCGGCAGTTGTATCGGGCCTCGTTGTTCGCCGTCGGGTCGATCGCCTCGACATGATCGCAGTGCTCAAGACCAGGGAGTGACCCCCATGTTCGGTCGCATACTCATCGTGATTGCTACGCTCCTCATTGGGGCCGGGCTGGCATGGGCCTTGTGGCCCCGCCCTATCGAAGTTGAGACGGCCAGGGTCGAGCGCGGCAGCTTCGACGTGATGGTCGAGGAGGAAGGTCAAAGCCGGATCCGCGAAGTCTTCACCGTATCGGCGCCGGTCACCGGCCAGTTGCAGCGACTGAGTCTCCATGCGGGCGACACCGTGTTGGCCAACGAGACGGTCATCGCGATCATCAGGCCCGCCGGTCCGGGCCTCCTCGACGAGCGCTCGCGCCGCATCGCCCAGGCCACAGCCGAGACGGCGCGTGCTGCGGTTGATTTCGCATCGACCCAGCTTATTCAGGCCGAGAAGCAGCTCGACTTCGCTGAACGGGCGCTCGAGCGCACGATCTCGCTATCGCAGCGTGGCCTGGTATCGGCGCAGGTTCTGGAAAAGGCCCAGTATGACCTCGACGTCGCCACTTCCGCACTGCAGAGCGCCAAAGCGAGCCTTGGAGTGCGCGAGAGCGAGCTCCAAAGCGCCGAGGCGGCCCTCATTGAGGGAGTCGGCAGCAGCGGAACCGACGCATGTTGCGTCGAGCTGAAGGCACCCGTTTCGGGCCGGATCCTGCAGGTACTGACCGAGAGTGAACAGGTAGTCCAGGCCGGCACGTCGCTCCTCAACATTGGCGATCCGGCCGACCTCGAGATCGCCGCGGAGCTCTCGTCGCGTGATGCCGTGCAACTTCAGCCCGGGGCGAAGGCGACAATCGATGGCTGGGGTGGTCCGCCACTCGCTGCCGAACTCGTCAGGGTCGAGCCCATGGCCGTCACCAAGGTCTCGGCTCTCGGCATCGAGGAGCAGCGAACGACGGCGACTCTCAAGCTCTTGGCCCCGCCCACCGAGTGGCAGCGCCTCGGCCACGGATTCCGCGTCGTGGCGCACATTGTCCGCTGGCGGGGCGAGGACCTGCTTACGATCCCCATCGGGGCGCTGTTCCGCCTCGGTGGCGACTGGGCCACCTTCGTTGTCGAGGATGGCAAGGCTACGACGAGGCGCATCGAGCTCGGCGAGCGAAACGCAGAGCTCGCCGAGGTAGTCGCCGGGCTCAAGGCTGGTGACGAAGTCATCCTCCACCCAGCCGACACGATCGTCTCCGGCACTGCTGTCGTCGTATCGGTGCCCGCAGGCGAACAACTCTAGATGTCATGACGACCTACGAAGCCACCTCCTCGCCGCGCACCGTATGGCAGCTTGAGCCAGATCAAGACCGAGGACCGGTACAAAATGCCAACTGGGATTTCCTACAGCGGAGGAAGAAATGAAAGACAGCGCTCTTCGGCAGGACGTTCTCGATGAACTCGAGTTCGAGCCATCTATCGACGCAAACGATATCGGCGTGGCGGTAGAAGACGGCATCGTCACGCTTACCGGCCACGTCTCCAGCTACAGCCAGAAGGAAGCGGTTGAGCGTGCCGTCTCACGCGTCAAGGGCGTACGTGCCATTGCCCAGGAGATTGAGGTCCGTCTTCCGTCAATCATAGGCGATGCGGACGACGAAATTGCCAAGCGCGTGATCAACACCCTCAAGTGGAGCACACTGGTACCCGACAGCCGGGTCCAGGTCGTGGTGCAAGACGGGTGGGTTACGCTGACTGGCACCCTTGAATGGAACTACCAAAAGACGGGAGCCGGCGATGCCATCCGCCACATCGACGGCGTACGAGGTGTAACCAACGTCATCACACTGGCCCCGAAACCCGCCCCCGTTGACGTGAAGAAACGCATTGAAGAGGCATTGAGGCGACGTTCCGAGGTCGACGCCGACCAGATCGAGGTGGCCGTCTCGGGCAACAAGGTGACACTCACAGGCACGGTGCGTGCCCTAAGCGAACGACGGGCGGTTGAGGAGGCCGCTTGGGCGACGCCTGGGGTTCATTCCGTCGAAGACCGTCTCATCGTCTCCTGAGGGTAACGCCACGGCGAGCGACATGGGAGGGTCCGTCTCCCCTGCCCGAGGTCGAACCAACCTTGCCCGCGGCAGCCTCGCCGTACAGCTAAGCTCGTCGGCTAGTGAGTCCTTTCAGGTGGCTCCCTGCGCTCCCGCGGGCCCGGCCTGCCATTAACCGGCAGGGTCGCTCTCGAGAACGGCCATAACGTTGCCCTCGGTATCCTTGAAGGTGACCAATTGGCCCACGCCGGGGATCAGTGTCTTGGGTATGACGATCGACCCGCCTGCCTCGACAATCGTGGCGGCGGCTTCGTCTGCGTCTGCGACATCGACAGTGGGTACGGTCGTCTGCCAGGGCTCCGTCCGTTGCCCGATCCCGGCTCCCATATCATTGGGGTCGGCGGAATCGACCGCCACGAGCCAATACGGCACCGGTCCATCGAGCCGAGTTACCGTCAAGCCGAAGGCTTGCCGGTAGAACGCGGCCGCCCTTTCCGGCTGATCCGCCGAGATGTCGATGTGGACGAACTTGGGCATCATGCGCTCCCGCAGTTGAAGCGGCGTCGGGACAAGCGCCGCCCTGCTACGGTTACGCCACGTCCGGTTGAAGCGTTTGACCTGGTCAAACAGCATCTCGACTTGCAGCCCTACCTTCCGGTCGGAGCAGCACTCGACTTAGGGGGACTAATCCCGGGCGTCAACACGCGTTTCCAGCGGCATGCAATAGATGCGGTGCAGCGTCCTCAGAATGCTCGCCACACCGGCCGAGGCAAGGCGATACTTGATCATCTGGCCGTCGCGTCGGGTCGCCACCAGCCGCAAGGCGCGGAGTTTCGACAGGTGTTGCGACAACGGGGATTGCGCCAGCTGCACCCGGTCGGACAGCTCGCCCACGCTGAGTTCCTCATCCAGCAGATTACATAGGATCAACAAGCGCTTGGGATTGGCCATCGCGGCAAGCAGTTCGGCCGCCTCATCGGCGCGTGGTTCAAGGTCTGCAACAATCATATTGACACATTAGAATATTCGAATATATGTGTCAATGAGATTGTACCCGTTGATGACCGCACCGAAAGGCACACCATGTCGAACCTCGGAAACCTGGACCGCATCATCCGGTCATCCTTGGTGCAGCTCTCATCGCCGCCCCTTTCATTACCGGCTGGCCGATCTGGTCGGACAGCCTGTCATTCTGGAGTGCCATCATCGCCGGCGCGGTTCTGATCGCGACCTCCACCCTGAGCTTCTGCCCGATCTACGCAGCATTGCGCCTCAGCAGCAAGCGCGAGTCCGCCTGACCATTGAGAGAGACATCATGATCATGACCGTCAAGCCAATTCCGTTCGCCGCCGAACTCACCGTCAGGCCCGAAGTGGTACCGTTCTTCGATCCGGCCACTAACACGATCAGCTACATCGTCCGCGATCGCCGCTCGACCGCCTGCGCCGTCGTCGATTCCGTCATGGACTTCGACTACGCCTCCGGCCGCATCAGTTTCGAACACGCCGACGCCATCATCGCCCATATCCGGGACAAGGGCTGGACGCTTGATTGGCTGATTGAGACGCACACCCATGCCGATCACCTGTCGGCCGCGCCCTACATCCAGCGGCACTTGGGCGGCAAGCTCGCGATCGGTGAGAACATCAAGGCCGTGCAGGAAGTGTTCGGCAAGGTCTTCAACGAAGGCACCGAGTTCCAGCGCGACGGCAGCCAGTTCGACCGGCTGTTCCAGGATGGCGACAGCTACGCGATCGGCACCATGACGGTGCACGTGATGGCCACCCCCGGCCACACGCCGGCATGCATGACGCATGTGGTCGGCGATGCCGCGTTCGTCGGCGACACCCTTTTCATGCCCGACGGCGGCTCGGCTCGGGCCGATTTCCCAGGCGGCGACGCGGTAACGCTATTTCGCTCGATCCGACGCATCCTCAGTCTCCCGGACGAAACGCGGCTCTTCATATGCCACGACTACGGTCCGAACGGCCGTGAGATCCGGTGGGAGACCACCGTCGGCGACGAGCGCAGGCACAACATCCATGTCCATGACGGGGTGACCGAGGCGGAATTCGTCCGGCTCCGCACCGCTCGCGATGCAACCCTAGCCATGCCCGCGCTGATCATCCCGTCGCTGCAGGTAAATATCCGCGGCGGCGAGCTGCCACCCAAGGACGAGAGCGGTCGCACCTTCCTCAAGGTGCCCGTGAACGCCCTCTGACCCGATACTCAACCAACGAGACCTCTGCCATGTGGCCCTTCTCCTCCCCCAGCACGAAGGACAAAACCGTGAACCACCGCAAGCTTGACGCCGACTTTGCTGTTGCTGGCCAGATTACGCCCGAACAGGTGCAGGCAATTGCCGATGCCGGCTTCAAGTCGATCCTTTGTGCCCGCCCCGACCGGGAGGAGCCCGGCCAGCCGAGCTTCGCCTCGATCGCCAGCGCAGCGGAACGGGCTGGTCTGTTCGCTGTGCATGTCCCCGTCTCGGGCGGGCTCACCGAAGCAGCACTGATCCGGGCCGAGCAGGCGTTCAAGGAACTGCCCAAGCCCATGTTCGGCTATTGCCGCTCCGGCGCTCGCGCCGGCTCGCTCTACAGCGCCATCAAGAGCGCCAGCCGGTGATCGCTGGCAGGAGGCCCGGCTCGACCGGGCTCGCCCAATTTGCGAGGCCATGCTGCTCGAACCTTTCCAGTACCTGCTCGGCGCCCTTTCCGGAGGGCTGGTGGGGCTGACGCTCGGGCTCTTCGGCGGCGGCGGCTCCATCCTGGCCGTGCCGCTGATGGTTTATCTGGTCGGCGTGCCCAGCCCGCATCTGGCGCTCGGCACCAGCGCCGTAGCGGTGGCAGCAAATGCCCTGGCTAACCTCTTCACCCACGCCCGCCGCGGCAATGTCCGCTGGCGTTGCGCCGCGATCTACTCCTCCGCAGGCGTTGCAGGCGCATTCCTCGGCTCAAGCGCGGGCAAGCTGATCGACGGCGAAAAGCTATTTTTCCTCTTTGCCCTGCTGATGATCGTCGTAGGTATTCTGATGCTGCGAAGCCGCGGCAGGAGCGCCAACTCGGCACCCGCCTGCACACTCGAGAACGCACCCAAGACGGTCGGGTACGGGGCCGCGACCGGTATCTTCTCGGGCTTCTTCGGCATCGGGGGCGGCTTCCTCATCGTTCCGGGGCTGATCGCCGCGACCGGCATGCCAATCCTCTCGGCAGTCGGCTCCTCGCTCGTCGCCGTCGCAGCCTTTGGGCTGACCACAGCGCTCAACTATGCCGCTTCGGGCCTCGTCGACTGGCCGCTCGCTGCTGTGTTTGTCGCCGGCGGCATCGGCGGTGGCATGCTCGGCGCCTTTGCGGCAGATCAAATCTCGAAGAGCCGCGGACTGCTAAACATCCTGTTCGCCACACTCATCTTCAGCGTGGCCGCTTACATGCTGTGGCGCTCGGCGGCCGCCTTCGGCTCAGCATAGGAAGGGTGGCCTATGTCACACGCATCATTCTGGGTGCCGGATCGGGCGGTTTGCGTCGTCAACAACGGCAGCCGCTATTCGTTCGTGCCGTCACCCCTGTGTGCGGCAGGCTAACAGACAGGCACCGTCGACGTCCGGCGTCGGGCGGCCGCCCCAGCTCGCGAGAACCAAACCTGATGACCAGGATGAAGACCCATACGGAAGATCACCAGGTCGGGCGCATCGGTTGGCTCAGGGCCGCTGTGCTCGGAGCCAATGACGGCATCGTGTCGACGGCGAGCCTGATTATCGGTGTGGCGGCGGCCTCGGGAGACAAGGGCGCGATCCTTGTCGCCGGGGTAGCCGGGCTTGTCGCCGGCGCCATGTCGATGGCTGCGGGTGAGTACGTTTCGGTGAGCTCGCAGTCGGATACTGAGGCGGCGAGCCTTGCCAAGGAGACGTGGGAACTCGCGAACGAGCCTGCGTCGGAGCACGCTGAACTGACCGCCATCTATGTTGCCCGTGGACTGGATGAATCGCTCGCCGGTCAGGTTGCCACGCAACTCATGGCCAAGGATGCGCTGGGCGCTCATGCTCGCGACGAGTTGGGTCTATCGGAGGTATCCGCCGCGCGGCCGGTGCAAGCGGCGCTCACCTCGGCTGTGACCTTCGCCATTGGTGCGGCGTTGCCCCTGTTCGCCGTCCTTGTGTCGCCGAGCGGCTGGATGATCTGGATCGTCGCCCTGGCATCGCTGGCATTCCTGGCCGCTCTTGGAGCAATTGGAGCCGCCGCGGGCGGGGCTTCGCCGTGGAAGCCGACCGTCCGCGTCGTGTTCTGGGGTGCCCTCGCCATGCTGATCACGGCCGCCATCGGCGCACTGTTCGGCACCGTCGTCTAGGCCAAGGGGCCCCGGCATCCGCGTGGCTCCGCCCATCGTTCGGTCAGGCTTCGTAACCGGCGTCCTCCTGCCCCTCGTCATCATCGTCATCGTCGTCATCGTGATGGCGCGACGGTCTGGCCTTGGCAGCAACGAGGTCTTCAGCGGTACAGAGCACAGTACCGACGACGCGACGACCGCCCGGCAGCATGAAGACACCCTCCGTCTCGCTGCCCGCCCCTGCCGTGAGGCAGTGGCCGTAGATGAGGTCGGGCGTGAGCTCGCGCCGGACGTCGGCGGCAGATGCCGGTAACGCGCCAAGCGCGCAGATGCCGCATACCGTTGCAGCGAGTGTAACGATGGTCTTGGTCATGGTAGCTCCTCCTTTCAGGGGCTGGGGTAATGGGTGAATTGGCGTGGAGCCATGGGGCGGGCGGTGTCGGTTTCGCGCTGAGCGAACAACACCTCCAGGCCAAGTGCTGATGCGAGTTCACTGCCACGCTCAGGACCGAGGACCATCAATGCTGTGGCCCAGGCATCCGCCTGCATGGAGTTTTCGGCGCGAACCGTTACCGAAGAGGGGCTGCCGCGGGTCGATCGTGTGGCCGTAGCGGGTACCACGGTACTCGACGACGTGCCGGTAGTTACCTGATGTCGCGAGTGCCGCATCGGCGATTTCGATGACGCCGGCGGCGGCTCGGTGCCCGAACTCGGGGCTCTCCACAGCGACGCGCCAGCGCGATCCATTAGGCTTTGGCCGTCCCGCACGCAATTCGCCGTCGATCGAGACGAGGTAGCTCGATACGCCGTGGCTCTCGAGCACACGGGCCAGCTCATCGACCCCGTAGCCCTTGGCGATGCCGGAAAGGTCGAGCGTGACCGGGGCATGTTTGCATGCGCGTCTTCTGATCGGATCAAACTCAAGGGCGAGATGCGCCGGCATGCGTCGCCCTGCACTGGTCGTTGCGATGGCGTCGGGATCGGGAGCGCCCGCTCCGGGGCCGAAGCCCCAGGCAGAAACGAGGTCGCCGACGCCGATGTCGAAGGCTCCATCGGAAAGCCCGCCGACCTCCAGCGCCGACGCCAATACGGTTGCGAGTTCGCGGGGCACGCTAGACCATGCCCCTACCGGCGCCCGATTCAGCCGCATGAGATCGAAGTCCGGCTTCCAGGTTGACATCTGGCTGTCGACTGTATCCACGGCCTGCTGGAGGGCGAGGTGCAGGTCAGCGAGATGCCCTTCCTCCTGCGCGAAGAATACCGCCGAATAGCGTGTCCCCATGGTGGGACCATTGATCGCCCTTCGGACGAGGTTAGTTTCAGTACGCATCTTCGAGATAGAGTCCCCGGCGTTTAAGTCCGTCGACGGAGAGGCCAAGCGGGGCGAGACAGGCGTCTATCGCTTCACGTACTCCGCTCGCCATCTCGCGACCGCCGCAAACCATGATCTGGGCGCCTCGCTCGACCAGCTCCCGGATGGCAGCGCCTTCGTCGAGCAGACGATCCTGCACGTAGCCACCCCCTAGGACGCGCGAGAACGCAGTAGTGAGGGAAGCGAGGCGACCGTCGGCCAGCGCTTCACGCATCTCGTCGCGATATAGGAAGTCCGATCCCGGATCGCGGGCGCCGAAAAACAGATGTACGGGGCGACGCCTGTTGCTGCGGACGAACCCGGCGAGCGGTGCGACACCGGCGCCCGCCCCGATGAGGATCAGCGGCCGACGCGTCCGGTTGGGGTGGAAATCGGGGTTGGGCCGGATGAAGGCTTCCACAGTGTCGCCTGGGGTGAGTGCATGCAGAAACTCCGAGCAAATCCCGCTCGCCTGCTTGCGAACGCAGATCTCGAGCACGCCGTCCCTCGATGAACTGGCGAGCGAGTAGTAGCGCGGCACGTCGCCGCCTGGCGGCAGGATTCCCACGAGGTCGCCGGCCTCGAAATGCGGCAGGTTCCGTCCTCCGAGCCAACGGGGAACACCCGGACGGCCATCCGGCACCGCGAAGCGCAACATCGCAACCGGGGCCTGCACCTCCACGCCGTAGAGCATACGTTCTTCGAGAACGAGCCTGTCGGTGCGCGGGCGGGAGGGCACGTGGGAAAGTGCAAGCTCAATGCCCAGCCGCTCGCCCAGGATGTTGCCCCAGGCGGCGAAGTCCGCAGAAGACTGGCGGTCGATGCCATAGATGGGCAGGAGCGGCTCGAGCCCGCGATCGGTCAGCGCGGCCTCGACCTCCGATGCATAGCCGCAGAACTGCGGAAAGCTCTGGTCGCCGAAGCCGAGCACAACGAAACCGGTGCGCGAGCTTAGCGACCTGAGCCGCGTCAGGAACTGTCGGGCCGAGGCGGGCGCCGCACCGTCGCCATAGGTGGCGGCGAGGACGAGCAGGCGGCTCGCCTTGGGGTAGATGCGGCGGAGGTCGTTCATCGCGGCCAGGTGCACGCGGTGGCCATGAGCGCCGAGCGTCTCGTAAAGGTTCGCGGCGAAACCCCAGGTGCTGCCGGACTCGCTGCCGACGAGAATGACGGTGTCGGCATCGCGCGGAGACGCATTGTGCGCGACGCGCGGCATGCTGCTGCGGCGCAACCACCAGATCGCCGAACCGGTGATCGCGAGCGCTGGGGCGGCGAGAGCCCCGAGGCCGAGCAGCACCGCCAGCATCCAGGCGCCCTGCCCCGTGTGGAGCATGTAGATGAGCTCGTAGGCTTGCTGCCATGCGCTGTTGGGCGTGAAGGAGATCAGCGCACCCGTCGCCTGATCGACATAGCCCTGGCCGGAGCTGGTAGTGACGGTGAAAACGTCGCTCGTATCGTCCGGATTGGGGAACACCAGCTCGCGCAGGTCGTTCAGCGAGATACTCGCATCGGAGCTGGGCACGAATTCGAAGTAGACCGCCGACATGTAGGTGCCGCTGGACGCCGTGACAAAGAGAGCGAGTACGGCCGCCCGGGCGAGGTTGGTGTGCAGTCGTTGCGACCCGGTGCCGCGGGCCACACCGAAGAGCTGCCGCCGCCGCCGCGACAGCCGCAGGGGTCTGCCCGCGGACGGCCCGCAAGTGGGTGGCGCGGTTCCGGGCGGAGGGCGTAGCAGGGCTGATGGACCGCAGCTCGCGTCCGCACCGGGTGCGCCGGCCGACGGCCCAGGCGGTGGTTGATGAGATTGCCCGGCTGCGCCGCGAGCGCTGGAGCGGCAAGCACATCGCGCAGGCGAGCGGGGTCTCGCCGGCCACCGTAAGCCGTGTCCTCAGGCGGCTTGGGCTCAACCGGGTGAGTGCGCTCGACCCCGAGCCAGTGCGCCGCTACGAGCGGCAAGACCGGGCGAGCTCATCCATCTCGACATCAAGAAGCTCGGCAAGATCGCCGGCATTGGCCATCGCATCACCGGCTACCGGCAAGGCGTCGTCAACCGCCACAAAGGCATCGGCTGGGAGTTCGTCCATGTAGCGATCGACGATCGTTCACGCATCGGCTTCAGCCAGGTGATGCACAACGACCGGCAGGAGAGCGCCATAGCCTTCCTCGAGGCGGCAGAAGCCTGGGCATCAGGGTCGAGGCCATCATGACCGACAATGGCGGCTCCTATCTCTCAAAGACCTTCGCCAAAGCCTGCCAGCGGCTCGGGCTTAAGCACATCAGAACAAGGCCTTACACCCCAAGGACCAACGGCAAGGCCGAGCGGTTCATCCTCTCGACCTGACCATTGGTCCAGGGATGCTTGATCTTGGTGGTGCGATGTTCGATGCCGTTATCCCGGCAGGTGCGCCCGAAGATATGCTCCATGGCCGTGCGGTCCTGCTCGCGGTTTTTGAACTGGATGCCGTTGTCGGTGAGCACGATGTGGATGGCATAGGAAACGGCCGCGATGAGGTGGCGCAGGAACGCGGCGGCGATCATCTTCAGGCTCTCTTGACTATATTGTATCGCTCGACGGACAGCCTCTGTCGTCGTGGCGCTCCCGTGTAGAACCTGGCCCATAGTGCTTCCTTCCATGCGATGGAAAACGATGCACCATCAAAGCCCGGGATCAAACAGCTAGTCCATCAGCAAGCGGGTTTCAATGAAATCGCGTGGGGCTTATGCCGAGCCTTGGGCAGCGCCGCCGCAGGTCACCCGGCGCCATGTCCTCGCGGATTTGGGCCCGACACCGCGACGACTGCCGCAGAGAAGGGATTTTCGGGAACGGCACAGGAAGCCGGTGCGGCGGTGCAGGTCCTCAGTCTCAGGGTGGCGATGATGCCGGCGACAACCGGCGGACGGCAGAGGTCATTGTGCGCCGGCTCGGCATCGACGGGGGTGATGGCTGTGGTGCAGGGCAAGGTCGACGCGGCCCTTCGCCGCGGGCAGTCAGAAGATCGCCTTCGTCGGCGACGGCAGCGACCGATGCGCCGGCTGGCCCGAGCCGAAATCGGCATTGCCACTATTACCGGAGGCGAAAACGGTATTGTCACCCGCATGACTGCGACACAGAAGCGCCAAGAGTTCACCTTCCCGGCAACTGCCGACACCGGTTGATGCAATCTCGTTTGCATGACGCTCATTCCACGCAGCCGGCCGTGGGATGACCTGCGGGCGGGGCGTCAATCCTACGATCGACAGTCCCGGCCAACGCAGGACGCGAAGTGTTCACCAAGCTTAACAAGTGTTCACCAAGCTTAAGCAGAGTGGACATCTGTAGGCGGGGTCAGCCGCCGTGCGCCGCCAATAGCAGTCGTGGTACTGCTTAGCTCCGACGGCGTGGCGCTCGATGCCCGAGAGCGGGGAATGGCGGCTAACGGATTCTTGCGACGGCGAGCAGGAGTTGCGCGCGATGCTGCTCAAACCCTCGCGTCCAGGTCCAGGTTCGACAGGTCAGGTCAAAGGCCTACGCTGGCCGGTCTTCGGCGCATGAGCCATTTTCGCACCTCGCTGAACCACAGGACGAAGCTGCCCATGGCGCCGCAGACCAGCCATTGCTCGAGCGTAAGCGGCACGGTCCCGAATGCGAGGTTGAGCGGGCCGAAATGGACGACCGCGACCTGCAGGACAAGCGACAGCGCGATGGCGCCCCAGAGCCAGCGATTGGCGAACATGTGGTGGAAAGCGCTGGTGGTTTCCGAGCGCGCGTTCAGGCAGTTGAACAACTGGGCGCAGACGAGCACGGTAAAGCCTGCGGTGCGCGCCTGGTCCAGGCCTTGCGATCCTTCGATCAGCCCGCCGGGCAGGTAAAGATCGATGGTCAGGAGTGTGGCCAGGGCCATCACCAGCCCGATTGCGATCACGCCCCGCCACATGCGAGCGTCGATGGCGCGCTCGCCAGAGTTTCGCGGCGGGCGGGCCATCACGTCTTCGCCGTGCGGATCGACGCCCATGGCCAGCGCCGGCCCCGAATCCGTGATCAGGTTGATCCACAGCACCTGGGTGGCCAGCAGCGGCAGCACCAGCGCCTCGTCGCCGGCAGCACCCGTCAGCCCGATGATCCCGGCGCCGACCACGCCCAGAAACACGGTCAGGACCTCGCCCATGTTGGAGGACAGCAGATAGCGCAGGAATTTGCTGATATTGTCGAAGATGCCGCGCCCTTCGCGCACCGCGTTGACGATGGTGGCAAAATTGTCGTCGGCGAGGATCATCCTAGCCGCCTGCTTGCTCACTTCAGTGCCGGTGATGCCCATGGCCACACCGATATTGGCGGCCTTGAGCGCCGGCGCGTCGTTGACGCCATCCCCCGTCATCGCCACCACGTTGCCGTCGGCCTGCAACGCGGCAACAATGCGCAGCTTGTGCACCGGTGCCACGCGGGCATAGACTGAGAACTCACGCACAGCCGCGGCAAACCCCGCCTCATCCAGCCCATCCAGATCGGCGCCGGTCATCGCCACGGCGCCGACCTTGACGATGCCCAACTGGACGGCGATGCGGGCCGCGGTGCGCGGATGATCGCCGGTGATCATCATGACCCGGATGCCGGCGCGGTGTGCCTCGGCGATGGCTACCGCAGCTTCCGGACGGGGCGGATCGATAATGCCGACGGTGCCAACAAAGATCAGGTCCCGCTCCAGCGTTTCGCTGGCTCGCGCATCCTCGCCCTCGGCCAATGGCCGATAGGCAACGGCCAGCGTGCGCAGCGCCTGGTCGGAGAGGCGCTCGACATCGGCCAGCGCGCGGGCGCGGCGGACCGCGTCGAACGGCACGACGTCCATGCCGATCCGCACGCTTGTGCAATGCTCGATCAGGACATCCGGCGCGCCCTTGGTAACGATGACCAGCGCGCCGCACAGTTCACGGTCTCGTTCGATCGAGGACATCATCTTGCGTTCGGAGGTGAAGGGAATCTCGACGACGCGCTCGAAGCGCTGCTGGCGGCGCACCTCGACGCCCAGCTTGCGCTCCGCCACGAGGAATGCCGCCTCGGTCGGATCGCCCTGGATTTCCCAGATGCCGTCCGCACCCTCGCGCAGGCTGGCATTGCCCGCCAGGCTCCCCCCGCTCAGAACGACGATCTGTTCGGCCCGAACCGGACCCTCGGACAGAAGCTGCCCCTCATGTTCCACAGCGCCAGCCGGCGCATAGCCGATGCCGGTGACGCGGCTGTCGCCGGACGCGGTGACCACCCGCTCAATGGTCATTTCCGAGCGCGTCAATGTCCCGGTTTTGTCCGAACAAATGACCGAGGCCGAGCCCAGTGTCTCTACCGACGACAGGGTCTTGACCACCGCGTTGCGCTTGGCCATGCGCTGCACGCCGAGCGCCAGCACCAGTGACAGTATGGCCGGCAAACCCTCGGGTACCGCCGCGACGGCCAGCGATACGCCCAGCAGTAGCACCGTGATCACGTCGGCCGGTCCTTTGATGTCCGAGACCAGCAGCAGTGTCGCCATGACCACGGCGGCGATCCCCACCACGGCGATACCCAGCATGCGGCCGATCCGGGCAACTTCTCTTTGCAGCGGCGTCGGCTGCTCGTCAGTGGCATCCAGCATCGTGGCGATGGCGCCCATCTCGGTCTGCATGCCGGTGGCGGTCACCACGGCGCGCCCGGTTCCCTGCGCCACGGATGTCCCCTTGAACACCATGCAGAGCCGGTCGGCGAGCAGCGGGTCCCCGGCCAGTGTCGCGGCGTCCTTCAGCACCGCTTCGCTTTCGCCGGTGAGCGAAGCCTCCTGCACGCGCAGGCTGGCCGAGGCCAAGAGTTCGGCGTCGGCGCCCACTGCATCGCCTTCTTCGAGCAGCATGATGTCACCCGGGACCAGTCCGGCGCTGGGGATGCGCTGACGCAGGCCGCCGCGCAACACCGACGAGGTCACCTCCATCATACGGGCCAGCGCCGCCACGGCGCTCGCCGCCCTGGCCTCCTGTGCAAATCCCAGCACCGCGTTGAGCACCACTGCCAAGGCGATGACGATCCCATCCACTGGCCAGCCCTCGCGCCCCTCGATCAGCCAGGCGGCCAGGGCAATGACGATGGCGCCCAGCAGCAGATAGACGAGCGGATCCTGGAACTGGGCCAGCACCAGGCGCCATGCGGGCCGCGACGCGGCGGCGCGCAATTGGTTGGGACCATGCCGGGCGAGCCGCTGTGCTGCCTCCTGCTGGTCCAACCCCTGCTCCGCATTGGCGCCAAGCGCGCGCGCCACCGCATGGGCGTCACGCAGCCAGGGCTCGTCGAGTGCGACAGACTGGGGCGAATCGGTCACGTTCCATCCTTGTGCTGCACGGCATTGGCTCCGGACTTGCGGGTATCATACTCCCGATTGCCAGCCGTCGGGTGTCCCAGGAAGACGCCTTAACGCCGCGCGTCGTATCGCTCGTCACGCGGATTTCTCGGATTGCGCCGTACTGTGCTCGGACCGATATGGCGATCACACCGCGTCGCGTGGTGCAATTGGGCGAAGGCGGCCGCAAGGGTTTTGATTCAGATCAGTATCGAGGATGCTATTCGGGTCGTCATGAGCGCCAGCGAAGAAGCGTTGGCGCCCAGTATGGCGACCTGTTGATCTGCCAGTGGCGCCATGGATAAATATCGAGGAGTGAATGTGTGACCATCCGAAACCTCGATACCCTGCTTAAGGTCAGGTCTGTGGCGATCATCGGCGCCTCGGAACGGGCCGGGTCGGTGGGACACGTGGTGCTCGAAAACATAAGGCAAGCAGGGTTCGCCGTCGCCATCTATCCGGTCAACGTCAAATACCAAGAAGTGTCAGGCTTTGCGGTGCTACCGCCGAGCCGCCGACTTGCCGACCGTGCCGGACCTCGCGGTGATCATGACACCCCCGGCAACGGTGTCAGGTCTGATTGAGGATCTCGGCCGGATGTCGTTCTCGATCTTGCCTGTCGCGGGGTGGACGTCGCGCGGGTCAACTGCGCCCATGGCGACAGCAAAGCCTGGCATGCGATGGCGAACAACGTGCGCGCTGCCGGAGACACGTTGGTCGCCGGCTTGCCGTGTTTCGAGTTCGCAGCGCTCGTTGAGAAGAAGGGCATCCCGATCCTCTTTCTTGCTCGGAAGAAATCTCAGCTGAAATACGTGCCCGAAGAGTGGCGCCGGTGGCCGGTGATGCGGCTTCCGATTGGCAAGCTCATCTCGTCCATCTTTCCGGCGGCAAGAACTGTTGAGTGGTCGCACGCAACTCAGCACACCAAAAGATCAAATGACACCGTAGTGGCCGAAGCAACGGCCGCGGAGCTTTGGAGTGCCCTGCCCCAGACCATGCAACACCTGAACGCACGACCGCTGCTAGCGGTTCGCTTCGACGTAGCGCCAACTCGGCGCGATTCGGTTGGCTCAATTCCATCCTGTCCATCGGCATCGGCTACCGCCTGGCCAGCGGGCCGGTATATTCGCTCTTTGAGATTCTCTGGTTGCCTCTTGCCGAGGTACTGATCAACGTCTGAGAGATGGCGGAGAAGGCCGAGGCCCAGAGCCACGCGCGTGCCATCGACATCTCATCCTGGGCAGGGGGACCGGGCTGGTCGACTCAATGTACCGATGACGGTCACTAGGCCCCGGTGCCGGCTCGGAGCGTTCGGCGATCACCTCGTGACCTTGTCACCGATCTACGACTCTACGGCATTTGTGCTTGATGCCAGCGATCCGCAGCAGGTGGGCGCCGCCGAGTCTCTGATATTTGGTTCGGGCGGCCCGGTCATTGTTGCCCCCCCGACGAGTTGCCGATCCTTGCCGTGCAAGATAGAACCGTACCGATGAAAGTCTTCGTCGCGTGGGACGGCAGCCGGGCGGCGGTACGGGCCCTTCGCGACGCAATGCCGATTCTTGTTCTCGCCGGCTCGGCTTCAATCGTCACCGTCGCCGATGACAAACCCATCGACGACGCAAGCACTTCTGGCATTACGGATTTCCTCAGCCGGCACGGTGTTGAGACACGGCACGTGGCCCGGACCAGAGGAGCCGCTCCGATAGGCGAGACACTCCAAGCCATCGCGGTTGGCAATGATGCGGATTTGCTGGTTATGGGCGCCTATGGGCATAGTCGAATGCAGGAATTGGTGCTCGGAGGTGCGACACGGGCTGTCCTGCGCGAGGGGCGTCTCCCGATCCTGTTCTCCCACTGAAGTGTTGACGAGGCGGCGCGACTGGCCGCGGGTACGTTCTTCCAAGGTTGCGCTGAATCAAATGGACGATCGGGAAGCCGCCTATTCTCGTCTTTGCTAGAGGCCATACCAAGGGATCACCCCCGTTGTGGGGAAGCTAGACGACAATTCATCCATGACCTCAAACCAACCTGGCGTGTCGTGCGAGAGGGTAAGTGAAATCGCCAACCGCATCACCTCGCCTGATTCCAGGGAGACTACCATGAGTTACCATGTATGCGTATGGATCGATCAGCACGAAGCCAAGGCGTTCGGCATTAGTTCGGACGGAGCGAACAAGTCGACTGTTGTCGCTAGGAATGCACCGCGCCACATCCATCGCAAGGCCGATCACCTCGGACTTGGCAAAGAGCCAATGAGTTCGGACTTCCTGGCCGGGGTCGCTGAGGCTTTGCAACTGGCAAAGGCGATCCTCATCGTGGGGCCGGGAACGGCCAGAATTGAGCTCGCCGGTCATCTCCATGAGCATTACCCGGCCATCGCCCGACGCGTGTTGGGCTTGGAGCCGATGGACCATCCCACTGACGCGGAGCTCATTGCGGCGGCGCGGAGGTATTTCCATGCGGCCGATCGCATGCATGGGTAGGGGGACCCGTTGGCGACGATCAACAAGGAATGGCACGAAACGCACAAGATGCCGAAGAACGCAACTCTCGGTGACCGGCTGCACTGGCATCTATTGCATAGCGCGAATTGCGGCTGCCGTGAAATGCCGCCGAGTATCAGGCGCGAGCTTGAAAATCGCGGCATGTCCGTACCCTCGCCGCGCAGTCTCAAAGTAATTGGGGGTTCGGGCTGGACTTCTGACCGACCGACTGGGTGCGCCCCGCTACCCAAGGAAGACCATGACGAAACTTCCGACATATGTGCTGGTCGCAGTCTCGATCCTCGGGCTTGCCGCTGGAGCGGCATTTTGGTGGACCGGGCAAAGTCAGCTGGCCGGGGTCGCATGGACCGTCGCAACCTTGCCCGTCCTAGCTGCCCTATTGGTGCAGGTTGTTGTTTCTCTGCGCAAGGGAGACGTCGGTCTGGATATCGTTGCCGCACTGTCGATGTCGGCTGCTTTGGCCTTTGGCGAGCCCCTTGCCGGCAATGTCGTGGCCCTCATGTATGCGGGAGGCCAACTGCTCGAGACCTTTGCCGCCGGCCGGGCCAGGCGGGAGATGACGGCGTTGCTTGGGCGGGTGGCCCGCACTGCGATGCGATTTCGTAACTCGGTGCTCGAGGAGGTGCCGATTGCCTCAATCGCAGTGGGTGACCGCCTGCTCATTCGCAAGGGCGAGGTTCTGCCGGTCGACGGTCATGTCGTCGGTACGCCCGCCGCGCTGGACCTCTCTGCACTGACCGGAGAGTCGGTGCCGCAGCAAATAGCGGCCGGCGGCGAGGCACTCAGCGGCGCCACCTCGGTTGGCTCTCCGTTCGAACTCATCACCAGCCGCCCGGCCGCGGAGAGCACCTATGCCGGCATCGTGCGCCTGGTCGAAGCGGCCCAGGCCAGCCGCGCGCCGATGGTGCGGCTGGCCGACCGCTATGCCATCGGTTTCCTGTTCTTGACCCTGGCGGTTGCCGGCTTGGCCTGGATCATCTCGGGTGATCCGATTCGAGCGCTTGGCGTGCTGGTCGTGGCAACGCCCTGCCCGCTGATCCTTGCCGTGCCTGTCGCGATCATTTCCGGACTCTCGCGTGCAGCGCGGATTGGCGTTCTGATCAAAAGTGGGGGCACCCTTGAGACCCTTGCGCGGATCCGAACCGCCATTCTCGACAAGACAGGAACGTTGACGCATGGACAGGCCGCGATCACCGATATCAGAACCGCAAATGACTTCAGCGAGGACGAGGTTCTGCAACTCGCAGCGAGTTTGGATCAGGCGTCCGGCCATGTCGTGGCGGCAGAGCTGATCAAGGACTCGGTCGCCAGAAATTTGAAGCTCTCCGCCCCGCGCAACGTCGAAGAAACCCCGGGTGTGGGGCTCGAAGGCGAAGTCGAGGGCAAGCGGGTCATCGTCGGTAGTAGTAGCTTTGTTCATCGCCTGAGTGGCGGAGACGATCCCCACCAACTGCACGTCGGCATTGATGGCGAGTCGATGACCGTGGCCGTTGCCGTCGACGGCAAACTGGCTGGTGTTATCGTTCTGGCCGACCACCTGCGTCACGATGCTATTTCCGTGCTGGCGGGTTTGCGACAGGCCGGTGTGAACAGGATCGTCCTTGCCTCGGGCGACAGGACGGAAATCGCGGAGACTGTCGGTAGCAAACTCGGTGTGGACCTCGTGTTGGGCGGGATGAGCCCCGCCGACAAGGTTGCCGCCGTGCGGGCGGAGGCCTCGACGGGCCCGGTGATGATGGTTGGCGACGGGGTGAACGATGCTCCGGCACTGGCCGCTGCCGACGTTGGAGTCGCCATGGGTGCTCGCGGCACGGCAGCCTCCTCTGAGGCGGCTGGTGTCGTACTGCTCGTCGACGAGCTGGAACCACTGGCGAAGGCAATCGGCATCGCCCGCCGTACCCGAGACATTGCCTTGCAGAGCGTCGCAGTGGGGCTTGGACTCTCGGTCCTCGCCATGGCTGTGGCCGCGCTCGGGTATCTTCCGCCGGTGCAAGGCGCACTCTTGCAGGAAGCCATCGATGTCGCGGTAATCCTCAACGCTCTAAGAGCGCTGCGATAGGACCATGGAACAGTTCGAACTCCTCAGCCGCCTCGGTGTCGCCCTTGCCATCGGGCTACTGGTCGGGCTCGAGCGCGGCTGGCGCAGCCGTGACGAAGAGGACCGCCAGCGGGCAGCCGGCTTTCGCACTTTTGCACTGTCTGGGCTGATGGGCGGCGCCACCGGGGCCCTGGCCCAGCACGTGGACGGCATCGTCGTCGGCCTCGTGTTCCTCGGCTTCGCTGCTGCATTCACCGCCTTCCACTGGCTCGAAGCCAATACGGATCGCGACCTCAGCGTCACCTCGGTCGTTGCAGGCATGCTTACGTTCCTGCTCGGGTGCCTTGCTGTCGTCGGCGATGTCCGGGTCGCGATCGCAAGCGCGGTGGCGATGACGGTACTGCTCGCCCTCCGGGAACAGCTGCATCGCTGGGTCGCCTCGTTAACCTGGCGGGAGGTCAGCGCCGTCCTCATTCTCCTCGCCATGACGTTCCTGTTGCTGCCGATCCTCCCCAACCGGACCATTGACCCCTGGGGCGCGATAAACCCCTACGAGGTCTGGCTTCTCACGATCCTCATTGCCGCGGTTTCCTTCGCTGGGTATGTCGCGGTGCGCTTGTTCGGCGACCGGATGGGGATCATCGTTGCGGCGATCGCCGGTGGCCTGGCGTCGTCAACCGCAACGACCCTTGCTCTGGCGAGACTGGGGCGGCAGCATGGCAACGCCGCGCGACTGCTCAGTGCCGGTATTCTGTTGGCCGGCATCGTCATGATGGCACGGGTTGGCGCGGTCACTCTGCTGCTAAACGCGCTCCTCCTCCCACGTCTGGGATGGCCGCTTGTCGCTGCTGGCGCGACCTTCGCCATAGTGTCGCTGGTGCTCGCCGCCGGAGGCGGCGGGCAGGAACACCCACAGCTCAAGATCGACAATCCGCTGGCGATCGGGACCGCGCTCAAACTCGCGACGATCATCGTCATCGTCCTCCTCGCGGCAGGTTTTCTGCGCTCGGTGCTCGGCTCGCTCGGCGCTCTGCTGGTTGCGGCGATCTCGGGAATCGCCGACGCTGATGCCGTGACGATTTCGATGAGCCGGCTTGCCGGCGCCGGCCTGGCGCCGGAGACTGCGGCACGGGCCATTCTTATTGCAGTGGCCGTCAACACAGTCTCCAAAGCGGTGATGGCTGCGTGGATCGGCGGCCCAAGGATAGGACTGCTTGTGGGGTTGGCGAGTGCTGCCGCCTTGGTCGCCGGCGCCGTTACCGTTGCGGTCCTGCCGGCACTGGCGCCATGACCCGCGGCGGTGTGGCATTTGCAACAAGGAGTATCTCGATGAAGGCCACGCGCCGCATCGCTCCCGAGAGCCGCTGCTGCTCGATGAGGTCGAAAGACCGGAGGCGAGGGCCGTGTCACGGGCGCCGCAGTTCTCGTTCCGCAGGGTACTTGCTGCTTGATTTGCATAGCCGGGTAAAAGGCGTCAAAGGCCTCGCCGAGGAAATCGAGGTCCGCTATCCCGGCGCAATCGGCACCGCCGACGACGAGATCGCCAGCCGCGCCGTCAATATGGCTCCAGTGGAGCACTATTTTGCCGGAAGGCAAGGTGCAGGTGAAAGTCCAGAAGGGCTGGGTGACGCTCACCGGAACGCTCGACTGGGAACTGCCAGAAGACGGGAGCGGCCGACGCTGTTCGAAATCTCGACGGCGTGACCGGCATCAGCAACCTCATCGAACTTCGTCCGCGCGTCTCTGCTGGCGACGTCAAGAAGCACATCGAGAGCTCGGTCAAGCGCAACGCTGAACTGGAAGGCAAATCCATCCGGGTCAGTATCAAGGGCAACAAGGTGATCCTCGAAGGGAACGTCAGGACCTGGTACGAGCGCCGTCTCGCCGAGCGGGCCGCGTGGTCCACTCCCGGCGTGACTTCGGTAGAGGACCGTCTCACCATCTCTTAATGGTTGGCGCTTTTTGGGGCTGACGGTTCTACCGCCGGCCCCAAGCGATCGACAACAACAAGCAACACCTCCGTTGACCGCACGAAATCTCGAATTCGCTCTCAACCCAGCTTCGGCTGCGGTCGTCGGCGCTTCGACGAGATCGGGATCGGTCGGCAACATCGTGCTCGCCAACCTGGTCGAAGGTGGCTTCGCCGGGGCCATCTACCCGGTCAGTCCGAAGTATGACGCGGTCGCTGGCCTTCCCTGCTTCCGGCAGGTCGCAGACTTGCCCAAGGCGCCCGGTCTCGCGGTGATTGACCGCGACTTATCTCCGAACTCGGGCAAATCGGCACCAAGGCGGCGGTGGTAATCACCGCCGGCATTGGCGATAGACTGCGTCAGGGTGCTCGCTGCGGCGCGGCCCCATTTGCTACGCACAATCGGGCCGAACACCATCGGCATCCTCGCACCTCATATCGGCCCCAGTGCAAGTTTTGCCTTGGGCTCGCCTGTCGCGGGTCGACGTCGCGATAGTGGTGGCCAAAGATTTACGGCAAGGCCTTCCTTGAGCCTCAAAGTCGAGGTTCCAACGCTGCTTGGATACATAGACAAAGGGGTCAGTGCCATGACGCACATCGATGATATACTTGCCGCGATCGCCGAAATCCGCCAAGCTGATCAAATTCCTGAGGTCCTTGCACGTGTGGGTGCGGACTACGGGATGAAGACAGTGGCATATTTGGGTACTGGCGCGCTTGACCGCGAAGTCCCTCGACGTGAACCCTACATCGCTGTCACCTATTCCCCAGAATGGGTCGAGCACTATCGAACTCGTGGCTACCTGACGATTGACCCAGCGATTCAAATTGGTCTCAGACGACTCCTGCCCATGGATTGGGATGACTTCGTGGGCGACGACATGTCGCTTCGCGAGTTTTTTGGCGAAGCATCGGAGTTTGGTCTCGGCCGCAAAGGGATGTCGTTCCCAGTACATGGCTATGGCGGCGATAGAGCCCTGTTCTCCGTGACCGCCGACCTGACCAACAAGGAATGGCAATGGGCTCGCCGCACCGCCTTCCGGCAGTTCCCTGTCATCGCTGCGCACCTGCACGATGCGGTGCTGCGCTCCGAAGGCGCTCGCCGCCCGCAACCGCGTCTTTCTCCCAGGGAACTCGAGTGTCTGCAATGGACCTCCGAAGGCAAGACCGTTTGGGAGTGCGGCATGATCCTCGGGCTCTCGCCGCATACGGTGCGCTGCTACTTGGAAAGCGCACGCCACAAACTGGGGGCATCGAGCAATACCCATGCAGTTTCGATAGCCCTCAAGTCTGGCATACTCTTCGACCTCCCCTAAACCCGGCTGTTTGACCGGATACATGCGGGCCGAATAGCGCCGTACGTCCTGCCTCGTTTCACAACGAGGAGATAAGGATGATATTGGCCATTGAAGGTGTCGACCGCCACGCTTACCCGGAGCTTATCGATCAGATGTTCCGCATGCGAGCGGCAGTGTTTTCCGAAAGGCTAGGCTGGGACGTCACTGTCGTCGACGGCAAAGAAATCGACCGCTTCGACGCCGAAGACCCCCTCTACCTGCTCTGTGTCGATGAGTTGACGCAAGAGCTCAAAGGAGCAGTTCGACTCCTCCCGACGACCGGACCAAACATGCTGCGCGATGTGTTTGCCGTTCTCGTCCCTGACGGCGCAGTCGAGAGCCCGCTGATTTGGGAGAGCTCACGCTTCGCCCTCAACCCAATGTTGTCGGTCGGGCCAGACCGTCAGGATGCCAATCGAGTGGTCAACACCACGACCATCGAGCTTCTATGTGGACTGGTCGAAGCGGCACAGCTTGCCGGCGCCGAGCACATCGTCTCGGTTTTCGATGCTCGGATGGCGCGTATCTTCCGAGCCGCCGATTGCCCTTACGAGCTCATTGGCGCGCCCACGCGCATCGGCAAGACGATGACATATGCAGGGCTCTTCGAGATCTCCGACGCTATGCGCCGGCGACTGGGCGGCGCGGGAGCGCTGCATGCGCCGGTCCTCGCCACGTCGCGACCTCACTTCGCAAAGGTTTATGCACGCTAGCGAAATCACGGTTTTGTCGCGTGGTTCTCTGGTCGGCGCACAAACCTTATTCTATAACAATCCCCGAGGCGGTACGCGCCGCCTCGGGGCGTAGGAACCCCTTTTCCGCGGTTGGTGCTGACCAACTCAGTACCGAAGATCCAATGGCCGGGGGCCTGTGACGCATGTCCAGGTGCCTCGGTGCTAAAGGTCGCAGGGACCGTCTGTGGCGGTTTTCTAACCCCGGCTTGGGGTCATGGTCTTTTGTTCGCGGGGGCGTACCGCGGACCAAGCCGCAGGTGTTTCATGCGCACAAAACCACGTGCCGCCGTCGAGCTGGACAACGCCGCGACGCCCACCGCGGTCCGCCAATTGCTGAGCGAGCTCACCAGCGAAGAACTGGAGTTCATAGCCGTCGAGGTCATTCGCGAGCACCGGCGGCGCCTGCAATGCGCCCAAGAGCTCTTCGAGTGCATCGAGACCCATGACACGGGCCGCGTTGCCGTCGAGCGGCTTGCTCATGCCCGTCAAGCCTATCGAATCGCGATGCTCAACCTGCACGCCCAGCACCACCTTGTGAGCCTCGTCGTCGCCGCTTTGGGCTATGTCCCGGAGGTCGATGGTCACTCGCTTGGGGACCGTCCGCACTAGATGAGCCCAAGCCTCGTTGCGACCGTTGCCGCCTGCCGCGTATTGGCCGCACCAAGCTTGCCGGTTGCTGCATCGAGATAGGACCGCACCGACCGGAACCCGATTCCAAGCGTATCGGCGATGTCGGGCATCGACATGCCTTCCGAGAACCAGCGGAGGCATTCAGCCTCCCGCGGCGAAAGGCGAATGCCGTTGGACGGTGACACGTCATCCCCGCCCCTGCCCAAACGTGAGTGGACGAATGCCACCGCAACCGCGGCCGTCACCGGATCGACAGCTTCGACGTCGGGCGGCACGAGCCGCTTGGAGGCCAGTGTGAAGATCATCCGGTTCTTGAACCCGACCGGCACCGAAATCGAGAGGCCAGAGGAGATGCCGAACTGCGCCGCATCGGCGTAGAACTGCCGGACATCCTTGCGTGCGCCCTTCACCGCTCCCGACGCCGCCGACCAAGTGAAAATCGGCGGCCCGTGCTTGGCCATCGTCACCACGGGATCGACGCGAAGGTAATCCTTCTCGACATAGAGCAGCTGCCATTCGGTAGGATAGTTGGACACTGCAAAGCTCTCCGGTCCGCCTAGGAAAAGATAGGCAAAGAAATCGAAGTCGGCTTCGAGTGCGAAGTGCCGCAACGCACGCCGAGCCGCACTCTCGTCGAGTGGCAGAGACAAAGTGTCGATCAATTTCAGCAAACGCGGATTCATCGATAGCCTCCGCGTGGCGGCACCAAAGTGCTCAAAAGTCACGGCTTCAAAATGATAAGCCAGTATCGGCAAAGGTCTAGAAAGCCCGGGGAAAAACAATGTCCTGATCGACCAGAACATTGAAACGATAACCCGGCCTGATCTCGAGCGTAGGTTGAACGTCCATGTTCTTGGAGACAGTCTGCTCGCTTAGTTCCGAGAATGTCTCGGCGAACAATTCGCGGGCGGAGTTTTCGGGATTGTTGGAGTTGGTCCCCTGCCCGTCTGACGGCAGCAGCATTTCGGCGCCAGCGCCAATAAGCGCAACGAGGATCGCAGAGCCGAATGTCTCAAAGAAGTGCGTGTCGACCTGATCTTTGAAGCCGCCGTAGCCGGCGGGATCAGCGCCAGCCATGCCGCCAATCTGCAGCGTCGACCCGTTCGGAAATACGATATCGGTCCAGATCACCAGAACCCTGTTCTGCCCGAACGTCACCTCGAAATCGTAGCGGCCGAACAGCTTCGATCCCTGCGGGATCAGCAAAAGGCGGCCGGTCGCGCTGTCGAAGACGTTCTGGCTCACCTGCGCAACAATGCGCCCGGGAAGATCGGAGTTGATCCCGGTAACCAGGGTTGCCGGGATGACCGACCCACGCTTCAGCTCGAAGGGCGACATTTGGTCGACCACCCGGTTCGGCAGATAGCCGAGATCGGCCATATCCTGGTTGAAGAACTCCGCCTTGGCGCCCTGCCCGTTGGGATCCTCATTCTGTCCGAGGAGACCCGCTTGCATCGCCGCGGCATACAAGTCTGCGGCGTTCGAGGGCAGGCCTGACCCTGCGTTCGGCGTTTGCCCAGAGCCCGGCACGGAGGTCTCACTCGATACCACCTCGAGCCCCTGCAGGCTGACGGCAATGGGCGAGTCATAGGCGGCGCTGTCCGCCTGAAGGCTTGCCATGCGTTGCCGCTGCAGTTCGCGCAGGAACTGCTCATCCTGTTCGCGCTCGAGCCTGGCCCGCCAGGCCTCCTCGGCCTCCAACCCGCCCTGTGGTGTTGGGATAACGAGGGGGTCACCCGTCGCTACGGCGGGTTTCGATGTGCCAGCCGCCGGCAGCACGGGCGTCGGCTGCAGGACCATCGGCGCCGGTTCACCGATGATGCCGTCCGGCACACCCTGAGTGAGTTGATCGCCGAAACGCGAGGCCGGACGCGATCCCGGCGTCGTCGTCAATTCGTCAGCGGCGCCAAAACGGAAACCTCGGGACGACAGCCCGTAGATAATGATGCCGAAGAACGCCACCACCAGCACGATGGTGACAACGATCGGGATACGGTTGAGGCGGCGCATCCTCGGACTGCTCTCCGCCTCCCCTCCCAGCTTAAGCGCTTCGCTCATGTGGGACCGACCTCATCGCGCCGCATTACCGAGGTCGGGCCGGTCGGAACCGCCACTTCGCCCTCAAGCTTGTAAAGCCGCGTGAGGTCGAGGCTGACGGTCGAGAGCCGCACCATCACGCTGCCCTCGAAGGCGTCGACCGCGTAGGCCAGATCGATCGATACTGCGCCGGCCGAGGCTTGATCCGTGACCACGCCATACCCCGCGGTGCGAAGCGACGCCTCGAGGGCACTGCCGAATGGCAAATCGTCGCCGCGCAACCGGATTGTCGTGCCGCCTGGCCCGACATGCGTGCCAAGCTGAGCGACCATGTCGCTCGCAATGGAAGAGGCGCCGGCTGGCGTGAGTTCGGCGGTTACGGTGCTCGCAATCAAGCCGCTGCCACCCAAAGTCTGGCAGGCGGCCAAGATCAAGCTGAGTCCGGCAATCGCGACGCCGTCGCGAAGACGATTGAGGATGGCCATGGTCAGCCTCCGCGCCGAATGGTGATCTTGAGCTGCTTGCTGCCAACGCCGGACACCAGAACAGCCTGGTCGACATAGAAATCGACGACCATCATCGTTCCGTTGAGTCGGTAGTTGACGATGCGGTTCTCGCCTCCCGACGTGACGAAGAGGACTGGAGCGTCCTGACCAGCTAGTGAGCCGGGGAACTGGATGTAGGTCTTGAGGCCATCCGAATAGATCCGGGTCGGTTTCCACCCCGCGGCGCCCGTCATGCGATAGCCAAAATCGAGCTGGTCGGCCGGCACCCCGGCCCGGCATGATGCTCGCCTCGACCCGCGCATTGATCTCGGCGAATCGGGCGTCGACGTCCTCGGGATATTCGAAGCCGACCCGCGCCATGTAGCGGGTGTCGTGCGACTTGAGCTCGATGTGATAGGTGCGCTTGGATGTTGTCACCACCATCGACGTGGTGAGCCCCGCCTCGGCCGGCTTGACGATAAGGTGCATGGCCTGGGCGCCCGGCAGACCGGAGGTGGCGGGCTCGACCTTCCAGCGCACCGTATCGCCGACCAGCACGTCCCGAACGATCTCGCCGGGCTCGAGTTCGATGTCGCAAACCTGCAGCGGCGAGCAGACGACCGATGGCTGCACCTCGCCAAATAGGAAGACCACCTTCCCGTCCGGGCCGCGCGTGACGACGCCACCCCCCTCCTGCCACTCTGTGGAGAGCTGGGTGCCCTTGATCTCGGTGGCGTTGTAGTCCTCCGCAGAGGCGATCGCAGCCCCGCCGAGCAGAGCTGCTGTCGCGGCCACGACCGCGAGCGTGTGTGAGTGCATGGGAAACATCCTCGAGCGCCTCATAGCTGCGCCGTCCAGTCGAAATCCTTGAGATAGAGCCCGATCGGGTTGAGCCGGATCACACCCTCATCCTGTGGTGGCGTGAGGGTCACCGTCGCCACGCCGCGAAACCGACGAACGGCCAGCTCCTTGCCCTGCCGGTCACGCTCGTACTCGGTCCAGTCGACCTGAAAGCTCTGGGTCGAGAGTGGAACGATATTCGTGACTTCGATGGCCACCGTCATCGTACGAGCACGTTCAAAGGGCGAGCTGCTGCGGAACCAGGCATTGACCTTTTCCGTCGCCGGATCCCCGGTTCGGAGCAGCGCATAGGTACGATCGATGTACTGCTTTTGCACCACAGTATCGGGCGTGACGGACCGGAAGCTCGCGATGAAGCTGCCTAGCGTCGCGCGCACGACCCGCGGATCGGCATATTCGATCTGCTGCGGAAAGCCGCTGCTGACAGCGGTGCCGAGCTGGTCGACCTCGACGATATAGGGGACGAGCTTTACCTGCGCGCTCTGGTAGAGCCCATAGCCAAAGCCGATCACCGCCATGGTCATGCCGGTGATCCCGACAATCCGCCACGCCGCCGCTGCCTTCGTGTAGGAGCCGTAGCGCTCGTTCCACTCCTGGCGTGCGGCGAGGTAGGGATTTTCCGGGGGAGTGCGGGTCGCCATTGCCTTGACCTATGCCTTGTCGTCGCTCGAGGGACGGCCGCCTGACCGGCCGGCGCTCTGGTCGAGCTTGGCGTTGGCGAGGCCGAGGGTTGAGGCGCCCCAGGAGCCGGGTACCCCGATCGCCTTGTCGCGCGCCGCGGAGGCGAGCGCGCCGCCGCTCGCGCCCACCCCCTCCGTCATGCCCCTGAGGGCAGCAGCACCGAAACCGGCGCCGGCAGCACGCGCGTTCGAATAGGCCGTCGCCCCTGCCCTCGCCCCGCCCCAGGCCAGCGCCGCGCCGCCGGCGGCAAAGCTGCCAGCCTGACCGCCGTGCTGGATGACTTCCATGCCACCGGTGACCGAGACGCCCTGGACCAGACCCTGGATGATGTTGGGCACATAGATCGAGACGATGAAGATGGCGACGGAGATTCCGCCAATCCCGAGTGTCGTGAGGAAGGTGTCCGAGTCAGACGGACTGTCGGCCAGGCCCAGCAGGACCTCCGAGCCGATGCGCGCGATCATCACCAGTGCCATCAGCTTCATGCCGACGCTGAAGGCGTAGACGAGGTACTTGACGGCAAAGTCTTTGGTGAAGCTCGACCCACCCAGGCCCAGCATGATCATGCCGGCAAGCAGGCCCACATACATCTCAACCATGACCGCCATGAAGATCGCGGCGACGAGCGAGAAGCAGACGACGACCAGCACCATTGCAAAGACGGCGGCGATCGCGAGGGCATTGTCCTCGAAAAGACCGAAGCGGGCCTTCTCGGACATTTCGCTTGCTACCCTCATGCCGGCATTGAAGACGTCAGCCGGCGACGCCGATCCGCCATCGGCGCCGATCTGGAAGAGACTGTCGACCAGAGCCTTGGCAAAGCCCGGGCCCTGCTCGAGTGCGAAGACGAATAGTCCGATGAACATGATCCGCCGCACCAGCTCGGCGAACCAGGTGTCGAGCGCCGCGGCCGAAAGCGCCAGCCACACCGCTGCAATACCGATCTCGATGCCCGCAAGGATCCAGAACAGGGAGCGCGCTGCTTGCATGACGGTGGTTTCCCAGCCCCGCGCGGCGGCCGACACCTCGTTCTCGACATTGGTCAGAAGCTGGCCATCCTGGCCCAGAACCGCCGGCATCAATGCGAAGACGGCAATAAGGGCGAGGACGGCGACGCTAGTTTGCCGGGGCATCGGCCGCCTCCCCGCTCGCGTTCCAGCGTGGCTCAAGTGTCTGGCCGCCGCTCGTCGGATAGCCTTGCGGCGCGCGACTGGCGTTGATCCAGACGGCGGCGCCAATGCCGGTGACAATCACGATCGCAACGAGGACGAGGCGGCTCACCAGCGCGGCTCCATGGTCTGGCCGCCGCTGCTCGAAGGTGGGGTGGCCTCAAAGAAGTCCTCCCGCCGGGTTTGCGCGAGGTCCTTGGCCGCTTGCTCGGACTGGTACCAGGTGGCCATCATGGTGGTCTGTTGCGAGACGAGCCCGCGCAGTTTCTGGGTCTGCTCCACCTGCTGCGCGGCGATCTGATGGGCCACCTGCAGTGCTTGCATCTGACCCACCGACAATTCCGACATGGACCGCAATTGCGCCATTGTCGCTTCCTCAGAGGCAAACTGATCAGAGCTCAGCCCTGCGGCACGCAGGGTGGAAGCGATCGTGTCGCGATTGGTGTCGGACCATTGCTGATAGCTCGAGGAGAAATCCTCGCCATTGGCGAGCCCAGTCTCAAATTCCGCGAAGGATTGGAAGCGCTGCTTCAGGACGTCGTCGAGATTGCCCATCGAAAATGCAATCCCCTGCCCCTGGTTCACCAGGCTCCGCAACTGGGCAAGGTCGCTTTCAACCTGGCCCCAGACATGGCTGGGCAGCTGCATCGTGTTCTGCAGCATGTTCTCGTAGATCTGAATCTGGTTCTGAATCTGTTGGGCGAGCTGGCCGATCTGCGTGAGCTGGTTTTGCACCTGCTCGGCCGACTGCCCGGCAATGCCGATAAGCTCGGCATTGTTGAGCAGTTGCGTCCATTCGGTCGCCTGACCGAAGAATGCCAAGCTTGGTGCCGGTGCGATGACGCTCGCACTCATCAAGAGGCCGCAAAGTCTACCGAGCCAATAGCGTGTCCGCATCGCCAACTCCCCTTTCTTTGAGCCATTCGGCCGGCCAGCTCTCCCCGACCATTTCGTGAAGTTGCCGGATGCGCTTGAGGTCACCCTTGCCCGAGGCGCCGGCAAAACTCAGCGCCACCGGTCCGAGCGCCATGTCAAAGAGACGTCGGCCCCCCGGACTGGCGACGTAATATTCCCGCTTCGGAACCGCGGTCGCGACGATTTCGATCTGCCGTTCGTTGAAGCCGATCCGCTCGTAGAATTCGCGCGTTCCACCTTCCCGCGCTGCCCCGTTCGGCAAGCAGATTTTGGTCGGGCAACTCTCCTTGAGCACATCGATGATGCCCGAGCGTTCGGCGTCGGAAATCGACTGCGTGGCCAGCACCACCGCGCAATTGGCCTTGCGCAACACCTTCAGCCATTCCCGGATCTTGTCGCGAAAGATCGGATGGCCCAGCATCAGCCAGGCCTCGTCCAGCACGATGAGGCTTGGCGCCCCAGTGAGCCGCTTTTCGATACGGCGGAACATGTAGAGCAGCACCGGAACGAGGTTCCGCTCGCCCATGGTCATCAGCTGCTCCACCTCGAAGGTTTGCAGCATGCCCAGCGCCAGTCCGTCCTCTTCGGCATCGAGCAATTGGCCCATCGGACCATCGACCGTGTAATGGACAAGTGCGTCCTTGATCTCGCGGGACTGCACGCCCGAAACGAAGTCTGACAGTGAGCGGCCCGGGGCACTGGCCATAAGCCCGATCTGCCGCGAGATGGCGTTCCGATGTTCGGGCAGCACAGTGACGCCCTGCATCGCCACAAGAGTTTCAATCCATTCGCTCGCCCAGGCGCGATCGGTCTCTCCCGCAAGGTCGGACAGCGGGCAAAAAGCGAGGGCCGCCTCCCCCTCCCCTCCTCCGATCTCGTAGTGCTTGCCGCGAGCCGCCAGGGTCAGCGGCAACAGCGACTGGCCCTTGTCGAAGGCAAAGATCTGGGCGTCAGCGTAGCGGCGGAACTGCGCCACGATCAGCGCAAGGAGCGTCGACTTGCCGGACCCCGTCGGTCCGAAGATGAGTGTGTGGCCGACATCGTCGACATGAAGGTTCAGCCGGAAGGGCGTAGAGCCGGAGGCGACCTGCATCAGCGGCGGCGAGTTGGGTGGGTAGAGCGGGCATGGCGCCGCCGAACTCCCCGACCAGACTGAGTTGAGCGGCAGCAGGTCTGCCAAGTTTCGGGTGTGGATGAGCGGCTCGCGGATATTGGCGTACCAGCTGCCCGGCAAGCTCCCGAGATAGGCCTCGGTTGCGTTGAGGGTCTCGATGCGGGCCCCGAAGCCTTCTGCTTGAATCAGTCGGCGAACCGCCTCGGCCTTCTCGCGGAGCCGCGCATCATGGTGATCGAACAGCACGATGACCGGCGTGTAATAGCCATAGGCGACGAGCTGCGACGATGCTTCGGCGATTGCGTCCTCAGTCTCAGCCACCATCATCATGGCATCCTGGTCGACCGATCGCGACTGCGTTTGAAGAAGCTGGTCGAAGAAGGGTCGCACCTTCTGCTGCCACTTCTTGCGCGTCCGCTCGAGGCGTTGCCGCGCCTCCTGGTCGTCGAGGAAGATAAAGCGGCTCGACCACCGATAGGTCAGTGGCATCAGGTCGAGTGAATTGAGGATACCCGGCCAGCTTTCGGCCGGGTATCCGTCGATGGCCACGACCGAAACGTAGCGATCGTCGACGACCGGAGAGAGGCCGTGCTGAAACTCCGCCGTGGCCAGCCAATCCAGATACATCGGTATCGCAGGCAGGCGCATCGCGTGGTTCTCGCCGACGATGCAGAAGCGAACGAACTGGAAGAGATCGTCATAGCGCGCGAGCCTGCCATCGGGCCCCTCGGGTACTTCGCGGGTAACCATGCGGCGGATCGACAGCACATTGGCGAGGTATTGTTCCAGCTCGCGAATGGCGAACTCGAATGTGTCGAGGACCGTGTCGGCATAGGTCGCCGTCCGGCTCTCGCGATCCGAATAGACATAGCGCGCGAGGCCAGACTGGCGGCGCTCCGTTGGTCGGTAGGTAAGGATCAGCGCGTGCTGGCTCTCATAGTGCCCACGCCCACTTTCGAAATGCCGGCGCCGCTCCTCGTCGATTGCCCGCGTCACCGGGTCGGGGAAATGGCAGGCCTCCGCTGCAGGATAGGCCGAGGTCGGAATCCGAACTGCCTCGACCTGGATCATCCAGCCAGAGCCGAGGCGAGCCAGGATCGTGTTGATCTGCCGCGACACCTCGTTGCGCTCGACATTGGTGGAACTCTCGAATCCGGGCCGGCAAAGTACCAGCCGGCCATCAGCGAGCCGTCCTTGAGTAGGATCACCCCGTCGGCCACCAAGCCCGCATAGGGCGTGAGGTCGGCAAAGGACGGCTTGGCATTGCGGAACTGGCGGAGGGCTACCATCGTGACCTCAGAACCGGCGCCAGGGGCTCGAGGTCGGCCGATAGGTCGGCTGATACCTGATATGCCGGACATAGACCTGACGCATCATCGGATCGGCTTTGGCCATCATGCGCAGGGCAGCGACGACGCCGATCCAGATGGCGACGCCGAATAGCACCGAGAACCAGGTCAAGACGACGAACGCCGAAATGGCGGCCGCGAGCCCGGTGAGCAGCACCAGCTCGCGGTCAGCGCCCAGCAGCAAATTGGGCCGAGACAGCGCCCGGTGGATGCGCGATCGGGCAAGCGGGGTGGTGGGATCAGCCATGAGCCCCCTCCCCCACCTGCCCTTCGGCGGCGAGCTCGACGTCGCCGATCGATGCGCCGGAGGCGCTGAACAGGCCCACGATCTGCGTCGCGCCGAGGAGGATTCCGGCGACAAGGACGACATACATGAGCCTGCGGGCGAAATCGTTGAGCTCGCCGCCGAAGATCAACATGCCGCCGGCGACCGCAACGGCCGCCAGGGCAATGAACCCGGCCACCGGCCCGGTGATCGATTGCTGGATCTGCTGCAGCGGTCCTTCCAGGGAAGTCCGCCGCCGCTCGACGCGAGAGCCGGTGTGGCCGCGACCAGCGCCAAGGCGAGGATCGTGCAGAAAGTCTTGACTGATCTATGCGGCATCGCGTTGTCCTTGAGGTGAGATGGTCTCGATCTGGTACTGGCCACCGGCGAAGCCCTCGACGCTGATCACCTCGCGGACGCGCCGGCCGGAGGGTGTTCGCTCGATCGAGACCACGAGGTCGACGGCTTCCCGATCACCTCCCGCATCGGCTGCTGGCTCGCTTCGGCGGTGAGCTGTTCGAGCCTGCGCAGCGCCGACGCGGCACTGTTGGCGTGGATGGTGGTGATCCCGCCCGGGTGCCCCGTGTTCCACGCCTTGAGCAGCGTGAGGGCGGCGCCGTCGCGGACCTCGCCGACGATGATGCGGTCGGGCCGCAGCCGCATGGTGGACTTGAGCAGTCGCGCCATGTCGGCGGCGTCGGAGGTGTGGAGGGAAACCGCATTCTGGGCGGCGCACTGGATCTCCGACGTGTCTTCGAGGATCAACAGCCGGTGTTCCGGCGCCTGCCGCACGATCTCGGCGATCACCGCATTGGCGAGCGTCGTCTTGCCGCTGCCGGTTCCGCCGGCGACAACGATATTGAGCCGGCTCGAGATGGCATGGGTGATCAAACCGGCCTGGCTCTCGGTCATGATCCCATCGTCGACATAGTCGTCGAGCGGAATCAGCCGGGACGCCCGACGACGGATCGAGAATGTCGGTGCGCTGACCACGGGAGGCAGCAGTCCCTCGAACCGGTGTCCACCGATCGGCAGTTCACCCGAGATGATCGGCTGCATATCGTCCGCTTCGGTCTGAAGGGCATGGGCGACGCTGCCGATGATCACCTCGGCCGCGCCGGGGGGAAGACTGCCAAGGCTGGCAATGCCCTCGCCCAGACGCTCGACGAAGAGTTCGTCCGTCCGGATTGAGCATCACTTCGACGACCGCGCTGTCCTCGAGCGCGGCGCAGATCATCGGGCCAGCGCATCCTGGAGCTTACGGACAAGACGGGGGTGGGAGCGGGACACGGTCATCTCTCCCCTGCCCCACGCATTGTGACGGCCAGTAAGCGCCTCGTCTCGTGGCGCCTGCGCGCAATAGTCGTCAGTGCCCGCATCTGCTGGCGCCCACCCCGGTTGTTCTTGGGGATGGGTTGTCGGCCGCTGCGACCCTCATGGTCACCCCGGCTAAAATGCCGGGGCAGGTTTTGCGCGTAAGTCGGCCGTCAACTCGGGCTCGAGCCCTCCCCTTTGCCGTCCCCAAAGCTAGCCAAGGCGGCTCCGCCCCGGCAATTCTGCCGGGGAGCGAACGGTTCGAGGTGGGCTAAGAAGGAAGGCTAAAATACTGAGATAGAACACAAAAAGGCTTGGCACAGAGCCGCGCGGGGCCTCAAAGCGAACCTCCCGTTAAGGGAGCCTTAACCTAAAATTCCTTGCCACTCCGGAGGAATCGCACATACTGGCGCTAAATCGGCTGATTGTCGCAAGTTAGCGCTATTTTCACTAGAGACGGAAACCAGATGCTCTCGCTGGCACCCTTTGAGTTTGACGACAAGATCCTTGCCCAGGGCGCAGAGATCTCCCGTAAGCTCGACCAGCTTCGGATGGAGAAGTTTCCGCCCAACGCGCAGAAGACCCTCCGGACGTTCGGCATGGCCGAGGTCGCCCATTACCTTGGCGTCAGCCCGAACAATCTGAAGCGGCTTCACCTCGAGGGCAAGGGCCCTGTCCCCCAGATCGCGAGCGGCGGTCGACGCTTCTACACCGCCGAGCAAATGATCGAGCTCAGGCACTATCTCGACAAGCACGGCCGATCCGATGCCAAGAATTATGTCCCCGGCCGCAAGCCCGGTGAAAAACTGCAGGTTATTGCGGTCGTCAATTTCAAGGGCGGTTCCGGCAAGACGACCACCGCGACCCATTTGGCCCAGCACCTCGCCCTGACCGGCCATCGCGTCCTCGCAATCGATCTCGATCCGCAGGCGTCCTTTTCGGCCCTTCATGGCTTCCAGCCGGAACTCGACAAGAACGCGTCGCTCTACAATTCCATCCGCTACGACCAGCCGCGGCCACTGGCCGAGGTCATCCAGGCCACCAACTTTCCGCTGCTCGACATCGTCCCCGCAAATCTCGAATTGCAGGAATACGAGTACGAGACGCCTCTCGCCATGCAGACCTCCTCAGAGGGCAAGCGATTTTTCACCCGCTTGGGCAAATCCCTCGAGAGCGTCGACGACCGCTATGACGCCGTCATCATCGATTGTCCTCCGCAGCTCGGCTATCTCACCCTGACGGCGCTCAGCGCAGCGACGTCCGTTCTCATCACCGTCCATCCGCAGATGCTCGACCTGATGTCGATGAGCCAGTTTCTCCTGATGCTCGGAAACATCGCCAAGACCATCAAAAGGGCCGGCGCGGACTTCCACCTCGATTGGCTGCGCTACCTGATTACGCGCTACGAGCCGATGGATGTTCCGCAGGCTCAGATGCTTGGCTTTATGCAATCCATGCTCGCAGAGGACATCCTCAAGAATCCGATGCTCAAGTCGACGGCCATCTCGGACGCCGGTCTGACCAAACAATCCCTCTATGAGGTCGAGCGCTCGAACTTCAACCGCGATACCTATGACCGGGCCATCGAGAGCCTCGACGCCGTCAATTTCGAGGTTCAGGGCCTCATTCACCAGGCGTGGGGACGGTCATGAAGTTGACGGCCGTAAAAACCACGAAAAACAATCGCGAAATCAATCGGCTAACCCGCCGAGGCAGGTGCTAGATGGCACGAAAGAACCCCTTTGCCAATTTGCTGGGCCACGAAGAGCCGGCGTCTGATACACGAGCGCTAGACTACGCAACGAAAGGCGCGACACGCTCGCTGTTGAGCTGGATCGACGAGATAGCGGCCCAAGCGGACAAGCTGCTCGAGGGCGAGACGATCGTCGAGCTCGATCCAGCGACCATCGACAACTCCTTTGCTAAGGATCGCTTCGATCTCGATGACGAAGACTACAAGGAAGAATTCCAGCGGGTATTGGAGGCCGTACGCGAGCGCGGGCAGAACCCCGGTACTGGTCAGGCCCCACCCCAATCAGGCTGGCCGCTACATGTTGGTCTTCGGCCATCTGAGACGGCGCGCTGCCGTTGAACTCGGCCGCAAGGTCCGCGCGGTCATCAAGCAGATGACCGATCGGGACCACGTCATTGCGCAGGGCCAGGAAAACAACGGCCGGGCGAACACCTCCTTCATCGAGAAGGCGGTTTTCGCAGCCGAGATCGCCAGCCGGCACTTTGACGAAGACAACTCGACGGTCATGGCAGCCCTCGGGGCGGATAAGTCGACGCTTTCCAAGATGCTCGCCGTTGCCGGGCTGCCGGCGGAGCTGCTTAGAGCGATCGGGCGCGCGAAGCGGATTGGCCGCGATCGCTGGTATGATCTCAAGCTGCTGCTCGACAAGCCCAGCAACCTTGATGAAGCGCTCAGCTTCGCTGCATCACCCTCGATTGCGGACTTGCCAAGCGACGCGCGGTTCGACGCACTGGTCTCGCACCTCAAAACCAAGAAGGTAAGCGCTCGTCCCAAAGCGAGCCCGGCTCGATCGAGCTGGACGCCAGCCGACGGCCGTCTGGCGGCGGAAGCGATTACTGATGGAAAGAAATTCACCCTTGCCCTTAAGGCGAGGGGACCCGACGCGCGAGCGTTCGGAGACTACCTGACGGAGCACCTCGATCGATTTTACGAGGAGTTCCGGCAGCGAAACGACCAACAGACCAACGGAGAGTAGCTCGCAAAAGAAAAAGGCCCCCGAAAACTAGTTCCGGAAGGCCCCTCTCGTCGTGTGGTAACGCGAGAATCGCACTTCCAGGAATCGCAGTCAAGCCTCGCTGAGGCCTGCACCGCTTCGGCGGCCGCTATTCTTTTGCCTTACGCAAGGTGAAAGACAATGCAGACGCATACCGCAACGACGCCCTTTGGGCGGCGGCCAATGTCGCTTGGCATGATCGCAAGTCAGGTCGCGGCCCACAGTGCACCGCCAGACGCTACGATCCACAAATGGCATGTCTTCAGGGATATTAAGGAGGCCCGGCTGGCGCTTGGTGCCACCGATCGCGCCTTGGCGATCCTCGACGCGCTCCTATCCTTCCATCCTGAAACGGCATTCTACGGCGACAGTGCGCTTGTCGTGTGGCCGTCCAATGAGCAACTGATCGGCCGAGCCAACGGCATGTCGCCGGCGACGCTGCGGCGGCACCTGGCGAACTTGGTCGAGTGCGGGATCATCATCCGCAGGGACAGCCCCAACGGCAAACGTTACGCGCGCAAGGGGCAGGGGGGCGAGGTTGAACAGGCTTACGGCTTTGACCTCTCCCCGATCGTCGCCCGGGCCGCGGAGTTCAAGGGGCTGGCCGAGGCCATGCGGGCCGAGAAGAAGGCGTACAAGCTCGTAAAGGAACGGTTAACCATCTGCCGACGCGACATCGTCAAGATGATCGAGGCCGGTATCGAGGAGGGCGTGCCCGCCAATTGGGGCACCGTGCACCAAGCTTATCAAGTGATCGTCGGCCGACTGCCGCGCACTGCACCCCGCCAGGTCCTCGAGGCTATCGCCGGCGAGCTTGATGAGCTCTGGGCGGAGATCCGTGAGGTACTCGAAATCCTTTGTGAAATCCACAAATCTGAGCGCCAATAAGTCTCAAACTGAGCGCCACATACAAAATTCAAATCCCGAAGCTAAATCTAAATCTGAACATCGCTTAGGAAAAAGGAAAGAAGCGAGCGGCAGTGCCGGCGAAACCGACAACGTGCGGAGCCTGCCGCGGCGAGAACTGCCGCTGGGAAATCGTACTGGACGCCTGCCCGAACATCCTTTGGCTGGTGAAGGGCGGCGGGGGCATCCGCAGCTGGCGAGATTTTCTCGCCGCCGCCGAAACGGCTCGACCGCTCTTGGGGATCAGCCCGAGCGCTGGGAGGAAGCGCAGATCGCGATGGGCGAGCAGCAGGCTGCGATCACCCTGGCCGCGATCCATCAAAAATCCGACCAGATCAAATCGCCCGGCGGGTATCTACGCAACCTGACCGAGCGGGCCAAGGAAGGGAAATTCTCTACCTGGCCGATGATCATGGCGCTGCTGCGGGCCAAACTCGACGCGGCAAAGGCCCAAAGTTCTGGAACCGAGGTGGCCGAAGAGGGGCTAAACACAGCCGGCCGGGTGTTCCGGACCGAAGCGCGGCTCGAAATCAGTGACGCGCTGCGCCAGTCAATGGCCAAGCGGGATCGCGAAACATGAAGGCCAAGCTTGAAATGAGCAGGGCTTGCGCGCATATTGACAAAGACGCGCGCAATTGTGGATGCGGTGAGTCATGCAGCCCCAAGGCCTCGAAATCGGCGCCACGCGTTTCGGCGAGGGCGGCTCGCCGTTCCTGTCAGCGCATCGCTTGTCAGAGCAGCTCGGGGTAACCCAGTCCGAACTTGCTAGGCTCGCGGGAATAGCCCGCAATACGCTTTCGGCAAAATCGGCAACTCGTAAGGTCGATGCGGCGCTGAGCCCGATCGTTCGCATTCTCGCCATGGCCGCTGAGATGGCCGGGGGCGAGAGCCGGGCGGTGATTTGGTTCAAGCACCAACCCATCCCCGGCTGGGCTGGCAAGACCGCCTACGATCTAGTCGGAGAAGGCAGGTCCGATCAGATCCTCGCCTATTTGGAGGCTGTTCGCTCGGGCGTCTATGCCTGAGCCGATCCAAGTCGAAACGACTATCCTTTGGCGAGCCTACGTTCCTCGATGGTCGTATCTGCCACTATCAGGGGAGGGGGCGGCGCGCTTCGGTGGTCGTTGGAACCCAGTGGGTGTTCCAACCATCTATGCGGCGCGGGAACTGTCGACGGCCTGGGCTGAGTACAACCAAGGATTTGTTCAGCACCCCGCGTTGATCGCTCAACTCGAGCTGAGGGCAGCGAACCTCGCCGACCTGACCGATCCAGCGGTACTCGAGGCTCGGGGTCTCGACCAAACCGTCCATCGGACCGAGTGGCGAGCGGACATTGACAAGGGCAACGTCCCTTCCTCGCATGTTGCCTACCTGGATCTGGTAGGCGCCGGATTTCATGGCGTCATCTATCCCTCATTCATGTCGCCGGGCGGAACCTGCGTGGCTCTCTGGCGCTGGAACGGCCCGGATGCACCGGATCTGCGGATCGTGGATCCCGAGGGGCGGCTGCCGGAATCGCCCGCGTCGTGGCGAAAACCCTGACTTCGATAGGGCAGGGGAGTGGCTAAAGCCCTGCCGCCTTCGTGAGATTGACGCGGAACCGGTCGCGCCGACGCTGGTACCGCCGCGTCATTTCGGCCGAAGTGTGCCCGAGTTGCCTTTGTACATAGCGCTCGTCGACCTCTGCTGACGAAGCAAGGCCTGCCCGTAGGGAGTGACCGGCAAACTTGCCCTCTCGTTCGAGTTCGGAGAGATCGCCTCGTACTCCCGCAGCGACAGCTGTGCGTTTCACCAGGCGGGCGACTTCCTGGTCTCGCAGCCGCTCCGGACCGACCGTTTTGCCTTCGCCCGTCACCCGACGAAACAGCGGGCCATGGGCAATGCGGCCCAGCTTGAGCCAGGTTTCCAGCGCGACGACGGGGCAGGTGCTGTCGGACGAGCCGCGGCCGATCTCCACCTCGCGCCAGCCATTTTTGCCACGCAGCGTCAAAACCATGCCGTGTTCGAGCATTTCCACCCAGCCACGCCCATCCTCGGTTTGCTCAGGGCCAGCGTCTAGACCGACAACTTCCGAGCGGCGCAGGCCTCCGGCAAAGCCTGTCAGCAGCATCGCCCGGTCCCGGAGGCCGCGCAGGGAGCCGCGATCGAGCGTTTCCAACATGGCCAGGAGATCTTCGGGCAGCACCGCTTCCTTCTGCACCGGCGGTTTACCGTGGGTATTGCGAATGCCGTCGAGCACCGTTGCAATGTGGCGGTCACCGCGATCGAGCCGCTCACCGAGCTGGCGATAGTGCCAGGACAACGCAGAGAGCCGCCGCTCGATGCTGGAGACGGCGGCCGGCTTCCGATTGCTCGTGGCGGCGCCGGAGGCGCAGGCTGTGATGTAAAGGCCGACAATCTGTGGATTGGGCGGCAGTTGATCAAGACCCTGGCGTCGGCACCAGGAACCGAAATGCTTCCAATCGGAATCGTAAGCACGGCGCGTGTTCGGCGAACTGGCGGCCTCGACATACTCCCGGGCCCGATCGGCGAGAGCCTCCAGATGTGCCGGCAGGATCGACGCGCTCTGCGGGGCAGGGGAGAGCGCGTCGGCCGAGGGATCGTCGTTTTCGGCTGTTTCGACATCGCCGTCTAATGCTGACGAAAAACCGACGGGTTGAGGCGTGCTCTGTGGTCGAGCAGAGCCATGCTGAGGGTGGTTTTCCGCGTTCGCGTCGAGTTTTGGGGCCATTCTCACTATAATGAGCAAAACGAATGATAAGGCAAGATTATCATTCGTTATTGGACGCCGACAAGTGGGGCGGTTTAGTGCACCAACGGTGGCATAAACCGCCCTCGTGTGCTACGATTCCGTCATGGAATCTCGCCCTGATTTGCTCCCCGCCCAAGCATCCGCCATCCCGAAAGTCCCGGCGTGGGCGCGGCCGCGGGGCGAGATACAGCGCGATGTCGACGCCGCTTATGTCGCCGGCGCGGCTCTGAATTCTCTTGATAATCTGGTGCGCTCCGAGCCCGCATGGGCTGGCGTCTGGCGGCAGCGCCTGGCCTTGAAGGCCGCCGCGGCGGCGACGCGCCTGCTCGGCCGGAAAGAGGAAGAGGGCGCGTTGCGGGATGCGCATTTCTTCCGCGCGCCTGGAGACGATCCGGGCCCCGCGGGGAACCTGCTGTTGGCTTGGCGGCGCCTCGCCAGCCGTTCGACAGCTCTCGATGAAGATGCCGTGCGACCTATCGCCGAACACCTCGACATTAGGTGGGACGGCGCGCTCGGCGACGTCGTGGCGAATGCCGAGGATCTCGCAGGCTCGCCGCGACCAGCGCCAATGGCAGCGGCCGAACTCGCGGCCGAGATCTATCGGGCTCGTCCCGACGCGGAGCTGCTCGCCTTTTGGCTCGCCGATGCCATGTTGGCCAAGAAGCTCCGCTGGCCGATGCCTGTGCCGCTCCTGATGGGCCAGATAGGTGCCTCGGTCTTCAGGGCCGGCGAGGCCCGCCGGCGCGTGCGGCCGGGAGGGGAAGGCTGGGGCAGGGCAGTGCTGGCCGCCTATGCCCAAGCGGCGGCCGAGGCATGTGACCTCGGCGCTGAGTTGGCCGGACGGGCAACGCATCTCACGGGCGTAGCGCCTAAACTGCGGTCCAAGGGTGCCACCCAAGTGGTGAAGCTGCTGCTGGAGGACGACGCTGTTCCGTCTTCGCGGTCCGGGGCGCATCTTAGCGATCGCAGCGCCCGCCGGCTGTTCGAGCGGCTGGGCGACCTTGGCGCCGTGCGCGAGCTCAGCGGCCGGCCGACCTTCCGCCTCTACGGCTTGTGATCATGGCCCGGCGCGCGAAGCAAACCGAGAGCCTCGACTTCGATCCGGACCTGGCGGAGCTGCCGGAGGAGGCAAGATGGCGCGAATGGATGAACCGCATCGAGGCGGTGCTGTTCGCGGCGCCTCAGCCGGTCGAGCGCCCCGCGCTCGCCCGCATCGTCGGCCGCAGCGCCAGCATCGACCTGTTGATCGAGGATATTCGCGTCGACCTCCAGGGCAAGCCCTATGACGTGATCAGCGTGGCCGGTGGCTGGCAGATGCGCACGCGGCCGGCTTATGCTCCGGCCATCGAGGCTTCGGTGGCGTTGCCGGAACGGCGGCTCGAGCTGACCCAAAACGAGGCCATGGTGCTGGTGTCGATCGCCTATCATCAGCCGATCACCCGCGCCGGGGTCGCCGACATCCTCGGCCGTGAGGTCTCTCGCGACGTGATTGGATCGCTGCGCGACAAGAACATGATTAGCGCCGGAGCGCGGAGCCCGACACCAGGAGCGCCATTCACCTATGTAACGACCAAAGGGTTCCTGTCGCATTTCGGGCTCGACACCTTGCGCGATCTTCCGGATATCGAAGCGCTCGAAGATGCTGGGCTTCTTGGCGCCGACAGATCGGCGGACGATGGCTCACTGCGTCCCGGGCGCACCTTCGAGCCAGAAGGCGTCGATGGCGGCGATTAGGCATGAGTCGGAACGGCATCGCGATGTGTGCCGAAGGCCTCGAGACATCGGCCGACTTCGCCCTTGGGGAGGACCTCGATGAGGATCACCCACCTTACGACTTCCCGCAGGCGTGGTCATCTGCACTTGCGCACCCGGTTGCGGCCGCCAGCATCGCCTATCACAGGCGGCACGATGACACCGAACTATTGCTGCGCTGTCTTTGATCAAGCTGATGATGACACTTGCGTTGGCCGATAGCCCGGTTCCTCCTCGATGAGGATTGCTTTTGGCGCATCGCTGCACGCTACCGGAATGGACCGGCTCCTGAGCCCGTCCGCGCGTGCCTGCGTGTTCTGCCACTAGGCGATCTGTGCACTTTCGAAGCGTGTTAGAAAATTCTCCGCGATATTCGGCGCGTCCACTAGCACGCCGATCTCCCGATATGGCGCTGCTTCCGATGGATCCGCCGACAGCCAATTGAGGCTGCTGATCGCCAGCGCATTCCGATCCCAGCCCAACACCTTGGCATGCAGGCGAGGTCGATAAATCGGCCTTATGTTGAGACCCTTGTTGCCGAACTCGCGGACCAGGTCGGCGCCGGCGGCGCCAGACAGGGGGCCGGTCGTTCTCCCATAGTAGAACGACGCCGCAATTCCATTCGCCTCGACAGCCGCGAGCGCCGGCAATAGGGCGACGGGATGCGCAGCAAGTCCAATCCGGTGGCTTAGAACGAATAGTTGCTCGCGCGCCCTGTCGCGTGCCTCGAGCACCAGCCTCGCATGCTCTGAGCCGTAAATCAGGCGCATGGGGACCTTGCGTCCCCCGACCGATGGTCGCTCCATGACCCGCCGTCCCAACACTGACAGCTCCACGGCCAGATCGTTCCAAACGCCCGGGCGACCCTGCGCGAGTCCTCCCAGCTTGCGAATTAGGCTCCCCACAAGGTAGGGATCGCGCAGACGTATCGACGCCTCAAAGCTTGCGAAATCGGACGCAAGCCAGTTGCAGGATCCGATCAGCGCGTTCCAGCCGCCCTTCGCTGTATCGGCCACGACGATCTTCGCGTGCGAGTTCGTCGAGAACGGATGGATGTGAATAGAGGCGTCCCAACCCGCGTCGGTCACCTGCGCCTGCAGTTTCGCTGCCACAACTTGCGACGAGCGCGTGGCTGTTCCGACGTCGTCCTGACCCCAGAGGATATCAACTCTCGCCCCGCGCTCGGCAGCTTTGATCAATAAGGGCAGGACGGCCTGCGCCCGCTCTTCACTGAGGAACGTCGAGTGGATAATCAGCCGTTCGGTGGCACCTGTGACCATCCGCTCGAATGCACGAGCGTGTTCCCCGCCATCGATCACTATATCCGACGCGTCGAACGCTGCATCCCGCATCTGCGGAGCTTCAACATCCTGGGTTGACGCCGAAGCCAATACCGTGGGGCCATCTATAGCAGCTTTGGTCGTCTCGTCGCGTCCCGTCTCCTTCGTGGCAGCTTCCGCCGCCTTCCCAATCAGTAGCCGAAGCAGCGGCGACGCGCGCCCAGGCAGTCCCTCGATCAGGCCGTCGCGGACAGTTACAATGGCGTATCGCTCAGCAAGCTTCTCCGCCCCCCGATCCACGCCTACGATGAGCTCGTCCTCACCTTCGATCGCACCGAACACCTCGCTGAGGTCGCCGACCGCATATCCGGGCGCGTTGTTGATGTGAACGACGGGCAGCTCCGCGGTCCCGCTCGGAACTCGATTCTTGTGGACGAGCTCCAGCTCCCGGCCGCGAAACACGCTCCCCGTGATCGGCTCGATCGCGAAGCTACGCCAGCGGGGCTCGGTCACGGTTGCCGCAGGCAATTGCTCCTGATCAACTCTCGCCGCCCCTGCAGCGGTGATCTGGAACACGGACCCCTTGGTCGTAACGACCACTTCGACCCATCCCGCCCGCATCAGCCGGATGAACGCCTCGACAATCACCCGGCGGGGAAGATGTGACGCAACAGCCAGGTCTGCAGCAGTGGCCGGCCCTCGCGAAACGGCGTCGAGCAGCAGGTGCTCGATGACGCTCCATCTGCGACCCTTCTCGATGATGAATCGCCGCGTTCCCTTCAGGACTTGGAACACGACCTGTACGGTGCTCACGATGCGGACCCCCTCAGCGTTGCCCAAGGGACAATCACCGCATTCTTTTGTTTCACTTCCTCTTCGAGGCTTGTCAGGAACGTGGACAGAAATCCGACGTCCTGATCTGGAAGCTTCGCGGCACTAGCCACGACGTGGCTGTAGAACGGCAAACTGCCAACGACGATGAGCCGCCACTTGGCACGGCTGAGCAGCACGTTCATCCGTCGATTGTCGCGCAAGAACCCGAGGGCTCTCGCCGGGCTGGTGTGGTGATTGTTTCGCACGAGCGACACAAGGACGACATCCGCCTCACCTCCCTGGAACGAGTCGACTGTGCCGCTGAAAGTCTGGCCATCGATCGCCGGATTGAACTGAGCCAGCCCAGCTAGCTTCCCGTCCCGATGCTGCGAGATAAGCCTCTCCATTCGCCGTACCTGTTGCCAGTAGGGCGACAACACGGCTAGAGATGGCCGCGACCCTTCGTTGGCGCCAATAAGCTCCAGCACCCGAATGACCGCTGCTACCTCGTCTGGGTTCCACCATGGTGGGGGCCGCTCTCCACTTCGTCCGCCCGGTGCTTCTGATCTCCCAAACGGCATGTCGACGAATACGATCGGTGCGTCCGGCAAGATCGAAGCGTTGAGCGAACGCACCGGCCCAGTCGTGCCGAGGAACTTAGCTTCCTGCTTCGCGTTCGTGCGGAGCTCCCCGTCGTAGAAGCACTTTGAGATTATGCGAGCGATTGCCGGGTGCATGCGGTATTGCTCGTTCAATCGCCGCGCGATGCGCGTGCCCTGGTCACGCTTCTTCTGCCGCGCCAACTCGCGCTCAACATGGGTCTCGAACAAGGTCAGCAGTGAAAGGGCTTCCGCACAGGTGCGCCCGAAGTCGTCACCGGAGGATGCAATCTCCTCGAGCGTTTCGTCGATCCCCGGGTCCTTGAGGTAGCGCGACACAAGGTCGTCGACGAACCCAACCACCTGACGGACTCCCTCGGTCGAGGACAGCAGCCGCGAAATGGTGTCGACGTCGAAAGGCGGAAGCTGCTTGTGATCGCCGATCATCAGCCGACGATGCGACAGCAGCAGTGGTGAAAGCAGCTCACCCCCGGTTGCCTTGCCGGCTTCTTCGATAATCGTCCAGTCGAACAGGGCCTGCTCTTCGATAAGTCGCTCGACCGCTGCCGAGTTCGTTGTTGCAAAGACGAGGTTCGCCGCTCGCAGGATCATGCCCTCGAAGGCGCGCAGCTCCGCAGAGATGCGTCTCGAGCTCACCGCGCCACCGCGCTGTCGGCCGACCTGCAGGCGACGTGCTTCGGCAAGTGCCATGATCCTTTGCGCAATCGGCCCGGAAGCGTCCACCACCAGCGGACTTTCCGACAGATCCTGCAGCCGCCTGTCCGCCTGAACATCGATCTCAAGCTCGCCCGCAAAATCGTCGTCGTCAGCAGGGCGTGCCCGCACCATCAATGGACGCGCGTCTTCGTCGAGTGGTGCAAAAACGCCCTGCACCTCCTTCATGAGGTGGTCGATTGCCGAATTGCTCTGCGCCGACAGCAGCATCCGAGCGATCGGATCGTCCTCGAACCGGCGCCTCACTAGGTCACCCACGAGGTAGGTCTTTCCAACTCCGGGTGGCCCCTGCAGCAAGAACAGCGGAATGGTGGCCAGGATCTCCCGCAGTGCTGCTTGCTTCGACGAGTCGAGGTTCTGGAAGGCCGCGTCGCGCTCATCGAGGGGGTCCTGGCTGTCCTCGAGTCTCAGCCGCGGGTCGACAAGCATACGGAGCAGCTCCCCATGCTCCTTCAGCGCGGCAAGAGCCTTGAGACGGCGCTTGAACTGCGCTATCCGACCGATCATGTCGGCGGGGACGAGAAACCCGAAGGATCGCTGCTGTGGAAGTGCAGACCCCTCAAACTTCATGCATTCGACATCATCCAAGTCTTCGTGGTCGAGGAAGCGCCAATTTGTGCCTGTCGGAGATCGTTCACCGAGGGCGCCCGTCTCCGAGAGTGTCCAGGCGCCCTCTTCTCTGAATGCTTCGGACCCGAGCAGCTTCTTCAGCCGTGTTGCGGGCGCGTCCAAACCGAGATGCTGAGACAGCTTTGCTCGGTCGGCGTCATGCCGCGACATTAGGTGAACAACCTTCTGATCCGTGCTTTCACCGTCTCGGGTAGACACGATTTGCACCGGAAAGACGTCCGCCGCCGCAAACCCCATCTCGACAAGCAACAGAAGGGAGAAGGCTTCGTGAATTCGGTCGGCGTCGCTCTTGCGCGTCAGTTTGCCTTGCGTACGTCGGAGGTGGTCTTCCCAGTGCTGTACGCGGCCGCGTCGACGCGGAAAGGACTGGCTTGCATCCGCATTGCGCAAGATCTCGAGCATGGAGATGGCAAAGGTCGTGTCGCCAACAACCTGAACGCGGTTTGGCGCCTCGGGGTCCGCTCGATCGGCATAGGCAAACTCCCATGTGGCCGCATCTGATGATCCTGGCCGCCGGTACGGCGCCAGGCGGTATGTGAGATGCTGTCCCTGGAGCGCGTAGCGTGTCGCTGCGTCCTGGTGGTCCTTCAGTGCGACCAGTTGGACCTCGTCGCCCAGATCATCGCGCATGAACCGGATTTGCTGAATCTCGTCTGTAATCTCAATCTCATTTCCTGACGCTTTGCGGATTGCTTCCGACAGTCCGCTACCCGTGCCGAGCCGGACGGCGATGCAGAGCGCTGCCTCCTTGCCAGCCGCCTCGGCGGCCACGCTATCGACGATCTCGGCGATGCGCGCTCCAATGTACTCGCCCTCCAGTCGTTCGACGCGGTCGATGCCCAGCATCGTCCGAAGCAAACGAACCTCGGCGGCGGACACATGTTCGGCAACACGGGATGGGATCGTCCGCATGTCAGACAGAGGTGCAATCGGCACGTCGAGGACTATCGCCGCAAGGTGCGCGAGGTCGCGCCAGTCGCGAGCGAACGAGAAGGAGTTCTCGGTGCGCGGGGCTTTGATCTTCTTTGCGTCCTTGGAGTCGATGGCCGCTATGCGCATCGACCATTCGAATCCTGTCAGACGGAAGTCCGGCTCATCGCCAAACGCCGTTACGACCGACCATGGATCGACGTTGCGGTGAATGCTTCCCTGCGAGTGGAGGAGCTCGAGGCCCTGCACCAGTCTTAGGATGTTTCCCCAAAGCAGACGTTTGGCGCGCGGATGGCGAGCTTGAGCCAACAGGTCCGGACGACGTTGTGCATCGAGAAAGACCTGCAATGGGCTTCCACGTCCTGGATCGAGCACAAGGTAGAACCCGCTACTGTCCTTTCCACTTCCTGCCATGTGGACGAAAAGATCATCGGCGCCCGGCACGGCGGCGAGCCGGTGCAACTGGCGAACTTCACTCCGCCAGATAACCTCGAGATCCTGGTCGTCGCCTCCCTTAGCTCTGGGCCAGACTTTTATGAGCACGTCCTGCGATGTTGACGGTATTCGCCCGCGCAGCATTCCTGCTCGACCGTGGGCTCGATCCGGTTTGAGCAGGTAGCTATCATCAGGCCCATAGTCCGCGAGGAAACCGGACTTAGCCCTTTGCCGTGCCATTCTGTAGATTCCCCCAGGACCACCCAAAATCAGAACTACACCTACACTGCCAGTCGCGAGGGGGCGGAACAACTCGCAAGTCAATCTTCACAATGGAAGCCAGTACGGGGGAAATTCGAGAATGGCGCGCGCAGATGGGGCGCCGATCCAAGGTTCTCGGATACGACGGCGAGCCCTGGTGCGCGGATGTCGAGTGCATCCTCGATGATAGTCGGTTCGAGCAGTCGAAAGGAGGGAGTCAAGTTAGTCGAAGCTGACGGCAAGTCGAGCGTACTGAATTCTATCGCTGAGTTGGAGGCTGAGTTTGGGATTCAGCTCTTGGTCGTCGCCATTCACGCGGCCGTCTCGCCGGAGCATCGCTCTTGGCCTATTTCCGGAGATATTGCGCGACGTAACATCGGTGGGACTGGCGACGCGCAAAGCGCGTCGAGATACGACCACGAGAGGAGGCAAATTATTGGCGCCGGCAGAGAAACCATCCGCAGGTTGTTCGCCACGCCGGGGAATGTCTGCCGGCGCCAAGGCTACACGTCCCCGATCGTTGAGCCGAGCGGGACGCTCACGGGGGAGATCTACTACATCCGCGCATAGGCACCGGCGGTCCCGATTCGACGCGTTGCAGAGTGAGGAAGCGCGACGAGCGGATTGGCAAGTCCAATGCTGCCAGGGAAGCGGCTCGTTTCCGACTTTCGAAGAGTACGTTTATTGTACCTCTCGCCCGCTGTGATTGCAGTTGGAGGGGGCTGGAAACCTGGCTTCTGACGGCTTGCAGGTCACCCCTTGCGTGTCAGAAAAATACGCACTATTTTCTGACGAATGAAAATGACAGTCACGTCGGCCCCGGATTTGATCGTGAAGCGCGCCCGCAGCAGCGGACGCGGCAGCGTTTTCACGCCCAGCGACTTCCTTGACCTTGCAGGACGGGCAGCGATCGACCAGGCGCTCTCGCGTCTCGTCAAGACCGGCAAGTTCCGTCGCCTTGCACGCGGCCTCTACGACTTCCCCAAAGTGCATCCAAAGCTTGGTCCGCTTTCTCCGGCGCCTGATGACATTGCCCGGGCCCTGGCCAGAGAGACGGGCTCGCAGGTGCAGGTCACCGGACCACGCGCGGCCAATGTCCTTGGTCTATCGACCCAGGTTCCGGCCCGCAGCGCATACCTTACGGACGGTCCCTCCCGCCGCGTCGTGCTCGGAAAACGCATCGTCGATCTGCGTCATGCCTCGCCCAAGCATCTCATCGCACCCGGCAGTGCGGCAGGGACTGTCGTTCAGGCACTGCGCCATCTCGGGCGGTCGCGGGCGGCCGATGTCGTTCATGTCGCCTCGCGCCAGCTCTCGCAAAGCGACAAGAAGAGGCTCGCCGCAACGGCGGTTCAGGCCCCGGCCTGGATGCGCGAGACGCTGCACGCCATTGCATACACCGGGCCGAGCGCGCCAAATGGATAAGTTCGCTCGGCAGCCCGCGTCCGAGAGATCAGCTGTGTTTGGCGAGACTAGCGCCCGGCGTGGCGTCACCAGCATCATCATCGAGAAGGACTTCTGGGTCTGCTGGACCCTGAAGCGCCTTTTCGCCCTCAAAAAGGCAGACGCGGGAACTCTGGTGTTCAAGGGCGGAACCTCACTCTCCAAGGCCTACGGAGCGATCCGCCGGTTCTCCGAAGACATCGACCTTTCCTTCGACCGTGCCGACCTCGGCTACGTCGGCGATCGTGACCCGGAGCAGGAGGGGATCAGCAAGAAGCAGTCCGGCAGGCTCATCGAAGGGCCCATGCTCGATGTCGGAAAGCACATCGCGGCCAAAATGCTTCCCGCCCTGCAAGTCGCCATCGCCGCGCAACTTGGAGAGCCTGAAGAAGCCGGCTGGTCCCTCGAGGTCGACGCCGACGATCCCCAGACCGTCAATTTTCACTACCCGGCGGCGCTGAGCGGTCAGGAATATCAAGGCGTCGCCTACATCACTCCGCGGGTCAAGCTGGAGTTCGGCGCGCGCGGCGATCCCTGGCCAGTCGAGAAAAAGGCCATCCGGCCTTACTCAGCCGAGGAATTTCCAGATTTCTTTGAGCATCCCGATTGCACCGTAACGGTGCTCACGGCTCGCCGAACCTTCTGGGAGAAGGTGACCGCGCTGCACGCCGAAGCCCATCGGCTCGAAGACTCTGCCACCCCTCAGTATTTTTCACGTCACTACTACGATGTTGCCATGCTTCTCGACACGGCCGAGGGACAGGCCGCCGCTATGGATCTCGACCTGCTGGCACAGGTCGTCAAACACAAGGCGGTGTATTTCCGATCGAGCTGGGCGAACTATGACACCGCGCGTCCAGGCACCTTGCGCCTTATGACGGCCGAGCATCGGTTGAAGGACCTGCGCGCCGACTACCAGGCCATGCAGGCGATGATGTTCGACGAGACGCCTCTCACCTTCGAGCAGGTGCTTGCACGCATCGAAAAGTTGCAGGCGACGATCAATGCTACGGTGCCAGCCGCCGAGACGTCGATACGAGTGCCTGGCCCCGCCATGCGAAACATGACGTAGGTGGCTGCGCTGAGTCAAAGTGCGCACTTGGTTCCGCGCTCGAATTTCGGCACAACACGCTTGGCGGGGGGGTAGCGCAGCGGCATGATCAGCGCAGCAACGACCGATACAGAAATCCGGGTGGCATTGCACGCCAAGCGATTGCGGCGGCTGAGAGACCGTCCCGACACGCTTGTCATCGATGAGCTGGGACTGGCTCATGCCAGGAGCCGCATCGACGTCGCTGTCATTAACGGCTGCATCCATGGCTACGAGATCAAGAGTTCCAAGGATACGCTCGACCGCCTGAGCGCTCAAATAAGCATCTACCGCCAGACGCTTCAGAAGCTGACGATCGTTGCCGCGCCGACCCACGTCGCAGAGGTGACCCTGCGCACACCGGAATGGTGCGGCGTCATCGAGGCAGCAAAAGGCGTCCGCGGCGGCATTGCCTTTCACTTGGTGCGCACGGCTGGAACCAACCCGGATATCGACCCGGTGATGATGGCTCACCTGATCTGGCGAAACGAGGTTATCGAATTGTTGACCGAACGCGGGTTCGCTTCGAAAGACCTTCGCCGGCCTCGGAAGCAGCTCTATGAGATGCTCTGTGAGGCTTTGACACTGTCCGAAATCACGGCCTCCATCCGCACGGCTATGGTCCGCCGCCAAGCTTGGCGAGATCGTCCAGCACATGCGTGATATGATGATTGATCGTCACATATTTCCACCACGGCTGGTTGCTCGGCTTTTCCGTGCGGACCGCGCACTTGGCGATGTAGTCGTCGCCGCTCGAATAGGCCGGCCCGCTGAATTTTCCTGACGCGACAATCGAAGCACAGTGCGCGTGCATTTGTTCGGGGTTGTCGCGGAAAGCGCCCCCTTTCGTATCTCCCAGGTCCCCGTCGTCGTGTAGATCAGCTTGCCCGCCGACTTGATCTTGCGCATGTCGATCGGCGTGAACTCGGGATGGACGATCGTGTAGTCCCCATAATTGGGTCGGCGCATCCCGGGTGGGATCTTCCCGACCAGCTTGCAATAGAAGAGCCAATCATGACGGGTGAGCTGATCGGCACCCTTGGCCACGTCCCTGAACGTCTCCGGGATGGCGGTTCCGACCAGCACGAAATTGCGAAAGCCGTTGAGGTCGCCAAGCCGTCCCATCGCAGCAATCAGAGCCCCGGCAAAAGCGTCGTAAGGTTCGAAGTTCGGCGCGCCGAGATCGATGATGAGATCCACCTCGTCGAGCCCGACACCAAGTGCCGCTGCCAGTGCCTCGAGGCGTGCGCGAGGGGAGGGCTTCATCAGGTCCTCCAAGCGGACCGAGATCGCCACCCCTTGCCCATCATTGCGTGCGATCGCTTTGACCCTTGTGACGAGCGCCGCATTCGCGTCCAGCGGTATCGCCGGCACAGCCAAGGCTCTGAAGACCCGCAACGCGTCGAAGACATAGGTCAGGATATCCCGCCCATCATCCATCGGCTGATCCGCGATGCTCGGATGCACGGCGATCCAGGCGGGGCGTTGCCCCCACTTCGCCTTGAAGCGAGCTGCAAACGGGTGGACATGTTCTTGGGCCGTCTTCTTCGGGCGCCACTCCTCGAAATCGAACTCGATTTCGGGAATCGTGACATAGGGCACGATACCGTCCTTGGCGGCCGGGGCCAGGCGGAACAGGGCTTGATACTCGCCCTGCCGCCACCTGATCGCCGGAACGTACATGTCCCTAGTCAAGATCACTCCTCGCCTCCTCAAGCTGCGAGCGCACCTGTCCTTGCCCGACGAGGTCGTTCAGGATGGTGTAGTTGCCGCGCTCCTTTCTGATCCTGCCCGCTATGATGCTAGGCTCGATTCCGAGGTTCTCCGCGTCGATCCGCACTGCCTCCTCGGAGAGCGCGAACCGCGACAGGCATTGGTTCCAGAGCGGCTCGGGGATCAGTGCCTCGAGAGCGAATTTGTCGGCGTCCGCTTCGATCGTATCGGTATCGCTCGCGCTTTCTTCATCGAAGAAATCAAACCGCAGACCATCGAGCAGATGAAGGAAGACGTGCCCGAGCTCGTGCAGCAGCACGAACCAGAAATTGTCGAGCCGGTCAAAGCGCAAGGTCAGCCCAATCACCGGTCTGCCGCCGTCGCTGAGCATTGCTGCGCCGTCGAGATAAGACCCCGGCAGGTGCCGCTCCACGATGAGAATAACGCCCTTCTCGGCGAGCAGCTGGCGAGCGCGCTTCGGTCCGTCCTTGCGCGCGGTCAGCCGGATCAGCTCTGGTAGCCACCGATCATCAAGTTCGAACTCGGCCACGTCTGCAACTCGCGCCCGCTCGAGCACGCGGGCCTGCCAAGCCAACAGCGCGTATTCATTCGGTACGTTGCCGCTTCGCATCTTCTTGCGATGGAACGCTGTCGCGAATTGTGGTCCGGCAGCCCCGAGGAAGTACTCTCTGGCCCGCTCGATGGGATTGCCGCCGCGCGCGACGTCAAACCATTTTCGCTTGATCATCTCCTTGTAGGGAAGCTGTGCCCAGACAATGTCGTCCGCGCCGCCCCAGGCGAACACGGATCCGCTTGCGTGCCGCGGCCCCTCGAAACTTCCCGAGGCCTTCACGCCGAGCGCCCGCGATACCTCTATTAACCGTGCGAGGCTCGCGCCCATGTAGTCGGTCGCCTCGTAGCGCTGGACCTGTTGTGGCTTCATGCTCAGCTTTTCGCCGAGGTCAGTCTGGCTCATGCCAGAGGCTATGCGCGCCTGCACGAGCACACGCGGCAGATCCTCCAGTGCGTAGGTCTTGGAAAATGAGACCTGGCCGGATTTCAGAAGGTCGTATTCGGCGAGTTCGGCTTCGATGTCCGCAATCTGGCTTTCGAGCGCACTGACTTCGGCCTGCTTGAGCCAGGCCTGATCCGAAACGCGTTCTTTCGCTGTCGCGACCGCCCTTTGCAGGCTGACGAGTTGGTCCCGTGCCACGCTGTATTGTTTGTCGCTGTAGATCATGGCTGCATCTTTCCGGAGAGAAACGGGTCGCTCGAAGGTGAAACGGAGACAACCCCTTTCTGTCTTCCTGTGAAACGATCGGTTTGGAAGAAGTCGAGAAAGCTCCGGCCGACATCGGCGCAGATCATGGAAGAGGGGAAAACTCTCCTTTGAACGCTGCCTTTTGCGCGGACCGGCCGTTGGCAAACTGAAGAAACAGAGGATCGAGCTTGCCCGGGTCGACCCCCAGCGGGTCCCAGCACGCGTCGAAATCGCCCGGCTTGGGCTTCCCGGTCACATAACTCCCATCGAGAAACACCGTGGGACACCCGGCATGGCGGAGCCTCCGAAGGGCCTCTGCCAATCCGTCAAAGAGCTCGCGGCGCCAAGGATTGGTCGCAAACGAGGTGGCGACCTCGGCGAGCCCCGCTGGGTAGATGCCCGGAGGCAGGACCGGCCACGGCGAGCCCTGTATGTGAACCAGAGATGGAATCATATCTTACAACAATAATGTTGTAAGCCGCCAAAAGCAAGGCCGAGCGGGCCTGCCCCATGCAACTCCTCAGGCAAGTCACGAGGGAGTAGGCGTCCCGCCCGTTCCACGGGGGTCTGCACTATGGAATCGGCTCAACCCACGGCAGAGATGATCGCCAAAAAGAGGATCAGGTTGAAGCAATTGCGGCGCTTTTACTACGCTCGAAAAACTGTCAAGCCGGGGCGCTCAACCTGGGTGAAGCGGGCCCAGAATGTCGTTGTAGGGTTCATCGGCATAAGCTTCACGCGAGGCTGCTGCCGGAATCTGGATCGAACCCGCTCCAAACCTGACCGCATCGCCGAACCCAGGCCCTACCTCTTGGTGCCTCTCGCGCTAAGATAACTCGCGATAGAGAGGCATGTTCGGCGCATGCGAGTCGATCATCATGATCACCTTTTCCGCCAGAGGCAGGTGCTTCTTTTCCGCATCCCACGCCTCGCGAAATCGCTGCACGGTCTCGGTTGCGGTATCTATCACGAGCTTCTCCGGCAGGAGCGCCTTCGCCGCCATGTAGCGGAGCTCATCCGCGCTGAACTCGGTCATCTTCTTCGTGCGGGAATAGTTGAGGGCGGCCGTGTCCTCGCCCTCGATATAGGGGATGGTCGAGACGAGGTCGTAGGCTGGGGAGAGGGCGGCGTTGCGACCGTCGGGATAGATTAGCGACCAGTTCTTGAGGTGCATGTCGCCATTGCCGATCAGCGCGCTGAAGACCAGCCTGCGGATGTATTCGGCGGCACCCGCATCACCGGTTTCCGTCCCGATGACGCGACCGATATTGGCGTAGCTTGCGCGCTTGTACTTGTCGTCGGGGAAGATGCCGAACACCTGGGCAAAATCCTCGGTGTGGACTGGGCCATGCACCGTGCGGTCGAAGCGACTGACAGCGAGGGCCTGTCCCTTCAGCTCCCCAATGCCTTCCGGCATACCCGAAATGGCGTCGATGTCGATGAGCTCGATCGCCGGCACGTCCATGCCAATCATTGAGGCCAGACGCATCATCGAGAATTCATTCTCGGGAACGCCCGCGAACTGCTGTGACGGCAGCTTCACGATCCATGAGCCGCCCACGCCTTCCGCCGGGATGGCAAGCCCGCCGCGCTTGTTGCCATTCTCGAGTGCGGAGAATTTGAGCTGAACACCCGCCAGGGAGAAGCGGTAGGCGTTGGGCCGGGCGTTATCGGGCAGCTCCTCGGCGGCGCCAGGCGGCAGCGCTTCGCCCTCGGCCGGGTGGATGGACAGGGCGCCGGGCAGATCCTGGCCCAGCATCCAGAGCAGAAAGAACTCGCGTTGCGGATTCACGCCGGCGCGCTCGGCCAGGTAGCGGCGCAGATGGCCTTCGGGGAGCAGGTTGGAAAAGAACGGTGGTACGACGCGTTGCGTAGGCCGCGAGTTTGTGATCAGGCCGCCAAGATTGTCCTTGTAGGACAGGCTCAAGGTTGGGCGATTGATGTCCGCCACATAGTCTTCGTTGAAGGCGAAGATGGTGCGATCGCCCTGCAGGTGGGTGAGGGTGGCAATGGCCCGCCCGTTCAGTCGGACATCGAGAACCGAGACGTCAGGCATTGTCGTCTCCGTCATCAAGCGCATAGGCAGGGCGTGGCTCGCTGGGTACGCCGTGCGCGATCGAGTTGCGTAGCCGTTGCAGGTGCTGCACGATGTCTCGAAGGACGGGAGCTGCCTGCGGGCTCGCCTGGTAGCGTTCGAGCCGGTCCATCTCGCCACGCACCAGTTGCATCTCCTGATCGCTGAGGTTCACGCGGCGGAGAAAGCGCAGGTATTCCTCGATGCGGTCCAGGTCGGCCGAACTGCCATAGACTTGCTTGAGCTTTTTCACGAGGCGCTCGGCGCGCGCGAAACGTTTGTCATTTGGCTGTCCGGCGTGAACATGCATGTCCGGCGTGGCCTGCGACCTCACCAGTGCCGTTACGCCGGGCACCAGCTTCTTGGGTACGAGCACGAGTTCGAGGTCAAGCGCGCGAGCCATATCGATGAAACTCGACAGCCCCGGCTCCATCTTGCCGCTTTCGATCTGGGAGATGTGGCTTTGGGTCTGGCCGGTCCGATCGCTGAGTGCGCGCTGGCTCATTCCGGACGCCTCTCGAACTTCCCGAACCTGGCTCACCAGGTGCTCACTTTTGTATCCCATGATGCGGTATCCTATATTGGCATGGGCTACTGATACAGGATACGATATAGAATGTCACCTGGCGAAGAGATGATGATGATATCGAATAATGACCATCTATGGCATATGATACATGATCATATATCGAGTTTGATGCGGGCGAGACCACGAACTGGGACCGGCTGGGAACGAAAGGGAGTCCGAAGAATGCGACAAGTTTCGGACAATGAGCCGTCACAAGCCGGATACCGGTTTATTCCAACTCGATGGAGCCGGATCCTGCACCCGCGACGGACCTGCAGTCCAAAGCGGTGCACATCGACGCCATTTGTGAAGGTGGAGCGTCCTCCTCGCGGAGCCGGGCTGTCGGCGATACCGAAGCCCCGACGAGCGGGTCTTCGCCCTTAGAGGGCTTCCATCCCTGACGCGAAAAGGGCGGGGAGGACTCGCTCTCTCCCCGCATGTTGCTTTCACAACACACCTTTCGGCAACTCGAAAACGCCTGGAGCCCCCAACAGAACCCCCACTTTCGGCATTAACAGAAGTTCGTGTCTCTGCCGAACCCCACCGGCCCAGATTGTCCTTATGTGCCCTCATATTCCTGAAAGCCGTGCCGCGCTAGGCGAACGCAGCACAAACGTTCACTCATTGACGTCAGCGCGTCGCGCAATCGCTGCAAGCCTAGCATCACCTATTTCTACGCTCGTTGCCCGAATGAGGGACATCCCGCCGGCGGCGGTCTGGCCCCACATAGCTGTCGTCGAGCACTAGGGCTCGCGGTCGGCCAAGCACCAACTCGATGCGCGAGGCGAGCACCGCTGCGCTCACCGGCTTCTTGATGAAGTCGGTCACACCGGCATCGCGGGCCGCCACAATGTTGCGCTGCGACGAATCCGAAAACAGCATGACGATAGGCACGCCCTGGCCCTGTTCGACATCAAGCCGGCGTACGCTGCGAGCGATCTCGATGCCATCGGTGCCAGCAACTTGATCGCCCATCAGGATCAAATCGAACGCTCCCGTTCTGAGGGCGCCGATCAAGTCACCGGCGGAGCTGACAACGGTGATGGCTTTGAACTCCGTTGCCCGCAGCATCACCGCCAGCAACTCTGAGGCATAGGGTGTACTTTCGGCCACAAGTAACCGTACACGGGAATGCTGTGTGCTGGTCATGTTGGTCACGTCCCTTGCTCCAGCGTGGGTCCCGGAGCGTCCGTCCAATCGACCTCTTCTCCGCTGCTGACCGGATCTTGTGGTCCAAACGTTCTGAGCCGACATGATCGGCAGTGCATATGGATCGGTACCATGGGCCCTCTTAACAGACCCAAAACGCTCAAACTACCATGTCGTTTCTGCACGGTGACCACGACCATGAGAGCTCAAGGCGGTTTCTCAGTGGGTCTCGGGCTTTGGAAGCTCCAATAGAACGCCCGGTTTCATTACCGCTGAGCCGTAGCCATAGTAGACGCGATCGAACGCGAGCATGCCATGCGCGGCGCTCTTGAGGGGATAGTACCTCAGCAAGTCGGCTGACCAGTGTTCGTTCTCGAATGGTCCGACGTATTCGATGCTGGCGAGGAAGTCGCTCGCGGCCCGTCCGCACATGGTCGACACTTGCTCGGGCTGCCGCCGATCGAAGGAGTGCTTCCAGTTGGCGAACGTCTCTTCAACTCCTGCGAGCGTCTCGCATAGCAGCAGTCCCGCCTTCAGCGAGGCCAACTCCGTCGGATAGCCGTGGTTTACAATCTCGCCGGCCGATCCACTTGCGGGTGCGAAGCACAACAAGATCATCCATCGAAGGCCGGCGCGTCGACGCCTGTCGCGATTGCGATGTCCAGAAGCGCGATAGTCGTGCGCTGGCTCCATCTGGGAAGCATACACGTGCGCGGCGCGCGACGGAATGTTTTGGTGCCGGCTGCCAGCAAAACGACGGGCTACCACCAGTAGAGCGGGGTGCAACTGAAGACGAGAACGTGGCTGCACGCGACGTGCGCCTCGTGATAGCATCCGGGCGCCCGGGGCTTGTCACCAACCGGGGCATCGCGATGCTCCCAACACGGGAGTTTTCGTGATGAGGATCTTATCGAAACGGCAAGTGAAGGAGCTTGTCCTCTACTCTCCACAGCACATCGCGCGACTGGAGAAAGCCGGTCAATTCCCGATGCGGGTACAGCTGGGCGCCTGCAGAGTGGGATGGGTTGAGGACGAAGTGCTGGACTGGCTTCGGCAGCGGATCGACCTTCGAGAAAGGCCAAGCCGACACTCCTAACCAGGAGCGGGGTGGCCGGTGGAGCCAACCACCGTGCCACCCTATCGGCCCTGCCGTGTGCGCCTGTCACCTACCGCGTTTGCCCGGAATGGCGCGGTTCTCGTTCCGGGCAGACGAACACCCGGCGTCGCCACTAGAGGGTCACTAGGTCGACTATCCTACTGATGCTTTCAACTCGCGGACGGGATGTCTTGCCCGCCAGCCCATCGCGCGGTCGCGACCCGCTTCTTTCGCGGTATAGAGCGCTTCGTCCGCTCGGATAATCAATTCGGTGGCGCGCCGTTTGCTGTGCTTCGCCTCGTACGAGGCAATTCCAATGCTCACCGTGACGACGCCCTTCTCGCTGCCTTGATGCGGAAGTTGCAGCTGCCGAAGGGCAACGCGAAGGCTTTCCGCAACGGCGAACGCGCCGTCCTCATCGGTATTCGGCAGGATCGCGACAAACTCCTCACCGCCATATCGAGCGCCGACATCTCCCGGCCGACGGAGCACAGTGCCTATGCACTCGCTGAGGGCCCGCAGGCACCTGTCCCCGGCCGGATGGCCGTAAAGATCGTTGAAGGCCTTGAAGCGGTCAACGTCGACGAGCAGCAAGCTGATGGGCTGTTGTTCGCGGACGCTCCGATTGAGTTCGCGATCGAGCGCTTCGTCGAGGGCGCGGCGGTTGAGGAGGCCGGTGAGGCTGTCCGTTGCCGCCAACTGCCTGAGCTGGTCAGTAAGTCCCTGAAGCGCGACTTCGGCCTGCTTGATGGTCGTCACATCGGATACGACCACGACGGACCATCTATCTTTTGTCGGACGCGTCCGGATTTGCATCCAACGACCGTCCGCCAAATTTATCTCTTGTTCGCTCTCTTGGTGCAACGAGCCCGCAATGCCTTCGATCCAGCCATCAACGTTACCATCGGGGAGCCCGACTTGCTCGCCCGCCACCGCCACGGCGCGCAGAATGTCTCGAATGCTCGCCCCCGGGTACCGCTCAGCCGCGGTGAGCGGAAAGCTGGCTCGGTATTGCTCGTTGCAGAAGACCAAGGTGCCAGCCTGGTCAAACAGCGCCAAGCCATCGGACATCTCGGTGAGGACATATGACAGTTGGCTCTTGCTGTTGAGGAGGTCGGTCTCGAGCCGCTTGCGCTCAGAGATGTCGCGGGTGACGCCCGCCAGACCCATAATCTCTCCGTCGGGGTTTCGAATGGCCGCCTTCGACGTTGAGAACCAATGTTTCCGTCCCGCACTGTCTTCGAGCTCTTCCTCCAGGTCGACGATCGGCTGACCTGATCGAATGATGTCCTGTTCGCCTTCAAAGAGTGCGAGGGCGCGGTCTTCCTTCGTCAGGTCGAAGTCGGTTTTGCCCTCCATTTCGGACGGCTCTTCGAAGCCGTGGTACGCGGCGACCGTCCGGTTGACCGTCACGAACTCGCTGCGAACATTCTTCACATACAGGTAGTCAGGAGACTGGGCCAACGCTGCGCGCAGCAGGCTTTGTTCCTCGGTTACCGAGGCCCCGTGCATCAAGAGGCAGCTGGCACCGAACGTGACGACAACCTTGAGCAGGATGAGGGTGAGGCCAAAGTGGGACATGACGTCTGCTGTGAGGGCCGGCGGCACCGTGAGCGCTGCCAGCATCGGCACGACCGCTGTGGCGACTGAAGCCAGCAACGCCTGAAACCAATTCGGATGGCCCTTGTCTGTCAGTGCGTAGAACAGCACCCCGGTTGCTGTGGCGAGTACGATGCCGATTACCCCAGCCATTGTGCCTTCGCCGCCAAGGGTGAGGCGAAACCCAGCCGCGATTGCACCGCAGATAAGCGCCGGGATTGGCCCACCAAAGAACCCAGCTACGGCCGCCAGGGAGGTCCGGAGGTCGATAATGATGCCGCCGTCAAGTCGAATGGACATCAGCATGGACATCACCGTGCCGAGACCGGTAATCGCGCCGAATACAATGCGTTGCGTGATCCGCTTCTGCGTTTTGAGCCAATGCTGCGCGTGGACCCACGCAGAAATGACGAGGGCGACCACTGCTAGGTTTCCGAAGAGCCCCTGGAGCATGCTGATTGGCGCCCTCCTCCGGCGCCGAGAGCACCAAGTATCGCAACCGATCTCCACATCGGGTTAACGGCACGGCCGGCGCTGATACAGTTTCGAGGGTGCTCTGGTTTTTCTGATATGAATTGGTGACTTAGGGGGATGCACGATTCACTGAAGTACTTAACAAACGCATAACGATGGCATAACGCCCCTGCAATCGAGGCATCTAGGTCGTGGGCTGGTACTGCCGCCGCCGACCGTCGATACCCCGCTGCGACGGCTCAAGCGCGGGCGCGCTATTTCGGTCTCATCAGTACTGAAGGGGATTGTCGATCTCCGCGTGCGCAAGAGGCAGCACAGTGGCCGCCTTCCGGCCCAGTCCCTTTTGCCGCCCGGGTGTCCGATAGCCGGCACCCAATCCACAACAAAAATCGTGCTTCAGATCTTGAAAGGAACAAAACGCGATCAAATATGCTATCGCGTTGTTCTAGTTACTTCACTTCATAAGGAAATTCTCATGACCAAGCCGGCTAACCCCGGGAAGCCTGATAACCCCGGGCGCCCCGACAATCCCCCTAATCACGCTCCCGGACGCCCGGATCATGTTCCCGGGCCTCCGGACGGACCAAAGGTACCGCCGCGGCCGGTTGGCTGACGGTGATCCCCTATACTGGCTCGGAGCTGCCGGTTCTCCCGATCTGGGACGACCGGTGGCCGGGTCGTGCCAGGGCCGAACTTGATCATTTGGCGCACGATGCGAAGGACAGCCTTCGCATCGATAATGGCTTGCTTGCACGACGATCGCTCAGGGTTGAGTTCTCGTGGCCCCTGAAGAATGGCGCTTCGGTTGAGCTCGAGGCGATCTATCCCGACAGCTTTCCCCGACTGCGTCCACATGTGCGGCTGAGGGGCGATCCCACCTCTTTTCCGAAGAGACACGTCGGCCCCGAGGGAGAACTCTGCCTCCTTGGGCGCGACAGCCGCCTTTGGCAGAGTGCGATGACGCTGGCCGATCTGCTGTACAGCAACCTCGAGAAGGTCTTGTCCGGCGGAGGAGTTGAGGACCCCCAGGGCGAGCCGGTGGAGGTCTGGTGGAACAACCTCGCGTCCTCTGAAGACGGCAACTTCCTCTTGATCGACAGCGAGTGGAATGTCGAAGGACACGCAGGCGGACAGGCCGAGGTTGTCTATCTATACGACTGGAAGGGCGATCGCCCGATCTTCCAGGCAGCCATTTCAAAAATCTGGAGCGACGACAAGGATCCGGTGCTGATTGCGGAGCGATCCTTTGGGCTTCCGCCGCAGCTTCGGAACGGTCGAACGGCGCGGGTGAAGTGGAAGCGCGATGATGATCTGCCGCTGCCGAACGTGAAGTTACTGCGGGACACACTCGCCGAGACTTTGACCCGTGGCGACCGGTTCATCGCCGCCGCTCACGACTTCAGCGTGTCGATCATCGCTACCAAGGCCGAACTGCAGCACCAGTCGATGGGCGACTCTTGGGTGTGCCTGTTCCGCTTCAAGCGCGGCAGTGGCAAGAAAGCTAAGGTACTTTCCACCATCATTCCCGTGTATCGGGCGGGTACAAAGGATATCGGCTATCGCGTGCCGTCGGCGCAGGTCTTGCGCGACGCCAGCGTGGCGCTATTCGGCCTGGGCGCGCTCGGTTCGCCGCTTGCCGTCGACCTGGCGAGGAATGGCATCAAGCACTTGTCCATGCTGGACCACGATGTCGTCGAACCCGGAAATTCTGTACGATGGGCGCTCGGCGCCTCCGCATGGGGGCAGCGCAAGGCGTCGGCTCTCGCCGCATACATCGAAGCCGAATACCCGTGGACGAAGGTCACCCCGCAGCATCTGCACGCCGGCCTGGCGAGCCTAAACGGCGCAGCGAGCGAACTCGATATCATACAGGGGATGATAGCGGAGGCCGACGTTGTGGTTGATGCCAGCGCGTCAACCGGGCTCACGCGCCTGTTGTCGGACCTCTGCCGAGCGGCCGGGAAGGCCTTGATCTCGGTTGCAGCCACCGCCAGCGTCAAGGGCGGCACGGTCAGCGTCTATCGGCCAACGTCTGGATGCCCCGTGTGTCGCGAGTATGCATACGACGATGGCGCGCTGCAGATGGCGCCTGGTGCCGAGGACTACGATGACCTGCTGCAGCCTCCTGGCTGCGCTGAGAACACCTTCACCGGCGCGTCGTTCGACCTGCAAGAGCTCAGTCTCCAGGCGGCGAGGCTGGTTGTCGAGGTGTTGCGGGAGCGCGGCCAGGAAGAGTCCGAAGTGTACACTCTGTCGCTGGAAGCAGAGGGACAAAGGGTGCCGCCTCGCTGGACCACAGATACGCTTCATCGGTCGCAGCGGTGCTCATGCCGCTAACGGTCTGGCTGCCGCGAACAATCGCTAACGAGATGGTCGCCGAAGCCGATCGATGGTTTGGGCTCGAAACGGGCGGGACGTTCATGGGGTACTGGGCGAACGATCGCGAGATGGTCGTTACCGCCAACATACCGGCCGGGCCGGCGGCCAAACACGAGCGGTTCCGCTTCGAGCCCGATCAGGCGTGGCAGCAAAGCAAGATCGACCTGCACTACGAGGCTTCCGGTCGACTGGATACCTACCTCGGTGATTGGCACACCCACCCCAACGCGGTGACCTCAAACCTCAGCCATACGGATCGTTCCTGCATCCGTCGGATCATTTCGACGAAGACGGCCAGGCAGGCTAGGCCAGTTATGCTGCTCCTCACCGGGAAGATTGGCGACTGGTCCTTTCACCCTCACGTTTGCGCAACGAAGACGCGGTGGGGCATTCTCAGCATGCTGCAGGTGGAGAAGGCGGACGCACGCTTCTTTGCGGACTGAATGTGCGCTGGACGAGGAACGCTAGAGCACCGCACAGGGTCCCCATGGCGTTTACACCTACGTGGATAGGTATGTACCGCCTGTATCCCCACCCCGTATCCCGGCCGATCCCCAACCATAGATGCTCTTGGCACCTCTCTGGTCCACGCGGTTGTCGCAGACTGTTCCGTGACTTCATCCTCGTATCCGTACCGGATACTTCAGTATGACCCCACCCGCCCACCCTAAATCTCTTGACGATCTCCATCATCTCCGCGCCAATATCCCTGTCATGTTTTGGGGAATGACGATGAATCTTCTATTCAAGCGCGAGCAGACCGACGTAGCTGGAAAAGTGAAGTTCAAGCTGTGGGCGCAGACTGAACTCACCGAGGACGAACAACACATCGTTCAGCGGTATCGTTTCGACAGCGCCAAAGTAATCGATGTCTTGCAGCCCCACCTGCTGAGGGCGGCAATCGGTGTGGGAATCGCAGTCGCACTTCTTGCAGGCGTAATCTTTGGCTACGCGATGCCATGGCCGCTCGGCTGGCTATTGGGCGCAGGGGCAGGAATTGCAGCGGGATACTTCGTCTACGATAGCCAGCGCCAAAGCCTATGGGTGCGCGACCTCCTCCACGGTCGGCACTTCTCCTGTGACAGCGTGGTCGAACTGGCTCGCAAGGAGGCCTGGATCCAGATGGTCGTAGCTTTCCTCCGTCAGGTCATGGAGAGCGCAAAGAACTGGGATGGCACTGAAACCGTCCCCATCGACGCTCTCACCAAGCAGGAGGCGAAGTACCTTGTTGTGAAGGGCCTCTGATGCACCTCTACGCGCGGCTGCACGCCTGGGTGCATGGCTTGTTCAGGCCGACCGAGGTGGCGGTGACCCGTGAGACGTTCGACACCGTCGTTGCCCTGATGTAGCGCCACGACCTGATGCAGGAGAGTGGTCACAAGGCGTTGGTGATCGCGACCGGCGGCGAGGTTCTTGCGCGCTTGCGCGCCGACGCCAGTGTCGATCGCCAAGCCATCGAAAAGCTGGTAGCTGCGCTGCTCGATTATGAAGAGATGTTCGTTGTCCCGACGGCCGTCGATTGGGACGAGCGCCGCTCGGTCTCCGAACTCTGGTCCCTGCGCGACCAACTTAAGGTGCAGAAGCGGCTGCTCGAAGACTTCGACCGGGTCGTCGATCTGATCGCCACGACCGTCACTCGCGCCTTCCTTCCGATCCTCGATGCGGGGGCGCCAGGCCGATGGCGTGGTGATGCACAAGATTGACCGCTCAGCCAGGAACTTTGCCGATTGGGCCAAAATTGGCGATCTCGCTGATGCCGGGATCGACGTTCACTTTGCCAGTGAAAGTCTCGACTTCCGGTCGCGTGGCGGGCGCCTCTCGGCCGACATCCAGGCAGTGATCGCCGCGGACTATATCCGCAACCTGCGTGAGGAAACGCTCAAGGGGATGTATGGGCGGCTCGAACAGGGCCTGTATCCGTGGGCTGCGCCGATCGGCTATTGCGACAATGGCGGCGGCAAGGTGAAGACCCCTGATCCGCTGACCGCCCCGCTCATCCGCGAGCTGTTCGATCTCTATGCGAGCGGCCAGTATCCGATACGCGCCTTGCGTGCGGAGATGCAGCGCCGTGGGCTGCGCAACGCGTCGGGTAAGCCGCTCAGCAAGACAGGCATCGAGACAGTGCTCAGCAATCCGTTCTACTGCGGGATCATCCGGGTAAAGCAGCAAGGAGCGACCTACAGGGGCGTCCACGCGCCGATCGTCCCCGTTTCGCTTTTCAACCGGGTGCAGGCGCTCAAACTTGGCAGGACGCAGAAGAAGACCACCCGGCACAGTCACCTCTATCGGGGGTTGTTCCGTTGCGCCCATTGCGGGGCCGCGATGACGCCCGAGCGCCAGAAGGGTCATGTTTACTACCGTTGCCAGACTGCAACGTGCATGACGAAGACCATACGCGAGGAGGAACTGGAGCTCGCAATTCGCGAGAGCTTGTCCCTGACGCAGCTGACCGAGGGTCAGGTTGCGGAAGCCACGCGCTGCGTAGCGGCGTGGTCCACTGACGGAAACCTGGCAGAAGTCGAAAAAGTTCTCGAGCTGCAACGCGGGCAAATCGACGCGCGCCTCGATGGCCTCACCGACGCCTTGATCGACCGCCTGATCGACAAGGAGGCCTACGGTGTGCGCCGGGAGCGGCTGATGCTTGAGAAGGTACAGGTGGAGGAGCGACTTGCTGCTGCGCAGACGCGCCCCGATAGCGCGGCGGATCCACACCGGTTTCTCGAACTCATAAAAAGCCTTGCGGCGCTTTACCTTTTCCTGGAGCCAGCAGAAAAGCGTATGATCGTCGAGATCGCCGTCTCGAACCGTCGCGTGTACGGGAAATCTCTAGGCCTGGAGCCAGCAAGTTGGCTGCAGCAGGCGGAAACCGCCATCGCCGGCCTCTGTGGTGCCCATCATCGTGCCACTTCTCGAACGAGCCAGAAAGATGCGCCAGAGGCATGTCGAGGCACTCATTGATCTCGCACGGTCTGAAGAAGTACGGAAGTCCCTCGACATATTCGCGTCCGTCGGGAACGCGGGGGAACGTCTCGCTGCATAACGCGAGGGCACGTGGATAACGGGGAGGGGAGGTGTCGGCGACAGCCGGGCAAGGATCTCGTCACGCACTATCAGGTCCATACAAAGAGGAAACCCGAAGGTCGTCGCGATATGCGCCAGACGCATAAGAGTGCTCCGTTCTCCAAGGCAACGCCGGCCCAGCGAGGTCTGTATGCGTCCACGGCATATTGGGGCCGCTAGCCGGCGGAACCATAGTGGTTATGACTAGAGCGTTATCAGCATAATCATTTCAGCGTATGCACAAGACATTCGGCGCGGACCTGCGGGTCGCGCGCAATCGGTCTGGTCTGTCGCAGGAGGATTGCGCCCACCTCCTCGGCGTCGACCAGTCGCAGATATCCAGACTTGAAGCCGGGAAAGCGGAACCAACGCTTCACGAACTCACGCTCTTCTATCTGATCTTCGGGGCGTGGTCGGAGCCGTTGTGGAACGGCCTGCTGCGGGAGGTGGTCGATGATCTGCGCCGGCGGCTCATCACCTTGCCTGCCGAGCAGCAGAGCTGGCGGCAGAAGGCGGCCCGGCGCTCAACAATCCAGTCACTGGGGAGACGGCTGTACAGGCTGAGCACCGAGGATGACCCGTGATGCAACCAGACAGCTCTCGCTTGCGGCCTCATCGCAGAAGATCGCGTTTGCCTTCTTCATCGGGCGCGAGGTCGTAGACTGGGGCGTTGCCCGCAAGGCGAGCAAGAGCATCGATGGCGCGTTCGCGCGTACGGTGCATTGGGTCAACTACTACGCGCCGGCGCGCGTATTCATCGAAGCGATCGATGACCGGTCGCGCAAGGGACGGTACGCCATATCACTCATCAATGCGTTTGATGCCGCCTGCCAAGATCGCGGGGTAACGGTAATCGCAGTGCCGCGACGGACGCACTACAAGAACAAGTACATCGAAGCAGCTGCGCTGGCGGACAGGCATCCGCACCTTCGGCCGTTCGTGCCGAGACCAAGGGCGTTCTGGATGGTCGAGCCGCACCGCATGGCCATCTTCGAGGCCGTTGCCCTGGTGGAAGGATGGTACGCGGTGCAGGGACAGGACCAACCTCAGTCGCAGCAGAGCGTGGCGGGATGATGGTGTCTGGATGAAGAGGCCAAGGCACGAACGTGCGGAGCATCCACGCACCCCCACAACAAGAAAAATGCCGCGCGGGTTGCGCGGCATTTGTTTCTCAGAATGGCGGGTGGCGCGCATCTCGGCGCTCCACCTCCTTCCTGAGTTTTTTTTGCGATCATCAGCGTCACCGAGGTGAGCGAAGCATAGGGGCCCAGATAGGATTTCGGCGGATGAAATGGCCGCCCGAAGTACCAGCCCTTTGGCCGTCGCTCGACCGTATAGTCGGTCAGCAGGTAGCGGCGGATATCACTCGGCCGCATGGGCCATTTCCCCGTGCACGCACACGCCGTCGATGATGGTATGCAAGCGCGGCGTGAGGTCGGAGTTCTCGACCACCTTGCCGGCAAGGGCAAAGGTCGTAGCGTTGAACAGCCGCCACGCAGTGCGCTCTCCCCACCACTCGAGATAGACGGGATGCTCCCACTGGTCGATGACGTCGGCGATGCGCTGGACGTTGATCACCCCCTTGCGGAACATGGTCATCACGGCATCGTTCGCCTGCGTCTCGGTCAACGGCGTGTCCTGGTAGCGCAGGAACGCCAGGTGCTGCCGTTCGCGCTGGAGCGCCAGTGGCTCGACGAGTTCGCCGATGAGTCCGGCAAGTCGCGCTTGGCATGGGCCGTGTGCTTCCTGCGGATGACGTGATCGGCGATGAAGGAGAGGTTGTCGCAGCAGAACACCCGTCCTCCAAAGCCGATCCCCACCGGGAACTTCTTGTCGTGTGAGTTGCGCACCGCGACCGTGTCCTCGTAGCCGCCATAGGTTGAGCGCAAGGACAGCAGACCGAAGAAGCGCATACCGTCCTCGGTGACACCGAAATGTTCCTCGGTCACCTCGTGGCCATAGAAGGCCAGGGTGTGCTTGAGCATGTCGACCACACGGAAGTGCGGGATCGGCACGTGCGTTGTCGTGGACATCGGGGTGTCGAGCCCGCGCAGGTCGTCGTACTCGGCGTCCTTGGCGCCGACGTGCAGGAGCAGTGTCATTCCAGATCTCCTCAGTATTCTTCGGGGAACATGACGGTGAGCAGCCGCCGCGTCGTGTTGCGGTCGGCGGGATCGGGGGCGTGGTGCAGCATGGAGGGATCGAAGTAGTCGATCTTCCAAGTGAGCCGCTGGCCGTCCACGGTGAGCGAGCCGAAGTCGTGCTCGCCATAGGGGTCGTTGCCCTCGTCGAAGCCGTCAAAGTCGCGGACGGCCCGAAGGGCGTCCTTCACGAACTGCGCTCCCCGCTCATGCACGGCGGCGGTCACACATACGGTGCCGCCGAGGAAGGTGACGCGGAAAGCGTCGTTGAGAACCGCGATCGGACTGAGCTGATCACTTTCGCTGGAAAGAACCATGATGGTCTCCGTGGCACATGCCAGCACCGGTGATCGGCACTGGCTCGCGCCACCGAGAGCCTCTGGGATCCATTGTATGAGATGCGCGGAGTTCGACTAGCAGCCGCTTTATGCGGAGACGCATATTCCCGAAGGGAATTTCCTGGTAAAGTCGAGAGCCCTGATGAAGCAGGAACCCCACTCCATGCCTAGGGCCATACCCGCTCACAAACAGGTCATCCTTGAATCCAAGCTTTGCCGCGAGACCAGAGAGCCGCCAATACGCGCTCGAACTCGTCTTAGCTGTCCGCTCGCGCATCGACAAAAGCCCTCCCTCGTGTGGGTCACCCTTGTACAGCGGGGCAAGCTGCTGATGCACCTTCACGGGGTCAGATCCGTCTGGGAACGCCGTCCACGCGATAGGGCTTGCACTCTTCGTCGGTAGCCGTCGGTCCTGCATGGTGGTGATCGGCTTGTTCCCGGGGTTGGGTGGGCGCATGCTCGGCGCGCTCAGATTGGGAGGGTTCAATGCAGGCGTCATCTGAACTTCGCGATATCATCGCGGGCTGGTTCAAGGCCGTGGAAACCGGCGACATCACCTGGTGCGACCGACATGTTTCTGGTCATCCAGATCTGCGCGTGGCTGGCACTGACCCGCAGGAGTGGCTAAAGGGGGCCGCGGCCGAGGCATTCATGCGCCACGAAGCGGTGCATGTTGTGGGCAAGCTGAAAGCCATTGCGCGCGACGTCGAGGCCTATACTGAAGGCAATGTCGGCTGGGGCATCGCACGACCAGAGATTACGCTGTTGGATGGCACCAAGGTAACCCCGCGCTGGAGCGTGGTGTTTGTCAAAGACAGCGGCGACTGGAGGATGGTGCAGCTGCATGCCTCGATCGCTATCGGCAACGAGGCCGCGTTCGGCGATACCTTCGGCTAGGCACGACGGTTGCCTGAAGGCTGGAGTTGACCGACCTTGCTGCGGTGCCGACCGTCGCGAACTCGGGCCAAGGCCGCACGCCGGTCCGCAGTCGTGGAGCGCAGCGCACTTTCCAGAGTTTCAAGTGGCTGGGCCGCGCAGGGCTGTCATTGAAGTTCTTGAAGCGCTCGACGTCGACGGGCAGCAAGCTGATGGCTCTTGTTCGCGCGTGGTGCGAGTAAGTTCGCGTTCGAGCGCTCGTCGAAAGCCTGGCGGCTGAGGAGACCGGTGCGGCTGTCAGTCGACGCGCTGTCCTAACCGGTCAAGTGTTGTGCGGAGCAGGAAGTTCAACCAAGCGAGGTCCATCGCCGACCAATGATCGGTCAGATCGACGAACGCGGGCGAGCAGCGAACGATATGTCCGCCCTTGGACTTGAGCGCGATGAGACCCTTGTCCTGGGCGAGCTCGAGAAAATTCCGGACGGAAGCCCGCGACACGCCATAGCGCTTCGACATCTCGCCGGCCGGTGCACTCGCGAAGACCGTCCCGTCATCGCCGGTGTACATGGTCTGCATCAGGTGCGCGAAGATCAGGTAGCCGAAATCGCGCTTGAACAGGTCGTCGGTCTGGGGAACGGCTCCAGCATGGTGAAGCGGTGGGCGAAATAGCAGTCCACCACGACCCGTGCGAACCCCGTGAGCATGCCCGGGCGCCTGGCGAGTTCGGCGGCCGGCGCCGGCAGCGGGCGGACATGGCCGAGCGCTTCGAGAAAGATTGTGATCGACTGCTGCCCCATCGCGAGGAGCCTCGGCGTGGGGTAGAACGGCCGCGCCCGACGATCGGGCCCGGGCGGCGCATATTCCACGAGGCCGGCGCGGTGAAAGACCCTGACCATGAGCTTGGCCCAGCTGATGCTGGCGAACGGCGTTCGCCCGATAGCGGCAAGCAGTTTGCCGGGGGTCGCCCCACCGGACGAGCGGTTCTCCGCCACATCGTACAGGCTGAGGATCAGCACCATCGTGACGTAGCGGGACGTCTGGCAGATCAGCTTGGCGACGACCGGCTGGCCATCGGCGACGGCGAGGCCCGTATCGGTGTGGCGGCGCCTGGCGGCGGCGAAGTTGGGGTGGGAGCGGATGGAGGCGGCATCGGCGTAGAGGGAGGCACGGCTGAACTGGTCGACCATCGGGCACGAGGAGGTAGGGTTAAACTTTGCCAAACATGCCGCATCGACCTGGTGTAAGCAATCTCGGAATGGTTACCCAACCATCAATGACCCCGGACTCTCTCAGAAAACACATGACGGCACCGCAAGAACGACAATAACCACCGATAATGGCCGCACGTTGATCCGGCTATAAGACTGCAACTGTCACTAGGTTTACGCGAAGTATCGTCGGATGATCGCGTGATTTTGCACGTCTATACAAACTTTGCGGAAAATACTTCCGCATGACAAATGTGGTGCTCTGCGCCCTAACTTGGCTAGGGCGGCGGTCCCGGTGACCCTGCCGCGGCTATCGATCACGTGAGATCCGCCCAAACCGGAGATCACTTCTTTCAATATCTCCCTGCTGTGGCCAGCGGGGGACGGAGCGCCGCGGGGGCGGGCTCTCTAGGGGGCACTACAATGACAGCAGCAGCAATTACCTCGCCCGTGGACGCGGGCGTCGCGGGAGCCGCGCGGCGGAGACGGTCGCGCCGCGCCGCGGCAGCGATCGGCATCGTCCGGCGGGCGGCCGTGCTGGCGATTCTGGTGCTCGCAGTGCTTGCAGCCGCGGAGGCGGCGATGCCAGGTGCGGCGCGGGCCGCGACGAACACGATCTCGTGCCCGGACCTCGCCTTGGCGGCGCTCAACGTGCGCAGCGAGGCGGAAATCGATAACGCCGACATGAACGCCGGATCGTGCGTGAAGGAAGCAACCGGCACTTCGCCCACCTATGATTCCGGTTTCTCGCTCCAAGCCTACACCGAAGGGGCTGCCTCGGGCGGCGCCCCGTTCTGGATTCTCCCGTCGGCCGTCATCGGTGGTACCGGCTACCGCTTCAACTCGACCAATCCGGTACAGTGCACTGGGGCGGGCTGCGGACCCTGGCCGCGTGGCGACTATGCCATCTGCTCCCCGTTGGCGGGCGCCTGTCACTTCATCGCCTCCTTCGACGTCAACGGCTACCCCGCCTCGATCTCCGGCGACGTGCCCTTCGGCGAATACAGGATCCAGAACATCTCGGTTTCATACGAACCAGCATCGATCCCGCCGCCGCCCAGCGTCGCGCCGGTGTTTTCCGGCGTGCCGTCCGACATCAGCGTCAACACCGATCCGGGCAAGGCGACGGCCGTCGTCACGTTCACGCCGCCGACCGCAACCGACGATATCGATGGCCCCGTGACGCCCGTGCTGACCGCTGGCCTTCCGCCTGGCTCGGAGTTTCCGGTCGGGGTGACCACCGTCACCTACACGGCAACCGACCAAGCCTCGAACTCCGACACCGCCAACTTCACCGTGACCGTGACGGACGCGGAAAAGCCGGTGATCGCGCCCATCTCCGACATCGTCGTATCGGCCGAAGAGGGCAAGACCTCCGCCGCCGTGGCGCTGTCGGCGTCGGTTTCCGACAATGTCGATCCGTCCGGGTCATTCACGCCTGTGTTCAAGGTCGGCGGCACGGTCATCACCGGCGGCCACGAATTCCCCGTGGGTACGACCACGGTCACCGTCGACGCCAATGCGGACACGGCCGGCAACACACCCGAGCAGATCAGCTTCACGGTGACGGTCAACGACGACGAATCCCCGGCCTTCGACGCCTTTCCCGCCGATATCGAGCTCTTCGTCGACTATCCGATCACCGAGGCGGCTGCCTCGTGGACCGAACCCACGGCGACCGACAATGACAAGGGCGTATCGGTCACCCAGACCGCCGGCCCGAAATCGGGGTCGAGCTTCCCGCTCGGCAAGACCAAGGTCACCTATGAGGCCGAGGACGCGGCCGACAACACCATCTCGCGCTCGTTCACCGTCACGATCACCCAGCGGGCCGCCGGCTCGGTCAGCTTCATCGTCAAGTCCAAGGCCGACCGTTCCTATGCGTTCAGCTCCGGGCAGAGCGCACTCAACGTCACCGTGACGACAAGCGGTGGCAGCGGCAACTCGGGCGCCCTCCTCGTCCGTCCCGGCACCCACGCCTTCGCTTTCGCGGTGCCGGCCGATATCGGCATCGCGTCGGCGAGCTGTTCGAGCGGCGGGACGATCGATTCCGAGGCGCATACCGGCATCGTCACGCTCGCTTCGGGCAGCGCCGTGACCTGCACCATCACCGCGCTCGACTCGGTTCACGACACTGTTGCGGCGATCAGTGCCATGTCGGTGGTCCGCAGCCAGCTCATCCTGCAGTCCGGCCCCGAGCTCGACAGGCGCCTCGACCGGCTCAACGGCGATTCGGGCGGCGGCGAGATCAGCGGCTTCGGCATGTCCTATTTCAACCAGAGCCTTCCCTTGTCGTTCCAGATGGGCAGCGACACGGCTTCCTTCGCCCTCAGCTTCGTCGACGCGCAAAGTGCGACGGGCGCCGATCCGGTCGGCCAGGCGCTGGCCGAGGCCGGGCTCGTCACCGATCCCGCCGCACAGTCCAGGCTTGGGCAGAACTTCGACATCTGGGTCGAAGGCAAGTACGCCGCGTTCGACGCGGCCGGTGGCAGCGGGACTTTCGGCGTGCTGCACGGCGGCATGGACTACCTGATTTCCGAGAACCTCCTCGTCGGCGTCGGCGCCCAGCTCGATTGGATCGGCATGGATGGTCCGGACGGCACCAGCCATTCCGACGGCCTGGGGTTCATGGTCGGCCCCTATGTGACGGCAAACCTCTCCTCGGGCTTCTATTTCGACGCCCGGGCCGCCTGGGGCTACTCCTACAACCAGGTGAGCCCCTTCGGCACCTACACCGACAATGCGTGGGGCGAGCGCGGGCTGGTCACGGCGGCCCTCGGCGGCCAGATTGACCTCGACGCGATCGAGATCCGTCCGGAGGCCCGGCTGTCGTGGTACCGCGAAGAGATCGCCGGATACACCGACAGTCTCGACGTAGAGATTCCGGACGTCACAGTGGAAACCGGCACGTTCGAGTTCGGCCCGACCTTCCGCCTGCCGCTTGAAGTCGCCGACGATTTGGAGCTCATCCCGTTCGCCGGCTTGAACGGCATCTGGACCTTCGCCCAGACCAACACCGCCACGGATGTGTCCGGGCAACCCGGGCTCGACGAGGCCGATCTGCGCGCATCCGTCGACCTCGGCTTCGACCTCCAGACGCTCGGCGGCTTCTCATTGTCCGCCTCCGGCTTCTACGACGGTATCGGCACCACGAACTATCAGGCGTTCGGCGGCTCGGTCTCGGTCGGCCAGAGGTTCTGAGGCCAGCCCACGCCATGCATCCCCGGTCTGCCCGCCAGGCCGGGGATCTCCCGTCACGTCACAGGGATCGCGCCCAAGTTCACCGCGTAAGGGCAGCCTGTCGCAGTTCATCAAGGAGGTTCGCCCATTCCTGCATCAGCGTCACCCGCTCGTCCCAATAGGTGGCGCGGTTATAGGTCCGCCTGATCGTATTTGGGTCCTGACGTGCCAGCGCCGCCTCGATCACGTCCGGATTGTATCCACGTGCATTGAGAATAGAGCTTGCCGTCACCCGGAACCCGTGGGCGGTCACTTCCTCTCCCGAGTAACCTATCCGCCTAATCGCGGCGTTGAACGCGTTTTCCGAAAGCAGCTTCTTCCTGGACTGGATCGAGGGGAAGACGTGTGCGGACTTGTCCGAGTAGGGCCGGATGTCCTCGATGATCGAAACGGCCTGCTTGGAGAGCGGTACCGCATGCGGCCTGCGCATTTTCATGCGCTCGGCTGGAATGGTCCACACCGCTTTGTCCATGTCGAGCTCTGCGCGCATGGCTCCCCGCGCCTCGCCGGGACGGACCATAGTGAGGATCTGGAATTTCAGGCCCGCCTTTAGGGTCGGCCACCCAGTGAATTCGTCAAGGGACCGCAAGAACGCGCCGAGCTGCTTCTCATCGGTGATTGCCGGCCGCCCCTTGGCTTTGGGCGGGATGAGCGTGCCTCTCAGCGCAAGCGTGGGGTCCGTTGTTGCTCTGCCGGTAACCACTGCAAGGCGGAAGACCGCGCCGATATCGGCACGGAGTTTCTTGGCCGTCTCGCGCCGGCCGCTGCGTTCCACCTTCCGCAGCAAGTCGAGGATTTCCGCCGGCGTGATCTCGGCGATGGGGCGGTCGACGAGCGAATCGGCAAGGACGGTGAGGAGCCACCGATGCTTGTCCATCGTTACCTCAGCTAAGCCCTTGTCCTCGAAAATCTCAAGCTGCTCCTGTGCCACGAGGCCAAACGTGTTGCGGGGAGCGAATAGAGCCTCCGCCCTGTCACGCTTCTTCTGCGCGGACGGGTCGATACCGGAAAGGAGGAGCTTTTTGGCCGCGTCCCGCTTCTCCCGAGCTTCGGCGAGTGAGACGAGTGGATACGGACCGAACGCGAGCGACCGCTCCTTGCCGTCGAAGCGGTATTTGAGCTTCCACAGGCGCGAGCCATTGGTCCGCACGAGGAGAAAAAGCCCGCCGCTATCGGTGAGTTTGTATTGTTTCTCGGCCGGTTTCGCCGTCCGCGCTGCCAAGTCCGAAAGCGCCATCTCTCCGGGTCTTTCAGGGTCACCTGGGGGTTCCGATTCGAGGTTATCCTCCCGAACCCCCAAAGCAACCCCCAAAAACGTGCGATTGGGCGGTCATCCATGTTCTCCCATGAGAAGGAGAACGTGGATAACAGCCTGAAAAGACAGCGATTTTTCGCTTGTATGTTCACCCTTGGAGAGGGTGCCGGTGCCCAGGGGAAGACAGGAGGGGAGGGGCGATGCTCGCTTGGATTGTGCGATGGGCCGAGCGCAGGCAGACGATCCGCCGCCGTTGGCGGGCGGATGCCCGCGCGCTTGTCGCAGCGGACGAGTTCAATGCCTACTGTGAGGCCCAGCGGCGCGCCGCCCGGGCCCGGCTCCAGGACGATCGAGCGGAATTCTATCACTGGGCCAAGGTGGCCGCGGAGGTTGCGCGGATCGCGCCTCTTGCGGCAATGGACATCGAAATCGTGCGCGCCGTGGTGCGCGAAGAGGAGCGCTACCGAGCCTGACCGTGCGTGCCCCTGCCGCGAGCGCGCTGCGCCCGACAAGGGAAGCTGTCGCCGCGGCCTGCCCATCCATACGAACCCGTCACTTCTGCCGGGTTGCCGGCCGCGCCCTTGCCCGCCTTGCTCTTCGCGGCCTGTTGCTTCCTGCCCCCGAAGTGTGGGGCGGGACTTAAAGAGAAGGGACGCGCCAGGATGCGCGGAGCAGGATGGAAAAGCAGGAACTGGAAGAGCTGAAGGGCAAGGTGCCCTGCGCCGCGTTGCTCGAACATCTCGGCTTCGCCCTCGATCTGAAGGAGAGCACGCGCAAGGCGATGAAGTACCGCCGAGATGCGCAGATCATCATCGTCATCCATGACGGCAGGGGCTGGTTCGACCCGCTGTCGGACGGAAAGGGCGACGTGTTCCGTCTCGTTCAGCATCTGGAGGGCGGGTCCTTTATCGAGGCAATGGATCACGTCGCCGACCTCGTCGGCTTCGTGCCGGCGACGCCCGCCTGGGAGCGCCCGTCGCGGGATCGCGAGCTCGATTTGACGGTTGCGGAGCGCTGGTCGGCGCGGCGCCGGCTGTGGCGCGGATCGGCGACCTGGCGCTATCTGCGCGACATTCGCCAACTCCCCGAACGCATCATCGGCGCCGCACTTGGTGTCGACATCCTGCGCGAAGGCCCGCATGGCAGCATGTGGGCCGCCCATCTCGGTGCCGACGGCGTCGTCACGGGGTGGGAGGAACGCGGCCCTGACTGGCGCGGCTTTGCCACCGGCGGTGCCAAGGTGCTGTTCCGGTTCGGGCATCCCGACGCGCTTCGGCTCTGCGTGACGGAGGCGGCCATCGACGCCATGAGCCTTGCCGCGCTCGAGGGGCTTCGCGCCGACACGCTCTATCTCAGCACCGGTGGCGGCTGGTCGCCGGCAACGGACGCCGCCATCCGCACTCTCGCCGCCAGGCCGGGCGCCCAGCTCGTCGCGGCCACTGACAGTAATGCGCAAGGCGACATCTATGCCGGCCGCCTTCTCTCCCTCGCTGGTGAGGTCGGAAGTGGCAGCGACCGGCTCCGGCCCCGGGCGGACGACTGGAACGCCGATCTGAAGATGAGGGAGGAAGCAGGGAGGGAGGAAAAAGGCCGGCTGCCGCATGCCCGCCGGTCGCCTCAAGGGTGAAGCTTCGCCCGGCTGCGCCGGCCCTTGACCCGCCCGGTCGGAGAGGCGGCCGCGGGGAGGGGTCCGGAAGGGCTGAAGATGATGGTGATCCATAAGGGATGAACCGCGCTCCGGCCCGCAAATGGCCAGGAGCCTCCCCCATGACCCACTCTCCCATCCGCAAGATCTACTTCGGCGTCGCCGATCGCCGGCAGATGTTCCGCCTGTTCGATCGCCATGCCCAGCGTCCCGATCGCTGGCAGAATGACGACAGTCCTCTGTTCGTCGGCGAATGGTTCGAGATCGCTCGCGTCGAGCACGACTACATGCTCGACCTTCTGCCGCCGCTCTGGATGCGCGGGGAAATGTTCGCCATGCGCGAGTTCCTCACCGGCATGGTGACCAGCGTCTTCTCCACGCTGCGTATCGACGGCAAGACGCGCTACTTCCACGCCTATTGCGACCTGGCGCAGCCGCGATCTCCGGTCGAGATGCGCGACGCCATCGTCGAGCGCGAGTCCTGGCCGGTGAAGGCGATGACGCAGGCCGAGCAACTCGAGCATGTCTGGAGCGCCACGCACGATGAGTATCGTGGCTATGCCGGCGAGCGCTTCCTGCCCGAACATCGCGGCAAGCGCACCATCCTCGTCTATGGGCTTGGGACCACCGAGCTCAAGCTGCTCGACGATCTCACCGACGAGGAGATCGCCGCGAAGCTCCCGGTGCATTTGCGCCACCTCCCCGTTCGCGTTGCGGCGTGACGGAGAAGGCGATGTTCACCTTCCCCATTCTTGCCGTCCGCAAGGTCATCGAGCGCGGCATCGCGGACGCTGCTGTCAATGGCGGTTTCCGCAATCCCTGCTACGGCACGCGCCCCGGCGAGGGCGAAACGCCCGGCATCTGGCTGGTCGGCGACGAGGGCGTCTATATCCTCTCCAACGGCAAGCTGGCCGAGGGCCAGAAGGCGCTCGTCGTCTACTCGGAGCAGTGCCACCCCAAGGGCGATTTCGACTGGTGGGACTACAAGCGTCGCCATTTCGGTGCCGATGACGGCATCGAGTTCATCGAGGCCGAGCGGGTGCTGCCGCTATTCGACCGCGATATGCGGGCCACCCACCTCAATATCGCGCTCACCGAGACCGAAATCGCGCTCTCGCTGATTATCCGCTGACCCTTTCCAAAACCTGCGCCCGCCGAGCCTCGGCCGACTCCGCTCGACCGAGGGTCCATGCGCGCCATCACTCAAGGAGACTTTCAATGTCCAATGACGACCCCTTCACGCTCGACCTCTTCGGCAACACCGCGCTGTCGTCCGGGCTCGGCCTCGGCGTCACCGCCTTCGGCAATGATTTCGGCGCCGAGCATCCGGATGACGAACAGCCGTCTTCCCCGGCCGCGCCGGTCCCCGACGTAAAGCCCATCACCTCGGGCGCTCCTGGCCGCAGGCCGTTGTGCACAGCTACGACGCGCGGCCAGAGCTTCTTCTCGACAGCGATCGCGGCCTCGCCAAGGGCTGGAAGCAGCGCGCCGTCGACAATCTCGACGCCATTCGTCTCGCCGCGGAAATCGAGGCCGAGGACCGCCCAGCCACGCCCGACGAACAATCCCGGCTCGTCCGCTTCACCGGCTTCGGCGCCTCCGACCTTGCCAATGCCGTGTTCCGTCGTCCGGGCGAGACCGCGTTCCGCGACGGCTGGGACGAGATCGGCGCCGAACTCGAGGAGGCGGTGTCGGGCCATGACTATGCCTTTCTGGCGCGTTGCACCCAGTACGCTCATTTCACGCCGGAGTTCATCGTCCGGGCGATCTGGTCCGGCCTCACGCGCCTCGGCTGGCGCGGGGGCAGGGTGCTCGAGCCCGGCATGGGGACGGGCCTCTTTCCTGCGCTGATGCCGGCGGAGCTGCGTGATCAGGTGCTTGTCACCGGCGTCGAGATCGATCCGGTCACCGCCCGGATTGCCCGACTGCTGCAGCCGCGGGCGCGCATCCTCAATGCGGACTTCGCCCGCGCCGACCTGCCGGCGACGTTCGACCTCGCCATCGGCAATCCGCCGTTTTCGGACCGCGCCGTGCGCTCGGATCGCGCCTATCGGTCGATGGGCCTGCGCCTCCACGACTATTTCATCGTGCGCTCGATCGACCTGCTGAAGCCGGGCGGCTTGGCCGCCTTCGTGACCAGCTCGGGCACGATGGACAAGGCGGATTGCTCGGCGCGCGAGCATATCGCCAGGTCCGCTGATCTCGTCGCAGCGATCCGCCTGCCCGAGGGCAGCTTTCGGCAGGCCGCGGGCACCGACGTCGTGGTCGACATCCTGTTCTTCCGCAAGCGCAGGTCCAGCGAATCTGAAGGCGATGTCGCCTGGCTCGATACCGACGAGGTTTGTCCCGTCGATGGCGAGGATGGCCCGATCCGCATGAACCGCTGGTTCGCGCGCCATCCCGATTTCGTGCTCGGACGGCACGCCACCACGTCGGGTCCGTTCGGTGTGGCCCATACCTGCCTGCCGCTTCCGGGCGTCGACCTCACGGAAGCATTGTCCGAGGCCATCTCGCGTCTTCCGGAAGCCATCTATGACGGCGAACCGGAAGCCATCGACCTCGACCGCGACGACATCGAAGGAGCAAGGGAGGAGCGTCCCGACGCTCCGGCCATCCGCGAGGGCAGCTACTTCGTCGGGCCGAACACAGCGCTGATGCAGATGGTCGACGGGGTTCCCGTGACCATTCCGGTGCGCAAGGGGCGGGGCGCCGATGGCGTGCCCGACAAACACACCCAGATCATCCGCAAGCTGATCCCTATCCGCGATGCGGTGCGCGAGGTGCTGAAGGCCCAGGAGCTCGACGGTCCGTGGAAGCCGGGCCAGGTCAAGCTGCGCATCGCCTGGTCGAACTTCGTGCGCGCCTTCGGGCCGATCAACACCACAATTGTCTCGACCAGCGAGGATCCCGAGACCGGCGAGGTTCGCGAGGTGCATCGGCGCCCGAACCTGCAGCCCTTCCTCGATGATCCCGATTGCTGGCTGGTCGCCTCGATCGAGGACTACGACCTCGAGACCGATACGGCCCGGCCCGGGCCGATCTTCACCGAACGGGTGATCGCGCCACCTTCCGCGCCGATCATCACCTCGGCCGCCGACGCCCTCGCCGTGGTGCTCAACGAACGCGGCCATGTGGATATCGACCACATCGCCGAATTGCTGCATGCCGACGCAGATGCCGTCATTGCCGAACTGGGCGATGCCATCTTCCACGACCCGGAAACCGGATCATGGCAGACTGCGGATGCCTACCTCTCGGGCCAGGTCCGCGACAAGCTCAAGGGGGCGCAAGCCGCTGCAGCGCTCGACCCCGCCTTCGAGCGCAATGTCCGAGCGCTAGTCGACGTCCAGCCGTCCGATCTCGGCCCCTCCGACATTACCGCGCGTCTTGGAGCACCGTGGATTCCAGCTGCGGACGTCGTCGAGTTCGTCAAGGAGACGATGGGCGCCGAGATCCGCATCCACCACATGCCGGAACTGGCGTCATGGACGGTGGAGGCCCGCCAGCTCGGCTGGATGGCCGCCGGCACCTCGGAATGGGGCACCGAGCGCCGCCATGCCGGGGAGCTCATCGCCGACGCGCTCAACAGCCGCGTGCCGCAGATATTCGACACCATCAAGGACGGTGACAGCGAGCGGCGCGTGTTGAACGTCGTCGATACCGAGGCAGCCAAGGAAAAGCTCACCAGGATCAAATCGGCATTCCAGACCTGGATCTGGGCCGATCCCGACAGGACCGACCGGCTGGCGCGGGTCTATAATGACCGCTTCAACAACATCGCTCCCCGAAGGTTCAACGGGGACCACCTGCAGCTGCCGGGCGCCTCTGGCGCCTTTTCTCTTTATGGGCACCAGAAGCGCGGCATCTGGCGCATCATCTCGGCAGGCTCGACCTACCTCGCCCACGCGGTCGGCGCCGGCAAGACCATGACCATGGCAGCAAGCGTCATGGAGCAGAAGCGGCTCGGCCTCATCGCCAAGGCCATGATGGTCGTTCCCGGCCATTGCTTGGCGCAGGCGGCGCGAGAATTCCTGGCGCTCTATCCGACCGCCCGCATCCTGGTCGCCGACGAAACCAACTTTACCAAGGAGAAGCGGCATCGCTTTCTCAGTCGGGCGGCAACGGCGACCTGGGACGCCATCATCATCACCCACTCGGCGTTCCGCTTCATCGGCGTGCCCTCGGCCTTCGAGCAGCAGATGATCCAGGACGAGCTCGAGCTCTATGAAACGCTCCTGACCAAGGTCGAAAGCGGCGATCGCGTCTCGCGCAAGCGCCTCGAGCGACTGAAGGAAGGTCTCAAAGAACGGTTGGAGGCGCTCGCCACCCGCAAGGACGACCTGCTGACGATCTCGGAGATCGGCGTCGACCAGATCATCGTCGACGAGGCGCAGGAGTTCAGGAAGCTGAGCTTCGCCACCAACATGTCGACGCTCAAGGGCATCGATCCGAACGGCTCGCAGCGCGCCTGGGATCTCTATGTGAAGTCCAGATTCATCGAGACGAAGAATCCCGGCCGGGCCCTCGTCTTCGCCTCCGGCACGCCGATCACCAACACCCTTGGCGAGATGTTCTCGGTGCAGCGCTATCTCGGTTACGCGGCGCTGTCCGAACGGGGGCTGCACGAGTTCGACGCCTGGGCCTCGACCTTCGGCGACGTCACCACCGAGCTCGAATTGCAGCCCAACGGCAGGTACAAGCCGGTCACCCGCTTCGCCACCTTCGTCAACGTGCCCGAGCTCATCGCCATGTTCCGCTACTTCGCGGACGTGGTCATTCCCGAGGATCTGCGCGCCTTTGTGAAGGTGCCGGCGCTCTCGACCGGCGCGCGCCAGATCAGGACGTCCAAACCCTCGGCCGCCTTCAAGCGCTACCAGGTGCTACTCGACGCCCGCATCAAGGCCATCGAGCAGCGCGAAGGGCCGCCCGAGCCGGGCGACGACATCCTGCTCTCGGTCATCACCGATGGAAGGCACGCGGCGATCGACCTGCGCCTTGTCGATCCTGACAATGACAATGAGCCGGACAACAAGCTCAACGACCTCGTCAGCAATGCGCTTCGCATCTGGCAGGAGACGGCCGACAGCGCCTATGTCCGCGCCGACGGCAAGCCGTTCGAGCTGACCGGCGCCGCGCAGATGATCTTCTCCGATCTCGGCACGATCAATGTCGAGAAGACGCGGGGCTTCTCGGCCTATCGCTGGATCCGCGACGAGCTGGTGCGGCTCGGCGTGCCGGCATCCGAGATCGCCTTCATGCAGGATTTCAAGAAGTCCGAAGCCAAGCAACGCCTGTTCGGCGATGTTCGCGCCGGCAAAGTCCGCTTCCTGATCGGCTCGTCCGACACGATGGGCACCGGCGTCAATGCGCAGCTCCGGCTCAAGGCCCTGCACCATCTCGACGTGCCGTGGCTTCCCTCGCAGATCGAACAGCGAGAGGGCCGCATTCTGCGCCAGGGCAACCAGCACGATGTCGTCGACATCTTTGCCTATGCCACCGAGGGCTCGATGGATGCCCAGATGTGGCAGAACAATGAGCGCAAGGCCCGCTTCATCGCCGCGGCGCTGTCGGGCGACACGTCGGTGCGCCGGCTTGAGGACCTGGGTGAAGGGCAGGCCAATCAGTTCGCCATGGCCAAGGCGATCGCGTCGGGCGATCCACGCCTGATGCAGAAAGCCGGACTCGAAGCCGACATTGCGCGGCTCGAACGGCTCCGGTCGGCGCATCAGGACGACCAGTTCGCCATCCGCCGACAGATCCGCGATGCCGAGCGCGATATCGATTATTCGACGCGCCGGATAGGTGAGATCGGCGAGGACCTCGCGCGCCTCGTCCCCACGACGGGCGAGGCGTTCCGCATGCGCGTCGAAGACAAGGCCTTCACCGAGCGCAAGCCCGCCGGCCGGGCCCTGATGACCGCGATCCTCACTCTGGTGCAGCTGCAGCACACCGGCGACCTCGTCATCGCCAGCATCGGCGGATTCGACCTCGCATATTCCGGCGAACGCTTCGGCCAGGACGGCTATCGCTATGCCACCATGCTGGTGCGCACCGGCGCCAGCACAGAAATCGAGCTGCCGGTCACCACAACGCCGCTCGGCGCGATCGCCAAGCTCGAGCACCTCCTGGCCAGTCTCGACCAAGAGCTGGAGCGCGCGCGTCACAGGCTGGCCGAAGCCGAACGCCGGCTGGCCGCCTATCGCTCGCGCGAGGGCGGCGCTTTCGCCTTCTCGGACGAGCTCAGCGACAAGCGCGAGCAGCTCTCCGAGATCGAGGAGTCGCTCTCGCTGGACATCGACGGCATTCGTCCCCCTGAAGTGCAAGCGGCATAATCCCAGCGCCCACGCTCCCGCTGCCCCATGGGGCGTTCCAGAAGGAAGGAGGAGAATGAAAGGCAAAGAGGACCGCTCGCAGATCGGGTGGTCCGCCGACGCTGGCGCTCAATCGCGCCCGTCGCGATCCCGGCCCGTCATCCTGCGCAGGGCTGAAGGAGCCCCGCTCGTCCAGCCGGGCAGGGATGCTCGGCCGCACTTGCACCGGCCCGCCCGCTCCGCGGGCCGGAGGGGGTCTTCGGAAAGAAGACGGAAAGGACCGGCGATGGGCCGCGTCCGCAACCCTCCAAGGAGCATTCCCATGGAACTGAAGTTTGTCGATCCGCGCTCGCTCAAGGACAATCCTGACAAGGCGCGCCGCTCCAAGTCCAGTCCGCAGGCGGACGCGCTGCTGCTGGCGACGATCAAGGCCATCGGCGTTGTCGAACCGCTGATCGTCTTCGCCGAGACCGATGGCGGCAACGGCTTCGTCATCGATCAGGGTCATCGCCGCGCCAAGCAGGCGATCATCGCCGGCCTCGCAGAGATCGCCGTTCTGGTCGTGCCCCGCGCCGAGGATGGCGGCGCCATGCGCTCGCTGGCGACCTCGATCACGCACGAGCAGCTCAATCCGGTCGATCTGTGGCGCGCGATCGAGCGTCTCGTCGCACTGAACTGGACCGAAGAGTCCATTGCCATCGCCCTCGCGCAATCAGTGCGCCAGATCAAGAAGCTGCGCCTCCTCGCCAATGTGCTGCCGGCGATGCTCGACGCCATGGCCAAGGGCGACATGCCGAACGAGCAGCAGCTCCGCACGATCGCGGCCGCCTCACTCGACGAGCAGAAGGAAGTCTGGAAGGCCAACAAGCCCAGTAAGGGCGATCCGCAGGTCTCGTGGTGGAGCGTTGCCAACGGCCTCACCAAGCGGCGCATGTACGCGCGCGACGCCAGCTTCGGCGACGAGCTGGCCCAGGCCTATGGCATCGCGTGGGTCGAGGATCTGTTCGCACCGGCAGACCAGGACAGCCGGTACACCACCGACGTCGAGGCGTTTCTCGGCGCGCAGCAGGAGTGGATGACGCAGAACCTGCCCAAGAAGGGCGTCATCGCCGAGTCGACCACCTATGGCGAAGTGAAGCTGCCGCCCAAGGCCGAGCGTGTCTATGGCACGCCCAAGAAGTCGGACCACACCGCGATGTATCTGGATCGCGAGGGCAAGGTGAAGACGGTTCACTTCCGCATGCCCGAGGCCAAGAAGAAGGGCAAGGCGGCGGAAACCGCCGACGACGAGGCAATCGTCATGCCGAAGTCGCGCCCCGATGTGACCCGCAAGGGTATCGAGATGATCGGTGATATACGCACCGATGCCCTACATGAGGCGTTGTCGCGGGCGCCGATCGAGGATGATACGCTGCTGGCGCTGCTCGTTCTCGCCTTCGCCGCCCAGAACGTTCGGGTCGATTCCGGCGCGGGCGGTGACCACGGATACGGCCGGCGCTTCCCCCGTCATGCCGCGGCACTGTTCGATGCCGAGGGCAAGTTTGCCTTCGACACCGACACGCTGTGCATCGCTGCGCGCGGTGTGCTGATCGACGCACTGTCGTGCCGCGAAGGCATGAGCAAGTCGGGCGTCGTCGCCCTCGTCGCCGGCAAAGCGATCGGCGCCGACAGCTTCCTCGCCAATATGGGCACCGAGGACTTCCTCTCCTGCCTGTCCCGTCCGGCACTCGAAGGCTCCTGCGCAGACACGCCGGTGCTGCCGCGGGCGCGCGTGAAGGACACGCGCGCCGCGCTCGTTGAGCACTTCAAGGAGGGTCACTTCGTCCACCCGGCGGCGCTGTTCCACACCGATGCGACGAGCCTGACCGAGTGGCTGGCGAAGAGCGCCGTCACCGAAGTTGACGAGGACGAGGCGCCTGAGGGCGAGGACCTCGGTGGCGAAGACCAGGTGATCGACGGCGACCCCGCCGACGAGTTCGAGGAGAGCTACCGCGACGCTGCCGAGTAGCCTCGCGCCCTCCCCTCTTTCGATCGCTCAGTCGCCGCCGGGTTCACCCGGCGGCGGCTTCGCTTTCAGCTTCACCAGATGGAGAACAGCATGTCCGCACATATGATCTTCGAGCACGCGCCCGTCGGCGCCATCGTCGCCTGGTCCGACGCCACCCCGCGTCCGCCCGAGCGGCATCGTCGCAAGCTCGATGCCTGGAAGACCAACAACAGCCAGGGTCGTCTCATCCGCAAACAGGGTCTCCGTGCCGCCGCGCACGACCCTGATGCGACCTTCACCCTGCACGAGGTCGACTATGGCGCCGACGGGATCATCGCGATCCGCGTCTTCCGGACGTTCTCGCTGAACTCGACCCTGCACTTCACCATCCTCGAGCGCCCCGCCGTTGGTTCGGTGCGCGTCTTCAGTCGCGCCGACGCCGATGCCGAGCTCGTGCATCTGGCGCCACACCGCGCTGCGGCGGAGCAATGGCTCTCCGAGCACGGCTATCCCCACGCCGTGCTGGAGGAGGTTTCGGCCGATGAGGCCGCTGCCGATGCCGTCGAGGGGAGGGTCGCCGCATGAGCCCGCGTCGAACTCCCGCTCCATCGGCAGTCTCGGACGTGCCCGGGGCCTTGTTCGGCCACAGCGGCGACGGCATTCTGGTCGCGCTTGTCGACGACAATGCCTACGCCATGATGCCGGGCCGCGACGGCAAACACTATTTCGCCAGCGGTTGGCGCATCGCCCGACCGATGGCGGAATGGACCCGGTCCGACTTCTACGGCCATGGCGGTGACCTCGCCGACGAGAGCGCCTTTCGGTCCAAAGTGCTGGAGCAGGCCCAGCACATTGAAGAGCGGCGTCGGCTCGGCCGCCACGATATTCCCGGTTGCGCGCACACGCCCTGGGGGCCCTCGCAGGGCGGCACGGTCTATGCCGAGGGCATCACCTCGCACTCGACGGCCGGTCACGGCGGCTTCAAGCTGTCGGCCGATCGGAACCGCTATGTCCACCCTATGCTTTGCGCGGCAGGCGGATGGTATGAAGAGGACGAGTGCTGGGCGATTGTCGCCTTCACCTTCCCGGAGCTCTTCACCGCACTCGAGCGCCGCCATGCCGAGCAAACTATCAAAACTCTTGGCCTGATGCGTGGGAAACCATCTCCGGCACCGTCATCGCGCCGGGCGACTCCCGCAGGAAGGACCAGCGGGCTTTCGAGACGGAGCACGCCAACGACTGGATCGTCGTTTCAGCGATCACCTCAGAGCAGCAACACGGCTTCGTCGAGTGCATCGCGACGCCCGGTGGCAAGCGTGGTCTGGGCACAGAAGAGCGTCGCTTCCTCGTTCCTGCCGCCGAATACGACATCGGCCGGTTTGGCTTTGTCATCGACCCGGATCGGCACGCCGTCTATGCCGGCCCGTCCAGTTTCGTCGGCTGGCAGGGCAGGGGGTTGCCATGACCGTCGCTCGAGAGCTCAGCCGAGACCTTTCCCGCCTGGAAGAGGCGCGCCGGCAGACACAGCGGCAACTGGACCTCGTCGATCGGCAGATCACGCGCCGCGTGACCGCGCTGATCCCTGGCCTGCTCCCCAGACGAAGCCACTATCGTCGCGGCAAGGCGCCCGATCCTGGCACGTTCCTCGCGAGCTATCGTGCCCAACTTGCCGCCCTGACCGCGCAACGCCAGCCGGAGATCGACGCCCTATCGCGCACGCTCGCATGGCAGGAACAGGCGATCGCCCAATTCCTCGATTGTCATGGCGAAGCCGTCGACAGCGCGAGCAGGTCGAGCGATGCCGGCGGTGGGCTGTGGCCTGGGCGCTGCCGATGATGTCGGTCGCCCGCATGGGCGGCCGAGCAACCACATCGTGATCGTGGTGGTATCGGACCCCCGCGGTCCGAACGATGGATTGGCAGATGGTCTTGATCATCTTGTCGTTCCGTTCCCGTGTCGAGATCGAGGCCGTACCGGTCCTCCCTCGGGCTTCAGGCGGTCCTGAACCGGCGGCCGTTCGCTTCAAGGTCGCGTTCCGCGCCGCGCGCGGCCGGATCAGACCGGTCTCGGCACGGCAGGCCCGCGTCCTGCGCGAGGGCTGAAGAGTGCCCTGCTTGGCCGCAAACCTGCCCCGCTCGCCTCGCTCCGCCCGGACCCTGAGGCGCCCGTCATTCCGCCGGTTCTCGTCAGACCGCGCCCGAGGGAGGGCCGGCACAGGCCCGGTCCGGTCTTCGGGAACCAAAGAAAGGACATGCAATGACTAGCAAACCTGCTAACTCCCGCTCCGGCGCCAGGGTCGTCCCGCTCCGCAAGGGCACCACGCTGCAGATGGTCAGGCTCGCCTGCCCCAACTCCGGACAGTGCTCCCTCATATCCGAAAGCTTCGGCCTGCCGGTCCTCGACAGCGACGGCATCCGTGACCTGCACGAAAAGCGCATCGTCGACACCGCCAAAGCGCTCGACGAGGGACTTGGCGAACGCGCCATGCAAATTCACATGCAGCGCATCGTCGGGGCCTTTGTCGGCTCAGCCTATGGGGCCGGTCAGTTCTACAGCCGGGCAGTCTCCGAAGCGCGCGACGCGACCGCCAAGTCGGCTTGCGAAGACCGGGATGAAGATGTCGGTGGCCCGGTCGGGTTCGACAGCGCCGCACAGCGCAAGCGTGAGTTCGCAGCCGACATGGCGCTCCAGGCGCACGCGCTGCGTATGGCTGCCGAGGGTGCCGCCACCGCCTACGAACACGTTGTCGGCGAGGCCTGGAAGCCCTTCGAACGGCAGGTCGAGAACCCCGGCCAAGGCGTCGACCGCAAGGCGGCCGAGCTGCAGATGGCGGCCCTTGGGTAAGCCGCCGCGGGCGGGGCGTCGGCCCCGCCCATTCCTCGTGCTCCCATTCCATGTCGGGGCGGCGCCGGACGATGATGAGCGCATGACGATAGCATCTCGATCCGCGCGATGTGCATGCGGCCAAGGGCAACTGGCCTGTAGCGGCGCACCGGGTCGGTTTTCGACGTTGCCGCCTTGTATGCCCGCTCACAGGTCCGGACCTCTGGCGACACGCGCGTTTACACCCGCGACAGCGACAGCAGCTTTCGCGTTGCCCACCACTTCTGCCCTCATGCGGAACGACTGCGTTCCGGTATCCATCGAGGAAGCCGGACATGATGGCGATTGCGCTCGGCCCGCTTTGCCGACCCGACTTTCCCGGCACCGCATCAGCAGGTCTACGAGCACCATCGTCACGCCTGGGTCGTGGTGACGATTTAGCCATCCGGCTGACTTTGCGTCTCCGGCCTGCCACCACCTATCGGCACCACCACGGCGAAACGATCGAGCCACAGCCGGGCTCCTTCCCGCGGTCCAATCCAGCTCTCTCTGGATGGCTTTCCTGGTGCGGCGGCGGATCTTCCACGATCAACCCGTCAAGGGTCCGCTAGCAAGCTGCGGCCGCTTGGCTGCCGCCGACGCGGTGATCGCGACCGCCGCCCCACATTGACGGAGCCATCGAGCGGGAATTGGCCCGCTTCCAAGATGGAGCCCTCAGATGTCCCACGATCTCACCCTCGCCCAGAAGGCGGCCTGGCACCTCGCCCGCACCCTCATGGCCCCGGTGATCCTGTTCCAGGTCGACGACGAGTTCGGCATCCTGCCGGCCGACGAACTCGACGACGCCGACGTCGACATCCTCTTCGAATACGATCCCTATAGCGGCGGCCGGTCGGTTCATTGAACCGAACCGACCTTCTTCCGATCGCACCGAGGCGGCGCCTAGCGCCGCCTTTCCTTTGTCTGGCTCTCGCGCCCCGTCCCGCCGCGGTCCTGACGGAGCAAGGCGGTCGGCGCAACGGCTTCGCCGTCCTCCGCCCTGCTGCGGCCCTTTGGGGTGCGCCGTCGCCCTCCTGCTCCGTCCGAGCGGACCCGTGACGGGGCCGCGATCGGCGCGGCCTTCAGAATGGAGGTTCATGAAAATGAGCAGGAAAGAAAAGGAAGCGCGCATCGACATCTATGCGCGCATCACGGACCGGATCGTAGCGGAGCTGGAAAAGGGCGTGCGCCCATGGATGCAGCCTTGGCGTTCGAGCGATGCGATCGGCCGGGTAACCCGGCCGCTGCGCCACAACGGTCTGCCCTATAGCGGCATGAACGTGCTGCTCCTGTGGTCGGAGGCGATCGCCCGCGGCTACGCCGCGCCTATGTGGATGACGTTCAAGCAGGCGCTTGAGCTCGGTGGCGCAGTACGAAAGGGCGAGACCGGCTCGATGGTTGTGTTTGCCAGCCGCTTCACCAAGACCGAGACGGGTGCCGCGGGCGAGGAATTCGACCGCGAGATTCCGTTCCTCAAAGCCTACTCGGTCTTCAACGTCGCGCAGATCGACGGCCTGCCGAACTCCTACTATGGGCCGAAGGCAGTACCGGTGCGCGACCCGCTTCCACGCGTCGAACAGGCCGATCACTTCTTCGCCAATACCGGTGCCGTGATCCGGCACGGCGGCGACCGCGCCTACTTCTCGCCGGCGACCGATCACATCCAGATGCCGCCGTTCGAGGACTTCCGGGACGGGGAGGCCTATGTCGCAACCCTCAGTCATGAGGTCACGCACTGGACCTCGGCGCCGCATCGTGTCAACCGCGATCTCAGTCGCTACGGCAAGGATCGCACCGAGCGGGCGCGCGAAGAGCTGATCGCCGAGCTTGGGAGTTGCTTCCTCTGTGCCGATCTCGGCATCGAACCGGAGATCGAGCCCAGGCCCGATCACGCGAGCTATCTGCAATCCTGGCTTAAGGTGCTGGCCGACGACAAGCGGGCGATCTTCTCGGCCGCTGCCCACGCGCAGCGCGCCGTCGCCTTTCTCCATGGCCTGCAATCGGCGGCCTCGGAAGAAAGCGAGGCCGCCTGATGCCACGTTCCGGTCCTCGGCGGAGAAGGTGGTTCACCTTCCCAAATGCGCCGTCCGCGGTTCGGCGACAGAGCCGCTTACCACTCCAGAATTCGCCGGAGCGGACGCGATCGTCAGACCCTTGGACACTGAGTGAGGCCACGCCTGCCGGCGGGCTTTCCCTCCCTGGTGATCGGTGAAGCAGAACCATCGATCGGAGATCGACCTGGCCTTCGACCGCGAACGAGCGGCAGGGCGACCGGCAGAGGAGCCGAAAGCTGTCGCTTGCCAGTGGTCGGCTGGCTGAAGTCCTTGGGTGTCAGCCGGGCGCCCACGCCCCGGGGGCCGACGCCGGGAAGGGGCGTTGAACTCCTCATGTCGGCGGGTCTCTGCTCGAGGGCCTCGGCCGGGGAGGGTGCGGCGTCTGCTCGGACTGTGGCAGTCGGCGATGAATTTCCATGCGCGATGGCGGCAAGCGTCGTCTCCGGGCGGGTCTTTCACGATCACGGCCATCACGTCCTCGATTTGGCATGTCTGACCGAAGGGCGCCGGCCCAAAGAAGCGCCGCCTCGCTCTTATCCCGCAACGGCCGTCCGCGACTTTCTTCCCCAGAGCGCTGACGCCGCTCATTCCTCGCGAGGCAAGAAAGCCGCTTCCGGCCGCCCTTCACTTTGTTCCGGCCTCTTCGAGGTGCGGGTCGATCGCCCCCGGTCTGTCGACAGCCATCGAGGTCGCGATGGTCGCGACCCGACAAACTCACGGAGACGACAAATGGCCACCATCGGAACCTTCACCTCCAACGGCACCGGCTTCACCGGCACGATCAAGACCCTCAACCTCAACGTCAAGGCTCGTATCGAGCGGGTCGAGAACCCCTCCGACAAGGGCCCGCAGTTCCGCATCTTCTCGGGCGCGGTCGAGCTCGGGGCGGCCTGGCAGAAGACGGCTCAGTCCAGCGAGCGCGACTACCTCTCGGTCAAGCTGGACGATCCGAGCTTCCCCAACCCGATCTACGCCACTCTGGTCGAGGTCGAAGGGCAGGACGGCCTCCAGCTCATCTGGTCGCGGCCCAACGGCAACCGCGACTGATCGCAGCGAGGCCCCGCCAGCAGCGGGGCCTCGGTTTCTTCAACCGAAGCACTGGAGGTTGCGATGACCCCGATCGACGAAATCGAAGAGCTGCGTGCTGAACTCCGGCACAGCCACCTGACCGCTATGGAACGCCGCGACGCCGAGGCGAGATTGAACGAGCTGCTGGACAGTCGTGACGGCCCCAGTCGCGAGACGATGGCCACGCTACCGCCCAATCGCCGGATTGGCCCCAGTGGATCGACCGACACCTGAAGCTGGTGCATTATGCAGCCGCCCGACCGAGGAGATGACTCAAATGGACGACACCACACGCGCCGCCTTCGAGCGCCTCCTCGACCTCGCGCGCAGCGACACCGGCCAGGCCCGCCGTGCCGCAAATTTCATCCTCGCGTGGTGGAATGCCGAAAGCCTTGGCGGCTTCGACATTGCCGATCTTTTTGCCCAGGATGCCGCCATCGCTGCCGACATGGCGACGGTCTTCGCCTGGATCGCAAACCGGTCCAACGCCGTCTACCCTGACGAGCATCGCGGCGAGATCGAGGGCCTCATCAAGGCATGGCGGCCGGAGGTGTGGGCTCGGTCAAAGGGATCCGCCGCGGCTGATAGCCCCGCATCCGTTTAGCCCGCAGCAGTTCGAGAAAGAGGCTGACGGCCTCGCCCTCATCGTCAAACGAGTGCTGCACCATTCGGCCCGCCGTTCCGATGCGCCCCCAGCGGCGAACCAGGCGCGCCTGGCCGAACAGTGTTTCCTCAATCGATAGCGCATAGAACCGCGCCATGTTCCGCCGCGGGTCGCGGCGTTCGACGTAGAGCTGATAGGGCTGCGCGATCATGCCGAGCAGTATCCCGCGAGCGGACTCCGGCGTCCAATGATTGGTTTGAATCACCGGACCCGGATCGATTCATTCTCGTGATGGTTTGGCGCGGCGATCAGCCGTTTAGCGCGTCCTTGACGGCCTTGGCTGGCGTGAAGGACAGTTTCTTCGAGGCCGCGATCTTGATGCTCGCACCTGTTGACGGGTTGCGACCCTCGCGCGCCGGCGTGTCCTTCACCTTGAACTTTCCGAAACCCGGAATGCTGGTCTCAGAACCGGACCGAGCCGCCTCCGAAATCTGCTTGAACACGCTCTCGACGATCGTCTTAGCCTGAGCCTTCGTCAGGTTCTGTTCGGTGGCGATCGTGTCGGCAATTTCAGTTGTTGTCGTCATTCGGCTAACCTTTCCAGTTGATGAGGCCGTGCACTTGTAGCAGCGATCCGTGGCGATGCCGACTGCACATCAGCTCGCTCGATGGAAGCGGTTCTTGCTCACCAGGGACTTCATGTCGGAGCGCCTGAACCAGATGGCTCGACCGCAGCGCAGCGGGGCGTTGCCTGCCGTGAAGATGATCTGTTCGTCGCCGCGCATGCGCAACACTTCATCCGGCAGGATCAGCGGCCGCGCCGTCAGATGCTTCGAGCGTGTGCGCGACGATCCCGACATTTGCGACGAGCGGCTCAGCTGATCGACCTCCACCGTGGTGTTGCCGCAGCGCCGAGAAATGTAGTCGGCCGTGTCGGGATCATTGATCGCGGCGAATGACACCCAGGACGCCGACTCAAACCATTTGCTGGTCGCGTCGCGCCCGCCATACGCTTCGCGCATCTGGCCGATGGACTGGAACAACAGCACCAGGCTTATGCCGTACTTCCGGCCGGCGTCGCGCGCGGTCTCGAGGATACGCAGATAGCCCAGTCGCGCCACCTCATCGAGCAGGAACAGCGCGCGCCCCTCGACCTTTCCATCCCGGTTGTAGATGGCGTTGAGCAGCGCGCCGATGATGGTACGCGCGAGACCCGGATGGGCCTCGAGTGTCTTGAGGTCGATATTGACGAAGATATCGGTCTTGCCGCTGGTGATCGCGTCCGTTGGGAAACTGGCACCCGACACCAGGGCCGCATAGTTTGGATAGCTCAGCCAATGCGTCTCCTTGACCGCATTGGCATAGACGCCCGAGAAGGTCTCCGGCGTCATGGCGATGAACGGGGCGACGTTTTCCTTGACGAACTCCGATGCCGAATTGTCGTAGATGGCCTGCAGCCGCTCGCGCAGCTTTGGCTCCGGCTCCGACAGGTTCGCCCGCATCTGCCGCAGGTGCTGGTGTTCCTTTTCCGTATGCCCGGAGAGGCAGACATCGGCGATCAGCGCGGTGATGAGCTGCAGCGCCGAGGCGCGAAAGAAGTCGTCGCGGATCGAAGCCTGTCTGCCGGTGTCGGTCACCACCCAGTTGGCGACCGCGACCAAATCCTCTTCCTTGGTACCGCCGAAGCGGCCGATCCAGTCCAGCACGTTGAACCCGGTCGCTGGCTCGCGCGGGTCGAGGATGAACACGTCGTGACCGGCCTTGCGCCGATGCTCGATGACCATCGGCGCGACCTCGTTGGACGGGTCGAGAGCGACGAGACTTCCGCCCCACTTCAGTGCCGTCGGCACGGTAACCGATGTCGTCTTGAAGCCGCCGCTGCCTGCGAAGACGAGACCATGGGTCGAACCGAACGACGCATCGAAGCAGAGCAGCGGCGAGCGCCCGCCGACACCCCAGCTCTCACGCGCGTCGGCGCGAAATCCACGCTCGGCCACCGTGTCCCTGTCGACGCGATAGGCTTCGCCGACGACGATGCCGCCCGCCTCCGGAAACAGCTGCTTGGCTTCGTTCAAGGCCAGCCATTCGGCATCGCCATGGACGGAGCGCTTGCCATGGATGCGGCGCGGTGCCGGAGAGGCGAAAGCGGTATTGCCGCGCATCGCGACCCGGAACGCAAAGACTCCGGCGACGCCCACGATCGCCGCGCCTATCGCAGTCGCAGGATCGAGGTAGCTGAAGATGCTCCGGCCCGCCGGCACGGCATCGGCGAAACTGGACAGCCGCATGATCTCCCGCGCGGCTGCGACCGCGATGAGCGCAGCCGCGCCGATCAGCACGCCCGTACCGGCGCTGCGGATCGAGATCGCACCCCTCGCCGCGAAGAGGAAGATGATGCCGATCGTGGCCGCGGCCACGTAGGGCAAGGCGATCCCGAACCGGCCGAGCATGACGCGGGCGTCCGGTATCGTGCCGAATGACGCCGTCCATTGTTCGATGCCGGCAAGACCGAACAGGACCGCCAGCATCAGCGCGGCCGGCGCCACCAACATGGCGATCCTAGTCGGCGTCATCGATGAATGCCTTCTCGCCGAGCGCCAGCAAGCGTGCGCGTTCGGTCTCGTCGCCCCGGATTCGATTGGCGCCGTCGATCAACAGTCCGAGCAACAGCGCCCGCTTCTCGTAGCGCAGCCCCGCCTTGGCGATCAGCCCGCCAAGCTGGATCTTCTCGCGCGTGTCCTTGCGCCGCGCCTCGGTCTGGCTTGCCTGTCGCATCCGCTCAAGCCTCGCCAGCCGACCCCTGAGGCGCGCCAGACGGGACCGACGAAGCGGTCTGCCGCCCGAGCCGTCCGCTCGCCTTCCGAAACTTGCTTGCCACCTCTTCGAAGGCGGCAATGAGCTCGCCATCCTCGATCTCGATGTCACCGAGGCCCGCCTTCAGCGCCAGGCGTCCGATACGCTCCGCCTCTCGCGTCTCGGCCTGCCGGAGCTGCTCCTGCAGGCGCCCGATCTCTTCCCTGATCTTCGACGATGGCTTCTTCATCCCGGTTGCTATCCTCTCATCACTCGGACCCGTCGCGATGATGAGAGTTGCCGGGAGGGCGCGTAGCGCATCCCGGCAGAAACGACGGGTCGGCGAAGCCGACACTTTCGTGGATCATCCCTGGCGTTCCGAAGGAATGCTCCAAGGGCGCAATAATACGTCGCTGACGCGACGTGCTGCGCCCCGGCCTCAAACCCGGGGGCAGGGCAGGCCGGCGGGACCCACGTCAAGTTCACCCTTCGGGAGCAATCGTCGCCTTGGCCATCACGCATTTCACGCCCCAGCTCATCTCGCGCGGCGACGGCCGCAGCGCCGTGCTATCAGCGGCGTACCGGCATTGCGCGCGGATGGAGCATGAAGCCGAGGCCCGAACCGTCGACTATTCCAACAAGCGCAATCTCGCCCACGAAGAATTCCTGCTGCCGCCGGATGCGCCGGACTGGGCGCGCGAGCTCATCGCCGATCGTTCGGTTGCCGGTGCGGTCGAAGCCTTCTGGAACAAGGTCGAGGCCTTCGAGAAACGTGCCGATGCGCAGTTCGCCAAGGAGTTCGTCATCGCGCTGCCGGTCGAGCTCGGCCGCGAGCAGAATGTCGCTCTGATGCGCCAGTTCGTCTTCGAGCAGGCCCTAGCGCGCGGCCAGGTCGCGGACTGGGTCTATCACGACGAGCCGGCCAATCCGCACGTCCATTTGATGACCAGCCTGCGGTCGCTCACCGAAGCCGGCTTTGGTCCGAAGAAAGTGGCGGTGATCGGGCCGGATGGCCAGCCGCTCCGGACCGCCAATGGCAAGATCCAGTATCGGCTTTGGGCCGGCGAGAAGACCGAGTTCCTGCAGCAGCGCACCGCCTGGCTCGATTTGCAGAACCACCATCTAGCGCTGGCCGGCCTCGAGATCCGTGTCGATGGCCGCTCCTATTCCGAGCGCGGCATCGATATCGTGCCGACCACCCATATCGGCGTTGCCGCCAAGGCGATGCAGCGTAAGGGCGGGGAAGCGGGCCGCGCTGTCGATCTCGAACGGCTCGCCCTGCACGAGGCGAAGCGCAGCATCAACGCCAGACGCATCGAGGCCCGTCCCGAGACTGTGCTCGACATGGTGACGACGGAAAAGTGCGTCTTCGACGAGCGCGACATCGCCAAGATCATCCATCGCTATGTCGACGATGCCGGCAGCCTCCAGCGGCTGCTGACCCGCGTTCTCGCCAGTCCGCAATGCCTGCGACTCGATGTCGAGCGCGTCGATCTGGCGACCGGCGCGCGGGTGCCGCAGAAGCTCACCACGCGCGAGATGATCCGCATCGAATCCGAGATGGTCAACCGTGCGCGATACCTGTCCCGGGCATCCTCCCATGGCGTTCGGGAGAAGGTGCTGGCGGCGGTGTTCGAGCGGCATGACCGGCTGTCGGACGAGCAGAAGACGGCGATCGAGCACGTCGCCGGCGGCGCGCGGATCGCGGCCGTCGTTGGCCGTGCCGGCGCCGGCAAGACTACGATGATGAAGGCGGCCCGCGAGGCCTGGGAAGCGGCCGGATATCAGGTGATCGGCGGGGCGCTTGCCGGCAAGGCGGCCGAGGGCCTCGAGAAGGAAGCCGGCATCCGTTCGCGGACCCTGGCGTCGTGGGAGCTGCGCTGGAGAGAGGGCAGGGACCGCCTCGACGACAAGACCGTCTTCGTCCTCGACGAGGCCGGCATGGTCGCCTCAAAGCAGATGGCGGGCTTTGTGGAAGCCGTCACCAAAGCCGGCGCCAAGCTGGTGCTGGTCGGCGATCCGGAACAGCTCCAGCCGATCGAGGCTGGCGCCGCCTTCCGCGCCATTCTCGAGCGCGTCGGCTATGCCGAGCTCGAGACGATATATCGCCAGAAGGAGGCCTGGATGCGGGCGGCCTCGCTCGACCTGGCGCGTGGGCGGATCGATGCGGCGATCGCGACCTATACCGGGAGAGGCAAAGTGATCGGCGCCAACCTTAAGGCCGAGGCCGTCGACAGCCTGATCGCCGACTGGGACCGCGGCTACGATCCGAAGAAGTCGACACTGATCCTCGCGCATCTGCGCCGTGACGTGCGTGTGCTCAACATCATGGCCCGCGAAAAGCTCGTGGCGCGTGGCGTCGTCGCCGACGGCCATGAGTTCCGGACCGAGGATGGCATCCGTAGGTTCGACGCCGGTGACCAGATCGTCTTCCTCAAGAACGACAGCACGCTCAACGTGAAGAACGGCATGCTGGCCAAAATCGTCGAGGCCGCGCCCGGGCGGATCCTCGCCGAGATCGGCGAGGGGGATGCGCGCCGACAAGTATCCGTCGATCAGCGCCTCTACCGCAATCTCGATCATGGCTATGCCACGACCATCCACAAGTCGCAGGGGGCCACCGTCGATCGCGTCCAGGTGCTCGCCTCGCTCTCGCTGAACCGGCACCTGACCTATGTGGCGATGACCCGGCACCGCGAGGACGTGACGCTCTATTATGGCAAGCGATCCTTCGCCATGGCCGGCGGGCTGTCCAAGGTTCTGGAACGGCGCGACGCCAAGGAAACCACCCTCGACTACACGGGCGGCCGCTTCTATGCCCAGGCGCTGAGCTTCGCCACTAGCCGGGGCTTCCATATCGTCCGCGTGGCCCGCACGCTCATGCGCGATCGCCTCGACTGGACGCTGCGCCAGAAGGCTCGCCTCGCCCATCTCGGCGAGAAGCTGAGGACCGTCGGCGCCCGTTTGGGTCTCGTCGACCGCCAGGCTTCCACCCCCGTCCAATCAACCCGAAAGGTCGAACCCATGGTCAAGGGCGGCACCAGCTTTGCGCTCACCGTCACCGACGCCGTCGAAGCCAAACTGCAGTCCGACAAGTCGCTTTCGAAGCAATGGGACCTGGTGTCCGACCGCATTCGTCGCGTCTACGCCGAACCCGAGACCGCCTTCCGCGCCATGCGCATCGAGGCGGCATTCGCCGACCCGGCCGCTCGGTCCGATCGCCTGTGGCAGATCGAGCAGGCGCCGGCGGGTTACGGTCCGCTGCGTGGCCGCACCGGCATCCTCGCCGGCAGTGCCGACAGGAATGACCGGCGCATCGCCGAGACCAATGTGCCGGCGTTGCGTCGCGATCTCGAGCGCTACTTCGTGATGCGCGACCTCGTGATGAAGAAGCTCGTTGCCGAGGAAGCGGGGCAGCGCCAGCGCGCATCGATCGACATCCCAGCCCTGTCCCCCGCCGCCGCCTCCGTGCTCGCCAAAGTGCGGGACGCCATCGACCGCAATGATCTTCCCGCGGCGCTCGGTTTTGCGCTCGCCGATCGCATGGTCAAGGCTGAAATCGACGCCCTCAATGGGGCGGTCAGGGAGCGGTTCGGGGAACGCGCACTGCTCGGCAACGGGGCGATGGACACCGGTGGACCAGCGTTCAAGGCGGCTTCGGCCGGGCTCACGCCGACTGAGCAGCAGAAGCTCGGAGCGGCCTGGCCATCGATGCGGGCCGCCCAGCAGCTCGCGGCGCACGAGCGCACCACTGAGGCGCTCAAGCAGACCGAAGCGCTACACCAGACGCAGCGCCAGGGACAGGTCCTCAAGTGACCGCCCGGCCCCGCGTGATCGCCACCATCGTCGTGTCGCTGGCGGTCCTGCCCGCACTCGCCGGCGTAGGGTATCTCGCCGGTCTGCGTGTCAATCTGACCCCGAGCTATCAGCTTGGACTGTGGCGCATCGAACCCCTGACGCGCGCCGTCGTGGTCGGTGACCGGATCTTTATCTGCCCGCCGCAAATTCCCGACTTCGAGCTAGCGCGCGATCGCGGCTATCTCGGTCACGGCCTTTGCCCGGGCTGGTTCTCGCCGCTCATCAAGACTGTCGTCGCACTCGCGGGTCAGCATGTCGTCATCGATGCCGATATCGCCGTCGACGGCGTGCCGCTCGCCCATTCCGCCGTGCGCCCGGCTGACGGCGCGGGTAGGGTGCTCATGCCCGCCGCGGGCGGCATCGTGCCGGCCGGAATGGTCTTTCTCTTCTCCGAATTCGCAGGTTCCTATGACTCGAGATATTTCGGGCCGATCCCGGCAGCTGACGCCTTGGGATTGGCGCAGCCGCTACTCGTCGTCGATCCCTAAGCATCTTCAATCCGGCGTGCTCGTCATCGTGGCGATCGGCATCGGGCTTGTTGGCTGGAGCGGGGAACCCATCCTGTTGCCTGCGGCGATAGCGTTCCCCCTCCTAATGGGATGGACCGGCTGCTTCCCCCGCGGCGCGGTCCTAGACTGCTCCGCATCAACCGGAGAAGCAGCCCATGGATACCGCCGTTGCACCACTTGCCTCGATTGGCGTCGATATCGGCAAGGAAGTCTTCCACCTCGTCGGCTTTGACACTGACGGCAAGATCGCGTTCCGCCGCAAGATCAAGCGCCTGGCTTTGATCGAGACGTTCAAGAGGTTGCCGCCCTGCATCGTCGGCATGGAGGCCTGCCTCAGCGCCCACTTCGTCAGCCGCGCCCTTCGCCGGCTCGGTCACGAGCCGCGCATCATTCCAGCGATCTACGTGAAGCCCTTCGTGAAGGGCCAGAAGAACGACTACAACGACGCCGAGGCGATTGCAGAGGCCGCCCTGCGCCCCAACCTGCGCACCGTGCGTGAGAAGAGCCAGGAGCAGCTCGACCTGCAAGCCTGCCATCGGGTGCGCTCCAGGCTCGTGTCGCGCCGCACGGCAACGATCAACCAAATCAGGGCTTTCCTCATCGAGCAAGGCATTGCCGTGCGAGCTGGCGCCAACGCGTTGCGCAACTCGCTGTTCGATATCCTCAAGAACCGGGAGGACGAGATCTCGCCACGCATGAGCGAGCTGATCGTCGGCCTCTATGAGGACTGGCTCTGGCTCGACGAGCGCATCGAGACGATCACCAAGGAGATCGAGGAGATCAGCCAGCGAGAGGGCAACTGCCTCCGGCTGATGAGCGTGCCGGGCGTTGGTCCGCTGATCTCCACTGCTGTAGTGGCAGCCATCGGCACCGGCGAAGCCTTCGACCGGGGCCGTGACTTCGGTGCCTGGCTCGGGCTCGTCCCACGGCAGTACAGCACCGGAGGCCGATCCATCCTGGGCAGCATCTCCAAGCGGGGGAGCCAATACCTTCGAACGCTCTTCATCCAAGCCGCCAAGGTGTTGCTGATGCGGCCGCAGAACTGGGCGAAGTTCAGCTTCGGCCGGTGGCTGGCGAACGCGGCGCCGAGGATGCATCGCAACAAGCTGGCAACCGCACTCGCCAACAAGCTCGCCCGCATCGCCTGGAGCGTCCTCAGCACCGGAAAGGCCTTCGACACCCATAAGCTCGAGCTCGAGGCAGTGTAGCCCTCGACCTCCACACCAGTTCGCGACTGAGCAAATGCATGGAACGGATCGATAGTTGCGCCCTGAGCCTGGTGGCCCAAATGGCTGCTCGACAGCCCGTCTGCTAATGAGGCCAAAAGCGCGCGCGTATACGCATCAAGGCCACGGCCCACGTGCCGATCAAACAGGCCGGATACATATCAGCAACTCGCTATCCACGCACGAACTCACTTGCGATCAGCAGCCGGTCCATACATTTGGGCCCCCGCCCGTTTCGCCTGGTCGCGAGTTTTGTCGCCGCCGAATACTTCCTGGCCGCCTCGCGAGGGCTGCCTCAGGGCGCTGGCAATTTCTACGGCAGCGGACTTGTTACCGGCCTCGCACTCTGGGTGGCGGCATCAGCGCTCTTCGTTGCCACTCATGTTCTGTTGTGGACCGACCGTCCCGGCTGGGGCCGCACCGGTCGCGACGCGATCGCAGCAACAGTCCTGAGCCTGCCACCCATCGGCATTCTCGGCTGGGCCCATCCGGTCACAGCCGCTGTTCGATCTGCTCCTCGTGATTGCCGTCAACAAATGAGAAGGTGGCCGCATAACCGGCGTCTTCAATCGGCCCTTGGCGAAGGCGACTGCCGGAGGTGGTTCGCATTTGGTGTTCAGTCCCTCGTATCGAGGCGAACATTCCGCACGAATGCGCGTGCGCACCCCATGCCGAATGAGCTCGGGTGCGCAAGTATCTCTGCGGAAACTGAAGTTGAATCGGACAACTCAATGGTGAGGCCGGGCCGCTCTTCCTTGACGCCTAACGACCGAAGGTTACTCCGTTTGGACCCGCGCCCACGGGAATGGTGGCAATCACATTCCAGCTCGCGATACCGATGACCGACACAGTCCCATCAACAATGTTGGTGATGAAGGCCAGCTGGCCCTTGTCGTTGATGACCACGCCATGGGCGCCCGCTCCGGTGCGAATAGTCTGAATCACTCGATCCGTCGCAACTTCGATCACGGAAACCGTGTCACTCGGCTCTTGCTCGGTTCCCTGGTTTGCCACAAGCACGAAGGCATTGTCGGGGGTAGCGTAGACTTGTATGGGACCGTCGCCCACGGCGATGCGCTCGAGAACCGAACGCGCTGCCGGATCGATGGCAGCGACGCTGTCATCATCCCGTAGTGACACGAAGGCGCGCTTGCCGTCGGGCGTAAAACCGACCTGGACCGGGGCCTTGCCGACCGCGATCTGCTCGATCTCCCTCAGCTCGACAGGGTCCAGCACCGAGACGCTGCCGCTCTCGACATTGGCAACGTAGATCACATCGCCCGCCGGGTTCATCCGCATTCCGTGGGGAAAGTTGCCGGTCGGAATGGTACCCACCACCGATTCGGTCGCTAGGTCCACGACCGTCACCGTGTCGTCTTCGGAATTGCTGACAAAGGCCCGCTTGCCTTCCTTGTCGGCGATGACATGGCCTGGATGTTCGCCGACCTCGATCTGGGCCGAGGGCCCAGCCGAAAGGTCGTCTGCCTTGTAGACAAGCAGGATGCCCTTGGCCTCGCCATCGTGGCCTCCCTCGTTCCCGTCCATCATCATTGTTTCAGTGCCGACGGCCAGAAGGGTCTCGCCGTCCGGCGTGATCTGCACGTTGTGAGGCGTGACAGCCGTAGGGACCGTCAGGACCTCCCCGGTTGACAGATCGATGCGGCTCAACGAGTTGTCCCCTTCGTTCGCAGTGTAGACGAACCCGCCGTCGCCGATTGGCGCTGCGGCCAACGGAGCGGCGGAAGCGCCAAACAACATGGCAACTGCGAGTGCCGTTCCAAATGGGCCGGCCGTAGTTCCTACTGCCGATCTGAAGGCAATCTTGGTGAACATGCGTGCGCTCCTGCTTCTACAAGCTTTTTCGCCCCAATAGTGCGTCCGCCTAATCTGCCGGTCTTTGACGGCGATCAAACAACAGGTAAGTCCTGAAGCGCGGCGATGCTATTGGCGACGACCGGTGCAACGTCTATGGCGTTGGACTTGTGGGTGACAGTGTTGCACGTCGCAACCGAAGCCGCCTGCTCACCCAAGAGCGCGAAGCTGTCGGGGGTGAACAGAGCGTGGATTGCGATGCAGACGGGTGGCAAAATGCCATTTGCGCGGAGTTGGCGAGCCGCTTCGATCATCGTCTGGGCTGAAGAAGCGATGTCGTCCACCAGGACCGGCGTTCGATCCGCAAAACCACTGGGATCAGGTATCGAGATGCGGACGCTCCGGTCGCCCAGCCGTTGCTTGGTCAACACTTTTTAGGGGGCGCCGCAAAGTTGGGCCACCGTAGCGACCCATTGTTCACTTTCGCTGTCCTGGCCGATCAGCATGGCGCGCGCTATGTTTGCCGAAATCCACTCTGCGATCGCCGGAGCGGCCGCCGCAATGCGTGACGGGACGGTGTAAACGGCGTCGAGCGAGACATAGCGATGCAGATGCGGATCGACCGTCACCAGCCAGTCGATCTCCGACGACAGCGCCCGTCCGAAGGTCGCCGACGTGATTGCCTCCCCTGGATGAAAGCGTTCATCCTGCCGCAGATAGCCCAGGTACGGCGCGACCAGCCCGACGCGACTGGCGCCGAGCTGCCTTGCCGCCGAGGCAGCGAACAGCAGCGGCAAAACCTTTGGATCCGGGTGGTCGAGGGTGCACACCAGGGCCACCGAGCGGTCCTGCAGCGACTGCGAAAACCTCAGATACGTCTCGTCGTCCGGAAATCGACGTGTTTCGATCTCACAGATGCCGGCCCCAAGAAGGTCCGCCAACCTACGTGCCACGGCTTCGTTCCCAGGCGGCGGCGCGAGGAGCAGTGCTTTAGTTGCGCTCAAGGCGTGACTCCAACCGAGGTTTCGCCCGGGGAGACCGACTGCTGCTGGTGCCGGATGCCTTCGAGCCTAGTGCGTTTCAGCAGGAGCGCATTGATGGCGACGAGCGCCGAACTGCCCGACATGGCGAGTGCTGCAATCTGGGGGCTCAGGAGGAAGGGATAGAGGACACCGGCCGCCAGCGGGAACGCGACGACGTTGTATCCCACCGCCCACCAGAGATTCTGATGCATCTTCCGCAGGGTCGCTTTCGATAGCGTCATGGCGCCGACCACGTCGTACGGGTCGCTCTTCATGAGAACGACGTCGGCGCTTTCAATTGCCACGTCAGTGCCAGCGCCGATCGCGAAGCCCACGTCGGCCTGGGTCAGCGCCGGGGCGTCGTTCACGCCGTCACCAACCATTCCAACCTTGAGGCCCGCGGACTGCAGCTCCTTGATCTTTGCTGCTTTTTGTCCGGGCAGTACGTCCGCGAGGACGATGTCTATACCCAGCTCACCGGCGATGCGCTTAGCCGTGCCTGCGTTGTCGCCGGTGAGCATCGCCACACGTACCTTCTGCTCGTGCAGCTTGGCTATCGTGGCGACGGCGGTGGGACGAGGAGCGTCGGCGATGGCGATCAGACCAAGCAGCTTGCCCGACCTGGCAACATGAATGACGGTGCGCCCCTCGCCTTTGAGGGCTTCGGCCCTTTCTCCGAGCTTCAAGAGGTCGACCTTCTGTTCCTCCATCAAACGTCGGTTGCCCAAGTACGCTCAACTCGCCGTCAACCGCAGCAGTGGCTCCTTTGCCTTCGATGTTGAGAAAGCCCGAGATGGTGGGGATGGTCAGACCTTCGGCCTTTTCGGCGATCGCCAGGGCGAGCGGGTGATCCGACCCACGCTCGACCGCGGCCGCCACCGCGAGGACCTCCTCAGCGGTGATGCCTGCCGCGGGTGCCACGTCGACGACCTTCGGCTGTCCCATCGTGAGCGTGCCAGTCTTGTCGAAGACGATGACGTCGAGCTTGGTAGCATCCTCCAGGGCCGCTGCATTCTTGAACAGGATGCCATTGGCCGCGCCCAGCCCCGTCCCCACCATCACGGCCATCGGCGTCGCGAGCCCAAGGGCATCGGGGCAGGCAATGACGAACACTGTGATCGTGAGCGTGAGGGCGAAGAGCAGAGGCTGACCCAATATCCAGAACCAGACCCCGAAAGTCGTCAGGCCGATCAGGATCGCCACCAGCACAAGCCATTGCGAGGCGCGATCAGCCAGTAGCTGCGCAGGTGCCTTGGAGTTCTGCGCCTCCTGAACCAGCTTGACGATCTGGGCCAGCGCGGTGTCAGCCCCGACCTTGGTGGAGCGGTAGCGCAGGGTACCGCTCTTGTTGATCGTGGCGCCGATCACTTGATCGCCGACCTTCTTGGTGACTGGCATCGACTCGCCAGTCAACATGGACTCGTCGATAGTCGAACTCGCCGTCGATCACCTCGCCGTCGACCGGCAGTTTGTTGCCAGGCCTCAAGACGACAATATCGCCGAGCTTCACCTCGGACGTTGCGATCTCGACCTCTTTGCCGCCCCTCAACACCGTCGCTTTTGGCGGGGCGAGATCGAGCAGCGCCCGGATGGCCGCGGAGGCGCCTGCTCGCGCCCGCATCTCCAGCCAATGACCGAGGAGGATAAAGACAAGCAGCACGGCCGCCGCCTCGTAGAACTGCTCTCCATCGAAGAGGAAGGTGGCGCCGACGCTGAAAAGATAGCCAGTTCCGACGCTGAGCACGACCAGGACGGCCATGTTCAGAACGCCGTTCCGAAGCGCTCGCCAGGCGGCCACAACGAAAGGCCAGACGGGGTAGAGAATCGCGGCGCTGGCGAGCAGGAACATGGTCATGTTCATACTCAGTCCAAACGGCGGTTCGAATAGTGGCTGGGTCAGGCCCATCGGGTCGAGCGCGAAGATCGGCAGCGTGAACACGAGGCTGATCAGGAAGCGATTCCGCATGTCGCGCGCCATGTCCCGCATGTCCATGCCGGCGCCGTGCCCCATCTCGTGCGCCATGGCGTCGTGAGCGGGCTTGGCAGGCGCTGGTGCAACCGTCCCGATGACGTGACCCTGATGGGCTGCGTGCTCCGCGCCGATTGCAGGAGGCACCTCAGGGGCATGCCTCCCGTGGTCGGCCTGCGAGGGCGCTTTGAGGCTACCCGGCGGTACGACAATGCTGTCCGGCACGCAGACATGCCGCGGCGCAGTCTCTCCGCGGCAATGAAAACCGCACGCTTTGATCTGTTCGGCCAGTTGTTCCGGGCTCGTCTTTCCCTCGTCATAGTGAATGCTGGCTGTGCTCGAGCCGGCATTCATGGCGACGTGGTAGACCCCCGGAAAGCCGACCAGCCGGTTCTCGACAGCGGCAAAGTCCAGGATGCTGGTGAGATCGGCGACCTCAAGCGTAGCGGTTTTCATCTTTCGCATTTTCCTTGCTGTCATCAGACCCGGTAGCCGAAGGTCGACATCATCCCGGCGGCCATGTGGTAGAGGTGGTGGCAATGGAACGCCCACTGGCCCTGATTGGTCGCGTCTACGGCGATAGTGACCGAGCGCATGGGTGGGATCAGCACCGTGTCGCGAACCGCGCCGGCAAACCGTTGCGCGTCGATGGCGACGACCTGGAAGTGATGGCCATGCAGGTGCATGGGGTGCGCCATCATGCTCATGTTGGTCATCGTAACCTCAATCCTGTCGCCCAGGTCGGCGAGGATCGGTTGATCGAGCCCCAGCGCCCATTTGTAGGCCGCCATGTCGCCGTTGAGGGCCATCGCGAAAGATTTGTCGGCCTGCCGATCAGCCAACGGCGCCAGTGATCGCAACTGCAACTCGAGGACTAGGTCGAGTACCGGTCCGGTTTCCGTTCCCTGTGTGGCGACTTTGGTCACCTCGGCCCCAGTTGGCCGGAGAATGATGCCGGTTCGGTGCGGACTTCCTTCTCGTAGGGCGAGGATCGGGAACGACTTCGCCTCGGCCGGCAGCTCGAAGCGGATGTCGACACGTTGTCCCATGCTGACGGGGAAGCGTCGGCCCTGGATGGGGTCGATGTCCTGACCGTCGACGGCGATCAGTTCGCCTTCGATGTCGCCCGTGTCGATGGTGAAGGCCGTCGCCGTTGCGCCATTGATGATCCGCAGCCGCACCCGCCCGCCGCGCTCCACCGCGACGACCTCGGGGTCGTCCAACGTCCGGTCGTTGGCGAGGTAGGCGTCGTATTCGAGATCGTTGAGGTCCATGGCCATGGCGCCGGCGCCCGACATGGCCATGCCGCCCTGGTCCATGCCCGCCATGGGCGCGGCGTCCGGCATGGCCATGCCGCCGTGATCCATGGGCGCTGCGCCCGTGCCGGCCAGTCCCGCAAGCAGCTCCTCCGGCGCCTTGAACGAGAAGTCGTGCAGCAGGACGACGACCTCCTGTTCGCCCCTGCCACCCTCGGCGGGGTTGGCAACGATCAACGGCGCTGCGAGAAGCCCCTGTTCCTGCAAGGTGTGGGCGTGCATCCAGTAGGTTCCCGGCCGGCCGATCGGAAATTCGAAGGCGCGCTCGGATTTGGCTGCCATCAACGGCAGCGGCGCATCAGCGACGCCGTCGCTCGGCCAGGGCGGGGTCAGCCCATGCCAATGGACGATGGTCGACTCGGCGGTCTCGTTGCGCAGCATCAGGTTGAAGGCGTCATCTGCGCGATATCGCAGTCCCACCGTGCCGTCGGGCTGCTGAAGGCCGAAGACGCTTGCCGCCTTGCCGTTCACCTCGATCGTGCGACGGACAATGCTGAGGAGCTTCGGTTCTGGGCCCGCGGCGACAGCTTGCCGGCTCAGCGCCAAGGGCAGCGATAGGGCAGCGGTGCCAGCGACTGCCCGGGCAAGAAATTCACGGCGTTTCATATTCAGTCTCCTTGAGAATGAGGGAAAGGTTCACGCGCTTGCGGCGGGCTTACCCTGAACGGTCGCCACCAGCCGGCCAATGCCGAGGCTCGCGTTGGTGACCGCCATCGAGCGGAAGGCGTCTGGCTCAAGCGTGCAGACTGCCCGGATAGCGTCGATCGTCTCCGGGATGACGATCGCCTGGTTGTCCACCATGTAGGCGTAGAAGAGCTCGTCGCCGCGGACAGCGACCATGTCTTCCCACAGCGCCACTTCGTAGAGGTCGCCACGCGGTCGGCCGATATCGACCATCCACTCCTTGACGGCATTGAGTGCGGTAAGCCCCGTGTCGCCGCGGATCAGGGCGATGCGCGGGGAGCTTCGAAAGGCCTTAAGAACTTCCTCGCGAGTGCAGGTTCTTGCTAGTCGCACATTCCAGTAGTGCAGGTGACTGAGCGTCTCCGGGACTTTCACGGCCATCGTGACCACGTCGAGCTCCGGATCGACACTCTGCGCGTCGGGACCCTGATGGCTCGGAATGATCGGCTCAGGCACCAGCGTGTTCATGATGCCGGTCTCGTGGCTTTCCCATGGATCGGTTGCCCGCCGGAGGAGCGTGCCGCGCGCCGAAACAAGCAGACCGGCGATCTTGAGAGCGGTGAGGGTGCGAACCAGCGAGGTGGTGTTGCAAGAGACCACGCGCGTACTGGCCCGACCGAGGGCGCCGGCATAGGAGGACTCCGCAACGAACGAATGGCCGGTCACCGCATGCTTTTCGCCACCTTGGAGAATGAACTTGAGTCCCTTGGCGCGGTAGGTGATGACGTTCTCCGAGGCGACATGCTTAGGCGTGCAATCCACGACGACGTCGGCTTGCCCGAGCAGCGCCTGCAGTGTCCCATGGGACTCCACTCCTGCGGCCTTGAGGGCGTCGGCCGCAGTCTCGCTCGCCCCGAAGACGCGAAACCCTTTCTCGCCAGCAACCTGCATTCGCCAGTCGGCGGCGACGTCGGCGATGCCGACGACGTCCATATCGGACTGCAAGCGCACAGCGTCAGCCACGCGCTTGCCGATAACGCCGTAGCCATTGATCGCCACGCGGACCTTACGCTGTTCGTTCATCGATGTTTCCTTCTGCCTTTGGTCCGAGTGCTGTGCTCAAGCTCCACCGATCCCTACGATGTTGGGGTTGGTGGCGACGTAGTCCAAGGAGTATTCGAGCTCGCCTGTGGTCTCGGCATGGACGGTATAGAGCGGTTGCCCGGGCGAGACCTCGTCACCAAGGCGCACATGCATTTCGACGCCTGCCGACTTGGAACCAGGGGCGCCAGCAAGCTTTGCCACACGGGCGATCTTGCGGTTATCAATGGAAGCTATGCGGCCATTGGCGCCAGCCGTCATCGGGTGTTGATAGGACGCGGGCGACGGGGCCCGCAGACCCCCCTGTGCCTCGCAGATCGCCTGAAACTTCGACCAGGCCCGGCCATCCGCGATGGTTTGCGCCGCTAGGGAGGCCCCTTCACCGGGTGTCGTTTTGCCCGATAGTTCGAGCAGTACCCCAGTGAGAGCGCACGCCCGTGCATGCAGGTCTTCCGGATAGCCCGGCTTCCGCTGCAGCACCGCAAGAACATCGCGCCCTTCAAGGGCAGGTCCAATGCCTTTGCCAACCGGCTGGCTACCGTCCGTGATCACCACCCTTGTGGCAATGCCAAACGTGTCAGCGACCTTCGCGAGTCGGGCGGCGAGCGCCTCGCCCGCAGCCCCAGTACGCAGCTTGGCGGTTGGCCCGACAGGAATATCAAGGACCAGGTGAGTGGCGCCGGCCGCAATCTTCTTGGACAGAACTGAGGCAACCAATTGCCCGTCGGAGTCGAGATCGAGCACGCGCTCGACGCGGATCAGCAGGTCGTCGGCGGGGCTGAGGCCAACCGTGCCGCCCCAGACTACGCAACCACCTTCCCTTTCGACCACTCTGCGGATTGCTGGCAGATCCAGATTGACAGGCGCCAGCGTCTCCATTGCATCGGCAGTGCCCGCCGGCGAGGTGATGGCTCGCGAGGAGGTCTTTGGCATTGTGAGGCCGAGTGCGGCCGCAATAGCGACCACGATTGGTGTAGTCCTGTTACCAGGCAGGCCGCCGACACAGTGCTTGTCGACCACCGGGGTGTTCGACCAAGTAAGGGTCTCACCCAAGTCGACCATTACCTGCGTGAGGGCAACGGTCTCGGCCTCGTCCAGCGGGAATGACGATCCCGAAACCAGGTAGGCGGTCGTTTCGACGCTCGAATATCGCCTGGCCGTGACGTCGTCCAGTATCTCGCGGAACTGGCCCGCCGACAGCCGATCGCCGAAGATCCTCGAGCGCACGTGACCGAAGGACGTCAACGGATCAGGATGGCGGACGGTTATCGGGCTGCCGTCCGCCACTCCCAGTAAGCTCCAGGCCGCCTCGGAAAGTCCGACTTCATCGATGGCGACGAGATCCGACGAAACCTGAGAGAGCGTGGCGACGACGCTCCGATCCCCCGTTAGCAGCAGGACCCGCGAGCGGCCTTCCGAGCGGCAGACATGGCAGTCGGTTCGCATGAAGACCACTGGTTCATCCGAAGTATGGATGCCAAGTCGTCGGGCGCGCAGGGGCATCGCGGAGGTGAGGATCTTTTGACCTATGAGCGATGTTGCGATTGTCACGTGAGCACCGCCTTCTCCAGGTGCTCGGGAATCTTGCAGCGCCAGCCGAGCTCGCTCTCGATCCTCTGGCGCAGGGCTTCAGACGCTGCTGGCTCTCCATGGGAAATGAACGTCATCCGCGGCGGCGCCTTAAATCCGCGCAGCCAACGCAGGATCTCGTCGGAATCGGCGTGGGCCGACAGCATCGAGAGATTCTGGACCTCGGCCCGCACCGGGACGTACCCGCCGTGGATCTTGATGCTGTCAGTGCCAGCCACCATGGCCGCGCCGCGCGTGCCGGCCGCTTGGAACCCAGCAAACAGGATAGTGTTGCGCCTTTCGGGCGCATAGCGTTTGAGGTGATGCAAGACACGTCCGCCCGTCGCCATTCCGCTCGCGGAGATGATGACCCTTCGGCATCGGATTGTTGGTCAATGCCTTGGATTCCTCGACCTCCCGCACGTAGTGCGCGATATCGCAGGCCTTGATGCAGGCTGCGGCCGAAAGCCGGTGATCATCGAGGTGGGTGCACAGCATTTCGCTGGCATTTATCGCCATCGGGCTGTCGAGGAAGATGGGAACGTTGACGAGCCGGCCCGCCACGCTGAGGCGCTCGAGATAGTAGAGCAGTGACTGCACGCGACCGACCGCAAACGCCGGGATGATCACCGTTCCGCCACGCGCGGTGGTCCGATTGATCACCTCGGCCAGTGCGTCCTGCGGACTCAGCTGGTCATGGCGGCGATTGCCATAGGTGGACTCGACGACGAGGTAGTCAGCCGACGGGACAGGCTCGGGATCGAGCATCATGGCATCGTCGTATCTGCCGAGATCACCGGAGAACACGATCTTGGTGCCGTTCCAGTCGCACTCGATCGTTGCAGCGCCGAGTATATGACCGGCGTGACGCAGATGGGCTGTCGGCCCGCCATCGATCTGCTGCGGCTTGTGAAACGGCACCGGCGAGAAGTGCGGCAGTGCCGCCTCGGCATCCTTGAGGGTGTAGAGAGGCAGTGCCGGCCGATGTTTGGAGAAGCCGTGCCGGTTAGCATACTCGGTATCCTTCTCCTGCAGGAACCCACTGTCACGCAGCAAAATCTCGGAAAGCTCCATGCTGGCGTGCGAGCTGTAGATCTTGCCGGCGAAGCCATCGCGCACCAGTGCCGGCAAATAGCCGGAATGGTCGACATGCGCGTGGGTCAAAAGCACGGCGTCGATGCTGCGCGGTGACACCGGGAACGAGGCCCAGTTCCTGAGCCGTAGATCTTTCAGGCCCTGAAACAGTCCGCAATCCACGAGGACGCGCCGCTCCTCGGCCTCGAGCAGGAATTTCGACCCGGTGACGGTCCCTGCACCACCGAGGAAAGACAGGGATAGGCTCATGGTTTTCGACTTTCGAGTTAACGGAGGGCGGCAGAACGGCCCATGGGGAGGGAGCGCGGAGCGCGCCCCCTCTCACATCTGATCACAGTCCTCTGGCCGAGATAGCGTTGTGGACCGCCACGAAGATCGACCCGAGGATGCCGCCGAACACCAGGCTGAAGAATGCTCCCTCCAGCCATGCCTGCGGCGACGTCACCGGAACAAGAGTGAAGAGGCTCACCCACGCGTGCGTCGCTTGAATGCCCGGCGCCACCAGTGCCGTCAGGGCGCAAAGCAGGAACAGCGCGATGAGTGCCAGACTGGCAGCTATGGAGCCTCCAAGCAGCGACAAGGTGCGCCTTTCGGCGAAACTCGTCATGGCGAGGCCCCGTCATCCATCGGATCGGGGTTCATCGGCTGCGCTCCGGACTGCATCTTCTGCATCTCTTGCATAAGCTGCATCTGCATGATCTGCATGGACTGCATCATCTGCATCATCTGCATCATCTGCATCATTTGGGCAGGTTGGGCGTCGGCCGTCCCGGCCTGCATCATCATCTTCATCATTGCTATCATGTCGGGGCAGGCCGGCGTGGTCGGGTCGGTCGCGGCGGGCACCGATTGGTCGGCCGACGGCGTGGTGGTTACGAGACCATCAATAATCGGTGCAGCCTCGGTGCCCTCGGCTGCCGGTGCCACTTCGGTCGCGTCCGGATGGTGCGCGTCGCTCTGCGCCAGTACCGGGTTGGCGAGACCGACCATAATTGTTGCAACGAACAGGGATGTAAGCGGACGCATAGAAATCTCCTTCGCGTCAAGTTTTGGGAACGTGTTCGAGGACATAGAGTGCTCAGCGACAGGCCCAGGATTAGTGGGCAACGGTAGTGAGCGAGCGGCTAATGCCGGCGGTCAGGCATCCAAGCGGGGCGGCCGGCGGCGGGCTTGGGGACCAAGCCCCAGAAACGAGTTGGTCCGCTCGGCGAGCCACTCAGCCCCGTTGATTTCCACGATCGGAAGCGGAGTATTGGGCGCCACAAGTGCCGCCAAACCGCAGGACCCGCCGGTCATTCCGGTGCAACAACCGGGCCCGTCGGGCAGACAACCGGGCCCGTCGGGCAGACAACCGCGCCCCTCACAGACAACCACACCAGGAAATGCCGGTTCTCTCTCGCTGGCCTGATGCACGCCGGCTGGCTGTGCGCACGACGGGTCCCCCGCCACGGCAATCGAAAGGCCAAATGCCAAGCCCAGCCCCACCAGCAGTAGGGCGACGGTAACTCGGATCTGGGACAGCAGCCGGTTCATGGGGGCACCGTAGCCAGCCAGCGGCACTGCCCAATTGATCGAGATCAAACGCCCGAAGGTTTCATCGCTGCGCCTTGGGATCAGAGGAGCGTAGCGCCAAGCGTCTCGACCTTCGTTCAGGTCGCGGCGCCTCTAGAACGTTGTGGAGGAGTCACGGCTGTTCTTTTCCGCAAATCGCAAACACGAGGTAAACAGAAGCCAAGGCTCCGCCGAAACAAAAGACCGATATGTGTGCGTACTGGAAGAAGGCATACGTCACGGCTAGGACCCCAGCGATGAGCAATCCAAAGATCCTGACATGTCGGTCGCTCGAGATCAAAAGTGGAGCAGCGACGAAGAATACATAGATGGCATATGTGAACTCGCGGGCCATGATGAAATCGAGCAACTCGGTTGTGTCGTATACGATCGCCCGTTCAAGAAAGCGGATGGTCAGCCATCCATCGTGCGCAAAATAGGGTACGTACAGGAGAGCACCCAACATCGCACCGCCGATCACGAAGGCCAAATACAGAAGCCGCCTTCTGCCCGTCTCGATAAAGTATCCGGAGATTGGAACCCACACCGGCCACGCGATCCACGCAAAGAACATATAGGCCAGTGAATAGCTTGAAACTGAGCCGGTGTCCCCGTCGGCACCGGCGAGCCATACCATGCCTTCAAAGTACTGCTGGAGGCCGAAAAGCACCGGCAGCGCAGCGAGGGCGAGAAAGCGTCGGTCAACCGTTAGCGCACGGTTCACAGCAAGCACCCCGGTCGGAATGAGTGCAGCAGCAGCGGCAAGGCTGACGGGGGCCGAAAGGCACATGTTCATCCTCGGAGGGTAGGTGAGTGATACCCTAGCCGGGCTGTTTCGTCAGCGCCAGCGCGGGCAGAGGCGCCCTTATGTCAACACGATGGCCTCTACAACTCGGAGCCGGTTATTGGATCTGCCTTTGGGTGATGGCCGTACCATCAACGATGCACCGCTGATACGCCCGGAATCTTGGTGATGCTGTCAACCAGGGTCAGCGGTGCCCGTTGCACGGTTGCGAAGACATCGGCGAAGCGGTTTCTCTCGTAGTATGCGGCACGCGTCGCATCGAGCGATCGGAACGAGCCGACTGAGAGCACGAGCGAGCCGACACCCCCGGCGATCACAAGCGCTATCGCCAGGACTTGCGGCCAGAGTCGCCCGAAGTCACGAAGCAGCTTGACGTCGAGCATGCCCATGGCGATCACCAGACGAGCCCGGCCGTGGACCGGCGGGCTTTGTTGGTCTCAATCCGGGAAATGCGGCCGTCGGCGAAGAAGAAGACGCGGTTAGCGACGCCCTGGATCGCAGCATTGTGTGTGATGATCAAGGTGGTCGTCTGAAGCTCCGCGCTTGCGGTCAGCAGGGCCTCGATGACACGGATGCCGGTCTTGGAGTCCAGGGCCCCCGTCGGCTCGTCGCACAGCAGGACCTCGGGCCGCTTGGCAATGGCCCGAGCGATGGCCACGCGCTGCTGCTCTCGCCGGACAACTCGGCGGGAAAGTGGTTCATCCGACCTTCCAGACCCACAAGCGCCAAGGCGTCCGCAGGCTTGAGTGGATGTTTCGAAATTTGGGTGACCAGCGCCACATTCTCATAGGCAGTGAGGCTGGGTACCAAATTGTAGAACTGGAACACGAAGCCCACACTCTCGCGACGATACAGCGTGAGGGCGCGATCATTCAACGCAGTGAGTTCGGTCTCCTTGAAGAACAACCGGCCGCTGGTCGCCTGGTCAAGTCCGCCCATGATGTTGAGAAGCGTCGACTTGCCACTGCCGGACGGGCCAAGCAGCACGACGATCTCCCCCGCATCGATTTCGAATTCCACGTTCTGCAGGGCGCGTACTTCAGTTTCCCCGGAGCCGTAGACCTTCGTCAAACCCAGCGACGTGAAGACCCTGGATGCCAAGGCGCGCTCCGCTTGTCCTGCGCCCTTAGAGTTGGGCTAGCCGTCACCATGGCAGGGGCAAAGCATGCCGGTATTGACCCAGATCAAGGAGGGCGTCCTAAAGCCGCCCTTACCGCGTGTAGGCTTCCGCGGCGTAGCGGCGCATCATTCGTTGGCTATTGAAGGTCGAGCCAATCTTGCTGATTGACTGCTTCATCATCCAGATCCAGCGATCGCGGTCCTGGTAGTACAGTGGCAGGACGACGTTCCCGAGCTTGCGATAAAGCGCCTCTGCATCGCCCGGTCCGGGCGGGTTGCCGTCGATGGCCCAGCCGGTGACGCCTTCTACACAACCCTCGACCCACCAGCCATCCAGCACGCTTACGTTTAGAACGCCGTTAAGCGCTGCCTTCATGCCGCTGGTTCCCGAAGCCTCCATTGGCGGCAACGGTGTGTTTAGCCAGATATCGGCACCCGACACGAGCGTGCGGGCGAGATTCATATCGTACTCAGGTAGGAACACGATCGGGATCACATCGGCCAGGTGCCGGATGTGACGATGGAGCTCCTCGATGATTTGCCTGCCCGGCTCGTCCGAGGGGTGCGCGATGCCGGCCAGTACGACCTGAAACGGTCGCTCGCGCGCCACCTGCCTCAGCCTTTCCATGTCGGCGAACAGCAGGTTTGGTCGCTTGTAGGATGTCATGCGTCGGGCAAAGCCAAGAAGTGGCGTGTCGAGACGCAACTCGATTCCCGAAGTTTGCGTGACGAGGTCCAGCAGCCGCGCTTTGGCGGCCTGATGCGCGGCCCAGATTTCACCATCAGGTATCTGATCTGCGAGCGCCATGACCTCCGGCTCATGCGCCCACTGTGGCAACTTCGTTTCGAGGAGCCGGGCGAGGTCCGCCTGCAGCCAGGTATGCACGTGCACGCCGTTGGTAATCGATCGTATCTGGTAGCCAGGAAACAGGTTGCTGGCCGTCTCGGCGTGACGCTTGGCCACGCCATTAACATAGCCGCTCAGGTTGAGCGCCAAGCGTGTCATGTTGAGCTTGTCCTCGCCCGCCAGCGCCTTCAGCTCCGTCAGGTCGAAGAAGTCCCCGAGTAAGCGGTAAACTAGGCCGTAGTCGAAGCGATCAAACCCCGCCTCGACCGGCGTATGCGTCGTAAACACGCACTGCTCGCGAACGGTGTTGCGGTCATAGAGGCTGGGCATGCTGAGATCGCCCGATCGCCGGGTGTCGCGCAGCAGTTGCAGCGGCAGCAACGCGGCATGGCCCTCGTTCAGATGATACGTGCGGACGCTGAAGCCCAGCGCTCGAAGCAGCAGCGCACCGCCGATGCCCAGGACGATTTCCTGCTTCAGCCGATGGGCATCATCGCCGCCATAGAGACGATCCGTGATCTGCCTGTCCTCGGCGCTATTCTGGTCGAGATCCGTGTCCAGCAGCAGTATGGGAACAGTGTCGCCAATTGGACACGTGAGGAGATAGAGCCAGGGCCGAATCCACACGTGGCGGCCTTCTATTGATACTGCGACCATTGCAGGTAGAGGAGACGCCCATTCCTCGGGGCGCCATGGGTTTGGCTTGTTGATCTGGTTGCCCTGGTCTCCGATCTCCTGCCGGACGTAGCCGTCTCGACTGAGCAACGTGACGAAGACCATTGGCAGGTTGAGATCGGCAGCAGAACGAGCCGTGTCCCCGGCGAGCACCCCTAGGCCGCCGCTATAGGTGTGAATTTCCGGGTGGACTGCGATCTCCATCGAGAAATACGCTATTCGCGTCCGATGGAGGAAGGGTTCAAGGGGGTTCACGGCATCATCCTTTTGTCGTCGTTCTGCCTTCGACACTCCGGCATCAGGGCAGATGCTGGCTCTCGAAGTCCACTCGTACGGGCTCGGGGCGATCCGGCGCAATGATGGTCAAAGCAATCGCGAAGCGCTCCAGGGCCCTTAGGTCGATGAAGGCGCCGTACGTGATCGTGCCGTCGATGAGCATCGGCTCGAGAGCGACATTGGTCTGCCCGACATGTCCGAGCCCTGACACCATGGCCGCAACTTTGGCATCCTCGATTCGATTGGCGCTGTCTTCATCGAACAGTGCGACGATGAGGTGATAGGCGTGCGGACCATTCGGGGGGCCGCCATGCATTTCCGCCTCGGGGTGCCCGCTACGGTGCCCCTTGACGATTTCGGCTGGTATCAGCCCGATATAGACACTGATTCCGGCCACCGTCTTGAAATTGCCAGCGTCGTCAGCAAGAGCTGGGGGCACTAGGGGGAGAGCGAGTTGGAAGGCCAAAGCGAGCACCACGATGTGCCTCGCAATGGCGCATGCCAAAGGGCCTTTCGCACGGCGGGCCCGGTTGCCGATACTTGTCTGAAGCTGTGTCATCCCTGCCTCCTTTTGAATGCCTGCAGCGGGATTAGTGGTGGCCGCAGCCCCGACCGGCCGAGGTAGGCGCTGAGCGCCAATCCGGCCGCGGCGGCGCTGATCGACAGCGCAGCCAGCCACGCCGCTCCCGCCGCGACGTCGCCGATCATTACCGCCGCAATCGTTGACCCCAGCGTCTGTCCCATGCTCACGGCGGCGCTCTGGAGTCCGAGCCGCGCGCCAGTTCGCCTCCCGGATCCGAAAGACAACCAATAGGCCAGCACGGGTGCCAGGAACCCACCAGCTGCCGCGACACCAGCTGTTGCGAACATGAGGCCGCTACCGCTCGGACTCCCCAGGATTAGAATGAGGCCGAGCCCCAGAACCAGGAACGCTGGCGATATGAACCACTTCGTTATGGCAGGCCACGCCAGGGGCGAAAAACCCAGTGCCTGAACCAGCAGCATGATCACCATGCATCCGGCAAACATGAAGCCAAGCACAGAGGGGGACACGGCCAGGGTGCGGCTCTGCAGCGTTAGTCCCACTTCAAACAGCCCAAGCCCCGCGGCAACGAGCGCGGCAAGCAGGACCAATACCGTTCGCGCCGCCGGGTTCAGCTTGTCCCCATTGGCTTGGCTTGGAGCAGTAGGGATCACAGGTTTGCCGTTCGGTCCGACAAGTACGATGGTGCCGGCGGCCACAAGGGAGAGAATGGCAACGCCGACTAAGGTGACGATCCGCCACGACAGCAGGCCCCCCAGGTTGCGCGACAAACCGGGCAGGTCGGCGGCCAGCCCACCTATCATCGGTCCAGCCAGGAGGCCCACGCTCGAGGCAGCACTGATAAGCGCGAAGCTGCGCGCTCGCCGAGGCTCGTCGCGTTCGAGGTCTGTGACGAGTGCCAGAATACTGGGAACAATGGCGGCAGCGAACACCCCATTCAGCAGCCGCAGGGCGTAAAATTCCAACAATGTCGTCGGGAGCATAGCCGCGCCGAACGTGAGCGCAAATCCAAGCATGCCGACGATCAATATGGGTTGCCGTCCGTAACGGTCCGAAAGTAGACCCCATGGGCCCGCGGCGACTAAGGGCGCGATCGCAAAGGCCCCGGTAAGTAGCGACGTGTGCCAGGCAATATCAGAGGGACTTGCCGCTGCGATCAGCTCACTGATCATCGTCGGCAGCAGCGGAAGGGTGATCCCGTAGCCCAACGCGACGACGGCGACCGCAAATGCGCCGACAACCAGCGCTCTGCGTGAGAGGTGGTCTTGACTGCCCGCCATCGGGGTTCACCCTGCCTTGCGCGGTTTAGTGCCTGTGCGTCGGCGCAGAGGTTTCAGAAGGCTCGGTCTTTGTCGCTTCGTCGCCTCCGTGACCCCGGTGCATGAATACATGCAGCAGCGGACAAGCGAAAACGACCAGCCAGGGGAGCCAACTGAGCACATCGGGACGCTCCGACCACAGCAGCATGGCCCCGCCCAACACCAGCGCCGCGATTGTCGCGACGCCAAGTGGCGACCGCCAAAACGAAGACCTGGAACGTGAGCCGCCGACGGTCATTTCTGCCCCGCGATACTTTTGACGCCTTCCGCGGCTACACTGGCGGCAGACGTCTCGCAGCAACCATGATCGTGACCAACCGGGTGCTCCGGCTCATTTGCGCCCGACCCACCACAACATCCTTGTTTCGATCGATCATCGACAAGGTGCGACCTGTGGTCATGATGATGACCGCAGCCGCAAGCGTCGTCGTGGGTTCTGTTATGTGCACCGTGGTCGCTCACTGGATATCTCCTTAAGGCCGCCACTGCGGCGGCTCTAGACGCGACGATGGTGCCACGGCATGAGGACTGCGCTTTGATCTTGGTCAAGTTCCAGGATGGTTCCTTTGGGTTGATCGAGATCAACCGCCGCCTCGTCCGGGCCGCGTACGCTCAGGCCAGTCACTGGACTTTCGTCCACAGGGGGGCCGCCATGAAAGTACTGATCTGCGAGGCTGAAGAGTGGGAGCGCGCTGCCTCTCGGAGCTTGTCCCGCGACCATCAGGTCGTCTACCTAGCTGGTCCCTTGGACGAGCGAAACGCTGTAGCCCATGCCGACGCTGAAGTCGTCAGTCCTTCCGTCCATTCGGACCTTACCGCCGGGCTGCTGGCGAAGTTTCCGCGGGTGAGACTGGTTGCCACCCGGTCCACCGGTTTCGACCATATCGACCTGGGCTATTGTGCCGCGCACGGCATCACCGTCTGCAACGTGCCCGACTACGGAGATGCGACCGTAGCGGAGCATGCTTTTGCTCTCCTTCTGGTCGCAGTCCGCCACGTTGTGCCTGCGGCCGAGCGAACCCGAATTCGGCGATTTCTCGCGGTCCGGGCTCCGAGGCATTGAGCTGAGGGGTAAGACGCTGGGCCTCATCGGCGCCGGCCGGATCGGTCGCCACGTCGCGCAAATCGCCAATGGCTTCGGCATGAAGGTATTCGCCCACGATCCTACGCCTGACATGGCGCTCGCAGAGAAACTCAACCTGCGATACGGCCAATTGCAGGAGGTAATCGCTGTCGCGGATGTGCTGACGCTTCACGTGCCCGCTTCGCCGCAGACAAGGCACCTCATCGGCGATCGCGAGTTTGGTCTGATGAAACATGGGGCCGTACTGATCAACACGTCGCGGGGCCCAATAATCGACACCGAGGCGCTCATCCGAGCGCTATCTTCAGGAAAGCTCCGCGCGGTGGGCTTGGATGTGCTTCCGCAGGAAAGACTTGTCCGCGAGGAGGCGGAAATCTTCCGCACCGGCTACAAGCTTGGTCCGGAGTCGATTGAACTGCTTGCCAACCACGTCCTGCTTCAGTTTCCGAACGTGATCGTGACACCCCACATCGCATACGACACGGAAGAGGCAGTTCACCGCATCATCGACACGACCACAGACAATATCCGGGCCTTCTTCTCAGGCCTGCCGCAGAACCTCGTTTCAATCCGCCCAGCTCAAGCGGACACCGGCCAAGCTGGTCACACCGAGTGAGGCGACGTATCAACCGTAGAGCAGCCGATGCCCGGCCTTCTCCCAGGCGAGCGTACCTCCCGCCAGATGGGACACGTTGCTGTACCCAAGTCGGGCCAGTTCGGTAGCTGCGATTTCACTCATGCGACCACTCCGACGGTAGAGCACGATAGCTGCGGCGCGATCCGACGGTAAGCGGTCGAGCGCGCTGGAGATAGTGTCGAAGCGAATGAAGGCACTTGTCCGACGGCAACTCGCCCTCGTACGGGACGTGAACATTCACCAGCATGAACCCTTTGCCAGTCAGCAACTTGCCAATTGCTCCACCATCAGGGTCTCAAAGGCCGGGGCCGAGCCCTCGGGCGCTGTCGTCGCCCAGCCGGTCAGGGCGGCCCAAATCATGAGCACCGGCATGAACGCATACTTGGTTGGCAAGGTTGGGTGCGAGGCCACGTCATATCCTTTGCCGGCACTCCGGTAGGCGTCGATCGTACTTGGGGCACGAGGCCACCAGCGCGCAAGTACTACTCTTCGATCTCTGGACAGTTTGATCGAAATCAATCGGGGGCGGCGCTTGTTCGCGTTGTATGAGTCCTGAAGCCATGAGGCGAAGGAAAGCCAACGGTGGCCCGACAGGGAAAAATTCTGACGCTCAATGGCGGCTCGTCCAGCCTGAAGTTCGCCATGTTCGACGTCGGCCGACCTGACGTGCCCATCACCCGTGGCCACTTCGACCGCGTGGGCCGCGATGGCACGGTCTTTCGCGTCGACCATGGTTTTGGCGAAGTTGAGGAAATCGGCCAACTCGATCATCGCGCGGCGACCGCCTACTTGCTTGATTGGCTGGACAGGAAGGGTGTGCTCGATACGATGGTGGCAGTAGGCCACCGTATCGTTCACGGCGGACCTCGCTTTGTGGAACCGGCGGTCATCGATGCTGGCCTGTTGGCCGAACTGGGCCGCCTCAGTCCCTTCGCACCCGAGCATCTGCCGATGGAGCTTGAGATCATTGCGGACTGTCGGCGGCGGCTCAATGACGTGCCACAGGTTGCGTGCTTCGACACGGCTTTCCATCGATCCATGCCCGTGTCTGCCCGCATGCTGCCGATCCCCAGGCGGTACTTCGAGCAGGGGGTCGAGCGGTACGGGTTCCATGGGCTTTCCTACACCTACCTCATGGGGGTCCTGAGGCGCGAGGCCGGCGGTGAAGCAGCAGGAGGCCGGTTGGTTCTTGCTCATCTTGGCAACGGGGCCAGCCTCGTCGCGGTGAGGGGTAGCGAAAGCATCGACACGACCATGGGCTTCACGCCCGCAGCCGGCCTGCCGATGAGCACACGCTCGGGTGATCTCGACCCGGGGCTGGTGCAATATTTGGCACGCACCGAGGGGATGGACGCAGCTTCATTCGACCACATGGTCAATCGCGAGTCCGGTCTGGTGGGTGTCTCCGGGACAAGCGGCGACGCGCGCGATCTGCTTGAGCGTGAGGCGACCGATCCGCGGGCTGCCGAAGCTTTGACCCTCTTTTGCTATCAGGTTCGCAAGACCATTGGCGGGCTCGCCGCTGTACTGGGCGGTTTGGACATGCTCGTGTTTACCGGAGGCATCGGTGAACATTCGCCCCCGATCCGTGCGCGGATCTGCGACGGGCTCGGTTTCCTCGGGGTTCATCTTGATACTGCGTCGAACGACGCCAATGCCGAGATCGTCTCCAGACCACTCGCCAACGTGCAAATCCGTGTCATTGCCACGGACGAAGAAGCGGTAATCGCCCAGGCGGCCGCCGCACTAGTCAACAAGGATTCTGATGAATGACCGAACCGCTGCCTCCCGATCTGCTACGCCGGATGGATGCCTATTGGCGCGCCGCGAACTACCTATCCGTGGGCCAAATCTATTTGCGCGACAATCCGCTGCTACGCCAAACCCTGCGGCTCCACCATGTGAAGCCGCGGCTGCTCGGTCACTGGGGAACGACCCCCGGCCTCAACTTCATCTACGTGCATCTGAACCGGCTCATCAAGCAGAACGACCTCAACATGATCTACGTCACCGGACCGGGACATGGTGGGCCGGGGCTGGTGGCGAACACTTTTCTCGAGGGCACCTATTCCGAACTCTATCCCGACGTGGGGCAAGATGAGGCAGGACTGCGGCGGCTGTTCCAGCAGTTCTCCTATCCCGGTGGCATTCCCAGCCATGTGGCAGCCGAGGTTCCTGCTCGATCAACGAGGGTGGAGAGCTCGGCTACTCATTGATGCACGCCTACGGCGCCGTCTTCGACAATCCCGAACTTATCGCTGCTTGCGTAGTCGGCGACGGCGAGGCCGAGACCGCTGCCCTCGCGACGAGTTGGCATTCCAACAAGTTCCTCAACCCAAGTCGCGACGGCGCCGTCCTGCCGATCCTTCACCTCAACGGCTATAAGATCGCGAGTCCTACGGTACTGTCTCGCATCAGCCACGACGAGCTCGATGCCCTGTTCCGCGGCTACGGTTACGCTCCGCATTTCGTCGAGGGAACCGAACCCGCCAAGATGCACCAGGCGATGGCCGTTACCCTTGACCGCGTCTTGGCCGACATTCGATCAATCCAGGACGCTGCCCGCACGTTCGGCTTCAGTCGACGACCTGCCTGGCCGATGATCGTATTGCGCTCTCCCAAAGGTTGGACTGGACCTCGAGAAGTGGACGGCCAGCCAACCGAAGGATCGTGGCGCTCGCATCAGGTTCCTTTGGCAAGGATAGCTGAAGACCCGGGGCACTTGCGGATCCTCGAAGATTGGCTGAAGAGCTACCGGCCAGACGAACTTTTCGATCGCGAAGGTCGCCTCTTGACCGAGCTCGCCGAACTGGCCCCAACTGGCGAGCGACGCATGGGGGCCAATCCCCACGCCAATGGCGGTTTGTTGCTCCAGGATTTGAAGCTCCCCAATTTCGGTGACTACGCCGTGGAGGTGCCCGCGCCGGGTACCGTAACCGCAGAATTGACTCGCATGGCAGGAGCGTTCCTGAGCGACGTCATGCGGAGCAACGCCGAGCAGCGGAACTTCCGGATATTTGGGCCGGATGAAACGGAGTCCAACCGCCTCTCACCGATCTTCGAGGTGACCGACAGGGTCTTCACGGGCGAGATCACCGAAACCGACACTCAGCTGTCTCCCGACGGGAGGGTGATGGAGGTGTTGAGCGAACATCTGTGCCAGGGCTGGCTCGAGGGCTATCTCCTTACTGGGCGCCACGGCTTCTTTTCCTGCTACGAGGCATTCATCCACATCGTCGACTCGATGTTCAACCAGCATGCCAAGTGGCTGAAGGTTTCGCGCGAAGTCGCGTGGCGCAAGCCGATCGCCTCGCTCACTTACTTGCTCACCTCCCACGTCTGGCGACAGGACCACAACGGTTTCTCGCATCAGGACCCGGGCTTTATCGACCACGTCGCGAACAAGAAGTCCGATGTCATCCGGATCTACCTGCCACCCGACGGAAATACCCTCCTTTCGGTCGTCGACCACTGCTTACGCAGCCGCAACTACGTCAACGTTATAGTCGCCGGCAAGCAGCCGCAGTTGCAGTGGCTCGGCCGCGACGAAGCCGCCGATCACTGCACCTGGGGTCTGGGCGTATGGAAGTGGGCATCGAGTGCCGACGGTGAACCGGATGCCGTCATCGCATGTGCCGGTGATGTCCCCACCCTGGAAGCTCTGGCGGCGACCAAGCTGCTTCTAGAGTGGTTCCCGGCGTTAAAGATTCGCTTCGTCAATGTCGTCGATCTGATGACCTTGCAGGCGCCGAGCCAACATCCGCACGGGATTGGTGACCGGGCTTTCGACGCAATGTTCACAACCGACAAGCCCGTGATTTTTGTCTATCACGGCTATCCGACGCTCATTCACCGGCTCACCTACCGGCGGCGGAATCACGCCAATTTCCACGTACACGGGTTTCGGGAGGAGGGTACGACCACCACGCCCTTCGATATGGCCGTGCTAAACGGCATAGACCGGTTCCACGTCGCCCAAGCGGTCGTCGACCGGGTTGCCGCCCTCTCGGATCGCAAGGGGGAATTCGCAAGCTTCGTGGCGGGCAAGCTTGCCGAACACGATGCCTACATCAGGGAAAACGGCGAGGACATGCCGGAGATTCGCGACTGGCGATGGAGGACAGGCTGAAGGAGGCGATGGCAGCCTAGTCTAGTCTAGTTTCCGCCCATAAACGGTAAGCTGATGATTTTGTTTAGTTAATTGTGCTTTGCGCGAGCAAGGCCCGGCGGTTTCAGGTATCCTGGGTCATTCCACTGATTCCAAAACTCCTGTCACCGCCGGAGCCGACAATGCGCCAAGAACGCACCGTCCAAGCCAGCATAATCGATGTCTTTGCCGCACACGAGATCGGTCGTGAACTGGAGGCGATGTCGCTCTGGCTGGACCAACATGGCGACCTGCTCGGGCTTGTGGCGAAAGACTTGCTTGGGGTCGGGGTCAAGGCCACCGGGCGGCAAGGGTTGCCTGCCGAGGCGGTGTTACGCTGTGCGCTTCTCAAGCAATATCGGCAGCTGACCTATCAGGAGCTGGCGTTCCACCTCGAGGACTCGGCCTCGTTTCGCGCCTTTGCCCGCCTGCCATGGTCGTGGACGCCGCAGAAATCGGTGCTGCACAAGACCATCAGCGCTATCCGGCCGGAGACCTGGGAGCACGGCATCAGCCTGGCCTGGCGCGATCATCGCCGCGCCGCCAAGAAGCGCGCTCGCAAGATCCAGTTTACAAGGGGCCGGCCCAACCGCCTCCAGCTCTACCGCGAGCTGATCGCAATCAGTCGCGCAACCTTGGCCTATCTGGAGCAGGCGAGCGAGCGACTGGCGGCGCCGAGTACTGCGGCCATCGCCGTGTGGCAACTCCAGGTCGGTCACTACCGGCCGCTGATCGAACGCATCATCAGCCAGAGCGAGCGGCGGGTGTTGGCCGGTGAGACGGTGCCCGCCAGCGAAAAGCTGGTCAGCCTGTTCGAGGCACATGCCGACATCATCGTCAAAGGCAGCCGAGACGCCCAATACGGCCACAAGCTCAACCTCGTTACCGGCCGCAGCGGCATGATCCTCGATCTGGTGATCGAAACAGGCAACCCGGCCGACAGCGACCGCCTGCTGCCGATGCTGCAGCGACACGTCGACGCCGCGGCAAGCGCCTGCCGATGGCGGCTTTGCCACCCGCAGCAATCTGGCCGCCGCCAAAGCGCTGGGTGTTTCCGACATGGCCTTCCACAAGAAGGCCGGCCTCAGCATTGAGGACATGGTCAGCAGCAAGTGGGTCTATCGCGAACTGCGCAACTTCCGCGCCGGCATCGAGGCCGGCATCTCCTGTTTCAAGCGCGCTTACGGCCTGGCGCGCTGCACTTGGCGGGGCCTCGGTCACTTCAAGGCCTTTGTCTGGTTCATCCGTCGTGGCCTACAATCTCGCCCTCTTCTCCCGCCTCAAACCGACCTGATCCGATCAGCTGGTCGGAATCCGTCGAGCCGGACAAGCCGGCCGCTTCGGCACGCGCCGCATTGCCTCTACCGCACACCTTCCGGGCAAAACCAACCCAACTGACTGCCGCTCTTGTCCGCAGCCCGCGCCACACCGTCGACAACCGATTGAAGACGCTGCAAAAACAGGCGTTTGCGGACGGAAACTAGTCTAGTCTATAGTCTAGTCGCAGGGCGTTAGTTCGCGGACGAGTTGCGCTCGTTGCCTTCACGGCACGGGAAATCTGGGCCTCGCTTGGCTCATCCGGGCTCGAGCCGCCCAACGCCTGATCCGGTCGGTCGCCGAATCGGAGACGATCGACCGAACCGGTCGTAACGTCTGGCGCCAATTGCGGCGGGATCGGTCGCCCATACGCTTGCGCTGGTTCACCTTCCGCTTGGCGCGGACCATCGCCGATCCGGCAAACTATAGCGGAAGCCGCGCCGCGGCCATCGCGGCAGCGCGCATGTCCGCACAAGGCGTCATCAGTGCTTGTGGGCGTCCGTCCGGTTCGGATGCCTAAGCCGGCCGTATAGGGCCGCTGGCCACCTTCCGGCGCCTGGGGTCGCGGGTCAGGGGAACGGTATCGATGCGCTGATGCGCTTGCCTGTTCTTCGAAGATCTCGCGCATGTTCCTGTTCCAATCGGTGACTGTGAGAGCACAGTGCCTGTTCGCAGGGCTGCGGGTATTGACTCAAGTCAAGCCGCAGCGCGTTCCGCCGGACTTCGGCCACCGCTTCGGGCGGTGGGCATGGGGCAAACGATGCTTGCTTCGGCCCACGCTGGACCCGCCGCAGTCGTCAGCATCCCGGGCCGCAGTGACGAATACGCTGTGCTTGATTTGGCTCCGCACGGGCAAACTCGAACCGTCGAGGTTTGATGCAGATCAATGCGATCAGTCTCAACTGAAATATGCCGAACGTAGGTGCTGAGCGTCAGGTACCGCACGAATGACGGACCGAGAGGGAGTTGGACAATGGATCGACCTACCGAGATCGCAATACGCGCCTATCTGATCTGGGAACATGCAGGCTGTCCGGAGGGACAGGACCTGGATCACTGGCTCCAAGCCGAGGCCGAACTGGCCGCCGAGCCACGGTCCCAGGATCTGAACGCGGCACAGGCTATTGAGACGCCGCCGCCGAAGAAGGCCAGCAAATAACCGTCTTGATCAGCAACAGCGTATCTCGCTGGGCGATCGCCCGCTGCGGTTTGCGCTAGCTGTCGAAGCTATGAAGGTTGTTCATTCGAGGAAGGGCTGAGAAGCTGGGGTTGCAAAGCCAACCAACCTTCAGCGGAGTTCCCCGAATGTGGCTGGCCGGTTGGTGAGGCGGCGGCAGCGAGCGGCGTGTCGGTGCGGACGGCCCATGAGTGGCTGAGGCGCTCTCGCTCGGGGGATCGGCAGCTCAACGATCGCAGCTCTGCGCCGCGACATTGTCCGCACCGGCTGGCTGTGGAACAGACCGCGGCGGTCGAGCAGCTGCGGCGCCGGCGCCTGTCGGGACCGGCCATAGCGCGGGCGCTGGGCATGGCCCGCTCGACGGTAGGGCTGGTGCTGCGTCGGCAAGTGAGAGCCCGGCGAGAACGCCAGGCCAGAAGATCAGTTCCGAAGCTCATTGTTATGGTCGGCGTCTTCAATCGGCTTGGCGCTCGCTACGCAGTGGTTGCAGGTCATGTCGCTGACTTTGAAATGTACATTCTGATCCATCCGTTCCGACGCAATTGCCACAAGTCGGAGTTTCCGACGGTGGGAAAGAGGCCAAGGCTTGAATGACCCTTGACTTTCAGCTCCTCTGACGGGGGTCGACCCGTTCGCCACGCACCTGGAGATTCATCGTCCAAGTGCCGCAGCGCACACGTCAGGATCGGCGGCGAGTAGCACCGCCGCGGATCACTTGGGTGCCGCTATGTCCCTGAAGTATTGCAAGGGCCTGGTCCAAACGCCCGATCCCTGCAATTCCACTGGTCAGCTCGGCGAAAGCGCAGGCAGCTTCCACCTTGGGGCCCATCGAGCCCGCAGCAAAGCTCTGCTTTCGCATCGTCGCGGGGGTGGTTCTGCGTACCGCTCTTTGGCGCGGCGTTCCCCAGTCGAGATAAACCGCGTCGACGTCGGTCAGAAGCAACAGGGCGTCCGCTTGTATTTCCTGCGCGAGCAGGCTGGCAGTGAGATCTTTATCGATAACGGCCGGAACCCCGATAAGACTGTCGTCGGGACGGCGGATGACCGGGATACCACCGCCGCCCGCACAAACCACGATCACCTGTTGGTCGAGCAGCAGGCGGATGATTTCGACGTCGGATATGTGCTTCGGCAAGGGCGAGGGAACGACGCGGCGGTATTTGTCGCCGTCCGGCGCGATGCTCCAGCCTTGGGCCGCCGAGAGACGCTCGGCATCGTCCTTTTCATAGATCGCGCCGACCGGTTTGGTCGGATTGCTAAAGGCCGGGTCTTTCGGATCGACCTCGACCTGCGTCAGCAAAGTCGCGACCCTCGGCCCGTTCGGCAGCGCGTTCTCCAGCTCCTGCTCGATCAGGTAACCGATCATCCCTTCGGTTTCCGCTCCGAGGATGTCAAGAGGATAGGCTTCGTCCGCCTTCTGGGCTGCCGCCTGGAGCGCGAGGAGGCCCACCTGAGGACCATTGCCATGCGTGACGACGATCTGATGTCCGGCCCTGACCAGTGCGGCTAGCGACGCTGCGGCTTGGCGGACATTGTTCCGTTGCGTCTCGGCCGAAATCGACTCGCCCCGTCGCAGGAGAGCATTGCCACCGAGCGCGACAACGACCAACATCGTGGTCACCCGGCAATAGTGGCGACGAGGATCGCCTTGATCGTGTGCATGCGGTTCTCCGCCTGATCGAAGATGATGGAGGCTGGCGATTCGAACACCTCGTCGGTTACCTCCATGCAATCGATGCCAAAGCGCTTCGCGATATCCGCGCCGACCTGGGTCTCGGCGTTGTGGAACGCCGGCAGGCAGTGCATGAACTTGGTGTGCAGGTTGCCGGTCGCCCCCATTACCTCGCGAGTAACGCGATAGGGCGTGAGTTCGCGGATGCGCTCAGGCCAACGCGCTTCGTCCTCGCCCATCGAGAGCCACACGTCAGTGTAGATGAAGTCAGCGTTGCGAACGGCTTCGCCGACGTCTTCGGTGACCGTCAGCCGACCACCACTCTCATTGCCGAGTGCTTGGAGGTGATCGATGAAAGCGGCATCGGGCCAGAGGCTGCGTGGCGCCGCGATGCGCATGTCGATTCCGACCTTGGCGGCGCCGATGGCAAGCGAACTTGCGACATTGTTTCGCCCGTCCCCGAGGAACGTCACCGCGAGAGCCGAGAGGTGCTTGTGGGTGAACTCGCGCATGGTCATGAAGTCGCCGAGCGTCTGGGTTGGATGCGTCTCGTCGGTGAGGCCGTTGTAGACCGGCACGCCGGCATAGGCGGCGAGCTCTTCGGCTGTTTCCTGGCCGAAGCCGCGATACTCGATGGCGTCATAGACGCGGCCAAGCACGCGGGCGGTGTCCTTCATCGATTCCTTGTGGCCGATCTGGCTCCCGGTTGGTCCGAGATAGGTGACGTGGGCGCCCTGGTCATAGGCGGCCACTTCGAAGCCGGTCCGGGTGCGGGTCGAAATCCTTCTCAAAGATCAGGGCGATGTTGCGCCCGGTCAGCCACTGTCGTTCGGTGCCGGCGAGCTTGGCCGCCTTCAGTTCGGCGGCCAGCCGGAGGAGAAAGCGGATGTCGCTCGGCGAATAGTCGTCGAGCGTAAGGAGGCTGCGGCCGCGAAGGTTGATCGGCATGGTAAAAGCTTCCTTGACTCAGAGGGGATCGCGACCGATCGGACAGGTCATACAGTGGCCGCCACCGCGCCCGCGTCCGAGTTCGGAGCCGGCGACGGTGATCACCTCGATGCCCGCCCGCCGGAGCAGCGTGTTGGTGTAGACGTTGCGGTCGTAGCCGACGACGACGCCGGGCTCGAGCGCCACCACGTTGTTGCCGTCGTCCCACTGCTCGCGCTCGGCCTCGTAGCTGTCCCCGCCCGTGGCAATGATGCGCAGCCGGTCGAGGCCGAGTGCCTCCTGGACTACCTTGGTGAATGGCTCGCCTTCCGTCGTGATTTCGATGCCGGTTGGTCCGGTGCCCGGGCGGAGGGAGAAGGTCCGAATGCGATCAACGACCGCCGGATAAATCGTCACTAGGTCACGGTCGCAGAAGGTGAACACGGTATCGAGATGCATGAACGAGCGGTCACGCGGCATCAACGCGGCGACGATCCTTGTAGCGACATTCTTGGCGAAGAGCCGTCTGGCGAGGGTTGCCACCGCCTGCGGCGTCGTGCGCTCTCCCATGCCAATGAGAACAACGCCGTTCTCGACCGGCATGACGTCACCGCCTTCAAGGGTTGCGATCCCGGTACCATCCGACCCATCCCACCAGGTTTCGAACTCAGCGTCGCGGAAATGCGGGTGGAAGCGGTAGACGGCTTCGACGTTAGTCGCCTCTGGCCGTCGCGCCGGCCAGAACATCGGATTGATCGTGACGCCGCCATGAATCCAACACGAGCTGTCGCGGGTGAACATCTGGTTAGGCAGGGGCGGCAGGACAAATCCTGTGGGTCCATGGTCCGACCCACGAGGCCTGCCGGCGTGAAGGGAAGCTCGGCGCGGGCAATGCCGCCGATCAGATATCGTCCCACCTCGACTGCCGGCATCTCGTCTAGCCAGCCGCGCAGTTCGCCAACCAGATCCTCACCCACTGCAGCGGAATTTGTGCGCCGGTCGAGGAGCCACCGCCGTGCTTCGGCAAGAGCGAGCGTCTCGCCGAGTAAGGTGCCGAAGTCAAAGACCGTCACTCCGCGTTCGCGCAGCGCGTCCACGAACATGTCGTGTTCCTGGCGCGCCTTCTTGACCCAGAGCACGTCGTCGAACAGCAGTGCCTGGTGGTTGCTGGGGGTCAGACGCTGCAGGCTGAGGTCCGGCCGGTGGACCATGACTTCGCGGAGTTGGCCAACCTCGGAAAAGGCACCCAGGACTGTGGCTGTACTTGGGTTGCTCGCCGTGGCGGTGTTCGTGTTCATAGTGGGCTGATGCTCCCGTTCCAGATCAAATAGGCGGCGGCGAAGCCGACGGCGATAAGTGCCGCCGCAAGCACCGCCTCAATGGGGGTAAAGCTCCTCTCACCGCTTTCGCGGCGAGCCATCACGTAGAAGACAATTCCGGGCACGTAGAGCATGGCGACCATGAAGAGGTAGCTCGGGCCGGCCGCGTAGACGAGCCAGGCCCCGTAGGCTGTCGCAACCAGCCCGGCAATCAGGTCGCGTGCCCGCCTCTCACCGTTGCGGTAGGCTTCGCCGGTAATGGCGAGCTTGGCCGCATAGGCGCCAGAAAAGACGTATGGGATGAGGATGGCTGTTGAGGCGATGTAGAACAGCGCCTGATAGGTGCTGTTGGCGAACAGCGTCACGATGAGGAAGACCTGCACCAGCCCGTTGGTGATCCAGAGCGACGTCGACGGTGCGCCGCGCTTGTTCTCGCCACCGAAGAAGCGCGGCATGGTGCCGTCCCGGGCTGCAACGTGCGGGATTTCCGCGGCAAGCAGATTCCAGCTGAGAAAGGCGCCGAGCACGGAAACGACGAGCGTGATGTTTATGAGGATCGCGCCCCACGGACCCACGACATACTCGAGCACGCCGGCCATCGACGGATTCTTCAACGCCGCCAGTTCCGGCTGGCTCAGGATGCCTAGCGACAGCAGCGAGATCAGGGCATAGAGGGCGAGAGCCACGAGGAAGCCGGCCAGGGTCGCGATGCCGATGTCGGAACGACGTTCGGCACGACTGGAAATCACGCTAGCGCCCTCGATACCGATGAAGACCCAGAGCGTGACGAGCATCGTGCTCTTGACCTGATCGAGCACGGAGCCGAGGTCGACGTTTCCCGCGCCGGTAAAGTCCGTGGCAAAGATATCGACCTTGAAGGCGACGATTGCGAGGATGACGAAGAGGACCAGCGGCGCAATCTTGGCGACGGTAGTAACGAGGTTGACCAGGGCGGCCGTTCGCACGCCCGATAAGATCAACGCGTGCACCAGCCAGAGCACGATCGAGGCACCGAGGATCGCCTGCCAGGTATTGCCGTCTCCGAAGGCTGGAATGAAATATGAGAGGGCACTGAACATCACCACAGCGTAAGAGACGTTGCCGATCCAAGCGGATAGCCAATAGCCCCAGGCGCTGTTGAAGCCGATGAACGAGCCGAAGCCAGCCTTTGCGTAAGCGTAAGGACCGGCGTCAAGGGCAGGTTTTCTCGTTGCGAGCCCCTGATATACGAAAGCCAGCGCCAGGATGCCGATGCCGCTTATGGTCCAGCCGATGATTGTGGCGAGTGGCGCTGCACCGGCGGCCATATTCTGCGGAAGGCTGAATACGCCTGAGCCAATCATAGATCCGACGACCACGGCGGTAAGCGCGCCGAGCCGAAGTTTGCGCGACGCGGTTGACGCGGGTTTTATTGTAGATGTGTCAATGACGGTGGTGGTCATGGCATCTGCCGAAAGCGGCCCTCCTTCTCGCTCAGGCATGTGCTGAGCCGCTTGCATATTGCGCGGGGAAGGGACAGTCGCCTTGATTCAGATCAAGTCGGTTGGAGGCAGTGGGAAACCTGAGCGCCTTGGCCCTTGCTACCGGAAAACATGCGGCGGCCGGGTTCATCCGACCTGAAGCTTGCCCTCAACGGTCGTGAGAACGCCCCGAACCGCGACTGGGCGGCCAATGCGATTCTCCGGTCAGCCCGAGGCCGGCGCGAACGGGTCAGTCCACAAGGCTTCTATCACCCGGTCGATGAGGTTCTCGTCGACCCTAAGCGAGGTTTGGCGGTTCGCAGTGGTCATTCTGGTGCTCCTCGCAGTTTGGATCAGTTTGAGCGAAAAAGGTGCATCACCGCGGCGACGGGGCCTGTCCACCACTCACGCTGGCGAACGAGCCTAAACCCCAGGTTGTCGGGAGGAGCACCAATCGTGCAGCCGCCACCCTGAGCGTCGCGGATGAAGGCGCTCATTGGTGTGCGGTGCCTCCCCTCGAGGAGTCTGACGCCGCACCGACCAAGTAGGTTAGGGTCTCGTCGGCTGCTCCCAGGGTGGTCCGGCTGCCGCAGGTGGCCGTCCATTCCCAGACGCTTTCGGCCATGTCGGCGACCCCGTATTCGTTTTCGCCGAAAGTGCCGAGCGGGCTGGGCGTCGCGAGCGCCTTCGCCCCTAGGGCAGCCTCGCGCTCGTAGTATGCGAGCCAACGTTTGGCAGGATCCTTTGCGTCCGTCGCTACACCGAGCGCGTCGTCCCGCGCCTTACTGCCGGCAGCGAAGGTCCATTCCGCGACTGAGGGCAGTCGCCAAGTCCGACCTGTCTTGGCGCTGAGCCAAGCGGCATAGTCATTGGCATCGTTGAAGCTCACGCCGGTGACTGGGACATCGCCGAGGCCGCGGCGACGTGGTTCTGCCTTCAGGCAGGCACCGTCTGCGACGCACTGGTCGTAGTCGGCCGCGCTGACTTGGTATTTCATGATTTCGAGCGCGGGCGGGTCTTCGACCGCGACCAGTGGCCCATCGACTGTGGCCGTGCCCTGCACGAACTCGCCAGTCGCCCGATAGGTGTGTGAACGGGAGGCAACGGTGACCGTGGCCGGAATCAGGGCTGTGTCCGTAGTGGCCGTCAGCTCCATAACACCAACTTGGTTACCAATGAGGACCAGAAGGCTTACGAGGAGAACTCCCGGCAACAGCAAACCGGCCGTGCGATCGTGCGCAATCCTGTGCGCCATGACGGCACCCCGCTGGTATGCGGCGGCCCGTGCATGTCGGGCCACCGCTGCTTCGGGCGCATTAGCCGGCGATCGGCGTGGGCGCCTGAACCTGGGTCATGAGGTCGTCATTCCATTTGCCGCCGACCTTGAAGTGGGCGGTAGCCCCGAGTTCGACGGCCTCGATGAGGTTGTGGTTGACGTAGGCGTAGACACCCGGCTGCAGAAACGTGTAGAGCGCAGCGCCGGCGCAACCACCTGGGATGAGCCAGGTCTCGAGATCGACCTCCGGCGCGTTGCGGAACTTGCCGGTGTTCCAGACGTAGTCACCGTGCCCGCCGATGAGGTGAGGGCGGGTATCGCGGTTGGCCTGCGAGTGCACGATGAGCACCGTCTCGCCGACATTGGCTGTCATCGCATTCTCGCCGGTCAGCGCTCCGACGGCGCCATTAAACACCTCGTGGGTCGGCGTCAGCGTCTTCATCACCTCGAGCATGTCGGCATAGCCATCGCCGGCCGACTTCGTAAGTCTTGAAGTTCCCCTCGGCGTCCCTGGGCACATAGAAGTCCTGCTCGCCGACATAGTAGACATAGTCGTACTTCAGCGGCTTGCCGGCACCGTCCTTGAGGCCGTCGCGCGGCAGCACCATGATGGCGCCGTTCATGCCCGACACGACGTGCCACGGGATCATCGGGCCGCCCGGTGCGCAGTGGTAGACGAAGACGCCGGCGCGCGTTGCCTTGAACCGCAGCTTCACCTGCTCGCCGGGGTTGATCAGGGTGAGCCCGCCTCCGCCCAGCGCACCGGTCGCCGAGTGGAAGTCGATGTTGTGCTGCATCTGGTTGGTGTCGGGGTTGATCAGCGTCAGCTCGACGTAATCGTCCTGGTGCACGACCATCAGCGGGCCGGGGACCGAGCCGTTGAACGTCATGGCCTGGACCGTGGTGCCGTACTCGTCGAGGACGAGCGCTTTTTCCTCGATCGTCAGGGTGAACTCGACGACCTTGGGCCCACCCACCGCCACCTGCTCATGGGCGTGAACGAAGGGCGGCTTGGTGAGGTCGACCTTGACCCGGGGCAGAGCCGCGAGATCCGGCGCCGGGCCAGTGGTGACGCCCGCATCCTCCGCCTCGGCGGGCACCGAGGCCATCACGGCACCGAATACACCGACAAACGCGGCGGCGCCGAGCAGCGTGCGGCGCGATACTTCTACTTTGTCCTGACCGTCCATTTTGGGTCTCCACGGCTTGCGGGCACCAGTGCGCCCGGTTCGACCGTCGATTAGGCCCGCGAGGGTCGGTCTTCTTTGATCCTCCTCAAATTGCTGGTGCGACCTTTTGTACGGCGGCAGACGTCATCTGTTTGATCTTCCTCAAAGAGAACTTGCTTGGAATGGTCGAAATGGCCGCGAAGGGACGTGAAAGACAGTGTCCTCGGTAAAGAGAACCAAGATGTACAGCACCAGAGGCCTGCATCAAAAACCCACTGCGAACGATCGGAGAGCGAAATGACGAAGTATAAGGTCACTGACCATGGTCACAATGAACCAATGGCCCAGAAGCGGCTGACCCGGCGACACCTGTTGCTCGCTGGTTCGGCGAGTGTCGCGGCGTCCTACCTCCTTCCGGCATCATTGCTCGCCCAAGACGGGCCACCTCCGTCCACCGTAGAGGTCCAGATGCTTAACAGGGGCGAGATGGGCGCCATGGTGTTCGAGCCAGCACTGGTAGAGATCGCTCCAGGCGACACAGTGAAGTTTGTCCCCACCGATAAGGGCCACAATGCCGAGACGATCAAGGAGCTGCTGCCCGAGGGCGCCGAGGTGTTCAAGGGCGCATTGGGCAAGGAGATCGCCGTCACCTTCACGGTGCCGGGCGCCTACGGCGTCAAGTGCGCCCCTCACTTCGGGATGGGTATGGTGGCTCTGGTCGTCGTTGGCGACGACCCGGTGGACACTGAGGCTATCAAGGCGGTGAAGCTGCCCAAGAAGGCCCAAGAGCGCATGACGACCATCGTCGATCAGCTCGCTCTCTAGACTAAGTCTAGCTCACGGGGCGGACCATCCGGTCCGCCTCCCATCTCTTCTGCGAGGCTTGGATGCTGAGCGATCCGGGTGGCTGGGGCGAACTGGCCAGCGCGATGGTGGTGTTCCTGCTGACGCACTCGATACCGGCGCGACCGGCTGTGCGCGGTCGTCTCATCTCCCTTGTGGGTCGACTTGGCTACCTTGTCGGCTACAGCGCCGTATCAATTCTTGTGCTCGCCTGGCTGATCAGCGCAGCAGCAAGAACTTCATATTGCGAGCTTTGGCCGCGGCAGGATTGGCAGAGCCTCGTGCCTGCGGCCGGCATGCTGTTCGTCTCCGTACTGGCAGTGTTCGCTCTCACCATGCATAATCCGCTGTCATTCGGACCCCGCTGGCGCAAGAGGTTCGATCCGGACCATCCGGGCGTAGCCGGCTTCGTGCGCCATCCGATCCTCTGGGCCATGCTTGTTTGGTCGGTCTCGCACATGGTTCCCAACGGCGATCTCTCGCACCTTATGATGTTCGGGCTATTTGCGGGCCTGTCGGTGGGCGGCATGGTGATGCTGGACCGCCGGTTGCGACGGAAGCTGGGCGATGCGGCTTGGCTGCAGCTCTCCGCGAAAACCTCGAACCTACCGCTCGCAAGCTTCGCCAGGGGGTGGCGCCCACAGTTCGATCTAGCCATCGTGCTGCGGTTCGGCGCCGGCTTGGCGCTCTACAGCGCCCTGGTCGCAAGTCACGGCCTGATCACCGGCGTGCCGCTGCTGTAGGAGTTCACCCTCAGTTTGACCTGGCGCAAAGAACGCTTGCGGGGGGCCGGCTACCGAGGTGTCGTCCATCTGGGTGACCACAATGAGCGCCACCGAAACCTGCCTGGATCCTGACCTCTGCGAGCGCCTTCGCGACGTTATCGATCCGGAGATCGGCCTCAACATTGTCGATCTTGGCCTGGTTATCGAGGCCCGCCGATCCCCCAATGAAATCGGTGTGAAGCTCACCCTGACGAGCCGGGCGTGCCCCCTCGGTGAGCTGGTCATCGCAGAAGTGCGCGAGAAGGTAGCCCTAAGCTATCCCACGGTCGCCCGGGTGGACATCGACCTCGTCTGGGACCCGATCTGGACTCCCGACCTCATCACCGACCGCGGCTATGAACTGCTGGGCCGCACCCGAACAAGGACCCTGATCTGATGTGCTCAGACTGCCAAACGACCGACACCGTCATCGACGTTCGCCGGATAGCGCCGCGCATGCGCCACCCGCTCATCTTCTCGACGTTCGAGAACCTTGGTGGCGG